>NZ_BAAGXL010000003.1:0-1101641 GCF_054779855.1 Haliea atlantica | reverse complement strand
ACACGCCCTCGGGCACCACGGTACAGATCGGCGCGGTGTTCAGTGCGGCGCTGGTGGATGATGCCTTTGCCGACAACGGTGAGCAGTACACCGTGGCGCTGGCGACGGGTGCAGACCAGTCGTTTACCCAGAGCGTGTACGAGACGGTGGAGCTGGACGACGGCGTGGTCACCTCGACCATTATCGATGACGCCGACAACCCGACAATTTCCGCAGAAAATATTTCTGTCGACGAAGATGATATCGAGTCTGTTGTGGGTAACCCGGGCGGTCCGGATGACCTGACCAACCCGGATACTAGCGGCACATTCACCTTTGATTTGTCGACAGACATTCCGCTGCAGAACCTGCAGCTCTCCACCACCGGCAACACCACCAATGTGGTAACGCTCGACGGTACCGCGGTACTGACCACCTGGGATGCCAACAGCAATACGCTGATCGGTTACCGTGCCGATGGTGACGCCAATACCGCTGCGGATCGTGTATTCACCATCGCGGTGACCAATATCACGGACTCCGGTGCTGACTACGACGTGACCCTGCTGCAACCGCTCCAGCATCACCTGCCCGAGAATGCCGATGATGTGGAAGGTGACCTGGTGGTTCCGATCAACGTCTCGGTCTTTGACTCGGACGGCTCGGAAGCCAGCACCAGCTTCAATCTCACCATTGATGACGACACGCCGGTCATCGGCAGCTTCGCCGACCTCCAGGTGGACAATGTCGACGGTGCGAGCGATAGCGGATCCAACAGCGGCTTCCTGCCCGGCGCCGACGGCTGGGGTGATATCACCCTGACCGGGCCGCAGCTGGAGGGCGTGACCTACAGCAGCGCCACGCTGGCCAACGGCACCGTCGTGTTGACGGCCAATGATGGCACGCAGGATATCTTCACACTGTCCCTGAGCCCGGATGGCAACTACGAATTTGTCCTGCTGGAGGCCGAGGCCGGTACGGTCGAGACCGATGTGCAATTCGGCAATACTGACGCCGGAAGCCCGACTACTGGTTATGATTTCGGTGATGTCGTCGCGACACCCACCGGTATCAATGATGAAGTCAACCCGAGCAATCAGGGCCTTGCGGGCGATGGCAATAGCCTGGCCGTAGGCGAAGCAATTACCTTCACCTACGACGTGCGCCAGGTTGAAACCGATCAGGTGGTATTTGGCCTGAAAGCACCCCAAGGCGGCACTTTCAACTATGTCTTCTATGATGGTGCTACGGTAGTGGGCGAGGGCTCGGTATCCTCGAACGGGGATGCCGATCTGGTCATCAATGCGCCGGGAGCTTTCACGGCGATCGAGCTGATCGTCACGGATAGCCCGGCTGACCTCAAGATCCAGTCGATGCAGACGATCGACCTGATCACAGCGCCCGGGCAGGAACTGCCCTTTACCGTCGGTGCCACTGATGGCGACGGTGACGCGGTGACGGGTGCCATCAATGTCCAGGTAGCGCCGGTAGAGGCCCTGCCCCCCGAGGAGATTGACACGGTTCCGACGGTCACGACCAGCAACGATATTATTGTCGATGAAGATGACATCGCCGGACTTGGCAACAATGATACGGCACCGGGTGATGATGACCCGGTAACCTCCGGCACGATCAACTTCAACCTGGGTACGGATGAGCCGCTGGGGAGTATTGCGCTTTCCACGGACGGAAACACCACGGCGTTGCAGACCCTGGCTGGTCAGAGCGTTGATACAGTCTGGGTGGAAGGAACGCAAACCCTGATAGCCTATATCGCGGGTACCGACGCCAGTCAGGCCGCGAACCAGGTGTTCACGGTGCAGCTCGCCAATGTCGACGGTGACTCCGCGGACTATCAGGTCACGCTGCTCCAGCCAGTGCGTCACGCGGGCGATGACTTCGAGGACAACGTCGATGTCACCGTCGATGTGACTGTCACGGATGCCGACGGGGACCCGGGGACTGCGAGCTTCGTGATCTCGATCGACGACGACATACCGGTAGTCGATGACATTGCCCCGCTGTCACTGTCGGTCCCGGTCAGCGATGTTCAGGTCGGTGGCCTGGGCGCGGACTGGACCGACATAGACGGTACTGGCGGTTACTACCCATCAATCAACGAGAGTTCCAACAGCAATGGTGTCTACCTGCGCTGGGGCACGCCGGCCACGAATAACGGACAGTCGGGATACAACTTCAGCTACAACCCGAATGTTTCGGGTGGCACCCCGGTCGAGGTGGACTCCCTCTTCGAGGTCGGAGAGCTGACGCACCTCAACTTCCCGATTCAGAGTGGCAGCCGTTCGCTCGAGTCGGTTGATCTCGAGGTTGAATTCAACCTGGTGATTGACGGGGTGGTGGTGCCGGTTTCCACCGTCGTTGCGCTGGGCCACAATGAAACCCCCAATGACTATGGTTACAGTGACCCGCGTAGTGATGACATCATCACCATCACCAACCCGAGCCTGGT
The DNA here is from genome assembly GCF_054779855.1 of Haliea atlantica. Lineage (NCBI taxonomy): Bacteria > Pseudomonadati > Pseudomonadota > Gammaproteobacteria > Cellvibrionales > Halieaceae > Haliea > Haliea atlantica. The sequence goes on along the minus strand of NZ_BAAGXL010000003.1, from coordinate 1,099,192 downwards.
ACAGCAGGTGACGGTGGGTGACAGGGTTTACGAGGTGCGTGTCCGCGGCTTCCTCGACGGCAATGGCAACCTGGTCAGCTCGATCAGGACCCAGGAGAACCGCGCGACCAGCTTCAAGCTGTTTGCCGAGGTGGCTTCTACGGACGACCTGCCCGAGCTTTCCGGCACGGTAACCGGCCGATTTGGTGCCGATGGCCCGGCAGCGGGCGGTGGTATCGTCTGGACCGGAGCGGCTGGCAATACCGTGGCGGGGGATTACGGTACCCTGGTGGTGGATGCCAATGGTGGCTACACCTACGAGGTCAGCCGGGCGACGCGAGATGGCATGGATGCCCAGGAGCAGCTCTCGGAGAACTTCGAGTACAGCTTTGTCGATGCCAGTGGCGACCGGGTGACCAAGACACTGACGATCAATCTCAATGGTGAAGAGAACCAGGAGGTCGATCCGAACAGTGTCTCGGTTCAGTCTTTCGGTGGCGCCGAACAAACGACGGTGGCCTTTGCCCCTGAACCTGAGCCCGAGCAGGACCCGGAACCCGAGCAGGAGCCGGAATCCGAGCCCGAGGCGGGCACTGAATCCGGGTCGGAGCTGGAGTCCGAATCCGCTACCGAGGGTGCGCTTCTTGCCACGGAAGGTGACGATGTATTCGCCTTTGCGCTCTCGGATGCCAGTGCGGATGAGCCGGCCACGATCGTGGGCTTTGGTGACAGCGGCACCGACACCCTCGACCTGCGGGATCTGCTGCAGGGTGAAGAGGCCGAAGGTGTCGATCTGACTAGCTACCTGAAGGTCTCCCTGGATGGTGCCGACACGGTCATCGAGGTGAGTTCGGATGGCGGCTTCAAGGGCAACCCGAGTGATGCCAACTTTGTCGACTACACGGTGACACTGGAAGGCGTGGACCTGGTGACTGGCTACGATGACATGAGTTCCGTGATCCAGAGCATGCTGGATTCCGGCAAGTTGACTATCGACCAGTAAACAACTCGGCTATGATCAATCCCCGTTGTCCGCAAGGATAGCGGGGATTTTTTATTGGGGGAGGCGATATGCCCTTTGTCAGACGGGATGCCGATGGAAGTATTGTCGCTGTCAGTCAGGTGCCCGGCGAGGGCCTTGAGCTTGTGGCGGCCGACGACCCGGAAATGCATGGTTTTCTGCGCGGTATTGGCGGTTATGCCGAGGAACTCAGTGCCACTGACCAGGACTTTGTGCGGGTGCTGGAAGACGTGGTGGAGCTGCTGATCGACAAGGGTGTCATCCTGTTTACCGAGCTGCCGCCCTCTGCGCAGGAGAAGATGCTGATGCGTCAGCAACTGCGCAGTCGCCTGGGTAACCGGCTGGACCTTCTGGGCGAGGATTGACAGGAGCCCCGGCGCCGGTCTGGCGCCACATCGATGGGGTGCTGGGGCGGTTTACTGCCCGCCCTTGTCGCGCATTTCGGTGACACCCGGGCCGGTGGCGCCATCCAGGCCCAAGTCCTCCAGCTGACGCCATTCCTCGCTGCTGCGCACGCCTTCCGCAATCACCATGACGCCAATCGAATGGCCCACAGTGCAAAGTGTCCGCAGCAGGGTTTGATTGGCGGGATTGCTGTCAATATGTCGGATAAAGCTTGCGTCGACCTTGAGGTAATCCAGGCCGACATCGTGCAGCTTGCTCAGGTCAGACAGTTGATGTCCGACGTGCTCGATGCCCACCTTGCAGCCAAATGATTTTGCCCGGGCGCTCAGCCGCTTGAATGCTTCCAGGTGGCGGAAAGCCATGGCTTCCGGCAGTTCGATCCAGAGTCGGTTGCCGGCCTTGCCGGCGCCGGCAAGCCGATCGCTCAGCCAGAGCAGGAAAGCCGGCTCCACCAGTGCCCCGACGGAGAGGTTGATACAGATCGGCTGCTCGCGAACAGGAATCAACCTGAGTGCCAGGTCCACGACATACTTGTCCAGTTCCCCGGACATCTCCAGGCGGTTGATCCAGGGCAGGAATGCCCCGGCCATCAGCTGCTCGCCATCAGCCTGCAGTCGCACCGGCGCCTCGAAATGCAGCAGGCTGCCATTGAGGCCAACCACGGGGTAGCTGTCCAGGGAGAACTTGTTGTCCAGAAAGGCGAGCTCGAGCACATTCTTCCAGTAGGCCATCTGTTCGCGCACGGGCATCATCTGGACGTCGCCGGCATAGGTCACATTGACCTCGCCGTGATCTTCGCGGTCGGCGGCGATCAGGGCACCGTCGAGACGAGTCATCAGCCGGGTGATGTTGTCATCATGCACATAGATAGTACTGGCGCAGGGCAGTTTGACTTCGCTGCGCAGGCTGCGTGATTCCAGGACTTCCGCAATGGCGTCGCGCATTTCCTCGGCAATGGCCCTGGGGTCGGTGGCGCGGGGGGCCACCAGCGCGAAGTCGGAGCCATTCAGTCGCGAGGCACTCCAGCGGCTGTGACTGCCGACGATGTTGCCCACGGCGGTGCCGATTTCTGCCAGTACCGCATCAATAGCCTTGCGCCCGTAGTTCTGGTTCAGCTCCGCGAGCCCGACCAGTCGCAACAGCGTGACGGCCCCGGTAGCATTGACGTCGTCGTCTTCCAGCAGGGTTTCCAGTCCCTGCATGAAGGTATCCCGGCTGAGTAGGCCGGTAACCCGGTCGACATGGCTGTCGCGCTGCCATTTCTCCAGTCGCGCTGCTTCCTGGCGCAGTGCCTGCTTGACGCGTTCCGACAGCGTGTTCATGGCACTTACCACCTGGCGGAACTCCCGGGTGCGGGGCTCTGGCGTGGTGATGAAGCGGCGCTGGCCGATCGCTTCTGCCTGGGCGACGACGTCGCCCAGGGGGCGCAGGATGATCCGCAGCAGGTAGCTGCCCAACAGGCCTGCGGCCAGCATGGCAATCAGGAACACCAGGGCCAGCTTCTGGGTGCTTTCCCAGAGTTCGCGATAGGCGAAACGGGAGTGGCTGCGCAGGGTCAAGGTACCGATCTGCTGCCAGCCTTTCTGCACCTGGGCCACACCGGGCTCAACATCAATCGGTAGCAGGCGCGTGAACCAGGCCGGTGCTTCGGCCGGGCGACTGTCATCTTCCCGGCGGACCAGAATCTCGCCGGTCGGGCCGCGCAATTCGATCAACTGGTAGTGGCCGGTATCGAACTGGGCCGAGAGCACCAGCTCCAGCAGCACCGGGTCCGCCTCCTGCTGGGTCAGCGACAGGGCCAGGGCCGCGGCATTGTCCGTATTCTTCATGAACAACTGCTGCTCCAGGTAGTTCTTGGCCGAGAGGCTGCTGACCACGAAGCTGCCACCAAAGACGAGCGTCAGAAGGAAGATGATTGCCAGCCAGAGTTGCTTGTAAAGTGACATGGATGCTTACTCCGTGGTTAGCGGGCCAGGCGACAGGCCGTCATCGGCCATGCGCTGCAGGAGGTCTCGCCAGCGTGACAGGCGGGCCCCGGGATCATTGGTGGCAGCCCGGGTGGCTGCCCCAACCCAGAGTCCCTGGGTGTTGAAGCCGAATACGGGCTTGAGGTCCTGGCGACGGGATGCGGGCCGGATTTCCGACACAAGGTTGTCCAGGATGAGCGGTTCAGCGCCCGGGCTCTCGTACCAGGCGAGCACCATGTGGGCCTGGCTCAGTCCGCTGCCAGGGGCCCCCATGGCGGCCTTGACGTAGGTGATGCGCAACTGTTCCACGGGTACGCCGGCGAGAACCAGAGTCATGTATTTGCTGATACTGAAGTCCTCGCAGTCGCCCTCACGCCGGCCGAGCGTTTCCAGCGGCGTGGCCCAGTAGTCGTTCTGTCCCCAGATGTCGACGTCCTGTCGCCAGCGTACCTGACGATTGAAAAAGCGATTTACCCGTGCCAGCTTGTCCGCGGTCGGCATGCCGGAGGTCTCATTGATCAGATCCCGCCAGCGGGCGACCAGATCACCGGTAGCGGGGCCGTAACGCGCATCTGCCAGCCGTTCCATCCGGTTCAGGTCGGAATCCGCTACCACGCCCAGAGCCAGTCCCACCGCCACGGTCAGCAGCGCGGCTGCCTGCCAGGCAGGGCGCATCAGGGGAAACGGTTGCGGTGGAATGCGCATGGAAGCCAATTCTGGTCTATTGTGTAAGGGGGTTCGGGTGCTCCATGCACCTTAAAGGGTGAGGATAGCAGGCATCGTCGTGGCAGGGGCAGCGCTCGGCTCGGTCCGTGCCCCTTATTCTGTGAACCACGTCATGGTATTAGTCCACAGGGCGCACTTGTCGCGCCCGCTGTGGCCTATACTCCTGCGGGGTCATTGCACAGTGCTTCGCGCTTACTATAGTCATGGCAGGCTTGCTGTCACTGTGGTGGGAGCCGGCACCCAGGTGCGTAGAAGCAGTATCTTTATAAGGGAACTCTGTATGAAACGACTAGCAGCAGCGATCGGGGCCGCGGTGATGGCGGTGGGGATGCAGGCCAATGCCCAGCCCGTGAAGGATTTTCAGTCTGCGGTGACCCAGGCGGTGATGACCAACCCGCGTACCAACGCCGCCTGGTATAACTTTGCCGCGTCGGCGGAAGCCCAGCGTGCGGCGGTGGGGGGCTACCTCCCCAGTGTTGACGTGAGTGCCGAAATTGGCCGGGAAGAGCGGGAGACGCCGCTGGTCGACCTGGGCCGATATACGCGCGACGCCGCGCGCCTGACGATCACCCAGATGCTCTTTGACGGCTTCCAGACCCGCGAGGAAGTGCGCAGCCTGGGTTTTGAGAAGCTGAACCAGTACTACGAGCTCCAGCGTGCTTCCCAGCAGGTTGCCCTGGAGGCGGCCCAGGCTTATTTCGATACCGTGCGCTACCAGCAGCTGGTGAAGTTTGCCGAGGAAAACTACGTTTTCCACCGGGAAGTCTATGACAAGATCGCCGAGAGAACCGGCGGCGGTGTCAGCCAGGGGGTGGATCTGGATCAGGCGGCGGCCCGGGTGGCACTCGCGGAGTCCAACTTGCTGACCGAGATGACCAACCTGCACGATGTGCAGACCCGCTTCCAGCGGGTCGTGGGTGACCTGCCTGCCAGCGAGCTGGAGCTTCCCAGCATGCCGACCAGCCTGATCCCCTCGGAGCGCAGTGCGACGCTGAACATCGCCTACGAGCGCAGCCCGGAGATCAACGCGGCGATCGAGAACCTGCGCTCGGTCCAGGCGCAGCTCAACCAGACCAATGCCCCCTTCATGCCGCAGGTGGATCTGCGCTATCGGAATGAGGTGGAGCACGATACCGACGGGCTGGAGGGGCGTTACGACGAGCAGGCCCTGGAGCTGGTCTTCAATTACAACCTGTTCCGTGGCGGTGCCGACAGTGCCCGCAAGCGGGAGTTCTACAACCGCTATAACTCCGCGGTGGAGGAGCGCAAGCAGGCCTGCCTGAACGTGCGTCAGGAAACCATGATTGCCTTCAACGATATCCAGGCCCTGGAGCAACAGGTGGTCTATCTGGACCGCAATCGGCTGTCCCAGGACAAGACCCGCCGTGCCTACCAGGATCAGTTTGACCTCGGTCAGCGCACGCTACTCGACCTGCTGGATTCGCAGAACGAGTACTTCGATACCCAGCGTGCCTATGTGACGGCCGAAGCGACCCTGCGCACGGCCAAGGCACGCACCCTGGCCAATATGGGGTTGCTGCTGTCGGCGCTGAGTGTCGATGGTCTCAATCAGGAACAGATCAATGAGATGAATCTCGAGCTGGCACGGGGGGATGACGAGAATGGTCAGCCCCTGTGTCCCCCGGAGGCGCCCCGCGAGGTGACGGTCGACAAGGAGGCCCTGCTGGCCAACCTGGCCAGTGCCAGCAACGGCCGTTACCGGGATGCGGGCGAGAACCGCATTGCCGTGTCCCTGAATGTGCAGTTTGCCCACAACTCCTCCGTGATCACCCAGGACTACGATGTCGAGATCCAGCGGGCGGCGGCTTTCCTCAAGGAAAACCCGGCGGTCAAGGCGATCATTGAGGGGCATGCCGACAGTTCCGGGACCGATGAGTACAACCTGTGGCTGTCCGACCGGCGGGCCAAGGCCGTGCGGCTCATGATGATCAGCAAGCACGGTGTCGACCCTGCGCAGATCTCGGCGCTCGGTTTTGGTGAAACGCAGCCGATTGCCAGCAACGCGACTACCGAGGGCCGGGCTCAGAATCGCCGGGTTGATCTGGTTCTCGACAGCAGCGGCGTCTGAGTCCGGTGCGTTGCCAACCTGGCCCGGGTAGCTGCCTTTGGTGAGCGGCCCGGCAAGAAAAAAGCCCCGCCGGCGGTTGTCGGCGGGGCTTTTTTATCACTTGCTCCCTGGGTGATGGTTGATCGTCACCCGCGGCCTGCGCGTCCCGCTAGAAGCGGTACTGGATGCGCGCCCCGACGATGCGGCCCTCGTCGATAAACTGGCTGTGGGTTCCCGCCAGCACCGGCGTATCGAAGCTCTGGACATAGATCTCTTTGTCGAAGATGTTGCGTCCATAGGCCATCAGCTCCCACTGTTCCCCACGGATCCCCAGCCGCAGGTTGGTCTTCGAGTAGCTGTCGATGCGGTCGAGGGGGTCATTGTCACCACCCGGCTCGAAGTCATCCCGGTAGTTGACCTCGCCCGATGAGAACAGCTCCAGGCCGTTGTCCAGGGGCAGGGCATAATCGAAGGTCAGCGAGGCGGTGTATTCTGGCGCAAACATGGTGCGCTCACCGGACAGGTCGTTGTTGGTAAAGCCGAACTCGGTACCGCAGTCCGGGTCCACATCGAGCTGGATGGCGGTGCAGGGCGCGTTGCGGAACTCGTCGTAGGTGGCGTCCAGCCAGGCGCCATTCAGGCCCAGACGCAGGCGGTCGGTGGCCTGCCACAGCAGATCGACCTCGACCCCCTGAATCTCCGATTTGGCGGCATTGGTGACGCCGAAGCTGATGCCCTTGAAGATCGAGGTCTGCAGGTTGTCGTAAAGGGTGTAGAACGCGGCCCAGTTCACCATCAGCTGGCTGCCGAAGAGCATGTGCTTGCCGCCGATCTCGAAGGCATCGACTTCCTCGTCCTCGAACTCGAAGTCATCGTTGGGTACGGTCGGGTCGTAGCAGGCTTCCAGGGGTTGGCCCGGGACGCAGGGGAAGCTGCCTGGCGCCAGCTGGCCGGGCTCCTGGTCGTCGGCGTCGGTGAAGCCGCCGCTCTTGAAGCCCTGGGAGAAGCTGGCATAGAGCATGCTGTCCGGGGTGACATCCCACTGGACGTTGATCGAGGGGATCCACTTGTCGGTCTTGCGGTCCTCGCGGAAATCGAAGGGATAGCTGTTGAAGTTGGTGGCCTCGATTTGCAGGGCGAAGTAGTTGTCGGTAGGCGTGCCCAGTCCCGTCAGGTCATCGCTGACAAACTGGGTGCTGACCACGTCCTTCTCCTCTTCCGTGTAGCGCAGGCCGACGCTGACCCGCAGGTCGTCCCGCAGGTTGAAGGTGCCCTGGCCAAACACGGCCCAGGACTCGGCATCCTGTTGGTGATAATGGTTGCGCGCCAGCTGGTTGGCCGTATAAGCGCCCCCGGTGAGCAGGGTAAACAGGCTGTTGACGCCGAGCAGCTGCGGTACCAGGCCATCGGCGTTCAGGTCGATGGTGACGCGGCGGTCGATCTCCAGGTCGTTGGTCTCGTAATAGCCGCCCACGACATAGTCGAAGAAGTCGCCACCCGGGGATGCAAAGCGGAATTCCTGGCTGAACTGCTCGAACTCCTGGACGTCGTCGCGGTGGATGAACTGCAGGGGCAGCCAGTCCACATCCACGCCGTCCACGAACTCATAGGTGGTCCAGCCGGTGACCGAGGTCAGGGTGCCCCCGGGTAGCTCGTAGTCCACGTTCAGCACCAGGGTGTCGTACTCTTCATCGGTACCATCGGGATATTGACCCAGCCCCTGGCCATCCGCGCGACTGTTGCCATAGCCGTTGTCCTTGTAGGCCACGAAATCGCGTTGCGTGATCTCATTGAAGTCGGGAAAGAAAGTGTCAGTCAGGAGGTAGCCGATGGTGGCGAAGGCCGAGCGATTGGGGAACAGGGCGTCCCGTGCCGCCGGGTCCGCCAGGTAGAGCTTGGTCGTGGAGGGGGAGCCCACACGATCGTGCTCCATGGTGCTGTACTTGAAGTTGATGGTCAGGTCGTCGCTTGGCTCCCACACCGTGGTCAGCCGCAGCCCGCTCTCCTCGATCTGACCCTCACTGGTGTCCAGGAACTCGTTGTCCATGTAGCCGTCGGTTTCCCGGTATTTGAAGCCCAGGCGCATGGCCAGGGTGTCGCTGGGGGAGCCCTGGACGAAGCCCTCGGCGATACGGCCATCGTGGGATTCGGCGGAGAGGGCAATTTCGCCCTCCAGGTCGCCGCCCGGGTCGGGGGAGGCGGAGATCACGTTAATGGCCCCCGCCACGGTATTCCTGCCAAACAGGGTTCCCTGTGGGCCGCGCAGTACTTCCACCCGTTCCAGGTCGAGGAAGCCGGCCCGGTACTGCCGGCCGCGGCCCATGTAGACCCCGTCGACGTACATGCCGACCGACTGCTCGAAGCCCTGGTTGTTGCCGGAGCCGACCCCGCGCATGTAGATGTTGGTGTTCATCGACGCAGCGGCGATATACAGGTTGGGGACATGGTCGGAGAGCGCCTGCATATTGGGGATGCCGGCACTCTGCAGTTTCTCGCCCTGCATCGCGGACACCGAAATCGGAACGTCCTGGAGGCTCTCGGCGCGCTTCTGCGCCGTGACGATCACTTCCTCAAGGACCTGGGACTGGGAAGCGGCGGAAAGGAGAGAGAGGGCGCAAGCCAGGGGTAACTGCCGGAAACACTGGGGCATGGGAACATCCTTACCTGAATGGCGTTATTAAAATTATGTCGACACCGTCAACACGGTGGCCTGTCCATAGTAGGGGAAATCTTTCTGTCGACACAACCACACGCTGTGTGACCGTGATCAGGGGCTTGGGAAGCGGATTACTGCGGGAGAGAGCTGGGCGGGAAATTGAAGCGAGGAGCGAGCTGGCACCGCCTGGTTATGGTTATCGGCGGTTCTCCGGCTGGTTGGACGAAAGACAACTCAGTTGTTGGCCAGCAGCTGGTCGCGCTTGCGGAAGCTGGACAGTTCCATGTTGTAGCTCTCGGCGGCGGCTTCCGCGAGGGCAATGGCGCGGTTGTGCATCAGCGGGTGCAGGTTGCTGCGGCACTCGAGCCAGGCTTCCATGTCGGCGACGTAGGTTTTCACGGCTTCTTGCGCGGCAGCCATGTCTTCAAAGCTGGCAGTGGCGCCATCCGGTACGACGGGCGCGGTTTCCGGCTTGGCGGCAGGGCAGGCTGCCCAGGTGTTGGCGGCCAGGAGCAGGGCGGGGAGAGTCATCAGAGCTTTCATGGCGGTATCCTCGTGGTGTCGGGTCAGTTCGCCGGGTTTGTTACCAGGCGTGTTACTAATATGCACACAGTGTGTTTCTCCTGCAAGCGTGTGGTGAGCCATCAGCCTAAAAATTTTGTGTGAACAGCCTGTTACCACGCCGAGATGGCCTCCTGCTGCACTACCTTGTTACACCATGTAACAAATTGGTCATACCCAATCCCCGCTGCAGTGCAAAAAAGGCCTGTTCCGCCGTCAACTTGCACAGCGGCGGGGCGTGGGCGAGATGCCGTCAGGCCGGCTAACCAATGTGGTGCATTCAGGAAAAAAGTGGCTATTGGCCGTTCCTGCACGGATTTCGGAGTGTGGGGATGGTTCCTGCCTGCATGCGACGTTTGGATCCTCGAGCCTTTGACGCATGCTGTTTACACAGCGATGAGCGACTCCGGTAGCGCAGGGAGGGACAGCAATGACAGGAAGACTGAGGTGGGCCATCTGCACAGGCTGTCTCGTCGTCAGCGGTGTGACGCACGCGCAGTTACCCCTGTCGATTGATGAGCTGCTGGTGGAGGAGCGAGTGACCAAGCTGCAGGGCAGCGTCAGTTTCAGTAACCAGGACCGGGTGGTGCTGACCGTCCCCCCGGGCCCCGGTCAGCGCGCTGTCCTCGCCCCGTCCAATACACAGCAACAGGGCACTGTGAGTACCGTTAGATTGCGCCACGGTCTGGCCCGGCAGCTGGAGGTCCATCTTGGCGCCAATGCCTCGCGTCTCTCTGGTGACCGGCAGCCGGACCGCGATACCTGGGACCTGTCCCTGGGGGCCAACTGGCTGGTTTCCCCGGACACGCGTACCCCGGCGTTGCTGCTCCAGGGTTCGGTGGACTTGCTTGGGCGGGGGGCACTGCCCGGGGCGACGCGGGAGTGGGGGCGCAGCTTGCGCCTGGGCGCGACCCTGTACCGGGCCATTGATCCGCTGGTGCTGTCGGTTGCCGCGCAATACCAGCACCAGCTGGCGCAGCGGACGGCGCTCGGTGACTACCGCCCCGGTTCCCAGTGGGTACTCAGGCCGCAGGTGAACTTCGCGGTGAACTATCGCGTCACCTTGGTCGGCGGGGTCACCTTGCAGCACCGGGGGCGGGATCGCCTGGCGGAGCAAACGCTGGCTGGTGCCAGCTACCTGTCGGCGTTGAACCTGGGTCTGGGCCTGCTGGTCGGTGAGCGCAGCACCTTGTTTGCCGACACCCAGATTACTACCAGCGGTGGAGATGGCGCGTCGCTTAGCTTCGAATGGCTGTACCGGTTTTGACCTGGGAGTGGTCAAACCGCCCGCCCTGGGAAGCGGGCAACTTCATACCATTTGTGACGTACAAGGAGTCGTACGATGAAAACACTGCAAACGCTTACTGCAAGTCTGGTCTTCACGGTTGCCATGGGGCAGCCTGCCCTGGCGTCGGCCGCCTCGGAGTCGGCGGCGGAGCCATGGCTGGCTAGTGCCTTCGCTGGCGATGTCTCCCTGGAGCAGGCTCGGCCCCTGGGTGACCAGGCAATGGTCGAAAACCGGGGGGAAATGGCCCCCCTGATTGGTGTGGTCGCCGGTATCGCGGGGCTGGACCTGGCGCTGATGGGCTTCTATTGGGGCTACTACATCCCCACCGTCAGCAGTGGCGGTGGCAGCTGCTCGGGGTGCAATAGTGCCCTGATCAGTCAGCACTGACGCCATCCCTTGCTCCGGCCGCGTGCTGGCCGGAGCAGCTTTCTGGATCTGGTCTACACTGCAAGGGAGGTGCCAACCATGGAGGGGGGGACAGTACATGAAGTATCCACCGCTGGAGCAAAAACTGCGGGACATGCGTTTCGAGCAACTCTGGTCACGTTACTGGCGCCGGAGTTTTCTGCAGGGGCTGATTGCCCTCACGAGTGTCATGGCATTGCTGGTGGCCTTGTTTCGCGGGCGCTGGGAGGCACCGCTGTTTGTGGTCTTTGCCTGCGCGGGTCTCGCGGTAGTCTCCGGGGTTGCTACCTGGATGAGCCGCTCCCGGGCGCTCTCGGCGCTGCGCGAGGAGCTGCCACCGGGCAGCGACTATGAGCCGCGCGGTCGCGTGGGCTAGCGAACTACCAGCACTGCCGCATAAGGGACGGTATCTGCTGGCGGTCGGGCTGGCTGCGCTAGTGGCGCTTTCCCCGCAACCGGCACGAGCCTTTTCCGATTGGGTGGCGCGCCGCGACGAGGGGGTGGTGCGTCAGGGGCTCGATTATTCCTGCGGCGTCGCGGCGCTGGCCACCTATATCAGCCACTATTGGCAGCGCCCGGTTTCCGAAGAGGCTCTGCTGGAGCGCCTGGTGGAGGAGGGCGACAGCTGGCAGTTACCCGCCGACTGGCAGTCGCGCGGGGTGTCCTGGCGCGTATTGGAGCAGCTTGCCGCCGACCGAGGCCTGCAGGCGGCGGCGCTGTCCTTGCCGGTGGATCTGTTGATGTCCCTGCGGGTTCCCGTTCTGGTGCGCCTGGTGGTGCGCGGCCAGGCTCATTTCAGCGTACTGCGCGGCGTGGACTCCCACGGGCGGGTGCAGCTCGCTGATCCGTCATGGGGAAACCAGGTGCTCAGTCGCGATGCCTTCGTGTCGCTCTGGGCACTGGAGGGGCAGCGGGGCACGATCATGTTGTTTCGAGCGGCGAACGATGAAACCTTCAGGGCCGACCCGGGCTACTTCGGAGTGCGCCCGCTGCCCGTCAGGCTGCCGCCGCCGGCTTTGTGAGCAGTGCGGACCCGTGCTGCCTGGCGGGATGGTCGGCAATGCGCAGCCGTGCGTTGACATTCTCGTCCCGCCGGTTCATGTTCCGCGTACTCTTCCGGCAGATGAGATTCGATGCCTCAATACTCGCCCGCACTGGCTGACCTGCCATTGCTGTTGCTCGCCCTGTTTCTCGGCGCGGCCCTGGTGGCCGTGCCGGCACTCCTGATCGCCAGCCGAAAACTGTCTGCGTTGCGGCGCATCAGCCACCAGCAGGCGCTCAATGAACAGAAGCTGGTCGGACATGTGAAGGGCCAGCAACAGCGCATGCGAGACCTGGAGCAACGCATTGTCGAGCTACAGCAATCGGAGCTGGAGGCGCGCCGGCGATTCGATGCCCTGCAGCAACGTTACCAGACCCTCGGCAGCGACTATGCCGCCCTGGAAACCCGGGCGGGGGAGCGCGAGACTCACCTGCGCGAGCAGCTCGACCTGCTGGCGGATACCCGCAAGGCACTGAGTCGGGAGTTCGAGCACCTGGCAAGCAGAATCTTCGAGGAAAAAGGCAAGAGTTTCACGGCCAGCAGCCAGTCCTCCCTCGAGGTGCTGCTGAAGCCCTTCCGGGAGCAGGTGGAAGGCTTTCAGCGGCGAATCAATGAGGTTCACGACGCCTCCCTGCGGGGCAATGCGGAGCTGGCGGCGGAAATCCGCAAGGTGATGGATGTCGGCGTCCGGATGAGCGAGGAAGCCGGTAACCTCAGTGCTGCGCTCAAGGGGGACACGCAGCAGCTGGGTGCCTGGGGCGAGGCGCAGTTACAGCGTACCCTGGAATTGAGCGGGCTGATCGAGGGGGACCATTTCGACACCCAGAGCAGCTTCCGCGACCCCGAGGGGCGCCAGCGGCTGACCGACTACCTGGTGCGCCTACCGGGCGACAAGCACATCATTATCGACAGCAAGGTGTCCCTGGCCGATTGGGAGCGCGCGGTGGCGGCGGATTCTCCCGAAAGCGCTCGCCTGGCCCTGGACGCCCACGTGCGCGCCGTCAAGCGCCATATCGACGATCTCGCCGGCAAGGACTACACGCGCCTGGTCGGGGTTCGCAGCCCCAGCTTCGTGCTGATGTTCATGCCGATCGAGCCGGCCTATATCGAGGCGCTCAAGCACCAGCGCGAGCTGTTCAGTTACGGCTACGACCGGGGTGTAGTGTTGGTCTCGCACACCACCCTGATCCCCATTCTGCGCACCGTGGCCAACCTCTGGGTCATGGAGCGCAGCAATGCCGAGGCCCGGGAAATCAGCGATCGGGCCGGCGAGATCTACAACCAGGTCTGCCTGGTGGCGGAGCGTCTGCAGCGTCTGGGCAATACGCTCAACACCGTCAGTAACCACTACAACAGCGCTGTAACCGCGGTGGCCGGTCAACAGGGCCTCTATGGCAAGGTGGAACGCTTCGGTCAGCTCTCTGCCCGGGTCAACCGGAGTCTGCCCACACTGGAAACCACGCATCCCGAGCACGAGAGCGAGCGTCTGTCCATGATTGTGGAGCCCCTGCCCGAGGAGCGGGAGCCGCCCGCATAGCACTCTGGTCCGCCTGCGCGCATGCGAGGTCCGCTGGCGTGTCAGGTTTCCCGCACCGCTCCAACGGAGCGTACCCAAGGTGTTACCATGGCGCTCAATCGTTGTGACGCCCTCGCGTCTCCATGACACCCATTGTTCCAGTGTAGGAGGAAAGCCATGGGATTTGCCCTGTCAGACCTGACCGTAAGCAGCACGGCCTTCGGGCCGCGGGAAAGCATACCCGCACGTCATACTGGTGAGGGGGAAGATGTATCGCCGGCCCTGTCCTGGAGCCAGCCGCCGGAAGGTGCAAAGGCCTGGGCGGTTATCTGCCACGACCCCGACGCGCCGCTGGTCAGCGCCAATGGCAGCTACGGTTTCGTGCATTGGGTGCTCTATAACCTGCCTGCCGCGACGACCTCGTTGGCGGAGGGCGACAAGCAGGGCACGGCCGGTGTCAATGACTTTGGCAATACCGGCTACGGCGGCCCGATGCCGCCCCCCGGCCACGGTCCGCACCAGTACTATTTCTGGGTGCTGGCCCTGGATCAGGCACTCGACTTGCCGGCCGGTCTGTCTTTGCAGGAATTGCTGCAGCGGATTGAACCCAACGTGATTGGCATGAACCGCCTGGTGGGCACCTACCAGCGTGACGCCTAGGTTTCCGGTCTGCGACGGCGTGCCCGCTTGTGGGCTGGCGCGCGGTCCGCTTTGGGCCGCCGCGGTGCTTTTGGCGGTTCTGGCGCAGTCGTTATCGGCGGAAACGCGATCCGATGGCGAGAAGGGCAAGAAGCAGTTCCTCTACTGCGTCGCCTGCCACACCGTGGATGCCACGGGCCGACAGCGGCGGGGCCCCCATCTCGAGGGGCTGGTCGGCAGGCCCTCGGGTGCCGTCGAGGGCTTCGCCTACTCCGGTAACATGCCGGACCCGCAGGTGACCTGGACCGAGGAGCAGCTCGATGCCTGGCTGGCTGCACCCCATGAGCTGGCGCCGCGCATGTGCCCGGGCTACACGGGTATTCGCGACCCAGAGCGGCGTCGAGCCCTGATCATCTACCTCAAGGACCCGACGGCCTACTGACTGACAGAAGGTCGCCCGACCGGGAAACGCCAGCGCGTTCCCGGTCGGTGGGCGGTATTGCCCCTGGGTCGTGGGTACAGCTCGGCGTTACTCGAAGAAAAAAGCTTGCTCGCCGAAGGCGGGCTCGAGGTGGTTGAGCCAGGTTGCCTCGGGGTTATAGCGGGCAAAGAAAGGGCGTTGTACCCAGTCCGGGTCCCGGCCCTGAATCATGCGCAGAGCCAGTACCTTTTCACCGTGGACTTCGGTGACACCCTGGATCTCCACCTTGCCCGGGTGGGCGCTCATGCTGGGGCCGCGGGCGGTGCGCGCGATGCCGGAAACCCGCTGCATGGCGTCGCGGTAGAT
This sequence comes from Haliea atlantica, assembly GCF_054779855.1. Lineage (NCBI taxonomy): Bacteria > Pseudomonadati > Pseudomonadota > Gammaproteobacteria > Cellvibrionales > Halieaceae > Haliea > Haliea atlantica. The sequence continues at coordinate 1,084,132 of NZ_BAAGXL010000003.1, read as the reverse complement.
TTCCCAGGCTTTTACCAAGGGCACTTCAAAATAGCGGCGCGCCCCGGTGTCGCGTTCCACGAACATGTAGTAGGGAATGATGCCGAGTTCCACCTGGGTTTGCCAGAGTCGTGCCCAGACATTGGCATCGTCGTTGATGTTGGCCAGCAGGGGGCCCTGGGCCCGGATCTGCGCGCCGGTTTCGCGGACGCGCCGGATGGCTTCCCGGGCAATGGCCGGTTCCAGCTCCCGCCAGTGATTGTAGTGCGCCATCAGCGCCAGATGTTTGCCGGCTGCCTGGATTTCACGGAACAGTGACAGCAGATCGTCGGCATCCTCATCGGTGACAAAGCGCTGGGGCCAGAAGGTCAGCGACTTGGTGCCGATCCGCAGGGTGCGGATGTGGGCGAACTCCTCCTCCAGCAGCGGCTCGATCAGCGCCCGCAGATTGCGGGTCTTCATCACCATGGGGTCGCCGCCGGTGACCAGTACATCGGTGACCTCCCGATGTTCCCGCAAGTAGGCCTGGAGTTCGCCGGACTCTTTGGTGGCAATCTGCAGGTCCTTGTCGCCCACGAACTGGGCCCAGCGGAAACAGAAGGTGCAATAGCTGTGGCAGACCTGCCCGGACGAGGGGAAGAACAGCACGGTTTCGCGATATTTGTGCTGGAGACCGTTGATGCGCTCCCCGTTGACGGTCGGAATGTTGTCTTCCAGCTGGCCTGCCGGGTGTGGATTCAGGCTGGCCCGGATATCTGCGATGATGGCATCCCGCTCGTCCCGGGGCAGGTTCTCCCGCAGGGCGTGGGCGACCCGCTCAAAAGCCTCGGGTTCGAGCATCTCCCGTTGCGGGAACAGCAGCTGAAAGATCGGGTCCTCCGGTACCCGGTCCCAGTCGATCAACTCGTTGATTACATAGTCGTTGACCCGGAAGGGCAGCACGCTGGCCACCACCTGCATCTCAAAGCGAAGCGCCTCGGGGAGCCCCGCCAACTGGGGAATGCGATCCATTTGCCGGGCGGTATAGACCTTGAATCGTTGTGGCGGAAACTGCTCGGTTTCCGTGGGCAGGGGCTGTTCTTGGGCAATAGACACTATTCGCTGCGTCGTCGGCATCGTGCTCCGTCCAGTCAGATTGTCGATTGTCGGTTCACGCCCTGGGCGCGAGTGATGGGCAGCCGGCGGCTGCGCGCAACCGGCTTGCATTGCTGCTGACAAGCCGAAGGGTGCCGGCCCCGTCGGGGCGCGGAAGTGCCCACAGAAGGGTGGTGGGCGCACAAAGGCCGGCAATGGTACAGAAAAAAGCGGGGTGCGTCTAAGGCGCGCTGGCCGCGGCGCCTGGCGCTTTATTGCCTGTCCTCGGGGCGCTCGGGCGTGTTCCGAAGTTGTCGATAACCCGTGATCATGGGGCGGACCAGTTGTATGCGCCCAAGCGCCTGAACCAGGAACACCGCGGCGACGTGGGTCATCGCGCAGACCCAAAGCACCTGTGCGGCAAAGGCGTGGATGCCCTGCAGCAGTGGGTCCCCGTAGAGTGCGTCAATCTGTTCATGCAGCGTGCCGCTGATGGCCAGGATGGCGATCAAGAGGAACATCAGATAGATCATCAGGGCGCCCAGCGGATTGTGGCCCGAGTCTGGGGGTAGATTGCGTTGGCGCAATGCCAGCACATGCTCGCGGATCGTCTCGCGATTCACCGGGCAGCTGTCGAAGCGGGCATGGCCCCGGCCAGCCAGGCCCCCTGCGATGCGAGCCAGAACCGCCAGGGAAGCGGCATAGCCGATCCAGACATGCAGGTCGCTGCCGCCCTCGGTAAACCAGTAGTTGGTCACCACGGCAACCGCCAGGCTCCAGTGAAAGATGCGAATGAAGGGGCCCCAGACCGGGAGGGACGCCGGCCCGCTCACCGCGTCAGCCTTCTTCGCGTTTGACGATACTCCCGTTGACCGGGTTGAAGTAAATCTCGACCTTGGTCTGATCGGGGTCGAAGCCGTAGATCTCGTAGCAGTTGCCCTCGGTCACCTTGAACTGGTTGATCTGGTAACCCTGATCGACAAGTGTTTGTCGAAAGCGCGCTTCGTCATGCCAGGCCGACTGCGGTGCGGCTGTGCACTGTGTGGTCTCGCCGCCACTGCACGCAGACAGCAAGATCACGGCGGGCAATGCGAAGAAGGCAGATTGGCGCATGACGGTTCTCCTCAGGGGTACGTGGCACTCATGCTAGGCACGCAACCCCTGGCTGTAAAGCATGCCGGTGGAACGGGATTCAAGCTGTCCAGTTGCGCACACTGTTGGGAGCAGCGCGCTCGACCGGAAACTGGTATCATGGCGTTCCCCGTTCGGGGGCGTGGAGGGGTGCCGGAGTGGTCGAACGGGCCTGACTCGAAATCAGGTGTACGCGCGAGCGTACCGTGGGTTCAAATCCCACCCCCTCCGCCATCATTGCCGCGTCGGACGTTCTGATGAAACGAACCGCCAAAGCCGAGTTGCCCGAAAAAACCTGCCCGGTGTGTCAGCGTCCTTTCAGCTGGCGCCGCAAGTGGCGTGCATGCTGGGACCAGGTGCGTTATTGCAGTGAGCGATGTCGTCGCCAACGTCGCGGCGGTGGGTGATTCGCCTCGGTCAGTCAGTCCCGCTTATCCCAGGTTGGATCGCCCCATTCCCTGGCCAGTGGAACCTCCAGGCTATTGTCACCCTCGCGCGTCGGCTGCCCCACCATTTCATCGTAGGCGCTCTGCTGACGCAGGAACAGCGCCGCTACCGGAACTTCCGCCAGCCGCTGCTTCATGGCCGTGACATTGCGGGTTCGCAGGGCCTTGCCGTCGGGCTCGGTTACCAGCAGGGCGTCACCGCCGAAGTCGGCGTAGGCGAGATACATACTGCAGTCCAGGGAATGGATCACGATGCGCTTGAGGCCCGTGCTTCGCTGCAGCTGTTGGAGCGTGATTTTCATGGCCGGGCCTCCCTCGTTTGCCAGCTGTCCGTGCCGTGGATTATGCCGGAACCCGAGGCAGCTCCCCTTGGCGGGAGCAGGGATAAAGCTGGGCGGAGCTTAAACAGGCTGTCGTGAGTTGCGTTCCGGGTGGCAGCGCCTCTGATGGCGCCAGTTCAGGAGCTGGCGCCATCCGCCGTTAGCTCGTGAACCAGCTTTGCCAGGCCGTGCACGTGCGGATCGGACGCATCGAGTTCGTGCAGGGCGTCGGCCAATTGCAGCAGGTAGTCGCGGTTACTGCCGCTGGGCCCGGAGGCGCGCGCGATATGGGCCGCAATCTCGGCATCGGAGGCCGGACCCAGGAAGGCGTGATTGCCTTCGTCGGCCACATACAAAACCCCTGTCACCGCGGTGTCGGTAGCGGCAAGGGAAATGTCCACTTCGTGGCGTCGATAGCCATTCTTTTCCCGGTGGTCGAGGTGCTCGAAGACCGATTCATCGATCAGGTAGGCCATGCCTCTGCACACTGCGCCGGGAGAGGGCACCAGGGTCACCACGCGCCCTGGGGCGTCAACGGTACCCCGGTGGTCGTGAGAGCCCTGCCAGAACCGGCGTTCCCAACCGGATACCGCAGCCGACTCGCGTCGCAAGAATGGAAAATCCACTTTGTAGATCAATGAGCCGTAGCCAAAAACCCAGTGCCTGCCGGCCCGGGCAGTGTGTCGGTTACCCATGGAGGCGCTTATTCAACCCGGAGCGCGCGCTCGTAGACGCCCGCGTTGCCGGTGCTGACCTGGTAGGCGTGAATGACCATCTCGAAATCGCCCGTGCCGGGGAGATCCAGCGTGCCGGCGAACTCATTGTCCGTCCCGGTAAACGCCAGGGGGCCTTCGGCAAGTAGCTCATCCTCCCGGTAAAGCTGTACTGTCGCCCGAAAATCCGATGCCGGCCACAGACCCCCTTCGGTTATCGGGCAACCACAGATCATGGTCACGCTGGCGCGCAGGTCCAGTCGACCTGCATCCAGGGTGTAATCCAGCAGCTGGGTGATCAGCCCCGGTAGGTGCAGGATGAGCGGTTGTTCTACCCGGTCCTGGCCAGGGATCATCCACAGGGTAACGGCTGTGGCCTGGATGCTCTGGGCCACCGCCAGGGGGCCGGTGACGCTGACTTCGACCCGGGTGGGGCGCGCCAGCGCCAGCTCTGCCTGAAAACTGGCGGGAGCGCCCTCTACGGCGGTGTGGCCGCGGGTCTGGGGTTCCTGCATCAGAGCCCGGGTGTCGCCGGTAGGCCCGGTAATCGCACCACCCGCGAGCAATTCTCCGGTGGCCGCATTGCGTACCACGACATTCAGGTTGCCCACCCCGCTGCCGATGAACTTGGCATCGTTCGCCCGCACCAGCACCTTCAGCCCCGTGGGCGCGAGGGTGGTTTCTGCCGCGGCCACGGGCGCGAGCACGGTTGTGGCCAGCGTGATCATGCCGACCAGTAGCGCGCGAAAGTATCGTTCTGTTCGATGTGGCATTCTCGACTTCCTCTTGCTTAAGTGGTCGCGCGGCTGTGGAAGCCGCTCACGCTGATTGAGGCAACCATAGCATATCGCCGTTTGCGACGGCCCTGTAGCGACGCCGACCCTGAACGGGCCCGGACTGGGGCTGCCTGCGTGCCCGAGGTAGGTAGCAAGTAGGTAAAGTGCAGTGGAGGGGGCATAAAAAACCCCAACCGGGGAGGGTCGGGGTTTGGGTTTTGGTGGAGGCGGCGGGAGTTGAACCCGCGTCCGTCAGTACTCTGCCTTTGGCTCTACATGCTTAGTTTCCGTTTATTGATTTAGCCGCACACAGCCCAACGGTCAGGACGTGATTGGCGAGCCCTGTAAGGTTTTAACAGCGCGGCCCAGGGCGAGCTTTGCTGCGATCCAGTTCTGTATGACGGTCTTCAACGCGGTACTGGCACCTTGCTAAAGACCGCTAGCGGGGTTTATGCCGCCAGAGCGTAGTTGTCGTCGTTGGCAACTATTAAGGTACAGCTTTGGATTAACGTGATTGGCTGCCATCACGGCATGCACCGCAGGGTTCGCTACTGACGTCGAATCCGTATCGCCCCCGAGTGTTGAGCAGAGTGTACATCAATCCTGCTCGAGAAGTTAGACTGCTTTCTTTGTTAAAGTTCCCCGACAGTCATTGCCCGGGGCGCTGCTCCCGGGGTTCGCAGTGCGTGCCGCGGCGGTGTCGCGCGGTCACTGCGATCGATCAGCAAGGAGACAGCATGAGTCCTCGTTACGACCATCCCCGGCTCGCCGAGTTCGCTACCCGCCTGTTTGTGGCTGCGGGTCTGCAGGAACCGCGGGCGGCGGTACTGGCCCGGGTCTTTCTCGAGGCGGATCTGTTGGGGTTCACCACCCACGGCATGAACCGGGTGGCCAGCAACCTGCAGTGGTTGCTGGACGGCGACAGTCGGGTGGAGGGCGACCCGGAGGTGCTGGCGGACCGCGGATCGGTGTTTAACTGGGATGCGGGCTTCCTGCCGGGGCCCTGGGTGGTGGACCGAGCCCTCGAGCAAGCCCTGGATCGGGTGGCGGAGCACGGTGTGGTCACGGCGACCCTGCGGCGCAGCCAGCATATCGCCTGCCTGGCGGCCTACCTGCCGCGGGTGATCGAGGCTGGCAAGGTGGCGATAATGACGTGCTCGACCCCGGCGGAAAACACGGTGAGTACCTTCGGGGGTATCGATCCGCTGTTTTCTGCCAACCCCATTGCCCTGTGTGCGCCGGGCGAGGAGATGCCTCTGCTGTTCGATATCAGCATGTCGGTGACCGCGGGTGGCTACGTGGCCCGCGCCCGCCGGGAGGGCAAGCGCCTGCCGGAACCCTGCCTGAAGGACGCCCAGGGTCGCGTCACCGACGACCCCGCGGCACTGGAGGGCCCGCCTCCGGGAAGCATCATGCCCATCGGTGGAGCAACACACGGCTACAAGGGCGCGGCCCTGTCCATCGCCACCGAGGTGCTGAGCATGGCCCTGGGGGGCTATGGTCGCGCCGACGCCTCCGCCCGGGAGGACGGCGAGGCCAACTCGGTCTTCCTGCAGGTGATCGATCCGGGCGCCTTTGGCGACCCGGCGGCCTTCCGCCGCCAGCTTGCCGCCCTGCAGGAGCTGGTTGTTGCCAGCCGGGTTCCCGAGGGCGAATCCCCGGCACGTTTCCCCGGGCAGCGTGCCTGGGGTGAGCGGCAGCGCCAGCTGGCGGAGGGGGTGAGCCTCTACCCCAGCATCCTGGCTGACCTGACCCCGTGGGCCGAGCGTTTTGGCGTGCCGCTGCCCGAGCCGCTGGCACGTGCCTGAGCAGGGCGTTGGCAGCATCTGTCGCCGCGGGTGACCCGTGCGTGATTTGCTGGAGGCCCTGACCGCCGGCATCAGCCTGCCCGAGGTGCTGTTGCTCTGGTTGGTGGTGGTGCTGGCGGCGGTGTTGCGCGCGTTTACCGGCTTTGGCTTCGCCCTCGCGGCGATGCCGGTGTTCGCGTTGGTGATGCCGCCCACGGAGGCGGTGGTATTGAGTGCAAGCCTGACGCTGGCGGTCAACCTGCTGACGGTAAAAAGCTACTGGGGCGTGTTTCCTCTGCGCCCGTTGATGCCCATGCTGCTACTGGCGGGACTGGGTACCTGGGTGGGGGCGAACCTTCTTGAGCGTTTCTCGCCGGCACAGTTCCGCTTCTGGATCGGTGCGGCGGTGATCGCGGCCTGTGCGCTGTTGGCGTTCTACCGGCCCCGGCATCACCGGCACGGCCCCTGGCTGGGCGGGTTGACCGGCATGGCTTCGGGTTTGCTGAATGGGGCTTTCGCCATTCCCGGCCCGCCGGTGATCGTCTACGCCATGGCCACGGAGCCGCAGCCGGCGCGCAGTCGGGCCCTGTTGATGACCTTCTTCCTGGGTGCGGCGCTGATGGCGCTGGCAGCCTATGCCAGCGCCGGCTTTGTCACGACGCGGGCACCCTGGCTGTTCCTGCTCGCTTTTCCGGCGATGTTTCTGGGTGACAAGCTGGGCTTCTGGCTTTTTGATCGCTACGGCGGACGGCTTTACCGTCGGGTGGCCCTGCTGGTGCTGTTCGCTATTGGCGCGAGTATCATGTTCGCCTGAATCTGCGTCGCGGGGCCTCTGGTGAGAGCACCTCAGCCGCGCAGGATACGCGCCTTCTCCCGGTTCCAGTCGCGCTCTTTCTCGGTTTCGCGCTTGTCGTGGGCCTTCTTGCCCTGCGCCAGCGCCAGGCGCGCCTTGACCAGGTGGCCCTTCCAGTACAGCTGGGTGCACAGGCAGGTCTGCCCCTTCTGGGAGGTGGCGGCGAGGATGCGCGCCAGCTCCTTGCGGTGCAGTAGCAATTTGCGGGTGCGGGTGGGGTCGCTGACGAAATGGGTAGAGACCGTGTCCAGGGGCGTGATCTGTGCGCCCAGCAGCCAGGCCTCGCCGTTCTTCATCAGCACGTAGGAGTCGGTGAGCTGGGCCTTGCCCGCCCGCAGGCTCTTTACCTCCCAGCCTTCCAGGGCGACGCCGGCCTCGAAGGTATCCAGCAGTTGATAGTCGAAACTCGCGCGCTTGTTGCGGGCGATTACGTTGTCGGGTGTCTTGGGTTTCTTGGCCATGGCCGGCATTATACGGGGGATTACAGGATTTTCCCTCTTTTCAGTGCAGTGAATCCGGGGCACTCTGCAGTCATGCAATCTGGACAAGCACAAGCGTGAGCCATTTTCCGGACAACCCCCTGGGTGAGTGGCGCTGGCGAACCACCTTCCTGCTGGCGCTGGCGTCTGCAGCGGTGGGCATGGGCAGTGTCTGGCGCTTTTCCTATCTGGCCGGGGTATACGGCGGTGCGCCCTTTGTCCTGACCTACCTGCTCTGCCTGTTTCTCCTCGCCATCCCGGTGCTGATTGCCGAACTGGTGATCGGGGGGCAGGGGCGCTCCGGGGTGGTGGAGTCCGTCGGGCGCGTGGTCGAGCGCTCGGCGCTGTCGCGTATCTGGCTGCTCTGGCCCTGGCTGGCCTGCCTGACCGGCCTGTTGCTGGTGGCCTGTTACACCGTGATTGCCGGCTGGTCGCTGGCCTATGCGGCGGACAGCGTGAACGGTGCCTTCACCGCCGCGAGTGCCAAGGATGTCGGCGATTACTTTGCCGCTCTGCTGGGGGATGGCGTGCAGCTGATGCCGCTGCAGACCGGCTTTCTGGTGGTGGTGGCCCTGTTCCTGCTCGGTGGCGTGCGCCTGGGGCTCGGGCTGCTGGTGTGGCTGCTGGTGCCAGCGCTTCTGGCGGCGCTGGTGCTGCTGCTCGAATTCAGTTTTGCCGAGGGGGAGCTGCGTCAGGCAGGGGATTTCCTGTTTGCCTTCCAGTTGCTGGATTTCAATCGCGAGGCCGGCCTGGTCGCCCTCAGCCAGGCCTTCTACACCCTGGGCATCGGGGTGGGCACCGGGGTCTGCTTCGGCGCCTATGCGCCCCGCCGGGTACCCCTGGGGCGTTCCGTGGTAGCCGTTGCCCTGTTCGACGTCGTGGTTGCCATGTCGGTGGGGCTGGTGGCCTTTCCGCTGATCTTTGCCAGTCATCAGCTGCCCAGCATGGGCCCCGAGCTGCTGTTCATCAGCCTGCCCTATGCCTACGGTAACCTGCCCGGGGGAGACATCTACAGCGGACTGTTCTTCGGCCTGGTGTCCCTGGTGGCGCTGGGGTCCTGCGTGGCCATCCTCGAGCCGCTGGTCGGGGCGCTGATGCAGCAGTTTCGGTTGCGCCGCTTCACCGCAGTGGTGATCGTGGGGGCGCTGGCCTGGTGGCTGGCCTGGCAGGGCATGCGCTCCCTGGATCCGGGTGAAGCCGGCGAATGGGGACGGGGGGTGCTGTTCCACGGCATGGACTGGCTCGCCGGTGCGGTGCTGCTGCCACTGTCAACCCTCTTGCTGGTGCTGCTGGTCGGCTGGGGCCTGCGCCTGCGGGTACTGCGGCGACAACTGTCGCGGGAGCCGCGCTGGATTTTCTCCCTCTGGTATGGCCTGGTGCGGTATATTGCGCCCCCGGCGGCCCTGCTGGTGCTGGTCGCCGCGCTGTTGCTGTACTGACCCCCGAGGATCCATGACCCGCATTTATCGCCACGCCTTGTTGCCTTATCCCGCCCGCCAGATGTTCGACCTGGTCAATGATATCCCCGCCTACCCGCAGTTCATGGAGGGGTGCGTGGGGGCCGAGGTGCTGCGGGCCGACGACCAGGTCGTGGAGGCGCGCCTGGATCTCGCGCGGGGCGGCATTCGCCAGAGTTTCAGTACCCGCAATACGCTGGAGGCCCCGCGGCGTATCACCCTGGAGCTCCTGGATGGTCCCTTCGAGCGCTTCGAGGGGCGCTGGGAGTTCCTGGCGCTTGGCGAGACGGCCTGCAAGGTTACCCTGGATCTCGAGTTTTCGGTCAACAGCGTGATTGCCGGTGCCGCGGCGACGCGCCTGTTTGACCGTGTGACCAACAGCCTGGTGGATGCCCTCGGCCGGCGCGCCAGGCAGCTTTACGGGTGAGTGCCGCAAGTCACCGGCAGACCGTGTAATGGATGAGTGAGATGAGCAACGACGACAGCATTGATGTGGAAGTGGCCTACGCGCTGCCGGACAAGCAGATGATCATTCCCCTGAAAGTGGCCCCGGGCACCACGGCCCTGGAGGCCGCGCGTCAATCCGGCATCGCCGAGCGTTTCGGGGGCCTGGACCTGGAAAACGCCCGGCTGGGAGTTTTCAGCAAGGTGGTTGCCCCGGAGCAGGTGCTGCAGCCGGGGGACCGGGTGGAAATCTACCGTCCGCTCAAGGTGGACCCGAAGGAAGTGCGCAAGGCGCGCGCCGCGCGGGTCAAGGAGCGCAAGGCCAAGGCCGGCGATGGGGCGGAGGGAGGCACAGACTAGGGGGTAGCCCCTCGCGGGTCCGGTGCCGGGGGGAAATTCAGGATTCGCTGTTGGCCCACGCCGGCTGCAAGTCGCCGCTGACCCCGGTGAGCCGGTCACCGTCGAAATAGACGGTCACCTGGGATTCCCGCATGACGTCGTCGCCGCGACGCATGACATAGGGGTAGTCCCAGCGCTCGCGATTGAAGCTGTCCTCGACCAGGGGCGTGCCCATGATGAAGCGCACCTGGCGCCGGGTCATGCCGGGCTTGAGCTGGTCGACCATGTCCTGGGTCACCAGGTTGCCCTGCTCGACGTTGATGCGATACACCCCCGGGAATCCGATCCCACCACAGGCGGTGAGACAAGCAAGGGCGAAGGCGATCAGCAGAATGCGCATGGGCCAGAACTTCCACTTCGGAACAGGGAGTGGCATCATAACGCCACAGTCCTGTACAGAGAACCCCCGAGATCATGAGCGTTGAAAACCAGGAGCTGCGCAAGGCCGGTCTCAAGGTGACCCTGCCGCGCGTGAAAATCCTGCAGATCCTGGAGTCCACGGAGGAGAGCTCCCAGCATTTGAGTGCGGAAGATGTCTATCGCGCGCTGCTGGAGGCGGGCGAGGACGTGGGCCTGGCGACGGTCTACAGGGTACTGACCCAGTTCGAGAGTGCCGGTCTGGTGACGCGGCATAATTTCGAGACCGGCCACTCGGTCTTCGAGCTGGCCAAGGGTGAACACCACGACCACATGGTCTGCATGTCGAGTGGTGATGTGGTGGAGTTCCACGACGAGGTCATCGAGCAGCGCCAGCGGGAAATCGCCGAGGCCCACGGCTACGAGATTGTCGATCACTCCCTCGTGTTGTACGTCCGCAAGATCGGCGAGAAGGACTAGCTCCGCCCCCGACGGGGCCCCCCGGGTGGGTGCCCGGTACGCTTCAGGCGTCCGCCACGTCCCGGGTGCCCAGCATCTCCCGGGCGTGCGCCAGTGACTGTTCGGTAATCTTGACCCCCCCCAGCATGCGGGCGATCTCGCGGGTACGTTCGTCTCCGTCGAGGGGCGCCATCTGCGTCAGGGCCGCTTCCCGCTTGACCGTCTTGCTGACCTGCAGGTGCTGGTCGCCCTGCGCCGCCACCTGGGGCAGGTGGGTGACGCAGAGTACCTGGGTATCCCGGGCCAGGGTTCGCAGCAGGCGACCGACGACTTCCGCCACAGCCCCGCCTATCCCCACATCGACCTCGTCGAAGACCATGCTGGGCAGGGTGCTGTGGCTGGCGGTGGCCACCTGGATGGCCAGGCTGATGCGCGAGAGTTCGCCTCCCGAGGCAATGCGACCGAGGGGCTGGGGCTCCGCGCCCGGGTTGGTGCTGACCAGGAACTCCACGTCTTCCAGGCCCTGGGGGTGTGGGGCGGTGCTTTCCCGCGGGTGTAGCGCCACCTGGAAGCGGCATTGGCTCATGGCCAGGTCGCCGAGCAGCTGGGTGACCTGCTTCTCCAGCTTCGCCGAACTCTTGCGGCGCGCCTTGCCCAGCTGTGCGGCGGTTTCGCGGTAGCGATCGGCCAGCTGCTCCAGCGTGGCCTCGAGGCTGGCGAGGCGTTCATCACCGCCCCCCAGTTCGTCGAGTTCGGCGCGTAGCGTTTCGGTGAGGGCCGGCAGCTCCTCGGGCCGTACCCGGTGCTTGCGGGCGATGTCGTGGACCTGTGCCAGCCGCTGTTCCACCGCAGCCAGGCGCTCCGGCTCCAGTTCCACGCCGTCGATGTGGCGCTGGATCTCCCGCTGCGCCTCATCCAGCTGGATACCGACCGACTCCAGCAGCTCCCGCGCGTTGTCCACGGTCTTGCCGCTGTGCAGGCGGCCCGAGAGCAGTTGCCGGGCCTGGCGAATGGCTCCCGCCGGCTCCTCGCACAGTGCCAGGGCCTGGTGGGCGGCCTGCAGAATTTCCTCGGCGTTGGCCAGCTGCCGCTGGTCTGTTTCGAGCTGCTCCAGCTCATTCTCGGCCAGTCCCAGTTCCTCCAGCTCACCTACCTGGTAGGCCAGCAGCTGGGCCCGCGCGTCCTGCTCCTCTCGGGCATCGCGGAGGGCGTCGCGGGCCTCGCGGGTTTGCGTCCACTCCCTGGCGAGGTCCGCCACCTCCCGCGCCCGTGCCTCCTGGCCGGCAAAACTGTCCAGCAGGTCCCGCTGGACACGCCTGCGCAGCAGGGACTGATGGGCGTGCTGGCTATGGATGTCAACCAGGCGCTGCCCCAGGCTGGCACAGTCCTGAATGGTCGCCGGACTGCCGTTGATCCAGGCCCGGCTGCGCCCCTCGCCGGTCACCACGCGGCGCAGGAGGCAGTCGTCGCCATGCAGGAGTTCGCGTTCCGCCAGCCAGGCGCGGGCGCTGGGGTTGTTGCCAATATCGAAACTGGCGGTGATCTCCGCCCGCTCGCAGCCGGGACGGATGGCCTTTGGATCGGCGCGGTCGCCCAGGCAGAGACCGAGAGCGTCCAGCATGATCGACTTGCCGGCCCCGGTTTCCCCGGTGATCACAGTCATGCCGGACCTGAACTCCAGTTCCAGCTGGTCGACTACCGTGTAGTGGCGGATGCTGAGGTGGGTGAGCATGGCGTCGTTGGCCTCGTGAAATGCCCGCCTGTTATACCCCAGTTGCCGCCTACCATAAACAGCAGGAGTGGTCACCGGCTTGTCACTGCGCCTTCATGTGGTTATAAATCAGGCAGGTTAAACAGGCGGAGCCCAATGCGCCCAGACGAACTTTCCGAACGCGCCCGCACCGTGCTCAAGAGCCTGGTCGAGCGGCACATCCGCGACGGTCAGCCGGTCGCTTCGCGGGCCCTGGTGGAAGAAGCCGGCCTCCCGGTCAGCGCCGCGACGGTGCGCAATATCATGTCGGATCTCGAGGAGCGGGGGCTGCTGCACTCGCCCCACACCTCGGCGGGTCGGGTCCCCACCGCCCAGGGCTACCGCTTGTTCGTGGACCGCCTGTTGCAGACGCAGCCCCTGGATGCCGCCGCGCTCGCCAGCCTGCGGCAACAGCTCAATCCCGACCGCAGCCCCAGCGAGCTGGTGCAGTCGGCCTCCTCCCTGCTCTCCGCGATTACCACCCAGGCCGGGCTGGTCACCGTGCCGCGGCCGGAGGCCCGCCAGCTGCGGCAGGTGGAGTTCCTGCCGCTGTCCGGCGACCGCGTACTGGTGATCCTGGTGATCAACGAGCGGGAGGTGCAGAACCGCATCATCCACACCCGCCGCACCTTCAGCGAGAGCGAGCTGCGCGAGGCCGCGGCGCTGGTCAACCAGCGCTTCTCCGGCCAGGCGCTCGAGCATGCGCAACAGCACTTGCTGCGGGAAATGGCCGAGGCGCGCAGCCGCATCGATGACTACCTGCAGGCGACCCTCGACCTGGCCAGTCAGGCCCTGGAAGAGCCCGAGGCGAGTGGCGAGGATTATGTGGTGGCGGGGGAGTCGCGACTTCTCGACCAGGCCAGTCCCGAGGAGCTGGGGCGCCTGCGGGAGCTGTTCGATGTCTTCGAGCGCAAGAAGGACCTGTTGCACCTGCTGGAGCGCTGCTCCCGGGCCCAGGGTATCCAGGTCTTTATTGGCGAGGAGGCGGGTTACGACGTCTTCGGTGACTACAGCGTCATTACTGCCCCCTATACCGATGGCGCGCGTACCCTCGGTGTGCTGGGGGTGATCGGGCCCACACGCATGGCCTACGAGCGGGTGATTCCGGTGGTGGATGTCACTGCCCGCATGTTGAGCGCCGCCCTCAGTCAGTGAACGCTTGAATTTCCGTTTCCAGGCCCAATATCCGCAGCAGAGATAGGGCGCGGGTCGCTTGACCCCTGCCCACGTCACTTTATTGCCGGATAGGGAGTGGACAGCGTGGCAGAACAAGACAGCAAACAGGACAAGGACCCCGCCATCGACGGCGAGTCGCCGGAAGTTGCCGAGGACCAGCTGGCCGCTGGTGAACAGGCTCCGGGCGCCGAGGACGACGAAGGCCCCACCGAGGAGGAGCTGGTCCAGAAACTCGAGGAAGACCTGCTGGCGGCCCGCGACGCGGTGCTGCGGGCCCAGGCGGACGCCCAGAACGCCCGCCGTCGCGCCGAGCAGGATGTGGAGAAGGCGCGCAAGTTTGCCCTGGAGGGCTTCTGCAAGGAGCTGCTGCCAGTCGTTGACAACCTGGAGCGTGCCCTCGAGGTGACCGCCGGCCACGACGAGTCGGTAAAACCGATTGTCGACGGTGTCGAGCTGACCCTGAAAAGCTTCCAGGATGCCCTGCGCAAGTACAACATCGAAGCGGTGGACCCCCAGGGTGAGCCCTTTGACCCGCAGCTGCATCAGGCCATGAGCATGGTGGAGAACGCGGAGGTCGAGCCGAATACGGTGATTGCCGTGATGCAGAAGGGCTACACCCTGAACCAGCGCCTGGTGCGCCCGGCCATGGTCATGGTCAGCAAGGCGCCCGCCGCCAGTTGAGGCTTTTTGCGAGGCCGCCTTGAAATCCGCCCGGAAGGGCCAATATAGAGCACAAGTTCAAGCCAAAGCCGGCCGGCGCGTACCGGCCGAAGAGGAGACAAGCACATGGGCAAGATTATCGGTATCGACCTGGGGACGACCAACTCCTGTGTCGCCATCCTGGACGGCACACAGGCGAAAGTCATCGAGAACGCCGAGGGTGATCGCACCACGCCGTCGGTGATCGCCTACACCGACGACGGCGAGATCCTGGTGGGCCAGAGCGCCAAGCGCCAGTCGGTCACCAACCCCGAGAACACCCTGTATGCGGTGAAGCGCCTGATCGGCCGCCGCTTCAAGGATGATGTGGTCCAGAAAGACATCAAGATGGTCCCCTACAAGATCATCGAAGCCGACAACGGCGATGCCTGGGTCCAGGTCAAGGACAACAAGATGGCGCCGCCGCAGGTGTCCGCGGAAGTGCTGCGCAAGATGAAGCGCACCGCCGAGGAATACCTGGGCGAGACGGTCACCGAGGCAGTGATCACCGTGCCCGCCTACTTCAACGATTCCCAGCGCCAGGCGACCAAGGACGCCGGCCGCATCGCCGGCCTCGAGGTCAAGCGCATCATCAACGAGCCCACCGCGGCGGCGCTGGCCTACGGCATGGATAAGGCCAAGGGTGACCGCACCATCGCGGTCTATGACCTGGGTGGCGGTACCTTCGACATCTCCATCATCGAAATCGCCGAGGTGGATGGCGAGCACCAGTTCGAAGTGCTGTCGACCAATGGCGACACCTTCCTGGGTGGCGAGGACTTCGACCTGCGCCTGATCGAATACCTGGCGGCGGAGTTCAAGAAGGAGTCCGGCATTGACCTGCACAGCGATCCGCTGGCCCTGCAGCGCCTGAAGGAAGCGGCGGAAAAGGCCAAGATCGAGCTGTCCTCGAGTCAGCAGACCGAGGTCAACCTGCCCTACATCACCGCCGACGCGACCGGGCCCAAGCACCTGGTGGTCAAGCTGTCCCGCTCCAAGCTGGAATCCCTGGTCGAGGAGCTGGTCAAGCGCTCCCTGGAGCCGGTCAAGGTGGCCCTGGAAGACGCCGGCCTCAAGCCGAGCGAAATCAACGACGTGATCCTGGTCGGCGGCCAGACCCGCATGCCGATGGTGCAGAAGGCCGTGGCCGACTTCTTCGGCAAGGACCCGCGCAAAGACGTCAACCCCGACGAGGCGGTTGCCATGGGCGCGGCGATCCAGGGTGCGGTACTCTCCGGCGACGTCAAGGACGTGCTGCTGCTGGACGTGACCCCGCTGACCCTGGGTATCGAGACCATGGGTGGCGTGGCGACTCCGCTGATCGAGAAAAACACCACGATCCCGACCAAAAAGTCGCAGACCTTCTCCACCGCGGAGGACAACCAGACTGCCGTGACCATCCACGTGGTCCAGGGTGAACGCAAGCAGGCGGCGCAGAACAAGTCCCTGGGCCGCTTCGACCTGGCCGACATCCCGCCCGCGCCCCGCGGCATGCCGCAGATCGAGGTGACTTTCGACCTCGACGCCAACGGCATTCTCAACGTCTCGGCCAAGGACAAGGCCACGGGCAAGGAGCAGTCCATTCGCATCACCGCGTCTGGCGGTCTCTCCGAGGAGGACATCGAGAAGATGGTGGCGGACGCCGAGGCCAACGCCGACGCCGATGCCAAGTTCGAAGAGCTGGTCACGGCCCGCAATACCTGCGACGGCCTGATCCACGCCGCGCGCAAGACCCTCGAGGAAGCCGGTGACAACGCCACTGCCGACGAGAAGGCAGCTGTGGAGGCCGCTATCGAGGAGGCCGAGCAGGCGGTCAAGGGCAGCGACAAGGAGGCCATCGACGCGGCGGCCAACAAGCTGACCGAGGCCACCGGCCCGATCGCCCAGAAGATGTACGCCTCCCAGGCCGAGGCCGCGCAAGGTGCGGCGGATGACGCCGGGCAGGCGGGCGACGGCAAAGCCGCGGGTGAAGACGTGGTGGATGCCGAGTTCGAAGAGGTCAAGGACGACAAGAAGTAAGCGGCACGCGTGCCCCCCGCCTTCGGGCGGGGATCCCGATCAACCACGTCAACGCGGGCACCTGTCCCGCGTTGTCATTTGCGAATAGCGTCACCAGACCATGTCCAAACGCGATTACTACGAGGTGCTCGGCGTCAGTCAGGGGGCCGACGAGAAGGAAATCAAGAAGGCCTACCGACGGGTGGCGATGAAGTACCACCCGGACCGGAATCCCGACGACCCCCAGGCCGACGACAAGTTCAAGGAAGCCACCGAGGCCTACGACGTTCTGATGAACGCGGAGAAGCGTGCGGCCTATGACCGCTTCGGGCATGCCGGGGTTGACCCGAACATGGGCGGCGGAGGCTTCGGCGGTGGCGCCGGGAGCTTCAGCGACATCTTTGGCGACGTATTCGGCGATATCTTCGGTGGCGGCGGCCGCGGCCGCGGCGGTCCCCAGCGCGGCTCGGACCTGCGTTATACCCTGGATATTTCCCTCGAGGAGGCCGTTCGCGGCACCACGGCGGAAATCAAGGTGCCGACCCTGTCCACCTGCGAGGAGTGCGACGGCTCCGGCGCTCGCAAGGGCAGCTCGCCGGTATCCTGTAACACCTGTGGGGGCATCGGCCAGGTGCGCATGCAGCAGGGCTTTTTCCAGGTGCAGCAGACCTGCCCCACCTGTCGCGGTCGCGGCAAGATGATCACCGACCCCTGCGGCAAGTGCCACGGCCAGGGCCGCGTGGAGAAACGCAAGACCCTCTCGGTCAAGGTTCCCCCGGGCGTCGATACCGGCGACCGCATTCGCCTGTCCGGCGAGGGCGAGGCAGGGCCGGAGGGTGGGCCTACCGGCGACCTGTATGTGCAGATCTCCGTGCGGCAGCACCCGATCTTCGAGCGCGACGGACGGCACCTGTACTGCGAGGTGCCGATCACCTTCGTCGACGCCGCCCTGGGCGGTGAGCTGGAAGTGCCGACCCTGGACGGGCGGGTGAAGCTGAAAATCCCGGCGGAAACCCAGACCGGCAAACTGTTCCGCCTGCGCGGAAAAGGCGTCAAGCCGGTGCGCGGCGGCGCGGTGGGCGACCTGCTGTGCCGTGCGGTGGTGGAGACCCCGGTGAATCTCAGCAAGCACCAGAAGGAGCTGCTCCGCGAGTTCCAGGAAAGCCTCGGTCAGGGCGATGGCGGGCAGTCGCCGCGCCAGAAGAGCTGGTTCGAGGGTGTGAAGGAATTTTTTGAAGACATGAAGCCATGAGCATACGAATCGGGATAACCGGCACCGCCGGGCGCATGGGGCGGACCCTGGTTGAGGCGATTGCCCAGTCGGGTGCGGACGTGGTCCTGGCGGCTGCGGTGGAGCAGCCGGAGAGCAGCCTGATCGGCGCGGACGCCGGAGAACTGGCCGGCCTGGGCAGGAACGGCGTACCGGTGGTCGGTGACCTGGCGCAGGTGATCGATCAGCTGGATGTGCTGGTGGACTTCACCGTGCCTCAGGCTACGGTCGCCAACGCCGAGCTCTGTGCCCGACACGGCGTCGCCCTGGTGATTGGCACCACCGGCTTTACCGGCGAGCAGCAGGCGGTGATCGACCGGGCGGCGAGCCGCGTGCCGGTGTGCAAGGCCTCCAATTTCAGCACCGGTGTCAATTTGTGTTTCAAGCTGCTGGACATGGCGGCACGGGTGCTGGGCGACGACGTGGATATCGAGGTCGTCGAGGCCCACCACCGGCACAAGATCGATGCTCCCTCGGGCACTGCGCTGTCCATGGGTGGCGTGGTGGCCAATGCCCTGGGCCGCGACCTGGCCGAAGTGGCAGTCTACGGTCGCGAGGGCCAGACCGGCGCTCGCAAGCGCGAGACCATCGGTTTTGCCACCGTGCGCGCCGGTGATATCGTCGGCGACCACACGGTCATTTTTGCCGCCGATGGCGAACGGGTGGAAATCACCCACAAGGCCTCCAGCCGGATGTCCTTTGCCCGGGGCGCGGTGCGCGCGGCGGGCTGGCTGGTGGGGCGTGAGCCGCGACTCTACGACATGCAGGATGTACTGGGCCTGAGGAACAGCGCGTGAACGAGAACATAGTCGATATTGACGAGAGCAACGCCGCGGCGCTGCTGATCGAGGAGTCCCACCGGCGCCCGGTGCTGGTGGATTTCTGGGCGGACTGGTGCGGGCCCTGCAAGAGCCTGATGCCGGTACTGGAAAAACTCGCCAACGAGTACCAGGGCGCCTTCCTGCTGGCCAAGGTCAACGCCGACGAGCAGGGCATGATCGCCCAGCAGTTCGGGGTCCGCAGCCTGCCCACCGTGGTGGTGATGCAGGGCGGCCAGCCGGTGGACGGCTTCGTCGGTGCCCAGCCCGAGGCGCAATTGCGCGAGCTGCTGGAAAAATATCTGCCCAAGCCCTGGGATGCCCTGCTGGAGCAGGCGCGGGAGCTGATGACCGCGGGTGACTTCGGCGCTGCCCTCGGCCTTCTGCGCCAGGCCTGGGAGGATTCGAATCACCGCCACGACATCACCCTGGCTTACGCCCATGCCCTGATCGAGTCCAACCGACTGGACGACGC
Source organism: Haliea atlantica (assembly GCF_054779855.1). Classification (NCBI taxonomy): domain Bacteria; kingdom Pseudomonadati; phylum Pseudomonadota; class Gammaproteobacteria; order Cellvibrionales; family Halieaceae; genus Haliea; species Haliea atlantica. The sequence continues at coordinate 1,065,272 of NZ_BAAGXL010000003.1, read as the reverse complement.
CGACCAGGTCCTGTCCACGGTGCTGATGGCGGATCAGGATGCCGAGTGGGAGCAGCTGGTGGCGCAGCTCAAGGTCAAGCGCGAGGCGGGCAAGTCTCCCGAGATTGAGGCCCTGGAGCAGCAGCTCGAGGCCGACCCCGACAACCATGACATTCGCGCGCAACTGGCGGTGGTCTATACCAATGCCGGCTACTATCGCGAAGCCCTGGAGCACCTGATCACCGTGCTGAGACAGGATCTCAACCACGCCGACGGTGCCACCAAAAAGGCCCTGCTGGACACCATCGCCAGTCTGGGCAAGGGCGACCCCCTCGCCGCCGAGTACCAGCGCAAGCTCTACAGCCTCTTGTACTGAGGATCCCGGAGGGCACCGGTCTCAGCGCCGGCGCCCTCCAGCGCGCCACCCCTTTTTCCCAAGCCCCATTCCGGTTCTCGCAACGCTCCGTGCTCGCTGCCACCCCTTGGCGCGGGTGGTGCTTCCTTGTGCCTGGCCCCGGCACTCGCCGTGCGGCTTGTTTTGCCCGTGCAAACTCGCTACTGTACATGCTCCCGTGATGAAAAACATACCAAGGGTTCAAATTCAGCCTGGCCGCTGCCACAGGAGGACATGCCATGGACACCCGCTTCACCCCCGAGGAAAACGCCTTCCGCGACGAGGTCAGGGCCTTTTTTGACAAGGCCTGGGACGAGGAACTGCAGGCGCGCCTGCAGGACCAGGAAACCTTCAAGGACGCGGTAATCGACTGGCAGCGGCGGCTCTACGAGCAGGGCTGGATTGCGCCCAACTGGCCGCAGGAATATGGCGGCACAGGCTGGACTGCCACCCAGAAGTACATCTACGAAACCGAGCGTAGCAGCGCCGGAATCCGCGATGTGATCCCCTTCGGGATCAACATGGTGGGGCCGGTCATCTATACCTTCGGCAGTGACGAGCAGAAACAGCGCTTCCTGCCGGGCATTCTCAAGAGCGAAGACTGGTGGTGCCAGGGCTATTCCGAGCCAGGCGCCGGCTCCGATCTCGCCTCCCTGAAAACCCGCGCGGTGCGAGAAGGCGACGAGTATGTGGTCAATGGCGCCAAGATCTGGACCAGTTACGCCCAGTATGCTGACTGGATCTTCTGCCTGGTGCGCACTAACAGCGAGGGCAAGAAGCAGGACGGCATCAGCTTCCTGCTGATCGACATGAATGCCCCCGGCATCAAGGTCAACCCGATCCACTCCATCGACAACCACCACAGCCTGAACGAAGTCGAGTTCAACGATGTGCGGGTGCCGGTGGCCAACCGGATCGGCGAGGAGAACAAGGGCTGGACCTACGCCAAGGCCCTGCTGGCTCACGAGCGCACTGCCATCGCCGGGGTGGCGGATTGCAAGCGCATCCTGGCCGAGGTCAAGCGCAGCGCCGCGCTCGAGGTCAATGGCGGCAGGCCGCTGATCGAGGACCCGGTGTTCCAGCAGCGTCTGTCGGATATGGAAATCGAGCTGATGGCCCTGGAATTCACCGAACTGCGTGTGCTGGCGACGGTGGCCGCGGGACATGCGCCGGGTGCGGAGTCTTCGCTGCTGAAGATCCGCGGCACCGAGATGCAGCAGTCGGTGCAGGAACTGCGCATGGAGCTGGCGGCCTATTACCAGGGTGTGTTGCCCAACGACCTGACGCCGGAACAGCTGGGCCACGACTTCGGCAGTGCCGCGCGACAGTCCTACATGTACGGTCGTGCTGCCACCATCTACGGCGGTTCCAACGAAATCCAGAAGAACATCATTGCCAAGGCCGTGCTGGGCCTGTGATCCCGGACAAGCGAGGTTAGCACCATGAACTTTGATTTCACTGAAGAACAGGGGATGCTGCGGGACAGTGTGGCGCGCTTTGTCCAGGACAGCTATTCCTTCGATACCCGCCGGCAAATTGCCGCCTCCGAACGGGGTATCAGTCCCGAGGTCTGGCAGACCTTTGCCGAGCTGGGCTGGCTCTCCGTGCCTTTTGCCGAGGAGCATGGGGGCTTCGGCGGCGGGCCGGTCGATACGCTGGTGATCATGGAGGAGCTGGGCAAGGGCCTGGTGCTGGAGCCCTACCTGGCGACCGTGCTGCTGTTTGGCGGCCTGCTGGAGCGCGGCGGCACGGAGACACAGCGCAGTGAGTGGTTGCCGAAGATCATTGAGGGAGGGTGCCAGGGTGCCTTTGCTTTCCTGGAGCGCCAGAGCCGCTTTGAAATAACCGATGTCGCCACCCGCGCGGAGGCGGACGGCGAGGGTTTCCGGCTCAACGGCGAAAAGGTCGTGGTGTTGAACGGTAGCAACGCGGACCAGCTGATCGTCACGGCGCGCACCGCCGGTGGTCAGTTCGAGCGGGAGGGTATCAGCCTGTTCCTGGTGCCGGCGGATGCCGCCGGCCTCGAGCGTCTGGATTATCCGATGATGGACGGGCAGCGGGTGGCCAACTTTGTGTTGAAGAATGTGCGTGTGCCGGCCGACGCCCTGGTGGGGCAACGCGATCGGGCCATGGCCGTCGTCGACCCGGTGGTGGATACCGCCCTGGTGGCCCTGGGCGCGGAGGCCCTGGGCATCATGAGCCAGCTGAACGCCAAGACCCTGGAGTACACCAAGACCCGCAAGCAGTTCGGCGTACCGATCGGCAGTTTCCAGGCCCTGCAGCATCGCATGGTGGATACCTTCATGGCCTGTGAGCAGGTGCGCTCGCTGCTCTACCGGGCGGTGTGTGCCCTCGAGGCGGGTGACTCCGAGGCGCGGCTGAACCTGCATGCACTCAAGGTGATGGTGGATCGCGCCGGCAAGCAGATCTACGGCGAGGCGATACAGCTCCACGGCGGCATGGGTATCACGGACGAGCTGGACATTGGCCACTACGCCAAGCGCCTGATGATGATCATCGCCACCTTTGGCAATGGCGACTGGCATCAGGCACAATTCAATCGCCTGCGCTATGCATCCCGAGATGGAGATAACAGATCATGAAACTGGGTATTCTGCTGGGCTATTCCGGCAAGCACATCGATATTCCCCTGGAGCTGATCCGCCGCGCGGAGTCCATGGGCTACGACTCGGTGTGGACCGCCGAGGCCTACGGCAATGATTCGGTCACCACCGCGAGCTGGGTGCTGGCGCACACCACGAAAATCAAGGTGGGCACGGCGATCATGCAGATGCCGGCGCGCACCCCCGCCATGTGCGCGATGACCGCCATGTCCCTGGACCAGCTCTCCAACGGGCGCTTCATTGTCGGCCTCGGTGCCTCCGGTCCCCAGGTAGTGGAGGGCTGGCACGGTGTGCCCTACGGCAAGCCGGTAACCCGCACCCGCGAGTACATTCAGATCATGCGCCAGATCATGGCCCGCCAGGGACCGGTTACCTTTGACGGCGAGATGTATCAGCTGCCGAACACCGGCCCCGGTACCACCGGCCTGGGCAAACCCCTCAAGTCCATCCTGGAAGGCAATCCCGAGATCCCGATCTATACCGCATCCATTACACCCGCGGGCCTGCGCTGCGCGGGCGAAGTGGCCGACGGTGTTTTTCCGGTGTGGATGGACCCGAACAAGTTCGACATCCTGGGCGAGCACCTCCAGAAGGGCTTTGACAAGGCGGGCAATGGCAAGAGTCTGAAGGGTTTCGATGTCGCACCGTTTGTCTCGGTGTCCATGAACGATGACCTGGACGCGGCCTTCGACGCCCTGCGCCCCTGGCTGGCGCTCTACATCGGCGGTATGGGGGCCAAGGACAAGAATTTCTACAACGACTACGCCTCGCGCCTCGGTTACGCCGATGAGGCCGCCCGTATCCAGGAGCTCTACCTGGCGGGCAAGAAGGCCGAGGCGGAGGCTGCGGTACCCACGGCCCTGCTCGACGAGGTGGCGCTGGTGGGGCCAAAGGACCGCATTCGCGAGCGACTCGGTGCCTGGAAGGCGGCCGGGCAGCGCGGGGAGGTGGGCACCATGCTGCTGGGCGTTCACGATCCCGAGGTGCTGGAGCTGTTTGCCGAGGAGCTGCTCTGATGCAATTGGCCGACCGCGTGGTGGTAGTGACGGGGGGCGGCAATGGCATCGGCCGGGCCCTCTGTGAACGCTTCCACCGGGAAGGTGCCCGCCAGGTTGTTGTGGCGGATCTCGAGCAGGAGAGTGCCGATGCGGTCGCGCGGGAGGTTGACGGCGAAGCCCACGCACTGGATGTGACGGATGAGGCCGCGCTGGCCGAGCTGGTGCACGGCGTCGAGGCACGCCACGGCCGCATCGATCTGTTCTGCAGCAACGCCGGTATCATTGCCGGTGATGGCGAGCCCTGGTGGGCGACGTCCGCGCCCAACAGCACCTGGCAGCGCATGTGGGAAATCCACGTGATGGCCCACGTGTATGCCGCCCGCGCCTGCCTGCCGGGCATGCTGGAGCGCAGTGAAGGCTACTTTCTCAACACGGCCTCGGCGGCCGGTCTGCTCAACCAGATCGGCGATGCGGCCTATTCGACCACCAAGCACGCGGCGATCGGCTTTGCCGAGGCGCTGTCGATTACCCATGGCGACGATGGCATCAAGGTTTCGGTCTTGTGCCCGCAGGCGGTCGCGACCCGGATGATCGGCAGTCTTGAGGACGGCGGCACGGCCGGCGTCGATGGTGTGCTCAGTCCCGAGCAGGTGGCCGAGGCCACGATTCAGGGGCTCGCCGCAGAGCGCTTCCTGATCCTGCCCCACGCCCAGGTGGAAAACTACCGCGCCCGCAAGGCGGCCGACTACGACCGCTGGCTCGGCGGCATGCGCAAATTGCGCCGACAGTATCCCCACCCCGAACTCTGACTGGGGCAGGGTCCGAAACTCCCGATTTTTCGACAGGACACCCATGGCAACGCTTTACCTGATTCGCCACGGTCAGGCCTCCTTTGGCACCGACCACTACGACCGCCTCTCCGACCTCGGCCGACGCCAGGCGGAGGTCTTGGGCCACTACCTTCGCGACCACGGTATCCACCTGGATGCCGCCTACAGTGGCAGCCTGCAGCGGCAGCAGGACACCGCGCAGCTGGCCCTGGCCAGCCAACCCGAGGCACCGCTCCTGCAGGTGGACGCGCGTTTCAACGAGGTCAACAACGACGAGCAGATCCACTACCTGACCCCGGTGGTGGCGCGCCAGCAGCCGCATATCCAGGACCTGGTGAACAGCGGCCTCAAACGCAGCAAGGACTACCAGAAAGTGATCGAAGCGGTGTTCACCCACTGGACATCCGCCGAATGCAGCGAGCCGCGCATCCAGAGCTGGCCGGACTACCGCGACCAGGTGATGGCCGGTCTGCGCGAGGTGATGGCCGCCCAGGGTAGCGGCAAGACCGTGGCCATCTTCACCTCCGGCGGCACCATCGCCACCGCGGTCAGCCAGGTCCTGGGCCTCGACGGCAGCCACACCTACCGCTTTTACGAGCCCATCTTCAACGCCTCGGTCACCCAGTTCTTCTACAGCGGCGACAAGGTGTCGCTGTCCTATTTCAACGACCGCTCCTTCCTCCAGGTCCTCGGCGGCCAGCGCGGCGAAGACCTCGTCACCTATCGCTAGACGGTCTTTTTGATCGGGCCCGGGAGATACGGCTACAGGCCGGTTTGGGACACGCTGTGAATACATCCCTGTAAGCTCGACGGCGACGTCCCTGTCGCCGACGGTCCCAAACCGGCCTGTAGCCGTATCTCCCTACGTGCCATCGGTGAAACGTGGGTGCGACAGGGACGCATCACTGTGTGTCCCGGCATTTTGTCACCTACCAGTAAGGGACTTCGGGAATAGCACGGAGGGCGAGGGCGGGTAACCGTCTCTTGGGACCGTCGACCGCATGGACGCGGTCGACGAGCTACAGGGACGTATTCACCGCGTGTCCCAAGAGACGGTTACCCGCCCTCGCCCGGACTATTTTCCGGATGACCGCTGGCGGATCAGGGACTCCTGGGCCACGCTGGCCACCAGCTCCCCACTGCGGGTGTAGAAACTGCCGCGACTCATCCCACGGCCACCGAAGCTGCTCGGGCTGTCCATGACGTAGAGCAGGAACTCGTCGGCGCGCAGCGGCCGGTGGAACCACAGGGCGTGATCGAGGCTGGCGATCTGCATGCCCGGGCTGTGGCCGGTGAGCGGGTGGGGCAGCAGGGCGGTCCCCAACAGGGCGTAGTCGGACATGAAGGCGAGCAATGTCTGGTGGCGCACGGGGTTGTCGCCGAGGTCATCCGCCCCGGCGGCGACGCGGAACCAGATGTGCTGCTCCGGCTCCTTCGGCTGCGGGTCGAGGTAGTCCCGGCGGCTTACCGAGTAGCGCTCGATCACCGGCATCATGGGTGCCTGGAAGCGGTCGGGGAAGCGTTCCGAAAGCTGCTTCCAGTACTCGAAGTCACTTTCCAGTGCCTCTGGCGGGGGCACGTCGGGGAGTGGAAACTGGTGGGAGAGCCCGTCCTCGTGAACCTGGAAAGAGAGCGAGGTAATAAAGATCGGCACGCCGTCCTGGCGGGCCACGACGCGCCGGGTGGTGAAACTGCCGCCATCGCGGATCGGGTCCACCTCGTAGATAATCTGCTTGCGCGGGTCACCTGGGCGCAGGAAATAGGCGTGCATCGAGTGGCACAGGCGGTCCGGTTCGACACTGCGCCCGGCGGCATTCAGTGACTGGGCCAGTACCTGGCCGCCAAATACCCGCGGCGGTTTCTTCAGGCTGCGGCCCAGGAACAGGAATTTGTCGATACGCTCGACCTCCAGGAGGCTGAGCAATTGCTGCAGGTCATCAGTCATGTGCGCTCCGGTTGTCCTGCCGCGGCAGCAGGCCGTTGAAGAACAGGTCGAAATAATCGATTGCGGCGTGGTCGAGGTTGTCGATGCGCCGCCAGAGGTGAATGTCCATGGCGGCATTGATGGCGCCGGCGATGAGTTCCTGGGCGATTTCCGGCGCGATCGGGCGAATGCTGCCGTCCTCGATGCCGGTGCGCACCAGTTCGCCGAAGCGCCGGTTGGAGGCATCGGTGCGGCGTAGAATCTCGCGCCGCTTTGGCGCTGGCAGCGCGGTAATCGAGGTGTAGCGGATCAATGGCCCCTGCTCGCTGTTCTGAACACGGAAGATGCGCCGGCACAGTTGTTCCACTTTCTGCAGCCCTGTGCCGGGGAAGGTCGCGACGTCCTGGTGCTGGGCCTCGGTGATTTCCAGGGAGTAGTTATAGCACTGGTAGAGCAGGTCTTCCTTGTTGCGGATGTGGTAGTAGAAGGCCCCCTTGGAGACCTGCAGCTGCTCTGCGATCTCATCCAGCGAGGTGCCGTTGAAGCCTTGCTTGTTGAAATACCAGGTGGCCACCTGGCAAAAGGCTCGCTGCTTGCGTCGGTTCTGCTCGCTGCGATCGAAGCCGCTTCTGAAGTCGGCTTCACCCGGCGGTGGCGGGGGGCCGGGCGGGTAATTCCCGGTCCCGGAGTACAGGCCGTGGGCCAGTATGTCCCAGGCTTCCCGGGCAATGGTCATGACCCGTTCACGCGGGTGGGCATGTAGCCAGGAAAACAGCCAGTCGAGCGAGCCCAGCAAAGCGCGGGTTGCCGAGGTGGTGTCGCAGGGGCGCGCCTGTCCGGCTTCGATCGCGCTGCGCAGGTAGCCACGCAGTCGCTTGAACAGTGCCACATAGCGGGTTTCAACCTCCCGTTGATTCTCGTCCTCCAGGGAGGCGATCTCCAACAGGGCAGCCAGATGTGGCCCGCGCCCCTCTCGGGCGGCGAGCCAGTTCTCGAACTGCAGATAGACAAAGGCCTGGATCCGCGCCATCGGCAGTGCGTGTGCCTTTTCGATCCGGTCGAGACTGGCATGCTGGTGCGCCAGAGCCGCGATATAGCACTGGTGGATCAGCGACTCCTTGGTGCGCACATAGTAGTAAAGGCTGGTTTTGGTGAGCCCGAGGGACTCGGCGATGTCTTTCAGGGTGGTGGCTCGCGAGCCGCGGGAGTTGAACAGCCGCGCCGCCTGCGACAGGATGGCGGCGCGTTTGGCGTCGTGCTGCGCCGTGCGGTTGAAAGGGGAGAGCTCTGGGCGCTTTTCCGTGCCGGGCATGGGGCCGTCCCCGAAAATCCATACTAAATAGTCGACAATTCCAACTTTAAGTATTTTTTTTGTCGCTGTCTACCGGAGACGGGTGTCGCCGCGCTGCCGGCAGGCCGTTTGGCCTGCCGTGGCTCAGGCCAATTGCGCGCATTCGGCGTGTCGAAAGCACTGGACAAGGTGGTCATTCACCATGCCCGTGGCCTGCATATGGGCATAGACAATCGTGGGGCCGACAAAGCTGAAGCCCTGCCGACGCAGATCGCGACTGAGGCGTTCCGACAGCGCTGTGCTCGCGGGCACCTCGTCGAGGCTTTTCCAGTGGTTCTGGATCGGCGTGCCGTCGACAAAGTCCCACAGGTAGTCGGCGAAACTGCCGTGTCTCGCCTGTACCTCCAGGAAGGCCCGTGCGTTCTGCCGGGCCGCCTGTATCTTGCGGCGGTTGCGGATGATGTCCGGGTTTTCCCGAAGTGTTTCCAGTTCGGTCTCTGTCATGCGCGCCACTCGCTCCGGGTCGAAGGCGTGGAAGGCGTGTCGATAGCCCTCCCGCTTGCGCAGTATGGTGATCCAGGACAACCCTGCCTGGGCACCTTCGAGGAGCAGGAATTCAAATAGTTGCCGGTCGTCATGCAGGGGCACACCCCATTCCCGGTCGTGGTATCGCTGGTAGAGCTCGTCGCCCGCACACCAGTCACAGCGTTGTTTCATCAGGCCTCCCGACATCGCCCCTGGTCACTGGAGTGGTCAGTATCCCGGCGCGCCGCCGGCCTGTCCATGTACTCGGTGGCCATTGTGAATACCTGCCTGCGGGAAGAGGCTGGCGGCAAATAGCCACCGGCGGTGCTGGCGCAGATCCGGAGGCTGTGCGAAACTTCCGCGCCATGAGCGAGACAATTCACTTTGAGCGGACCGGTCACATTGCCCGGCTGGTACTGAACAACCCCGCGGTGCACAACGCCCTGGGGCTTGCCGAGCTGGGTGCCATCCGCAGCCACCTTGCCTCCCTGCAGGGCGACAGCCAGGTGCGTGTGCTGGTGCTCACTGGCTGGGGCGAAGGTACCTTCTGTGCGGGGGCGTCCCTCAAGGAGCTCGGGCAGGGCAACTTGAGTGGTGAAGCCTTCCAGGAAGTCTCGGACCAGCTCGCCAGTCTGCCGATACCGACGATCTGTGCCCTCAACGGTGATGTTTTTGGCGGTGGCGTGGAGATGGCACTGAGCTGCGACTTCCGCATCGGCGTCTCGGGCATGCGGCTGCGGGTGCCGGCGGCGCGGATTGGCCTGTGTTACCCGGCCTCGGGCATCGCCCGCTTTGTCGAGCGGCTCGGGGTGTCAGCAGCCAAGCGTCTCCTGCTCGCGGCCGAGAGTTTCTCCGGTGAAGAGCTGCTGCATCTGGGTTTTCTGGATCACCTGGTACTGCCCTCGCAGCTGGATCGCAGCGCCGAGGAGCTTGCCTCGCGCCTGGCCGCCTCGGCGCCCCTGTCGGTACAGGCCATGAAGGCCTTGATACAGCAGGCAGCGCGCGGGGGTATCGACCCCGCCGACGCCGAGCGCCTGGTGCAGCGCTGTTTGAATTCCGACGATATTCGCGAGGGTTTTGCTGCCCAGCGTGAGAAGCGCGAGCCGCGATTTTCAGGGCATTGAGATTATCCGGCCGCTATGCCGGGCCAGTGCAGCCGCAGGACCAGGGTGTCCGCGCTTGTCGACAACTCCCCACCATTGCGCTCCAGGAGTTGGCGGGCGACCCGCCAGAGGCCCGCCCCTCGGCTGTCCGGGGTGTCGTCCACCTGCCGGAAGTCGCCGCTGAGATAGACCTGGCAACCCGCGCCGCCAATCGCGCTGTCGGCAAGCGGGTCGGCCGCCAGCATCAGGCAATCCCGCGCTTGGCCGTCGTCCTCGCCCACTGACCGCAATACCAACCACAGGCTCGCTCCCATCGCCATGGCGGCCTGCCAGGGCAGCGGCAGCTCGGGGCAGTCGTTGATGGCAATCAGGGGCCCTCCACCTGGGCCCGCTGTATCCAGCACGGTGTCGACCAGGCGGTGCAGTAACAGGTAGAGCTCTGTCTGGTGATGGAGCGTCTGCCGGTCCAGCGTCTCAAGCAGTTGCATCAGCGCTTCGCGATCCTCCTCGGGCAGCCCGGTCAGTGTGACCGGCAGTGACCAGTCCAGCAGCTGTCGCTGCTGGGTGTGGAGTGCGAGGAGCAGTTGCCGATAGTGATCGTGTTCCTCTCGAAGGTTATCGGCCATGCGTCCTGCAGCCGTCTCGCTCTCCTGCACATGCCGGTGTGCCGTGCGCCAACCCCGATAGAGTCGATGGAGGTAGCGCAGTATCAACCAGAGCAGCGAGGCCAGACCGGCATAGGCCAACAATGCCCAGCCGCTGCGCCACAGCGGTACCGGTACACGCACGTCGATTGAGGTGATCGGCGCTGCGTCGAAGTGGGTTCCGCGTGTCGCCTGCACGTCAAACTGGTAGGTGCCGGCAGGCAGGTTGGTATAGGTGGCCTGGCGGCGGCCGCCGGCGTCAATCCACCCGGGATCCAGGCCTCGCAGCCGGTAGCGATAGCGTACGCTCTCGGGGTCCCGATAGGTCAGGGCGCTATACTCGATATTCAGCCAGTAGTCATCCCGGGTCAGCGCTATGGCCGGTTGGCGATTGCTGCCTGCTTCTGGAGCGAGCGTGTGGCGACGGTTGTCAGCCAGGCGATAGCCGGTCAGGGCGACCTTCGCGCGGGTTTCTGCGAGGGGAATCTGTTCGGGGTGAAAGCGGATATAACCGCGGTTGCCGCCGAAATAGAGGAAACCCTGGGGATCCCGGTGCGAGCTGCCCAGCTCGAACTCCAGGTTGGTCAGGCCGAAGCCGCCGCCGAACTGTCGGTGGTTGCCGGAGGGCGTTCGTACATTGAGGCCCTGGTTCGAGGCATACCAGATGCGGCCACTGTCATCGGCTTCCAGGGCATAGATGGTCTGGTTCTGCGTGGTGTCGCCGCCGGCGGGTCGCAGGACGCCGGCGCGCATTTGCCAAAGGCCCTGGTGAAGCGAGCCAAACCAGAGCTCTCCCGACGGGGTCTCTGTCGCGGCCCAGATCGTGGGTGAAGACGGGGACGCTGGCGCGTCCCCATCCAAAGTGACGCTGTGAAATGTTCCGAGCGCTTCATCAAAACGCTGCAGACCACCCTCGCTGCCGACCCAGACCTGGCCGTCGCCAGACTGGAACAGCATCAGGATGCGATCGTCCGCGAGAGTTCCGCGGCTCTCGCCCTTACGGAAGCTCAAGAGCTCTTGATCCGCGGTGAGTTGGCCCAGTCCGCCACCATACATGCCGATCAGGGTGTTCCCGGCCCGGGTTACCAGTACTGCGCTCACCGCATTGGAGGCTAGAGCAGGGCGGCTGCCTGTGTGCCAGCGGGTCGTTTCACCGCTGGCCAGGTCGAACAGGTCGAGACCCGCCTCCCGGTAGGCCACAAACAGCCTGTCGGCATGCCGGTACACGCCCATGATGGCGCGGTTGTGCAAGGCCTGCTCCAGGCCTGCGCCGCGGGGAAGCTGATGCCGCGAGCCCTGTCGCAGTACCAGCCCCTCGTAGGCGCCGAGCAGAAGCTCGCCGTTTGGCAGGCTGGTCATGCCGGCAATCGTCTGTAGCCGGGGGTGGTGCTGAACACCCCAGAGTTCGAAGCTTTGACGGTCCAGCAGGTGCAGGCCGTCATAGGTGCCGACCCAGGCCATGCCGTGCCGGGCCGGCGCGAGGCTGATCACTTCGTTGTCGCGCAGGTGACTGTTGTCGCGCCTCAGGTGTTGCAGAAGTTGCCGTCCGTCGGTGACCAGCAGGCCAAGGTCGGTACCGGCGAGGATCAGTGCCTCGCCGGCTGTACCGCGCGCATTGGCTTTCAAGTGGTGGATGCTGGCTTCCGACAGTGGCGGCTGGTCCATGCCCCTCGGGCGACGACAGTGTTGCCCCTGCTCCAGCAGCCAGAGGCCGCGTCCGCGGGTGCCGATCAGGAGCGTACCACCACCGAGTGGCAGGACTTCCTCGACACGGTGCAGGTCGCACCGGGCCTGCAGGTCGACCGCACGCAACGGGCTGCCATCCGCGGCGTGCCACTGTAGCTGCCCTTTGAGTGTGCTGGTTAGCACGCCGCCCCCCGGCAGGGTGCTGATGGCGCTGATCCTGCCGCTCGGCGCAGGTGGGCTGAAACGCTGGTAATGTCCGTCCGGACGCAGCGTTATCAGTGTGCCATCCTCGAGTCCCAGCCAGGTTCGTCCATCGGCGGTGACACGCATTTCCGCCACCAGCCGGTCTGTCGCGCGCTGATCATCGCCCCAGTGCCAGGGCAGAAAGCGGTCTCGCTGTGGATCAAACACAAGTACCCCGGCTCCCAAGGTGGCCGCCAGTACCGAGCCATCGGCCGCCTCAGCCAGACCGGTGACCCGCGGTCTGCGCTGGTCGCCGGCGCGCCTGCTCAGAGCCTGGTAGTGGCGCGCATGGTCGCCCTGGAAGCGGGTAATGCCCTCGAGTGTGGCAACCCAGACTTCGTCGCTGCTGTGGTGCAAGACATGCAGAATGCTGTCCTGATGGAGGTGGCGATTGACCGGTGTGTGCCACAGGGACAGTGCTAGCTCGGGTTCGCTGGCTGCCATCAGCCGCGCGGGGAAGAGCAGGCAGCTGGCTATCGCCGACAGGATGGCTAGACTCAAGGAAAGTGCTGCCCGTGTGATCATCCCTGCTCTCCACGGTTGACGGTCACCCCGGTGGGCTGTGTGGCTAGTTTGGTAACCTAGCATCTTGTTTGCCAGTCGACCTGTCCGATGGCTGCTTCTGCAGACCACTCCGCAGATTCGCTATCGTTACATTGACGATACCCGGGTCAGGGTCGATACTTCATGACTGCGTTTCTGGGGAGCAGGACTTCATGAAGACGATGCACAAGGCTTTCGCACTCGCGGTGTCGCTCGCGGGGGCGGCGTCGGCATTTTCTGTCCAGGCGGCCAACGTCGCTGTTGGGCGCGATCAGAGTCTCGAGTTCAGTGACCCGGCGATTGTGCGCGTCGAGGTCCTGGACTCGGAAAACAACCCCGGCGGCGATGCCGGCGCGCTGGTGACCGGCTTTTCCGGGCAGAATGCCTGTCTCGTGTACGTTTACGACGACGCCCAGACACTGGACCAGGATGTGCGGCTGGCGCTGTTCGACGCCAATGACAACGTGCTGGGCCTGCCCATCGTCACGATCACCAATACCTACCACAATACGGTCGACAGCAGTTGCGGCACGGTGCAGCTGCCCACCACAAACAGCCCGCCGGTGGCAATCGACGACAACCTGGGTAGCGACTACGTCGGGCGCAATGTCCTGGCCAACGACAGCGACCCGGATGGCGACAGCCTCAGCGCGGAGCTGGCGACCGGCCCCCAGAACGGTACGGTGTCACTGTCACCCTCGGGTGTGTTCACCTACACCCCGGCTTCCTCCTTCGTGGGTGTTGACAGTTTCACTTACCGGGCCAGTGACGGCCAGGCGGTCAGCAATCTGGCCACGGTGACCCTGGAGGTGGTGGCGGCAAACCGGGCGCCCCAGGCCGTTAACGATACCTTCGGGCCCGATTTTTCCGGTGCCAATGTCCTGGCCAACGACTCTGACCCCGATGGCGATGCGCTGCAGGCCATACTCGCCCAGGGGCCGACCAGCGGCACCCTGCAGCTCAGCCAGGATGGCACGTTTACCTATACGCCCGACCCGGGATTCTCGGGTGAGGACAGTTTTCGTTACCGGGCCTCGGACGGTGCGCTGGAGAGCAACGCGGCAACCGTGACCCTGCGCGTCGGGCCCGCCGCGGGCGGGCCGCCCATTGCGGTGGACGACGACTTCGGCGGTGACTGGCGCAGTGCCAACCTGCTCGACAACGACCAGTTTGCCGATATCACCAGTCTGGAAATCGTGCTGGTGACCGCGCCGGAGGGCGGGACGCTGTCCCTGCTACCGGACGGCAGCTTTGAGTATCGCCCCTTCGCCGGGTTCGTGGGTGCCGACAGTTTCAGCTACCGACTGCAAACAGCCAGCGGGCAGCAGTCCGGTATTGCCACGGTCAGCCTGGACGTGGATGGCGAGGCGTCCGGTGAAGACGGGGTGACCGGCAAAGCCGACGCCGACGGTACCAGTGTGCTCGCCAACGCGAGCCCCAACGAGTTGCGTGTGTCCCGGCGCATCGACGCGATCTGCAACCGCATCGATCCGGAAAACGAGGACCAGGCCGATCTTCTCGATCTCTGCAGCAACCTGCGGGCCCAGGGCACCACGGCGGAGCAGGCACTGGCTGCGCTTCGCGCGCTGACGCCCGAAGAGTTGGCGGTCATCGGCAAGGCCGTGCGGGTCCTGTCCTTCAGCCGTTTCCGCAGCATTGGCGCGCGTATGGCGCGTGTTCGTGAGGGCGGCACCAAGGGCATCAGCCTGGCGGGCCTCAACCTCAATTACGGCGACTCGCAGGTTTCGGGTGAACAGCTGGATCAGGTGCTGGGAGAGTCCCTGTCGTCCCTGGGAACAGGTGCCAGTGGCGACGAGCTGCTGTCGGGCAGCCGCTTGGGTTTGTGGTTGCGCGGTGACCTGAGTTTCGGCGAACAGGACCGCACGGAACTCGAGTCAGGCTACGATTTCGACGCCCAGATACTGACAGCGGGCGTGGACTACCGGGTGAACGACAATCTGTTCGTGGGTGCTTCCCTGTCTGCCGGACAGGTCGAGGTTGAGTTTGCCGAAAGTGGTGGTGATACCAATTCCGACACCTATGCCCTGGCACTCTATGGCAGTCTCTATCGCGGCAGCAGCTATCTGGATGGTGTGGTGAGCTATGGCTGGTCCGACGTCGATACCCGGCGCAACATCCGCTACGACGATTTCGGCGGACGGGTTGAGCGCACGGCGCGTGGCAGCACCGATGGCAATGAGTATTACCTGAGCCTGAATGCCGGCCACACCTTCGATTTCCGCGGCCTCAAACTGGATCCGCTGGTGCGATTCTTCTACCTCGACGGGGATGTGGATGCCTTCACGGAAACCGGCGCACAGGGACTGAACCTGCAGGTGGATGATCAGGGCTTCGAATCCATGAGCCTCACCGCCAGTGGCCAGCTTAGCTATACCTTCCTTCCCAGCTGGGGCGTTGTTACACCCTACGTCCGCCTCGAGTACACCTACGAGTTCGAGGACAGCGCAGACGGGGTCCGCTATCGCTTTGCCAATGATCCTTTCGCCGATCGCAGTGCGGAAAACAGCCTGCGCATTGATGTCGACGATCCGGATACCAGTTACATGGTCTACAGCGCCGGCGTGGCGGCACAGTTTGCCCACGGCATCAGCGGTTTTGTCGCCTACCAGACATTGGGCGGCTACACCGACCTGGATGCACAGATCGTATCGGTGGGCATGCGCTGGGAAATGGCGCTCTGACTCGGGAATTCACAGCACAGCGACGCTAGCAGGACAGAACTATGGCTTCTCTCAAGCTTTCGGATAATGCCTTCGGGACTCTCGGTCTGACGATTACCGAGTCTATCGATCTGGCGGCTATTTCCAGTGCCTTCAGCCAGATCCTCGGCATCAATTACCTGTTCGACAGCCTCGATCTGTCGACGGTCACCCGGACGGGGCTCACTGCTGCGGGTTTGACTGTCGACGGTCTGCCACTGGCCCAGAGCACACTGACGGTTGGCGCTTTTGCCAGCTTCGATCCGCAGCAGACTGCGGTGACCAATTTCCGCACCCTGAAGCTGAGCGAGGCCACGACGCTGGCAGAAGGCAGCCAGGACGGCCTTACCTATCTCGATTTTGATATTCAGCCGGGCACACTGTTTTCCTTCGGCAGTGACAGTAGCCTGAGTTTCGACAACCAGCTGCAGACCTTTGACTTTTCCGGTATCGGCACCGGTGACATCGCACTTTCGGTATCCCTGAATGCCGTCGCCGACTTCGCCGATCCCCAGGTGCCTTTCTCGGGCTACCAGCTGATCGCCAGTGCCAATGACGACGAGGTGTTCGGCTTCAACTATTTCGGCGATTTCCCGCCCCCGGGTCAATTTGCCGGCAGCAACACCTACCTGCTCGGCGCGGGCAATGACCTCTTCCTGGGCGGGGAGGATGTTGCGCGGGTCGATGCCGGTGATGGCGATGATGTTGTCGAACTGAATATCGAGCTCGGGCCGGGTGGCAATGAAGTCGCGGGTGGCGCAGGTCGCGACCTGTTGATTGGCTCGGGTGCAGCCGACCTGCTGGATGGCGGCGATGATGACGATGTCATCGATGGTTTCTCCGGCGACGATATCTTGCTGGGGGGAGGGGGCAATGATCTGCTGCTGGCAGGCTTTGGCTCGGTGCAGCTGTCGGGCGGCGCGGACAACGATACTCTGATCGCGGGCGAAGGCGACAGCACCCTGGTCGGCGAAGCCGGCCAAGATCGCTTCGTCGTCGCCGAACTGGCGGAGGTTTGGGCCCGCATGGACGTGGCTGACCCCGGTCTCAGCGAAGCCTTCCTGCTCGGCTTTACCGGGCAGGTCTCGGCGGGCTCGGTCGTGATCGAGGACTTCAGCGCGGCCGATGACCTCCTGCTCTTCGGCCTTTCCGAGGGCAATATCGCGAGCCCCTTCGGTAATTTTCTGCTTGAGGGCTTTGAGGACGAGGGCGGCGCGACGTTCTTCGAGTTCGTCGATTTCTCCCAGGAGGGCAGTTTCAGTTACCAGGTGGCAGACACCCAGGGCAGTATTTCCTGGAATAACGCCGTGCTCCAGGTAGACCAGACTAGCAATACTTCCCTGACCCAGTTTCTGGATACTTTTGTCTTTGTCGATTCCAGCCAGGAGCTGTCGGTGGATGCCGCCTTTGAGGTGCGCTATCACCAGGGAATCGAGTCCACCTGGGACAACTACGATGTGTTTTCCGGCCTGTCGGTGACCCGGCAGGGCGAAGCCGGGCCTGTCAATGGCCAGGACAAGATCAATCTCGCGCTGCTGGGGCTGAGTGACCACGACCTGCAGGGCAATGCCACCGGCGAGGTTGCCGATATTCTGTTCAGCACGATCGACTTCCAGCAACAGGAAGGCTTCTCGCTGGATACACTGTCGGAACAGAATCCCGAGCTTACCGACTTCTTCCGCGACCCTCTGGCCGAATTCTATCGGCCGGTGCATGTCGAATATCTGCCGGGCTCTCTGAATGACGGTATCCACACCGCCATGACCTATGTGGACGTGGATGGTGATGGATCTTTCAATGTTGATCAGGATATGGTGTTTCTGCTCGAGGATATCCGACCCTCGGAGGCACTGGTGGATCTGGAGGCTTCAGATCTCTATAACCCCGGTGGTGGCACGGGCATATTTGTGTTCGACACCGCACAGGAAAGCTTCTGGTTCAATGACCCCGTAAGCGAAGATATCCTGGCCGGCTGAGGTCGTGCTGTCTTCCATGCGTCTCCCTGCCCGGGCGGCGGGCCGCCCCGTGCCCGAGGAGCTGCGGGAAGCGCTCGCTTCCTGCCGCCGCGCTTTGTGGGTAGTGGGTGTTTTCAGCGGGGGTATCAACCTGCTGTTGCTGGCGCCAGCCATCTACATGCTGCAGGTCTACGACCGTGTGCTCACCAGTGGCAGCCTGCCGACTCTGGTGATGTTGACCCTGGTGGTGCTGCTGCTTTACCTGGCCATTGGTGGGCTGGAATGGGTGCGCGGTCAGATCCTTCTGCGCAACGCGCTGCGGCTTGATCTGGAGCTTGAGCCCCGGGCCTTTGATATGGCGTTTCGGGAGTCACTCTACGGCGCCGGTAAAACCTCCCCCGGTCAGGTCGTGTCCGATCTGGCGGGCCTGCGCCAGTGGCTCGCCACTGGCGGCCCGGTGACACTGCTGGATGCGCCGTGGTTGCCCATATACCTGCTGGTCATGTATCTGCTGCACCCGCTGTTTGCCCTGGCGGGTGCGCTGGCGGCCGCGATCCTGATCGCATTGGCGGTATTGAATGCCAGGCTGACGGGAGAGCTGGGGCAGCGCGCGAACATGCAGTCTGCACAGAGCCACACTGCCCTGCAGCGTAACCTGCGCAATGCGGAAGTGGTGGAGGCCCTCGGGATGCGGGGCAATTTGCACCGACAGTGGCGGGAGCGGCACCTGAATGTACTGGCAACCCAGGCACGTGGTAGCGGCCGGGGGCAGGCACTGACGACCCTGGCCAGGGTTTTTCGGCTCTCGGCGCAGTCACTGATTCTCGGTCTCGGTGCCTGGCTGGTGATCGAGCAGCGTGTCACACCGGGCGTCATGATTGCCGCCTCCATATTGTTGGGCCGCGCACTGGCACCGGTGGATGGGCTGATCGGCGGTTGGCGCCAGTGGGTGGACGTCCGGGAGCGGTACTGGCGTCTGCTGTCGGCCCTGGAGCGGATGCCGCCACGCCCGCGCAGGATGCCGCTGCCGCCCCCGGAGGGGCGGGTGGACGCGGAGGGAATATCCCTTGCGCCGCCGGGTGAAAAGCGCCTGGTCCTGCGCCAGGCCAGTTTCCGTATTGAGCCGGGGGAGGCGGTGGGCCTGGTCGGGCCCTCTGGCTCGGGCAAGACCAGCCTGGCCCGCGCGCTGGTCGGGGTCTGGCCTACAGTGGCCGGGACACTGCGGCTTGACGGCGCCGAGATATTTCAGCGCGATCGCGAGGAGTTGGGGCCACACGTCGGATATCTGCCCCAGGACGTCGAGCTTTTTGATGGCTCGGTGAGTGCCAATATCGCGCGGTTTGGAGACATTGATCCCCAGCGCGTAGTTGCCGCGGCGCAGTTGGCGGGAGTCCACGAGGCGCTCTTGCAGCTGCCCTCGGGTTACGACACCGCCATTGGCGAGGCGGGTGCTACCCTCCCGGCAGGGCTCCGTCAGCGCATTGCCCTGGCGCGTGCGCTCTACGGTCGACCCCAGCTGCTCGTGCTCGACGAGCCAAACTCCAATCTGGATGATGCCGGGGAACGGGCCCTGATCGCCGCGCTGCGCCGCGAGAAGCAGCGGGGGGCGACCATTGTCATCGTTTCCCATCGCAATACCATTCTCGCAGTGGTGGAGCGCCTGATGGTGCTGAAGGAGGGCGCCCTGGTCCTCGACGGTGCCAAGAAGGACGTCATGGCACGCCTGTCGGGCCCGCGTCCCGGCCGCAGTGCGGGAAGCAGCGCATGACAGGCGCCGGAGCCGCAAACCCGGATTGGGTCAGTGATCGTCGCTATCGGCGTATTGGCTGGATGATTGTGCTGGTTACCTTCGGCCTGTTCGGAGGTTGGGCGGCACTGGCACCCCTGGACAGCGCCGCGCTGGCCCCGGGAGTGGTCACTGTCGAGGAGGCGCGCAAGACCATCCAGCACCCCGAAGGCGGTATCGTCCAGACCATCCATGTCAGCGAGGGGGCCCGCGTAGCGGCCGGCGACCCCCTTATCAGCCTGGATGCCACGCAGTGGCAGGCGGAGCGGAGCCTTCTACACGGCCAGTATGCCAGTCTGCTGGCCGAGGAGGCCCGGCTGCAGGCCGAGCGGCAGCAGCTGGAACGGATTGTCTATCCCGAACTCCTGCGTGGAAGAGAGGATCGCCGGGCGCAGAGTGCGATGACGAGCCAGGAAGCCCTGTTCCAGGCGCGGCGGGATGCCCATGCCGGCGAGAGGGCCGTTCTGGAGCAGCGCATTGAGCAATTGCAGACGCAAATTGCGGGCATCGAGGCGGTTCGCGAGAGCAATCTCAGTCTGCTGCAGTCCTTTGACCGGGAACTGGCGGACCTGCGCCGCCTGCAGGAGCAGGGCTATACCGGCAAGCAGCGCATTACCGAGCTGGAACGGGAGCGCTCACAGCTGATTGGTGAAAACGCCGAGGCGCTGTCGCGCATGTCCGGTAACCAGATTCGCATCGGCGAGACACGGCTGGAGATCATCCAGCTGGAGCGCCACCGGCAGTCCCAGATCGCCGACGAGCTGGAGACGGTGCAGGCGCGTCTGTATGACGTCGAGGAACGCTTGCGGGTGATTGAGGACCGGGTGGAGCGAGCAGTGATACGGGCTCCGGTGGCCGGTCTGATACTCGGTTTGCAGGTGACGACAGTCGGCGGCGTGATCTCTGCGGGGACACCGTTGCTGGACATCGTACCCGAGTCGCGGCGGTTGATCGTCGAGGCGGAGGTCTCACCGGTAGACATTGATCGCGTGCAGTCCGGCGTCGATGCGCGCATTCGCTTCACCGCCTTCAAGGCGGCCACCACGCTGGTGGCAGAAGGCACGGTGGAGACGCTGTCCGCGGATCGCCTACTGCGGGAGGACGGCTCCCCCTACTACCTGGCGAGAGTGGCGGTGGAGCTCGAAAGTCTCAGTGCACACGATCGCGGTCGCCTGGTTCCGGGTATGCCCGCCGATGTGTTGATTACCACCGGTGAGCGTACACTCCTCCAGTATCTGCTGCAGCCGGCGAGGAATGTCATGGCGCGGGCCTTGATCGAGGACTGACACGGTGCGCTTTCCTCTCGCCTTTCTCGCTGTGATGATCCTGGTGGCGCTGAATTTTCGACCGGCGCTGTCCTCTCTGGCGCCGGTTCTATTGCGCCTGCAGGAGACCCTCGGGCTGTCTGCCGGACAGATCGGTGCGCTCACGACGCTCCCGGTTTTCTGTCTCGGCCTGTTTGCTCCCCTGGCGCCGCGGCTGGCGCGCCGGTTGGGCTACGAGCATACCCTGAGCTGCGCATTGCTCCTGCTCCTGCTGGCCCTGTTGCTGCGCAGTGTGCCGGTGGCTGTCCTGCAGTTCCTCGCCACCGCACTGGTGGGTGCGGCGATCGGTGTCGGGGGCACTGTCTTGCCTGTTCTGGTCAAGCGGGAGATGCCGGGTGCCTCCGACCTGGTGACGGGTGTCTACACCATGGCGCTTTGCCTCGGGGGTGCCCTGGGGGCGGGGCTGAGTATTCCGCTGGCGGATACGCTCGGTGGGTGGCCTGCGGGGCTGGCGAGCTGGGCCTTGCTGGCGCTGGTCGCGCTGCTCGCCTGGCTGTGGTTCTACCGGGGCAGAACCGTGTCTGACAGCGCCCTGGCCGAACCCGGGGTGGGGCTTCGCCCACGGCTGCGTCGCTCTGCACTGGCCTGGCAGGTGACCGTGCTGATGGGGGCGCAGTCGGCACTCGCTTACATCGTATTCGGTTGGCTACCCACGCTGCTTCAGCAGCGCGGCGTGTCCGAGGCGCTGGCAGGCTGGATGATGGCGGTTTCGGTGTTTGTGCAGCTGTTTGCCGCCCTGGCCGCGCCCTGGCTGGCGAGACTGAGTGCCGACCAGCGTCCGGCCCTGGTCAGCATGTTGGCAATGATTGCGCTGGGCTTCACGGGCCTGCTGCTCGCGGGGGCCGAGTGGCGCTGGGCCGCGGTGGTGGCCCTGGGGGTCGGTCAGGGGGGCAGCTTCAGCCTGGCACTGACCCTGCTGGTGCTGCGTACTTCGACGCCTGCTCTGGCGGCGCGGCTCTCCGCCATGGCCCAGGGTTTCGGCTATTGCCTGGCGGCGCTGGGGCCCCTCGGCGTCGGGTTGATGCTCGAGGCCGGTGTCGGCATGCGGGGGCTATGGCTGGCGATGATGGCCCTGGTAAGTCTGGCACTGGTGGCGGGTCTGCTGGCCGGGCGCGATCTGTGTCTGCACCACGAAACCGGCGAGGCATCGTTGCGGGTGAGGCGCGGCGCGCGGCACTAGTCGGCTGAGCGGCGCAGTCGACTGGCTGGCCGACTGTTGTCAGTCATCCGCGAGGGGCCCGCCCTCGTCACTTTCATCGTCGGCAGACAGCTCGATGTGGTTGCCGTTTTCGGTCGCCTCGGGGCTGCTGGCAGCGTCGCCGCTGGTGGTAGAGAGCTCGGTCTGCGCCTCTCGCTCGTCCACCAGTTCCTCGGGAACCTGTCCCCGCGGCGCGGCGATACCGATGTGGTGGGTGGCGAAGCCTGGCTGAACCACCTGGTTCAGGGCCATCCCGATCACCCGGCCGGTATGACTGGAGACGATCCGCGTGCGCACGTTGGTAATCGGGTTGGTTACCGTACCCAGAACCTCGCCTTCGCGGACATTCTGTCCCAGGCTGACCCGGCTGAAGACGATGCCACCCACCGGCGCGCGCTGCCACACCGAGTTGTAATAGACCGGCTCGGGGTCGCCCCACAGACTGAAGCGCGAGGTCATGCCCAGGTGGTTGAGCAGAGTTCTGACGCCCTTGACGCTGTGCCCGACCGCAGTCTCCTCGAGCACCGAGGGGCCTCCCGCTTCCAGGGTCACCGCGGGAATGCCAGCGGCCACGGCTGCGTGGCGCAGGGTGCCTTCGGCGCCCTCGCTGTGCAGTACCACGGTAGAACCAAAACCGCGTGTAAGATCGACGACTTCGGGTTTGCTCAGGTCGCCCCGCAACTGCGGCAGGTTGGTGCGGTAGAACGAGCCGGTATGCAGATCGACGACCGCGCTGCAGTGCTGGATGACCTCGTGGAAAAAGGAGTGGGCGATTCGCGAAGCCGAGCTGCCGCCCGGGTCACCGGGGAAGTAGCGATTGAGATCGCGGCGGTCGCTGAGATAGCGCGAACTGGCGTGGAAGCCCTGCAGGTTGACGATGGGTACACCGATCACGGCGCCCTTGAGGCGCTCCGGTTCGAGGTTGTAGAGCACCCGCCTGACCGTTTCTATCCCGTTCAGCTCGTCGCCGTGGATGGCGGCAGTCAGGCACAGGGTCGGCCCCGGTTCACTTCCATTAACCACCAGTACCGGGGTGGCAATGTAGATGCCCTCGAAGGATTGTTTGGGCGCCCAGGCCAGCCGCGTGGAGGTGCCGGGGGGCACGTCCACCCCGAGTAGAAAGAGGTGACCGGAGGGCTCGGCTGGTGGCTCCGCGGCTGCGGTGTCCGCCGTTTCCGCCGTGTTGGTGGCCGCGGGTGCGGCTTGCGCGTCGGGCGTCGTTTCAGTGGAAGTCGTTTCAGTGGAGCCGGAAGCGAGGTCGCGGGCTGTCACTGTGGGAGCCGCTGCGCTGGCTTCAGCAGGCGCGCCAGCGCTATCGCCGTCGCTGAGTCCATCGCCTGCTGTCGCTGGCAGCTCACTGCCTGGGCCGCTGTCACCCGTCCCATCGCTGTCAGGTGGCGGAGCGGAGACTGGGGCCGGGGCGGGTGTTGCAGTGGTGCCTGGCTGGGGCGGTTCCTCGGGGGCCACGGGCTCCTCGAGGGACACGTTGGTCGCCATGGGAAGTTCGCCGTGGCTTGTTGGCGCTGTCGGGGGTGCGGGGTCCACGGCCTGGCGGTTTGGCGTCACTGTCGACAGGGAGCCCCCCTCCGGCCGGTCCTCGCTTTCGGTGGCCGGGACCAGCGGGGCCGCGGGCAGGAGTATTGCGCTCACTATGCAAATGGCGAGGAGTTTCCTGTGCAGCCTGTCGGTCATTGCTCGCGCTGTGCCCTCGATTGCCGCGGGATGGTTGGAATCCGGCATTCTAGCAGAAAGCAGGCTCGGCCGAATTTGCCATTGACTTGTTTTTCACGCGATGAGGTGCACAATGCCGGTATAGACAGTGCGTAGCGGGTGAGGAGCAGTTTGCGTGGGCAGTTCGGCGACCGAGACCACCTTGACCATGCTCCTGATGGCCATGGCACTGTGCCTGCTGGTGGTCCTGCTGCTGTATCGGCGTCAGCGCAAGTTGACCGAGTTGCTCCGGCAGGAGTCACGCACCGATCACCTGACGGCCATTCCCAATCGTCGCTGCCTGTTTGAAGTGCTGGAGAATGCCGTGGCGGTGGCGTCGCGCTACCAGCAGCCGCTCTCCGTACTCGCGATGGACATCGACCACTTCAAGCGCGTCAATGATCGCTACGGTCACGGGGGAGGCGACCGGGTGCTGGTCCGGGTGGCGGGCGTACTGCGGGATGAACTGCGCAAGGCGGACCTCGTCGGCCGTCTCGGGGGTGAAGAGTTTGGTGTCCTGCTGCCGATGACACCGCTGCCCGCGGCCACAGCGATCGCTGAACGTCTGCGCCAGACTGTGGAACGCCTCGATTTTGGCGGCATGTACCCCGGTTTGGGTGTGACCTGCAGTATCGGCGTGGCGGAACACAGAGCGGGCGAGGGGGGTGATGCCCTGTTGCTGGCGGCGGACCAGGCGCTTTATCAGGCCAAGTCCGAGGGTCGCAACCGGGTCTGTGTCGCTGCACGGCCGGTGCTGGAAGACGACGCCGCCTGATTCCGGGTTCAGCCGGATACCGCTATCAGTGGTAGATCGAGGCGCTCGCGCAGCGTTTCGCCGCGGTTGCGCACCAGCTGCTCCAGGGAAATCGTGTCGAGTGTCGCGAAGAAGGCCTCCGTGGCACGCCGCAGGGCGCCCGCCAGAATGCACTGGCCATCGATCGCACACTGGCCCGGCTCGTGAAAGCACTCCACCATGTGGTCAGCGGGCTCCAGGGCCCGGGTGACAGCGCCGACACTGATACGGGCCGGCTGCATGGCCAGGCAAATACCGCCCCCCTTGCCCCGGATGGTATGCACGAAACCGTGGTGCTGGAGTTGCTGTACCACCTTGGTCAGGTGGTGATGGGAGATGCCGTAGGCCGAGGCGATGGCCTGTATGCGTGTTCTTTCCTCGGTGTTCACCGCCAGGTAGATGAGGACCCGCAGGGCATAATCGGTGTGTAGTGTAAGGCGCATCAGCCCGGCTTGCCGTCAACGCGGGGCGAGCGGAGTATCCCTGTGTAGCGCCAGAGGAACAGGCCAAAGGCCGCCGACCAGGCGAGGCTGGAGAGGGTGACGCCGAGTTGCCAGTCGAGGGTATTCAAGGCCGTGAGGATCCGCAGCAAACCAGCTGCCAATACTAGCCAGAATGCGGTCAGCATGCCAGCGGGTGGGCGCAGGGGGCGCCCCGTGTGGCCCAATGCCACCCGCGCCATGACCCCGAGTATCATGGTGCCGATGGCACCGCTGCCCAGGGCATGCAACCAGACCGTGTCGCTGACCCACCCCAGCGCCGCGGCTCCCCGCAGCAGGAGTCCGACGGATACCCAGAGTAGCCCGGCGTGGAGGATCCACAATAGGGGCTCCTCGCGCACCAGCCAGCCGCGCCAGGTCGCCAGGCGCCACAGCGAGGCCAGACCGGCAGCGGCGGCAATCACCGCGATAGCGAGCTGAGAAACCGCAGCCGGCCATAGCATGGCGACGACGTGCAGGACGAACAATGCCAGGCAGGAGATCGCCGTGACGCGCTCGAGGCCGGGAAATTCCGCGACCCCTGCGGCTTCCCGACCCTGACGCTGCAGCCAGTTGCGCGAAAATGCCGGTGTTATCCGACCTCCCACCAGCAGGATAAGCAGAGCTGTTGCCAGCACGGTGGCATGCAGCCAGCGCACCTCGGCGCTGAGGTGGAAGCCGAGGTCCGTACCCCAGAGCAGGAGCAGCAGTGCGACCAGGGGCAATTGCCGCCACTGCCGGGCGGGTAGGACCCGCGCAGTGACGATTGCCGAGACCACTGGCAGGAACAGCAGGTCCAGCAGAAGGGCCAGCGCGGGCGCCAGACCCAACAGCAGTGCGATCCGGGGCAGCAACCACAGCAGCCACAGCGCAAGCAGCCACGCGCCGCGCAGCGGCGGGCTGCCGGTCCAGGCGCAGACAGCCGTCAGCACAAAGCCCGCAATGGCGCTGTAGAGCACGCCCGCCAGCATCTCGTGCTGGTGCCAGTGCAGCGCCGGCAGGGCGGGCGACAGCTCGATCGCCCCGCTCACCATCAATACCCAGAGGGGCACCAGTAATGTGGCTGCCCAGGCGCAGGACAGGAAAAACGGACGAAACGGGTAGGCGAGAACAGGATGTCGCATTATTTGACCTGTATCTGGCTGTGATCTAGTAGTACTACCGTCGAGCAAAGAAATGGCGGCGGAGTCGTGGTCGGGCCTTGACCGGCTTGCGACGCCACTGCACAATCTCAAAACAAGTATAACATATGCATGATTAGGTGCTGTCTTTTCCGCGGCGCCATCAGCGACAGGGAGACACCGTATGGTGGAATCACTGACTCGATCGGCAGCCCGCAATATTTTCTTTGGCGGCTCGCTGTTTTTCTTTCTGGTTTTTGCGGCTCTCACCGCCCACAGCCACTGGTACATGGTCAACGTCTCCACGGACCGTGAGGGGCTGACCGAGAGTGTGGCCGCCGGCAAGCATGTCTGGGAAAAACACAGCTGCATCAACTGCCACAGCCTTCTCGGCGAGGGAGCCTACTTTGCTCCGGAGCTGGGGAATGTCTGGCATCGCTACGGCGGCCGCGAGAACCCCGAGGCCGCACGTGCCGGTATCAAGGGCTGGATTCGTGCGCAGCCCTTGAATGTTCCCGGCCGCCGGCAGATGCCGGCGTTTGATCTCAGCGAGCAGGAACTCGATCAGCTGGTCGACTTCTTTCGCTGGGCGGACAGCATCAACACCCAGAACTGGCCACCCCACCCGGTAGGATAACGCGCAGGTTGCGCCCCCGACAGGCAGGAGAATAAGCGATGAAATATGCGACGCAGCGGGTTGCTTTGCCCTTTTTTGCCCTGGCCATGGCCCTGTTTGCCCTCCAGGTGACCTTCGGCATTTTGGCCGCAATGGTCTACGTGCTGCCCGAATTCCTGGTGGATGTGGTGCCCTTCCACATCATGCGCATGAGCCACACCAACCTGCTGATCGTCTGGTTGCTGATGGGCTTCATGGGCTGCACCTACTTCCTCTTGCCAGAGGAGGCCGAAACCGAGATTCACAGCCCGATGATCGCGTATGTGCAGCTGGCCATTTTTGCGGTGGCCGGTGCGGGCGCCCTGATCAGTTACCAGTTCGGTATCCACGAGGGGCGCGAGTTCCTGGAGCAGCCGCTGTGGTCGAAGATCCTGATCACCGTCGCCTTCCTGATGTTCCTCTACAACACCAGCATGACCCTCTGGAAAGGTCGCAAGACGGCGATCAACACCATCCTCATGCTGGGTCTTTGGCTGGCGGCGATATTCTGGCTGTTCGCCTTCTACAATCCGGCCAACCTGGCGCTGGACAAACTTTATTGGTGGTGGATCGTGCACATCTGGGTGGAAGGCGTCTGGGAGCTGATCATGGCCTCCCTGCTGGCCTACCTGCTGATCAAGCTGACCGGGGTGGACCGCGAGATCATCGAGAAGTGGCTCTATGTGATCATCGGCCTGGCGCTGTTTTCCGGCCTGCTCGGCACCGGCCACCACTACTACTGGATTGGGGCGCCCGGCTACTGGCAACCCATCGGCAGCATTTTCTCGACCCTGGAGGTGGCGCCCTTCTTCGCCATGGTCATGTTCGCTTTCTTCATGTTCTGGAAAGGACGGCGCAATCACCCCAACAAGAGCGCCATGCTGTGGACCCTGGGCAGCGCCACGGTGGCCTTTTTTGGCGCCGGTGTGTGGGGCTTCATGCACACCCTGTCCTTCGTCAACTACTACACCCACGGCACCCAGGTGACCGCCGCTCATGGCCACCTGGCCTTCTACGGGGCCTACGTGATGATGGTGCTCGGTGTGATCACCTACGCCATGCCGCAGTTGCGCGGACGACAGCCTTTCAACCAGATTCTCAACATGTGGAGTTTCTGGGTCATGACCTCAGCCATGTGCTTCATGACGTTTACCCTGACCTTTGCCGGTGTGGTACAGACCCACCTGCAGCGGGTGCTGGGCATGAATTACATGGAGGTGCAGTCGCAGCTTGACCTGTTCTACTGGATGCGACTCGGCGCGGGAGCCGTGGTGGCCGTGGCCGCCGTGATGTTCCTGATTGCGATCTTTGGGCCGGCGCGGGAGGAAGTGCCCGAAGGCGCCGGTACGGCCTTGACCCAGCCCTGAACCGGGATCTACCCAGCCCCGGGGCAGAGTGCCACTCGCCCCGGAACACAGCACAAGAGGTGACCCTTGATCGACGCAGCCACCGAAGCCGGCGAGCAGGGCCGTGGGCCCTGGTATGAAAGCATTGGCAATGAATGCGAGCTCTTCGAGCAGGCCTGGCAGCACCGCCTGCCACTGCTTTTGAAAGGCCCCACGGGTTGCGGGAAAACACGCTTCGTGTCGCATATGGCGGCGCGCCTGGGCCTGCCCCTGTACACGGTGTCGTGTCACGACGACCTGGCGGCCGCGGACCTGACCGGTCGCCACCTCTTGTTGGAGGGGGAGACCCGCTGGGTGGACGGCCCCCTGACCCGCGCGGTGCGCGAGGGTGGAATCTGCTACCTGGACGAGGTGGTGGAGGCACGCAAGGATGTGACTGTCATCTTGCATCCCCTGACCGACGACAGGCGCATGCTGCCCCTTGAGCGAACCGGCGAGATGCTGCAGGCGCCCCCGGGCTTCATGCTGGTGGTGTCCTACAACCCCGGCTATCAGAACCTGTTGAAGAGCCTCAAGCCGAGTACCCGCCAGCGCTTTGTTTCCGCCAGTTTCGATTTTCCTCCCCCCGAGCAGGAGCGGCGCATCGTCGCCCGGGAGAGTGGCCTGGACGAGCGCCGCTGCAATACCCTGGTCAACCTCGCGCAGCGGCTGCGTGCCCTCAAGGGACAGGACCTGGAAGAGGGCGTATCCACTCGCCTGTTGATCTACTGTGCCACCCTGATCAAGGCCGATCTGCCCCTGCTGGAGGCGGCGCGGGCAACCCTGGTGGAGCCGCTCACCGACGAGCCCGATGTACAGGAGGCCCTGCTGGAGATTGTCCGCATCGGCTTCGGCGAGGATTGAATCGCGGTGTGGGAGTGGCTGGAAATCGAGGAGGTCACCGGCCGCTTTTGGCACCGCTGGGCTTCCCGTTCGGCGAGCTGGCCGAGCTTCCCGCAAGCGGCGGTGAGCCTGGACAGCGTGCTCCCGGTGCTCGGCGTATTTTTCCGCGCCGCGGGGGGGGATCCCGCCCTGGGTGTCAATGCGGTGGCCGCCGAGGAATCGGCCCATCGTCTCAACTTTCGCCAGTGGCTGGGGCAGTCCCGGGAGCGACAGGTGGTCAGCCGTCGCGACCAGGAGAATCTTCTGCTGCCCGCGGAGCTGTCGGTATTTCCCGATCGGGCGCTGAATCGCGATCTCTATTTCTGGTTGGCGGCCCACGCCGCCTGTCTCCCCGTCGTACCTTCTGTCGAAGACCCGCTGCATCGGGATTTGCTGGCCCTGCAGGCCGCCCTGGAGGGAGTGGATAGGGCCCTGGCACAGTTTCCCGGATTGGCGCCGCGCTACCGTCGTCTCGCCGGGGCCCTGCTGCCCCTGCGCCCGCAGCGCTCGCTGCCACCCGTGGAGCAGGCGCTCGAGTCACTGATTGTCGCGGCACTGGCCCAGGGGGCCGGTGAGGCCATCCCGGAGCGCTGGCAGTCGCTTGTCCGCGAGCCGCGCTTTCCGTCGAATGCGCCCCGGGCTTACCGGCCGCCTCTCCCGGTGCCCCTGTGGGCGAACGCCTTTGCCGTCCAGCCAGGCGGGGTGGTGCGGCCGGATGCGGAGCCGGAATCCACCGAGTCCGCCGCAACCAGCGACCAGGCCCGTCCCGGGCGACGCAAGGCACAGCGCCGGCGTCAGGACCAGGCCGAGCGGGAGGACCCCTTGGTGTTCAACCGCTTTGAAAAACTGCTTTCCATGGCCGAAATGGTCAATGTAAATCGCCTGGTGGATGACGAGGAAGACGAGCATGCCGCCCGCAATGCGGAACAGCTGGAGGAGATCACCCTGAGTCCCCACCGCCAGCAGGCGGCGGCCAAACTGCGCCTGGAGCTGGATCTGCCGGCGGCTGAGGCCACCGGGGCACCGCTGGCGGCACGCCTGAGCTACCCGGAATGGCACTACCGCGAGCGTCGCTATTTGCAGGACCACTGCGTGGTCCTGGCGGGGGTCCAGGAAAGCGAGGGGGAGCGCTGGCAGCCGGATCTGGCCATGCGTCGTCGAATCCGCCAGGTGCGGCGTCAGTTCGAGGCCCTGCAGCCCCGGCGCCTGCTGCTGCGCGGCCAGCCCGATGGCGACCAGCTGGATATCGACGCGGTGGTGCGCGCGGCGGCAGACCAGCGCGCCTGTGGGCAGAGCAGCGACCGGCTCTACCAGGCGACCCGCGAGCAGGATCGCGATCTGGCGGTCTCGGTGCTGGTGGATGTGTCCCTGTCGACCGAGGCCTGGCTGGAGGATCGCCGGGTGCTGGATGTCGAGAAGGAGGCGGTGCTGGTGCTGGCTCACGGCATCGCCGCTTGCGGCGATGCCTTTGCCATCCACAGCTTTACCTCGCGTCGTCGGGAAAAGGTCTGGGTGAATACCCTGAAAGACTGGGCGGAGGGAATGGACCGTACTGTGGAACAGCGCATTCAGGCCCTGCAGCCGGGCTCCTACACCCGCATGGGGCCGGCCATCCGCCACCTGGCTGCGGGGCTGGCAAAGCAGCCCCAGCGTCACCGGCTACTGCTGCTGCTCACCGACGGCAAACCCAACGATACCGACTATTACGAGGGTCGCTATGCGGTGGAGGATACCCGGCGCGCGGTGCTCGATGCCCGGCAGAGCGGGGTGCGGGTGTTTGCGGTGACCATCGACCAGGAGGCCCAGCAGTACTTCCAGCGCATCTTCAGCCGCGGCGGCTACAGCATCGTGCAGCGCCCCGAGCACCTGGCGGTGGCTTTACCGGCCATCTACCGGCAGATCATCCGTCACTGAAGGCCGGGCTCACCCCGCCGAACAGCAGGCTGTCAGGACGCTCGATGGGGCGGTTGGCGGTAAGGCGATGAATACCCACGCCACAGCGGCCAATCATCCAGCCGACAGCCAGGGTGAAGTAGAGGTAGCCGAAGGCCCAGGCGGACATCGGCGGCGCCGCCATCTGGCCGAGCACGCGCCACAGCAGCAGCGCGGCGATGCCACTGGCCGCGAGACCGGCGAAGGTCCACAGCTGGAAGCGCAGGTGGGAGGCAACCCAGTCGGCGCTGTGTCGCAGCCGCCACGCGGCCAGCAGCGCGCCCAGGGGCAGGGTCACAAAGGTCATGATGGCTCCCAGGTACAGGCCGTAGACGATGACGGCGACGCCGCGGCCCGGAGCATCCTTGTTGCGCAGTTCATTCATTTCGCGGTTCCAGAGTCGGCTCGATTCACTTGGCGTCAGCGGCCAGGATAAAGGCCTCGAGATCCTTGTCGACCCCGAAAACATGGCGCTGCAGCCACTCGCGAAGGAATATGGTTACCGCGTTGCGGAAACCGGGTTCGTCGATACCCCCCTCCAGCAGGCAGGCGATCTCTTCCCGGAAGCGGTCGTGGGATTCCCGGTGCGTCTCCAGGTCGGGGTAGTCCAGCGCCACCATGTAGTACTCCTCCAGACGGAAATGGATCTCCGTATACTCGTAAAGTCGCTGCAGCACTTCATTGTCGGAGTCCGGCTCCGCCAGCAGGTCGAGGATCTCGAACAGGGCCTGGTGCTGGGCGTCCTGCCAGAGTATGTCACTGGTGCGCGGGATCATGCCGGAAGTGTAGACCAGGCTGCGTCCGCTTGCCCGTGCCGGAAGACCCATCCCGGCTGTGGTATAAAGTACTGAATTGCAGCAAGTTTGGGGGGTCTGTGACGCTGTTTGTCGAATCTGCGCTGGAAGCGGTGTCGGTCATTGGTTCGGGGGAAAACCTGTGGTGCCACTCCATGGCGGCCACACCCACGGTGCTGCTGGAGGCACTGGCAGAGCATGCGCGGGCGCTGCAGGATGTGACCATCATGCAATTGCACCTGGAGCATGCGGAGGCCCTGGCGGACCCGGCCCTGGACGGGCACCTGCGCAACCGCTGCTTTTTTGCCGGACAGGTGACCCGCGACCTGATCAACCAGGGCCGCGCCGACTATGTGCCGATTTTTCTCTCCGAGATCCCCAAGCTGTTCCGGCGCGGTGACGCCCGCGTGGATACGGCCCTGGTCCAGGTCTCCGCCCCGGACCGGCACGGCAATTGCTCCCTGGGTATTTCCGTCGAGGCCAGCAAGGCGGCCTGCGATGTTGCGGGGCGCATCATCGCCCACATCAACCCGGAGATGCCGCGGACCCACGGCGACAGCTTCATCAACCTGCGGGACATCGATGTGGCTTATACCCGGCCCGAGCCGCTGCTGTTGCACGGCGAGCGCGAGATTTCCCCGGTGGAGCGAACCATCGGCGAGCACGTGGCCAGCCTGATCGAGGACGGCGACTGCCTGCAGATGGGTATCGGCGCCATCCCCGACGCGGCACTGGCCTGCCTGGGGGACCGCCGCGACCTGGGTATTCACACGGAGATGTTCGCCGACGGCGTGCTGCCGCTATTGCGCAGCGGCGTGATCAACAATGCGCGCAAGAAGATTTCCCGGGGGCGCACGGTCACCTCCTTCGCCATGGGCAGTCAGTCACTCTATGACCATGTCAATGACAACCCGGAGGTGGTGTTCCTGGACGTGGAGTTCGTCAACAACCCAGTGGTGATCGCCAAGAATCCCCGGGCCACGTCAATCAACAGTGCGCTGCAGATCGACCTCACTGGCCAGGTCTGTGCGGATTCCATCGGCCACCGGATTTACTCGGGCGTGGGCGGGCAAGTGGATTTTGTGCAGGGCGCGAGCTATTCCGAGCGCGGCAAGTCGATTATTGCCCTGCCCAGCACCGCCCGGGGTGGCACGCTGTCGCGCCTGGTGCCCCATCTGGCCAGTGGCGCGGGTGTCGTCACCACACGGGCGCAGGTGGACTATGTGGTGACGGAATACGGTGTGGCGAGGCTGCGTGGCTGCTCCATCGCCGAGCGGGCCCGGGCCCTTGTGGCGGTGGCGCATCCGGATTTCCAGGAGTCCCTGGCGCGGGAGGCCCGGGACACCATGGGTGTGCGTGTGTAGTCAGGTGCTGGCGCCGCGGCAGGCGTGCCCGCCGCAGCCCGGCCGCGCCGGTCAGCTGTAGGCGGCGAGAATGCGCTTGATGGTCGGTTCGATCTGCTGGCGATCGAAACTGCCCAGGGCCTCGTGGTCCGCTGGATCCACCTCGTAGGACACCGTGGCTCCCGGGCCAGCGAACATGATCGCGTTGGGGAACAGCGGGTGGTCGTCCCCGCGTACCTCGATATCCTGCGGGTTGCCCGCGAGGCGGAACCATAATTCCAGGTATTCTTTCCAGGTCAGGTTTTCATCACCCACCAGGTAGGCCTTGCCGCCTTCGCCATTGGCCAGGGCGCCGGCCACCGCCTGTGCAACCGAGCGGGAGCTGATGTGATTGGTGCCGCCCTCGGGAGCGAATACCGGCACGCCTTCCAGCTGCCCGCGCGCATAGGCGACAACCGCGGCAATGTAGTCCACCTGCGTACCATCGATGTGACCCAGCACGAAGGGGCAGTCCAGGCTGACCACGCGGAAAGTGTCGGTGTTCAGGGCGCGAATGGCCTTGTCGGTGTTGTGACGGGAGGTGACGTAAGGGCATTCGCCGACGCGGTGGGGGGCCACCTGGGAGTAGAAGGAACCGATGTACACGGCGCTGCGGATGCCGGCGTCCCGGGCCGCCTCGAAGGCGCGCGGTACGGCGATGTCGTTGGCCTGGCGATAGAACTCGGCGGGGTCGACGGAGCCGTCCTGGGGCACGTTGCGGATGTCCGCGGCGGCGGCGAAGACCATGGCCTCGAAGCCCTGCAGGCGGCCATCGGCGAGGTCATCGTTGATGTAATCCCCCTGTACCCAGGGCAATGCGGCGAGGGCCGGGGCCTGCGGGCCCTTGCGGGACATGATGGTGACCTCATGCCCCTGGCTTTGCAGTTCCAGTGCGGCGTCGCCGCCAATCAGGCCGGATCCGCCAATCACGATCACTTTCATGGTTTTCTCCTCTAGGGTGGGGAGCGCAGGGCTCCGTCCGTTTATTGCGGTGGCCGAGCATACTATAGTCGTGGCGCAGTGCCTGCCGGGCGCCGCCACATCCGGCGAATGGGTATACCTATGCAGCCTTTGGCGGTAAGCTGCCAGAACAATAACAGGAGGCTTGC
The DNA here is from genome assembly GCF_054779855.1 of Haliea atlantica. NCBI lineage: Bacteria > Pseudomonadati > Pseudomonadota > Gammaproteobacteria > Cellvibrionales > Halieaceae > Haliea > Haliea atlantica. Next base: position 1,031,262 of record NZ_BAAGXL010000003.1, on the reverse strand, counting down.
AATGAGCGGCAATGTCGACCCCACCCGCGAACAATTCGACCACTTCAAGTCCCTGCCCCGGGATACCCCGATCTGGATGCTCAATCTGATCCGACTCAATGCACGCGTCCGCTATCCGGACGGCGAGGAGGTTTCGGGCGCTGAGGCCTACACCCGCTACGGTCGCGACAGTGGCCCCGTGTTTCGACGCCTCGGTGGCAGCATCGTCTGGCGCGGGCGACCGGAAGCCATGGTGATCGGCCCCGCCGACGAGTACTGGGACATCGCCTTTATCGCCCATTACCCGAACGCCAGGGCCTTCATGGCCATGGTCACCGATCCGGCGTACAAGGAGGCAGTGCTGCATCGTCAGCTCGCGGTCGCCGACAGCCGGCTGGTTCGCATGGGCGAGGCGGCCGGGGGCGAGGGTTTCGGCGGGTAGCGCGGACAGCGGGGCGCTCAAAGGGAGCCGCCGGTAACGGCAACCATTTGAAATCAGGAGAAGATTGACGTGAGCTGGATCGTGCAAGAGTGTTCATCCCGGGAGGCCATCATGGCGCGGCTGCCACAGCTGGGCGAACCTTTCCTGGCCATGTACGAGAGCCTCTGGGAGCAACCCCATGTACCCGGACCGGTGCTGGAGTTGTGCCGCCTGCGTATGGCCCAGCTGCATCGCAGCGAGGGTGATCAGAGCTTGGCCGTGGTGCCGGTGGACGCCGCGCGCCGCTCGGCCCTGCGCGACTGGCACCGCTCGCCGTTGTTTACCGAGGCCGAGCGGGCATGCCTGGAATTTACCGAAATCTATGCCATGGATGCCCTGGCGATCACGGACGCGCAGGCGGAAGCGGTCAAGTCACACTACGGCGATGTCGGCCTGGTTGCGCTGGTGCAATCCCTCGGCGTATTTGACGGCCTGCAGCGCCTGGGCCTGATCTGGCAGACATCGAAACAGGAGGCATGAGATGAGCAGTGTGGCGAGAGTGCAGGTCCCGGAAGGGCAGGGCGGCAGTGGCAACGTGATTCGCGACTCGGCCCTGGGCATGGTGCCCGAGGTGGTCGAATCCCTGATTGCCCTCAATGGCGCAGTCTGGGACGCGGGCGAACTGTCCCCCGCGGAGGTCGAGCTGGCGCGCCTGCAGAACGCGCAGTTCACCGGCTGCGTGATGTGCCGCGCGGTGCGCTATGACGTCGCCGTGGCCGATGGCTTCAGCGAGGAAAAGGTGGCGGTGATACAGGAGGGTGCCGATGAGGCGGTCCTGAGCGAGCGGGAGCGCCTGATCGTGGCCTTCACCCGCCAGTTCCACCTGGACCCGGCGGGCATCCCGGCCTCGCTACAGGCTGAACTCAAGGCAGCGTTCACGGAAGCCGAGCTGCTGCATCTGTCCATGGCGGTAGCCTACTTCTGCGGCAGCTCGCGCTGCGCCGTGGCGCTGGGGGGGATGCCCGAGAGCATGCCCCGCACCGAGATCGCCATTCCCCGCTAGCTGTTTCCCTCCAGGAAGTGGCCGTACTTCTTCATGGCCGCTTCGCGCTGGGTGTGGGTGTGGTAGCTGGGGAACAGTGTCTGCACCGGCTCGTAATCGCGCAGTACGGTCCGCGCCACGGTGATCTTGTGGACTTCCGAGGGCCCGTCGACGATGCCCAGCTCGGGGATGTTGGCCCACATGGTCATCAGCGGCGTTTCATCGGATACGCCGATGCTGCCGTGCAGGTGCATGGCCCGGTAGATCACTTCCTGGAGCACCTTGGGCGTGGCGGCCTTGATCGCGGCGATCTCCTTGCGCACCTCGCGGTTGTATTCCTTGTACTTGTCGATCAGCCACGCGGTATACAGCACGTGCAGGCGATACTGCATGATCTGCGTGTAACTGTCGGCGATTTTTTCCTGGGTCAGCTGCTTCTTGGCCAGTGGCTCGCCCTTGGTGGTGCGGCTGACCACGCGCTCGCACATCATGTCCATGGCTTTCTTCAGCACGCCCACGCTGCGCATGGCGTGGTGTACGCGGCCGCCGCCGAGGCGGGTCTGCGCCACCAGGAAACCCTGGCCTTCTTCGCCCAGCAAGTTGTCGGCGGGCACCCGGCAGTTGTTGAAGCGGATATAGGCGTGCACACCGTCGCCCTGTTCGACAAAGGGGCCGACGGCGGAGTTGCGGATGATCTCCATCCCCGGCGTACCTTTTTCCACCAGAATGATGGAGGCGCCTTCGTGGATGGGAACGTCGGTGTTGGTGACCACCATCACCAGCAGGAACTCGGAGAATCGGGCGTGGGAGGCAAACCATTTCTCGCCGTTGATCACCCACTCGTCACCGTCGCGGGTCGCGGTACAGGTGAATTCGGCGGGGTCGGCGCCGGCTTGGGGCTCGGTCATGGAATAACAGGAGGCAATCTTGCCATCCAGCAGAGGCTGTAGGTACTTGGTTTTCTGCTCGGGGGTGCCGAAGTGGGCGAGGATTTCGGCATTGCCGGAATCGGGGGCCTGGCAGCCGAACACGCTGGGTCCGAAGCGGCTGCGCCCGAGGATCTCGTTCATCAGGCCGAGTTTGACCTGGCCGTAGCCTTCACCGCCGAGCTCGGGGCCTAGGTGGCAGGCCCACAGGCGTTTTTCCTTGACGATCTGTTTGAGGGGCTCCATGGCTTTCGCTGCCGGGGAGTCCGGGTCCCAGGGATCGCCCGGACCGCGGAAGACCAGGTCCAGGGGTTCGATTTCTTCACGGGTGAAAGTAGCGATCCAGTCCAACTGTTTCTGGAATTCGCTGTCGGTTTCAAAGCTCCAGCTCACGGTGACACCTTCTTTGTTTGATAAGCAATGCGGTTTTGGTTTCGCTGTCTTGCCCGCCAACACATGGTTTTGCTTGACTTCGGCGACGCCCAGTTTAGACTTGTTAGATGCAAACAAGCAAATAATTCTTTACTCACCAACCAGCAGAAGTGAAATCATGGCTGATCAGAAAGTTTGGATTGTCACCGGCGCTTCGCGGGGCATTGGGCGTGCCATTGCCGAGCAGGCGCTGGCGGCGGGTGACCGGGTGGCGATCTTCGCCCGCAGTGACAGTATAGAAGATCTGGCGCGGGAGCTCGGTGATGCCTGCCTGGCCTGTCGGACGGACGTCTGTGATACCGCGTCGGTGCAGGCGTCGGTGGATCGGGTGATCGCGCACTGGGGGCGGATCGATGTCCTGGTCAACAATGCGGGGCTGCACCGTGGCGGTCGCATCGGGCGGATCTCCGCCGAGGACTGGGATGCGGTCCTGGCCACCAACCTCAAGGGTGCGGTCAACGTGATCCGCGCCGCCGATCCGCACCTGCAGTCTGGCGCGGCCATTCTCAACGTCGGGGCGGTCGTGGGTTTCCGGGGCTTCCCCGGGGATTCCGCCTATGCTGCTTCGAAAGCCGGTTTGTCCGGCCTGACCCGCGCGCTGGCCATCGAGTATGCGGCGCGGGACATTCGCGTCAACCTGGTGATTCCGGGCCTGGTGCTGACCGAGATGACCGGCGGTCTGTCGGAGAAGGCCCTGGAAGGCATGCGCAAGACCATTCCCCTGGGGCGCTACGGCCGTGCCGAGGAAGTCGCCGAGGTGGCTTTCTGGGTGGCCAATTCGACCTACATGACCGGCGCCTTTATCCCCGCCGATGGTGGCCTGATGAGCAGTTTCGGGGTGCCGGGATGAGTGATGCGCTGGATGCCATGAATCCGCCACTGGCCCGCTGGCTGGCGGAGCACGCGGGGGTCTCGGGCGTGCAGGTGGCGCGTCGACTCAGTGGCGGCAATGCCAACCTGACGCTCCAGCTGGACAGTGACAGCGGTCCCCTGGTGCTGCGTACGCCGCCGGAGAACGCGATCTCGCCGACCGCACACCGCGGCATCGAGCGGGAGTCCAAGGTGCTCAGGGCACTGGACGGTCGGGCCCGGGTGCCGAAAATGGTGGCCTGGTGCGAGGACACCGAGGTGATCGGGCGCCCCTTCCTGGTCGTGGGCCACGTCGAGGGCGTCTCCATTACCGATGCGCTTCCCGACACCTACCCGGATACCGCGGAAACCGTCAATCGTCTGGGCGAGTCTCTGGTCGACGAGCTGGCGGTGGTGCACAGCCTGCCCTGGGAATCCCTGGGCCTGGAGCGCTTCGGTCGCCCCGAGCAGTTCCTGGAGCGGCAGATTACCCGCTGGCGGGACACCCGGGCCAAAGCCCCGGTACGTGAGTTGCCCCTGCTGCACGAGCTGGCCGGCTGGTTGCTGGAAAACCTGCCAGCGGAGACCCACGCCAGCCTGATCCACGGCGATTATCACCTGGACAACACCCTGTCGCACCCGCAGCGACCCGAGGTGGCGGCCATCATCGACTGGGAGCTGGCGACCATCGGCGACCCGCTGGCGGATCTCGCGCTGCTGTTGATGTTCTGGGGGCCGAGAGAGCTCGACCCCCCGGGCTTTCGCCATATTCAGGCGGTCAGTCGACGCCCCGGTGCGCACAGCCGCCGCGCGCTGGCAGAGCGCTGGTCGGCGGCAACCGGGCTGCCCCTGCGCGACATGGATTTCTACATGTGCTTTGCCTTCTGGCGACTGGCGGCCATTGTCGAGGGTGCCTGGGAGCTCTACTGCGCCGGCAAGGTCGACTCGGACTACGCCCGGGGCCTGGAATACGATGTTCCCGCGTTACTGGAAGAGGCCGCCGCGGCCGCCAAGGGAAACTGGTAAGGAGACAATAATGGATATGCACGCCACCATGATGCACATGCCGATGACTGTGCGCATGCTCATGGAGCACGGTCACGCGGTGTTCCCCGATAGCCGTATCGGGGTTTTTGACGGCACGTCGACCCACTATACCCGCTACAGTGAGACTGCCCAGCGCGCTGCTCAGCTGGCCCATGTGCTGCATGAACTGGGTGTGCAGCAGGGCGACCGGGTGGCGACCTTCAGCTGGAACAACCAGGCTCACATGGAGGCCTATCTGGCTGTGCCCTCCATGGGGGCGATTCTGCATACCGCGAATATCCGCCTGTCGGTCGAGCAGGTGGCCTATATCCTGAATCATGCCGAGGACAAGGTGGTGATTCTCGATGCCAGCCTGCAGGAGATGTTCGCCCCGGTTGTGCCCCTGCTCAAGAGCGTGACGCACATTCTCCTGGTGGGTGGTGAGAGTGGCCACCTGGAGCAGCTGCCGGTGGTCGACTACGAGAGCGCCCTGGACAGCCAGCCGCGCCACTACGACTGGCCGGATATCGACGAAACGCGCGCTGCGGCCATCTGCTATACCAGCGGCACCACCGGCAATCCCAAGGGCGTCGTCTACAGTCATCGCACCACCTTCGTGCACTCGCTGGCCTCCCGGGCTACCGATACCTTCGGCATCAACGAACGCGACCGTATTCTGCTGCTGCCGCCCATGTTCCACGCCAATGCCTGGGGCCTGCCGTATTCCGGCTGGTTCAGTGGCAGCGACTTCATCATGCCCGGGCCCCACCTGCAGCCCGCGGGCATCGAGGTCATGATTCGTCAGGAGCGCCCGACCTTCACCGCGATGGTGCCGACCATCCTGGGGGATCTGCTGCGGGTCTCCCAGCAGCGCGAGTTGGACTTGAGCTGCTTCCGTATGCTTGTATCGGGGGGCGCGGCAGTGGCGCCGGCCATGATCGATGCGGTGCGCGAGCGCTGGGGTGTTCCGGTGCTGCAGGGCTGGGGCATGACCGAGACCAGCCCGCTGTGCCACCTGTCTCACCCGCCCAGGGACCCCGGTCCAGCTGGGGAAACCCCCTGGCGCGCCAAGAGTGGCCGCCCGGTGCCGGGCGTGCAGGTGCGGGTGGTGGATGCCGATGGCAATCCGCTGCCCCACAACGGCCAGGACGTGGGTGAGCTACAATTGCGCGGCCCCTGGATTACCGGGGGGTACCACGGGGGTGAATCGCCGGATTCCTTTACCAGCGATGGCTGGTTGCGCACCGGTGATGTCGGGCATATCGATGAAAAACATTTCGTGCAGCTGACTGATCGCACCAAGGACGTCATCAAGTCCGGGGGTGAGTGGATTTCGTCGGTCGACCTGGAAAATACCCTGTTGTCTCACCCCGATGTGGTGGAGGCAGCGGTCATTGCCACCCCCGACGAGCGCTGGCAGGAACGGCCCCTGGCCATTGTGTTGGCGGGCAAGGATGCCGTGGGTGGAGCTGCGCTGCGGGAGTTTCTCGAGGACAAGGTCGCGCGATTCTGGATTCCGGAATACTGGGCCTTTGTTGGCGAGATACCCAAGACCAGCGTGGGAAAAATCGACAAGAAACGTTTGCGGGTGATGCATGAAAGCGGAGAGTTCGACGTACAGCACATCAAATGACAGTGCCGCGGGGGCGCCGGTAAAGGCTGCCGAGGCGCGCACTGGGGCCAAGAAGGGCGGGAAATCAGTGCCCAACCGGCGCCGTACCCAGGCAGAGCGCACGGCTTTGTCCGACAAGCGGATGTTCGAGGCGGCGATCAAGCTGATCATCGAGCGGGGTACCGAGCGTACGACCCTGAAGGAGATCGGCGAGATGGCGGGCTACAGCCGGGGGCTGGCCCACTCGCGCTTCGGCTCCAAGGCGGGCTTCCTCAACCAGATGTTCATCCGCTTCGATGGGCGCTGGAAGTCCCACCTGGGGGAATACGTTGGTGGCAAGACCGGTATCGAGGCGATTATTTCTGCCCTGCACGCGGTGCGCGATTTCCTCAACACCGAGGCCAGCTACATGCGTGCGATGTACATTCTCTGGTACGAGTCACTCGGACACGACTCGGAGATCCGCGACAAGCTGGCCGACCACCACCGCATCTACCGCGACGATGCCGCGCGCTGGGTGCGCCTGGGGATCGAGGCGGGGGAGATTGATCCGGAGGTCAATCCCGAGCTCTTCGGGGTCAAGTTCAACTCCTTCATTTTCGGCACCATCTACCAGTGGCTGGTCAATCCCGGCGCGCTGGATCTGATGGCCGTATTCGACGATTACGAAGCAACCATCCGGCGGATTCTGACCAGGAGGTAAACATAACATGGCATACATGACGACCGATTGCGGACGGCAGGTGTACTACGAGAGCCACGGGCAGGGCAGCAGCGCCGTCGTGCTGGTGCACGGCTGGGGCATGAATGTGCGGGCCTGGGACAACGTCCTGCCGGCCCTGCGGGACGCTGGCCACCGGGTGGTGATGCTGGATCACCGCTGCTGCGGCCAGAGCGACAAGGACTTCGACGACCCGGGCATCTCGGCGATTGCCGGCGACGTTGTGGCGCTGGTGAAGCAGTTGGGTCTGAGCAGCGTTGTGCTGAATGGCTGGTCCCTGGGCGGAGCGGTCGTCGTGGAAGCGGCCAGCCGCCTGGGTGAGTCATGTCGTGCGGTCGTGCTGACTGGTGGCGCTTCGCCGATCTACATCCAGAAGCCCGATCTTCCCCTGGGCGGGCAGCCGGAGGATATGGCCGCGACGGTGGCGGGGCTCAAGGCCGACCGCATCGCCTTCCTTCACGGGTTGTCCCAGGCGGTCTGTGCCAAGGAGGTGCCGCCCCCGGTGGTGGAGTGGATATGGCAGGTGTTCTGCCAGGCCTCCCCGCGGGCGATAGAGACCATTGCCCAGCTGGAGCCCCTGGATCAGCGCGAGATGCTGGCCTCCCTGCCTTGCCCGGTACTGTCCTTTGTGGGCTCCCAGGACGCCTTTGTCGATCCGGCAATTGGGCGCTGGGTGGGTGATAACCACCCCCGAGCCACGGTGATCGAGTTCGAGGGTGTCGGGCACGCGCCTTTCATCGAAGTGACTGAAGACTACAACCGGGAGCTGTTGCGGTTCCTGGCCACCCATTCCTGAGTTGTCCGGGAGGCAACATGCGCCAAGATGTTAATTACGGACTCTGGTACGACTTTCGCAATCCGGCGCAGTGGCGCCAGGATTTCGAGGAATTCTATCGCGAGCGCCTGCAGCAAATCCGCGAGGCCGAGGACAAGGGCTTCAGTTCGGTCTGGCTGACCGAGCACCACTTCTGCGACGATGGTTACACCCCTTCGCCGCTGGTGGTTGCCAGTGCCATTGCCGCCCAGACGCGCAAGATGCACCTGGGCACCAACCTGATGCTGCTGCCCCTGGCGGACCCGATCCGGGTCGCCGAGGACGCGGCCACACTGTCGCTGATCAGCGGCGGGCGCTTCGATCTCGGGGTGGGCATTGGCTACCGCCAGATGGAGTTCGATCAGTTCGGCCGCAAGCTTTCGCACCGGCCCAGCCTGATGGAGGAGGGCATCGAGGTGCTGCGTCGCGCCTGGTCGGGCAAGCCGGTCAACTTTTCCGGCAAGCGCTTCGAGGTGGGCGACCTCTGTGTTACGCCGGCGCCGGTACATACCCCGGGGGTCTATCTCGGGGGCATGGCGCCGCCGGCGATCGAGCGCGCCGCCCGCGTGGCCGATGGCTTCCTTTCTACCGGGGGCATCGGCATGGACAGCTATTGTGAGTTTCTCGACAAGCAGGGCAAGGCCGACCAGGGGCGCATCGTGCTGGGTTGCTGGGCGATCATTGCCGAGGATCCGGAGCGCGAGGCGGCCCGCATTGGCGACCACCTGATCTACCAGACCAATGCCTACAGCCAGTGGGGCGCCTTCGGCCCCCCCGATCAGGCGCCGGTCTACGACAACTGGAAGGACGTGGTGGAAAACGGCCTGTACGAACTATGGGATGCCGATACCGCGGTGTCGCGGCTTACGGAGATGGTGAAGACCTATCCGCAGATCTGCGATATCCACTTCTGGGCCCAGTTCCCCGGGGAGTCGGTTGCCTCGGGCAACGCACGGCTCGATTACATCGCCGAGAAGGTCCTGCCGAGGCTGCGTCAGGCCGCAGCCTGACGGCTGAGGCCGCTCATCCTGAACAGCGCCTGCCGGAACAAGCGGTGGGCGTGTTCCAGGGTGATGTCATCGTCGAAGTACACCGCCGAGCGCAGGCCGATCATCATGGAATAGGCCAGCTCGGCGGCATCGCGGCTGTTGGTGAAAAGACTTTCTCCGGCGCCGTCGAAAAGGTCCACCAGGTAGGCCTTGCAGCGGGCATCGAAGTCCGCCTTGGTCACCTTGAGCACATCGTCATTCACCGCCGCACCGAAACACTCCAGCATGAAGCCGATTTCCTGCCGGGTGCTGGTCTCGCCCTTGAACCAGAAATCCGCCAGCAGGTCGATCTGCTCCTCGGTATCGTGTCCGCCGAAGGTCTCGATGCGCTCGAGGAAGCGCACTGACACATTCTGGAAGTACTGCTCCAGGATGTCTTCCTTGCCCTTGAAGTAGTAGAGCAGGTGGCTGGCGGTCATGTCCGCCCCCTCGGCGATGTCCGCGAGGGTGGTCTTCACATAGCCCTTGCGAATGATGCAGTCGTGCAGGGACTTGAAAATCTTTCGCCGGCGTCGCTCGCCGCGGGTGTCGCCCCGCGGCGAAACAGTGCTCTTCGCGCGAGAGGGTTTTCTGTGGGAGCTGCCGGCCCGGGATTTGGGCGAGGATTCGGATGATTTCACAACTTAAACCATATTCAGGTTCTTCCAGACGAGTTGTACGACGTTAAGGGGGTGTCTGTCCAGTTTTGGACAAAATTTAAAAACTTGTTTGCAACAACTTGAGGGAAGTTCAAGTTGCGACTACAATGCAATCCTGTTGATAACAACAGGCACCCCGAGGTGCCACGAGAGCAGGACATGACCCAACACGTTTCGGTGGAAGAAAAACTGGCGGTCCAGGAGCTGCTGTCCCGGGCAGCCTTCGCGCTGGACGAACACGCGATGGAAGATCTCGCCGGCTTGTTTGCCGAAAACGCCCGTTTTTCGATGCGCATCGCCGGCGGCGAGCTGGCGGGTCCCTTCGAGGGGCGGGCCGCAATCATGGACATGATGAATGCTGCGGTGTCCGCCCAGACCGACAAGCGGCGGCACGTGGTTTCCAATGTTTTCTTCGGCGAGCGGGATGCCTCCGGGGTGGTGGAAGTCACCTCCAACCTGACCCTGCTGGCGACGGAGGACGGCGAGATTCGTCTCCTCACGGCCGGTGTCTACCACGACCGTGTCATACAGCAGGGCGGCGACTGGCGCTTGCTTGGCCGGCATCTGGAACTCGACAAACCCTACTAATAAGGAACACGCATGAACCTGGGAATGATCCCGGCCAAGACCGCGCGTCTCGCGCCCGGCCGCGAAGCCCTGATCGATATCCCCAACGATCGGCGCATGACCTATGGCGAGCTGGACGAGCGCGTGCGCCGGCTGGCCAACGGCCTGGTCGGTCTCGGACTGGCCAAGGGGGATCGTGTGGCAGTGCTCTCGCGCAACTGCATCGAATACATGGAGCTCTATTTTGCCTGTGGCCGCGTGGGTCTGATCGCCCAGCCCCTGAACTGGCGTCTCGGTGAGGTCGAGCTGCAGCGCATCTTCGACGACGGTGAGCCCGCGGCGCTGGCATACTCGGCAGAATACGCCGACCAGGCCGCCGCACTGGTGCGGCAGGCCAGCGATGTGCATCTTCTGAGCTTCGGCGTCGACAGTGACGGCAGTTACGAAAAGCTACTGGCGGGGGCTGGCACGGAGGAGCCTGCACGCTCCGCGGAGGTGGGCGGCCACGATCCGATGCTGATTCTCTACACCGGCGGCACCACCGGTCAATCCAAGGGCGCACTCCACACCCACCATTCGCTGTTCGCCGGCATGATCAACCAGACGGTCGCCGAGCGTGTGGTGCCCACGGACGTATACATGCTGACCGGCCAGATGTTCCACATTCCGGTGGGGCTGGCCATCAATTACATGGCCCACGGCTGCCCGGTCGTCCTGATCAACTTTGACGCCAAGCTTGCGCTGGAAGTCATCCAGCGCGAGCGTGTATCGGCCTTCCTTGGCATCACCACCATGCTCAACTGGATGATGGCGGTGGACAACTTCTCCGACTACGACCTCAGCAGCCTGCGCAATATCCAGTATGGCGGCGGACCCATGCCCCACAGCGTGGTACAGGCGGCCCTGGCCTCGCTGCCCTGCACCCTGATCCAGGGCTACGGCCAGACCGAGGGCATGACCATGAGCTTCCTGTCCCAGGAGGACCATGCCCGTGCGCTGGAAGGCATTCACCCCGAACGCCTGGATTCCTGCGGGCGAGAGGGTTTCATGACCACCATCAACGTCGTCGGCCCCGAGGGCAAGCCGGTGCCGCGGGATGGCAAGACACCCGGGGAGATTGTGGTGCGCTCCGAGGCCAACATGATCGGCTACTGGCGTCGACCCGATCTGACCGCGCAAACCCTGCGGGATGGCTGGATGTGGACCGGGGACGTCGCGGTGTGGGACGAGGAGGGTTACCTGTTCATCGTCGACCGCGCCAAGGACATGATTATCAGTGGTGGTGAAAACATCTACAGCACCCAGGTCGAGGCGGCCATCCACGAGCACCCCGCCGTACTGGAATCCGCGGTCTTTGGTGTGCCGGACCCCGAGTGGGGGGAAGCCGTAAAGGCCGTGGTGGTATTGAAGCCGGGAATGCAGGCCAGCGAGGCGGACATTATCGCCACGGCGGCACAGCATCTGGCCTCCTACCAGAAACCGAAATCCGTGGACTTCGTGGACAGCCTGCCCAAGGCGCCCACGGGCAAGATTCTCAAGCGCGTGTTGCGCGATCCGTATTGGGACAAGGGGGAACGCAAGGTATGACATCTGTGCTCAACGATGCACTACTGGCCAATATTGGCCGCCAGAGCGAGCCGGTGAGGGAGCTGGTGACGCGCCGCGAGATTCGCAAGTACGCCATTGCCACCGGCAACCGCCAGCGCAAATACCTGGACGGTGACCAGGCGCCACCCATGTTTCACGTGGCCCTGTTCTGGGATGTAGTAGAGCTGGACGAACTGAGCCCCGACGGGGTGTCCATCGATCGTCTGCTGCCGAAGTTCCCGCTCGAGAAGGCGATGGCGGGGGGACTGCATATTGAATATCACCGGCCGGTCCGTCCCGGAGACTGGCTGACCGCGACCCGGACCCTGAGCAATATCTACGAGAAGATCGGTCGCTCCGGCCCGCTGATTTTCTACGAGGTGGACATGGATATCGTCGATGACGACGGCAACCTGGTCATTCGCGAGAAAACCACCCGGATTCTGAGGTAAGCAAGGTGCAACAGAAACAGGTAAATCAGCAACGAAGCGTCAGTGTTGGCGAGGCGCTGCCCGAGCGGCAGTTCACCCCGGACAACGTGCAGCTCTTCCTCTACAACGCGGTCCTGTTCAACGCTCACCGCATCCATTTCGACGCCCCTTACGCCAAGGAGGTGGAAGGCTACCCGGGTCTGGTTATCGCCGGGCCCATGCTGGGTGACTGGCTCAACCAGTGCGTCGAGGAGTGGCTGGGGGACGACGGCCGGCTGGTCTCCATTGATTACTCCAATCGCCAGGCCTCCTATATCGGCGAGACCCTGACCACCGGTGGCAAGGTACTGGCTTTCGACCCGACCAGTGGCGAGATTGAGCTCGAGCTCTTCGTGCGCAACGAGGCGGGCGATGTGATTACCCCCGGTACCGCCGTGGCGGTATTGAACACGGCAGGATAAGGAGACGACTGCATGGGGGAGAACCTGCGCGGAAAAGTGGCGATTGTCGGTGCGGCGGATACGCCGGTGGGCAAGGTGCCGGAACTCAATGCCTTCGAGCTGTGCGCTGACGCGATTCAGCGGGTGCTGGCGGACGCCGGCCTGCGCAAGGAGGATGTCGACGGCCTGATTACCTGCAACAGCATGTCCATGCCGCTGCTCTACCACGCGGAGGCAATGGCCGAGTATCTGCAGATGTTTCCCCGCTATTGCATGGCGGTGGGTGCCGGTGGCGGCACCACCTTTTCCATTATTCACCACGCGGCCTCGGCAATTGCCACCGGCATGGCCGATGTTGTCGTGGTGGCCATGGCGGACAGCCTGCGCAGCGGGCTGTCGCGCCAGCAGGCGATGCTGGTCCAGTCATCCACCGGCCACCCCCAGTATGAGCAGCCTTGGGGGCTGACTGTGCCGGCCTACTATGCCCTCGCGGGTCAGGCGCACATGGCCGAATACGGTACTCGCCCGGAACACTTCGCAGAGGTCGCGGTGGCCTGCCGTGCCCACGCGGCGCTCAACCCGGCGGCACAGAAACGCGACCCGATCAGCGTCGAAGACGTGCTCAACTCGCGCATGATTGCCGACCCGCTGCACCTGCTGGATTGCTCCCTGGTGTCCGATGGCGGCTCGGCCATTGTGCTGACCTCCGCCGAGCGCGCAAAGGACTTCCCCCACGCCCCGGTGTATCTGCTGGGCATGGGCGAAGGGCACAGTCACGAGCACATCAGTCAGGCTCGCAACCTGACCACATCGGCGGCGAAGGAGGCGGGAGAGCGCGCCTATGCCATGGCCGGTCTCGGGCCGCGGGACATGGATTTTGCCCAGCTCTATGACTGCTTCACGCCGACGGTGCTGATCGAGCTGGAGGATCTGGGCTTCTGCGCCAAGGGCGAGGGCGGCCCGTTCATCGTCGACCAGGGCATTGGACCCGGTGGTCAATTGCCGGTGAATACACACGGTGGCCTCTTGTCCCACTCGCATCCGGGTAATCCGGGTTCGATGTTTGCGCTGACGGAGTCGGTCTGGCAGTTGCGCGGCACCGCGGGCGAGCGGCAGCTGGGCAAGGCCGACGTGGGACTATTGCACGCCCAGGGCGGCATCCTCTCCAGCCACTGCACACTGATTCTCGGGCGGGAGGCCAACTGACATGGAGCGCACGTTTCCGACATCCTCCGCACTTTCGGATGCTTATTACGCGGGCTGCCGCGAGGGCAAACTGCTGCTCCAGTATTGCCGTGACTGTCAGCAGCCACAGTTTTATCCGCGGATACTCTGCAGTCATTGCGGCGGACGCGAGCTGGCCTGGCGGGAAGCGAGCGGCAAGGGGCATATCGCCACTTTTACCGTCGTGCGCCAGCCGGTGTCGCCTGCCTATGAGGCCCCCTATGTGGTTGCCCTGATTGATCTTGAGGAAGGGCCGCGGATGATGAGTCATATCGTCAACTGCGACCCGGAGGCCGTGCGCGTCGGGCAGCCGGTCCAGGTGAGTTTCGAGAACTGGTCCGAGACCCTGACCATGCCAGTGTTCCAGCTTCAAGGATGAACGCTGTGGATTGAGTCGATTGACAGACCCGTTGTTGCATCTATAAAGCTTATAAGGAGAGTCGACATGAATGCCAAAGGTGTACCCGTAGCCATCATCAACCCGGACGCCCCGCCGGAATCCCTGGAGGCCAAGCAGCCTGACGTCGACAACGGCGTGGACGTGGCCGCCAAGGATGGCTACTTCAGCCGCGAGTTCATGGCGCTGGAGTGGGAGAAAATGTGGACCCGCAGCTGGCTCATCGCGGGCGTCAGCTCCGACCTGGAAAAGGTCGGCGATTACTTCCTGTTCAATATCCGCGAAGAATCCATCATCGTGACCCGCACGGAAGAGGGCGTAAAGGCCTTCTACAACGTCTGCAGCCACCGCGGCGCGCGACTGGTGCACGAGGAGCGCGGCAATCGCAAGGTCTTTGTCTGCCCCTTTCACAGCTGGAGCTTTCACCATACGGGGGAGCTGCGCCGGATCACTGACGAGGAGTATTTCAAGCCGGAAGTCATCGCGCACCGTCCGGGACTCAAGCCCCTGGCCTGCGAGGAACACGCCGGCATCATTTTCGTCAACATGGACACCAACCCCCCGCCCCTGAAGGAGTCCATCGGCCTGCCCGAGGGGTATCTGGAAGCCTACAGGATCGAAGGTATGAAGGTCGTGCGCCACGTGCGCAGCGAATGGGGCGCCAACTGGAAGGTGGGCGTGGAGGCCTTCTACGAAAGCTATCACCTGCACGCGGTGCATCCGGAAACCCGCGGTGTGATGGGTGACCTCAATGTGCAGTACGACCTCTATCCCAACGGTGCCAGCCGCATGATCGTACCCCTGGGGCAGCCCTCGCCGCGGGTTGCGGACCAGAAGACGGTGAACGAGGGCCTCAAGGCCATGCTCGAGGACGCCGGTGTGGATCCCCAGGGTTTTGACGGCACCGCCGAGGACGTGCGACGGGCCATTCAGCAGGGCAAGCGCGCCCGCGCCGAGCGCCTGGGTCTGGATTACTCGCGCTTTACAGATGGACAGTTGTCGGACAGCTGGGCCACCGGGATCTTCCCCAACGTACAGATTGGCTGCCATCCCGAGGCGGTCTTTTTGATGCGCTTCCTGCCGCACGAGTCGGACCCGGAGCGCTTCTACTACGACACCATGACCCTGGTGTTCCCGGTGGAGGATCCCAATTACTGCCCGCCGGACTGGATGGGGCTGCCGGAAGATACCGACATGACCGCTGCAGTACGGCCCAAAATGGAGTACTACAGCATCGAAGAGGACGCGGGTCTCGGCCTCGTGCTGAGCCAGGATGCTTCGCTGCTGCCGGTGGTTCAGCAGGGCATGCGTTCCCGCGGATTCGACGGCCAGCTGTGGAGCGAGCAGGAGCAGCGCCTGCGGCATTTCCACGTTGAACTCGAGCGTCGTCTCGCGCGGTGAGGTAAAAAAAAAAGTAACAGTGAACTTGCTTGACATAAACAAGTTCACTGTTTACATTTTTGAAGCACTTTCAAAATACTTATAACGCTTCGGAGAACAGCCATGATTCCCTTTGCACGTAATCGCAGTGTCACCCGCTGGCAGCGCTTCCGTCAGTCCCTCGGCCTTGGCCTGACCCCGGTTTTGCTGGCGACGGGGATGCCCGCGGCGATCGCCCAGGACCGCCCGGCCCTGGAAGAGGTGATGGTGACGGCCACCCGCCGTTCCGAAACCGATATCCAGACCACCGCCGTGTCGGTCAGCGCCATCACCAGCAACGACATCGAGCGCATGACGCCCCGTGACTTGGGTGACATTGCCAGCATGGTGCCCAACTTCTCCGCGGCAAAGCCGGCCGGTTTCAACGCCGCCTCCTTTGCCATGCGCGGCGTGGGCCAGACCTCGATCATTGTCTACCAGGATCCCCAGGTCGGTGTCACGGTGGACGATTTCGTCATTCCGAATATCCAGACCCAGTTGCTGGAAATGTTCGACATCGCGCAGATCGAAGTCCTGCGCGGCCCCCAGGGCACGCTGTTCGGCAAGAACACCACCGGTGGTGTGATCAACGTCAAGACGCGGCGCCCCGAGTTTGACAGCAACTCCCTGGAGGTCCAGGGCAAGGTCGAGAACTTTGGCCGCTTCGAAACGCGGGTCGCTGCCAACCTCGCGGTCAGCGACACCTTTGCCCTGCGCGCCGCCGGGATGTACATGGAGTCCGACGGCTTCTACCGCAACAACGCCGAATACGGCCCGGTTACCGCGTTTGATCCCACGCATCCTTCCCTCGGTACGACCGGCAAGGGCGACGGCAGCAAGCAGGGCGGCGACGATGTGATCTCCGGGCGCATCAAGGCCCTGTGGGAACCCAACGAGAATTTCTCGGCCCTGCTGCAGTACGAGATCATCCGCGACAACGGCGACTCCCCGCCCGTGGTCAACGGCACGCCCCCGGACGCCCCGGTGGTGTTCAATTCGCTGGGTCTGACCAACGACGGTGGCAGTGACCCCTACAAGCGCGCCGGTATTACGAACCGCGACGATGTGTTGATGAATATGTCCGACGGCCACCAGGTCGATGTGGACGGTTACTACCTCAACCTCGACTGGACAGTGGGCGACTACACCATCAGCTCGGTGACCGGCCTGCGCGAGCAGGAGAGCCAGCTGCCCTCCACTTACACGGGTGAGGTGGGCCCCAATTCCCTGTTTGACGCCAACCGCCTGGATGATCGCGAGACCTTCCAGCAGGAGGTGCGCATCGCCTCCGACTTTGCCGGCCCCTTCAATTTCGTGGCGGGCGGCTTCTACCAGGAAGATGAGACCACCTTCTGCGTGGTACAGGTGCTCGGCTTCCTCGACCTGCTGGGTGTGGGCACTCAGGCCTTCGGCGACCCCACCTGGTGGAACAATAACCCCCAGGTCATGTGTAACGCCCAGGACGCGGAAAACTGGGCGCTGTTTGTCGACGGCAATTACGATATCGATGAGAAGTGGAGCATCTCGGGTGGCTTCCGTTACACCAACGAGAAGAAGAGCTGGATTGGTCGCAACCAGGTGTTCTTCCAGCAGCTCACCGGTGGCTTCGACCCCAACCTGACCTGGCGTGACTTCGGCAGTGGACTGGATGCGGCCAACTTCAACACTTACTCCACCGGTGTCTTCGAGGACTCGGAGACCTGGAAAGAGCCGACCTGGCGGGTAACCGTCAGCCACACCTTCTCGGATGACCTGTTCGCCTACTTCAACTACTCTCGCGGTTTCAAGAGTGGCGCCTACAACGATCAGACCGGTACCTCGGGCTCGCCGATTACCGCGCGTTCGGCGGCTCCCACGGACCCGGAAATCGCCGACTCCCTCGAGCTGGGCTTCAAGGGCGATTTCATGGATAACCAGCTGCGGGTGAACCTGGCGACCTTCTATGTCGAGTATTCCGACGCCCAGAGGGACCTGGTGGCCCAGTTCAGCAACCCCTTCGGCGGCAACTTCCAGGAAACCCGCTTCTTCAACGCAGCGGACATGACCTCCTACGGTCTTGAGGCGGAAGTCTCGGCGGCCCTGACCGACCGGCTTACCGTGCGCGGTAATCTCGGCTACCTGAACAGCGAGTACGACGAGTTCGTTGCCGACACCGACTTCGACGGGGTCACCGACGTCGATCTGAGTGACGAGGATGTCAACCGAGCGCCCGAGTGGCAGTGGAGCGTGGACGCGATCTACACCCACAACTTCCTGCAAGGTGACCTGTCCTGGGTGGCGAATGTGGCCTATGAGGACGAGGCGATCTTCGTCTACTCGCAGGTCGGCCCGGAATATCACGGCAAGACCGACGACCGCACCCTGCTCAACGCCAGCGTCACCTACACCGACGCCAGCGAGAAGTTCTTCCTGCGTCTCTACGGTCGCAACCTGACCGACGAGACCTATCGCATCGGTGAGCTGCCGGTGGCCGACCTGTGGACCATGACCTACTACGGCCAGCCGCGCACCTACGGTCTCGAGGTCGGCATGACCTTTGGCGGTAACTGAGTTTCTCGACGTGCTGTGACGTCTCCTGGGCCGATTCTGTCGGCCCTTTTTTTGCCTGACGCACGGGGTTCACATGGATCTTATCCTGCATCACTTTGACATCTCGCCGTTTGCCGAAAAGATACGTTTGGCGCTGGGGCTGAAACAGCTGGCCTGGCAATCGGTACAGATACCCATGGTCATGCCCAAGCCCGATCTCACGGAATTGACCGGCGGCTATCGCAAGACGCCGGTGTTGCAGGTCGGGGCCGATATCTATTGCGATACCCAGCGAATCGCCCTGGAGCTGGAGCGACGCTTCCCCCAGCCCTCTTTGTTTCCCGGGCAAAGCCGGGGCCTGTGCCTTGCGCTGGCCCACTGGAGCGACGTGGCCTTTTTCCGGTCCGGGGCGGCGCTGTCATTGGGAACCAACGACGCACTGCCCGAGGACATCCTGCGCGACCGCCGGGCCTTTTTCAGTTTTATCGACTTTGAAAGCCTGCCCCAGTCGATTCCCGATTACCTTGCGGAATTTCGCAGCCAGTTGGCGCTGCTGGACGACATGCTGTCGGACGGGCGTGCCTTCCTGCTCGGTGAGCAGCCTGGTTGGGCCGATATCCTCGGGGTTTTCCCGGTGTGGATGTGCCGGGGAAATATTCGCGACGGCGACGCGTTGCTGGCGGAGTTCGCCCGGCTCGTCGCTTGGGAGAAGCGGGTCAACGCACTGGGTCACGGCAGCCGGCAGGAGCTGAGCGCGGAGGAAGCGTTGGCCATCGCCCGGAGCGCCGTGCCGGCCAGTGGTGGAGAGGTCGATGAACGCGACCCCCTGGGTTTGCGCCGGGGGGACCCGATACGAGTGACATCGCAGGATTACGGCGCGGTGCCCGTGGAGGGTGTGCTGGAATCACTGACGGTGTCGGAAGTCGCCCTGCGGCGGCATGGAGAGCGAGTCGGTGAGGTGGTTGTGCACTTTCCTCGCGCCGGCTATCACGTGGAGAAAACCTGATGAAACATGCCGCGTTGCGCTGTGTCGCGCTGCTGGCCCTGGTGGGGTCGTTGGCCTACGCAGATGATTTGCCCGACGGCGAACAGCTTTACCAGAAGCATTGCGAGGCCTGCCATGGTGGCGGGGTCTCCAAGGCGCCGCAAATGAGTCTGCTGGAGATCATGTCGCCCCAGTCCATCCTGCGCGCCATGCAGTCGGGGGTGATGCAGGTTCAGGCGTCGGCGATGTCGTCGCGAGAGCAGGAGATTCTGGCGGAGCACCTGGCGGGGCAGTCACTGGACGCTCACGCGGTGAATCCGGCGCCTGTCTGTAGCGGCGCGGCCGCCGAGTTCGATGTCGCTGCGCCGCCAACAACCCGGGGCTGG
Source organism: Haliea atlantica (assembly GCF_054779855.1). NCBI lineage: Bacteria > Pseudomonadati > Pseudomonadota > Gammaproteobacteria > Cellvibrionales > Halieaceae > Haliea > Haliea atlantica. The sequence goes on along the minus strand of NZ_BAAGXL010000003.1, from coordinate 1,011,788 downwards.
GGCGTGGATCGCGGCAATCAGCGCTTCTTTCCCGCGGATATCGCGGGCATGACCGCCGCCGAGGCGCAGGACCTGGAGCTGAAGTGGGCCTTCGCCTTTCCCGGCGCGGTGCGCGCACGCTCCCAGCCCGCTATCGCCGGCGGTGCGCTGTACGTCGGCAGTCAGGACGGCACTCTATGGGCGCTCGACAAGAAGACCGGCTGTGTGCGCTGGACCTTCTCCACGGTGGCCGAGATTCGCACCGGTATCGTGGTCGAGCCCTGGGAGGCTGGCGCCGAGGTCGAGCCTCTGCTGTACTTCGGTGACCTTATCGGCAACGTGTATGCGGTGAATGCCGTGACGGGGGAGTTGGTCTGGCGCGATCGGCCGGATGATCACCCCAGCCTGACCATCACCGCAGCGCCAGCGCTGCACGATGGGCGCCTCTATGTGTCCTTGTCTTCGCTGGAAGTCACCGCGGCCGCCGACCCGGAATATGCCTGTTGTACCTTCCGCGGCGGGGTGGCGGTCTACGACGCCCACAGCGGGGAGCACCTTTTTACCAGCTACACCATCGACGAGCCGCCAACCGTCGTGGGCCGCAATGCCATCGGCACCGAGCGCATCGCGCCCTCGGGGTCCCCGGTCTGGAATACGCCGGCACTCGACCCCGGACGCAAGCTGATGTTTGTGGGCACCGGGGAGAACTATTCCTCGCCGGCGAACGAAACCAGCGACGCGGTGCTGGCCCTGAGCATGGAGGACGGTCGAATCGTCTGGAGTCAGCAGATGACCCCCGGTGATGCCTGGAACATGGGCTGTGAAACAGAAAAGCGCATCAACTGCCCGCCCGAGGACGGTCCCGACTACGACTTCGGGGCGGCGACGATTCGCATGACCACCAGCGAGGGGCGCGACCTGGTGCTCGCGGGGCAGAAGTCTGGGGAAATTTTCGCCCTCGATCCCGACAGCGGCGAGTTTGTGTGGCGACGCAAGCTGGGTCGCGGCGGTATCCAGGGCGGGGTGCACTTCGGCATGTCGGTACAGGGGGACACGCTCTACGTACCCATGTCCGATTTTGATGGTGGCCCACGCTGGCCGGGTAAAGCCTACCCGGGGATGTTCGCGGTGGATATTCCGACAGGAAAAGTGCGCTGGTATACCCCCAGTCCCGAGGATGTCTGTGCGGGTCGCGAGTTCTGTCAGCCGGGCCTGTCGGCCGCGTCCACAGCGATTGACGGCGGGGTCATGGCCGGCGGCATGGACGGCGTGTTGCGTCTCTACGAACAGGACTCGGGCGAGGTGCTCTGGTCGTTTGATTCGGCCCGCGAGTACCCGGTGCTGGGCGGAGGATCCGGCCGCGGCGGTTCTTTCGGGGGCGGTGCCGGTCCCGTGTTTGACGACGGCATGATGTATGTGAATTCCGGCTACGGCATCTACTTCCACATGCCCGGCAACGTGCTGTTGGCCTTCGGGCTAGAGGAAGAATCGGCACCCTGAAACCCCTTGGCCCGGGTGCAAAATGCCGCCCGGGCCTATTGACTCACTGTCAAAAGTCACTACACTTGCTAGACGCAAACAAACAAAGTGCCTCGTTCGGTCACGGTCGGCAGGGGTAAATAACAAGCAGGTGTCATCATGAGTAACAGCGCTGCAGGCAGTGAGTCCCTGGCCGCGCGGCTCGATCAGCTCGAAAGCCGCTTTGCCATCATCGACCTCACCACAGCCTACTGTCACGGCTTCGACAACCGGGACTTTGACCTCTTCCTGTCCATCTGGAGCGAGGACTGTGTCTGGAACATAGGCCCCCCCTTCGGCAGCTTCAGCGGACATTCCGGTATCCGCGAGGCCGTACACGAGGTGCTCTGGCCGGCCTGGGCGGAATCCCATCACCTCAGCACCAATCACCTTGTCGAGTTCCAGGGTATCGATGATGCCACCTGTGTCTGTGACGTCGATTGCATCGGGACCCTGACCTCGGGGCCGGAGTGCCAGATGGTGGGTGCGACCTACAGTGATCGTCTGCAGCGACGCAATGGCCGGTGGCAGATCGTACAGCGCGACGTGACTATCCATTACTTCAATGCAGTGGCCGGTACGGTACTGCAGGCCCCAGCCGGCTGACGCTGGCAAAGGCCACTCTGCGAAAAAGCCCGACAACAAGAAAAGGCAAGTCTTCAATAATCATTAGTGAAATCCGCAGGAGACGCACCATGAAAACCCAACGCAGCAAGATGTTTGCCGCTCTCGCCGCCCTCACGGTCGGGGCCTCCGTGCCCCAGGTCGTATCGGCCGCGCCGGGTGTGCTGGAAGAAATCACCGTGACCGCGCGCAAGCGCGAGGAAAGCATGCAGGATGTGGGCCTGGCGGTCAGTGCCCTCAGCGAGACGGAAATCCAGCGCCAGTTTGCCCGGGACATCCAGGACCTGGCCAACATTTCCCCCAATACCATCATCGATGACACCGGGCAGGGCCCGGGCGGCACAGCGGCCATCTACATCCGCGGCGTCGGTGTGGCGGACCTCGAGAAGAACTTCGACCCCGCCGTGGGCGTGAGCGTCGACGGTGTGTTTATCGGCTCCACTGCCGGTGCGCTGCTGCGCGGCATCGATATTGCCCGGGTGGAAGTGCTGCGCGGACCCCAGGGCACGCTGTTCGGCCGCAACACCGTGGGCGGTCTGATCAACATCACCCGCACCCAGCCCACCGGTGAACTGGGCGGTCGCTTCCGCGCCGGTGTCGAGAACTACGACACCTATTATCTGGATGGCATTTTCAATTTCGCGGTTACCGATGACCTTGCCGTCAAGCTGACCGCAGCCAAACGCGAGCAGAAGGAAGGTTACTACGACAACGTGACTGTCCGCGGTGACCAGGGGCGCTCTGACTTCCAGGCCCTGGGGGCCAACTTCCTGTGGAATGCCACCGACACCCTGGAGCTGGAGTACACCTATCACCAGGAGGACCTGGACCAGGACACCCCGGCACTGGTGAACGCTACCCGACCTGACCAGGTGTTCTGTATCGCCTATGGCTACTGTGCGGACAGCCTGGATACCACCATAACCGGGGATCGCTGGGGTGTCGCCGGTGGCGGTGGCCGTCCGCCGGCGCCGCCGTCGTTCGAGACCAATATCACCACGGTGGACCAGATCGAACCGGCCTTCATGGACGCCTTCTTCGATACCAAGACGCATATCCTGGAGGCCCGCTGGGAGCTGACCGACACCCTGCGTTTCGACTACATCTATGGTCGCTGGGAGTCCGACGAGGATAGCCTGCAGGACTGGGATGGTACACCCGAGCTGCTCTACCACACCCAGCGCCCTGGCGAGTGGGAGCAGGACAGCCACGAGATGCGTCTGACCTATGATGCCGGCGGCGCCCTGAACATTGTCGGCGGCCTGTTTTTCTGGGATTCCGAGTATGAGAGCCGCATGCGCAGCTACATCGGTTTTGCGGTACCCGGCCTGATTCTCGATATCCCCCAGACCACCAACCAGACCACCGAGTCGGTGGCAGCCTTCTTCGAGGCAGACTATCGCTTGAACGAGCAGTGGACCTTGACCCTGGGTGGCCGCTACACCGAGGACGAGAAGGAATCCCGTCAGTTCGGTGAGGTGAACACTCTGGATCAGGGGCGCACCACGCACCCAAGTGACGAGTGGAGCGAGTTCACGCCCAAGGTGGGGGTGCGCTACAACATGAGCGATGACGTCATGTTTTACGCGACTTACTCCAAGGGCTTCCGCGCGGGCGGTTTCAACGGCCGCGTCGCCAGCCTGGAGGAAGCCATCCAGCCCTACGAGCCGGAAACCATCGACAACTACGAGATCGGTGTGAAATCCGAGCTGATGGATCGTCGCCTGCGACTGAACGCCACGGTCTTCCACATGCAGTACAAGGACAAGCAGGAAGAGTTGCAGCTGCCCTCCAACCAGACCGACACCGGTCAGAAGACGGTGGTCATCAACCCCTCCGAGGCCACCATCCAGGGTATCGAGCTTGAGTTGCAGGCCTACCTGAACGAAAACTTCAGCGTGCGTGCCAACCTGGGCTATCTGGATTCCGAGTACGACGACTTCGTCTACACCGATGTCGAAGGTTCAGTGACCGACCTCAGCGGCCTGGAGTTCCGTCGCGCACCGGAGCTGACCGGGACCCTGGACGCCACCTACGAGTGGGACATGGCGGGTGGCACGGCGTGGATCCGCGGTGGCTATCGCTTTATCGATGACCACTTCACCAATGCCACCAACAATGTCGAGCTCGCCAACGACGCCCAGCACCTGGTGGATGCCTCGGTGAACTATTCGATCAACAACCTGCAGTTCAGCCTGTTCGGCCGCAACCTCACCGATGAGGATGCCTACACCCATGGCTATGAAGTCGCCGGGCTCTGGTCCTACGCGGCAACCCGTCCGCCGCGGACCTACGGCTTCGAAGTTGTTTACAGCTTCAACAACTGAGTCGTGGACGCGCTAGAGGAACTGCTGGCGAAGCAGGCGATCACCGAGGTGATCGTCCGCTACGCCCGCGCCCTGGACCGGATGGACGAGGCACTGCTGCGCAGTGTCTTCCATCCGGGTTCGCGGCATCACCACTTCTATCAGGGGCCGTCGTCGGCCCCGGATGCCCCGCGACCCGCCGACGGCGGCCCGCGGGATTTCGTCGAATTCGCCCTGGGCGTGATCAGTACGCACAACAGGACCCATCACCAGCTGGGGAATATCCTGATTGAGCTGGAGTCCGCACAAGAGGCTGTGGCGGAAACCTATTTCACCGCCTACCACCGCATGCGACCGATCGGTGACCCCAAGGCAGCACCCAATGCCTGGGATACCGAGATGGACTATTTTGTAGGTGGGCGTTATCTCGACCATTTCGAGAAGCGCGAGGGCGAGTGGCGTATTGTTCGCCGCACCGGCATGACTGACTGGACCCGGCTGGAGACGCCGGCGACCCAGGGCTTTGCCGATATCGCGGCGGAAACCGTCGGCCAGTATTATCCCGACGACCTGCTGTATCGCTGGAAAGGTCCGTCATCGGCGGGTTGAGGCCTGGCGCCAGATCATGATTGCGAGGAGAGTTTCATGCGTTTGAAGGGCAAGGTTGCCTTGATTACCGGTGCCGCCAGTGGCATCGGGGCTGCCGCGGTCGAGCGGTTCCTGGCCGAGGGCTGTTCGGTCTGTCTCTGTGATATCCAGGACGATGCGGGCAAGGCCCTGGCGGAACGCCTGGGCGAGCAAGCCATGTATGTGCACTGCAATGTCACTCGGGAAGACAGCGTGGCCGCCGCGGTCGACGCTGCGGTGGAGCGCTTCGGGCAACTGGATATCCTGTTCAACAGCGCAGGCATCGTCGGTGCGGTGGGGCCTGTGGCCACCACACCCGGAGACGAGTGGCGCTTCAGCATTGAGGTGTTGCTGAACGGGGCGTTCTACTGCACCAAACACGCAGCGCGGGTCATGCAGCCGCGGCGCACGGGCTCGATTATCAACATGGCGAGTACGGCCGGTCTGATGGGAGGACTTGGCCCCCATGCGTATACCGCGGCGAAGCACGGTGTAGTCGGTCTGACCAAGAACGTCGCCTGCGAGCTGGCGGGCAGCAATGTCCGGGTCAATGCCATCGCTGCGGCGTCGATGGCCACACCCATGGTGGCCAACGTGCTTACCGGCGATCCCGGCAATATCGAGAAAGCCAAGGAAATGCTGGGAGAGGCGTCGCCGCTGCGCGGTCGGCCAGGCCTGGCCGAAGATGTGGCCAATGCCGCGTTGTGGCTAGCCAGTGACGAGTCGGGTTACACCACCGGGCATACCCTGACCACCGACGCCGGCTTCACCATCGGTGCCACTGTAGAAGGGCCAGCGTTTGCGGAGTATCAACCGATGATTCGGGAGGCTGGTCAGGCGGGGTTGCCGACCGAAGATTGACTCGGCTCTGCCGCGGCCTGGAGGAAATACCCCAGGCCTGAACCTGGTTTGGTGTCCGGTTTCAAGGCAGGCGGACTGGCGTGGTTCAAACGCGCCAAGTGCGCCATATAAGTTGTATTTAATTAAAATTAAAGTGTGTTGCCCGGGCATCCCGGAATCGATAACAAGGAGAACACACCATGTACAGAGTGCTAGCTGGCTTGTCTGCCGCCCTCGGTCTCATGGCCTCGCAGCTGGTAAATGCCTCAACGCCAGACGGGGAGGCGCTCTTTGCGCAGCATTGCCTGAGCTGTCACGACGGTGGTGCTGCCAAGGCGCCGCATGTGGTGATTCTGCAAGTGATGAGCCCGGAAAGTCTGCTGGAGGCCTTGGTATCTGGTGCCATGAAAGCGCAGGCGGCTCACCTTCAGCAAGCCGACAAGGTCGCCATTGCTGAATACCTTGGCGGAAGACCCATCCGGGAGAAGGTCGCAGAAGTCAGCAATTTCTGTTCGGAGGACGTTTCCCAGGATGAACGAACCGAATCCGACAAGCTGTCTTCCATTACCAGCTGGGGTATGGGGGCCACCAATCCGCGCAGCGTGCCAAACGCTGTCTCGGGCATCAACCGCGATAACGCCGCCTCCCTCACACTGCAGTGGGCCTATGCTTTTCCTGGGTCCACCCGAGTTCGCTCCCAGCCTACCGTCCACCGGGGCGTAATCTACACCGGCAGTCAGGATGGGCGCGTGTACGCGATTGACCTGGATTCCGGCTGCACACACTGGGTGTTTCGCGCCAAAGCCGAAGTCAGGTCTTCCGTGTCGGTGCACGAGTCGGCATCCGGAGAGCTGGCACTCTACTTTGGCGACTTCAATGGGAATGTCTACGCCGTCGATGGGGCGACGGGGCAGTCGCAGTGGACGCGCGATGTCAATGACCATCCCGATGTCACCATCACTGGCAGCCCCAAGCTGCACGGCGACACACTCTATGTTCCGATGTCCTCTCGCGAGTGGGCTACCGCTGCGGATCCTTTTTACGCATGCTGCACGTTCCGGGGCGGTGTCGTAGCGTTCAATCGTAACACTGGCGATATCCGCTGGAAAAACCATGTCGTCGAGCCCGAGCCGTCCGAGACGGGGGAGAAAACTCCCCGCGGTACACCCATTCTGGCGCCCTCTGGGGCACCGGTCTGGAATTCCCCGGCGATTGATGAAGCGCGTGGCGCGCTCTACGTCGGTACCGGCGAGGCGTATACGTCCCCGGCACACGGCGCCAGCGATGCGGTCGTGGCATTCGACCTGGAAACTGGCGAGCGCCGCTGGGTTCACCAGGCACTGGCCGGCGATGCCTGGAACATGAGCTGCAACATTGCCCAGCGCGACAACTGTCCACGGGAGGACGGTCCGGACTTTGATATCGGTGCGGCGACCATTCTGCACCGTGACAGTGAAGGCCGCGACCGTGTGCTGGTGGGCCAGAAATCCGGCGATGTATTTGCCCTCGACCCTGCAGCCGGTGGCGAGTTGCTCTGGAAGACCGCAGTCGGCCGGGGCGGGTTCTATGGCGGCGTGCACTGGGGCATGGCAGTGGACCCAAACCGCGACGTGCTCTATGCACCCATTGCTGATACCGATATCAATGACCGCTTCGAGGGGCAGCGTCGTCCGGGTCTCTACGCCCTGGATATCGCCACGGGCGAAGTCCTTTGGGAGGCGCCGACAGCACTCGCCTGCGAGGAGGGGGCCTCGCCCATGTGTGATCCCGGACTTTCCGCATCGGTTACCGCGACAGAAGGCGTTGTGTTCGCCGGGGCCCTGGATGGCACGCTGCGCGCTTACGACAGTCGCACCGGTGAAGTGATCTGGGAGTACAACACGGTCCGCGATTACCAAAGTGTTTCCGGCATCGCCGGGCGTGGCGGTGCGATTGAATCGGATGGTCCGGTCCTGGTTGATGGCAACCTGCTGATCAACTCCGGCTACCTCTGGGGGGGACGTTTGCCTGGCAATGTTCTCCTGCGCTTTCGCGTTGACCAGTGACCTACGCCCCGGGGGCGACCCCGGCAACCCATTACTCCAGCATTCAAACAGGTTGAAGCAATGACACCACGAAAAACCGCACGCGGACATTCACTGGGCAAGGAGCAGCTGCTCCAGGCCTACCGTACGATGCGTACGATTCGCGCTTTCGAAACACGCATGGGGCAGGAGTTCGAAAAGGGCACTGTTCCGGGGTTCACTCACCTTTACTCGGCGCAAGAGGCAATCGCCACAGCGGTGTGCATGAACCTCGATGACAACGACTACATCGGTAGTACACATCGCGGTCATGGCCACTCCATCGCCAAGGGTTGCGACGTCAAGGGCATGGTTGCCGAGCTGATGGGGAAGTCCACTGGGCTGTGCAAGGGTAAAGGCGGATCAATGCATGTCGCCGACCTCAGCAAGGGCATGCTCGGGGCCAACGGGATTGTCGGTGGCTCCGCTCCCCTCTGTGTTGGCGCCGGCCTGAGTGCAAGGACCCGGGGTACCGGCGGGGTTGCCGTCTCCTTTATTGGCGATGGTGGGTCCAACGAAGGGGTGGTCTTTGAGTCCATGAACCTGGCTGTCGTACTCAAGTTGCCAGTCCTTTTCATGTACGAAAACAACGGTTACGGCGAGGCCACCGGGTTCAGTTACGCCGTGGGATCGGGCGATATCGCCGGTCGTGCTGCGGGCTTCGGGATGCCGGCTGAAAAGGTGGACGGGCTCGACTTCTTCGCCGTCTACGAGGCAGTCCAGAGGGCCGTACAGCGTGCCCGAGATGGCGAGGGGCCTTCTGCAATCGAGGCCATGACGACGCGTTTCGGTGGCCACTTTGTCGGTGACCCGCAACTTTATCGCGAAAAAGGCGAAGTTGAACGGCAGCGCCGCGAGATGGACTGCATTCCGGTTTTTGTGGATCGCATCACCAAGTCCAAGTCGGTCACGCGCAAGGCCCTGGAAGCCATCGATGCGGAAGTGGATCTCCTGATTGACGAGGCTGTTGAGGAAGCCCTGGCGGCACCGTACCCCGCTCCCGAGGAACTCCACACAGACGTCTACAAAACCTACTGAGAGCTGATTCATGCCACAGAAGACAATACGAGAAGTCATTCACGACACAGTGCAGAGCGAAATGCGCCGTGACCCCAACGTTATCCTGATGGGCGAGGATGTTGCCGGTGGCGCTGGCTGCAGCGGGGAGGACGATGCCTTTGGCGGTGCCTTCGGCTTCTACAAGGGGCTGGTCGGTGAATTCGGGCGCGAGCGGGTTATCGATACACCCATCTCTGAAGCAGCCTACATTGGTGCCGCCGCCGGGGCCGCGATGACGGGACTGAGACCAATCGCGGATCTGCAGTTTTTCGATTTTCTGGGGGTCTGCTTCGATCAGGTCTACAACCAGATGGCCAAGGTCCGCTATATGTTTGGCGGCAAGTCGGATACTCCACTGGTCATGTTGTCTCTGGTGGGTGCCGGCCTTCGCTGTGGTGCTCAGCACTCCCAGAGCCTGCACCCACAGGTAACTGCGGTACCGGGGCTGAAAGTGGTCATGCCGGAAAATGCCTACGACACCAAGGGCCTTCTGCTTACCGCAATTCGGGACGATGATCCGGTGATCTTCCTGCTTCACAAGCTGCAATTTGAAAACGCCTGCGAAGTTCCGGACGAGGAGTATCTGATTCCCTTTGGCGAGGCCGCGTTTCCCCGCGAGGGGACCGACGTCACGATCGTGGCTATCTCGGCGATGGTGCAGAAAGCCGTGGCCGTGGCCGACAAGTTGAGGGAGGAAGGTGTTTCTGTCGAGGTTATCGACCCTCGTACCACCTCGCCGCTCGACGAGGAAGCCATTCTGGAGAGCGTCGAAATGACCGGGCGGGTAGTGATAGTCGACGAGGCCTGGGAGCGATGCAGTGTGGCCGCGGATATTTCCAGCATTGTGGCGCGTAAGGCCTTCGGTGCGCTACAGGCGCCGGTGATGACAGTGACTGCGCCGCATACGCCGGCACCGTTCAGTCCGGCGCTGGAAGACCTGTATATACCCAGTGAAGACGATATCGAACGCGCTGTACGCGAGGTGTTGGCATACCAGCGCTGATGCACGCCGGTCAGCATTACTGTTTTAAACCCGGTCAGCGGCAAGTTATTGATTGACCACGTAACAACATAATAGGGGAATTAAACCATGCAAACGAAGCATACAAGCGAACTGTTCCGGCACACGCGCCTGGCAATAGCTGTTGTCGGTGCGCTTTCCGCATCTGTTGCCAGCGGCCAGCAGTCGGGTGGCTCTATCGGGGCACTGGAAGAGGTCGTCGTGACTGGTACCAAACGTGCCGCCGATGCCCAGGACGTGCCGATTTCGATCTCTACCGTGACCGAGGATGACCTCTCGCGGTCGCAGTTCAACGATATACGGGCGCTGGGCGCCAAGGCCCCCGGCCTGGTGCTTTCCAACCCCTCCGGCTTCAATTCCGCGGGCGGCGGCATGCGCGGTACCGGCACCAATATCATCCTGGTTACCCAGGATGCGCCGGTTAGCTTCCTGATGGACGAGTTTGCCCTGAGCCACGTTACCTCGCAATTCCTCAACATGTTCGACATCCAGCAGGTTGAAGTCTACCGCGGGCCCCAGGGGACCCTGTTCGGCAAGAACGCCACCGGGGGTGTTATCTCCTTGACGTCCAAGAAGCCCGTACAGGGGGAGACCAGTGGCGAACTCGAGTTGACCTACGGCCAGCATGACAGCGTTGGCAATGGGAACTACGGCAGTGTGAAAGCGGCAATCAACCTGCCGATAACTGACAATCTGGCCTTCCGCACGGCGGCCATCTACGACCAGGACGATGGTTACTACCGCAACAGCAAGACCACGGCGACCTTCCCCGACACCGTACCGCTGTGGGGGGCCTTTGGAATTCCCCCGGGAACACAGCCGCCCCCCGAAGTCGATACCAATACCCGGGGTGATGGCAGTCAGCTGGGTGGCAAGGACGTCCTGGCAATCAAGTCCAAGTTGCTGTGGGAGCCTACCGATGACTTTTCGGCCTACCTGGTCTACGAGTACGTCAAGGACGAGTCCGACTCGCCACCCGGTGTCAACGAGAGCGGCGAGGAAGATCTGATATCGCTGCTTGGCTTCCCCGGAATCCAGAATGCGCAAGGCAGTACCGATGTTTTCGAGACGCTGCTCACTGGCAACGAGATTATCAACATGGATGACGGCCACCAGGTCGATGTCGACGGTATTTATCTGAACATGGACTGGCGGATTGGCCCCGGCACGATCAAGTCGATCAGTGGTTATCGCGAGGAAAGCCAGTACTTCCCAAGCACCTATACGGGTGAGGCTTTCTACACCCTGTTTGACTCCACCCGCAAGACTGACCGGGAGACCTTCCAGCAGGAGTTTCGCTTTGTCTCCGAGTTTGATGGTCCCTTCAACTTTTCGTCCGGTGCGAGCTATTACAAGGATGAGCTGGACTTCCACTCATTCTTCTCGGTGGGCGTGACGTCCCTGCTGCCGGTCCTGAACGAGACCACCGGCTCCTTCATTGACAGCGACGGTTTCGTCAACCTGGATACCCGTGCCTTCACCGATTATCAGTTCCAGGGGACGCGCCAGGATCGCGACGAGTACGGCCTCTACGTGGATGGTACTTACGAATTCAACGAGCGCTGGGCCCTCAGTGCCGGCATGCGCTATAGCCACGATACCAAGGAGTTCCTGCGTGGCGTGGATGGCGGTGCGCCTTGCAACCAGTTCACCGAGGACCGTGATCGCGTGTTCGTGGACGGTGATTGTCGGGATACCCGCTCCCAGTACATCAGCCGCGCGGGGCTCGACTCCAGCGAATACAGTCGCGAGATTCCCTTCTCCTATGACCAGTTTGGCACGCTGGTCGACGCGGAGGATACCTGGGAGGAAATGACCCACCGGCTGGTGCTGAATTACTATCCCAGTGCGCAGCAAATGGCGTATCTGAGCTATGCGACGGGCTTTTTGTCGGGTGGCTTCTCGGAGACCTGCGCCACCGTCTCCCGCTGCTCCTATGATCCGGAGACAAACAGCAATATCGAACTTGGCTATAAGGCGGATCTCTTTGATAGCGAATTGCGTCTGAACGCGGCGGTCTATTACACCGTATACGAGAACCTCCAGCGTGCAGCCGTGGCGGCCTACACTGCAGCGGACGGCACCCAACAACAAGAGACAGTGACGGTTAATACCGGTGAATCCGAGCTCTGGGGGCTGGACATCGAGGCGACCTGGGTACCCACCACCAACCTCCGGGTTACTGCCGCGCTGAACCTGATGGATCACCAGTACAAGACGGCAATTCTGCCGGACCTGCGGGGCACCAACGAGCCGGTCGACCTTGAGCAGTTCGACGTACCGTTCTCGCCGGAGACCAAGGTCATGCTGGGTGTGGACTACCAGATCCCGGTCAGCGCGGGCATTGTGACCTTGAGTGGCAGTGCGAACTACCAGAGCGAAGCGGAGACCGATGTCTTCAACGCTCCCAATTCGCAAATGGAGGCGCGTACCCTGGTGGACCTGGGTGTCAGCTTCGAGGATGCCAGTGAGCGCTGGATGGTCAGCGCCTTTGTGGCCAACGCGCTCGACGAGGAGTATCGCATCTCCGCGCTGCCCGTGGCCGGGCTGTTCAATTTCACCCAGTACGGCGCGCCGCGCTCATACGGGGTGAAATTGCGCTACAACTTTGGTGCCCTGTAAATGGGGCGCCAAAGACATTGGCTGGTGGGCCTGCTTGCCTTGCTGCTTGCAGGCCCGCTCCTGGCATCCCCGTTGGAGCGTGAGACCACCGCGGCGGATCATCCCGGCCGCGCTCTGTTTGCCGAACACTGCGCGAGTTGTCATGCCGGCAATATTCCCAAGGCCCCTGGCCTGGAGATGATGGGCTACATGGCACCGGCAGCGCTCTACCGGGTAATTGACGAGGGCGTCATGCGACCCATGGCGGCGCACTTATCCGCCGAGGAAAAGCAGCGCATCGCGGGCTTTGTGAGTGGCACGGCGTTCACCGGCGACACGGGGGAGTCGAAGCTGCTGTACTGCCAGGAGCAGGCCGGCGTCAGCCCCGATCTCGAGCCCTCTGTTTCGGGCTGGGGCGTGACCGCAGCCAATACGCGCGCCTACTCATCAGCACAGAGTGATCTCAACACCGGTAACGTTGATCGTCTTCAGCTCAAGTGGGCCTTTGGTTTCCCCGGTGCTGTACGCGCGCGCTCCCAGCCCCTGGTGGCCGGCGCGCGTGTCTTCGTGGGAAGCCAGGATGGCACGGTGTACGCACTGGATCGCGAAACGGGCTGTGTTCACTGGCGCTTCCTGGCGCGCAGTGAGGTGCGTACAGGCATCGTGTTGGCGTCGGACGATGACGGCGGGCCTCTGCTATTGTTTGGCGATTATCTCGGCTACGTCTATGCACTCGATGCGCGCGACGGTGAACTCCGCTGGGATGATCGCGCGGACGCCCACCCGGCTGCCACGATCACCGGTACGCCCGCCCTGCACGGGGACACGCTGTATGTGCCTGTCACCTCTCTGGAGGTGGCCACAGCGGCGCGCCCGGACTACGCCTGCTGCACCTTCCGCGGCTCTCTGGTGGCTTATGACTGGCGCAGCGGCGATCGACGCTGGAAAACCTACAGCATTGCCGAAACACCACGGCAGGTGGGTGAGAATGCCGCAGGTGTGGCTCGTTACGCCCCTTCGGGTGCCGGTATCTGGAACGCGCCCACTATCGATTCCGCTCGCGGTGTCCTCTATGTGGGTACCGGCCAAAACTACTCCTCGCCGACCTCGGCAACCAGCGATTCGGTACTGGCCGTTTCGCTGGAGACCGGGGATATCCGCTGGGTTTTCCAGACGCGACGCGATGCCTGGAATACCGCCTGCGAGCTGGCGGACAAGACCAATTGTCCGGCGGAAGCGGGGGACGATTCCGACATGGATATCGGTGCCGCCGTGATCCTCGCCCGCGGTGATTATGGTGCCGACTACCTGTTGGCCGGCCAGAAGTCGGGCCATGTGTGGGCTCTGAACCCGGAAAGTGGCGAGGTCGTTTGGCAACGTAAGCTGGGGCGCGGGGGCATGCTGGGTGGCGTTCACTTCGGCATGGCGGCGAGCGATGGGACCGTGGTGGTGCCGATCAACGATGAAGATGTCCAGTTGAGCGACTCTGCAGAAGGCAGTCGCTGGACCGGGGAGCAGCGCCCGGGTGTCTATGCACTGGATATCACAAGCGGCAAGTCGCGCTGGTCCTGGCCCGCCGAGGACATCTGTGGTGACCGCCCTCTCTGCAAGCCTGGCCACAGTGCCCCGGCCACGGTGGCAGGGGATCTGGTGATCACCGGGAGTCTCGACGGTCATATCCGGATACATCACCTGCAAAGTGGAGAGCTGCTTTGGCGGTGGAATACCGCGCAGGAGTATTCGACGCCAGGCGGTGGTAAAGCCCGTGGTGGTGCCATGGCGGGTGGCTCGGGAGCTGTGCTGGATGGCGACATGCTGTTCATGAACTCCGGCTACATGCTGGTGCACCACATGCCGGGCAATGTACTGCTCGCCTTTGAACTGGCGGAAGACGAGCAGTGAAACCGAATGACGCAAACGCTTCGCCCGGGTGCCAGCCCGGCGGGCTATCGATGGCGGAGAGCATTGAATGAGTGGTATCACAACAGTCACCATGCCCAAGTGGGGTATGGAGATGGTCGAGGGCGAGATCGCCGAGTGGCATGTCAGCGAAGGCGACAGCATTGCGGCGGGCGATGACCTGGTGGACGTGGAGACCAGCAAGATTGTCAACACCGTGACGGCGCCCAAGGGCGGCGTGGTGAGAAGACTGCTGGCCGCAACCGGTGACATGGTACCGGTGGGCCAGGTCATGGCGGTGATCAGTGACAAGGAGGTGGACGAAGAGGCGATCGAGCAGTACCTCGGCAGTTCCCCTGCCTCGGCGGCGCCAGCGCCGGCTGACCGGGCCGCAAGCGAAACGCCATCAGCCGGATCCGGCGCCGAGTCACCTGCCCCAACTACCACGGCGTCCAGCCCGCGGGGGCAACCGGTCGCGTCAGCCGGTGCGGCCGAAAGGGCAGAGCCCGTCCATGCGTCCCGGGATTCCTCGACCCTGTCGGAGGGGCCGGACGATGCCGGCGTCGCCGCGACGCCGGTGGCGCGGCGGGTGGCCCGCGAATACGGGATCAACCTGCACCAGGTGAAGGCTTCGGGGCGGCACGGGCGCGTGACCCTGGCCGACCTCGAGGAAAGCCTGCAGTCAGCGGGCCGGCAACTGGAAAAGCCCCGCGCCGCCGCCAGGCCGGATCTGCGTCTCGAGCGGGACGATAGCGGTGTACCGGCGACGCCTGTCGCCCGCCGGCTGGCGCGCGAGCTCAAGATCAACCTGCTGGATTGCCGAGCCAGCGGCCGCCACGGACGGGTGAGCAAGGCAGATGTGGAAGCACTCGCAGCTTTTACCGCTAGCGGGTCGGCCCCGGCCTCGACAGCGCCGAATGCGGTGGCTGCCCCGGTAGACTCCCGGCCTTTGTCGGGCATGCGCCGCACCATCGCCTCACGCCTGCAGGCTTCCAAGCGCGAGGCGCCCCATTTCCGCGTTCAGGTGGATGTTGAAGTGGACGCCCTGTTGGCGCTCCGGGAGCAGCTCAACCAGCGCTACCGCGAGGCGAAACTGTCGCTGAATGACCTGGTGATCAAGGCCTGCGCCTGTGCCCTGGTGGCGGTACCCGAGGTCAATGTCCAGTTCGACGGCGAAACGCTGCACTATTTTCCCGACGCCGATATTGCGGTCGCCGTAGCCCTGGAGGAGGGTCTGATAACACCGATTGTACGCTCCGCGAATCGCAAGGGGCTTCTGGCGCTCTCCAGCGAAGTCCGCGACCTGGCGACGCGTGCCAGGCTGGGCACACTCAAGCCCGACGAGTTCCAGGGTGGAAGTTTCAGCGTGTCCAACCTGGGCATGTTTGGTGTGGATCAGTTCGATGCCATCATCAACAGCCCGCAGGGGGCAATCCTGGCAGTGGGCGCCGCGGTGCAGCGCCCCGTGGTCCGGGACGGTGAGCTCTCCGTCGCTACAGTGATGACACTTTCCCTGTCGAGTGATCACCGGATTATCGATGGAGCCCTGGCAGCGCGCTTCCTGTCCGCCCTGCGCGGCTTCCTGGAAACCCCGGCCAGCATGCTGGCCTGAGGAGATCTGTCTTGGATACACGCTATGATCTGATGGTGGTGGGCGGCGGTCCGGGTGGCTATGTCGCCGCCATCCGCGCGGCCCAGTTGGGCTTCCAGACCGCCCTGGTGGAGCGCGATGCACTTGGCGGAGTCTGCCTGAACTGGGGCTGTATTCCGACCAAGGCCCTCCTGCGCGGTGCCGAGATCGCGCATACGCTGCGCAGTGCACACCACTTCGGCTTTACCACCGGCGAAACCCGTCTGGATCTCGAAGCGCTAGTCGAGCACAGTCGTGCCGTCGCCGGCCGGCTCAGCGGGGGGATCGCGCAGCTGCTGCGCAAGCACGGCGTTTCCCATGTCGTGGGTAGCGGCGAGTTGTTGGACAAGGGCCTTGTTCGGGTTGACGACGGGGACGCGTGCCGCGACTTTCGCGCCGATCATATTGTGCTGGCCACCGGGGCCCGTGCTCGCGAGCTGCCTGGCGTTCCCCTGAGGGATGATCGGATCTGGAGTGCCCGCGAGGCGATGACGCCCACGCTGTTGCCGGAGCGCCTGCTGGTGATTGGTGGCGGTGCGATTGGCGTGGAGTTCGCCAGTCTCTACGCGGACCTGGGCAGCCAGGTCACACTGGTGGAGATGGCGGAGCGGATCCTACCGGAGTGCGACGCCGAGATTGCCGTCAGGGCACAGTGCGCGCTGGAACAGCGTGGCATTCGTGTGCTGGTCGGGCACACATTGGAATCCGTGGACACTGAGCACGATGAGGCATTGCGGGCGACATTGCAGGCCGCGAACGGTGCGCCGCCCTATCAGGTCGAGGCCGAGCGGGCGGTGATCGCCGTCGGCGTGACTGGCAATGTCGAGGGGCTGGGTCTCGAGGCTCTGGGTGCCACCCTTTCCCGGGGCTTCCTGGTTGCCGACGAGTGGGGCTGGACCGGTGTGGCCGGCTTGTATGCCGTGGGTGACGTTGCCGGTCCTCCCTGGCTGGCGCACAAGGCGAGCCAACAGGGTGTGCAATGTGTCGAGCATATTGCCGGCGTTGGCCGTTCACAGCCACTGCAAAACTCGCGGATTCCCGCCTGCATCTACAGTCGGCCGCAGATTGCCAGCGTCGGGCTGAGTGAGGAGCAGGCCCGTCTCCTGGGGCGCCCTCTGAAGATTGGCCATGCGCCTTTGTACGCCAACGGCAAGGCGCTGGCGATGGGGGAGGGAGATGGCCTGGTGAAAACCGTGTTCGATGCGTCGAGTGGCGAGTTGCTGGGCGCCCACCTGATCGGGCCCGAAGTCACCGAGCTGGTGCAGGGCTTTACCGTGGCCCGGCAGCTCGAGGCGACCGAGGATGACCTGCTGGATACGGTATTCCCTCACCCCACGTTATCGGAGGCCATGCACGAATCGGTGCTGGATGCGCTCGGGCGAGCCATTCACCACTAAGCTAATGTCAGGATTATTGCGAAAGTCATAATAACGGGAGGATTACAATTGCAGAACCTGATGGATCCTGCCGTGCAGGCTTGCCCCTATTCGCTCTATCAGCGGTTGAGATCGGAGTCTCCCATCTATCGCATGCCGGACACAGGGTTCTACCTGGTCACAAGCTTTGATCTTTGCCACGAGATAATCCGGCAGCCCGACCTTTTCATAAGCGGTGTTTCGCCCATGGCCTTGAACAGTGAGGGCCCCTCCAGGGATGTGATGGACATCTACCAGCAGCGGGGTTGGGTGCCGGCTGCGTCCTGCTCGACGTCCGACAGACCGCGTCACACGAAGGTTCGGGGTCTTTTGTCACGGCTGTTTACGATGGCGAAAGTGCGATCCATGACGCCCTACATTGAACAAACCGCGAATAGCCTGGTTGAGGAATTCGCAGCTTCGGGTGAATGTGAATTTGTGAAGGCGTTTTCGCATCCGCTGCCGATGATGGTCATTGCCCAGCAGATTGGTGTGCATGCGACAGATCTGGAACTGTTCAAGCGTTGGTCTGATGCGATCGTTGAGCCCTTCGGCATGATGATCAGCAAAGAACGTGAAATTGAGTGTGCCAAGTCGGTCGTTGACATGCAGCACTTCTTCAAGAAACAGATAGATCTTCGCCGCCAGGAACCCAGGGACGATATCCTCTCGCAGTTGGCCAACGCCAAATACGACGGTGGCGAAGAGATCCCGATGAATGAACTTCTGACTATCGTGACCATTGACCTTCTGGCTTCGGGGAATGAAACCACGACTGCCGGCATATCCTCGGGAATGCTTCTGCTCGCTAAACAGCCTGAACTGCTGGCGGCAATGCAGGACGATCCCGGGCTGATTCCTAACTTCGTGGAGGAGGTCTTGCGGCTTGAATCTCCCGCCCAAGGTATGTTTCGTGAAGTGACGCGCGACACGACTGTAGGTGGCGTGGTCTTGCGGAAAGGTGATGTACTGAGCCTGCGTTTTGGCGCAGCGAATCGAGACGAGACGGTTTTCCAGAATCCCGATCAGGTGGATTTGCATCGCAAGAAGGCAGGAAACCATCTGGCTTTTGGCGTTGGCAGGCACCACTGTGTGGGCGCGCCACTGGCCCGTCAGGAGATGCTGACCAGTTTCCAGGTTATTGCGCGGCGGCTGCGAAATGTCAGCCTGGAGCACCCCGAGGTTCCGCTTGAGTATGCGCCCAGTTTTTTTGGAAGAAATCTGGAGTCTCTGGAGATTACCTTTGAGCCAACGGGGGGATAGCAGATGTGACAGTGTATTGTCACGGGTGGTGCCAGCTGTACTGACGAAGCGACGGTACGGCGCTTTGTCGAGAGGGGAGCTGAGGTGCTCATCGCTATCCTCGACAAAGCGCTGCGTGGCTATGCTTCAACGATGTTCTGGGTTAGCTTGCCCTCCCAGGCCTGCTTGAAAAACTCGCCATCGCCTAGGAATTGCAGGTTGTCGTCCTTGTCGATGTAGGACACCGGGCCATGGCCGATATACAGGAACTCGGTTATTTCACCTTCGCCTGAGGCCTCCTCGTGGATCTCACCGATCTCCTCGTAGCCGTATACCCCGGGCCCTGCCTCACCACGCTCGAACTTCAGCACACCCTTGGTGATAAAAAACTCGGCCGGTGTGATGTGCTTGTGCCGGGCGAATTTCACGCCCGGCTGCAGCTGTACATACAGCACCCAGTCGCCAGTCACATCGCAGTAGCGAAGCAACTTGAACTTGACGCCCTCGGCCAGGGGCACCCAGTCAATCTGGTTGATATCGGCGAGCATGGCGCCGCGAACTGTGGGATTGTGTTGTTCGGGAATTCTGCCGTAGGACATGATTGACTCCTTGTTTTATCGATTGTCGGTGTCTGGTATCCGGCACATTAGCGCTCGCCGGCTTTGAGTCCGTCGTTGGACACATCGGCGCTGATGGTCTGGCTGTCGAGGTCGCGCAGGAACTCGTGGTTGAGTACGAAGCGTATCTCACCTGCCTCATCGGTGAAGGCCACCGCACCGTGGCCCATGAACAGATATTCCGTGAGCACTTCGCAGCGTGCTTCGTTATGCCTGGAACCGATGGGCTCGTACCCGTAGGTGCCCTCGGGGGCGGAACCCACGTCATAGATGAGTTCGCCTCGGGTCACGAAGTATTGCCCGTGTCCAAGGTGCCAGTGGGGCGCAAAAGTGGCGCCGGGCTGCATGCTGACCCAAAGTACCCAGTCGCCGGTTTCCTCGCTGTAGCGCAGGAGCTTGATGCGTGTGCCACTGCCCAGCTCGACGGATTCAACATCCTTGAGATTTACAATCAGATCGCCGGTTTTACCGGGGTTGTGGCGTGTGGACATCGGATACCTCGCTCTTCTTTCAGTTATTTAATTTAATATAATTCAATAATTGACCTGTGTCGATGCACTGTTAGGCCAAGCAAGCATTGGCAGTGCGACTGCGTCGCGCTGCCACCGCAGCTACTAATCCAGCGCAAACACGTACAGTGCCTGCCCGCCGGTCGGCTGATAGATCTCGGGACTGACCACGGCGGTCATGGCGCGGAACACGCCGATGCCCGTGGGGACCGCAATGTACTGTTTGCCGTCCACGGCGTAGGTGATCGGATAGCCGTGCAGGGGCGCTCCCAGGCGTGTCTGCCAGCGTTGCTCCCCGGTTGCGACATCAAAGGCCTTGAAGTAGCGGTCCAGGTCGCCAATGAATACCAGGCCGCCCGCGGTGGTCAGGGCGCCGGTGAGGAACATGGCGCGTTGCTCGTGGGCCCAGCGCTCTTGCAGCGTGCGCACATCCCAGGCCGCCAGACGGCCCAGCATGCCGTTCACGCCGGGCATGGGGTAGGTGCGGGAATCGGCGCCGTAGCCGCCCGAGCCGGGCTTCTGGGGTACCGCGCGACCGACCATGTCCGAGCACAACTGGTGCAGGGGAATGATCAGGCTGGTCGTCTCTGGGCTGTAGGCCATGGCCTGCCAGTTGTGGCCGCCGTATATCCCCGGGCAGGCTTTGATCGTGTCGCCGACTTCCGCCGCGATGATGTCTTCGCGGTAGTGCACCCGGCCCCGGACCTTGTCGATCTTGGCGTAGATGGTCTGCTCCAGCGTTTCCACGACGTTGATGTATTCACCGGTGGCGCGGTTGAGTTTCCACAGCAGACCGTCCTTGCCGATGGTGTAGAGGAGCGGTTCTCCGTCCACGTCCAGCAGCACGCGCTCAAAGCCGATTTCCATATCGATGGTTTCGCCGGGTACGTGCTGATAGTGCCAGACCAGCTCGCCAGTATCCGGACGCAGGGCCAGGGTGGCGTTGGTGTAGAGCGCCTCATCGGTGGCCGACATGCCCCGGCTGGCGGCGACCCAGGGTTTGGCCTGGGAAGTGCCGACGAAGAACAGCTTCAGGTCGGGGTCATAGGAGCCGGCGATCCAGTTGTCACCGCCCGCGCGCATTTCCGCGGGCAGGCCGGCCCAGGTGTCGCCGCCTGGCTCGCCGGGCAGGGCGATGGTGGAGGTGCGCCAGAGCTCCTCGCCGGTATCGGCGTCGTGGCCGGTGATGAAGCAGCCATCCTTCTTGTACCATTCGCAGCCGTTGATGCCGCTGAGTACGACACCGTCGCCGATGATGGGGCCGGCGGTATGGGTGTAGCCCTGTTCGAAGTTGGCCTTGGGCGTGCGCCAGACTTCTTCGCCGTTGCGGGCGTCAATGGCGACGATGGCGGCATCGTAGGTGGCCATGTAGAGCTTGTCGCCGTAGATGGCAATGTTGCGGGTGGGGCCGCCCAGGGTGCGCGAGGCCTCCGGGAAGCGGTAACTGTATTCCCAGATCAACTCGCCGCTGGCCGCGTCCAGGGCCTGGATCACGTTGCCCGGGTGGGTCAGGTACATGATGCCGTCGTTGACCAGCGGTGTGGCCTGGTTACTGCCTTCCTTCATGGTCAGGGACCAGGCCAGTTTCAACCCGCCGACGTTGTCGCGGTTCACTTGCTTGAGTGGACTGTAGCCCTGGCCGTCCAGCGTGCGCCGCCAGCTGAGCCAGTCGGCGGCGAGGGGCGAGGCCAGCAGGGCATCGGTCACCGGGCGGTAATTCTCCACGCGGCGATTGGCGAAGCCCCCGCGGCCCCGCGCGGCCTCGTCAATCGAGCCCGCCTCGCCCCAGTTTTCCCATTCGACATCGGCATCCGCGCCTACCGCCTGTGACAGCCCTTCCGCCGTCGCGAAAAGCGGGGCTCCGCCATCGCCGGCGGCGCGATTTTCTTCAATGATGTAGGCGGCGATGGCAGCCTGCGCGGCATCATCCAGTGCCGCGTTGCCTCCCGGGGGCATGTTGGCCCGATTCCAGGCGAGGAGGGCCATGGCTTCCTGGGCGGCCCATTTGTCCAGGAAGGCGGCGCCCCGCAGGGTGCTGCCATGGGCGGAGCCGCGTAGATTGAGGGAATGACAGACGGCGCAATATTCGCCGTACAGCGCCTTGCCGCGAGCGGCGAGTTCGTTGTTGGCGGTTGCCGACAGGGGCGACATTGCCGCACCCAGGGCGACCCATGAGCCGGCGAGAGCCTGCCAGAATTTGAGACCAGTGAGGGGCTTCATGCGCTGTATCCTCCATCGATACCGATGATCTGACCGTTGATGTAACTGGCGGGCTCACTGAGCAGAAACGCCGCCAGTGCGCCCACTTCCTCCGGTTTGCCCATACGGGGCATCGGCGTGCGCGCCAGGCATTCGCTGATCACGCCTTCGGCGACCGGGTCGGTGGTAAAGGAACTGTGCACGATACCGGCGTCGATTACCCCGGGGGCAATACCGTTAACGCGCACATTGGCGGGCCCGAGCTCGCGCGCCAGCTGGCGCACGAGGCCCATGGCGGCGGTCTTTGGCACCCCGGACATTGCGTCGTTTTCCAGGGTTCGCAGGACTGCCGTGGTCAATAACTGCAGCAGACTGCCACCGCCGCTGGCAGCGAGCTGCCGGCCCGCCGCAGTGAGCAGGTTGAAGGCGCCCTCCACGTCGCAGCGCAGGATTCGCTGGAATTCGGCCGCTGGGATCTCGGTCAATGGCCTCAGGGGAATGGCTGGCCCCGTGGCATTGACAACAGCGCACAGTCCGCCACTGAGGGCGGAGGCTTCCTCCAGAAAGCGGTCGACACTGGCTGCATCCTGGAGGTCGACCGGGCAGGTTGCGACGGGCGCCCCCAAGGCTGCCAGCCTGTTGCGCAGTGTTTCGGCCTTGGCGGCGTTGTGGTGGTAGCCCAAGAGCAGGGGGCTGCCTCCCTGGGCCAGCGTTTCGCAAATGGCAGCTCCCAGGCCGCCGGTAGCGCCGGCCACGGCAATGGTGCCTCCAGGGGCTCGCTGAGTCGAGGCAGGTGTCATGCTGTTGTCCTGTGTCGCGGGTATTTTTTATTTAGCTTGCTTGCGTCTAACAAGTAGCATGATAGCGACTAGGGGGGCGCGTGTCACGCCCCTGATCGTGTCGGTTGGCTGTTGGCGCGGTGCGCCTAGAGGAGTTCCGGCACCTGCTCAAACCAGGGGCTGGCCTGTTCCACCTGTCCCGCCAGCTGGTACAGGAGAGCCTCCTCACCGTAGCGTCCGGCAAACATCACGCCTACCGGCAGGCCCTCCGGGGTCCAGTGCAGTGGCAGGGACATCGCCGGTTGCCCGGTACTGTTGTAGAGGCTGGTGAAGGCGGAAACGCTGATCGCTTCGCGCTCGTAGGCGGCCTTGTCCTGGTTCAGGCTCAGCTTGCCGATCTCCACCGGCGGTTTGGTCAGGGTGGGGGAGAGCAGAACGTCGAAGCGCTGTTGCAGCAGGGCGATTTCCCGGGTGATCTGCTCCAGCGTGCGCTGTGCCCGGTAGTAGAGGGCGGCGCTGTTGTCTTTGTCCGCCTGGTAGCGCTCCCAGATCAGCGGCTCCAGGTCATTCTCGGTGACTTTTCGGCCCAGCTCCCGCTCCCGGCTCTGGATGCGGTGTACGGTGGAGGCGGCGATCACCGGCCCGAAGGCACCAAAATATTCCCGTGGGTCCACGGGCAGCTGGATTTCCTCAATGCTGTGGCCTAGATCCTCACACAGCTTTGCCGCCTTGCGGGTCGCCGCCAGGCACTCGGGATGCACCGGCGTCTGGGTGATGGGAGTGGTCACCAGGCCGATGCGCAGGGGTCGCGGTGCCTGCCGGCTGGCTTCAAGGAAACTTTGTGCTGGCGCCGGCGCGACCAGGGTTTGTCCCGGCTCGGCTCCGTGGGTGGCATCCAGCAGTGCCGCGCTGTCGCGGACGCTGCGGGAGACGGCGTGGGTGACCGACATTACCGAGGAGAGCGCTACCGGGCCATGGGGCACGCGGCCGCGGCTGGGCTTCATGCCGAACAGGCCGCAGGCGGAGGCCGGGATACGAATCGAGCCGCCGCCGTCGGTGGCATTGGCAATCGGCAGGATACCTGCCGCCACGGCTGCGGCGGATCCGCCGGAAGAGCCGCCCGCGGAGTGTTCCAGGTCCCAGGGGTTGCGGGTATCGCCGAACAGGATCGACTCGGTTGTACCGGTGCCGCCGAACTCGGGACTGGCACTCTTGCCGAAGATGACCAGGCCCGCCTGCTGGTAGCGCTCGACCACGGTGCTGGTGTGATTGGCGACGGCATCGCGGAAGAAGCGCGACCCTTCGGTGGTCACGGTACCTTCCAGCATCATGCCGAGGTCCTTGAGCAGGAAGGGGACACCGGTAAAGGGCCCCTCGGGCAGCCCCGCCCGGACGCTGGCGCGGGCGCGATCGTACAGTTTCTCGACCAGGCAGTTGATCTTGGGGTTGACCGCCTCGGCGCGGGCAATGGCAGTTTCCAGGACCTCCAGCGCGGTGAAATCCCCGCGGCGGACGTGTGTCGCAAGGGCCAGCCCGTCGAGGCGACGGTAATCCTCGAAGCTCAGCCCCTTGGCTGCGCTGGCAAGCTGGCCCGAGGCGCCGGCAACAGCGAGGGCGAGGCCACTCTTGAGTACGTCGCGTCGATTCATTTCACTCATGGAACACTCTCCAAAATCGGTGCTTGTCACCGCTCGCTGAAGGCGACCGGCATGTGTTTGAATCCGTCCATGAAGTTGGAGCGGAAGTGGGTGGGAGGCGCCAGCTGGCGGAAGTCGGTCAGCCGGGCCAGCAGCTCCCGCGTCATCATTTCCAGGTTGAGCCGGGCCTGGTGCTGGCCCAGGCAGACATGGGGGCCAAAGCCGAAGCTGCGCAGCTTGCGGCGGGTGGCCAGCGGGTCCCGGGTAATGTCGAAACGGTCCGGGTCCTCGAACAGGGCCGGATCCCGCGCCACCGAGGACAGCAGGCAGACCACCTTGTCCCCCTCGCGCAGGGTCTGTCCCGCCAGTTCCACGTCGCGGGTGGCCGTGCGCCGGGTGTAGACCACGGTATTGCGGTAGCGCAGGATTTCCTCGACCGCGGCCGGGATTCGCTGCGGCTCGGCCTGCAACAGCGCCATTTGCTCCGGGTGGCGAATCAGTTCATGGAACAGCCAGGAGAGGGTGTTGCGCGTGGTCTCGGTACCGCCCACCATGACGCCCTGCACCACGGCGCCGAAGGCCTCGTCGGAGAGACGCTCGCCATCAATCTCAGCCTCCAGCAGCTGCTGCGTCATGTCGTCCCGTGGCGCCTCGCCGCGGCGCCGGGCGGCCCAGGCCGCCGCCCACTCGATCAGCCCGGCGGAGGCGGCGAAGCCCTCCTCCCGGCTGCCCGCATAGTCGGGGTCATTGGCCAGGGTCATGCTGTTGACCAGGTCGACCAGGTGCTTCTGTTCGCTGTCGGGGAAGCCCAGTAGAGTGAAGATGACATGCACCGGCAGCGGCATGGCCACCTCGCTGACAAACTCGCACTGGCCCCGTCCGGCGATGGTGTCGACGATCTCCGTCACCTTGCGCTGCATCATGTCGCGCCGTGCCTCCAGCACGTCGGGACGGAAAGCGTGGTCGACCAGGGCGCGCTTGGCCCGGTGGGCGGGCGGGTCCATGAAGGTCATGGCCTGGCGCAGGTTGCTCAGCAGCGGCTCCGGTATGTCTTCCAGCAGGGGACCGTTGCGACTGGAGAAGGTGGTCGGGTCGCGCAGTACCTGGTCGATGTCCGCCTTCTGCAAAACCAGCCAGTAGCTGTCACCGGAGGGTGATTGCTGGTGGGCCACCCGCTGCTCCGCCCGCAGCGCCGCGATGGCGTCCCGGGGCGTGCCCTGTTCAAAATTGCCCAGGTCGAGAAGGTCGTTCTGGAAGGGGCATCCTCGCATGGCGGCATCCTGCTGTTATTGTGGGTCGATGCCCATGATACCGCTGCCCCCGGGGATTTCGACCGGACGCGGAACAGGGGTTTGTACCGCCGGGCGATGACGCTCAGGCTTTTGCCATCTCGGCGAATCCGGGATTGCGCGGTCGATAATCGGGGTCGGCGCGACAGCGTTCCAGGACCGAGGGGTGCAGGGTGCTCGGAAAACCGGGTTTCTGCAGTTCCCGTACCCGGGGCCCTTTCAAGCGAAAGACATGCCGGCGGGAGTTATGCAGGGACGCTGTCGGGTGGGGCTTGAGGGACTGTTTCAGGTGGACTTCCAGCGCCAGACCGGCCGCTTGCGCCTCGTCCATCATCCACTGCAGCGGGTAGTCCGAGGCCAGCTGCCCGCCTGAGTCCGGCGGGTAGCTGCCGCCGATGTCACTGTGGGAGCCGGCAAACCACACCTGCTGCAGGTCCAGCCCGTCCCGGGGCAGCCACAGGGTGGGCTCGAAATCCAGACGACGCTCGTCGATGGCGAGGGCATGCCGGGCGATGCGCACATTACTGCCCAGCTTGGTGTCGTAGAACTCGTCCTTCTTGTCGAACAGTCCCATCAGGGAGAAGGGAATGCCCAGGGCCCCCACCGTGTCCCAGGCGCCGACGAAGTGGACCGCCTGACTGGCGCTGTGGCTGTGATCACGGCGGAAGGCCCTGGCGCCTTCGCCATGGGGTGCCCAGGCCTTGCCCGGGCGTTTGTAGATGTCAAAAGCCTGCTGTATCAGCGGAGCGTCGGGACGTTTGACCAGGCCGCAGTTGTTGAGCAGGCCACACAGGCAGCGCACGGTGTAGGCGCCGCGGGAGAAGCCGAACAGAAAGATACGGTCACCCGGGCTGTAGTTCTGCACCAGGTATCGGTAGGCGTCGAGGATGTTCTTGTGGATGCCGCGGCCAGTGATACCGCCAATCAGGCGGTCGTGCCCCGCGCCGATGCCCCAGTCGTAGAATATCTGCTGCGCTGTGCCGTCGCGGTGGCGGGGGCGAACCGCTCGCGCCAGGCGCAGCACATTGGTAGGGTTGTCGCTGGCCAGGTCTTCTTCCGGCCGGTTCCAGGTGCCGTCGGCACAGATGACCAGATGCTTGCGGGGGCTGCTATTGGACTGCCTGGGCATGCTCGTCTCCTGCGGTGTGCTCCCCGCAGTATAGACCTTGCTTCGGGCCTGGCTGGCGGCGCCCCGCAGGAGCGGGCCGCCGAGTCGGCGTCAGGGCCCCAGCTGTGCTGGCCCAATCGCTTCAATGCACGAAGGCGGCGTAGATGGCGCGCACGGCGCCGGGGTAATCCTCGGGGGCCACGCCGACAATGATGTTGAGCTCGGACGCACCCTGGTTGATCAGGCGGATATTGATACCGTCGTTGGCCAGGGCGCCGAAGACCTTGGCCGCGATGCCGGGCGTGCGAGCCATGTCCTCGCCGACAATGGCAATCAGGGCAATGTCGGGCACGAAATCCAGGTCGTCGGGCTCCAGTGTCCGGCGGATCTCGCCGAGGATCTCCTCCACACGGTCTTCGAGCCAGCGGGACTCGACGATGACACTGACACTGTCGATGCTGGAGGGGCAGTGCTCGAAGGGAATGCCGTTGTGCTCCAGCACCCCCAGCAGCCGGTAGACAAAGCCGACCTCCCGGTTCATCAGGTTCTTGC
Source organism: Haliea atlantica (assembly GCF_054779855.1). Lineage (NCBI taxonomy): Bacteria > Pseudomonadati > Pseudomonadota > Gammaproteobacteria > Cellvibrionales > Halieaceae > Haliea > Haliea atlantica. The sequence goes on along the minus strand of NZ_BAAGXL010000003.1, from coordinate 984,274 downwards.
CTACGGTGATCATGGAAAAACCCGTCTTGCCGGCAACACCGGCGATCTGGGTGTTGTGAATCACCGCGTCGGAAAGCCGCGCAACGATCCGGGTGCCGGGGTGATCGGGGGCATTGGTGTTGCGGATGTTGACGGGAATGCCCACCTCGCGAACCGGTGCCATGGCCTCGTCGTGCAGGACACTGGCCCCCATGTAGGCCAGCTCGCGGATTTCCGCGTAGGTCACTTCTTCCATCGGCCGTGGATGCTCGACGATGCGCGGGTCCGCCATCAGCAGGCCTGAGACATCGGTCCAGTTCTCATAGAGGGCGGCACCGGCCGCCCGGGCTGCTATTGCGCCGGTGACATCGGAGCCCCCGCGGGAGAAGGTGCGCACATGGCCCGCGGCGTCGCGGCCATAGAAACCGGGTACCACGAAGCGGCGATCTTCTGCGGCCAGACGCTCGCCCAGCAGGTTCCAGGTGTGCGGGTCCACCACACCATTGCTGCCTATCACGATGCATTCGGCCGGGTCGATGAAGTCTGCATCCAGCCAGGCGGCCAGCAGCAGCCCGTTGAAGTGTTCGCCCCGGGATGCTGCATAGTCTGGGCTGACGCCATCAGCCAGGTCCGCGCGAAAGCGCTCGAGATGTTCCGCGATAAAAGGGGTGATGCCCAGCTCGGTTTCGATGCCGGTGAAACGCTCGACAATCTGGCGGAAGGGCTCGCTGAAGTCCGCGTCTACACTGGCGGCGTGCTGACAGAGGTAGAGTAGGTCGGTGATCTTGGTGTCCCTGCCATCCCGCTTGCCGGGGGCCGAGGGCACGATAATGCGCCGCTGATCATTCGCCTCGATGATCGCCCGGACCTTGCGCAACTGCTGCGCACTGGCCAGGCTGGAACCGCCGAACTTGCAGACAATGCGCTGCCCCTGTCTGGAATCACTCACCCGCTTGTCTCCTGAATTGTCGCGCCGGGACTGGCGCGGCAGTGTACTGAATTCACAGCCCTCTTGAGAAGCAACTTTGTGCCGCCTGTGCTAGCCTTGGCAGCCTGATTTTCCACAACAGGTGAAGGTCGCATGACTCAGCAGAACGATTCCGACGCGCAGACATACACGCCGCCGCGGGTGTGGAGCCCCGACACCGAAACCGGTGGCCGTTTTGCCAGTATCAATCGCCCCGTCTCAGGCGCCCGCTACGAGCAGGAGTTGCCGGTGGGCGAGCACCCCCTGCAGCTGTACTCCCTGGCCACCCCCAACGGGGTCAAGGTCACCATCCTGCTGGAAGAATTGCTTGCGGCGGGTCACGATGCCGAATACGACGCCTGGCCGGTCAATATCCTCGAGGGGGAGCAGTTTTCCAGCGGTTTTGTCGCCGTGAACCCCAACTCCAAGATTCCAGCCCTGCTCGATCGCAGTCTGGAGCCGGCGGCGCGGGTCTTCGAGTCCGGCGCCATCCTGGTGCATTTGGCGGAGAAGTACGGAGCCTTCCTTCCCACCGAGGCAGGCCCCCGGGCGGAGTGCCTGTCCTGGCTGTTCTGGCAGATGGGGGCCACGCCTTTCCTGGGCGGAGGCTTCGGGCACTTCTATGCCTACGCGCCAGAGAAGCTGGAGTACCCGATCAACCGCTACACGATGGAAGTGAAGCGCCAGCTGGACCTGTTGGACAAGACGCTGGCGGAGCGCGAGTTCCTCTGCGGCGACACCTATACCGTTGCGGACATGGCAGTCTGGCCCTGGTACGGCGGGCTGATTCTCGACAACCTGTACGAGGCGGGGGAATTCCTCGATGTCGCTTCCTATCGGCACCTCGACCGCTGGACGCGGATGATTGCCGAGCGCCCGGCGGTGCAGCGCGGCAGGCGGGTCAATCGCATCTGGGGGGACGAGGATAAGCGCGCCCCCGAGCGACACAGCGCCAGCGATCTCGACTAGACCGGGTCGCTGCCCGAGGTGCCCGCCGGGCGCTCCGTGTCGCTCGTGCTGGAAGTCGCAGGGGCGCTCTCGGTCGCCCCGGGGTCCGCAGGCTTCCTGTCCCCACGCCCGAGGGGAACCCAGTCCCGCGCCTTCTGGCCCATCTCGCGGAACTTGTCGCTGGCGTTCTCCAGCTTGGCGACCCACTCGGGGTTGGGTTGCTGGCCTTCGACGACCTTGAAATAGGCCTGCAGCAGCGAGGCCATGGCAAAGGGATCCACCAGTGCCGCTTTCAGGGCCAGGGCGAAGACCAGGGCGACGACCACCGTCCAGAAGCCGGCCAGGCCGGGGAAGGCGGTGACCAGTGCCGCCGCCGGGCCCAGTACCACCAGGAAGAGGACGAATGTGACCAGCCAGACAATCACGGCGAGGAACAGGGCATTCTTGACCATGCGCCCGTAGTTCTGGGCGTAGAGCACTAGGGCGTCGCGGCCCGAGGCCCAGGGGTTCTCTGATTGCGTGCGGATATTGTGGGCGAGGATCGCCTCGTCAACATACGTCAGTGACAGCTCCACAACACGGTTCACAAAACGCAGCACCGGCTCGAGGCCGGGGATGGGCAGAAAGCGACCAATGGTCAGCAGCAGGCCATTGACCGTCTTGATGACACCCTTGATGACCTGGTCGATGGCAAACAGCGTGGAGCTCTCGGCGAAGCGCGATTTCACCTCTGCCGTGGCAAAATCAATCTGACTGCGCCCGCCAGGGATCGGCTTGCCGTCGATCAGATGGACCAGCACGGCAATGTGACCCGCCTTGACCAGGTACAGCAGGTATTCCCGGAAAAAGTAGAGGATGCCCGAGACCAGGCCGAAGCCCCCGAAGGCGCCCCAGAACGCGAAGCCTCCGGGATTGTCGCCCACCTTGCCTGCCAGGTAGCCCACGCCGGCGCCACCACCGGTGCCGATCACGTAGGCGAGGGTAATGCCGAAGTAGATGAGCAGGCGCAGGCCGATGAAGGGAGCCGTGCGAGTCAGCAGCGAAAAGGTTCTGGTGAGGCTGAAGTCCATGATGGCGGGTCTCTCCGGGGGTTCTGCTTGTTATCCTCTCTGTTTACCCTAGCCGCGATCCGCCGGAATGCAATGTTTTGCCCGGTGGTTTGTAGAGTAAAGCCCAGTAAAAGGAGACGGCTGATGGCGCGATTGACCACCTGGACCAACCATGCGGCCAACCTGCTCTGGGCTTTGGCCCCGGGCTCCGGGACAGAGCTGGGCGGCGGCGCGGTCAAGCTGGTCGCGCATCGCGGTGCCCACGGGCCGGGGGGGGAGGTGGAAAACACCCTGCCCGCCATCCAGCGTTGTGTAGCGCTCGGTGTCTGGGGCGTCGAGCTGGATATCCGCCTCACCGCGGATGGCGAAGCGGTGATTCACCACGACGCGGATGCCGGTCGGCTCTGGGGGCGCCCGGATATTGTCATAGAGGAGACCACCTTTGCGTCCTTGCGGCGCGAGCTGCCAGAGATTCCCCATCTCGAGGAGGTTCTGGCCTTGGCGGCGGGCAAGGTGCACTTGATGCTCGAGATCAAGGAGTCCTGGCGCGAGCGCCCCGCAGTGCCCGCGAGGGTGTCCCGGGCGCTTGCCAACCTTGAGCCCGGCGAGGATTATCACTTGCTGTCCCTGGTACCTGATCATCTGGAGGGCTTTGCCGACATACCGCGTGCGGCCTTCGTCGATGTTGCCTGGATGAATGCGACGGAGATCATTCGCGCCAACCTGGCCCTGGGCCACGGCGCCGTGGCCGGCTCCTTCCTGCTCTTTGGCAGGCGCCGGCTGCAACAGCTGAGGGATGCCGGCCGCCAGGTGGGTACAGGCTTTCTGGAGAATCCGCGCGCCCTGCGGCGGGAAGTCTGGCGCGGTGCGGACTGGCTGTTTACCGACAGGGTCGTGGCGCTGCAGTCCTACCTGAATCACCTCGAGCCTTGCCGCGAAGCGCGCTGACTGTACATGTCATGGGGTCTTGCTAGACTGCGACTTTATGCTCGCACCCTCGCAGCGGGCCCCGCACAGGAAAGGAAAACGGCATGTCAGTCAAGGATCTGGAAATCGGCCCCTATCTCGCGGTCATGGTGAAGAAAGGCGGCGAGGACATGTACCTGCACACCGGCGCACGCATTTTGTTCAAGGGGCCCGGTGGTTTTGCCTGGATGGGCGATGAGCTGGAGCCCGGTCATGTGGAACGCATCTTCCGGTCACTGGCCAACGACCGCAAGATCGCCGAGTTCGAAGCGAGTGGTGAGGTGGATTTCGGTGTCAGTATTGCCAAGGTGGGGCGCTTCCGTGCCAACGCCTTCCGGCAGCGCGGGGAAGTGTCCCTGGTGTTCCGCCACGTCCACAGTGAAATCCCCACGATTGAATCGCTGAACCTGCCGCAGATTCTGCGCGACCTGGTGATGCAGAAGAACGGTCTGGTACTGGTCGTGGGGGCCACCGGCAGCGGCAAGTCGACGACGCTGGCTGCGATGATTGATCACCGCAACGAGAATGCCGCCGGTCATATCCTGACCCTGGAAGAGCCTATCGAATACCTGCACCACCACAAGAAGTCCGTGGTGGCACAGCGGGAAATTGGCGTGGATACGGAATCCTTCAGTACCGGCATGCGCTCGGCGATGCGCGAGGCACCCAACGTGATCCTGGTGGGGGAGGTGCGCGACACCGAGAGCATGGAATACGCGCTCAAATTTGCCAATACCGGTCACCTTTGCCTGAGCACCTTGCACTCCAACAATGCGATTAGTGCCATTGAGCGCATGATCAGTTTTTTCCCGGTGGAAACCTACAGTCAGGAGCTGCTGCGTATCGCCGACAACCTGCGCGCCATCGTGTGTCAGCGCTTGGTACCCACGGTGGATGGCAAGAAGACAGCCGCCACGGAAGTGTTGATCAACACGCCGAGAATCAAGGACCTCATCGAACGACATGAATTTGGCGATATTCACGATGCCGTCAAGGCCGGGCACAGCTACGGCATGCACACTTTTGATCAATCACTGATCGAACTCTTCGAGCAGGGGCGCATCAGTGCCGAAACGGCGGTCGAGTACGCGGACTCACGCAACAACGTTTCCCTGCACATCCGCATGAACCGCAACCAGGACCTCGGCGGGCTGGGAGACGTCGAGCTGGAGAGGATCTGAAGCCGCGACCCGGCTACTGGAGCCATTCCTCCGGTAGCGAGGCCCGCAGATGCGCCAGGAAGGCGCGGTGCTTGCGCGTAGGTCTGCCGTGGGGGTAGGCCAGCCATAGTGGCACCGCGGGGCCCCGCCATTCGGGCAGGCAGCGCTCGAAGCAGCCCGGGTGCGCCGCGATGCGCATCGCGGCTTGCCAGGTCGGCATCAGCCCCAGGCCCTGGCCCGCAGCAATGGCGTCGGCCTGTATCACCAGCTGGTCGGCGCGCAGGCGGAAGGGTGGCGGTGTGACCTGTGTCTGCTCGCCGTGCTTTGACGTCAATTGCAGGGGGGCCGGCTCTCCCGCGAGCAGGTCCACCCAGCGGTGGCGCTCGAGGTCTGCTGGACGCCGGGGGTAACCGGTTTCTTCCAGGTAGGCGCGCTGACCGTAGATGCCCTGGGTAAATTGGCAAAGCCGTTCCTGGCGCAGGGGCAGTTCGGGCAAATCGCCCATCCACAGCACAATGGCGTCGCGGCAGTCGGCGGGGTCCTGGGGCAGTTGTGTATTCAGCGTGCAGCGCAGGTGGGCGTTGCCTTGCATGAAGGAGTCCAGGACCCCGGTCAGCCAGCCCCGGATCAGGCCGTTGTCGACGAACAGGCGCAGCTCTCCACGGGGTTCCTCTGACAGGCGCTCAATGTCTTCCAGCCCCTCCCTGGCCAGCTCGAGGATACCTCTGGCGTAGTCGCGGAAGGTCCTGCCGGTCTCTGTGGGAATCAGGCGATTGGCCTCGCGCAGGAACAGCGCCTGGCCGAGAGAATCCTCCAGCCTCGCGAGATGTCGGCTGAGGGTCGATTTGGGTAGCTGACGCTGGCGCGCCGCGGCAGTCAGGCTGCCGTGCTCAACGATTGCGACGAAGCTCTGCAGTTCGTTCAGATGGTACACACCGGAATCCTTTCCAGGTAAATAGACAGGCGCCCTGTTGCGCATTCGACAACAGCATGTCCCGCCATTGTAGCCTTATGTCCGCTAATGACAATCGTTATCATTCGCGTCCTGTTTTTTCGGCATCAACAAGGGGGGATTTCATGGTGGGTTCATATGTGAAGGGATCGGCGGCACGCCGTCCCGCTGCCAACGCGCTGCTCTGTGTCTTGCCGCTGGCGGTGTCCGCAGCGTCCAGCCTGGCACAGGATGCTGGCAGGCAGCTGGAGGAGGTGGTGGTCACTGCCGCGGGCTATCAGCAGCGGATCATTGATGCACCGGCGTCAATATCGGTGATTTCCCGCGAGGAGCTGCGGAAGGAGGCCTACACCACCATTGTTGACGCTGTCCGCGACATTCCCGGTGTCTATGTGACCGGTGGCGGCAACATGCAGGACATCAGTATCCGGGGCATGGACGATACCTACACGCTGTACCTGGTTGATGGCCGTCCCATTTCTGCCGGGCGCGCGGTCAATACCAATGGCAGCGACGGCGGCAAGCAGATTGGCCTGCCTCCCCTCGCCAAGATCGAGCAGGTGGAGGTGATTCGCGGACCGATGTCTTCCCTCTACGGCTCTGAGGCCATGGGCGGCGTGATCAATATTATTACCCGCGCGGCACCGGAGTCCTGGACCGGGAATATCGCCGGTGACTACACCCTTGCCGACAACGATGTCAGCAACGATGCGTACAACAGCGACTTCTACCTCGGGGGTCCGCTCGTCGATGGGGTACTGGGTGTCGAAATGACCGGCAGTTACCAGCATACCGACGAGAGCGATTTCGCAGGTGGCGGCGACGCCGCGGCCAGCGAGCCCGAGGCGGAGACGACCCGGGTCGGTGGCAAGCTGAACTGGCGTATCGACGAGGCCAATCGCATGGGCTTTGCCTACGATCAGGCGGACATGGAGTTCAATCGCACGCCGGGTAAATCGATTCCCGCCGAGGACGAGGCCTCGGGCTATGAGTATCAGAAAAAGCTGTACACCATTACCCATGACGGGAAGTACGGCCAGCTCAGCACCGGCAGCTACTTGCAACAGGATATTTCGGATCGGGTGGAGACCGAGAAAAAAGAGGAGGTGCTGACGCTCAACGCCCAGGCCAATTACGTGGGTGAGCGGCACATCTATACCTTCGGTGGGCGCTACAAGGAAGAGGAGTTCGTCGACGAGACCAACGGTCTGCTGGATGCCAGTGTCGAAGGTGCCGTGGATACCGTTGACCGCTGGATCGTCGCGGTCTTCGCCGAGGCGGAGTGGAACTTCATCGACAACCTGGGTATCACCACGGGCCTGCGTTACGACGATGACGAACAGTTTGGTGGCCAGTTATCGCCGCGTATCTACGCCAACTGGCACATCACCGACAGGCTGACTTTCAAGGGCGGTATCTCCACGGGCTACACACAACCCTCACTGGCCAATGCCACCGCGGGCTTCGGTCGCGGCACCGGTGGCAGGGGGTCACCCAACCTGTCTCCCAATGGCGACCCGATCTCCCGCGCCCTGATCATCGGCAACCCGGATCTGGAGCCGGAAACCAGTGTCAATTACGAGCTCGGTTTTATTTACGATGATCGCGAACGCGGCTTGAATCTGGGGCTGATGGCCTTCCACACCCAGTTCAAGGACAAGATTGCCGAGGACCGCTACTGCGAAAGCGAGGGTGTGGATCGCGACGACTACGCCAATTACACCTGCTTCTTTGGCGGCAACACCTACTACTTCCTGAGCACCCGCAAGAACATCGCGGAGGCGGAGATGCAGGGTGTGGAGGCCTCGATCAATTACTGGCTGACCGATAGCCTGCAGCTCAAGGCCGACTACACCTTCACTGATTCCGAGCAGAAAACCGGTGAGTTTGCCGGCGAGCCCCTCAACAAGATGCCCAAACAGATGGCCAACCTCAGTCTCAGCTGGGATGCATCGGCGCAGGTGAACTTCTGGGCGCGGGCCAACTACCGCGGGGAAACCTCCGACTACCTGGGGCGCACCTCGATGAGCGACGGCACGCCCGAATACACCCTTGTGGATCTGGGGGCGGTCTGGCAACTGTCGCCGCGGCTCAAGCTGATGGCAGGCCTTTTCAATGTCGCCGACAAGGCGATCACCAACGATACCTACGGGGTCGTGCTGGACGGTCGTCGTCTCAATCTGAGCTTCAGTCTGGACTTCTGATTCTCCGATGGTATCGAGCGCAAAACCCCAGCCAACCCGAGCCAGTGCCCTGGATGCCAGCTTGCGACTGCTGGCAACCGGGGGGCTGCGTTACGGTTGGTGCGGTGGGCGCCTGGTTTGGCGATTCAGCCCCGCCCGCCTGCTCTGTCGTGCCGGTGGGCAAGGGCGAATACTCCGAGACCGGTAATGATCCCGGCAATACCCTCATAATAGGCACTGAGGAGCGGCAGGCGCGTCCACAGGAAGACTGCCGCCAGAGCCGAGAGCAGCATCGCAATGGCCAATTTCTCCGAGGGGCGGTAGCCGAGGACGTAGACCAGCAGAAGCGGGCCAAAGGCGGCACCCAGTACCCCCCAAGACACGACGACCAGATCGAACACACTCTGCGGGCCGACCAGGGCAATGGCCAGGGCGAGTGCCACCACGACCAGGGTCGCGGATTTCACGCGCCAGAGCGTCTGTGGCTTGCCCATGGCGTCCTCTGTGACCGCTGCCGAGCAGGCCAGTACCAGTGAATCGCCGGTGGAAATGGTGGCCGCGAAAACCCCCGCCAGCACCAGGCCGACCAGCACCGGTGGCAGCAGCTCCATTGCCATGGTGGGCAGGGCCAGCTCGGGATCAAAGCTTTCGGTCTCCGGCAGCAGCAAGCGCGACAACAGACCCGTGGCATTGGCCGCGGCGTAGAAGGCCAGGTACCAGGCGTAGTAGTAAAAGCGCGCGCGATTGGTGCTGCCGGCGGAGTCCAGCGACATGAAGCGAATCATGATATGCGGTTGGCCGATAACGCTGAAGCCGGCGAACAACCAGCCCACGATGAACAGCAGCGGCCCCCAGGGACTGGCCAGTCCCTTCACCGCGCCGGGCCAGAGGCTCATGTACTCCGGGGATACCGCATTCAGTTGGCGCCAGGCGGATGCCGGGCCACCCAGGTGGTCGACGGCGACCGCCAGCATAAGGAACATGGCGCCGATCATGACGAAGGCCTGGGCCGCATCGGTCCAGATGGCTGCGCGGATGCCGCCGGCGAAGCAGTAGGCGACAACGATTCCAGCGCCAATAACCGCGCCCAGCCAGATGGGCCAATCGAAGAGCACGTGCAGTGCCTTGCTGCCGGCGTTGAGCTGTGCCGCTGCATAGGCGCCGAGAAAGATCAGGCATACCAGGCCCGCCAGCCTGCGATAGTGGCGGAAGTGCGTGCCGTGCCAATTGGCCAGCACGCCGGGAAAGGTGTTCTGCCCGGTGATGGCGGTCTGCTCCCGCAGCCGGCGATGGACGAAGGAGGACATGATGTAGTCCCCCAGCAACCAGCCAACCATCAGCCAGACCGCCGGTAAACCGGTGCTGTAGGTGTAGCCGATGACACCGATAAACATGTAGCCGCTGTTGTTGGTCGCTACCGCCGACAGGCCGGCGAGCCAGGGTTTGACCGAACTGCTGGCGACCAGGTAGTCGCTGGAGGTGCCGCGGGATCGCCGGTGGGAGAGCATGCCGATGATGACAAAGCCCGCCAGGCAGGACAGAAAAGCGACAACCGTGGCAGTCATGGCGTGGCCCTCCTCGAAGCATGCCCCATAGGCTACCCCTGCTGGCGCTGGGCTTCAAAAGGGCTTTTCGCCCGGGACTGCCGCAGTGGCCCCGCGAAACGCCGGTGCGGCTTACTCGGGGAGAGGCCGGGCGCCCTCGCTGGGCAGGAGTGCGAGGAAGTTGTCGCGCGCGACTTTCCGCGCCGTGTCGGCGGGCAGTGCGTTGAGAAAGACGTCGAAGCTGTGCAATTTCTCTTCCAGCTTCGCGTATCTTCCCAGAAGATCGGAGCCAATCATGAAGCGCGTGGGGTAGCGATCGACCAGGGCGAGCCAATCCGGATCGGGCTCGCCCTCGGCGTCCAGCAAATAGGTGTCCAGTACTGTCCAGGAAAGATCAATGCTCAGGTTGGGATGTTCTGACAACAGGCGAGTGACCTCCGGCAGCAGAAAGTCCATTTTTCCCTGGAACCGGTGCAGCGTCTTGCTGGTGCCGGCGTGGGCCCAGATGAAACGCACCTCCCGGAATTCTGCCAGGGCATCTTCCAGCTCCTTGACGTAGAGAGGATTGCGCTCGCGTTTGGATGTGATGTTGCTGTGCAGCTGCACCGGCAGCATGTGTTTTTCTGCGAAGGCATACACGCGGAACATGGCCTCACTGTTGGCCCTGGGCACTTCGCCCTCCGTCAAGGCAGTCAGGTCATCGTGGCGAGTGATGATCTCGCCGATACCCCGCCACAGCCCTGGGTGCAGGGTGACCATTTTCTGCAGATGCAGGTCGGCATTCTTGTCGGTGGGATTGAAGCCGCTGAGAAAAGGGTGCAGGCGTTGTCGTTGAGCGGGGTCTAGCGCATTCAGGGCGGCTGCGAGATAAGCGTCGGTGGCGCTGAACCAGTACACAGCGGCGTCATCACCGGCGTAGGTGTCGGGCCGTTTGGGTTCGTCCTCCTGCCATTTTTTCATCAGCGACATGCCGCTGATTATGGCGTGGTCCACACCTGTCGCGTCCATCGCGCTTAGCAATTGCGACAGGTCTTCACCCTGCTGGAAGAAATCGACACTGTGCAGGTGGGCGTCGCTGTAGCGGTAATTGCGCCTTTCTTCCGCGGCGTGAATGGCGACAGACACCAAGGTGGCGCCGACTGCCAGGCAGCGCACTAGGCGGGCGCTGCAGAATTTTGCCGATGTTGGCACGAGGTCAATAGCTCCTGAAAAGGGACTCGGCAAAGTGTAGCAGCGAATTCTCACAGCCTGAATCAAGCGCGGGCGAGAGCCATCTCGCCGGGCTCCGGCGTGTACCCGCGCTGCAGCGGAATTGACAAAACTGGCTTTGACCGGAAGCTCTAGATGGCCCAGTCTGTTAAATGAATCAGTCGCAAACTGCAGAGAGGGGTAAGAAATGGACTTGATACGTGTCTTGTTGTCGATCCTGTTGCCGCCGCTGGGGGTGTTTCTCCAGGTCGGCATCGGTGGTCATTTCTGGCTGAATATACTCCTGACCCTGTGTGGCTACATCCCGGGGATTGTCCACGCTGTCTGGATTATCGCGCGGCGCTGAGGTGTGTCGGTGCCGGCCCGTCGCCAGCGGCTGCAGCGTCTCGCCAAGCTGCTGGACAATGCGATAGAACTGCCAGGCTCTCGGCGCTTCGGCATCGGGCTGGACGGCCTGCTGGGCCTGATTCCGGGCCTGGGCGATCTTGCCGGGCTCGCCCTGTCGGGCTATATCATTCTCGAGGGGGTCCGACTCGGGGCACCCCTGAGCCTGGTACTACGCATGCTCGGCAATGTCACCATTGATGCGGTGGTTGGGGTGGTCCCGGTGGTGGGGGATATTTTTGACTTTGCCTGGCACGCCAATCAGCGCAACGTTGCGCTACTGGATCGCTATTTGGACAATCCGGGCGGCGAGAGCTTTAGGTCGAGGTTCTTGGTGCTTGCGGTGGTGCTCGCGCTGTTGGGCTTGATCGCGATCATCCTGTACGCGGGCATTGCATTGCTGAAGGCCGTGCTAGGGGCTTTCTGAGCGCCGCGTTTGGCTCTTCAGGCTCTTCATCATTCACGGGATTGGTGAATATCGGTGCATCCCCCATTAAGTAAGGAGAGCCTGGCGTTATCAATCGAGTACGGATGGATGTCCGTCCCCCGTTAATGGGGTAGAGCCGCCGACTTGGGGGCGTTGATGGATGTTGCTGGAAGAAGGGGTGGTAGCTACGGCTGGACTTGAACCAGCGACCCCAGCATTATGAATGCTGTGCTCTAACCAACTGAGCTACGTAGCCACAAAACTCGGTACCGGGTACCGGAGAGGCGCGCATTTTCCCCACTTGGGCCGCTTCTGTCAAGCCTTGGGTGGCCCGGACTTGCAGCCCGCGGGCACTGCGGCGTTGCCTCTACGGCAGGGGTTGTTGCTGGGTAATACAGTGGATGTTGCCGCCGCCCAGCAAGATCTCCCGTCCGGGGCACATTACCACCTCGTGTTCGGGAAAAAGTCGTCGCAGTATAGCCAGCGCTTCTGCATCCATGGGGTCGTCAAAACCCGGCACGATAATGCCGCCATTGCTGACCAGGAAGTTGACATAGGAGGCGGCCAGGCGCGGCGGGTTGCCGTGCTCGTCCGGTTCGATGCCCTCGGCACCGCCCTCGCTTTCCAGGATCGCGTGTATCGGTGCGGGCAGCGGCAGCCGGTGCACCGCCAGGCGGCGGCCGCGGGCGTCGGTGCTGGTCTCCAGGACTGCCAGCGCCTCGCGGCAATAGTGGTAGTTGGGGTCGTTGGCGTCGTCGGTCCAGCTCAGGAGGACTTCCCCGGGGCGCACAAAGCAGCAGAAATTGTCGATGTGGCCGTCGGTTTCGTCGCCATCCAGGCCCCGGGGCAGCCAGATGATCTGCTCCGCCCCGGTGTAATCCCGCAGCATGCCTTCGATGGCTTCGCGGCCCAGGTGTGGGTTGCGGTTGGGGTTGAGCAGGCACTCCTCGGTGGTGAGTAGCGTGCCTTCACCGTCGACGTGGATGGAGCCGCCCTCGAGAATGAAGCCGGGCGTCGCATAGCGTCGAACGCGCTCCATCTGCAGCACCTTGCGGGCGACCAGGGCGTCCACATCCCAGGTGGGGTAGAGGCCGCCCTGGTCGCCACCCCAGGCGTTGAAGTCCCAGTCGACACCGGCCAGGCCCCCCTGACCATCAATCAGGAAGGTCGGGCCGGAGTCGCGCATCCAGGCGTCATCGTTGGACAGTTCCACCACCCGCACCCCGCTGTCGTCGGCAAGTGCCTCGCTGGCGGCCACAAAACTGGCGGCGGACGTGCACAGGGTCACTGGGGTGAAGCGTGCGATGGCGCGAATGACGGCGAGAAAGTCGTGCTGTGCGGGCTGCGCGCCAGAGCGCCAGCTGTCGGGGCGCTCTGGCCAGATCATCCAGACCTGGCTCTGGGGGGCCCACTCGGCGGGCATGTAAAAACCGTCGGCGCGGGGCGTGCTCATTCGCTGTGTTCACCATCGAGGGTGTTGATGGGGCTGTAGAGTTGGGGGCGGCGGTCGCGGAACACCCCCCAGGCCGTACGGTGTTTCTCCACCGTATCCAGGTCGAAGCTGTGTACCAGTACAGCCTCCGACTCGCCGTCGGCTTCCTCGACCTTGGCGCCGAACTCGTCGGCAATGAAGGACCCGCCATAGAAGGTGATGTCAGAGTCCTCCTGGACCTCCCGGCCGATGCGGTTGCTGGCAATCAGTGGGGTGAGGTTGGCGCCGGCGTGACCCTGCTGCACCCGCTGCCAGTGGTCGCGGCTGTGGATGCTGGGGTCGTGGGGCTCGCTGCCGATGGCGGTGGGGTAGAACAGCAGTTCTGCGCCGAGCAGGGCCATGGCCCGGGCGCTCTCCGGGAACCACTGGTCCCAGCAGATGCCCACGCCAATGCGAGCGTAGCGCGTGTTCCAGACCCGGAAACCGGTGTCGCCCGGGTTGAAATAGAACTTTTCATGGTAGCCGGGGCCATCGGGAATGTGGCTCTTGCGGTAATTGCCCAGTACTTCGCCATCGGCGTCAATGATCACGATCGAGTTGAAGCGGGCACGGCCGGCCAGCTCGAAGTAGCTGATGGGCAGCACCACCTCCAGCTCCGCCGCGATGCGGCGGAAATGCTGGATGGCCGGGTTTTCCTCCGGCCGTGTCGCCAGCAGCATGTAGTCTTCGTTGGGTGTCTGGCAGAAGTAGGGCGTCTCGAACAGCTCCTGCAGCAGAATGATCTGCGCACCGCCGGCGTGGGCGGCGCGCACCAGGGATTCGGCGCGGGCGATGTTCGCCTCGCGGTCCCAGCTGCAGGCCATCTGGGTGGCGGCGACGGTAACGGTGCGGGGCATGATCATCTCCTCCGGGCGATTGCTGTGCGCCTGCTTCTCATTCTACACATTGAAGCGGAAGTGGATCACGTCGCCGTCCTGCACCACATAGTCCTTGCCTTCCAGGCGCCAGCGCCCGGCATCCTTGGCGCCCTGTTCGCCCTTGTGGGCGATAAAGTCTTCGTAGCTGATCACCTCGGCGCGTATGAAACCGCGCTGGAAATCGGTGTGGATCACGCCGGCCGCCTCCGGCGCGGTGGCGCCAACGCGAACGGTCCAGGCGCGCACTTCCTTATCGCCTGCTGTGAAGTAAGTGTGTAGGTTGAGCAGCTTGTAGCCGGCGCGGATCACCCGGTCCAGGCCGGGTTCTTCCATGCCCAGGTCCTGCAGGAACTCCAGACGCTCGTCGTCCGCCAGTTCGACGATCTCGGATTCCAGCTTGTTGCAGATGGCGACGACCACCGCACCTTCCTCGGCGGCGACAGACTTGACCACCTCCAGGTGAGGATTGTCTTCGAAGCCGTCCTCGTCGACGTTGGCGATGTACATGGTCGGCTTGACGGTCAACAGGTGCAGTGTCCTGACCAGGGCGCGTTCGTTGTCGTCCAGGCTCAGGGCGCGCACCGGCAGGGCCTCGTTCAGCTGGGGCAGCAGCTTGTCTTCCAGCAGGGCCTTCAGTGCAATCGCTTCCTTGTCACCGCCCTTGGCGGTGCGGATGACCTTTTGCAGCTGTTTCTCGCAGCTTTCCAGGTCGGCCAGGGCCAGCTCGGTGTTGATGACGCCGATGTCGCTCCTCGGGTCCACCTGGTTGGCCACATGGATCACGTTGTCGTCATTAAAGCAGCGCACCACGTGAGCGATGGCGTCGGTTTCGCGGATGTTGGCCAGGAACTGGTTGCCCAGGCCCTCGCCCTTGGAGGCGCCCGCCACCAGGCCGGCGATATCGACGAATTCCATGGTCGTCGGCACCACTTTCTGTGGCTTGACGATGTCGGCGATGGCCTGCTGGCGCGGGTCGGGTACCGGCACTACGCCGGCGTTTGGCTCAATCGTGCAGAAGGGGAAGTTTTCCGCGTCGATCCCGGCCCGGGTCAGGGCGTTGAAGAGGGTGGACTTGCCGACGTTGGGCAGTCCGACGATGCCGCATTTGAAACCCATGGAGATGTCCTGTGTCTGTGGGCGCCGCCCGTCAGGCGGCGCGGAAGCTGTGCAATTGCGTCATGGCCCGGGTGTCCTCCCCGTCCAGCAGCAGGGGCAGGGCATCCAGGGCGGCGTCGATACTGGCCTCGATCAGCTCGCGCTCTTTGGTGCTGGGCTTGCCCAGCACATGCCCGGTTACCCGGGAAGCGTGGCCGGGATGGCCGATGCCCACTCGCAGTCGGGCAAACTCGCGGCTGTTGCCGAGGGCGGGAATGATATCCCGCAAACCGTTGTGTCCGCCATGCCCGCCGCCGCGTTTGAAGCGCGCGGTGCCCGGGGGAAGGTCCAGCTCGTCGTGGGCCACCAGGATCTGTTCGGGGGGGATACGGAAAAAGCGTGCCATGGCGCCGACGGCCTGGCCACTGCGATTCATGAAGGTCGTGGGGATCAGCAGCCGCAGGTCGTGCCCGTGGCAGCTGAGGCGGGCGGTGAGCCCGTGGAAACGCGATTCGCTTTGTAGCGTGGCGCCGTGGCGCCTCGCCAGTGCCTCGACGAAGTCGGCACCGGCGTTGTGGCGGGTATCCCGGTAGTCGCTGCCCGGGTTACCCAGCCCGACAATCAGTGTGATGGATGTTGTCGTCAACGCCGGTGTCTTGTCGTCAGGGCCGATCAGTCCTCGCTGCTATCGGAGGAGGACTCGTCCTCGTCCGACGCTTCACTGCTGTCGTCGCCAGCGCCACCTTTCGGCGGTACCACGGACGCAATAGCCAGGTCGTGGTCCTCACCCAGGGTCAGGGCCACGGCGGTGACGCCTGCGGGCAGCTTCACATCGGTCAGGTGCACGATCTCGCCGGACTTCACGGCCGCCATGTCGACTTCAATGTATTCGGGGATGTCCTTGGGCAGACAGGAGACTTCGATATCCGTTTCCTGGTGCTGGATCATGCCGCCCTGCATCTTCACGCCGTGGCAGCTTTCCTCGTTGAGGAAGTGAATCGGCACATGCACCTTGATGGCGACGTTTTCGTTCACGCGCTGGAAGTCGGCGTGCATCAGGAAACCCTTGGCGGGGTGACGCTGCAGGTCCTTGAGGATGGCTTTTTCCACGTCATTGCCAACTTTCAGGGTCAGCACGTGGGAGAAGAAAGCCTCGTTTTCCAGCGCCTTTTCCAGGTCCTTGCGGATCAGGGACACGGCCTTGGGCGCCTTTTCACCACCGTAGACGATGGCGGGCACTTTTTCCGCGTGACGACGCAGGCGGCGGCTCGCACCTTTCCCCATGTCGTCACGCACTTCTGCGTAAAGCTCAAACTGGTCAGACATTGTCTTGACTCCTGGCTAACACTGCCTTGCCTGCGACCGACGCAGCAGTGGGTTGTGGTTGTCTGCTCCTACTGGAACAGCGCGCTGATGGATTCCTCGTTGGACACCCGGCGGATGGACTCCGCAAGCAGGTCCGCGATGGTCAGCTGGCGGATCTTGCCAATGCTGGCTGCCGCATCGCTGAGAGGAATCGTGTCGGTTACCACCAGCTCGTCGAGCCGGGATTCCCGAAGATTGTCCAGGGCGCGGCCAGACAGCACCGCGTGGGTGCAGTAGGCGACGACCTTGGTGGCGCCGCGCTCCTTGAGGGCGTCGGCGGCCTTGCACAGCGTGCCAGCGGTATCGACCATGTCGTCCACCAGCAGGCAGGTGCGGCCTTCCACTTCCCCGATCAGGTTCATCACCTGTGCCTCGTTGGCCTGGGGGCGGCGCTTGTCGATGATCGCCAGGTCGGCATCATCCAGTTGCTTGGCGATGGCCCGGGCGCGTACCACGCCGCCGATATCCGGCGAGACCACCATCAGGTTGTCGTAGTTGCTGGCCAGGATGTCGGTATTCAGCACCGGGGAGCCGTAAACGTTGTCCACCGGGCAGCCAAAGAAGCCCTGGATCTGCTCGGCGTGGAGGTCGACGGTCAGTACGCGGTCGACACCGACATTGACCATCATGTCCGCGACGACCTTGGCGGTAATCGGTACCCGGGCGGAGCGTACGCGACGATCCTGGCGGGCGTAGCCGAAGTAGGGGACCACCGCGGTGATGCGGGCTGCCGAGGCGCGACGCAGGGCGTCGATCATCACCAGCAGTTCCATGAGGTTGTCGTTGGTGGGGGCGCAGGTGGACTGCACGACAAACACGTCGCGACCGCGGACGTTCTCGTTGAGTTCGACGGCGACTTCGCCATCGCTGAACTTGCCGACGCTGGCCTTGCCCAGGGACAGGTAGAGCCGGTTGGCGATTTTCTGGGCAAGCTCGGGGTTGGCGTTGCCCGTAAAGACCATCAACTTGGAGGACACGGCTCTCACTCCCGGGTCAGATTGTTGCTCACAAAAACAAAGGCCAACCCAGGCCGGCGTGCCGGGTGCCAGCGGGTTGGCCGTTTCGTAAGACTTCGCAACCGCTGCAAAACGCGATTCGGCTGCAAAGCCTCAAAATATGGCTGGGGTGGTAGGATTCGAACCTACGAATGCCGGGATCAAAACCCGGTGCCTTGCCACTTGGCGACACCCCAATAAAAAAGGTCAGTGACTGTCGGCCTCTTGCAGGGCCTGCAGTCTGGTGTGGACGGGCGACTGATCAACTCCGCGGGCGACAAAGTGCTGCCATTCCCTCGGAACTGTCGCTGCAACACGCTGTGCTTCAGCCTCGCTGGCAAAGCGGGCGAAGACGCAGGCGCCGGTTCCGGTCAGCCGCGCTTCGGCGTGTGGAGACAGCCAATTCAGTGCCTTTTCCACTTCGGGGAAGCGCCGGGTAACGACTTTTTCGCAGTCGTTCCGGGAGGTATCCCCGAAAAAGGCGGCTATTGTGATGGGGAGACTGTCGCGTGTCAATTCCGGCGCGGAAAAAATTTCAGCCGTGGGCACATGGCAGCCGGGATGAATGATCAGGTACCAGCACTCCGGCAGGGTTACCGGGGTCAGCACCTCGCCGATGCCCTCTGCCCAGGCGGTGTGGCCGGCGACAAAAACCGGGACATCTGCCCCCAGGCTGCGGCCCAGAGTCTGCAATTCTGCCTGCGAGATGTCGAGCCGCCAGAGGTGGTTGAGTGCCAGCAGCGTTGTGGCGGCATTGGAGCTGCCGCCACCCAGGCCGCCGCCAAGGGGGATGCGCTTCCGGCAATGAATGTCCACCCCGTAGCCGGGCCGGGCCAGCAGGGCGGCCGCTCGCAGGATCAGGTTGTCCCCCGGCGGCACTGCCAGGCCCTCCAGTTGCAGCTGCACCTTGCCGGAGTGGTTGGCGCGGAAGGTCATGTGGTCCCCCCAATCGAGCAGCTGGAACAGCGTCTGCAGGTGGTGGTAGCCATCCGCTCCGCGCCCGGTGACGTGGAGGAAAAGGTTGAGCTTGGCCGGTGACAGCAGTTCCAGGGGTGCTGTTCTCATGGCATGTCCGTCTGCCAGTCCCGGATCAGCAGGCGCGCGCTGGTATCGCCGCGCTCCAGCTCGAGGCGCTGGGGCAGCCTGAGTTCGCCGCTCTCGACATAGCTGTCGAAGCGGATGCTCCAACCGTCCTGATGCAGGGTCCGCAGCAGGCCCTGGTCGATGGATTGCCGGGCGGGGCTGTGCGGGGAGGGCAGGCCGCGCAGCCACCAGCTCAGTGCGTCGACGGGTATGTCCCAGCCGGTGTAGGCGCGCACGGCGCCGGGGCTGCTCAGGTCCACGCGGGCCTCCTCCTCGCCCCGGCTGATGTGCAGCTGCTCGCCGTCACTGTGAATGCGTGTGGCCTGCAGGCCCAGGGGGCCGCTGATTTCAAGGTGAGTGTGCCGGCCCATCTGTAGCCAGTCGAGGCTGGCAGTGCCGGCTTCCTCGCCACTGCGCACCGCCAGCTTGCCGCGCGCGGTCCAGTGATCCAGGGCCGACACCTGTTGGCGGTGGGCTTCCCAGCCCACATCGACCGTGGCGGGGGTCACTGCGCACCCGGCCAGCCAGAACAGGCAGCAGCACAGGAGGCTTGCGCGCATGTCAGAGTGCCAGCTCTGCGGGATCGATGCCAAAGCGTCGCAGGGTCGAGCGCAGCACCGGATGTCCGGCATTCTGCAGCAGGCCCGCCTGCCAGATGCCCCGGGCCTCCTCCTCGCGACCGAGGGTCCACAGGACCTCGCCCAGGTGGGCCGCGACTTCCGGGTCGGGCATGGCCGTGTAGGCGCGGCGCAGGTAGTCCTCCGCTTCTTCTGATCGACCCAGGTGATGCAGCACCCAGCCCATGCTGTCGAGTATCGCCGGCTCGCCGGGCTGTAGCTCAAGTGCCCGCTGGATCAGCTCGAAGGCTTCCTGATGGCGATCGGTGCGGTCGGTGAGGGTGTAGCCGAGGGCATTCAGTGCCGTGGCGTTGTCCGGTTCCCGCGCCAGAATCGCCCGCAGGTCCGCTTCCATTTGCCCCAGGTCGTCCATCTGCTCGCTGAGCATGGAGCGGCTGTAGCGCAGGGAGGTGGAGTCGGGCAGTTCATTCAGCGCCTGGTTCAGCAGTGACAGGCTTTCCTCCATCAGCCCCGCGCGCGTCAGCAGTTCCGACTCGAGGGTGTAGAGTTGTTCGCGGTGTTCGGGGTAGTCAAGGCGCTGGCTGGCGAAGAAGCGGGCGCTGGCGGCGTTGTCGCCGTTTTCCAGCAGGATGCGGCCGATGCGACCGCGGGCATTGAAGAACTCCTGGCTTTCCTGGTCGCCCACCTTTCGGTAGGCCTTGATGGCGTCTTCCGGGCGGCCCTCCTCCTCGGCGATCCGGCCCAGGTAGTAGTGCGCCTCATCGCGGCGCTCGCCGAGGGCCAGCACCTGGCGCAGGTAGGCCTTGGCGGCCAGCAGGTCGCCGTTTTCCTGGTTGATCAGGGCCAGCGAGAGGAGCAGATCCGCGTCCTGTGGCGAGCCGGCGGAAAGTCGCTCGAACTGCTCCCGCGCGGCCTTGAGGTCGTTGCGGGTCAGCAGTCGCGCGTATTGCAGGCGCAGGCTGGACTGGCTGGGGTCGGCCTCCAGCGAGGCTTCGATGCGACGGAAGGGGGCGTCTTCGCCGGCCTCGAGACGCAGTTTGGCATCCAGCATCAGCGCCTGCTGCTGGTTGGGGGCCAGGGTCAACAGGTGGTCGAGAACCTCGCGGGCGGGCCCCGCCCGGTCCAGCTCGTCCAGCAGCAGGGCGCGCGTCAGCAGCAAGTCGGTGTCGTCGGGGAACTCGCTGGACAATTCCGCCAGTGCCGAGGCCAGGTCCGCCTGCTCGGTTACCGAGGCCTGGCGTATGCCCCCCAGCAGCAGCGGGTAATTCACCGATTTGCCCTGCCGGGCAATGCGCGCCAGGTGTGTGACAGCCGCAGCGGGCTGTCCGTGGCGCACCAGCTGGGCGGCGAGGGTGGAGTTGGCTTCGGGGTGTTCGGGCTCCAGCTCAGCCCAAAGTCGGGCCGCCGCAAGCGCCGCGTCGTCATTGCGCAGGAACTGGGCCAGGTGCGTGGCGTGGGCGCTTACCCCCGGGTCGCGCAGGCTTTCGGCCTGCTCCAGGTAAATTTCCAGCGCCGGTTCGTAGGCGCGCCGCCGGAGGGCAAATTCGGCGACCATCAGGGCCTCGAGACTGTCCTCCGGGAAGGCGCGTTCGGGCGCGGGTTGGGCGGCGCCGCTCGCCGCCGGGGCAGCCACCGACTCGGGTCTGGGGTCGGCGTCATCGGGGGCCTGCGGCAACTCGGCGCAGCCGAGCAGGAGTGCCGGCAGCAGGGGCAGCAATCGGTGCAGCATGATTCGGGTGGGCATAGGCTTCCGGTCCAGCGGGGTCGATAATAGTGACACATTCCCCTGGTGACTCCCAAGTGCATGGACCGGTTCGGCCCAAGCGGGTTCCGTATTTGCCTGCCTTTTTGCGCCGATCTTGATAGAATTCGCGGCAATGTGGGGCGCCGGCCTGTGTGGTGCCCCGAAACCTGAGCGGAGCGCCCACCCGACCCCATGCAGCTCATCGCCTTCGGCATCAATCACAAATCGGCCGCCGTCGAGGTGCGCGAGCGCGTTGCCTTCGCCCCCGAGCAGGTTCCGGAAGCGCTGCAGGACGCCCGTCAGCGCCTCGACCTCGATGAGGTGATGATCCTCTCCACCTGCAACCGCACGGAAGTCTATGCCTGCCTGCCGGATCCGGCTGCGGGCGAGGCGCTGACGCGACTGGCTGGCTGGCTGGCGGATTACCATCACCTGTCCGCCGGGGAGTTGGCCGAGGCCGCCTACCTCTACCGCGACGAGGCGGCCCTGCAGCACCTGGCCAAAGTGGCCAGTGGCCTTGATTCGATGATCCTGGGGGAGCCGCAGATCTTCGGGCAGCTGAAGTCCGCCTACGCGGTGGCGGGGGAGACGGGCACCCTCGGAGGCGAGCTGGAGCGCGCCCTGCAGCGGGTTTTCTCCATCGCCAAGCGGGTGCGCACGGACACCGCGATCGGGGAGAACCCGGTCTCCGTGGCCTACGCGGCAGTGGATCTGGCCAAGCATATCTTTGCCGACCTGGGGCGCTGTTCGGCTCTGCTGGTCGGTGCCGGCGAGACCATCGAGCTGGTGGCCCGGCACCTGCTGGAGGCGGGGGTGCAGCGTATCGTCATCGCCAACCGCACCCTGGGGCGGGCCCGCGAACTGGGTCAGAAATTCGGCGCCGAGGCCGTCATGCTGGCGGATATCCCCGAGCAGCTGCCGACCTCGGATATCGTCATCAGCTCCACGGCCAGCCAGTTGCCGATCCTCGGCAAGGGGGCGGTGGAGCGCGCCATTCGTGCCCGCAAGCACCGACCGATACTGATGGTGGATATCGCCGTGCCCCGGGACATCGAGCCCCAGGTGGGTGAGCTGGCCGATATCTACCTGTACACCGTGGATGACCTGCGCGAGATCGTCGATGACAGCCTGCGCAGTCGGCAGCAGGAGGCGCGCAAGGCCGACCTGCTGATTGAAGACGGCGTCCGCCTCTACCTCGAGGAGCGACGCAGTATCGCGGCAGTGGACTCCGTGCGGGAGTACCGCAACATGGCGGAACGCCTGCGCGAACAGGAACTGCAGCGCGCCCTGCGAGCCCTCAGCCGGGGCGACGATCCCGAGCAGGTGCTGGCCCAGCTGGCCCGCACCCTGACCAACAAGCTGATCCACGCGCCGACGGCCGGATTGAAGCGCGCCAGCGTGGATGGGCGGCAGGACCTGCTGGCCAGTGCCAGGCGCCTGCTGGGGCTGGAGCACCACGACGGGGAGGCTGCCAGCGAGTCCCGTGCCGTGGCCGAAGAGCGCCAGCCCGGAGCGAATGACGACAAGGCCAAGTCACTGCCACCCCACACCCTGACCGGGAAGCACACGCTGCAATGAAATCGTCCCTGTTGAACAAGCTGGACACCCTCGCGGAACGCCATGAGGAGGTCTCGGCGCTCCTGGGTGATGCCGAAACCATTGCCGACCAGCCGCGCTTCCGGGAGCTGTCCCGGGAGTTTGCCGAGCTCGAGGAAGTGGTTGGCTGTTACCGGGAGTTCCGGCGTATCGAGTCCAATCTCAGTGGCGCCCGCCAGATGCAGGCGGAAGAGAGCGACCCCGAGCTGCTGGAAATGGCCGAGGAGGAGGTGGCCGCCGATGAGCAGCGGCTGGCCGAGCTGGAGCGCGAACTTCAGACCTTGCTGCTGCCCCGCGATCGGCAGGACGCGGCCAACGTGTTTCTGGAAATCCGGGCTGGCACCGGGGGTGACGAGGCGGCGATCTTTGCCGGCGATCTGTTTCGCATGTACAGCCGCTACGCCGAGCAGCAGGGCTGGCGCATCGAAGTGCTTTCCGAGCGGCCCGGCGAACACGGGGGCTACAAGGAGATCATCACCCGTGTCGAGGGCCGGGATGTCTACGCCCGGCTCAAGTTCGAATCGGGCGCCCACCGGGTCCAGCGGGTGCCGGAGACGGAATCCCAGGGACGCATTCATACCTCGGCCTGCACCGTGGCGATCCTCCCCGAGCCCGAAG
The DNA here is from genome assembly GCF_054779855.1 of Haliea atlantica. Taxonomy (NCBI): domain Bacteria; kingdom Pseudomonadati; phylum Pseudomonadota; class Gammaproteobacteria; order Cellvibrionales; family Halieaceae; genus Haliea; species Haliea atlantica. The sequence goes on along the minus strand of NZ_BAAGXL010000003.1, from coordinate 961,083 downwards.
CGGTGGATGAGGTCGAGCTGAACAAGGCCGACCTGCGCGTCGACACCTTTCGCGCATCCGGCGCTGGCGGTCAGCACGTCAACAAGACCGATTCCGCCGTGCGTATTACCCACCTGCCCTCGGGTATCGTGGTGGAATGCCAGGACGAGCGCTCGCAGCACAAGAACCGTGCCCGGGCGCTGTCCCTGCTGCAGGCCAAACTGCTCAGCAGCGCCGAGGACAAGGCCGCCGCCGAGCAAGCAGAGCAGCGGCGCAACCTGGTGGGCACGGGGGACCGCTCCGACCGCATTCGCACCTACAACTTTCCCCAGGGCCGGGTCACTGACCACCGCATCAACCTGACCCTGTACAAGCTGGACGAGGTCATGGCCGGCGACCTGAATGCGGTCATCGGGCCGCTGCGTCAGGAATACCAGGCGGACCAGCTGGCGGCCCTGGCCGGGCAGTGATGGCTTCGGTCAGCGAGTTGCTGCGCGCCGCCGAGCTGACCGGCGAGGAGTCCCGGCGCGAGGCGGAAATCCTCCTCGGGCACGTCCTCCAGCGCTCGCGCAGCTGGCTCTACACCTGGCCGGAACACCCGGTCGAAGCCGCGCTTGCGCAACATTTTCGCGAGCTGCTGGCGCGGCGGGCCGCGGGAGAACCGGTGGCCTACCTGGTCGGCGAGCGCGAATTCTGGGGCCTGTCACTGCGGGTGACCCCCGACACCCTGATTCCCCGGCCCGACACCGAAACCCTGGTGGAGTGGGCGCTGGATCTGCCCCTGCCCGGGGCGGCGGCAGTGCTGGATCTCGGTACCGGTAGCGGGGCGATAGCCCTGGCGCTGGCGAGTGAGCGACCGCACTGGCGGGTCGCCGCCGCCGACCGCAGCGAGGCCGCTCTGGCAGTCGCGCGGAGCAATGGCGAGCGCTTGCTGCCGGGTCGCGTGCACTGGTTTTGCTCCGACTGGTTCGCCCTGCTCCCCGCCGGTCGCTTCCATCTGGTGGTGAGCAACCCGCCCTATGTAGCGGCGGCGGATCCACATCTGCAACGGGGGGATCTGCGCTTCGAGCCGCGCCAGGCTCTGGCGGCGGGCGATGATGGCCTGGCGGATATCCGGCGCCTGATTGCCGATGCCCCCGAATGGTTACATCCCGGTGGCTGGTTGCTGCTGGAGCACGGTTTTGAGCAGGCGGAGGCGGTGCGCGGTCTGCTGGAGGCGGCAGGTTACAGCGCGGTGGCGACCCGTTGCGATTTGGCCGGCCAGCCGCGGGTTACCGGGGGTTGCCGTGCTGACTGACCAGGCGCTGCTGCGCTACAGCCGGCAGATCATGCTGCCGGGCCTGGATGTGGCCGGCCAGCAGGCCCTGGCCGCGGCGCGGGTGCTGGTGGTCGGTCTGGGCGGCCTGGGCAGTGCCTGCGCACAGTACCTGGCGGGTGCCGGGGTGGGGCAGCTTGTGCTGGCGGATGGCGACAGGGTCGAGTTGTCCAACCTGCCGCGGCAGGTACTGCACAGCGAGGCCCGGGTGGGGCGGAACAAGGCAGAGTCCGCCGCGCAAACACTGGCGGCAATGAACGCGGAGGTTTCGCTGTCGGTGCTGCCGCGCCGTCTGGAGCCCCAGGAGCTGCCAGAGCTGTGCCGACAGGTGGATATCGTGGTGGATGCCACGGACAATTTCGCCACGCGCTGTGCCCTCAATCAGGCCTGTATCGAGAGCGGGCAGCCCCTGGTCTCGGCCGCCGCGATCCGCCTGGAAGGGCAGCTGGCGGTGTTCGACACCGCCCGCGGCGGCCCCTGCTACCGCTGCCTCTATCCCGAACCGGTGGATGACAGCGCTCTGCGCTGCAGCGAGAACGGCGTGCTGGGCCCGGTGGTCGGCGTGCTGGGTGCCCTGCAGGCCATGGAAACATTGAAGTGGCTGAGCGGGCTGGCGCCGCCCCTGGATCGCGGATTGTTGCTGGTCGACCTGGGTCAGCTGGAATTTACCCGGCTGTCATTACCGCGGCGCGCCAACTGTCCTGCCTGCGCGACCGGTCCATTCGGCGGAGGCTCGGCCAGAGCCGACAAAGAGTGTTAGACTAGGCCGATTTTCGCGACCAGGAGTCCGGCATTGATCAAACGCCTCCTCGGTGGTGGCAGCAGGAACAAGGCCACCACTCCCGACACCCCCACGGTTCCCACGCCCGCATCCGCCAGCCCCGCAGCGGACGCCCCGCAGCAGGAGCGGCAACCCGGTCGCTCCCACGGACACAGCGACCGCGGCGCCGGCAAGCCGCGCCGCAAGCGCGCCTCCAGGTCCGCCGAGCCACCTGCGCCCTGGAGCCCCGAGGATTTCAAGGTGGAGCCGGTCGAGGGCAAGACCCGTTTCCATGACCTGGGGCTGCGCGACGAAATCATGCACGGCATCGCGGATCTCGGCTTCCAGTACTGCTCGCCGATTCAGGCGGCCATCCTGCCCCAGACGCTGCAGGGACACGATGCTATTGGCAAGGCCCAGACCGGTACCGGCAAGACGGCTGCCTTTCTTATCACCTTGTTCAACGACATGCTCAGCCACCCCCCGGAAGGCGAGCGCTTCCTCGGCGAGCCGCGCGGCCTGGTGATTGCACCCACCCGCGAGCTGGTGATGCAAATCGCCGCGGACGCGGATGACCTGGGCAAGCACACCGGGCTCAAGGTGGTGACACTGATTGGCGGGATGGATTACCAGAAGCAGCTCAATCGTCTGCATACCGATATTGTTGATTTGGTGGTTGCCACGCCGGGGCGCCTGATCGACTTCCTGCAGCGCCGCGACCTCTACCTGGACCGGGTGGAGAGCCTGGTGCTGGACGAGGCCGACCGCATGCTGGACATGGGTTTCATTCCCCAGGTCAAGCGCATCGTCCGAGCCACCCCGCAGAAGGACTGCCGGCAGACCCTGCTGTTCTCGGCCACCTTCACCCAGGATATTCTCAACCTGGCCCAGCAGTGGACCTACCATCCGGTGACAGTGGAGATCGAGCCGGACCACGTGGCCACCGACTCGGTGGACCAGAAGGTCTACCTGGTCAGCAGCGAGGAGCGCTTCCGGGTCCTCACCAACCTCCTGCGCAGCGACGAGGCGAACAGCGTGATCGTTTTCGCCAACCGCCGGGACCAGGTGCGTCGCCTGCACGAGCGCCTGCGCAAGGCCGGCGTGGCGGCCGGTATCCTCTCCGGGGAGATTCACCAGTCCAAGCGCACCAGCACGCTGGAAGCCTTCAAGCAGGGGCGGATCAAGGTCCTGGTGGCAACCGATGTGGCCGGGCGTGGCATCCACGTGGATGGCGTCAGCCACGTGGTCAATTACAACCTGCCGGAAGACCCGGATGATTACGTGCACCGCATCGGCCGCACCGGTCGTGCCGGGGCCACTGGCACCTCGATCAGTTTCGCCAGCGAGGACGATGCCTTCCTGCTGCCGGATATCGAGGCCCTGTTGGGCGAGCGCCTGGAGTGCACCCACCCGCCGAAGGAGTTGCTGGCCTGATGCCCCCCGGCCGGCGCGTCGCGCTGGCCCGGGATGCCCGTCTTTCCCGCGCCGGCGTCAGGGGCGCAGTTCCTCGCACCAGAGCAGGGTGGCGCCGACCACCGCCGCCGGCACCACGAAGAAGTTCAGCAGCGGAATCCCCGCACAAATCGCCACCAGACCGCCGAAGCCCAGGCTGCTCAGGCGGCGCGAGCGCGCGGCCTCCCGAACCCGGGCAAAGCTGAGCTGGTGGTTGTCCATGGGGTAGTCGATGAACTGTAGGCTCATCATCCAGGCGCCGAGCAGGAACCACAGTACCGGTGACAGGGCGCTGATTGGCGGAATGAAGGTCAGTACCAGGACCAGCAGCGCCATGGGCAGATAGTAAAGGAGCTTCTGTACCTCCCGCCACATGCCGCGGGGCACGGACAAAAGCGCCTGGCCCAGGCCCTCGAGACCGGCGACCGGCTGGCCGGTAGTCAGCTCTTCGGCTTTTTCCGCCAGCAGGCTGTTGAAGGGGGAGGCGATCAGCAGGGCCACGGCGGTGAACAGATAGCCGGTAATCAGCGCAAACAGGGCGATGAGCAGGGGCCACAGCAGCCATTCGAGAAAGCCCAGCCACTCCGGCATGGCCGCCATCCAGCCGTCCACAACCTCGCTCAGCCAGCTAAAGGCGACTCCCCAGAGAGAGGCAAAAATCAGGATATTGACCACCAGCGGTACCACCACGAAGGTGCGCAGCGCCGGGTGGGTGAGCATGCGGGCGCCCCGGGCCAGGTAGTCCGCGCCGTGAAGCAGGTTACCTTTTGGCATCCGGTTTCTCCTCTTGGCTGAGGCAGGCTCGACACAGACAGCGGCCCGCAGCGTCGGGTGTCAGTGCGGCCAGGGCGCCTGGCGCGGGCCTGACCCCCTGGCACCAGCACTGGTCGCCGGGCAGGCCCCTGGCGACGGCGCATCGATTGTCGCCAGCGCAGGCCGGGCAATGGTGTTGCGTGGTGGCTGTCGGGTCGAATTGCAGAATCATGGGGCGTTATAATAGCGCACTGAACGCAGGTGGTGAGTGTATGGCGGACGACGAAGACGACCTGAAGCTGCTCTGGCAGGAGTTTTCGGATGTAAAGCCCCTTCGCGGGGAGCGCCGGGTGGCCCGCAGGGGCGGTGCGGCGGCAGCCGACGATATGTCGCTGGCCGCGCGCCGGGATGCGGCGGTGACCTCCGCCGCCACGGACCGGAACATCCTGACTGACCGCGAAATTGCGCCCCTGGATCCCTGGTATGTACTGGACTTCAAGCGCCCCGGGGTGCAGAACGGTGTTTACCGAAAGCTTCGCCAGGGACGTTACGAGCACGAGGCGCGCCTGGACATGCACCGCATGGGGGTACGGCGTGCCCGGGAGGAGCTGTTCGGCTTCGTCGAGCAGTGCGAGGAGTTCGGCCTGCGCAGTGTTCTGGTGGTGCACGGCAAGGGCGAACGCAAGCCCGAGCGCGAGCGCTGTGCGGTCCTCAAGGGCTGTGTGGATGTCTGGCTGCGGGAGTTGCCCGCGGTACAGGCCTTCCACAGCGCCCGTCCCCAGCATGGGGGCACCGGCGCTGTCTATGTGCTGTTGCGCAAGAGTCAGGCCCAGAAGCAGAAGAATCGCGAGCGCTTCATGAAAGGGCGCGTGCCGCCACAGTAAGTCGCTTCAGCGCGGCGGCGGACAGCTCAGGCCGGTGCGTCGGTCTCGGTCTTGCCGGCCCCGGCGGCCCGGAGAATGTCTGCGTAGGGCTTGCCGTGGCGGTGTTGGCTGACAATGTCGAGCACGCTACGACCCTCTCGGTCGGTGGCGTCAAGCCGGTAGCCCTCTTCCACAAAGAAGCCGACAAAGTCGGCAAAATCCTCGGCCCGCATGCTCTGGTAGGCCTTGAGCAGGCGGTGGAAATCCGCGTCGGTACCGTCGTGGCTGCGCACTTGCAGGAAGCTGCGCACCCGCTCTTCGGTCCAGACTTCGTCAATAACCTTTTCCTTGTCTTTTTTCACGCTGTTCAATCCGTCTCGTCCAGTGCCTGCGCGAGCAGGTCGTTGACCATTTTGGGGTTGGCCTGGCCGCGGGAGAGTTTCATCACCTGGCCAACAAAGTAACCCACCAGTTTCTTGCGTTTGCCCTCGTCGGCGGCCCGGTACTGGGCCACCTGGTCGGGGCTGTCGGCGACGACCCGGGCCACCATGGCCTCCAGTTCGCCGCTGTCGCTGACCTGTTTCAGGCCGCGAGCCTCGATCACCTCGTCGGCGCTTCCCTCGCCCTGCCACATGGCTTCGAAGACCTGTTTGGCGATCTTGCCCGAGATGCTGTTGTCCTGAATGCGTTGCAGCAGTCCCGCCAGGGCTTCTGCGGAAACCGGGCTGTCCGCCAGACCCAGGTCATTGCGATTGAGTTGGCCGAGCAGTTCGACCTGTACCCAGTTGGCGGCGAGCTTGGCGTCACCGCAGCCGCCGGCCACGGTCTCGAAGTAGTCCGCCAGCGGACGGCTGGCGGAGAGGACCCCGGCGTCGTAGGCGCCGAGGCTGTACTGCTGTTCAAAGCGCTGGCGCTTCTCCACCGGCAGCTCCGGCAGCCCCGCGCGGATCTCCTCGATCCAGGCGTCGTCGAGTACCACCGGCAGCAGGTCGGGCTCGGGGAAATAGCGATAGTCGTTGGCCACTTCCTTGCTGCGCATGGAGCGGGTTTCGTCGCGCTCGGCGTCGTAGAGGCGGGTCTCCTGTACCACCTTGCCGCCGTCCTCGAGGATATCGCTCTGGCGCTCGATCTCGTGGCGGATGGCGCGCTCCACAAAGCGGAAGGAGTTGACGTTCTTGATCTCCGCGCGGGTGCCCAGCTGGTCACTGCCGGTGGGGCGCAGGGAGATATTGATGTCGCAGCGCATCGAACCCTCGGCCATGTTGCCGTCGGAGATGCCCAGGTAGGTGACCAGGCTGTGCAGGGCCTTGAGGTAGGCGACCGCCTCCTCGGCGCTGCGCAGGTCGGGCTCGGTGACGATCTCCAGCAGGGGCGTGCCCGCGCGATTGAGGTCGATGCCGCTCTGGCCATGGAAGTCCTCGTGTAGGGACTTGCCAGCGTCCTCCTCCAGGTGGGCCCGGGTGATGCCGATCTCCCGAGTGCTGCCATCCTCCAGTGTGATCTCGAAGCGGCCGCGGCCGACGATGGGGTGGTGGAACTGGCTGATCTGATAGCCCTTGGGCAGGTCGGGGTAAAAGTAGTTCTTGCGGTCGAAAATCGAGCGCGTGCCGATCTCCGCGCCGATACCCAGGCCGAACATCACCGCATAGCGCACGGCCTGCTCGTTGAGTACCGGCAACATGCCCGGCATGGCCAGGTCCACGGCACAGGCCTGGGTATTGGGCTCGGCGCCAAAGGTGGTGGCGGCGCCGGAGAAGATTTTCGAGTCGGTGGCCAGCTGCAAGTGCACTTCCAGGCCGATGACGGCTTCCCAGCTCATGGCGCGCCTCCTTCGGTTTCCGGGGGTGTCTGCAGATGCCAGTCGGAACGCTGCTGCAGTTGGTGGGCCACGTTCAGCAGACGCGACTCCTGGAAATGGTTGCCGATCAGCTGCAGGCCCACCGGCAGGCCGTTGACCCGACCTGCGGGCGCGGACAGGCCGGGCAGGCCGGCGAGGTTGACGGCCAGGGTATAGACGTCTTCGAGGTACATGGACAGCGGGTCGTCGGTCTTGGCACCCAGGGCGAAAGCGGGCCCCGGTGTGGTGGGGCCGGCGATGATGTCGACCTGGGAAAAGGCGTCCTGGAAGTCCCGGGCAATCAGCCGGCGAACCTGCTGTGCCTTGCGGTAGTAGGCGTCATAGGAGGCGGCGGAGAGGGCGAAGGTCCCGACCAGGATGCGCCGTTTCACTTCGTCGCCGAAGCCTTCCTCCCGGGTGCGGGTGTACAGGTCCCGCAAGTCGGCGGGATCTTCGCAGCGGTGGCCATAGCGCACGCCATCGTAGCGCGCCAGGTTGGTGGACGCCTCGGCGGGGGCCAGGATGTAATAGGTGGGAATGCTCAGTGCCGTGTGTGGCAGCTGGATATCCACCAGGGTGGCGCCGGCCTGTTCCAGCAGAGAGAGAGCATCGCGCACCCGCGTGCCGGTCTCTGCGTCCAGCCCGTCACCGAAATACTCCGCAGGCAGCCCGATGCGCAGGCCGGCCAGGGGCTGATCCAGTTCGCCGGTAAAATCCGGCACGGCTTGTTGCGCCGACGTGGAGTCGAGGGGGTCGTGGCCGGCCATGGCGTTGAGCAGCAGGGCGCAATCTTCGGCAGTCCGTGCCATGGGGCCGCCCTGGTCCAGGCTGGAGGCAAAGGCCACCATGCCCAGGCGGGACACCCGCCCGTAGGTGGGCTTGAGGCCGGTGATGCCGCAGAGTGCCGCCGGCTGGCGGATCGAACCGCCGGTATCGGTGCCTGTGGCCAGGGGGGCCAGGCCTGCGGCTACGGCGGCTGCCGAACCGCCGGAGGAGCCGCCGGGGACGTGGCCGGGGTGCCAGGGGTTGTGGCAGGGACCGTAGTAGCTGCTCTCGTTGGAAGAGCCCATGGCGAACTCGTCCATGTTGGTCTTGCCCAGGGTGACGGCGCCCGCGTCCCGCAGACGGCTGACCACGGTGGCATCGTAGGGCGGCACGAAGTTGTCCAGCATGCGCGACCCGCAGCTGGTGCGCAGGTCGCGGGTACAGAAAATGTCCTTGTGCGCCAGGGGTATGCCGGTCAGTGAGGGCAGGTTGCCAGTGGCGCTGGCGAGAGCCCGGTCGGCGGCCGCGGCGGCATCCAGGGCGCCACTCTCGTCCACGGTGATGTAGCTGTTCAACTGCGGGTCCAGCCGGCGGATGCGTTCCAGGTAGTGGCGCGTCAACTCGGTACTGGAAAACTGCTTACTGCGCAGCCCGTCAATCAGCTGGGCAACGGTCAGATCGTGCATGGGGAAATCCTGCGGCAGGGGCGCCGGTTATTCGATAACTTTGGGGACCAGGTAGAGGCCGTTCTCGACCGCCGGCGCCACTGCCTGCAGGGCGTCGCGCTGGTTGTGTTCGGTGACCCGGTCCGGGCGCAGGCACTGTACCGCGTCGAGGGGGTTTGTCATGGGCTCGATGCCGTCGGTGTCCACGGCCTGCAGCTGCTCGACCATGCCGAGTATGTCGCCAATGCGACGGGTCACCGCTGGCACCTGGTCGTCGGCAATGCGGATACGCGCCAGTTCGGCGAGCCTGGCGATCTCGTCCTCGTGTACTGTCATGGGGCTCCGGTGTCGGTGTTCCGGTGGGTCTCTGGGCCTGTGGCCAAGAACATAAAGTTATCACATTTGCGCCTTGCCCAAAATCCCCGCGGTTGCTAGAGTTGCGAGCCATTGTCGATAACAAGCAGAAGTCCGTGTACCGGACCATCTTCCGGCCTCTTCTGGGGCACAGATGAGGCGCGAAAGGCCTCTTTCCATCTCACAAGGTAGTCATCGTACATGTTGAAAAAGCTGCGCGGAGTGTTCTCGAACGATCTGTCGATCGATTTGGGCACGGCCAACACTCTGATTTATGTGCGCGACAAGGGTATTGTGCTGGATGAGCCCTCGGTAGTGGCCATTCGCTTTCACAACGGTCAGAAAACCATTGAGGCCGTCGGCACTGAAGCCAAGCGCATGCTCGGTCGTACCCCCGGCAACATCACCGCCATCCGTCCGCTGAAGGACGGGGTTATCGCCGACTTCCAGGTCACCGAGAAAATGCTCCAGCATTTTATCGCCCGGGTGCACGAGAGCCGCTTCATTCGCCCCAGCCCCCGGGTCCTCGTTTGCGTGCCCTGCATGTCCACCCAGGTTGAGCGGCGCGCCATTCGCGAGTCGGCCCTCAGTGCGGGTGCCCGCGAGGTGCGGCTGATCGAGGAGCCCATGGCCGCCGCCATCGGTGCGGGCCTCGACGTCGAGGAGGCCACCGGCTGCATGGTGGTTGACGTCGGCGGCGGCACTACCGAGATTGCCATCATTTCTCTCAACGGCGTGGTTTACCGCGACTCTGTAAGGGTGGGTGGTGACCGCTTTGACGAGGCGATTGTCTCCCACGTGCGGCGCCGCTACGGCAGCCTGATCGGCGACGCCACGGCCGAGCGCATCAAGCAGGAGATCGGTTGCGCCTTTGCCGGCAGCGAGCTGCGCGAGATCGATGTGCGCGGCCGCAACCTCGCCGAGGGGGTGCCGAGGAGCTTCACGCTCAACAGCGACGAGATTCTCGAGGCACTGCAGGACCCGCTTTCATCCATCGTGCAGGCCGTGAAGACTGCCCTGGAGCAGTCGCCGCCCGAACTGGCGGCGGATATCGCGGAAAGTGGCATTGTCCTCACCGGTGGCGGCGCGCTGCTGCGCGACCTCGACAAGCTGATTGCCGAGGAAACCGGCTTGCCGGTGATCGTGGCCGACGACCCGCTGACCTGCGTGGCGCGCGGAGGCGGTTACGCCATGGAGCGTATGGACAGACATACCATCGACCTGCTTTCCACCGAGTGAGCCTGCCTTCGCCGGTGGCCTGCCATGACCGCGGAGTGCTGACATCAAGCCGCTGTTCGTCAAGGAATCGCATCTGGGCCTGCGCCTGCTGGTTGCAGTCCTGGCCCTCGCGGGTCTGCTGGTTGCCGACCTGCATTTCAACAGCCTGGGGCGCACCCGGGCGCTGTTGAATACCCTCGCCACGCCGGTGTTCTGGGTGGCCGATATCCCCCGCGAGGTCGATGACTGGGCAGGGCAGCACCTGCGCAGCCGCTCGGCGCTGATTCGCGATGCCGAGCGCCTGCGCCGGGAGAACCTGCTGCTGCAGGGGCGTGCCCAGCAGATGGCCTCGTTGCAGGCGGAAAACCTCCGCCTGCGGGCCTTGCTCGGTTCCACTGCCCTGGTGCGTAACGATGTCCAGGTGGCTGAACTGATTGGTGTCTCGCCGGATCCGATGCGCCACCTGCTGGTGATCAACAAGGGCGCCCAGGACGGCGTCTATATCGGCCAGCCGCTGATCGACGCCGAGGGCCTGGTGGGTCAGGTGGTGGAGGTTGCCGAGTATACTGCCCGGGTACTCCTGATTACCGATCCGACACACTCGACACCGGTGCAGATCAATCGCAACGGCGTGCGGGCGATTGCCGAGGGCAATGGGTCCCTGGATGCCTTGGAAGTCCACCACATCCCGGTGACCACCGACATCGAGCCCGGCGACCTGCTGGTCAGTTCGGGGCTGGGTGGCCGCTTCCCGGTGGGTTACCCCGTCGGTGTCGTCACCCAGGTCGATCGCGACCCGGGGCAGCCTTTCGCGCGGATTCTGGCGCGCCCCTCGGCGGCGCTGGATCGCAGCCGCCATGTTCTCCTGGTGTTTGTCGGTGCCGAGGCCGAGTCGACCCGGGAAACGCCGGCAGAGCGTTCAGCTGACCCGGCGGGTGGGTCCGCCGGTCAGGATTCCGGCTGAGCATGCGCAGCCGCGCCGGTTACGGCATCATTGCGTTCACCCTGTTGGTGGCCGCTGTGCTCGCCATTGTTCCCAACCCGCTGTGGCTGCAATGGGCCCGGCCCGAGTGGGTGGCGCTGGTGATGCTTTACTGGTGCATGGCCTTGCCACACAGGGTCGGCCTGCTGAGTGCTGCGGTAACCGGCGTGTTCCAGGATGTGCTGGAGGGGGCGCCCCTGGGGCAGCACGGTCTTGCACTGCTTGCCGTGGCCCTGCTGGTGGCCCTGCTTTACAAACGCCTGCGGGTCTTCAGCCTCTGGCAACAGTCGGCTATGGTGTTTCTGATCATTGGCATGCACCAGTTGATCTATCAGTGGGTGCAGAGTTTGCAGGGCGCCGCGGCAGGCAGTCTGCTGTTCCTGCTGCCGGCGCTAACCAGTGCGCTGGTCTGGCCGGTGGTCCTGCACGTGCTGAGAGCGCTGCGGCGCTACTACCACATGGTGTGATTGATGCAAGACTCCCTGGTTCTCGCTTCCGCCTCTCCTCGCCGCCAGGCGCTCCTCGAGCAGCTGGGGGTACGCTTTGTGGTCGTGCCAGCCGATATTGACGAGAGCCCGCATCCCGGTGAAAGCCCCGTGGACTATGTGCGCCGCGTGGCCCGGGACAAGGCTCGCGCCGTGCGTGAGGGCGGGCATGCCGAGTCCGCGGTGCTGGCGGCCGACACCAGCGTGGTGCTGGACGATGATATCCTCGGCAAGCCCCGTGACCACTTCCATGCACTGGGGATGCTGGCCCGCTTGAGCGGCCGCACCCACCAGGTGATGACCGCTGTTTGTCTGAGCACGCAGGGCGCGGAAGAGGTGATTGCGGTGGAGACAGCGGTGACCTTCCTGGGGCTGGACCGTACCACCTGCGAGCGCTACCTGGACAGCGGGGAGGCCTGGGACAAGGCGGGTGCCTACGCCATCCAGGGGCTCGGTGGCGCACTGGTGGCGAGTATCAACGGCAGCTACAGCAATGTGGTGGGGCTGCCTCTGGCGGAAACCTGGCAGTTGCTGTGCCGCCACCGGGTGCAGACGGCACTGGGGCAGTGCGATGAGTGAGGAGATCCTGGTCAATGTGACCCCGCGGGAGACGCGGGTGGCAGTGGTCGACAACGGCGCCACCCAGGATGTTTACGTCGAGCGCAGCACCAGCCGGGGCATGACCGGCAATATCTACCGCGGCAAAGTGGTTCGCGTACTCCCGGGCATGCAGGCCGCCTTCGTCGAAATCGGCGCCGGCCGTACCGGCTTCCTGCACGCCGCCGACCTGCTGCCGGCGAGCGGAGGCGAGTCGGGGCGCGACCAGCCGATACAGTACCGCCTGCAGGAGGGGCAGCAACTGGTGGTACAGGTCACGCGGGAGCCCATCGGCACCAAGGGGGCCAGGTTGAGCACCGACCTCTCCGTGTCTTCCCGCTACCTGGTGTACATGCCCCGAAGCCGGCATGTGGGTGTGTCACAGCGTATCGACGACGACGCTGAACGCCGGCGCTTGCAGGCGCTGCTCGCCGAAGCCCTGGCCGAAGAGGGCGGCGATGCCACCGGCGGCTACATCCTCCGTACCGCCGCCGAGGGGGTGGGTGCCGCGGAGATCCGCGCCGATCTGCGTTTCCTGCAGCGGCTGTGGGCCGCGGTTACCCGGCGCAGTGTCGAGCGCGACGGCCCGCCGGTCATTTACGAGGAATTGCCTCTGCATCTGCGGACTGTGCGCGATCTGGCCCGGCCCGGCGTGGAGCGCATCCGGATCGATAGCCAGGAAAGCTACGATGCCTTGCAGGCCTTCTGTGCGGAGTATGTGCCCGAGGTCAGTCCCCTGCTCGAGTGTTATCGGGGCGAGCGCCCGCTGTTCGAGCTGCACGGTGTCGAGGCGGAGATCCAGCGTGCCCTGGAGCGCAGTGTAGAGCTGAAATCCGGTGGTCATATCGTCATTGACCAGACCGAGGCGATGACCACGATCGACGTCAATACCGGCTCCTATGTCGGGCGCCGCAACCAGGAAGAGACCATCTTCAAGACCAACCTGGAAGCGGCCGTGGCGCTGGCCAGACAGCTGCGGCTTCGCAACCTGGGCGGCATCATCATTATCGACTTCATCGACATGCGCGATTCCGAGCACCGCCGCCAGGTGCTGCGCGCGCTGGAGAAGGCGCTCGCCCGCGATCCGGCCCGCACCGCCCTGACTGGCGTCACGGAACTGGGACTGGTGGCCATGACCCGCAAGCGCACCCGTGAGTCACTGCAGCAGATCCTCTGCGAACCCTGCCCGGTGTGTCAGGGGCGCGGGCAGCTGAAGACGGCGGAGACCGTCTGTTTCGAGATTTTCCGTGAGATTATCCGCGATGCGCGGGCCTGGGAGAACGAGTGCCTGGCGGTGCTGGCGGGGCAGTCGGTGATCGACCGGCTGCTGGATGAGGAGTCCGGCAGTCTGGCCGATCTCGAGGAGTTCACCGGTAAATCCATCAGCCTGCGGGTGGAGCCGGGCTACAGTCAGGAACAGTTCGACATTGTGTTGCTTTAATGGGCGATGCGGGCCATGAGCGGGACCGTTGAAGACAGAGGCGGGATGTTGAAGCTGGCCGACGGGCTATGGATCGTGCTGGTCAGCCTGTTGCTCCTGTTCGCCACCTATGTCAGCGCGGGTCGCCTGCTGACAGGCATGGTCAGCAGTTACCAGGCGCCTCTGCTGGCGGCTCTGAGCGAGCAGCTGCCGGTGCACCTGGAGGCCCGCGCAGTTGAGGCGCGTTGGCGCGGCTTCCGTCCGCAGCTGGTGTTCCACGGGCTGAGTTTGCGCGAGAGCCCCGGTGCGGCGAGTGCCGTCACGCTGGAGGCCGGGCGCGCCACCATCGATGTCTGGGCCAGCCTGCGCAGCGGTTCGCTGCGGGTGAATCGCGCCCAGCTCGCCGGCCTCGACCTGAGGGGAGAGCTGACCGGGGAGGGGGATTTTCGCTTGCTGGGGCTGGGGCGCAGTCCCAACGGCTCGGGGGCCTGGGTGGAGGAGCTGCTGCTCGACCTGGAGCGGGTTGTACTGCGTGACAATCGACTCCACCTGCGCCTGCCAGATGGTTCGGTACAGGTTCTCAGCCTGGACCTCAGCCTGCTGCGGGATGGCAGCCGCCGCCAGCTGCGCGCGGAACTGCAGACTGTGCGTGGTACCGCGGTGACCCTGCTTGCCGATGGACTGGGTAATCCCTTTGATACCGCCGAGTACAGTGGTGACGTCTATGCGCAGCTGCAGGTGCGTGACTTGCGGGGGCTGGCCAGCTGGTGGCCCGGCGACAGAGACCTGCCGCTTGATCTGGATGGCAGCGCCGAGCTTGAAGTCTGGCTGGGCCTGAAGAGCGGCGACCCGCGGCTGGATGTGCGCTTCGACGCCGCCGACCTGCGCGTGTCGGGGCGCGGGTCGCGCGCCTGGCGTCTTCCCTTTGATCGGCTGGCCGGTCAGGCGCGCGTCAGGCGCCTGGACCGCGGCTGGCAGTTGCAGGTCGGCGACCTTCACCTGCGCCAGGGAGCCCTCGATCAGTATTTGCCGGCGCTGTCGGTGGCGCTCCACGGGGACAGCGCGCAGCTCAACGCCCACGGCCTGCGGCTGGAGTCCCTGCGGCTGCTGGCCGGCCCAGACAGCCCCCTGCCCGAGGGGCTAGGTGAAGCGCTGGAGACACTTCAGCCCGCCGGCCTACTGCCGGTGTTCCGCCTGCGACTAGACGACCTTTCGCTGGCTGGCGAAAGCTGGTCAGTGAGTGGCCGTTTCGAGGGCCTTGCGCTGGACTCCTGGCGTGGGGCGCCGGGGGTCGAGGGCGCCGCGGGAGAGCTCCACCTTCGGGCCGGACATGGCCGCGTCGTGCTGGATAGCCAGGATGTCGCGCTGAACTTTCCTACGGTCTACCGAGAGCCCCTGCAATGGCGTCAGCTGGCGGGTGCCATTGACCTGCACTGGGACAGCGACTGGCTGCGGCTTTCCAGCGGTTTGCTCAGCGCCACCGGCGAGGAGGGCACGGCGCGGGCCCTGTTCGGGCTGGATGTGCCCCTGCGTCGCGGACTGGGCGATGTCGACATGCAGTTGCTGGTGGGCGTCGAAAGCATTGATCCGCGCTATCGCGACAAGTACCTCCCCTACATTCTGCCCGACAGCCTGCTGACCTGGCTGTCCGACAGCCTGCGGGCCGGGGAGGTGCGCAAGGGCGGTTTCGTCTGGCGCGGCAGCCTGCGCCCGGGCGCGCGGGATGCGCGCACAGTGCAGCTGTTTTTCGACGTCGCCGATGCCCGGCTGCGTTTTGACCCGCACTGGCCGATGCTCTCGGCCCTGTCGGGTACCCTGGTGATCGATGATAGCCGTGTGAGCCTCTGGTCGGAACAGGCGCAATTGTTCAACAGCCAGGTCACCCGGCTGTCGGCGGAAACCTGGCGCAGTGCGGACGATGAACTCCGACTGCTGGTCAGTGCCACCCTCGCCGGTCCCGCCAGTGACGGACTGCGCCTGCTCCGGGAGTCGCCCCTGGCGGAGCCCCTGGGGGGCGCGCTGGATGCCTGGCGCGGTAGCGGTGAGCTGGCAGCCGACCTGCGACTGAACCTGCCCCTAGCCCCCGGCCCCCGGCCCGCGGAAGTGGGGGTGGCAGTCAGCCTGGACGACGTCGCGCTGCAGGTACGCCCGGGAGGGCTTGATCTCGGCCGACTGTCCGGGACCCTGCACTACGAGAGCGGCAGTGGCTTTGCCGGTGACAACCTGCGCGCGAGACTCTGGGGGGAAGCCCTGACGCTTGCCGTGAAGCAGGACCGCGGCAGTCCGAACGCTTTCGTTCCCGGGCCGGTACAGCTGGAGATGGCCAGCCGGGTGGACATGGCATCTCTCGCAGACTGGCTGGGCTTCCCCGGCGACTTACCCGCAGAGGGGGGAGCAGAGGTCCGGGGCAGCCTGAGCTTTCAGTCAGGGGCGCGACCGAAGCTGGAGCTGACATCGGCGCTGCGTGGCGTGCAGCTGGATCTTCCCTTTCCTTTCGACAAGCCCCGCGAGCGTGCCCTGCCACTGGCCCTGTCGGCCGAGCTTGGCGGCGAGTCAGTGCCCCTGGACCTGCAGCTGGGGCGCCTGCTCGACGCGCGACTGTCCCTGCGTGGTGGCCGTGCCGAAGCCGCCTCCCTGGCGTTTCGCGACCGGCCCTTGCCGCTGCTGCCCGGCCTGTTGCGTGTATCGGGGCAGTTGCCGGAATTTCGCCTCGCGGCCTGGCAGGGGCTTCTCGCCGGGGGCATGGCCGACCGGGCGAGTGCGCCACCCACCGTGTCGGGCAACGCCGCCCCCGCAGGGCAAACGTCTGGCCCAAGCGGGCAGGCTTCCGGGCTCCAGCCCAGCGTGGAGGGCCTGCAGCTAGATACCCTGCTCGCACTGGGACGCGACTGGCGGGATGTCGTGCTTGACCTGCGCCGGCAGCCCGACGCCTGGCGGCTCGATCTGGAGGCCGCGGGCGTCCAGGGCCGCCTGCGCCTGCCCGAGGGGCCGGGCGCGGCGCAGCTCGCGCTGGACAGCCTGGAGCTAGCGGTGCTTGCGGGAGGTGGGCCGCCGGGGGACGAGTCGGACCCCGGGCAGTGGCAGTCGCTGCCCGATATTGAGGTCGAAATTCTGCAGCTTTATCGCCGGGGGCGCGCCTTTGGCCAGCTGGCATTCGCCCTCGGCTTTGCCGACGACGGCGTCCATGTGCGGCAGCTCCGGGGCAGTGTGCCCGGCCTGACACTGGCTCCGGGCCAGCCCGCCAGTCTGCACTGGGACCGTGACGGCACCCGTCTGCAAGCGGGCTTGCGGGTGGGCAACCTGGGGGAAACCCTGGCCGCCCTGGACTATCAACGGATTCTCGAGACGGGTGGCGGGGCCCTGGGGCTGGACCTGCGCTGGCCCGGGTCCCCGGGAGGCTTTGCCCTGGCGAGGAGCGAGGGTGCCTTGCGGATCGACCTGCGCGATGGCCGCTTTCTGAACGCGCCGGCCTCGGCCTCGGGTACCCTGCGGGTGGTCAGCATTCTCAATCTCGCTGATTTGATACAGCGCTTGAGCCTGAACCAGGTGTTCGAGTCCGGCATCTCCTTTGATCGCCTGCAGGGGGACCTGCTGTTGGGCGAGGGACGATTGCGGGTGCCGGAGTTGGAGCTGGCTGGCGCCGGCTCTGCTCTGGTATTCCGCGGCGAGTCACAGATTGCGGAGCGCAGCCTGTCGGGAGAGCTGGTGGCGACCCTGCCCGTTGCCAGCAACCTGCCCTGGGTCGCTGCCTTGGCCGGGGGCTTGCCGGCCGCAGCGGGGGTCTACGTGGTCAGCAAGGTCTTTGAGAAGCAGGTCTCGCAGCTGAGCAGTGCCGTCTACCGGCTGGGGGGAAGCTGGGATGACCCGCAATTGCGCCTGGACCGGATTTTTGACCTGGAGCAGCGCGCTCAGTCTTCCCAGGCGTCCCCGGAAGAGACAGCGTCTCCGGCGGATTCCTCGCGCCAATAGAGCATCAGCTTGTGCAGGCCCGGGGGCGGGCTGTCCAGCTTGTCCACGGCCTCCGCGATGGGCGTGGCATCAATGTCACGCATCAGCTTGCCGATGTACTGCAGGTGGCGCCGCTTGGCGCCGTGCTGGCGGATCCTGCGGGCTTCGCGGACGGCCAGGGACAGGCGCTCGTCATCCAGCGGCACCGCCGCCAACTGCCGGTCGCTGAGCAGCGTGAGGGCTTCGCCGAGCTCCTGCAGGGCTGTCATGTGACGTTTGCGGGCGCTCTTGCTCGGCCGCGGCTCATCCGCTTCCGCCACCCGGGCCCGGTTGCGCTTGCCCATGCCTTACTCCGGCTCGTCAAAACGGTTGTTGATCAGGGCGCACAGGGCTTCCAGCGCTTCCTGTTCGTCCTCACCGTCGACGTGCAGGTCGAGCTCCGTTCCCTTGCCGGCGGCAAGCATCATGACGGCCATGATGCTCTTGCCGTCCACCAGCTGGCCATCGCGACCCGCTTTTACCGACGAACGGAAGCCGGAGGCGCAGCCGACGAATTTGGCCGCCGCCCGCGCGTGCAGGCCCAGCTTGTTGATGATGGTGATCCGGGTCTCAATCACGGCGTGCGCTGCTATTGCAGTTCCCTGTGGCGGAGGTGGACGTGGGAGTATTGCTGGCGATAGTACTGGTAGAGACGATCGGCCAAGTATACTGACCGATGTTGGCCACCGGTACAACCCACGGCGACAGTCATGTAGCTACGGTTGCTCTCGCGGTAGTGAGGCAGCCACTGGTCGAGAAACCGGCGGATACTGTCGAACAGCTCGCCGGTCATCGACTGTGCCTCCAGAAAGCTGGCCACGTCGGCGTCCAGGCCGGTCAGTAGGCGCAGCTCCTTCACCCAGTGCGGGTTGGGCAGCATGCGCACGTCGAAAACCAGGTCCGCATCGTTGGGCAGCCCGCGCTTGAAACCGAAGGACTGGAAGAGGATCGACATGCTGCCGGTGCCGTCGCCGACGACCCGCTGGCGGATGGCATCGCGCAGTTCGTAAATGGTCATCTGGCTGGTGTCCAGCACCAGGGCAGCCGCACTGGCGATGGGTTCCAGAAGCTGCCGCTCGCTATCGATTGCCTCGGCCAGGGGCAGCTGGTCACCGCTCAGGGGGTGCTTGCGCCGGGTCTCCGAGAAGCGCTTGATGAGAACCGGGTCCTGGGCGTCCAGGTAGAGGATCTCGCTGCGCACATCGGCGGGCAGGGCATCCAGAATGCCGCTGAAATCCTGCAGGTTGCGCCAGGCGTTGCGGGCATCAATGCAGACGGCAACGCCGCGGAAGTGCTCGAATTCGCCCCGCTGGGTTTCCGCGACCAGAGCTGGCAACAGGGCCGCCGGCAGGTTGTCGATGCAGTAGTAGCCCTCGTCCTCGAGCTGGTGCAGCGCGGTACTCTTGCCCGACCCGGAGCGTCCGGAGATGATGACCAGTTGCACGCGGCGTCAGCCCTCGTCAGCCCATTCCGTCGCGGCGCGGAACAGCTTGTCGTTGCTGTCGGCATCGCGCAGGGCCTCGCAGAAGGCGCCCTGGCTGAACAGCCTTGCGATCCGGGCGAGAATGTCCAGGTGCTCCTGGTGCGCCTGATCCGGGACCAGCAACACGCAGAGCAGGTCCACCGCCATGTCGTCCGGAGCGTCGAAGTCGATCGGCTCCTCCAGGCTGACCAAAGCCGCGAGAGGTTCCTGGCAGCCGGGGATGCGACAGTGGGGAATGGCGATACCACCACCGAGGCCCGTGCTGCCGAGGCGCTCGCGGGCGACCAGCTGGGTGAAGACTTCCGACTGGGACAGCTCACTGCGGTCGCGGGCGATCAGCTCCGCCAGCGTCTCGAAGAGTTTCTTCTTGCTGCTCCCGGAGGCGCGACACAGGGTGCGCTCCGGGGTCAGTAGTTGGGCGAGTATTTGCATGAGAGAGTCTTCTAGTGGCCGCGGGCCTTTTCCTTGTGCTTAATCAGCTGGCGGTCCAGTTTGTCGACCAGGGCGTCGATGGCGGCGTACATGTCTTCGGATTCAGCGGCGGCAAAGATGTCGGCACCGGCGACGTGGATGGTCGCTTCGGCTTTCTGAACCAGTTTTTCCACGATCAGTGTGACCTCGGTATTGGTGATCTGGTCAAAATGCCGTTGCAGGCGCTCGAACTTACTTTGCACGTAGTCCCGCAGGGCATCGGTCACTTCGACGTGATGACCGCTGATATTCAGTTGCATACCTGACTCCTTCTCGTTGAATGGGCGCGGTGCCCAATATCGGCGGGTTTACAGACCCGCACAGTTTGCATTCTAGACCAATCGCTTGCGCTCATTGGAGGGGGGGATCTGCAGCATCTCCCGGTACTTGGCGACGGTGCGCCGGGCGACCTGGATACCCTGCTCCTCCAGCATCTTTGCCAACTTGCTGTCCGACAGCGGCTTGCGCGGGTTTTCCGCGGCAACCAGCTTGCGGATAAAGGCACGGATGGCGGTTGACGAGGCCTCGCCGCCGCTGGCCGTGCCGACGTGACTGGAGAAAAAATACTTGAGTTCAAAAACGCCCCGCGGCGTGTGCATGTACTTGCGGTTGGTGACCCGGGAGATGGTCGACTCGTGCATCTCCACGGCCTCGGCGATATCCGCCAGCACCAGGGGTTGCATTGCCTCTTCACCGTGTTCGAGGAAGCCGCGCTGGCGCTCGACAATCTGTGTGGCCACCTTCATCAGGGTTTCGTTCCGGCTCTGCAGGCTCTTGAGGAACCAGCGGGCCTCCTGCAGATTGTCGCGCAGGTAGTTGTTGTCGGCACTGTTGTCCGCGCGCCGGATCAGGCTGGCATAGCTGTCATTGATGCGCAGGCGCGGGGCGACGTCGGGGTTGAGCTCCACGACCCAGCGGCCACTGCGTTTGCTGACAAAGACATCGGGGATGATGTATTCGGTGCTGTCCTCGCCGATCTGCTGGCCCGGGCTGGGGTCCAGCGTGCGGATCAGGTCGAGGACCGCCCGCAGCTGGTCTTCCTTGAGCCGCATGCGGCGGAGGATCTGGTTGTAGTCGCCGCTACCGAGCTGGTTGAGGTAGCGGCTGATCACCTGCCTGGCCTGTTCGAGGTAGGGGGTACTGGCGGGCAGCTGCTGCAGCTGGACCAGCAGGCATTCCCGCAGGTCGCGGGTGCACACGCCAGCCGGCTCGAATTGCTGCAGGCAGTGCAGAACCGCCACAACCTCCTCGAGGTCGATCTCGAGATCGTCGCGAAAGGCCTCGTGGATGTCCTCCACGCTGGTCTGCAGGCGGCCGTTGCTGTCGGTGGCGTCGATCAGGGCCAGGGCGATGACCCGGTCAGTGTCGGACAAGCGAGTCAGGTTAAGCTGCCAGCGCAGGTGGTCCTGCAGGGATTCCGACTGGCTGTTGCGGGTATCGAGGTCAAAGTCGCTGTCGTCGCCGCCGGCGCCGGCAGGGGCGCCGGTGGGAATCAGGTCTTCCCACTGGGTATCCACCGGCAGCTCCTCGGGCATGGCGCCGCTGGTCTGCCAGTCGTCGCGATTTTCACCGCTGCCACCACTCGCCGTGCCTTCCAGGCTCTCCAGAGGGCCGTCGGTATGCTGGGGGGCTTCGCGTTCCAGTCGCTGCGTGTTGTCGACTTCGGTATCCCCGCCGGAGTCGTCTTCGGCCACCTCCAGCAAGGGGTTGCTGTCCAGGGCCTGCTGGATTTCCTGCTGCAGGTCCAGGGTGCTCAGCTGCAGCAGGCGAATGGCCTGCTGCAGCTGAGGTGTCATGGTCAGCTGTTGGCCTAGCTTGAGTTGCAGGGACTGTTTCATCGCGAGCGGAAGGGGTCCTGATACCGTCTTGGACAGCTGTCTGGAGCTGCCAGTGTAGCGCCCCGTGTCGAAGGGCTGCAACACCCTGGCGCGATTTTTGCTAGCGCCTGCCGAAAACAGGGCTTGACGGGAAGGCGCTTGGCGCAGGTGCCCGCGCGGCTACAGGCGGAAGTGGTCGCCGAGGTAGACCTGGCGGACGCGCGCGTTGGCCAGGACTTCGGCGGAACTGCCCTCGGCGATGATGTGCCCCTCGCCGACGATATAGGCCTTTTCGCAGATATCGAGGGTTTCCCGCACGTTGTGGTCGGTAATCAACACGCCGATGCCGCGGCGTTTGAGGTGGTTGATAATGTCCTTGATGTCGCTCACGGAGATTGGGTCCACGCCAGCGAAAGGCTCGTCGAGGAGGATGAAGTCCGGCTCGGTGGCCAGGGCGCGGGCGATTTCCACCCGGCGCCGCTCACCGCCGGACAGCGATTGTCCCAGGTTGCCGCGGAGGTGGCTGAGATGGAATTCTTCCAGCAGGCGGTCGGCGTGGGTCTGACGTTCGTGCCGGCGCAGGTCCGGCCGCGTCTCGAGAATCGCCAGGAGGTTGTCCTCTACCGTCATTTTGCGGAATATCGAGGCTTCCTGGGGCAGGTAGCCAATGCCGCGGCGGGCCCGTTCGTGCATCGGCAGCCCGGTGATATCCTCGCCGTGGATGTGAATGTGGCCGCCATCTGCGGCTACGATGCCGACAATCATGTAGAAGCAGGTGGTCTTGCCGGCCCCGTTGGGGCCCAGCAGTCCGACCACCTGGCCGCTGTGCACTTCCAGCGAGACATCCTCGACAACCCGCCGGCCCCGGTAGGCCTTGGCCAGGTTACTTGCGGTCAGCAGCGCCATCGCGCGACTCCTGCTCACTGTCCGTTTCGCTTGCGGCGGCCGGTGCCGGGGCACCATCCCCGCTGCCCTGGTTGACCACGCGGGCAGGGATGACGACTTCGACCCGTCGGCCGTCTTCGGCCGAGGCGTCGCTGTTGGCCCGCACCCGCTGCTCGGCGATGAAGTAATCGATACTGTCGCCGGTAACCAGCGAGCCGTCCTGTTCGATGCTGGCCTGCCGGCGCAACTGGACGCGCTCCTCGCTGTTGAAGTACTCGATGACCCTGGCCCGGGCATGCAACAGCCCCTTGTCCGGCTCCGGCTGCTCCTGCAGATGGGCGGGATTGCCCTCGGCGACAATGCGCTCGGCGGCGTCCACGCGATGGTGCACGGTCACTTTGTCGGCGTTGATGCGCAGGCTGCCCTGCTGCAACTTCACATTGCCGGTGTAGACGGTGAAGCCTTCTTTTTCGTCGCGTAGGGCGCTGTCGGCGCTGATGCGGATGGCCTGCTCGCGGTCGCTCGGCAGCGCCCCCGCTAGGGGCGCGACAAGCAGTACTAACAGAGCCAGAACCAGCGGTGGGACGCGCGGGTTGCCGGGCTTGCCGTGGCGAGTCCTATTGGCCAGGGGGGACATACAGGCTCTCCACGTTGGGTTCCAGATGAATGACCTGGGTGGTCAGGTCGGCGCGCATGCCGTCGGCAGTGACCTGGTTGTTTGCCTGGGTGAAGGTCACCGGGACCATGGAGGTCGCCGTCTTGCTTCGCAGGTTGAGGGTCAGCGCGCGGGTCGCCAAGGTGCCACCACTCTGGTCGTTGGTCAGCAGAATGTCCTGGCGCAGCGACAGGATTTCGGTGGCATGGCGCAGCGTGCCGCGCTGGGCGACCAGGGACCAGCTGCGGTCATCGCCATCGTGGGCATAGTAGCGCGGCTGGCTAAGTTCGGAAATATTGTCTGCGTCCCGGTAGGCGATCCGCTCGGCGGCGAGAATTTCCACCAGCTGGCCCGCTTCGTTGTAGGCCTGACTGCGCGAGTCTGTCAGGTAAGTGGTCACGCTTGGCTGCTGTCGCGCTGCCCCCCGCTGATCCAGGGGGGTGTCGAGGTTGGGCGCCCAGAACCAGGCCAGCAGGAGCAGGGCGAGCAGAACGTTCTGTCGCAGTCCCCCCATCAGAGCCAGTCCGCTTCCACTGCCGCGCGCTGCTGGCGCAGTTCCAGCAGCCATTCACAGGCCTGCCGCACCGCGCCGCGGCCACCCGGAAAGTCGCTGCACCAGTCCGCTGACCTGCGCACCAGGGCAACCGCATCGGCGACGGTGAGCCCGAGGCCGGCGGCGCGGATTGCGCGCAGGTCGGGCAGGTCGTCCCCCATGTACGCGCACTCGTCCAGACTGAGGCCCTGCTGCTGGCACAGGGCCTCCAGGGCCGTGAGCTTGTCCTCGCGCCCCTGCACCAGGTCGGCGATCCCCAGTTCCCGCGCGCGTCTTTCCACGCAGCTGGACTGCCGGCCGGTGATGATGGCGGTGCGGATGCCGGCCTGCTGCACCAGCTTGATCCCCAGGCCATCCTTGATATTGAAAGTCTTCAGTTCGTGGCCGTCGCTGCTGTAGGTCACGCTGCCGTCGGTCATGACGCCATCCACATCCAGCGCCAGCAGGCGGATGCCGCGCGCGCGGCGCTGCAGTTCAGGCTTCTGCATTCAGGCGATCCCCGCGTGCAGCAGGTGCATGACGTGGAGGACCCCGGTCAGGTTCTGTTGCTCATCCATCACCACCAGGGTCGAGATCCGGTTTTCCTCCATGATGCGCAGTGCCTCCGCCGCCAGCATGCCGCCGGTGACCTGCTTCGGGGAGCGTGTCATCAGCTCGTCGATGAGGGTGGTGTGTACATTGACCCCCTCGTCCAGGGAGCGGCGCAGGTCGCCGTCGGTAAAAATGCCGACCAGCTGGCCCGAGCCATCGACGATGGTGGTCATGCCGAGCCCCTTGCCGCTGATCTCCAGCAGTGCCTGGCCCAGGGGCGTCCCCGCAAGCACCCGGGGGATGGCGCTGCCGGTCACCATGACGTCTTCCACCTTCAGCAGCAGTTTCTTGCCCAGTGCTCCCCCGGGGTGGGAGAAGGCGAAGTCCTCGGCTGTGAAGCCGCGCGCCTCGAGCAGGGCGATCGCCAGGGCATCGCCCATGACCAGGGCGGTGGTCGTGCTGGAGGTAGGTGCGAGGTTGAGGGGGCAGGCTTCGGTCTCCACACCGGTATCCAGGTGCGCGTCCGCGACCTGGGCCAGGGGCGAGTCAGGCGCTCCGGTCATGCTGATCAACGGTATGCCGAGGCGCTTGAGCAATGGCAGAAGGGTGATCAGCTCGGGGGAGCGGCCGCTATTGGAGAGGGCAATCACCGCGTCCTCTGCGGTAATCATGCCCATGTCGCCGTGGCTGGCTTCGCCCGGGTGCACGAAGTAGGCCGGCGTGCCGGTGCTGGCCAGGGTGGCCGCGATCTTGCGGGCGATATGCCCCGATTTGCCCATGCCGGTGACGATGACCCGTCCGCGGATATCCAGCAGGAGATCGCAGGCGCGCTGGAAATCCTCGCCGATGCGCGCCTCCAGCGCGTCCACGGCATCTCGCTCCATGCAGATGGTGCGGCGGGCGGAGATGGAGTGGTCGACGGGCTGGCGTCTGCTCATGGGTGGGGCCGTAGTCAGAGTAGCCTGTAATGATACCGTGGCGGGATTGGCGTGAACAACAGCCTTGCGCGCTCCACGCCGTTGCCCAGAGCTGTCGCGGAGGCCCCTGCAGCGGGGGAACTGCTGTGGGTGCAAGTGGTCAAACTGCCGGTGTGGAGGGGGCAGTGAGAAGGTATAATGTCTGCTTTCGCAGAGCATTGCATCCAGTCAAAAGGAAGCCAGGTATGACCACGTTGACGCGTTATGTCACAGCACTAGCACTTGTTCTTCTGCCGCTGTTTGCGGCGGCCAAGGCGGCCGAAGGGGAGGGCAGCGCCCACGAGGTGGTGCGCGCGGCGACCGAACGGGTCATGTCGGAGGTCGAGTCCGCGGATGACTACATCGATGAGCATCCGGAGCGCTTTTATTCCGCGCTCGACGAGATTCTGGACCCGGTAGTGGATTTTCGCGGTTTCGCCCGCGGCGTGATGGGCGCCTATGCCAGCAGTGAACGCTATCGCTCCCTCGATCAGGCCGGGCGCGAAAAGCTGCGGGAGCAGCTCGAGCGTTTCACCGAAGTGATGCGCCAGGGCCTGGTGCGCACTTACGGCAAGGGCCTGCTCGCCTTTGGTGGCTCCCGTATTGACGTGCCCGTACCGGAGGTCGAGGAGGGCGCCAGCCGGGTGGCCGTGCAGCAGTTCATCCACGCCGGCGACAAGGCGCCCTACGAAGTGGTCTATTACATGGGGCGCGACGGTGACGGCCTGTGGAAGCTGCGCAACATGGTGATCGAGGATGTCAACCTCGGCAAGATTTACCAGAGCCAGTTTGAATCCGCCGCCCGCAAGTATGATGGCAACCTCGACCAGGTTATCGCCAACTGGTCGGCCGTGGAGCTGGATGACGCCGGGGAGACCAGCTGACCCGATTGCTGCCCTGGTGCTTTCGGCGCGCGGCCTCGCCAAGGCGCGCCGATTCCCCTAGAATGCGCGGCTTTATCCGATCCCCAGAGGCCAGGAGGAGATCATGGACGCGGCCACAGTGACCGCCCTGCTAGAAACCCAGCTCGAGGGCTGTGAAGTGTTTGTTGAAGGTGGCGGTGATCGCTACGACATCACCGCCATCGGCGAGGTCTTCGAGGGCAAACGCCCGGTGCAGCGCCAGCAGCTGGTCTACGCTGCCCTCAGCGAGTCGATCGCCAACGGCAGCATTCACGCGGTCAATATCCGCACCTTTACGCCTGCCCAGTGGCAGGCCCGGGGCTGAGGCCCCGGCGCGCCCTCACAATCATGCCAGCAGGCCCCAGGGAGTCATCGTGAACAAATTGGTCATCCAGGGCGGACATCGCCTCGACGGCGAGCTGCGCATTTCCGGCGCCAAGAATGCTGCCCTGCCCATCCTCGCGGCGACCCTGCTTACCGAAGACACCGTCAGCATCCGCAACCTGCCGCACCTGCACGACATCACCACCATGATCGAGCTCCTCGGCTGCATGGGTGTGAAACTGAGCATGGATGAACAGATGCGCATCGACGTGCGCGCTGACAGCATCACCGAGTTTTCCGCGCCCTACGAGCTGGTCAAGACCATGCGCGCCTCCATCCTGGTTCTGGGGCCCATGTTGGCACGCTTCGGTCGCGCCCATGTGTCTTTCCCCGGGGGCTGCGCAATCGGCAGTCGGCCGGTGGACCTGCACCTGCGTGGGCTGGAGGCCATGGGAGCGGAGGTCACCGTCGATGGTGGCTATATCAACGCGCGGGTCGACGGCCGTCTGCACGGCGCGCGGATCCTGTTCGAGACCGTCACCGTGGGCGGCACGGAGAACATCATGATGGCGGCGGCCCTGGCCGAAGGTCGCACGATCATCGAAAACGCCGCCCGCGAGCCGGAAGTCGTGGATCTGGCCCAGTGCCTGCTGGCCATGGGGGCGCGCATCAGCGGTCACGGTACCGACACCATCGTGATCGACGGGGTCGAGCGCCTGCACGGTTGCGACTATGCCGTGATGCCCGACCGCATCGAAACCGGCACCTATCTGGTTGCCGCAGCTGCGACTGGCGGGCGTATTCATCTGCGTCATACCTGCCCGGAAACCCTCGAGGTGGTGTTGCAGAAACTGCGCGAGGCAGGGGCCGATATCGAGGAGGGCGATGACTGGGTCAGCCTGGACATGCACGGGCGACGCCCGCGGGCCGTGAGCATCAAGACGGCACCCTATCCCGGTTTTCCCACCGACATGCAGGCCCAGTTCACGGCGCTCAACGCCATCGCCGAGGGCACGGCGACCGTGATTGAAACGGTATTCGAAAATCGCCTTATCCAGGCCCATGAAATGAATCGCATGGGCGCGCATATCGTGATTGAAGGCAACACCGCCATCATCACCGGGCAGCCACAACTGCAGGGCGCGCCGGTGATGGCCTCCGATTTGCGCGCTTCCGCCAGCCTGGTGATTGCCGCGCTGGTGGCCCAGGGGGAAACGGTCATCGACCGGATCTACCATATTGACCGTGGCTACGAGTGCATTGAGGAGAAGCTGCAGCAGCTCGGTGCCGACATTCGCCGCTCGAGAGAATGACGCCCATGACGGACCGCCTGACCCTCGCCCTGACCAAGGGCCGGATACTCAAGGAGACCCTGCCCCTGCTGGCGCGGGCGGGTATCGAGCCGCTCGAGGACGTGCACAGCAGCCGCAAGCTGGTTTTTCCCACCACCCGCGACGACCTGCAGCTGATCATTATTCGCGGCTCGGATGTGCCCACCTATGTGCGTCACGGCGTGGCACAGCTGGGTGTCGTGGGCAAGGATATCCTGCTTGAGCACGGTGCCGAAGGCCTGTATGAGCCCCTGGACCTGGGTATCGCCCGCTGTCGCCTGATGACAGCTGGGCCGACGGGGTGGCGCGGCGGCAAGGCCCGTGTCCGCGTGGCAACCAAGTTCGTCAATATTGCCCGCCGGCACTTCGCCGCGCGAGGTGTGCACGCCGAGCTGATAAAGCTCTACGGGGCCATGGAGCTGGCGCCGATGATGGACCTGGCCGACCTGATCGTGGATATCGTCGACACCGGCAACACCCTGCGGGCCAACGGCATGGAGCCGCTGGAGGAAATCGCCGCCATCAGTTCCCGCCTGGTGGTCAACAAGGCCGCCATGCGCTCTTCGCACCGGCGCATTCAGCCGCTGGTGGACCAGCTGGCGAGCCTGGTGGAGGGGGGCTGAGGTGCTGCGTTATCTGTCGACACGGGATGCGGATTTCGAGGATCAGCTGGACGCCCTGGTGGCCTGGGAAGACGCCCGGGATGAGACCGTGGAGCGGACAGTTGCCGATATCATCGCCGACGTGCGCCGCCGCGGGGACGCGGCCCTGCTCGAATACACCGCGCGCTTTGATCGTCTCTCCCCCGCCAACGCCGCCGAACTGGAGGTGCCCCGGGAGCGCCTGCAGCAGGCCCTCGAGAGTCTTGCGCCGGAGGCCCGCGAGGCCCTGGAAACCGCGGCGGCGAGGGTGCGCGAGTATCACCAGCATCAGCGCCAGGAGAGCTGGCACTACCGGGACGCCCAGGGCAACCTGCTGGGCCAGCAGATCACCCCTCTCGATCGTGTCGGCATCTACGTGCCCGGCGGCAAGGCCAGCTATCCCTCCTCGGTACTGATGAATGCGATTCCGGCCAGTGTCGCCGGGGTGGGCGAGATTGTCATGGTGGTCCCGGCGCCCGACGGTGAGTTGAACGACCTGGTGCTCGCCGCTGCCGCACTGGCCGGCGTGCACCGGGTATTTACCGTGGGCGGCGCCCAGGCTGTCGCGGCGCTGGCCTTTGGTACGCCCACCGTGCCGGCGGTGGACAAGATTACCGGGCCGGGGAATATCTTTGTCGCCACGGCCAAGCGCCAGGTCTTCGGCCGGGTGGGCATCGACATGATCGCCGGACCTTCGGAGATCCTGGTGATCTGCGACGGCAGTACCGACCCCGACTGGGTAGCCATGGACCTGTTTTCCCAGGCCGAGCACGACGAGCAGGCCCAGTCTCTGCTGTTGTGCCCGGACGCGGACTACCTGGATGCGGTCGCGGCCAGTGTCGAGCGGCTGCTGCCGGAGATGGAGCGGGCGGCCATTATCCGCCAGTCACTGACCGAACGCGGGGCGTTGATACTCACCCGCGATCTCGTGGAAGCCGTGGCGCTGTCCAATCGGCTGGCGCCGGAACACCTGGAGCTGTCGGTGGCTGAGCCCGAGCCGTTGTTGCCGGCGATTCGCCACGCCGGGGCCATCTTCATGGGCCCCTGGACCACGGAAACCTTGGGTGACTACTGCGCCGGTCCCAACCATGTGCTGCCGACGGCGAGGACGGCGCGCTTCTTTTCGCCCCTCGGGGTCTACGATTTCCAGAAGCGCAGTTCGCTGATCCACTGCAGTGCCGAGGGGGTTCAGGCGCTGGGCCGGGTGGCGTCGGTACTGGCCCGGGGCGAGCAGCTCACGGCCCACGCCCGCTCCGCCGAGATGCGCCTGACCACCTCCGACTGAGCCCGGGGCGGCATCAGACGCTGGGGGACTGGCGCAGGGTGCCGACAATGGCCTCCAGTTCGATGGACTGATTGTCCCGTACCACGGTGATGCTGACCCGGTCCCCCGGGCGCAGCTGGGCGATCCTGTGCATGGTGCGGCGACCGTCGACCACAGGCTCTTCGTCGATGTGGGTGATCAGGTCGCGCAACTGCACGCCGGCGCGATCCGCCGGTCCGCCTTCGGCAACCCCGGTGACCTCTAGGACCTGGCGCCCGGCGCCGGACTCGAGCCCCCGTGCCGGCGCCACGCTCACCCCCAGCCAGCCGCGAATGACCTCGCCGTAGCGGATCAGGTCCTCCATCACGAACAGGGCCAGGTTGGCGGGGATGGCCATGCTGATGCCGATGCCGGTCGCGCCGCGGGCCGACTGTTCGTTGCCGGTG
Organism: Haliea atlantica; assembly: GCF_054779855.1. Lineage (NCBI taxonomy): Bacteria > Pseudomonadati > Pseudomonadota > Gammaproteobacteria > Cellvibrionales > Halieaceae > Haliea > Haliea atlantica. Next base: position 931,392 of record NZ_BAAGXL010000003.1, on the reverse strand, counting down.
TAGATCAGGGTGTTGATGCCGAGCAGCTCCCCGCGGGTGTTGATCAGCGCGCCGCCGGAGTTGCCCAGGTGAATGGTGGCATCGGTCTGGATGTAATCCTCGTAGACCGACAGTTGCAGGCCGTAGCGACCCAGGGCGGAGACGATGCCCTGGGTCACCGAGTGGCCGAAGCCCATGGGGTTGCCGATCGCCAGCACGACATCGCCCACCCGTGCCGTATCCGAGTCGCCCAGTGCAATCGGGTGCAGATCGGGAAGCTCCACCTGCAGGACCGCGAGGTCGGTGGCCGGGTCGGTGCCGATGACCCGTGCAGCCGCCGTGCGGCCGTCGTGTAGCAGGACCTGAATGGCGTCGGCCTCGTGGATCACGTGATTGTTGGTGAGGATGTGCCCCTCCGCGCTCATGATGACCCCGGAGCCGAGTGAGCGTTCGACGCGCTGGCGGTTGGCCGGAGGCACACCGTACTGCCGGTAGAAAAGCTCATCCAGCAGGGGGTTGCGGCGGGTCGGGATCAGCTTGGCGGTGTAGATATTGACGACCGCAGGCGATGCCGCGCTGACCGCGCGGGCGTAGCTGGTGGTCAGGCCCTCACGGGTCTGCGCCTCGACCGGGCCCGGCTGCGGGAATACCCAGCGGTCCAGGATCAGCAGGGCGGCCAGTAACCCGGTGAGGGCCGGCCAGGTGATGAAGCGCAGGGTCTTGAGTAACATGCCGGGTGCCGTGTCGTCTGTCTGGGTATTGTATATGATGGCGCCGTGGACACTCCATCACAGCCAGAGGAGAAGCATCTATGCCGGTCGCCCTGACCACGCTCGTTCAGCACATCGACAGCACCCTGGAAGCCGGACGCTTCCGGGACTACTGCCCGAACGGGCTGCAGGTGGAGGGACGGCCGGAGGTGGGGCGCCTCCTGACCGGGGTGACGGCCTGCCAGGCGCTGCTCGATGCGGCAGTCTCCTGGGAGGCCGATGCGGTGCTGGTCCATCACGGCTATTTCTGGAAGGGCGAACCGGCGGTGGTCACGGGCATGAAGCGCCGCCGGCTGGCTACCCTGCTGGGGCACGACATCAGTTTGCTGGCCTACCATCTGCCCCTGGATGCGCATCCGCAGCTGGGTAACAATGCCCAACTCGGGCTGCGCCTGGGCATTCGGGAAAGCCGCCCCCTGGACCCCGCTGCCAGCGATGCCGTGGGTGACATCGGAGAGCTGGCTGCAGCGCGCCCGGCGGGGGAGCTGGTGGCACAACTGGCCGAGCTGACCGGCCGCGAGCCCCTGCATATCGGCGATGCCGCGGCGCCGGTGCGGCGTATCGCCTGGTGTACCGGCGCGGCCCAATCCTACCTGCCCCAGGCGCTGGCTGCCGGGGCCGATTTGTTCATCACCGGCGAAGTCTCCGAGCCGACTGTGCACATGGCCCGGGAGGAGGGGATTCATTTCGTCGCGGCGGGGCACCACGCCACCGAGCGCTACGGTGTCCAGGCGCTGGGGGAGTACCTGGCCGGGCGCTTCGGCCTGGAGCACCGCTTTGTGGACATCGACAACCCCGTCTAGACGCGCCTAGGGCTCGCTCGCGTGCGAGGCCTCAGTGGTCGCGGTGCTCCCGCAGTGGGGATTCCGGAGCCGGGCGTTCAATGCCGTACTCCTCGGCGAGGATGCCCTTGTCCTCGGGCGAGCTTTTCGGGGCGTAGTCCAGCGGGGGCTGAATATTGGCCAGGTGCGCGGGTATCGCGGCATCGTCGCCGCGGTCCTGCAGGCGGCCCAGTGACACCGGCGCATGATCCTGGCACAGGCGTCCGGCGCCCTCGGACAGGTGATTGTGTACCTCGCGATAGCTGTCGGTGAGCGAGTTCAGCAGGCGGGCGGTCTGGGAGAAGTGTTCGACCACCTCCGCCTCGTAGCCGCGTTTCTCCTGCATCACCTGGTCCAGCTTGCGCTCCGCCTCCCGCAGGCGGCGGGCGTCGCCACCCGTGCGGCGGCCGAGGAGCAGACCCGCACCGGCGCCGACCAGCAGGGTAACCACAGCGACGGCAATCAGAACTGGCAGACTGTACACGAACGTACCTCATTGTCGGTGTGCGGATGGAAGGCTCAGGAGTATACCGGAAACCGGCGCGGCCTGTCCCGCAGCCGTTGCCTTCCCGTGGCGGCGGCTATAGAGTGTGCCGCGTTTTTCAGCCTTCAATGGGAGAGACCCCGGTGACCGAGTCGGCGCTGACACCCTGGCAGCGTTACCAGGCGGACCTCGCGCGGGAGGACTTTGTTCACGACCCCGCCCAGGAGCACGCCGTACGCCTGCTGCAGGCACTCTACGAGCGTCTGGTGGAGCGCCCGCGACCGCGCCGCAGCTGGTGGCAGCGCTGGCGCGGCCTGGCGCTGGAGCCCGAGCAGGGGCTGTATTTCTGGGGTGGAGTGGGTCGCGGCAAGACCTATCTGGTGGACACCTTCCACGACAGCCTGCCCTTCGCCGACAAGAGCCGAGTGCACTTTCACCGCTTCATGCAGCGCGTGCACGCCGAACTGCGGGCCCTGGACGGGGAGAAGAACCCCCTGGAGAAGGTCGCCGACCGCCTGGCGGAGGAGGCGAGGGTGATCTGCTTCGACGAGTTCTTTGTCACCGACATCGCCGACGCCATGATCCTGGGTAACCTGATGCAGGCCCTCTTCGCCCGGGGGGTGACCCTGGTGGCGACCTCGAACATCGTGCCCGCGCGGCTCTACGAGAACGGACTGCAGCGCCAGCGTTTTCTCCCGGCCATTGCCCTGCTGGAAAAGTACACCGACGTGGTCAATGTCGACGCCGGGGTGGACTACCGGCTGCGCACCCTGGAGCAGGCGGAGCTCTATCACTGCCCCCTCGATGCCGAGGCGGACCGTAGTCTGCGGCGCAGCTTTGAAGCCCTGGCCCTGCACGCGGGCGAGGAGGGCGAGACCCTGGAGATCAACGGGCGCCTGCTGCGGCCCCGGCGCATGGCCGATGACGTGGTCTGGTTTGACTTCCGCGAGCTGTGCGAGGGCCCGCGTTCCCAGAATGACTATATCGAGCTGTCCCGGGAGTTCCACGCCGTGGTGTTGTCGGGCGTGCCTGCCCTGGGGGGGCGCAATGACGATGCCGCGCGGCGTTTCATCAACCTGGTGGATGAATTCTACGACCGCAACGTGAAACTGGTCATGGCAGCAGACAGGCCGCTCCTGTCCCTGTATGATGGCAGCCGTCTGGCCTTCGAGTTCCAGAGAACGGTGTCCAGGCTGCAGGAAATGCAGTCCCACGAGTACCTGGCGCGGGAACACAGGCCCTGATTTTTTCTTTCTCCGGTGCGCTTGAAATGCCAAGGGCGTTTCAGTAGTATTCGCGCTCTCGAAATTGGAGCCCTCCAAGAGGCGGTTATTCATGAAAACTTTCAGTGCCAAAGCCGAGTCGGTGAGCCGCGACTGGTACGTCGTGGACGCTGATGGCAAGACCCTCGGTCGCCTGGCCAGCGAAATTGCGCACCGGCTGCGCGGCAAGCACAAGCCGGAATACACTCCCCACGTGGACACCGGTGACTACATCGTGGTGATCAACGCCGAGAAGGTCCGCGTGACCGGCGCCAAGGCCACCGACAAGATGTACCACCGCCACACCGGGTACCCGGGTGGTCTCAAGTCCATGTCGTTCGAAAAGCTGATCGACAAGGCGCCGGAGCGTGTCCTGCAGGGTGCGGTCAAGGGCATGCTGCCCCGCAACCCCCTGGGTCGGGCCATGTTCAAGAAGCTCAAAGTGTATGCGGGTGACCAGCATCCCCATACTGCCCAGCAGCCGCAAGTACTGAATATCTAACGGAATCCTACTATGTCAGCGACCCAATACTACGGCACTGGCCGCCGCAAGACCTCCACGGCGCGGGTGTTCCTCAAGTCCGGTGGCGGCAACATCACCGTCAACAAGCGTCCCCTCGACCAGTACTTCGGTCGCGAAGTGGCGCGCATGATCGTTCGTCAGCCCCTCGAGCTGGTGGAGATGGTCGACAAGTTCGACGTCAACGTGACGGTTGAAGGCGGTGGCAGCTTCGGTCAGGCCGGTGCGATTCGCCACGGTCTGGCGCGCGCGCTGATGGATTACGATGAGGCCCTGCGCGGCTCCCTGCGCAGCGCAGGCTACGTGACCCGCGACGCCCGTGAAGTCGAGCGGAAGAAAGTGGGTCTGCGCAAGGCGCGCAAGCGTCCGCAGTACTCCAAGCGCTGATTGTGTCGCGGCCGGCCCTGTGCCGACTGCGCCGTACTCGAAGAACGTCCGGTCTGCATATTCAGGCCGGGCGTTTTTTTTGTATATGAAACAGTGGCTTGCATTCGCTGTCCGCGGTGAAAAATGTCCCTTCTCCTTGTCAGGAAAGGGCAAAGTCATTACTATTTGCAGCATTTTTTGCAGTGTGGTCCCTTCGGTCGGGTAGCGCGAGTCGCCGGGCCGTCAACCAGGAGAAAGAAGCATGAGTAGCGATGGCGTGAACACCGGCAGGAGACGTTTCCTGACGGCCGCGACCAGTGCGGTTGGCGTTGCCGGCGCCGTAGGTATTGCCGTGCCCTTCGTCGGGTCCTGGAGCCCGTCGGAAAAGGCCAAGGCAGCCGGTGCACCGGTCAAGGCCGATATCAGCAAGCTGGAGCCCGGTCAGATGATCGTGGTGGAGTGGCGGGGCAAGCCGGTCTATGTGCTGCGCCGCAGCCCGGAGATGCTCGACAATCTGGACAAGCTCACCGACGTGCTCAAGGATCCGGATTCCAGCATTTCCCAGCAGCCCGAGTATATCGAAGGTGCGGCACGCGCCCTGCGTCCGGAAATCTTCGTGGCCGAGGGCCTCTGCACCCACCTGGGCTGTGCGCCGAAATTTCGTCCCGAAGTGGGCGCGGCCGACCTGGGTGGCGACAGCTGGCTGGGCGGCTTTTTCTGCCCCTGTCATGGCTCCAAGTTCGATCTCGCGGGCCGGGTTTTTTCCGGGGTGCCTGCCTCGACCAACCTGGTGGTCCCCCCTTATTCCTATGAAAGTGACACCGTCGTGGTAATCGGCGTGGACGCGGAGGCAGCCTGATGATCAACATGCTTACCGGATTGCGCGACTGGGTCGATGACCGCCTGCCGATCATGCGGGCGTGGAACACCCACATGGGCAAGTACTACGCGCCCAAGAACTTCAATTTCTGGTACTTCTTCGGGGTGCTGTCCCTGCTGGTGTTGGTTAACCAGCTGCTGACCGGCATCTGGCTGACCATGAACTACACCCCGAGCGCGGAGCAGGCTTTTGCCTCGGTCGAGTACATCATGCGCGACGTCCAGTACGGCTGGATCCTGCGTTACATGCACTCCACGGGGGCTTCGGCCTTCTTCGTGGTGGTCTACCTGCACATGTTCCGTGCCCTGATCTACGGTTCCTACAAGAAACCCCGGGAGCTGATCTGGATCTTCGGCATGCTGATCTTCGTGGTGCTGATGGCGGAAGCCTTTGTCGGCTACGTGCTGCCCTGGGGCCAGATGTCCTACTGGGGTGCCCAGGTGATCATTTCGCTCTTCGGTGCCATCCCGGTGGTGGGCGAAGACCTGGTGACCTGGATTCGCGGTGACTACCTGATCTCCGGCATCACGCTGAACCGCTTCTTCGCTCTGCACGTGGTCGCGCTGCCTATCGTCCTGCTGGCCCTGGTGGTCCTGCACCTGCTGGCCTTGCACGAGGTGGGTTCCAACAACCCCGACGGCGTGGAGATCAAGAAGAACAAGGGCCCCGACGGTGTGCCCCTGGATGGCGTGGCTTTCCACCCCTACTACACGGTGCACGATCTGCAGGCGATCGGTGTCTTCCTGTTCATCTTCTGCGCGGTGATGTTCTTCATGCCCGAGATGGGCGGTTTCTTCCTGGAGTACGCCAACTTCGAGGAAGCCAATGCCCTGAAGACGCCCGACCACATCGCGCCGGTCTGGTACTTCACCCCCTTCTACTCGGTGCTGCGCGCGGTGCCCGACAAGTTCTGGGGCTTCGTGGCCTTCGCCGCCTCGGTGGCGATTCCCTTCCTGCTGCCCTGGTTGGATCGCAGCCCGGTGAAGTCCTGGCGCTACCGCGGCAACCTGAACAAGGTCATGCTGGTGCTGTTTGTCGCGTCGTTCCTGATCCTCGGTGTTCTCGGCGTCAAGTCGCCGACTCCGGAGCGCACGGTGCTGGCGCAGATCTGTTCGGTGTTCTACTTCGCCTTCTTCCTGCTGATGCCCATCTGGTCATCCCTGGACAAGGTGAAGCCGGTGCCGGAGCGGGTGACCACCAACGGCGGTATCGGGTTCTGGGGCAGCATGGGCGCGCTGGCCCTGATCGCCGCCCTGACCATCATTCCGCTGAAGGCAGTGGGTGCGGAGTCGGCGCATGCCTGTGGCAGTATCCCCTGTGACGAGTTCACCGCGGATCCTTCCGACAAGGCCTCATTGCAAAGCGGTGCCCAGCTGTACATGAACTACTGCATGGGCTGCCACTCGCTGCAGTACTCGCGCTACAACCGCGTGGCCAAGGACCTGGGGATCCCCGAGGACCTGATGCAGGAGCACCTGATCTTTGATCCCGAGGTGCAGATCGGTGAGCTGATGGAAAACGCCATGGACGAGCGTCTGGCCAAGGTCTGGTACGGGGTCAACCCCCCGGACCTGACCCTGGTGGCCCGCGCCCGCCAGCCGGAGTGGCTGTACACCTACCTGCGTAACTTCTACCGGGACGACAGTCGCCCCTACGGCGTCAACAACCGGGTGTTCAAGGACGTCGGCATGCCCCACGTGATGCTGGAGCTGCAGGGCATGCAGGAATGTGCCATGGGGCCGGCCCGCGCCGACAACGGTGGCGTCAAGCGCGATCCGTTGACCGGTGAGGACATCCTGGAAGAGCCCTGCGGTCAGTTCACCATCGCCGAAAAGGGCAGTATGGAGCCCGAAGAGTTCGATGCCGCGATGTACGACCTGGTCAACTTCCTGTCCTACACCGCCGAGCCGATGGCCTCCGAGCGCAAGCGCATTGGCCTGTTCGCGCTGCTGTTCATCGCCATCTTCTTCGTCTTCGCCTGGCTGCTCAACCGCGAGTACTGGAAAGACGTACACTGAGACCCCCTGGAGCCGCGCCCGCGGGCGCGGCCCCGATCACCTGAAGAGATCCGAGCCGACCCATGAAAAGAGCTGACGAAAATGTCATGAGCGTGGTTGCCCGCCGGGCATCCATGACCTGCTTCTCCGACAGTACCAGCCAGTACAGTCATCGCGTGCGGATCGTTCTGGCGGAGAAAGGTGTCACCGCCGACATGATCGATGTGGACGCCGCGCACCCGCCGCAGGAGCTGGCAGACCTGAACCCCACTGCGTCGCTGCCGACCCTGGTGGATCGCGACCTGGTGCTGTGGGAGTCCAAGGTGATCATGGAATACCTGGACGAGCGCTTCCCGCACCCGCCGTTGCTGCCGGTGTACCCGGTGGCCCGGGCCGAGAGCCGCCTGTACATGCACCGCATCGAAAAGGATTGGTGTTCGCTGGTGGACTCCATCCAGAATTCCCGCAGCGACAATGTGGTGTCCAAGGCCACCAAGGAGCTTCGCGAGGGGCTTACCGCAATCGCTCCGATCTTCGCCGAGAAACCGTTCTTCATGAACGAGGAGTTTACCCTGGTGGATTGCTGCCTGGCGCCGATCCTCTGGCGTCTGCCTTCCCTGGACGTGGAGATCAAGTCGACCCGGCAGACCAAGCCGCTGCTGAATTACATGAGCGAGCTGTTCAATCGCGAATCCTTCCAGGAAAGTCTCACCGAGCGTGAGCGGGAGATGCGCTCCTGAGGGGCGAGGCATGACTCCTGTTCCACCGACCATGAATTCCAGCCGCCCCTACATCATGCGGGCGCTCTACGACTGGATCGTCGACAACGGCTGCACGCCCTACCTGCTGGTGGATGCGCAGCGGCCGGGTGTCGAGGTGCCTGTCCAGTACGTCAAGGACGGGCAAATCGTACTCAATATCAGCCCGTCGGCCGTGATCGAGTTGCAGATCGGCAATGACTGGATCAGTTTCAATGGCCGCTTCGGCGGCACGCCCACCGATGTTCTGGTACCGGTGGGTGCCGTCGTGGGCATCTATGCCCGCGAAAACGGGCAGGGCATGGTGTTCGAGCCGGAAGAACCGCCCTCACCCGACGGGCCCGACAGCCCCGATTCCGGCCCCGACGAGCGGCCCGGACCCGGTTCGCGCGGTGGCCGTCCCTCTCTGAAAGTGGTCAAGTAAGCCCGGCCTGCCGGCTCCCCTCTGGCCCTGTGGCCCCGCGTTGGCGGGGCTGCCCGGGAGTCGCGGGGTCAGGAAATGATCTCGAACAGTTGAACCACGCGCTTGACGCCTGCCACCGAGGCCGCGACATCGGCAATGCGGTCGGCGTCGCGCTGGGTAACCAGGCCCATCAGATAGACCACGCCGTTTTCCGTGACCACCTTGGTGCGCAGGCCGGGAGTATCGAAATTGCCCAGAAGCCAGGACTTGATCTTGGTTGTGATCCAGGCGTCGCTGGTGCGGGTCAGTGCCGAGGTCGGTGCGCCCACTTCGAGCTCATTGTAGATGCGTCGCACACCGGTGATGTCGCGCAGCTCGTTGGCCGCCAGGGTTTTCAGTTCGGGTGTCGCTACCTGCCCGGCCAGCAGCACAAAACCGTTGTAGCTGACCACCGCCAGGTGGGATTGATCGAAGCGTTTGTCCGCGGCGTGAATGTTGACCACCGCCTTGACTTCAATGCTTTCGTCCTCGACCTGTTGGGCCACGGTGCGGCGGTCCGGCTGGTCTTCAATGGGGTTGGCTTCGACGCTGGCGAGCATGGTGCCGCAGCCGGTGAGCATGAGGGCGGAGAGCAGCAGGGCAAAAGGGGCTATCACTTTCATGGTCAGTTTCCGTGGTAATGTCCAAACAGGTTGCGCTCTACCAGCTCGCAGAGCAGATGGAGCGCGAGAATCTGCAGCTCGGTGACCCGGGCCAGGGTATTGCCGGCGCAGGGCAGCAACACTTCGCCCGGCTCGACCTTGTCCGCCAGGGAGCCGTCGCGCGCCGACGAGAGCACGACGATGGTCATGTCGCGCTCGCGGGCCACTTCCAACGCCCGCAGCAGATTGCCGCCCACGCTGCCGCTGCAGATGCACAGCAGGATATCACCAGAGTGCGCCAATGCACGCAGAGACTGGGCAAATACCTCGTCCAGGCCGTGCCGGCTGGCCAGACTGCCCAGGCTGCTGCTGTCGGCGGCCAGCGCCATGGCGGGCAGTGCGGGGCGTTCCTGCTCAAAGCCTGCCAGCATCCGCGAGGCGATCAGCTGGGCGAGGGCGGCATCGGGGCCGTTCCCGCAGGTGAACAGGCGGCCCTCCTGGAGGAAGGCCTGGGTAATGCAGGCGGCGGCTTCGACCAGGGGCGGTGCGAGTTCGTCCACGGCGAACGCGATGCCCTCTATGGCCTCCTGGCAGCGCTGCGCCAGGAACGGGTAGTCGTCATCCATCTCGAGTTCCATCGCCGATAGTAGGGCCGCGCGCTCGCTGGGGGCGCGCTGCGTTCAGGGTTGGCTGCCAAAGGCATTGCGGATCCACCGGGGTGCCGCGTCAGGCGCGAATTGTCGCGGTTCCCAGGCAATCACGTCAAATCGGCAGGCCAGCTTGGCGTAGTGCGGGTGCCGGCGCAGGAAGACCGCCGCCGCGCGTTGCAGCTTGCGCTGCTTGCGCCGGTCCACGGAGGCCGCGGCGCCGCCGTAACCCGGATGGCTGCGGGCGCGGACCTCGACGAAGACCAGGCAGCTCCCGTCCAGCGCCACCAGGTCGAGCTCGCCCGCCCGGCAGAGAAAGTTCCGGCACAGGATTTGCCAGCCCCGGGCCAGCAGCCAGCGAGCCGCGCGCTCCTCGTACTCTCGTCCATCGGGCATCCCTGCTCTCCACTGACTGGCGCCGTGTCGCCGCAGTGTAGCCTAGCGTGGCTGCAGGTCGCCGCCATCAAATGTGGCCGGCCTGGCTTCGCGCAGCACGCGCAGCTCGGGGTCCATGCTGAGGATTCCGGTATTGCCCCGGATCAGGGCATCCGGGCCGGCCTGCAGCTGCGCCAGGCGCGATTGCAGCAACCAGGCATCGGCCCCCAGTGCATGCAGCCGGGGATAGTGCTCGTCCCCGGTGCTACCCGCTGTCAGTGCCACTCTTGCCGCGGGATTGGCCCCCAGCAACCAGGGAAGCTCGGCAATCTGCACGCCGTCGAGATCCCGGTCGCGATTGTCGGGGCTGCCACTGTAGACGCTGGAGGGCGCGTAGACTGGCAGGTTGCCCGCGTAGTGGAAGCTCAGCAGGGGACGCAGTGAGCGCGCCTCCTGGGGGCTGCTGGTCAGCAGGAAGACGCTGTCCAGGTCCTGGCGACGGCGGGGGCTGAACTCGATGCCGGTGGCCAGCATGGCGCGGACCTCGCGGGCCCGCTGTTCGCTGGCCTGCAGATGCAGGACTGTTTTCAGTCCCTCGGACCAGGCCTCGGGACTGCTGTAGGTCAAGGTGTCAGCGAGCACGCCGCCCTCTGCCCGCCAGGCCGCGGTCAGCGCTTCGCTGAGGCGTGCGCCGCGCTCGCCGGCGGCACGTACCAGCAGGGCGCGCCGCGCGCCGCTGCCAAAGGCCTGGGCTGCCAGCTGCTGCATTTCATCTTCCGGTGCCAGGGAGAGTTGCAGGAAGGCTGCGCCCACCTGGTTCGGTGGCTCGCTGGCGCGATTCAACGCGATGACCGGCACCGGGCGTTGGCTCAGCCCGGCAAGCCGGTCTACCGCGCCGCGATCCAGCGGGCCGATAACCAGCTCCGCGCCACCTGCCACAGCCCGCCGGTAGGCGCTTTCGACGTCCTTGACGTCGCCGGTATCGATAATCCGGACGCGTGTGGCCGTGCCGCCCTCGGTGGTGGCGAGATAGTGCTGTGCCAGGTAGCCGTTGCGGATTGCCCGCGCGGCGGCGGCGAGCTCGCCGCTGAGCGGCAGCAGCAGTGCCACCTGCCGGGGCTCGGCGTGCGGCTGGAGCAGAAAACCGAGCCCGCCGGGAAGTGTCGCGGCCGCGGGGTGTTGCGGGTGTTGTGCGAGCCAGGCTGTCAGGCCCTTCTGCAGGGCCTGGCCGGAGCGGTCGGGCCGGTCCAGGGCGGCAAGTGACAGCCAGCCGCGCCAGTGCCCGGTGGCGGCAGCCTCGGCCTGTTGTCGGTCTTGCGCGGGGATGCGCAGCAGCGAGCGCCAGGTCTCGCGCATGAGTGCCAGTCGCGCTTCGGGCGAGCGGGTGAGTTCCAGTTGTGCGGCCGCCAGTTGTGCCGCTTTCAGGTGCTCCCCGCGCCGGGTGGCAATCTGCCGGGCGAGGTTACTGATGCGCTGTTGCAGCCGCGGCGCCGTTGCCGTAGTGGCGGCGCGATCGAGTATCGATGCGGCGTCGACCACCTCGCCCTGCAACCACTTCGACCAGCCCAGGTAGTAATCCCGCCAGGCCTGCTCGGGCGCTGGAAGTGCATCGGGAAGCTGCCGCAGGGCGAGCTGCGCCTGCGGCGATTCACCGGCCAGCAGCAGGCTCTCGACGCGGGCGTGCAGCGCTGCGTGGGGTGAGGGCGGCGCGGCAGGTCGTGGTGGCGTTTCCGGTTTGGCGCCGGGCACCGCGACCGGCGCGGCTTGCGTATCCGGGGCAGGCTGTTCCGGGGCGCTGCCGCAGCCGCCGAGGCCGATCAACAGGGCCAGACACAGGAGCGAAGGCAGTGGCTGGCGAACGCGGGGGTCGCGGGTCATGGTATGCTTCCGGGTTTGTCGGGGAGTGGACCGGGTCACGGCCGGCATCAATCCTCATTATACGGGCAGGAGCGGCGAGTGGAATCCGGACTCTATGTGGTGGCGACCCCCATCGGCAACCTGGCGGATCTCAGCCGCCGCGCCCTCGAGGTGCTGGAAGCCGCCACGCTGGTTGCCGCGGAGGATACCCGGCACAGTCTGCGGTTGTTGCAGCATTTCAATTTGCGCGCTCCGCTGCAGGCCTACCACGAGCACAGCGGCGCCCGGGCCCAGCAGCGCATTCTGGAGGTGCTGGCGCAGGGTGGCGTGGTCGCCCTGGTCTCGGACGCCGGTACGCCGCTGATCTCCGACCCCGGCTATCGTCTGGTGCGGGCGGTACAGGATGCGGGCTACCGCGTGGTGCCGATCCCGGGCGCCTGTGCGGCCATCGCCGCCCTGAGCGTGGCCGGTCTGCCGACCGATCGCTTCCTGTTTGCCGGATTTCTGCCGGCGCGTCCCGCGGCGCGTGCGAGCCAGTTGCAGTCGCTGCGGGGCGAGAGCGCCACGCTGGTATTCTACGAAGCGCCCCACCGCATCAGCGAAACCCTGGATGCCCTGTGCCGCGAATTTGGCGAGGAGCGGGAAGCACTGCTGGCGCGAGAGCTGACCAAGACCTTCGAGACCGTGCGTCGCGACACCCTGGGTGCTCTCCGTGAGTGGGTGGCGGTAGACGCCAATCAGCAGCGCGGAGAGATCGTCCTGGTGGTGGCTGGTGCCGCCGCCGTGGAGCGGGCGCTGGACGAAGAGCTGGCGCGCTGGCTGCTGCGTCTCGCCGAGGAGTTGCCGGCCAAGCGTGCCGCCGCCGTGGTCGCCGATATGACCGGCCTGCGCAAGAAGGTGCTTTACGATTACCTGGTCCAGCACCGCCCCGATTGAAAAAGGCGGGCGGCAGCGGGTTTCGCTTGCCAGTGCGGGCGCACAGCGGGTAGTCTTGCCGCCGAGTCGGTCAGGCGATCGCTCCCGGTTCTGCCGGGGGAGGAAAGTCCGGGCTCCACAGGGCAGGGTGCCAGGTAACACCTGGGGGGCGTGAGCCTACGGAAAGTGCAACAGAAAGGATACCGCCCGGCCTCGGCCGGGTAAGGGTGAAAAGGTGCGGTAAGAGCGCACCGCGTGGCTGGTAACAGGCACGGCGATGGTAAACCCCACCCGGAGCAAGACCAAATAGGAATCCATTGGCTGTGGCCCACAGCGGATTCGGGTAGGTCGCTACAGGCCGGCGGTGACGCCGGTCGCAGATGAATGATCGTCCACGACAGAACCCGGCTTACCGACCGACTCACTTATTCCCCCTGATCCGCGCCGCCGTCCAGTCGGGGCGCGGGATCCAGCCCTTAGACTGTTTTCTGATAAATACAGCCTCCCAAAAGAAATAAACGGACTGTAACTTAAAGTGAATCCTTAGCATGTCCCGCCACGGGTCTGTTTTGGGTCATGTTTTGCCCCTGTCTTGCACTCGAAAAACCGGCTGCCCAACCTGCCAAAGTTCCGCTAATTGCCTGAAATTACAGTGTTTTTCGCGGGTTAATTGCTTGACACCCTGTTCCGCGCAGACCTATAGTGTCGAAAAGTGGTGCTAAGTGGGTAAAACTGGTTTTTTGTGGAAGCAAAGGCCAGGCCGGTGGAGAATCAGGGCCGTGTTTCGAGGGGTACAGCACATCAACATGGACGCCAAGGGCCGGCTGGCAATGCCGGCCCGTCAGCGCGAGCCATTGTTGGCGCAGTGCGGCGGCCAGATCGTGGTAACCATCGATACCCAGTCCAACTGTCTGGTGGTCTATCCCCTCCCCGAGTGGGAGCGAATCGAGCGCGAGATCCAGGCACTGCCGGCCCTGAAGCCGGCGGTCAAGCGCTTCCAGCGCCTGGTGCTCGGTTACGCAACCGACATGGAGCTGGACGGCAACGGTCGCATGCTGCTGCCCCAGCCACTGCGGGATTACGCCCAGCTGGACAAGAAGCTGGTACTGGTGGGGCAGGGCAACAAGCTGGAGCTGTGGTCCGAGGCACTGTGGTTTGCCGAGCGTGACCAGGCACTGCTGGACTCGGGGCCAGATGCCGAGCTGCCCGATGAACTCATGTCACTGACCCTGTAGGTGGGCGACGTGCATCAAACAGTCCTGTTGCAAGAGGCGGTGGAAGCCCTGGTGACAACACCCGGTGGATTCTACGTGGACGGCACCTTCGGGCGCGGCGGACACAGCCGCGCGGTGCTCTCGTGCCTCGGCCAGGAGGGGCGACTTCTCGCGGTCGACAAGGATCCTGCTGCTGCCCGGGTGGCGGAGGATCTGGCGGCCGGCGACGGCCGCTTTCAGTTTCTGCACGGCTCATTTGCCGAACTGCCGGCGGCGCTCGCCGCACGCGGTGTGGACTCGGTGAATGGCATCCTGCTGGATCTCGGTGTGTCCAGCCCGCAGCTCGACGAGGCTGAACGCGGCTTCAGTTTCCAGCACGACGGCCCGCTGGACATGCGCATGGACACCAGCCGGGGCGCGACAGCGGCAGAATGGCTCGCCAGCGCTGCCGAGGCGGAGATCGCCCGCGTCCTCAAAGAGTATGGCGAGGAACGTTTTGCGCGTCGCATCGCCGGGGCCATCGTTCGCGCCCGAGCCGAGGCCCCGATCGAGCGCACCAGCCAGCTCTCCCGCATTGTCAGCGAGGCCAATCCCCGCTGGGAAAAGCACAAGCACCCGGCCACGCGTGCCTTCCAGGCGATACGCATCCAGGTCAATGGCGAACTCACCGATCTCTCGGCGCTGCTGGCCGATGCCTTGGATCTACTCTGTATCGGTGGGCGCCTGGTTGTCATCAGTTTCCACTCTCTCGAGGACCGCCTGGTGAAGCGCTACATGCGCGACCTGGCCCGGGGCGATGCGCTGCCACCGGGCGTGCCGGTGCGGGATGCTGCCCTCAATCGACGCCTGCGGCTGATCGGCAAGGCCGTGCGTGCGGGGGAGTCGGAAGTTGCCGCCAACCCCAGGGCTCGCAGCGCCATCATGCGCGTTGCCGAGAAGGTGGCTTGAGATGGCGGTGGCGCACCGGGTTTCGTTCGGGTCGCGGCAGGCACCGCTGTGGGCGGGACTGCTGACGCTGTTGCTGCTTGCTTCGGCGCTGGCTGTGGTGCATGCCTCCCATGCCTGCCGTGAGCTGCATACCGAGCTGCAGCGCCTGGAAGTCGAGCAGTGGGCCCTGCAGGAGGACTACGGGCGTCTGCTGTTGGAGCAAAGTACCTGGGCCTCCCACTATCGCGTTGAGCGCACTGCCACCGGTGAGCTGGACATGCAGGCTCCGGCGCCCGGTAGTGTCAGGGTGGTACGACCATGAGCCGGCAGCGTACGCGAGCCGTTCCCGCCTGGCGTTTTCACCTGATGGTGGTGGCGCTGCTGGCATTGCTGGCTCTTCTCCTCGGACGAATTCTCTCCCTGCAGGTGCTGGATACCGAACACGGTCGCGAGTTCCTGCAGCAACAGGGCGATCAGCGTACGGTGCGGGTCGCCGAGATTCCTGCCTACCGCGGCCTGATCACAGACCGGCGCGGTGAGCCCCTGGCGGTCAGTACCCCGGTGATCTCCCTGTGGGCCGACCCGCGACTGCTGGTGGAGGTTGAGGATCTCCAGCCCCTGGCGATGGCGCTGGAGATGCCCCTGACTGACCTGCAGGCGCGCCTGGACCGCTTCGAGGGCAAGGGTTTCATGTATCTGCGTCGCCACCTGGTACCCGAGGTGGCGCGCAAGGTGCTCGACTTGCGGGTGCCCGGGGTGGGTGGCTTCCGCGAGTACCAGCGCTACTACCCGGCCGGGGAAGTGACCGCACATCTTCTGGGCTTCACCAATATCGATGGCGAGGGCATCGCGGGTCTCGAGCTGCAATACGAGAGCGTGCTGCGCGGGGTCCCGGGCAAGAAGCGTTACATCAAGGATCTGCGCGGCAATGCCGTGCGCTACATCGGCGTGGATCAGCCCGCCCGGCCGGGTGCCGACCTGGCCCTCAGCATCGACCTGCGCCTGCAATACCAGCACCACCAGGAGTTGCAGCGGGCGATGGCGGTAACCGGCGCCAGCGGCGGCACCATCGTGACCCTGGATGCCCGCACCGGCGAAGTGCTGGCCATGGTGAATCACCCGGTCTTCAACCCCAACCAGACCAGCGCGCCGAAGCCCTCGCACACCCGCAACCGGGCCATGACCGACATGTATGAGCCCGGGTCGACGATGAAGACCTTTACGCTGGTGGCCGCCCTCGAGAGCGGTCGCTGGAGTACGGAAAGCATGATCGATACCTCGCCGGGTTATATCCGGGTGGGGCGCAAGACCCTGCCTGATCCGCGCAACTATGGGGAAATCAGTGTCTCCCGGGTGATCGAGAAGTCGAGCCAGGTTGGCGTCACGCAGCTGGCACAGGATCTTGGGCACGAACCGATTCTGGAGGTCTTCTCGCGCTTTGGTTTCGGCCAGCCGATGGTCACCGGCTTCCCCGGTGAGAGCGCGGGCTTTCTGCCCAGCCGCAACCGCTGGAGTGCGATTGAAAAGGTGACCCTGGCATTCGGGTATGGGTTGACCGCCACGCCTTTGCAGCTGGCGCGGGCCTACAGCGCATTTGCCAACGATGGGCAGTTGCCCCAGGTATCCCTGCTTCGGGTCGCCGATGCCGACGCCGCGGATACGGCTGTGCCGGTAGTGAGCGCCGACCTGGCGAGGGAAGTGCGTGACGTGTTGCACCGGGTGACCGGTGAGCACGGCACTGCGCGCCGGGCGAGGGTGGATGGCTACGATGTCGGGGGCAAGACCGGTACGGTGCACAAGGTCGGCCCGGGCGGTTACCAGGACAAGAAATACCTGGCCCTGTTCGCCGGCATGGCCCCCATCGACAATCCGCGCTTCGTGACGGTAGTGGTGATTGACGAGCCCCAGGGCGAGGCCTATGGCGGCGGCGCGGCGGCAGCGCCGGTCTTCGCGCGGGTCGCGGCGGGTACCCTGCGTCTGCTGAATGTGGCGCCGGATCAGCCCGAGGCCGTACTGGCCCAGGCGGACACCACCGCTCGGCGGGGGGTAGAGGGATGAGTAGCGCGCGCGGCATGTCACTGCCCGAGCTGCTGGACGGTCTGATTCCGGCGGTGCCGGACGTCCGTGTCTTTGATCTGCAGCTGGACAGTCGCCGGATTGCGCCCGGTCAGCTGTTTGTTGCCCTGCCCGGGCAGCATCACGACGGGCGGGACTTCATTCGCGAGGCGGTCGCCGGCGGCGCGGCGGCAGTCATTGCCGAGCCCCCGCTCCCGGCGGGTCTGGATACGGGGTCCGTTCCGGTCGTTTCCATCGAGGGCCTGGCACGCCGCCTGGGTGGCCTGGCCGCGCGCTTTTTCGGCGACCCCGCCAAGGCCCTGGCCGTGCTCGGTGTCACCGGTACCAACGGCAAGACCACTTGTACGCGCCTGGTGGCCCAGCTGCTGCGTCGCTGCGGTCAGCGCTGCGGCGTCATCGGCACACTCGGTGCGACCCTGGGTGACGATATTGCTGCGGCCCTCAATACCACCCCCGATGCCATCGCCCTGCAACGACAGCTGGCGGACTGGTGCGAGGCGGGGGTGGACAGTGTCGCCATGGAGGTGTCCTCCCATGCCCTCGACCAGGGGCGCGTGGATGGTCTGGCCTTTCGCGTGGCGTTGTTTACCAACCTGTCCCGTGACCACCTCGACTACCACGGCAGTATGGCGGCTTACGGGCAGAGCAAGATGAAACTGTTCCTTTCCCCGCAGCTGGGCGACGCGGTGATCAACCTGGACGATGCTTTCTCGGCGACGCTGCTGGCGAATCTGCCGGCGGCTGTTCGCCCCTGGACCTACTCGCCAACGGGGCGTGCGGAGGCGGACATCCGTGTGCTTCGCGCCGACTTCCACAGCGGTGGTGTGCGCGCCGACGTGCTGACTCCCTGGGGGGAGGGCAGCTTCGACAGTCCCCTGCCGGGAGATTTCAACCTGGCCAATGTCACCGCGGCCATCGCCGCCGCGGTATGTCTCGGCGCCCCGCTCGCGTCGGTGTTGGCGGCCGTCAGCGCGCTGCAGCCGGTACCGGGGCGGATGGAGCTGGTGGCCAACACACGGCAGCTACAGGTGGTCATCGACTACGCGCACACACCCGATGCGCTGGCGCAGGTCCTGGCCGCGCTGCGTCCCCACGTCGAGGGAGAGTTGCATGTCGTATTCGGTTGCGGTGGCGATCGCGACCCGGGCAAGCGCCCGTTGATGGGTGAGGTTGCCTGTCGGCTCGCCGACCAGGTGCTGCTGACCTCCGACAACCCCCGCGGCGAGGACCCCGAGGCCATTCTGGATGCCATTGAAGCCGGCTGTGAGCGGCCGGTTGTGCGGGAGCCCGACCGTGCCCGGGCCATTCACCGGGCGCTCGCCGGGGCGCGACCGGGTGACTGTGTCGTGATTGCCGGCAAGGGGCACGAGGATTATCAGATTCTGGGTGATCGGCGGGTGCCGTTCAGTGACCGGGCCTGCGCCCGGGATGCCCTGTCGGGAGGGCAGACGGCATGATGCGTGAATTTACCTTGGGCGAACTGGCGCAGGCGGTGAAGGGCGAGTTGCGGGGCGGTGACGCCTCGGTGCGGGGTGTCACCATCGACAGCCGGAGGGTTGAGCCCGGTGACCTGTTCGTGGCATTGCCGGGTGCACGCGTGGATGGCCATGACTTCCTCGATGCGGTTGCGGCGGCAGGCTCTGTCGCCGCGGTGGTCAGCCGCGACGTGGAGACAACATTGCCGATCATTCGGGTGGGCGATACGCGCCAGGCGCTGGCAGACCTCGCCGCCCACAATCGCCGGGCCTACCGCGGAACCCTGGTGGGCATTACCGGCAGCAGTGGCAAAACCACGGCCAAGACCCTGGTCGCAGCGGTGCTCTCACGCGGCGGCGAAACCCTGGCCACCGAGGGCAACCTGAACAACGAGATCGGTGTCCCGCTCACCCTGTTGCGGCTCAAGCCGTCCCATCGGTTTGCGGTGGTGGAAATGGGTGCCGGCCGACGCGGGGATATCGGCTGGCTGTGTGATTTTGCGCGGCCGGATGTCGCGCTGCTGTTGAATGCCATGCCGGCGCACCTGGAGGGCTTCGGCACCCTCGAGGACGTGGTCGAGGCCAAGGGCGAGATTTACCAGGGGTTGCGCGGTCAGGGCACGGCCATTATCAACGCCGACCAGCCCTGGGCGGCTCGCTGGCGTGCCCGGGCCCAGGGCGCGCGAATCCTGGATTATGCCCTGGAGGGAACCGCGGCGATTCGGGCCCGGGATATTCGCTCCCGGGGTATGGCCGGCTCCAGTTTTATCGCCTCGACGCCCGCGGGGGACACACCCGTGCGTTTGGCCTTGCCCGGTCGACACAACGTTTCCAATGCGCTGGCGGCGATGGCCATCGGTCTGGCCTGCGGCCTGGGCCTTGCCGAGATAACCGCAGGTCTCGCCGAGGTCAGGCCGGTGACGGGCCGCGGGGCCCTGTCCCGTGGCCCGCGGGGCTGCACCCTGGTGGATGACACCTACAACGCCAACCCCGGTTCGGTGCGCGCCGCGATCGATCTGCTGACGGACTGCGCGCCCCGTCGCTGGCTGGCCCTGGGTGCCATGCTGGAGCTGGGTTCCGAGAGTGAGCGCATGCATCGCGAGATTGGCGAATATGCCCGGGAGCAGGGGCTGGAGGCCTTTGTCGGGGTGGGTGAGGCGCTGCGCGGAGCGGTCGACGTTTTCGGCGACGGAGGGCAGTGGTTCGCCGACTGCGGCAGCGCGGCGGTGGCGCTGCGCGATCAATTACAGGCGGGGGATACCCTCGTCATCAAGGGCTCCCGCGGCAGCGCCATGGAGCGCCTGCTGACGGCGCTGGCCGAAGACTCAAGCGAGGCGGGAGACTGAGATGCTATTGCTGCTGGCCGAATATCTGACGCGATTTGAGGGGGCTTTTCAGGTCTTTCAGTACCTGACGCTGCGGAGCATCCTCTCGGCGGGTACGGCGCTGGCGATTTCGCTGCTGGTTGGGCCGGCAATGATTCGCTGGCTGAACCAGTACCAGGTCGGCCAGTCGGTGCGCAGCGACGGGCCCCAGAGCCATCTGAGCAAATCCGGCACACCCACCATGGGGGGTGCGCTGATCCTGGTGGCCATCGCCGTGGCGAGCCTGCTGTGGGCCGACCTGCGCAGCCCCTACATCTGGATTGCGCTGGGGGTCACCGCGGTGTTCGGTGCCGTGGGTTGGGTCGACGATTACCGCAAAGTGGTGGAGAAAGACTCCCGTGGCTTGCCCGCACGTTGGAAATATTTCTGGCAGTCGGTGGCGGGGCTCGCGGCGGCCATCTATCTCTATGTCGCCTTTGACACACCGGTGACGACGCAGCTCTTCGTGCCCTTTTTCAAGGACTTTGCCTGGAGCATGGGCCCGCTGTTCATCCTGCTCACCTACTTCGTGATTGTCGGCGCCAGTAACGCGGTCAATTTGACCGATGGCCTCGACGGCCTCGCCATTTTGCCCACGGTGATGGTGGGCACCGCGCTGGGCGTCATCGCCTATCTCACCGGCCACGTGGATTTTGCCAGTTACCTGCATATTCCCTACGTCGCGGGCAGCGGTGAACTGGCGGTGTTCTGCGGTGCGATTGCCGGGGCCGGGCTGGGCTTCCTCTGGTTCAACACCTATCCGGCGCAGGTGTTTATGGGCGACGTGGGGGCACTGGCACTGGGCGCTGCTCTGGGAACCGTGGCGGTGATTACCCGCCACGAGATCGTGTTCTTCATCATGGGGGGGATTTTCGTGCTGGAGACCGTCTCGGTCATCCTGCAGGTCGCCTCCTTCAAGCTGACAGGCAGGCGCATCTTCCGCATGGCGCCGATTCACCACCACTTCGAGCTGAAGGGGTGGCCGGAGCCGCGCGTGATCGTGCGCTTCTGGATTATTACCGTGATGCTGGTCCTGTTCGGGCTGGCGACATTGAAGCTGCGATAAGGAGTACAGGGGCACCGTGACCGATAGTCTGATTGCCAGCAGTGCGCAAACCGTTGTCTACGGCCTGGGTGTGACCGGGCTGTCCTGCGTGCGCTACCTGCGCCGCCGCGGTGATCGCTGTGCGGTGATCGACACTCGCGAAGACCCGCCGGGACTGGCTGCACTGCGCAGCGAGTTTCCCGAGGTGCCGGTCTTCGCGGGCAGCGCGCCAGACGCCCTGGTAGAGAGCGGCGGCGACTGGGTGGTGAGCCCGGGCATTGCCCTGGACGATCCGCTGGTCGTGCGCGCGATGGCCGCGGGAGCCCGCGTTCTCGGCGATATCGACCTGTTTGTCGCGGCCGCAGAGGCACCGGTTGTGGGTATTACCGGTTCCAATGCCAAATCCACGGTGACCTCCCTGCTCGGTTGCATGGCCGAGGCCGCGGGGGTCAATGTCGGTGTCGGGGGCAACCTAGGCGTGCCGGCGCTGGACCTGCTGGCACCCGGGCGTGAACTGTACGTGCTGGAGCTCTCCAGCTTCCAGCTGGAGCGGGCTGGACGACTGGCGCTCGCCGTGGCCACGGTACTCAATATTTCCGCGGACCACCTGGACCGCCACGGCTCTCTTCAGCAGTACCATCAGGCCAAGCACCGCATCTTCCGCGGCTGCGGCCACGCGGTGGTCAATCGCGACGATCCCCTGACCCAGCCCTTGCTGGAGCCCGGAGTGCCGGTGACCAGCTGGCGACTGGGCGAGCCGGACCTGAATGGTTTCGGGGTGCGCAGCGAGGACGGCGTCGACTGGCTCTGCCGCGGGCTGACACCCCTGATGCCCGCCAGCGACCTCGGTCTGGTCGGTCGCCACAACCTCGGCAACGCCCTGGCGGCGCTGGCCCTGGGCTACGCCGCGGGCCTGCCGATGGAGGCCATGCTGCGCGCGGCGCGCCAGTTCCAGGGGCTTCCCCACCGCTGCCAGAACGTCGGCAGTGTGGATGGCGTGCGCTATGTCAACGACTCCAAGGGCACCAATATTGGCGCCACCGAGGCGGCCCTGAGCGGTGTCGGTGGGCAAGGCAATGTCCTGCTGGTCGCTGGCGGTATTGGCAAGGGTGCGGATTTTCGCACTCTGCGCGGCGTGGTACAGCGCCACTGCAAGGCGCTGCTCCTGCTCGGGGAAGCGGCGGAGGAGCTCGCCGGTGCCCTGGGCGACCTCTGCCCGGTACACCGGGTTGCCGACATGCCGGAGGCGGTGTCGACAGCGGCCCAGCTGTCTGCGCCCGGGGATGTGGTTCTGCTGTCCCCCGCCTGCGCCAGCTTCGACATGTTCACCGGCTATGCGGCCCGCGGTGAGGCTTTCGTGGCCGCCGTGGCGGCGCTGCGGGAGGGTCGGGAATGATTGGCCCCTGGCGCGACTTGCGGGTTGAGCCCGTCCTGTTCGGACTGGGGTTGGCGCTGCTGCTCACCGGTCTGGTCGCCATCAGTTCGGCCTCGGTGGAGTACGCGGACTGGCACTTCCAGGACGCCTGGCATCACACCCATCGACACCTGATGTACTTGCTGGTGGCCCTGGCGGCCGCCAGCCTGGTTCTGCTCCTGCCCCTGGGTTTCTGGCTGAGAACCGGCTGGGCGTGGTTGCTGGTAGGGCTCGCCGCGCTGGTCGTCGTGTTGCTGCCGGGTATCGGCAAAGAGGTCTACGGGGCGCAGCGCTGGCTGGCCATCGGGCCGTTCAGCCTGCAGCCCTCCGAGTTTGCCAAGCTGGCCATCCTGATTTACCTGGCGGGCTACCTGGTGCGACAGGCGCGGGAGGTGCGCCAGGAGTGGAGCGGCTTCATCAAGCCGGCGGGTGTGCTGGGCCTGGTTGCTCTCCTGCTGCTTGCCGAGCCCGACTTCGGCGCGACTGTCATCATCGGTGGCATGGTCATGGGCATGCTGTTCCTGGCGGGGGCGCGACTGGCGCCTTTCCTGACTGTGCTTGGCCTGGCCCTGGGCGGGCTGGTACTGCTGGTCCTGGCGGCGCCCTACCGGATGCAGCGACTGACCGCCTACACCGATCCCTGGGCGGATCCCTACGGCAGTGGCTTCCAGCTGATTCAGTCACTGATTGCCTTCGGTCGCGGCGAGTGGTTTGGGGTCGGCCTGGGCAACAGTGTGCAGAAACTGTTTTATCTGCCGGAAGCCCACACCGACTTCGTGTTCTCCATCTGGGCCGAGGAAACCGGCTTCATCGGGGCCCTGGCGCTGATCGGGCTGTTCGTCGCCTTGATCTGGCGAGTGCTCCAGGTGGGGCGTCTGGCCCAACTCGGGGGGCACGAGTTCGGCGCCAATCTCTGCTATGGCGTGGCGCTGGTGTATGCCGGCCAGGCTTTCGTCAACATGGGCGTGAGCGCGGGTTTGCTGCCGACCAAGGGGCTGACGCTGCCTTTCGTGAGTTACGGCGGTTCCAGCCTGATCGTGTCCTGCTGCATGCTGGCCCTGGTGCTGCGTGTTGCCATGGAGTGTCCCGCCCCGGCGGGTGCCGCCACGCGGGAGGCAAGCCCATGAGCCGGCCGCGGGTATTGATCATGGCGGGGGGCACCGGCGGGCATGTCTTCCCGGCACTGGCCCTGGCCCAGGTGCTGCAGGCCCGCGACTGGCAGGTCGACTGGGTGGGTACCCAGCGCGGGCTGGAGGCGCGGGTGGTGCCAGCGGCGGGTATCCCCCTGCACACCCTCGCGGTGCGCGGGCTTCGCGGCAAGACCCCCTGGCATACCCTGGTGGGTGGCCTGCGCCTGCTGTGGTCACTGCTACAGGCCCTGTCCCTGGTCTGGCGTCTGAAGCCGGATTGTGTGGTGGGCATGGGGGGCTACGTGGCTGGCCCCGCGGGCCTGGCGGCCTGGCTGCTGCGCCGGCCTTTGCTGATCCACGAACAGAATGCGGTTGCCGGAACCACCAACCGGCTGCTGGCGCCCCTGGCGCGCACCGTGGTGGCGGGCTTCCCTGGCGCTTTCCGGGACGCGATGCAGCCGCGCTTACTGGGCAACCCGGTACGCGAGTCCCTGGTAGAGGCGGCGCGGGAGCACCATTGGGACTATCACGGTCAGCGCCCACTGCACCTGCTGGTTCTCGGCGGCAGCCTGGGTGCACAGCCGATCAACCAGCTGCTGCCGGAAGTGGTCCGGCAGCTGAGCCAGCGCGCGGGCGCGGGCGCCGTAGAGGTCTGGCACCAGGCCGGCGAGGCCCATGCGGCGGGTCTGGAGAAGGACTATGGCGCCCTGCTGGGCCAGGGCGTTCGTGTCAGCCCCTTTATCGAGGATATGGCAGAGGCCTATGCCTGGGCCGATGTGGTGCTCTGCCGTGCCGGCGCGCTGACCGTGGCGGAGCTGGCCGTGATGGGGCGTCCTGCGTTGCTGGTGCCGCTGCCCCATGCCATCGACGACCACCAGACCGCCAACGCGCGCAGCCTCTCTGAACGCGGCGGCGCGTTACTGCTGCGTCAGTCCGAACTGAGCGCCGAGCGTGTGGCCGCGGCACTCAAGGGCTATATCGATAACCCCCGGCGCCTGGCCGCCATGGCCGCGGCGGCTGCCGCGGCGGCGAGCCCCCGGGCCACCGCGGACGTTGCCGATTGCGTCCAGGAGCTGCTGAACCATGAGTGAGCGCAACGTCTACAGTGTGCCCGAGATGCGCCGTATCCGCCGGATCCACATGATAGGCATCGGCGGCACCGGCATGAGCGGGATCGCCGAAGTCCTAGTCAACCTCGGCTACCAGGTCGCCGGCTCTGACCTGCGTCCCACCTCGGTAACCGAGCGCTTGCAGCGCAAGGGCATCGTGATTCACTTCGGCCACGCCGCCGACAATATCGGCGCCGCGGATGTCGTGGTCAGCTCCAGTGCCGTGAAGGATGACAACCCCGAGGTCCGCGCCGCGCGGGAGGCGCGGGTGCCGGTGGTGCCCCGCGCCGAGATGCTCGCGGAGCTGATGCGCTACCGCCATGGCATCGCCGTGGCCGGTACCCACGGCAAGACCACCACCACCAGCTTGATTGCGGCGATCTTTGCCGAGGCGGGGCTGGATCCGACTTTTGTCATCGGCGGTCTGGTCAACAGCGCCGGCAGCAACGCCCAGTTGGGTGCCAGCCGTTTCCTGATCGCCGAGGCCGATGAAAGCGACGCTTCCTTCCTGCACCTGCAGCCGATGGTGGCCGTGGTTACCAATATCGAGGCGGACCATATGGAAACCTACGGCGGCGATTTCTCGCGCCTGCGGGGGACCTTCCTGGAGTTCCTGCACAACCTGCCCTTCTACGGGCTGGCGGTCCTCTGTGCCGATGATCCCGTGGTGACCGGGCTGACCCCCGACCTGTCCCGCCAGTTCGTCACCTACGGCTTTGCCGAGGAGGCGGACTATCGCGTCACCGACCTGTCCCCCGATGGCCTGACTACGCGCTTTACCCTGCACCGGCCGGCGGGGCAATCGCCACTGGCTGTGCACCTGAACATGCCGGGGCGACACAACGTGCTGAATGCCGCGGCGGCCATCGCGGTGGCCTGCGACGAGGGCGTGCCGGATGCCGCCATTCTCGGCGGGCTGGCGGGTTTTGCCGGCGTCGGTCGGCGCTTTACCCAGCTCGGCGAGCTGGGTCTGCCCGGGGGCAGCGCCCTGCTGGTCGACGACTATGGCCACCACCCGACCGAAGTGCGCGCCACCCTGGAGTCGGCGCGCCAGGCCTGGCCGG
Source organism: Haliea atlantica (assembly GCF_054779855.1). Taxonomy (NCBI): domain Bacteria; kingdom Pseudomonadati; phylum Pseudomonadota; class Gammaproteobacteria; order Cellvibrionales; family Halieaceae; genus Haliea; species Haliea atlantica. The sequence goes on along the minus strand of NZ_BAAGXL010000003.1, from coordinate 905,899 downwards.
ATCGCCGGGTGGTGATGGTCTACCAGCCGCACCGCTACTCCCGCACCCGCGATCTCTACGAGGATTTTGTAGCCGTGCTGTCCCGCTGTGATCTTCTGCTGCTGCTGGACGTCTACCCCGCGGGGGAAGATCCGATCCCCGGTGCGGACAGCCGCAGCCTCGCCCGCAGTATCCGCCAGCGGGGCCAGGTGGAGCCCGTGTTCGTGGAGTCGGTGGAGATGGTGCCGGCGCTGCTGCGCGATATCCTCCGCGACGGCGATGTGGTGATCACCCAGGGCGCGGGGAATATTGGACGATTGGCCCAGGACCTGCAGGCCCTGGGGTCGCTGGAGGCCGAAGCATGAGCTGGGAGCTGGCTACCGCCGCCGATGTTGCCGTTCTGCTGGGCGGACAGTCCGCCGAGCGGGACATTTCCCTGCAGACCGGCGCCACCATTGTCGACGCCCTGCAGTCACTCGGCTGCCGGGTGCGCCGGGTAGACCCGGCGCAGGCGGGCTGGGTTCGCGAACTGGAGGGCGTGTCCTTCGCCTTCAATGCCCTGCACGGCCCCGGAGGCGAGGACGGCGTGATCCAGGGCGCCCTGGAGAGCCTGGGGGTGGCCTACTCCGGTTCCGGGGTACTCGGCTCGGCCCTGGCCATGGACAAGCAGCGTAGCAAGCAGTTGTGGCAGGGCGTCGGGGTGTCCACGGCCGGCTTTGTCACCCTGGATGCGGACACCGACTGGTCGGCGGTTATGGCCCGCTTTGGCAAGGTGTTCGTGAAGCCGGCCTGTGAAGGTTCCAGCGTGGGTATGTCCCCCGCCTCCAGTGCTGAACAGCTCGAGGCGGCCTGGCGGGCGGCGGCGGGCTACGGCACGGTGCTGGCGGAGCAATTCATCCGTGGCCCGGAATACACCGTGGGCATCCTCGGTGAGCGAGCGCTGCCGTCCATTCGCATGGAGACCGATCGCGAGTTCTACGACTACGAAGCCAAGTACCTGTCAGACGATACCCGCTATCACTGCCCCAGTGGCCTGAATGCCACTGAGGAGGCGGAGGTCGCAGCGCTGGCACTGTCCGCCTTCCGCAGCCTGGGCTGCGCGGTCTGGGGGCGCGCCGACCTGATGCGCGATGCCGATGGCCGCTTCTACGTGCTGGAAGTGAACACCATCCCCGGCATGACCTCCCACAGCCTGGTGCCGATGGCGGCGCGGGCCGCGGGTATGGAGATGCCGGCCCTGGTGCGCCGGATCGTGGAACTGAGCTGGGAGGAGCGTCACCGCCATGGCTGAGCTGCGTCGCAAGGCCCACCGCCGCCGCGCTGCCGCGACCCCGCGTCGCCGCGGGCGTCGTACGGCCGCAGCGCGCAGCAATGGTCTCTGGCCGCGCCTGGGCGGCTGGTTGAACCGGCTGCTGATTGTCGCGGGCCTGTGTGCGGTTGGGCTGGCCGCCACCCGGGCCTGGCTGGCCCTGGCGGCGATTCCGGTGGAGCGGGTGGTTATCAGCGGCAACCTGCAGCGCACGCAGATTGCGGCAGTGGAGGAGGTGGTGCAGCCGGCCCTGGCGGGGGGCTTCCTGAATGCCGACCTCGTGGCCGTGCGCGGTGAACTGGAGGCCCTGCCCTGGATCTACCGCGCCACGGTGCGTCGCCGCTGGCCGAATGCCCTGGAGGTCGCAGTGGTGGAGCAGCTGCCGATTGCCCGCTGGGGCGAGGGGGGCTTCCTCAACCATGAGGGAGAGGTTTTCGAATCCCGCCGGGCGCGGGAGCTCGGCAGCGACCTGCCGCGGCTCGAGGGGCCCCCGGGCAGCGCCCGCGAGCTGATCGTCTCCTTCCAGCAACTGGGAGAGTGGCTGCAGCCACTGGAGCTCGAGCTGGCGGCACTGCGCCGGGATGAGCGCGGCCACCTGACGGCGGAGCTGGCCAACGGCGTGCGGCTGGTGCTGGGCGATCGCGAGTTGCGTGCGCGCCTGTCGCGCTTCGCCCGGGTATGGCGGGCCGAACTGTCGGTGGATCCGGCGCGGGTGGAGCAGGTGGACCTGCGTTACAGCCAGGGGCTGGCAGTCGCGTTCCGCGCGCCTCCGGCCGAGGTGGCAGGTGGGCTGGCCCAGTTGGGTAGCGCACAACAGACAACAACACATATGACTGGTGGGGAGTGAGACTGCCATGGGCAGCGCACAGGACAAACGCATGATCGTGGCACTGGACATCGGCACCTCCAAGGTGGTGGCGATTGTCGGCGAGTTGACCAGCGACGGGGGCATCGAGATCGTCGGTATCGGCTCGCACCCCTCCAAGGGCATGAAGAAGGGCGTGGTGGTGAACATCGAATCCACCGTGCAGTCCATTCAGCGGGCGGTGGAGGAGGCCGAGCTGATGGCCGGCTGCCAGATCCACTCCGTCTACGCGGGGATCGCCGGCAGCCACATCCGCAGCCTGAACTCCCACGGCATCGTGGCGATCCGCGAGCGGGAGGTGTCTCACCTGGAGATCGAGCGTGTGCTGGATGCCGCCAAGGCGGTGGCCATCCCCCAGGACCAGAAAATTCTGCACATCCTTCCCCAGGAGTATGTCATCGACAACCAGGAGGGCATCAAGGAGCCCCTGGGCATGTCGGGTGTACGCCTGGAGGTCAAGGTGCACCTGGTCACCTGTGCCGAGAATGCGGCCCAGAACATCGAGAAGTGCATCCGCCGCTGCGGACTGGATGTCGAGGAAATCATTCTCGAACAGCTGGCCTCCAGCCACGCCGTATTGACCGACGATGAGCGCGAACTCGGGGTCTGCCTGGTGGATATCGGCGGCGGCACCACGGATATCGCCGTGTTCACCGAGGGCTCCATCCGCCACACCGGGGTGATCCCGATCGCCGGCGACCAGGTGACCAACGACATCGCCATGGCCCTGCGTACGCCGACCCAGTACGCCGAGGAGATCAAGATCAAGTACGCCTGCGCCCTGACCCAGCTGGCCGGGCCGGACGAGACCATCAAGGTGCCCAGCGTGGGTGACCGCCCGCCGCGGGACCTGTCCCGCCAGGCGCTGGCAGAGGTCGTCGAGCCCCGCTATGACGAGCTCTTCACCCTGGTGCAGGCCGAACTGCGCCGCAGTGGCTTCGAGGACATGGTGCCCGCGGGCATCGTCCTGACTGGCGGCACCGCCAAGATGGAAGGCGTGGTCGAGCTGGCCGAGGAAATCTTTCACATGCCGGTGCGGGTGGGTTACCCGCAGACGGTCAAGGGGCTGAACGACATCGTGCGCAACCCGATCTACTCCACCGGGGTGGGCCTGCTGCAGTACGGGCAGCGCCAGCTGGCTGAACGCAGCGCCGCGGGGGGTGACCTGGACGATGGCACAGGCCTGTTCGCGCGCCTGCGCGGCTGGCTGCAGAGCAATTTCTGATTTTCAAGCGGTAAATCGCCGCGCGCGAGCGCGGCAAACACGAGAAAGGGGAGAAAGACCATGTTTGAACTGATTGACAACGTACCTCAGAACGCGGTCATCAAGGTCATCGGTATCGGTGGCGGCGGTGGCAATGCCGTGAAACACATGATCGACAACCGGGTGGAAGGCGTCGATTTCATCTGCGCCAACACCGACGCCCAGGCGCTCTCGGACATCGAGTCGCGCACGGTGCTGCAGCTGGGCAATAGCATCACCAAGGGCCTGGGTGCCGGCGCCAACCCCGAGGTGGGTCGCGCCGCGGCGATGGAAGATCGCGATCGCATCGCCGAGTCCCTGCGCGGTGCCGATATGGTGTTCATCACCGCCGGCATGGGCGGTGGCACCGGCACCGGCGGCGCCCCGATCGTTGCCGAAGTGGCGCGGGAAATGGGTATCCTGACGGTCGCGGTGGTGACCCGGCCCTTCCCCTTCGAGGGCAAGAAGCGCCTGGCAATCGCCCAGCGCGGCGTGCAGGAACTGCAGCAATACGTCGATTCGCTGATCACCATTCCCAACGAAAAGTTGCTCGAGGTCCTCGGAAAAAGTACCAGTTTATTGGATGCCTTCCGCGAAGCGAATGATGTATTGTTGGGCGCAGTTCAGGGTATTGCCGACCTGATTATTCGCCCCGGCATGATCAACGTGGACTTCGCCGACGTACGTACGGTGATGTCCGAAATGGGCATGGCGATGATGGGAACCGGCAGTGCCCGCGGTGAAAACCGTGCCCGGGAAGCTGCGGAGCGCGCGATCAACAGCCCGCTGCTGGACGATATCGACCTGCAGGGCGCACGCGGCATCCTGGTCAACATCACCGCGGGTCTCGACCTTTCCCTGGGTGAGTTCTCCGAGGTGGGTGACACCATCGAGGAGTTCGCCTCCGACGAGGCGACGGTCGTGGTCGGCACGGTAATCGACCCCGACATGAGCGATGAGATCAAGGTAACTGTCGTGGCCACGGGCCTCGGCGGGGAGGCGGCCCGGGTGCCGCTGCAGGTGGTGGATGCGCCGGCACAGCGCCAGGCGGAGTCGGGTTCCGAGCCCAACTACCGGGATTACGAACGCCCCACCATGATGCGTCGCGCACGCGGCGGCGCAGGGCAGGCAGCTGCCGCGGCCCTCGAAGCCGGCGGCGAGGAGTATTTCGATATTCCCGCCTTCCTGCGCCGACAGGCCGACTAAGCGGGTAGTCCGTCCAGACGCGGCTGCCTGGCTCGGGCCACATTGCGTGATGCGGCCCCAGGGGTGCCCCGGACAGTTCAGGCTGCCGGGGCCCTGGCAAGGTAATGGACACGAACGGACGGACCTATGATTCGACAGCGGACTCTGCGCAATGCCATCCAGGCGACCGGAATTGGCCTGCACACCGGCGACAAGGTCTATCTGAACCTGTGTCCGGCGCCCGTCAACACCGGTATTGTGTTCCGTCGCACCGACCTCGACCCGGTGGTCGAGATCCCCGCGCGCGCGGAGAACGTCGTCGAGACCACGCTGTCCACCACCCTCTGCGCCAATGGCGAGAAGGTGTCGACCGTGGAACACCTGATGGCGGCGATGGCGGGGCTGGGTATCGACAATGCCTATGTCGATGTCAGCGCCTCCGAAGTGCCGATCATGGACGGCAGTGCGGGGCCCTTCGTGTTCCTGATCCAGTCCGCTGGAATCGAGGAACAGGCAGTGGCCAAGAAATTCATCCGCATCAAGCGTCCGCTGGTTGTGGAGGACGGAGACAAGCGAGCCAGCTTCCTCCCCTTTGATGGCTTCAAGGTCTCCTTCACCATCGACTTCGACCATCCGGTGTTCCGCGATCGGTCTCCCCACGCGGAGATCGATTTTTCCACCAGCTCCTTCGTCAAGCAGGTGAGCCGTGCGCGGACCTTCGGTTTCATGCACGAGATCGAGTACCTCCGCTCCCGCGGCCTGGCCCGCGGCGGCAGTGTCGACAACGCCATCGTGGTGGATGAATATCGCATTCTCAACCAGGATGGTTTGCGCTACGACGACGAGTTCGTGCGCCACAAGATCCTCGATGCCATCGGTGATCTCTACCTGATGGGTTACAGCCTGATCGGCGAGTTCCGCGCCTACAAGTCCGGGCACGCCCTCAATAATGCCGTGGTGCGCAGCCTGATCGCCCAGCCGGACAGCTGGGAGATGGTGACTTTCGAGGACGAGGCCAGCGCCCCGATCTCCTACGCTCTGGCCCCCGCGGCCGCCTGAGCACACGCTATCCGCAATCGGCCCGGCGTCGCGCCGGCTCACCGCCGACCGGGCCCCTGGATCGGCCCCAGCTGCGGTGCCCGTGGCCAAATCTGAAGTGGTAATATTTACACGCCTGTGGCATAGTCACGCGCCTGTATCCTGCAGCCGGTTGTCAATGAAGGTCGTCCTCATACACCGAAAGCATGGCGGTTCGCGGTCTGTCGAATTGGGCCGCTGGTCCCGTGCCCTGCTATCCCTGTGCTGTCTCGGGCTTCCCCTGGGGCTGGTGGCGCTGGGGTATTTTGTCGGTCAGCAGGCCGAGGCCCGCGCCGTGCGCGAAAGCTCCCTGGACAGCATGCAGGATGAGCTGGCCTCACAGTCCTCCGAACTTCAGGGCCTGAGAGCCCGGGCTGAACGCAAGCTGCAGGCCCTGTCCATGGGCTTGGCGGAGCTGCAGGCGCGGATGACCCGACTAGATGCCCTCGGCGAACACCTCGCCGGCATGGCGAACCTCGAGGCCGGGGAGTTTGATTTCAGCCAGACACCGGCCGTGGGTGGGCCGCTCGCCCCCGATTACGGCGTCGACCTCCTGGCGCCCGGTCTCACCGAGGACATGGAGGCTTTCGCCGAGCGTCTCAGTCGGCGCGAGCACGAGCTGGATATCCTTGAATCGCTGCTGACCCACCGCAAACTGGATGACCAGGCCTGGGTCTCCGGGCGCCCTGTCGAGAAAGGTTACATCTCCTCGGGCTACGGCGTCCGCACCGATCCCTTCACCGGCAAGCGCTCCAGCCACTACGGCATTGATTTCGCCGGCCCCGCGGGGTCCAACGTGGTGGCCGTGGCCAGCGGTGTGGTGACCTGGTCGGGGCGCAAGCCCGGCTACGGCAATCTGGTCGAGCTGTCCCACGGCGACGGGCTGGTAACGCTGTACGCCCATAACCAGGACAACCTGGTGCAGCCGGGGGACGTTGTACGCAAGGGTGAGCCGATCGCCCTGATGGGCTCCAGCGGCCGCGCTACCGGCTCCCACGTGCACTTCGAAGTGTACAAGCACGGCCGCCCGGTCGACCCCTCCAGCTACGTGCGCCGCACGCGACGCTGACAGCTTCCTCGCAGCAGGTACCAAGGCCCCGTCCGAGACCTATCCGGGCGGGCAGTTCCGTATATCGCGACGACCAATGACATGATCACCAATGCAATGAAAAAAATCTTCGGCACCCGCAACGAGCGGGAGCTGAAACGCCTGCGCAAGGTTGTGCGCCAGATCAATGCCCTCGCCGACGAGATCAAGGCGCTGGACGACACTGCCCTGGCGGCAAAAAGCGACGAGTTCCGCCAGCGCCTGGAGCAGGGCGAAAGTCTCGACCGGATCCTGCCGGAGGCCTTCGCGGTCTGCCGCGAGGCCAGTGAGCGCACCCTGGGGATGCGTCACTTCGACGTGCAGCTGATCGGTGGCATGGCGCTGCACGAGGGCAAGATTGCCGAGATGCGCACCGGGGAGGGCAAGACCCTGGTGGCGACCCTGCCCACCTACCTGAACGCCCTGACTGGCCACAGCGTGCACCTGGTGACGGTGAACGATTACCTGGCCGGCCGCGACGCCCACTGGATGGGCCCGCTCTACCGCTTCCTCGGGCTGAGTGTCGGCGTGGTGCGCGCGGGACAGTCCCAGGAGGAGAAGCGCCAGGCCTACCGTTGCGACGTGATCTACGGCACCAACAATGAGTTCGGCTTCGACTACCTGCGCGACAACATGGCCTTCAGCCTGGAGGACAAGATGCAGGGGGAGCTGGCCTTCGCCATTGTCGACGAGGTGGACTCCATCCTGATCGACGAGGCGCGCACCCCGCTGATCATCTCCGGTGCCTCGGAGGACAGCTCCGCCCTCTACAAGCGCATCAACAAGCTGGTGCCCCTGTTGAAGGAAGACAGCGAGGGCCAGGAAGGCCACTACACGGTTGATGAGAAGCAGCGCCACATCGAGCTCAACGAAGCCGGCCACGAGTTTGTCGAGGATCTGCTGGTCAAGGAAGGCTTGCTGGAGGAGGGCGACAGCCTCTACGCCGCCACCAACCTGGGCCTGCTGCAGCACGTCTACTCCGGCCTGCGCGCCCACGTGCTGTTCAACCGCGACGTGGAGTACATCGTCCAGAACAACCAGGTGGTGCTGATCGACGAGCACACCGGCCGCACCATGCCCGGGCGGCGCCTGTCCGAGGGCCTGCACCAGGCCATCGAGGCCAAGGAAGGGGTGCCGATCCAGAGCGAGAGCCAGACCCTGGCCTCGACCACCTTCCAGAACTATTTCCGCATCTACGGCAAGCTGGCGGGGATGACCGGGACCGCGGACACCGAGGCCTTCGAATTCCGCCAGATCTACGGCCTGGAAGTGCTGGTGATTCCGCCCAACAAGCCGCCCCAGCGGGTGGACCTGAACGACCTGGTCTATCTGACCCGGGAGGAGAAGTTCGACGCGATCATCGCCGACGTGCAGTCCTGCATGGAGAAGGGCGCGCCGGTGCTGGTCGGCACCGCCTCGGTGGAAACCTCCGAAGAGCTGTCCCACCGCTTCCGCCAGGACAAGATCGAGCACAAGGTACTCAACGCCAAATACCACGAGCAGGAAGCCGAGATCATTGCCCAGGCGGGTCGGCCGGGCGTGGTTACCATTGCCACCAACATGGCGGGGCGGGGTACCGACATTGTCCTGGGTGGCAACCTGGATGCCGAGATCGAGTCCCTCGGCGAGGTCACCGCCGAGCAGCGGGAGGAATTGCGCAAGGCCTGGCAGGCGCGCCACGATCAGGTGCTGGAGGCCGGCGGCCTGCATATCCTGGGCACCGAACGCCACGAGTCGCGCCGCATCGACAACCAGCTGCGCGGCCGTGCCGGGCGCCAGGGTGACCCGGGTGTGTCCCGTTTCTACCTGTCCCTGGAAGACAACCTGATGCGCATCTTCGCCTCGGACCGTGTCAAGGGCTTCATGCAGGCCCTGGGCATGGAGAAGGGCGAAGCCATCGAGCACCGCATGGTCACCAATGCCATCGAAAAGGCCCAGCGCAAGGTGGAGGGTCGCAACTTCGACATCCGCAAGCAGTTGCTGGAGTACGATGACGTCGCCAACGATCAGCGCCAGATCATCTACAAGCAACGCAACGAGCTGCTCAACGAGGGCGACATCAGCCCGATGATCACGGCGATCCGCGAGGACGTGGTCAACGACGCGATCTCCTCCTACATACCGCCCCAGAGCGTGGAAGAGCAGTGGGATATTCCCGGGCTGGAAAAACAGCTGGAGGCGGAGTTCGCCATCCACTTGCCGGTGCAGCAGTGGCTGGACGAGGACAAGAACCTCCACGAGGAAAACCTGCGCGAGCGCATCGTCGCCGAGATCCAGACGGCCTACGACGCCAAGTGCGAATCGGTTGGCCCGGCCATGCGCAAGATCGAGAAGCAGATTATGCTGCAGGTACTGGACACCCTGTGGAAGGACCACCTCGCCACCATGGACCAGCTGCGCCAGGGCATTCACCTGCGCGCCTACGCCCAGAAGAACCCCAAGCAGGAATACAAGCGCGAATCCTTCGCCCTGTTCGAGCAACTGTTGCAGAATCTCAAGTACGAGGTGATCAAGTTCCTCAGCCACGTGCAGATTCAGCGCCAGGACGAGGCGGCCCAGATCGAGGCGCGCCGTCGCGAGGCGGCGGAGAAGGAACGCCTGGCCTTCCAGCACGCGGCGGCCTCGGCGCTCGCGGAGGAGTCGCAGTCCGACGAGGGCCAGGGCGAACCCCGGGGAGATGCGGCGGCGACTCCCCAGACCGTGGTGCGCGACCAGCCCAAGGTGGGCCGCAACGACCCCTGCCCCTGCGGCAGCGGGAAAAAGTACAAACAGTGTCACGGCCGTTTGAGCTGAGCACCAGTCGATAGATAGCAGGAGATGGCCGCATGGCGGTGGGTGAAGACAAGCTGGTAACGCTGTTGCCGGTGCCGGGCGTCCGGCTGGCAACGGTCTGTGCCGGTATCAAGAAGCCGGGCCGCCGGGACCTGGTGGTCCTGGAGCTGGCCCCCGGCAGTCATTGTGCCGGTGTGTTTACCCGCAACGCTTTCTGCGCGGCGCCGGTGGTGGTGGCCCGGGAGCACCTGGGCCAGAGTCGTGGTCGGCCGAACTACCTGCTGGTGAATACCGGCAATGCCAATGCCGGCACCGGGGAGCGCGGCCTCGCCGACGCTCGCCGCTGCTGCGAGGCCTTGGCCGAGATGGCCGGGGTGGATGCGAAGGGCGTATTACCCTTTTCCACCGGGGTGATTGGCGAGCCGCTGCCGGTGGGGCGGATCACGGATGCCCTGCCCCTGGCGATAGAGGGTCTCACTGGCGACGGCTGGCTGGAGGCCGCCCACGGCATCATGACCACCGATACGCGGCCCAAGGGTCACTCCCTGCGTTTCAGCTGCGAGGGTCGCGACTACACCATCACCGGCATCGCCAAGGGCGCCGGCATGATCCGGCCCAACATGGCCACCATGCTCGGCTTTCTGGCCACCGATGCCGCGGTCAGCCAGCCCGTGCTGCAGGCGCTGATCACCGAGGCGGCGGAACTGTCCTTCAACCGCATCAGCGTCGACGGCGACACCTCCACCAATGATGCCTGCGTGCTGGCGGCGACTGGCGCGGCCGGCAATCCACTGCTGGAGACCCTGGAGGGGGCGCTCTACGACGCCCTGCGGGAGGCGGTGCAGGCCGTCTGTGTCGAGCTGGCTCAGGGGCTGGTGCGCGATGGCGAGGGCGCCAGCAAGTTCGTCACCATCGCGGTGAACGGCGGTCGCAACGAGCAGGAATGCCTGGATGTGGCTTTCACCATCGCCCACTCGCCGCTGGTGAAGACCGCGCTGTTTGCCTCCGACCCCAACTGGGGGCGCCTGCTGGCCGCCATCGGTCGCGCCGGTCTGCCCGAGCTCGACGTCAACCGGGTATCGGTATTTCTCAATGGCGTTCTGATTGCCGAGAACGGCTGTCGCGCAGCCAGCTACACCGAGGAGCAGGGCGTGGCCGCGATGGCGCCGGAGGAGATCACTATCCGCGTCGAGCTGGACCGCGGCGCGGCCGAGGCACAGGTCTGGACCACGGATTTCTCCTATGATTACGTGCGCATCAATGCGGAGTACCGCACCTGATGGCGGCGCTGCATGTGGCGGTGGGCGTTCTCACGGCCGCGGACGGACGTGTGCTGATCGCCCGGCGCGCGGCCAAGGCCCACCAGGGCGGCCTGTGGGAGTTCCCCGGTGGCAAGGTGGAGCCCGGCGAGAGCGTGCAGCAGGCCCTGGCGAGGGAGTTCGCCGAAGAGTTGGGCGTTGCGGTGCATGCGACCCAGCCCTTGTTGCTGCAGCCCTTCGATTACGGCGACAAGGCAGTGCTGCTGGATGTGCATCGCATTACTGACTGGAGTGGCGAGCCCCGCGGGCTGGAGGGACAGCCCCTGGCCTGGGTCGCGCCCGCGGCACTCGAAGGCTACGCCTTCCCAGCGGCCAACCAGCGGATCCTGCGGGCGCTGGTCTAGGTCCGCTCCGCCCGCTGCAGAAACTCCCGGTGTAATTCCTCCACCGTGTTGTCCAGGTCTTCCAGGCTGCGGCTGTTGTCGATCACGATATCGGCCCGGGCCAGGCGCTCCTCCCGGGCGAGCTGTGCGGCCATGATGCGTTTGACCTGTTCCGCATCGTTGTTGTCCCGGGCCATGGTGCGCTCCAGCTGCACGGCTTCGGGTACGTCGACCACCACGATCAGGTCGACCAGCAGGCGCTGCTGGCCCTCCAGCAGCAGCGGCGAGGCGAGGATCGCATAGGGGGAGCTGGCCGCTTCCAGCTGATCCTCGATTTCCTCCCCGATCAGGGGATGGGTGAGCCCTTCCAGCCACTGCCGTTCGGCGGGTTCGGCAAAAACGATCTTGCGCAGGGCCGCGCGGTCCAGTTCGCCCTCGGCAGTCAGTACCCCGCTGCCGAAATGCTTGGCAATCGCCGCGAGGGCGGGGCTGCCGCCCTCGACCACCTTGCGCGCCGCCAGGTCTGCGTCCACCACGGTAATGCCGCGGGCAGCGAAGCGGTCGGTGACGGCGGTCTTGCCGCTGCCGATGCCGCCGGTGATGCCCACAATCAATTTGCTCATGCGTTGAAACTCTCCCGAGTTGCCCGTTGTTGCTGCCCGTTCTGGCGCCGCTGTCGAGAGGGCCGGCGCTGTCAGGGGCTGATGCCGACCGCCCCCAGGTAGCTTGCCATCCAGGCGTCACCCCAGAGCAGGGCCAGCCAGCCGGCGGCCGCCAGCCAGGGCCCGAAGGGCAGCGGCACGTCCTTGCCGCGACCACTGAGGGCCATCAGTGCCAGGCCCACCACGGCGCCCACCAGGGAGGAGAGCAGGATGATGACCGGCAGCGCCTCCCAGCCGAGCCAGGCGCCGAGGGCCGCGAGCAGCTTGAAATCACCGTAGCCCATGCCCTCCTTGCCCGTGGCCAGCTTGAACAGCCAGTACACACTCCACAGCAGCAGGTAGCCGCAGACCGCTCCGAGTACCGCCTCCGGCAGGGGCGCGAAGGTGCCCGTGAGGTTGAACAGCAGGCCCAGCCAGAGCAGGGGCAGGGTGATATTGTCCGGCAGCAGTTGGGTGTCGAGGTCAATCAGGGCCAGGGCCAGCAGGGCCCAGGTGAGGAACATGGCCCCGAGCAGTTGCAGTGACAGGCCGAAGTGCAGGCCCAGCAGCAGGGTCAGCAGGCCACAGGCCAGTTCCACGATCGGGTAGCGCGGCGAGATGGCGCAGCCGCAGCTGGCGCAGCGCCCCCGCAGCAGCAGCCAGCTGAGGACGGGAATATTGTGCCAGGGCTTGACCGCTGCCTTGCAGCGGGGGCAGTGGGAGTTGGGGCTGGCCAGGCTAAGCGGGGGATCGCCGGCCCCGGGGTCGGGCTGCTCCAGCAGCTCGCAGCAGTCCCGCCGCCACTGGGCCTCGAGCATTTTCGGCAGCCGGTAGGCCACCACATTGAGAAAACTGCCGACCACCAGGCCCAGCAGCAACAGGCTGCTGTACAGCCACCAGCCGTATTCCGCCACGAGTGCCGTGAAATCCGCCAAGACCGGGGCTTAGATAACCGAGCCGAGCATGAAGATCGGCAGGTACATGGCGATCATCAGGCCGCCCACCAGGATCCCCAGCACCGACATGATGATGGGCTCCATCAGCGAGCTCAGGCTGTCCACCGCGTTGTCCACGGCTTCCTCGTAGAAGTTGGCCACCTTGTCCAGCATTTCGTCCAGGGCGCCGGATTCCTCACCGATCGACACCATTTGCAGCAACATGTTCGGAAACAGGCCCGTGGAGCGCACCGACTGGTACAGCGTGGCACCGGTGGAGACGTCGTCGCGGATCTGCAGGATCGCCTTGGCGTAGACCGAGTTGCCCGCCGCCCCGGCAGTGGACTGCAAGGCGTCTACCAACGGCACCCCGGCGGCGAAGGTGGTGGCCAGGGTGCGCGAGAAGCGCGCGATCACCGCATCGTGCACGATGGTACCGATCACCGGCAGGCGCAGGGCGAGGCGGTCGAGAAACTCCGCGAAGGCGACCGAGCGGTGCTTGGCCTCCCGGAAGGCGTAGCCGATTGCGATCAGTGCCAGCAGGATGATGAACCACCACTCCTGCATGAAGTTGGACAGGCTCACCACCATCAGGGTGAAAGCGGGCAGGTCGGAACCGAAGCTGCGGAAGGTTTCGGCAAACTGCGGCACTACCTTGATCAGCAGGATGGCAGTGACCACGATGGCGACGATGACCACCGCCGTGGGGTAGGTCATGGCCTTCTTGATCTTCGCCTTCAGGGCCTCGGTCTTTTCCTTGTAGGTGGCCACGCGGTCGAGCATGACCTCGAGGGTGCCCGAGCCCTCGCCCGAGGCCACCAGGCTGATGAACAGGTCGTCGAAGTGGCGCGGGTACTTGGCCAGGGAGGGCGCCAGGCCGGTGCCGGTGGCGACGTCGTTCTTGATGTTGACCACCATGTCGCGCATCTTGGGCTTTTCCAGGCCCTCGGCGACGATATCAAAGCTCTGCACCAGGGGCACGCCGGCCTTCATCATGGTGGCCAGCTGCCGGGTAAAGATGGCGATGTCCGCGGGCTTGATCGGCTTGCCGCCCCCGAACAGGGGCTTGGGTTTCTTGCGCACGCTCTTGGGCTTGATGCCCTGGGTGCGCAGCTGCGCCCGCGCGGCGGCGGTATTCTGGGCGGTGATTTCCCCCTGGGTATCACGGCCCTGACGATCGGTGCCGCGCCAGACGAAGATGTCGCTTTTGGCTGCTGCGCTTGTGGAGGTTGCCATCTGTGGTTCCTGTCGGCCCTGCGCCTAGTCTAGTCGGTCGTGACCCGGTTGACCTCCTCCAGGCTGGTTACCCCCTGGGCAACCTTCCTCAGGGCGGAGGTGTGGATGTCGTTGAAGCCTTCCTTGCGCGCCTGCTCGTGAATCTGGCGGGCATTCCCCTGCTCGAGGATCAACTGCGAGATGGTCGGAGTGATGCGTACCACCTCGTAGATGCCAACCCGGCCCTTGTAGCCGTCCTTGCAGTGATCGCAGCCAACTGCCTTGCGAATATCGGCGTCTTGCAGTTGTTCTTCGGTGAAACCCTCTTCCAGCAGCACGTCGAGGGGCAGGTCGGCGGGCTCGCTGCACTCCTTGCACAAGCGCCGCGCCAGACGCTGGGCGATGATCAGGTTGACCGAGGTGGCGAGGTTGAAGGAGGGCACCCCCATGTTGAGCAGGCGGGTCACGGTTTCCGCGGCACTGTTGGTGTGCAGGGTCGAGAGCACCAGGTGGCCGGTCTGGGCTGCCTTGATGGCGATCTCGGCGGTTTCCAGGTCCCGGATCTCCCCCACCATGATGACGTCCGGGTCCTGGCGCAGAAAGGCGCGCAGGGCTTCGGCAAAGCCCAGGCCCACCTTGTGGTTCACGTGCACCTGGTTGATGCCTTCCAGGTTGATTTCCACCGGATCCTCCGCGGTGGAGATGTTGCGCTCGGGCTGGTTTAGCAGGTTGAGGCCGGTGTAGAGCGAGACCGTTTTACCCGAGCCCGTGGGGCCCGTCACCAGAATCATGCCCTGGGGCTTGGACAGGGCGTTCAGGTACATGGCCTTCTGCTCTTCCTCGTAACCCAGGGCATCAATGCCCATCTGGGCACTGGAGGGATCGAGAATACGCAGCACCACCTTTTCGCCGAACAGGGTCGGCAGGGTGTTGACCCGGAAGTCGATGTTGCGGTTGCGCGAGAGGCGCATCTGGATGCGCCCGTCCTGGGGCACGCGGCGCTCGGAGATGTCCATCTGCGACATGATCTTGAGGCGCGCGGCCAGACGCGGTGCCAGGGTCTTCGGCGGCTTTACCACCTCGCGCAGGATGCCGTCGGTACGAAAGCGCACCCGGTAGGTCTTCTCGTAGGGCTCGAAGTGAATGTCCGAGGCCCCCTGCTTGATGGCGTCGATCAACACCTTGTTGACGAAGCGCACGATGGGGGTTTCATCGATGCTGCTGGTGTCGCTGGCCTCCTCGCCCTCGCGGTCCTCCACCGCGCTGATGTCGATGCCCTCGAGGTCCTCGGATTCCAGGTCACCGAGGCCGTCGCCCAGTGTGTCCTGGGCATCGATCCATTCGGCAATGACCTTGCTGAGGGCGCGTTCCTCCACCAGCACGGCGTCGGTATTGATGCCGGTGTGAAACTTGATTTCATCCAGCGCCGCGAGGTTGGTGGGGTCGGACACGGCGATAAACAGGCGGTTGCCGCGGCGGAACAGGGGCAGGGCGTGGTGCTTCTGCACCAGGGCGACATCCACCAGGCCGGCAGGGAGGGCGCCCATATTGAAGGCGCCGATATCGAACAGCGGGACGCCAAATTCCATGGAGGCGATTTCGGCAATGCGCTCGCTGTCGAGATTGCGCTTGTCGACCAGGTATTTGACCAGCGGGACGCGCTCATAGACGGCTTCGCGCTGGGCCGCCTTGGCTTCGTCGGCGGTCAGCAGGCCTTCGATGACCAGCCGCCCGGCGAGACCGCTGAGCTGGCCAATTGCCCTCTCATTCATGATTGTGCATCCCTGTCATCACTGAGCCCGTGCACCCGGCAAGCTGTTATTAGCGCCAGTATACCCCCCCTGACTTCAGGCTAATACCCCGTATTGTGCTGTAAAAGCATGATTTACTGCCGGTTTCGCCCCCGGTCTGACGTCAATCGGCAGGCTTGTGTGACGATTTGTGTCAGCTCTTGGTGTTGGGTGACGTATTTTGTCAGCTGCTGCGATCGCGGGCCCGGCATGAGTTGAGCATTGCGTGACCACCTCGAGTGCTGGCCGGCGCATTCGGGGCTTTGATAGCGAGAAACCTGTAAAAAGTAGGGATTTCGCACGTCAGTCCTTGACGGATCTGTATCCACTGGCACACATTGTGCAGGTACACGAAGGCACGTGTGTTGCCGCGTGAGCATCGCAACAGATCATAATCCCCCGGGGGAGAGGAGCAGAAGCATGAAACAGGTACAGAAGGGTTTTACCCTGATCGAACTGATGATCGTGATCGCGATCGTCGGCATTCTGGCGGCTATTGCGCTGCCGGCTTATCAGGATTACACGGTACGGGCGCGCATGTCTGAGCCGATGGCGAAGCTGGCGGAGAGTAAGGCGACGATTGCGGAGTACTATGTTGCGAATGGGTCTCTTCCCACAAGCCTCACATTGTCTGACGTTGGTCTAGCAGGGCTTGAGGCGGATATCGGCACAGAGATTGTCGAGTCGATGACTTTGGAAGTGACCACTAATGGACCAGCCGTTAGTATTTTCGTTCATGCTTCCGTAATGCCGGGTGAGACCAATGCGCTTGCGTTCCAGCTTTCAGGGACGACGCGATCCAATGGATCCATTGCTTGGAAGTGTAAGCCCGGCGAAGGTGCAGTTGGGGCTGGCCCTGGTGCTACTCCTATCCCAACTAAATGGCTCCCGGCAAATTGCCGCGGCTAAATTTCAAGCCTCTTCGAAAAGCCCGGCAGATGCCGGGCTTTTTTGTGGCTATCTGTGTAAGCTGCAGCCCTTATTTGCCTGACTCTTCCTACATGGATGCTTAATCTACATTTCAGACGCCCCTCACGCTTACTGATCTCCGTTCTGTTAGGGGTTTTCGTTTTTTCCCTCTATCGCTTGGGTCTCGGTGATCTTTGGTTGTTCGATGATCACTCCAACCTACTGGAAAACAGTCATCTCGATTTTGTCCCGACGGTAGCCGACGAGTGGCGCACCGCAGCCCTGAGCTCCGACGCCGGTCCCCTGCGCCGCCCCCTGGCCATGTTCAGCTTTGCCGCCAATAGCGCCCTGGGGGACGGGCTATCACCCCTGGCGGTCAAAGCAACCAACCTGGGGATCCATCTGCTGGCAGGCCTGCTGCTGGGTGGCTTGGCTCTCGCGATTCTGCGGGTGGTGGCGCCGGGCACGGAGCGCGAGGAGCGCAACCATTGGATTGCCCTGCTGGCCGCGGCGCTCTGGCTGCTGCAGCCGCTGCATGTGTCCACGGTCCTTTACGCTGTGCAGCGGATGGCCCAGCTCGCGGCGCTGTTCATGCTGGCTGGCCTTTGGTTGTTTGTGCATTTGCGACAGCGCTGGGCCGAGCAGGGCGCCGGGGTGGCGGAGGTGGTGGCGGCTGGCTTGTGGCTCGGGCTCCTGACCGGGCTGGCGGCGCTGGGCAAGGAAAACGGCCTGCTGCTGCCCTGGCTGCTGGTGGCGGTCGAGGTGAGCCTGTTTCGGGGGCGCTGGGCGGGGCGTGACACGATGTGGCTGGCGCGGCTGAGCTGGGCGGCGCTATTGGCGCCGGTCCTGTTGGCGGGACTGCTGCTTTGGTTGCATCCCGAGTTCTTTTTGCGCGGTTATGGTGGACGCGACTTCAGCCTCGACGAGCGCCTGCTGACCCAGGCTCGCCTGTTGTGGCAGTACCTCTACTGGCTGCTGGTACCGGCGGTCGGCGAGATGGGCTTGCACCACGATGACATTCGCCTTTCCACTGGCGCATTCGCACCCTGGACTACCTTGCCGGCACTGCTGGGCTGGCCTCTGTTGGTAGCGGTCGCACTCTGGCTCCGCGGACGTGTGCCGCTATTGCTGCTTGCCGTGCTGTTCTACCTGATCGGCCATGCCATGGAGTCCACGTTGTGGCCGCTGGAAATGGTATTCGAGCACCGCAATTACTTCCCCTCCGTGGGCTGGATGCTGCTGCTGGCCTGGGCACTGGTCGCCGGGCTCGGTCGCCTGGGGCCACTGCCCGCGGTGGCCGTGCCCCTGGCCTGGTGTCTGCTGTTGGCGGGCTTCCTGTTTATTCGCACCAGCACCTGGTCGGAAGAGTTGCGCCTGGCCCAGGTGAACATGCTCAACCACCCTGAGTCGGTGCGGGCTCGCCATGCGGTGGCCAATCTCCTGCTGGAGCGCTACCTGAATCCCGCGGAGTATGGCCTGGAAGGCGAGGAGCGAGCGGCCTACCTGGTGGAGGCGCGACGGCTCTATGCCGAGAATGCCAGCCGCGACGCGCATGATCTCGGTTCGCTGGTGATGCTCTATCAGCTGGACAGTGCCTACTTCCACGCGCAGACGGAGCCGCGCCAGTGGCTGGAGCCGATTCGCAGGGCGATTGATGCGCGCCCGCTTCAGGTGTCCGATCACATCGCCCTGCGCACCCTGATGACCTGCCTGGGGGAGGCGCGCTGCCGTGCTGACGCAGGTGCGGCGGAGGAATTGATTGCTCTGCTGCGCGCCAGCTACCCGGGCTCGAGCCGCATTGCCGATTTGCACTATCGCTACCTGCGTGCGCGGGGTGTAGCGAGTGACCAGCGGGTCAGTATGCTGGAGGAAACGCTGGTCCAGCACCCTCACGCGATTGGTCTGCGCTACCGGCGCATGGAGGAAGCTGCGGAACAGGGAGATTACGGCAGCGTCTACGAGCAGATGCGCGCGGTGCTGGCGGCTGACGATGATTTTCGTCAATTGAGCCGGCTGCGCGCGCTTTTCGCGCAGCCGGGAGCCAGCCATGAAGGCTAGGCCGTCCCACAATCTCCTCCGACGGGACGCGGCCGCGGGTGTCGTGCTGCTGGCCCTGCTGGCGCTTACAGCTTGGTTGTACTGGCCGGGGACCAGCGGGCCTGCGCTGCTGGATGATGTCTCCAGCGTGCTGGTGATCGACAACCTGCAGGACAACCCGGAGCGCGCCATGGACGCGATCCTCGGCGACGACTCGGGGCCCCTGGGTCGCGTGCTGAGCATGGCGACCTTCGTGGCGGAAAAGCTCTGGCTGGGGGACAGCCTGACGATCAGCAAGCGGGTCAATCTGGCCCTGCACCTCGGCAACGGTCTGCTGGTGTTCCTTGTCCTGCGCCTGCTCCTTGGGCACGTCCGGGCTCCGGCGGTGCCCGTGCTGGCGGCATTGCTGGCTGGCGGCTGGCTGCTGGCGCCGCTGCAGGTGAGCAGTGTGCTCTATGTGGTGCAGCGCATGGCCATGCTGGCGACCACCTGCATGCTGTTGGCCCTGCTGGCATGGATCCTCTGGCGCCAGTCACTGGCGCGCGGCCGTCCCCGCCATGTCTGGCTGTTACTTGCGGTGCTGGCGACGCTCGCGGGCCCGTTTGCCAAGGAAAACGCCGTGGTGGTGATTCCGGTCCTGCTGGTGCTGGAGGCCCTGTGGTTCGAGTGCCGGGATGCGGCGGGGCGGGTCATGCCGCGTCTGCGTAACGCGGTGTGGGGCAGTATCGGACTGGGTGCGCTGGGTCTGGTGGCTGTTGCTCTGCTGCGCTGGGAGTCCCTGGCGGCGCGCTTTGATCACCGGCCTTTCACGCTGGAAGAGCGGTTGCTGACTCAACTGCGGATTCTCTGGGACTATCTTGGTCAACTGTGGTGGCCCGATGTACAGCGGCTGGGTATTTACCATGACGATATCGCTATCTCGACGTCCTTCACCGAGCCGCTGTCAACGCTTTGGGCGGCTCTGGCGTGGGGGGGGCTGTTGCTGCTTGCCGGGCTCGCGGCCTGGCGCTCGACCTCGGGGCGCTGCTTCCTCGCGGGGCTTGCCTGGTACCTGTTGGGGCACGCAGTGGAAAGCAGCGTATTGCCCCTGGAGCTCTATTTCGAGCACCGCAACTATTTTCCCGCGGTGGGTCTGTGGTTGATCCTCGGCCTGCTCCTGGCGCAGGCCATGCGGCTGGGTCGCCCCCTGGTTCTGCCACTGTTGGTTTACCTCGGGGTGTGGGTGGGCTGGCTGGCCCTGCAGACCTCGCCCCTGGTGCAGCTCTGGTCCAGCCGACCATTGTTGACGCTGCACCAGCTAAACGGCCATCCCGCGTCCCCCCGGGCCAACACCGACATGGCGGTGCTGCTGGCGGATGCCGGCGCCTATTCCGAGGCGCGTCACTACTCCGAGCAGGCCTTCGCCCACAGTCGTGGTGAACGGGTGGCGGATCTGGCGCTGCGCAACATCGCCCTGGGCTGCATGGCGGGAAGTGCCATCCCGGCCGAGGAGATCGAGCGCATTGGGCGCCACAACCCCCAGCGCCCGGTCAGCTCGGTCACCACGCTGCTGACCCTGGTGCGCATGCTGCAGGACGACCGCTGTCCGGGTCTGGACCGCGTGCGTTTCGCCAACCACATGGCCAGCCTGTTCCTGGTGGGGGACTTCCGCCGCCGCGCCGCGCCGAACATCTACTTCAGCCTGGCGGTGCTGGAAAATGCCCTGCAGCGCTATGACATGGCCTATCGCTATGCCGATCAATACCTGGCCATGCTGCCCGATAACACCCGCGGCCAGCTGATGCAGCTGCATTTCACCACCGCCTTGGGTAAAGTGGCGGAGGCCGAGGCTCTGAAGACGCGTCTGCTGGAGAAGCGGGCCGCCGGTGAGCTGAGTGTCGGCGACGGGCAGACCCTGGCCCTTTATCTGGAACCGGAGCAGGACTGAGTGGATCTTTCCATCGTCATACCCGCCAAGGACGAGGCGGAAGCCCTCGTCGGACTCTTGCCCCGACTGCGCGAGCAGTGTCCCGACAGCGAGATCATCGTGGTCGACGATGGCTCGCGGGATGCCACGGTGGCGATTTGCCGCGAGGCGGGTGTGCGCGTGCTGTCGCACCCCTACTCCAAGGGCAACGGCGCCGCGATCAAGGCTGGCGCGCGGGCGGCGAGCGGCGACTGGATCCTGTTCATGGACGGCGATGGCCAGCATGACCCGGCGGACATTCCGCGCCTGCGGGAAAAGGCGGGCGAGGGCTATGACCTGGTGGTCGGTGCCCGAGCCGGACGCGACTCCCAGGCCAGCCTGGCGCGCTGGAGCGCGAATACCTTTTACAATCGCTTCGCCAGCTGGATGGTCAACCGGCGCATCGACGATCTCACTTCCGGCTTTCGTCTGGTCAATCGCCGCAAGTTCATGAGTTTCCTCTACCTGCTGCCGAACGGCTTCAGTTATCCGACCACCTCCACCATGGCTTTCTTCCGCGCCGGCTACTCCGTGGGCTTCGTGCCGATCAAGGCGGCCCAGCGGGTGGGTCGCAGCCACATCAATGCCCTGCGCGACGGGGTGCGCTTCTTCCTGATCATCTTCAAGATCGGCACCCTGTATTCGCCCCTCAAGGTCTACTTTCCGCTGGCCGTGCTGCTGGCGGGCATGGGGGTGGTGAACTATGTCGCCGGGGCCATCGGCAGCGGCTTGCTGCGCTTCTCCAACATGAGTTCACTGCTGGTGCTTGCGGGCATGGTGGTGTTTTTCATCGGCCTGCTATCCGAGCAGCTGACCAATCTGCAATACAAGGATGTCGACTCGGATGTGGAGGAGGATAACCCACCCGCCTGACGCTCCTACCCACCCGGGGGTATGAAGTCGCCCCCCCTGCTGTGTCATCCTAGTCCCGGACATCCATCAACCGTTTTCAGCGAGGAGCTTGTCGACATGCTGATCGGGGTACCCAGGGAAATCAAGAATCACGAATACCGCATCGGCCTCACCCCCGCCGGGGTGCGCGAGCTGGTGCACGACGGCCATCAGGTGATGGTGGAGAAGGATGGCGCCGCAGCGATCGGTTTTGACAACGACCAGTACCGCGATGCCGGTGCGGAGATTGTCGCCGGCGCGGAGGAGATCTTCGAGCGCGCCGAGCTGCTGATCAAGGTCAAGGAGCCCCAGCCGGAGGAGTATGCGCGCCTGCGCGAGGGACAGGTGCTGTTCACCTACCTGCACCTGGCCCCGGACCCGGAGCAGGCCAAGGGCCTGCTTGCCTCGGGCGCCACCTGCATTGCCTACGAAACGGTGACCGGCCCCAACAACGGGCTGCCCCTGCTGGCGCCGATGAGTGAAGTGGCTGGGCGCATGGCGATCCAGGCCGGTGCCCACAACCTGGAAAAGGCCCAGGGCGGCAACGGGGTGCTGCTGGGTGGCGTGCCCGGCGTCGAGCCGGCGAAGGTGCTGGTGATCGGCGGCGGCGTGGTGGGCATCAACGCCGCACGCATGGCCATGGGTATGGAGGCCGACGTGACCCTGCTGGACCGGGACCTGCGTCGCCTGAAGGAGCTCGACATGTTCTTCGGCGGGCGTCTGAAAACCGTGTATTCCACCAAGGAGGCGGTCGAGCGCTACGCCTTCGAGGCCGACCTGGTGATCGGCGCGGTTCTGATTCCCGGGGCGGCGGCGCCCAAGTTGATCAGTCGCGAGTTGGTGGAGCGCATGAAACGCGGCGCGGTGATGGTCGACGTGGCCATCGACCAGGGCGGCTGCTTCGAGACCAGCAAGCCCACCACTCACCAGGATCCCACCTTTGTGGTTGACGGCGTGGTGCACTACTGCGTGGCCAACATGCCGGGCGGTGTGGCGCGTACCTCCACCATCGCCCTGACCAATGCCACGCTACCCTATGCGGTGGACCTGGCGCGCAAGGGCGTGGTGCAGGCCTTGAAAGACGACGAGCACCTGCGCAATGGTCTCAACGTGCATGCCGGCCAGGTGACCCACCGGGCGGTTGCGGAGGCCCTGGGCTATGACTTCGTGGAGCCCATGCGCGCGCTGGGTACCTGACACACTCAAGCAGAGGCGGCTCGAGCCGCCTTGGCCTGCCGCCGCCGGGCGTGCAGTACCGGTTCGGTATAGCCGTTGGGCTGCTCGCGGCCCCTGAGCACCAGGTCCAGCGCTGCCTGAAACGCGATGCTGCTGTCGAAGTCGGGGGCCATCGGCCGGTAGGCCGGGTCCCCGGCGTTTTGTCGGTCCACCACTGCCGCCATGCGCTGCAGGGTTTCCCTGACCTGTTCTTCGCTACACACGCCGTGGCGCAGCCAGTTGGCGATGTGTTGGCTGGAGATGCGCAGGGTAGCGCGGTCTTCCATCAGGCCGACGTCGTGGATGTCCGGCACCTTGGAGCAGCCGACGCCCTGGTTCACCCAGCGCACCACGTATCCGAGGATGCCCTGGGCATTGTTGTCCAGCTCCCGCTGGATGTCCGCTTCGGAGAGCCCGGCGGCGCCCTTCAGGGGAATGCTAAGGATGTCATCCAGGGCCGCCATAGGGCGTGCCCGCAGTTCGCGCTGGCGGTCGGCGACATCGGTCTCGTGGTAGTGGATGGCGTGCAGGGTCGCCGCCGTGGGTGAGGGAACCCAGGCCGTACTGGCGCCGGCGCGGGGGTGCGCGCCCTTGTTGGCCAGCATGTCCGCCATCAGGTCGGGCATGGCCCACATGCCCTTGCCGATCTGGGCGCGTCCGGGCAGGCCGCAGGCCAGGCCGACGTCGACATTGCGATCCTCGTAGGCGTGGATCCAGGCCTCCTGCTTCATCGCCCCCTTGGGGGTCATGGCGCCGGCTTCCATGCTGGTGTGGATCTCGTCGCCGGTGCGGTCGAGGAAGCCGGTGTTGATGAAGACCACCCGCTCTTTTGCCACCGCGATGCAGGCCTTGAGATTGACCGTTGTGCGCCGTTCCTCATCCATGATGCCCAGCTTCAGGGTGTAGCGGGGTAGTCCCAGGAGGTCTTCCAGGCGGGCGAAGAGGTCACAGGTGAAGGCCACTTCCTCGGGTCCGTGCATTTTCGGTTTGACGATATAGACGCTGCCCGTGCGCGAATTGCGCAGCGTGTTGTCCGCGCTCTTGCGCAGGTCGTGCAGGGCGATCAGGGCAGTGAAGGCGCCGTCGAGGATGCCCTCGGGGATCTCCTGGCCGTCGCCCCAGAGAATCGCATCGCTGGTCATCAGGTGGCCGACGTTGCGCACGAACATCATGCTGCGCCCCGGCAGCACCAGCTCGCCGCCGTCGGGGGTGGTAAATGTACGGTCCTTGTGCAGACAGCGAGTCAGCTGGCGGCCGCCCTTGTCAAAACGCTCTTCCAGGTCACCGCGCATCAGGCCCAGCCAGTTGCGGTAGACCAGGGTCTTGTCCTCGGCGTCCACCGCGGCGACCGAGTCCTCGCAGTCCTGGATGGTGGTCAGGGCGGCCTCCAGCACCAGGTCCTTGACCCCGGCCGGGTCGGTGGCGCCGACCGGGTGCTGCGGGTCGACCTGGATGTCGATGTGCAGACCGTTGTGGCGCAGTAGCAGGTTGCCCGGGGCGGTGGGCAGTCCGCAGTAGCCGCGGAACTGTGCCGGGTCCCGGAGCCCGCTGGATTCGCCACTGGCCAGTTTGACCATGAGCTGCTGATCAACGACCTGGTAGCGGTGTGCGTCGCGGTGGCTGCCGCTAGCCAGCGGACAGAAACGGTCGAGGAAGTCGCGGGCCCAGTCTATGACCTTCTGGCCACGCACCGGGTTGTAGTCGCCGGAACGTGTGGCGCCTTCGCTTTCGGGGATCACATCGGTGCCATAGAGGGCGTCGTAGAGGCTGCCCCAGCGGGCGTTGGCGGCGTTGAGGGCATAGCGGGCGTTCATCACCGGCACCACCAGCTGTGGCCCGGCGAGTTGACCGATCTCGGGGTCGACATTGGCGGTGCTGATCTGCACATCGTCGGGCTCGGGCAGCAGGTAGCCGATCTCCTCGAGAAACCTGCGATAGGCAGCGCGGTCGTAGTCGGCACCCGGGTGTTCCCGGTGCCAGGCATCGATTTGCGCCTGCATCTGATCGCGGCTGGCCAGCAGCTCGCGGTTGCGCGGTGCCAGTTCATTGACGATGGCCTCCAGGCCCTGCCAGAAGGTTGCCACCTCCACGCCGGTGCCGGGGCTAATCTCCTCCTCAAGCAACTGGAACAGGGGGGCGGCGATCTGCAGGCCACCGCGGCGGATGCGCTCGGTCATGGCTGGTTCCTGTATCTTTAGATTGCGGGCGTTGCCTGCGAGTCTAGGGGAGGGGTGGGTATTCGTCTAATTTATCGTTTTGATCCCGGGTATTTGTTGCATGAACGGCTGTGCGTGTTTTCGCCAGATGCTGCGGTAGCTTTTGGCGAGCTGATTTGATTGCCGTTGTGGCATGCAGACTCTATTCAATCGTGCCAAAATTGAATAATAGTTTACTTGGGAGGCAGGCAATGGATCTGCAACAAATTGAACAGGAGGCATTGCATCTCTCGAAGGAGGAGCGAGCCAGACTGGTTAAGCAACTGATTCTGAGCCTGGATTCTCTCTCCAAAGAGGAACTCCGGAAAGCCTGGCTGCAGGAGGCTGCTCGCCGTGCGGAAGAAATCGACGACAAGCTCCTCTCGGCTGTCCCTGGAAGTGCAGTTCTGTCCAAGGCGCGAGCAATGGTGGGGTGACCTTCAGTTTTCATCCCGCTGCGGAGTCCGAGTTTCTGGATTCAGTTGGCTATTATGAATCCGAGGCTCCTGGTCTGGGTCGGTTATTTTTGGATGAGTTCGAGACTTTAATCGAACTGATATGCGAGCAGCCCAGTGCCTGGAGAGTCGAAGTCGAACCCGATATTCGGATGGTCCCTCTCCGGCGGTTTCCTCTCTCACTTATCTATCGGGAGCGTGCTGGCGCCGTATTGATACTCGCCGTTGCGCACCAAAGCCGGAGGCCACATTACTGGCGCAAAAGGTTTGAGGGTGAAGATCAATGAGCAACTCTCGTAAATCGGTAAAAAGGGTCAATGTATCTGTCGGTGACTCGGTACGAATCCTGCGCGAACTGCAGGAAATGAGTCAGAACGAACTGGCTAAAGCCACTGGTATCCCGCAATCAACCATTTCTGCCATTGAAAATGATCGCGTTCGCCTCGGGGTTGAGCGCGCTAAAGTTCTTGCCAGGGCCTTGCGTTGTCACCCGGCCGTACTGGTTTTCCCTGGCTGGGATATCGAACATGACTCAGCTGCGTGAATTCACGGCAGTGGCTCCCGCCCATCCAGCCGGTGCGCGGTGTCGGTGATCAGCCGGCGCAGCCAGCGGTTGCCGGGGTTGTGTTGCAGCAGGGGGCTCCAGGCCATGGTCAGCTCCAGGGGCGGGATAGGCAGTGGCGGCTCGCGCATGACCACCTTTGGATCTTCTGCGCGCAGCTGGGCCGCCCGGGAGGGCAGGGTGACGATCAGGTCGTGCTGCTCCGCCAGCAGCATCGCGGTCTGGTAGTGGCGGGTGAACACGCGAATCTGCCGCTTCTTGCCCAGCCGGGCCAGGGCACTGTCCACCCAGCCCAGGCGCTGGACGTCGTCCGGGTCGACGCCGACACCCACGCCCATGCCGGTCTTGCTGACCCAGACATGGCCGGCCTCGAGGTAGCTGTCGAGGGTGAAGTTTTCCAGCACCGGATTGTCGCGGCTCATCAGGCAGCTGAAGCTGTCCCGCCACAGCAGGACCTGGTGGAAAGACTGGGGCAGGCTGTCGAAGCGGTTGATGGCCATGTCCACCTTGCCGCGCTCGACGTCCAGGAAACTCACATCCGAGGGGTTCATGATGTCCAGGGTGACACCCGGCGCCTGCTGGCGGAGCAGTGCCAGCACCTCCGGCAGCAGCGTCGATTCGGCGTAGTCGCTGGCCATGATGCGGAACACCCGCTGGGCCTTGTCCGGTTCAAAGGGGGTGCGCGGCTGTACCGCCCGCTCGACTCCGGTGAGCACTTCGCGTACCAGGGGTTCCAGTTCCAGAGCGCGGTCAGTGGGTGTCATGCCATCGGAGGTGCGCACCAGCAAGGGGTCGTCGAAAAGCTCACGCAGCCGGCGCAGCCCGTTGCTCATGGCCGGCTGCGACAGGTTCAGCTGATTGGCGGCCTGGGTCACATTGCGCTCCCGCAGCAGGGCATCCAGGTAGACCAGCAGGTTCAGATCAATGCGGTGGAGATTCACGGGCGGCTCCATTCATGAACAGAATGTCGGCAATGTAATGCATTTGTTGGGCGGATGGCAGTGTGGCGCTACACTGGACGCATAATCCCGATCCGTGCGGGCGGTGAGAGGGTTGCGCCTTGTCGGTCGACCGCGGAGCCCACCGTTGTGTCCGCAGAGCGCCAATAAAGAGCGCCAATAAGCAGAGGAGAATCCCGGCATGTACCAGGCCCCCCTGGAAGATCTGCAGTTTCTGATCGATGACGTACTGCGGGCGGAAGACGCCCTCGGTGGGCTGCCCGAGTTCGCGGGACTGGAGGTCGGGCCGGATCTCACTGGCGCCTTGCTCGCCGAGGCCGGGCGGCTTGCCGCCGAGGTGGTCGCGCCCCTGCGGCGGGCCGGGGACCAGCACCCGGTGACCTGTGACGACGGGCGCATCACCCTGTCCCCGGGTTACGCCGAGGCGCTGCAGCAGCTGGCGGCGGGTGGCTGGCTGGGGGTGGCCGCGGACCCGGAGTACGGTGGCCAGGGCCTGCCGGAGCTGTACAACACGGCTGCCTTTGAAATGTGGAACGGAGCCGATCTGGCTTTCGGGCTGGCGCCCATGCTGAGCACCGGGGCGGCCCTGGCACTCCACGCCCACGGCAGCGAAGCGCTCAAGCGCCTCTACTTGCCCCGACTGCACAGCGGCGAGTGGACCGGGACCATGAACCTCACCGAGGGCGGTGCCGGCTCGGATCTCGGAGTTCTCAAGACCCGGGCCGAGCCCGAGGGGGACCACTACCGCATCCGCGGCCAGAAGATCTATATCACCTGGGGTGACCACGAGGCGGCGGAGAACATCATTCACCTGGTGCTGGCGCGCCTGCCGGATGCCCCCGAGGGCAGTCGCGGCATTTCGCTGTTCCTGGTGCCGAAGTATCGAGTCAATGACGACGGCAGCCTGGGCGAGCGCAATGATGTGTGGCCGGTGTCCACCGAGCACAAACTGGGTATCCACGGCAGCCCCACCTGTGTGATGGCCTTCGGCGACAAGGAGGGGGCCATCGGTTACCTGGTGGGGGAGGAAAACCGCGGTCTGGCCTGCATGTTCACCATGATGAACGAGGCCCGTCTCAAGGTCGGCGTGCAGGGGCTGGCCGCCGCCGAGGGCGCTCGCCAGCAGGCCCTGGGTTACGCCCGGGAGCGGGTTCAGGGCGGTGTCGCGATCATTCATCACCCCGACGTGCGGCGCATGCTGCTGACCATGAGCGCGCTCACGGAAGCCATGCGGGCCCTGGCCTGCAGCGAGGCCCTGACCCTCGACCTGGCGCATCGCGGACCGGAGGCGGAGCGCCCGGCCCAGCAGGCGCGCATCGATCTGATGATTCCGGTGATCAAGGCCTGGATGACCGAACTGGGGGAGGAGGTGGCGTCCCTGGGTATCCAGGTGCACGGTGGCATGGGCTACATCGAGGAAACCGGCGCGGCACAGTTCCTGCGGGATGTGCGCATCACCTCCATCTACGAGGGGACCAACGGTATCCAGGCGGCGGACCTGGTCGCCCGCAAGCTGGCCCGGGATGGGGGGGGCGCGCTCGCAACCGTCCTCGAGGCGGTGGGGGGCACCACGTCACAGCTGTCGGAGCACGCCGATCCCGGCTTGTGCCAGCTCGGCAGCGCCCTGGAACAGGCGCGGTCTGCCCTGGAGGCCAGTGCCGACCTGTTGCTGCAGCGACATGCGCAGGACCCGGCCCGGGCGCTGGGGGGCAGTTTCGATTTCCTGATGCAGTGCGGCTACCTGTTCGGCGGCTGGCAGCTGGCCCGGGGCGCACTGGTGGCGGCCGCACGGGCGGCGGGGAGTGACAATCCCTTCTACCCGCGCAAGGTGGCGACCGCAGTGGCCTATGGGGAACTGATCCTGCCCCGCTGCGCCGCCCACGCGGGCGCGGTCAAGGGCAGCGGCGGGCAACTTGCCGATATCCCCGAGGCCTGGCTGTAGCGGCGGCGTAGCCTCAGATCGACAGGCGCATGGACAGGTCCAGCGCCTTGCAGTCCTTGGTCAGGGCGCCGATGGAGATAAAGTCGACACCGGTTTCCGCCACGTCGCGCAGATTGCGCTCGGTGATGTTGCCCGAGGCCTCCAGCTCCAGGCGGCGGGCCACCAGGGCGACCGCCTGGCGCATGTCCTCCAGGCTGAAGTTGTCCAGCATCACCCGGTCGGCGCCGGCCTCGGTGGCCTGCTGCAACTCCACGAGGTTCTCCACTTCCACCTCCACGGGCTTGCCGGGGGCGATCTGCCGGGCCTCGCGCACGGCGGCGGCAATACCCCCGCAGGCGCTGATGTGGTTTTCCTTGATCAGGAAGGCATCGTAGAGCCCGATGCGGTGATTGTGGCAACCGCCACAGCGTACCGCGTATTTCTGCGCCCGGCGCAGGCCGGGGATGGTCTTGCGGGTGTCCAGCAGTCTGACGCCGGTGCCCGCCACCAGGCTGGCGTAGTGGTGGCAACGGGTGGCCGTGCCCGACAGCAATTGCAGAAAGTTCAGGGCGGCGCGTTCGGCGGTGAGCAGGCTGCGCGCCAGACCACGCACCTCAAACAGCGTGGCGCCGGCCTCGATCTGCTGGCCGTCCTCGGCGTGCCAGTCCAGCTGGCTGTCGGCGTCCACCTGGCGGAACACCTCGTCCACCCAGGCGCGCCCGCAAAGCACACCGTCCTCGCGGGTGATCACCCGGGCCTGTGCACGGGTATCCGCAGCGATCAGGGCGGCGGTGATGTCGCCGCTGCCAATGTCCTCGGCGAGGGCGGCGCGGACGTTGTCGGCAATATCCGTATCGGTCAGGGCGGGCATGCTGGGCTGGGTCTCGCTGGCTGTGGGAGGGCGGATTGTAGCAAGCGCCCGGGCCGGCGTCAGTGCTTGCTCGCCGCAGGTCACCCGGCGGTGGTTGCGCTGCCTGCGCGCCGATTGAGGCCCGGCGGCGCTGCCACTATGATGGGGGTCCGAATCAGGGTCAGGGGCCGCCATGTCCGCCACACTTGTCGCCGGCTGGGTCAGTACGGCCCGGCACGTGCCCTCGCCAAACTGTGAGCCGCGCCCGCTGGGGGTTGCGCCGGAGCTGGTGGTAATACACAACATCTCCCTGCCACCGGGGGAATTCGGTGGGCCGGCGATCGAACAGCTGTTCACCAATACCCTGGACTGGGACGCCCACCCCTATTACCAGAGTATTCGCGGCCTGCGGGTCTCTGCACATTTCCTCCTGCGCCGCAACGGCGAATTGCTGCAGTTCGTGAGTACCGACGAACGTGCCTGGCACGCGGGGGTTTCCTCCTGGCAGGGGCGCGATAACTGCAATGATTACAGTATCGGCGTCGAGCTGGAGGGCACCGACACGGATGCCTACACGGAGGCGCAGTACCTCGGCCTCCAGGGGCTGATCCAGTTGCTGCGCAGGCATTACCCGGGCATCGGCCCGCGAGGCCTGGCCGGGCACGCGGACGTGGCTCCCGGGCGCAAGACCGACCCCGGTCCGGCCTTTGACTGGTCGCGCCTGGACCCGACATCCGCGCAAGGGGAGCTGGCATGAATTTTCTGGCCCTGATCATTGCCCTGTTGATTCGACAGTCCCGGGGCGTCCCCGCGACCCTGGATCGCAGTACGCCCTGGTGGCGATGGCTGGCCTGGTGCCGCCGGCAGGTCTCCGGGGAGGTCCTGCAGCTGTTGATGGCGGTGGCGCTGCCGGCGCTGCTGCTTGCCTGGCTGCTGGCGGCCATCGACACACTGCTGTTTGGCCTGCCCTGGCTGGCACTGGCCACCTGGCTGCTCTTGTTCAGTTTTGGACGCGGGGATTTCCAGGCCGACCTGCGTCGCTATCGCGACCTCTGTGCCGAGGGCAATGCGGAGGGGGCCTGGCTGCATGCCCAGGCCGCTTTCAATGCCCGCGGCGACCTGCCTGCGGCGGATTTTGTGGCGCTGCAGTGGGAGGTGGAGAAGCGTCTTTGCTACGAGGGTTACCAGCGCTGGTTCGCCGTGGTGTTCTGGTTTCTGCTGCTGGGGCCGGCGGGGGGGCTCGCCTACCGCCTGCTGCAGTGGTTTGGTCGCGAGGTCGAAAGTGACACGGCGCGTCGCGCACGCTATCTGCTGGACTGGGTGCCGGTGCAGTTGCTGGCCCTGGCCTTTGCCCTGGCGGGAGATTTCGTCCGCAGCCGGGCACCGCTGACCGAGGGTCTGTTGAGCCCCCGCCTGGATCACGCCGCCTGGCTGGGAGAGCTCGCCCTGGCAGCCGCGGGCCAGGGGCCGGCCCCGCGAGCCGGGGCCGAGGCGGCCCTGCGGGTGGACGCGCTCTCGGAGCTGCTGTCGCGCAGCAAGGTTGCCTGGCTGGCGGTCGTGGCCTTGCTGACCATCCTCGCGTGAGCTGACCTGTACAGTCCGGAAGGCGCTGCTACACTGCCTGTAAAGGGACTAACGGGAGGGGGTGAACTGGCTCACCCCGCCACGCCATGCCAGATACCTGGTCCAGGGACGGGACGCTTCCCGCTATCGACACGGCCGATGCGACCACGGGTGAGTGGCGCGGCCTCTATCTGACCCTGGTCTTTCATCCCGACCCCGAGCTTATCGGGGCCGCCTGCTCGCTGTTTGCCGACGCCGATCGACGCCAGAACATCGGGCGCGAACACCCGGTCTTTCGCCACGGTGATGCCGCCAGTGAGTTCACCCTGGGCGATCGGCATATCAGCCGGCTGGCACTCTCATTGCACCTTCGGCCCGAGGGGCTGCGATTGTCCCGGCCGGACGGCGCCAGTCGCTGTCTGGTGGATGGCATGCCCCTGAGCGGCAGCCTGACCCTGTCACCGACGCGTCTGGCCGCCGGGGTTACCCTGCAGCTGGCACACAGCGTGGTATTGCTGCTGCGCGAGCAGCCCCGCTGTCAGGAGGGCGCACCGGCGGTCGCCGCAGTGGAGGGCTTGCTGGGTGGCAGCCAGAGCATGCGTCAGTTGCGCCAGGCGATCCATCGCGCCGCAGCGGTCGATCGGGATGTGCTGGTGCTGGGAGAAAGCGGCAGTGGCAAGGAGGGCGTCGCCCGGGCCCTGCACCGGGCCAGTTCGCGGTCCGGTGGTCCCTGGGTGGCGGTCAACATGTCGGCGGTTCCGGTGGGGGTCGCGGCGGCGGAGCTGTTTGGCAGCGAACGCGGCGCTTTTACCGGGGCTGACCGTCAACGGCGGGGCTACTTTCAGCGCGCGGAGGGTGGCACCCTGTTCCTCGACGAAGTCGGTGACACTCCGCCCGAGGTGCAGCCACTGCTGCTGCGGGCACTGCAGGAGCGTGAGATCCAGCCGGTGGGTGGCGAAGCCCGGCAGGTGGACCTGAGAGTGATAGCCGCTACGGAACTGGATCTGGATGATGCGGAGCGCGGCTTTCGCAGCTCCCTGCGTTACCGACTGGCAGGGCTCGAAGTTCGGGTTCCCGCGCTGCGGGAACGTCCGGAGGACATCGGTGAACTGCTCTGTCACGCCCTGGCTCAGAGTTGTACCGAGATGGGCCATGCTTTCCCCCTCGGTCGCCTGACACAGGATCCGCGCCGGGCGGCCCGCTGGGCCAGTCTGTTTGCGCGCTGCCTGCAGCACACTTGGCCTGGCAACGTGCGCGAACTGCAGAGTTGTGCACGGCAACTGGCACTCGCCGCAGAGCGGGGGCCGATGCTGCCGTCGATGCTGGCCAGTG
Organism: Haliea atlantica; assembly: GCF_054779855.1. Lineage (NCBI taxonomy): Bacteria > Pseudomonadati > Pseudomonadota > Gammaproteobacteria > Cellvibrionales > Halieaceae > Haliea > Haliea atlantica. Next base: position 873,325 of record NZ_BAAGXL010000003.1, on the reverse strand, counting down.
GCCGCGGCGGGGCGGTGAACGAGCCCCGCCACAGGGACAGTGACGCCGTGCCGGTCAAGCCTGGGCCCGAACAGACGGCGGCCCCGCTCACCGATGCGGCACTGCGCGCCCTGCTGGCGGAATACGACTATGACCTGGCGGCTGTCTCCCGGGCTGCGGGTGTCAGCCGCGGGAGCCTGTACCGTCGCCTCCCCGGTCTCGGCTTGCGCCTGGCCCGGGATATTCCCCGCGCGGAAATCGAACGCGCACTGGCGGCGGAATCCGGTGATGTGGCCGCTGCCGCCCGTGCGCTGAAAGTCTCCCGGGCGGCCCTGCAGGCGCGCTGTGCGGCGCGAGAGGGGTGAGTGACGGGCATGGCTGAGCCGCACATTGGTCCCTACCGCCTGCTCCGGCTGCTGCATGAAGGCGGGCAGGGGCGCGTGTTCCTGGGGCAGGATGACCGACTGCAGCGACCGGTGGCGGTGAAGATTCACGCGCTGCCCGACGCACCCTCCGCGCGCCGGCAGGTGCTTACCGAAGCGCGCCTGCTGGCGCGGCTGCAACATCCGGGCGTGGTGCAGATCCACGATGTCATCGCCAGTGAGCAGCATCTGGCGATGGTGATGGAGTATGTCTCGGGCTGTGATCTGGACGAATTGCTGGCACACACGGATCTGTGCCTGGCAGAAAGCCTGGAGGTGATCGAAGGGATTGCCGCCGCCCTGGGGGCGGCGGCTTCCCGCCAGATTGTTCACGGCGACCTCAAGACCGCCAATGTGCTGGTGGACCGGGAGGGGCATATCAAACTGGCGGATTTTGGCATTGCCGGCCTGGTTGGGGAGGCCCGTGGCGGCCGCGGCAGCCTGTCCTGCCTGTCACCGGAGCAGGCCCGGGGGGCGCCGCTGGACACGCGCACCGACCTGTTTGCGCTGGGTTGTCTGCTCTACCGCCTGCTCGACGGGGAATACCCCTTCTACCGCGGCGGGCGACTGGACCGGGCGGCCCTGTTGAGCGCCGATTACCCGCCGCTCGCCCCTCTCACCCCCTGCGGCGAGCCGGTGCCCGCGGCACTGCAGACCCTGGTGGCACAACTGCTGGCCCGCGACCCGGCCCGGAGGCCCGGCAGCATCGCCGCCCTGCGACAGCGTTTGCACCAGTTGCGTCGCGCCTTGCCGCGCCGGGTGAACGGCGGTCTGTTGCGGGTGGCGACGCCGGTCTTTCGCGAGGAGACCGCCGCCGACCGGCCGCTGCCGCTGCCGGCGGACCTGTTGCGGCGGGGAGCCAGTCATCGGGACTGGTGGCGGAGCCGCCTGGCGTGGTGGCCGGGACCGCGCCCGGCGGTCCTGTCCTTCTCCCTGCTGAGTGTGTTGCTACTGGTGGCGGCGGGTGCGCTCTACCGGCAGCAGCTGCCGCCTCCCGCGGTGCAACTCCAACCCCTGCAGCTAAGCCTGGCGCCTGGCGTCGCACTACCCGAGGCGTCGGGCCCGTCCTGGTTGCGAGGGGTCGTGCGGGAGCAGCTTCAGGCGCTGGAGCTGTGTCTGCTGGTGGAGCCGCGGGCGGCTGCCGACGAGACCCTGCAGCTGTTTCTGCAGTGCGAGGAAGGGCTCTGTCTGCTGGGCATGACACGGGATCGTGTCGAAGGAGGTGCCAGCCGCTATCAGCAGGCGCTGCTGCCCCCCGCCGCGGGTGCCGCGGCCTGGGAGAGCCTGATAGGCGAGGCGCTGGCAAGGCTCTACCGGGAGCCCTGATCTCCGTCAGCGGACGAGCTCGCGCACCGCCTGCAGCATCTCGCGGTTGCGCGGCGCTTCCACGCCATGCCGAAGGGCGACCTCGACCAGGTGGCCATTGAGGTAGTCAATTTCCGTGGCGCGCCCGGCCATGACGTCCTGCAGCATGGAGGAGCGGTTGGCGGCGGTGCCCTGCAGCACGCTGTCGACCCGTGCCGGCAGGTCCTTCACCGCCGCGGCCTGGCCTTCGGCACTGGCAATGGCAGTGATTTCTTCACAGAGGGCGGCGACCTCGAGACTGAGAGGCGGCTGCAGCAGTGTGCCGTTGGCGCATTGGTGCAGGGCAGTGAGGGGGTTGATGGCACAATTGATGGCCAGTTTGCGCCACAGGGCCGTCAGGATTTCCGTTTCCCAGCGGCAGCGGATACCCAGGGACTGCCAGTCGGCGAACCAGCCGGGCATCGCTTGGCCGGGCGAGCCCAGCAGGGTCTCACCGCTGCCGGCGTGGCGCACCGCGAGTGACGCCTCCCGCCAGGCGCCTTCGGTGGTGGTGCCCCAGGTGAAGCGCCACGCCGGCCAGCGACGCTGCAGCCGCTCCTGGTAGCCCATGCCATTGGCCAGCACGACCACCGTGGCATGCTTGGCCAGCCTCGGCGCCAGGTCGGCCAGGGCCGCTTCCACCTCGCCCGCCTTGGTGCATACCAGGAGGTAGTCAATCCGGCCGTCACTGTCCGCGGTCTGCAGGTTCAGCGGGTAGCGATGCACCGAGTCCCCGCGTTGCAGCCGCAGCGTGGCCTTGCCGCGACCTCGCCGGCCAATCAGCGTGACCGGGCGACCGGCCTCGAGGAAGAAGCTGGCGAACAGGCTGCCGATGGCGCCGGCGCCCAGAATGTACCAGTGGCGTCGGTGTTCAGCGGACGAGGGGGATTGCAAAGCGGGTGCGGCCCATTACCATGGGCTCCTTCTTTCAGCAGCGGGAATGCGGACTATGCCATCTTTCGACGTGGTTTCGGAAGTCGACTTGCACCAGTTGACCAACGCGGTCGATCAGGCCCAGCGGGTGATCACCAACCGTTTTGACTTCAAGGGCGTCGACGCCAGCTTCGAGCGCGAGGAGCGCACGGTCATTCTGCGCGCCGAGGCGGAGTTCCAGTTGCTGCAGATGGCGGATATCCTGCGCGGCACCCTGATCAAGTGCTCCATCGAGCCCGCGGCCATGTCGGAGGGCAGCCCGGAGGCGTCCGGCAAGGGCGTGCGCCAGGTCATGACCTTCCAGCACGGGCTCGACAGCGCCCAGGCCAAGCAGATCGCCAAGGCGATCAAGGACAGTAAGCTCAAGGTCCAGGCGCAGATTCAGGGCGAGCAGGTCAGGGTTACCGGCAAGAAGCGCGACGACCTGCAGCAGGCCATCGCGCTGTTGCGGGATACCGACATCGGTGTGCCGCTGCAGTTCAGCAACTTCCGCGACTGAGGCCTGCCAGGCCGGTGACCAGTTGCTGGCGCCGGTGTTCCCAGGCCGCGGTCGACATCTCCGCGCCAGGTTGGCAGTGCCAGAGCAGTTCCAGATAGCGGTAGATCACCTGGTAGCGCCTGAGCTGCCGGCCTTCCTCGCCGCTGGGAGGGCGCTGCAGCCAGGCCTCGAGCAGGGCCCCCTCGGCGGCTGCCGGCCAGTCGTCCCCCGCCAGCAGCGCCGCCAGTTCAAACCAGACCGGCCCCATGGCCGCATACTCCCAGTCCAGGGCATAGAGCCGGCCGCCACTGTGGAGCCGGTTGGCCCGCAACAGGTCGTTGTGGCACAGGCGGGGCGGGCCGTCCTCGGCCGAGGCAGCCTGCAGGCAGCGCTGCAGGCTGGTTTGCAGCCCCTGGAGAGCCGCCCAGCGGCCGGGGCTGGCGGCTTGAGTCTGGCGCTCGTAGCGCCTCAGTCGCAGGCCGAGATCCAGGCGTAAATGAATTCCCGGCAGGGCGTGGATGCGCCGCAGGAGTGCGCCGAGAGCCTCGGTCTCCTCGGCGGGGGGCGCCGTGTCGGGTGGCAGGTAGTCGCACAGGAGGGCACCCAGCTCGGCGTGCTGCCAGCGGGGTGCCGGCGCCAGCCCGGCGGCGTGGGCCTGTTGCAGGACGCGCCACTCGGCCTGGCGGTTGAGGCTGTGCTGCAGGGGGTCGAGACGGTCCAGTCGCAGTACCAGCCGGTGCTCCCCCGCTCGCAGCAAGAAGTTGTAGTTGCTGAGTCCGTTGCCCAGAGCACACTCCACCTCCGGTGGCCGCGGCGGCCCCGGCAAGCGCCAGTGGCGCCACTGGGCCAGGGCCTGTTCCAGCCTCAGCTGTACTGGGCGCGGTAGTGCAGCAACCATTGCCGCCAGCCAAAGCAGACGATGACCAGGTAGACCGCGAACAGCCCCGCGGTCATCAGCAGGCCCCGTTCCAGGTAGAGCCAGATCGAGGCGCTGTCGATCACCAGCCAGTAGACCCAGTTTTCCAGCACCTTGCGCGCCACCATCCAGGTAGTGAGGATGCTGCCCCAGGTGGTGAATGAGTCCAGATAGGGCAGGGCGGCCTCGGTGTAGCGCGCCAGCAGCGCGCCACTGACGCCACTGGCCAGGAGCACGCAGGCGATGGCCAGCAGGTGCTGCCGGGCGCCCCAGGTGGAGATGCCCAGGGCGCTGTCCTGGCTGCCACCGTGACGCCACTGGTACCAGCCATAGACCGCCATCACCAGGTAGTACAGCTGCAGGGCGGACTCCATGGGCAGCTGCACCTGCCAGAACAGCCACAGGTAGATGGCCGTGCTGAAAAAGGCCGCGTACCAGCACCACAGGCTCTCGCGCACGGCCAGCAGCAGGTAGGCGACGCCCAGGGTCACCGCCAAGGCCTCCCAGGCGTGCAGGTTGCCCAGGGTCTGCCACAGGGTCTCCAGGTTCACCCGGCGATCTCCAGTTCGCGGGGAATAAACTTGCAGACCAATACCTGGCGACCCCAGCGTCGTTCACTTTCCTCCAGGGCCTCACGCACCAGGTCGAAGACGACCTGCGCCTCGCCGCAGAGCTGGGTGCTCATGGCGTTGGTCACTACCGTGATCCCCTCCCGGCCCTGCAGGGAGTCGATAAAGGCCTGGATGATCGGCAGGTAGTCATCCTGCAGGGGGTAAAGGCTCAGTTCCGCCGTGACTTGCATGCTTTTGCTCCTCTAGAACTGGTAGCTGGCGCTGACACCAAAGGTGCGCGGTTCGCCAAAGGAATAGTAGGGTTCCAGGGCGTAGCCCTTGCGCGGGTCGTTGCCGAAGGAGCCGAAGCCGCGCTGGGCGTAGTCCTCGTCGGTCAGGTTGCGCCCCCAGAGTGCCACTTCCCAGCGCTCTGCGGTGTAGCCCAGGCGCAGGTGGAGCAGTTCGTAGCCTTCGGCGCGGGCGCGGTGGCGGTCGGAGAAGAAGAAGTCGTCCCGGGCCTCGGCGTCCAGGCGCAGGTACCAGGCCTCGGTGAAGGCGTAGCGCGCACCGATCGCTGCCTGGTAGTCCGGAGCGTGGGCCTGCTCGCGGTCGGCCAGATCGACGCCATCGGCATTCACGTAGCGGTCGAAGCGGGCATCCAGCAGGCCCAGGCTGGCGTCGAGTCGCAGGCGCTCGCTGGCCTGCCAGTCCAGCTCCAGCTCCAGGCCGCGGTTGAAGCCGCTGGCGGCGTTGTTGATGTGGTCGATAAAGGCGGTGCTGCCGTCCTCGCGCGGGATTACCAGTGAACCCTTGACCTGCTGGTCCCGGCGGTCCATCCAGAACAGGGCCCCACGCAGCTGCAGGCGGCCCTCGAGCAGGCGCGCCTTGTAGCCCAGCTCGTAGTTGACCAGGGCCTCTTCGTCGTAGGTCTGCAGGCCGTCGAGGCGCGGGTCGTCATAAATGCTCTGGCTCGACAGTATTCGGGCGTTCACGCCGTTGGCGCGATAGCCCCGGGAGATACTGGCGTAATAAAGCGGGCCGTCATCCGTTTGATGCTCCAGGGCGAGGCGGCCGCCCCAGAGGGTGCGCGCCGGGTCGGCCGCGACACCATTGCTGTCGCTGTAGTCGGTGCGCCGGCGCTCGACCCGCAGCCCGCTGACCAGCGTCAGTGCCTCGGTCAGGGGTGTCTCCAGCTGGCCAAACAGGGCGCCGGTGTCGGTGTCGTAGTCGCTGAAGAAGTCGCTCTCCAGGTAGGTGTACTGGCGCTGCAGGTCCTCGCGGTCCCCCAGGTAGTAGGCGCCCAGCACCCAGTCGCTGTGTCCCCAGAGCCGGCTGCTGTCGTTCGAGAGGAGACGCAGCTCGGCGCTGACGCTGTCGCGGTCACGCAGGTAGCGGTCGAAGGACGAGTACTCCAGCTCCGGGGCGATGCCCACAAAGCTCCAGTCCTCGTCGAAGCTGTATTCGGTGTCGGAGCGGGCCACGCTGAGGCGGGATTCCAGGGTGACGTTGTCGCGCTCCGCCTGCCAGTGCAGGCTCAGGGCGGTGGACTGCTGACGGTCCCGTCCGGGCTGGTCGGACAGGGTGCGGCGGTTGTTGTCCAGGGAGAAGGCGTCGAAGCCGTTGTCGATGTCGGTGTGCAGCAGGGTCAGATCGAGGGTGTCGGCGTCTCCCGCCAGCCAGCGCAGGCGCAGGCGGGCCCCGCGTTCGTCGCGGTTGTTGGTGTCATCGCGGTCGAGGAAGTCGTTCTGGTAGAAACCGTCGCTCTGGTGCTGGTGCACCGCGATGCGGTAGAGCAGGCGGTCCTGCACCAGCGGACCGGTACCCGCCAGTCCCAGCGTGTGGCTGTCGTAGTTGCCGACCCCGGCTTCCAGGCGTAGGCCCGGTTCGGCCTCGGGTGCGGCGCTGCGGATGCTGATCAGGCCGGCGAGGGCGTTGGCCCCATGCAGCGTGCCCTGGGGCCCGCGCAGGACCTCCACCTGTTCGATGTCGAACAGAGCGCCGGCGGTGCCGAGGCCGCTGAAATCCACGCCGTCCATCAGCAGGCCGACGGAGGCATTCAGCGGCTCCTGGTACTGGCTGCGCTCGCCGATGCCGCGCACCTGGAAGAAGCGTGCACGGGAGGTGCCCCCGGCGAAGTTCAGGTTGGGAATCGCGTGGAGGATATCTTCCAGGTGGTTGGCCGCACGCTCGCGCACGGTCTGGGCACTGACCACGCTGGTACTCGCCGCCTGGTCGAGCAGGGGGGTGTCCCGCAGGCTGGCGGTGACAACGATTTCTTCCAGGGGCTGGGCGGTGGCGGGCAGGGATGCCGCGAGGACCAGAGCCGCCAGGGCGGTGCGTTTGGGGGTGTAGCAGTGGATCATGGGTTCTCCTCAACAAACAATAAAGAGAACCGGTTGAGAAGAGCGGGCTGGAAACAGGAGTTGATACACCTATCCCTACGCCGGTTCTAACCGGATCAGGTTCAAAGGGTTCGCCGCGCAGGCGTCTCAGGCCGAAGCCACCCCTTAGGTCACACAAAATGCATCTGCATTTGCGCGGCCAGTATAGTCGGCAGTACACTCCGGAGACAATAACGATTCGCAACCATCGCTGGCGTTAGTGCCTCATTACCGCGGGAACCCCGGATGACTGAGCCTTTTGAGTACGACGGTCTGCCTGTCGAAGAGATTGAAGCGGCACCGCCCGTGGGGACCGCAAGCGAGGTCCGCGAGCAGCGCGTCAAGGAGACGGTCACCCTCAACCGCTTTCTCTACCAGGTGGCACGGGATCTGGAATTGCAACTCATGGAGATCACCGATCTCCACGGGCTCCTCGAGCTGTTGCTGGTGGCGGCGCCGCGCTATTTCGGCTTTCGGGCCGCCGAGCTGTGGCTCTACGATCCCGAGCACGTCCTCTCCGGCCTGATCTCCTCGGCCCAGCGCTACGGCCACTCCCTGCAGCTGCACCACGACGTCTTCGAGATGCAGGAACTCTACCCGGTGGAACCGGTGTCGGTGATGGTGGATGCCACCGACTCCCGCATGTTCCAGGTGCTGAAGTCGGACGAGGGCATCCAGCACGCCCTGTTGATACCCCTGCTGGACGGCGGGCGCTTCATGGGCAGCCTGCACTGCGGTTTTGTCGAGGCGCCGATGCCCCACAATGCCGCGGACGCCGAGATGATCGAGCACCTGGGGCGCCTGGTCTCCCGCTGTTTCCGCAATGCAGTCAGTCGCCAGCAAATTTCCCAGCTGACCATGCTCGACCCGCTCACCCAGATCAGCAATCTGCGCGGCTTTGAGAAAGATATTGCCCGCGAGATCGCCCGCGCCCGGCGCGCCCGGGAGCCCCTGACCGTGCTGATGATGGAGATCGACGAATATGTCGACCTCTACCAGCATTACGGCGAAATCGCGGCGCGTTTCGTGCTGAAAAAAGTCACCGAGCGGGTCTCCTCCAGCCTGCGGGCCACGGACTACCTGGCGCGACTGGGAGATGCCCGTTTGTCGGTCCTGCTTACCGGCACCGGGGAGGTGGGCGCACGTGAAGTGGCCGAGCGCCTGCGCCGGGATATCGAGCAATTCCTGATCGATGACGGGCGCGGTGCCGTGCTGCAGGTCACCCTGAGTACCGGCCTGGTGACCTGGGAGCCGCAGCAGTATCCCGCGGTGGACATGGCCCAGCTGGCCAAACAGATTCAAAGTGTCGGTGTAAAAGCGGTACAATCCGCGGCTGCCAACAACGGCAACCAGGTCAAGGTGGCCCGGCTGTCGACTTTGATCATCTGACCGAGGGGGACTGACGGCCGTGAGCGGTGTCGACGAGCTGTTTGCCAACAACCGGGCCTGGGCCCAGAGTATCAAGACCTCCGACCCGGACTTTTTCGAGAAGCTGGCCAACCAGCAGAGTCCGGAGTATCTGTGGATCGGCTGCTCCGACAGCCGCGTGCCGGCCAACCAGATCGTCGGCCTGCTGCCGGGTGAGGTCTTTGTGCACCGGAATGTCGCCAATATGGTGGTGCACACGGATTTCAACTGCCTGTCGGTGCTGCAGTTCGCGGTGGACGTGCTCAAGGTCAAGCACATCCTGGTCGTGGGACACTACAACTGTGGTGGTGTCCGCGCTGCCTACGAGGGTCGCGACAACGGGCTGATCGACAACTGGCTGCGCAACATCAAGGATGTGCAGCAGCGCTATCACAAGCGGATTGCCGCCCTGGAAAGCGACGATGCCCGGGTCGACCTGTTGTGCGAGTTGAACGTGATCAGCCAGGTGTCCAATGTCTGCCACACCACCATCGTGCAGAACGCCTGGAGTCGCGGGCAACCGCTGTCGGTGCACGGCTGGGTCTACAGTCTCAAGGACGGCCTGATCACCGATCTCCAATGCACGGTCAGCAAGGCCGATCAGATCTCCGAAGTCTACCGGGTCATCCCCGGTCTGGAGGGGGGTTAGTCCCTCCCCCCCGAACGGGTGACTCCCCGCCGCGGCAAACGCGCTATGCTTTCTGGCCGCAACCCGAGCAGCGACAATAAAGGAGTCACAGCATGCCCGCAGAACCCGTTGACCTGAGTGGAGCCCGTATTCTCATCACTGGGCCCACCGGCCAGGTGGCCCAGCCGGTCGTCCAGGCCTGGGCCGACAAGGCCGAGATTTTCGCCCTGGCCCGCTTCAGCGACCCGGCCCAGCGCGAGGCCCTGGAACAGGCCGGGGTGCACACCCTCAAGGCCGATCTCGCGGCACCGGATGGCCTGCGCGGCCTGCCGGATGACTTCGACTATGTGCTGAATTTTGCCGTGGTGAAGACCGACAGTTTCGACTACGACCTGGCCGCCAACGCCGAGGGCGTGGGGCGGCTGATTTCCCACTGTCGCAAGGCAAAAGCCTTCCTCCACCTCTCGTCCACCGCGGTCTATGAATACGCCGGCCACGAGCCGCGGGCCGAGGACTCCCCCCTCGGGGACAACCACCGGTCCATGTTCCCCACTTACAGCATCAGCAAGATCGCAGCGGAGGCGGTATGTCGCTACGCCGCCAAGGAATTCGGTGTGCCCGCGATCATTGCCCGCCTCAGCGTGCCCTACGGTGATAACGGCGGCTGGCCCTGGTACCACCTGCTGATGATGCAGGGTGGTGTGCCGATCGATGTACACCCGGAGCGACCGAACACCTACAACTTGCTGCATGTCGACGACTACATGGAAAAGCTGCCGCGCCTGCTGGCCGCTGCCGGGACCGAGGTGCCGACCGTCAACTTCGGTGGCTCCCAGGCGGTGAGCATCGAGGAGTGGTGCGCCTACCTGCAGGAGCTGACTGGCTTCGAGCCGGTGTTCCAGGACAACCCCAAGGCCTTCGGCAGCCTGGCCATCGACCCCACCCGCATGCACGAGCTGATCGGCCCCACCCGGGTCGACTGGAAAGACGGCATCCGCCGCATGGTGGCCAACCTGGCCCCCGAGTTGCTGCGCGACGCAGGCTGAGGGATCGCCGCCGTGGAGACGCTGTTACTGCTCCTGCTGCTGATCTTCGTCGGCGTCGGCCTGATGGTCTTCCTCGGGGAGCGCTTTGCCTCCCCGATGGAGCCGGAGCGCATGGCGCGTCTGCAGCGCTGGCTGTGGCCGCTGGTGGGCCTGATGCTGGTGCTTTCCCTGCTCAATCACACGTTCGGCAACTGAGTCTCGTCACTGCCCGGGCCCGACGCGCGGCCAACCACCCACAAGGGTGATGTGCGCCGGGCCCCGGGTTGCCATACTCCCCCACGTTCCCACAGTACAGGTGAAGGCCCATGTCCGATAATGACAAATTGCAGGCGCTGCTCCGCGGCGACCTGTGGAACGAATTCTGCGACTCCCTGAAAGCGGCGGGCAACCAGGTGCTGGCCGAGGATACTCCCGACGACCCGCTGAGCCGGGCCGAGGGCTTCCGCTACCTGACCCGGCTGCTGCGTCTCAGCCTGGAGAAGAACCTCGAGTTTGGCGATCCCTGGCACCCGCAGTTCTACTCCCTGTCCCACGAGACGGCGAAGATCGGCAACGACAACCCCGACAACTTCTACCAGAACTGCGCCGTGGACGGCCGCTGCACCTACCGCATCAGCGGCAATGTGGGTACGGTCGACTACCTGAGTATCGAGACCAAGGCCGGGTCCTACGTCGGCGGCGGTGACATGCAGCCCACCGGTCACATCGCCCTGGGCGAGATCGACACCGATGCCGAGGGCAACTTTACCCTGCTGGTCAGTGCCAGCGAACAGCCCGGCAACTGGCTGTCGATGAGCGAGCAGAGCGACAATATCCTGGTGCGCCAGACTTTCCGCGACCGCGCCAGCGAGCGCCGGGCAGAGCTGCAGATCGAGTGCCTGGACCCCCGCGGCAGCGCCGTGCTCGACCCGGCGCAGTTCGCCGCGCAGCTGGAGGGCGTGGTGCCCTTCGTGACCGGCACGGCGGGTCTGTTCCGCGAGTGGATGGCGGGTTTCCGCACCCACACCAACCAGCTGCCCCCCAATGACCAGAGCATGTGCCTGCGGGCCGGGGGCGATCCGTCCATCTATTACCACAACACCTACTGGGAGCTGGCGCCCGACCAGGCCCTGCTGATCGAGTTCACGCCGCCGAAAGTGTGCCGCGTGTGGAACCTGCAGGTGTCCAACTACTGGATGGAGTCGCTGGATTACCGCTATCACCGCATCTGCATCAATCGGCACAACGCCCACTACGAGGCCGACGGCTCCGTGCGCATCGTGGTGTCCGAGGGCAACCCCGGGGAGGCCTGGCCGAACTGGCTGACCACTGCGGGCCATGTCTGCGGCAGTCTGCTGTTGCGTTACGTGGAAGCCCAGGACCATCCGCCGATCGCCACGCGTGTGGTGTCGCTGGACGAACTGGCCGCCGCGGGCAGCGCCGGGTAAGACAAGCACAGCAAGCAACACAAGCACAGGAAGCAAACATGCAGGATGAGATTCAATTTGATGCGGATGCTCTGGTAGCGGCCGCGAAGGCCGTGGACGGTCTGGAAGACTTCGGCGACGACAGCTACCGCGAACCCCTGGAAAAGCTGCTCTGGTCCCTGGAGCACGAGGCGCAACTGAATGCCATCGGCCGCACGGCCATGTACTACCGCGTGCGCGACATACTGGCTACCCAGCTGCGGGTGCAGGAGTGGCTCAAGCGCTACCCCGAGATCCGCGACGAGGAAATGCACGCGCCGCTGGTGATCGTGGGGCTGCCGCGTACCGGCACCACCATGCTGCACCGCACTATCGCCGCCGACCATCGCATGTATGCGCCGCTGTGGTACGAAACCCGCTTCCCCTGCCCGAACCTGGACTGGGATTTCACCCTGGAGAACGACCGCCGTATCCGCGACGGCAAGGCCGAAGTGCAGCAGATGCTCGACGGCAGCCCCGACCTGATCAAGATCCACCCGATGGATGCCCTGGGGCCGGACGAGGACATCATGCTCCTGGAGCAGTCCTTCTACAGCTTCAATACCCAGGCCTGTGCCTGGATTCCCACCTTTGATGCCTGGGTCGAGGCACAGGACCACACCCCGGGTTACGAATACCTCAAGCTGCTGCTGCAGTTCCTGCAGTGGCAGAAGAAGCGCAGCGGTCAGCAGGGCGAGCGCTGGGCGCTCAAGGCACCGCACCACCTGCACTACATGGACCTGGTGTTCAAGGTCTTTCCCGATGCGAAGGTGGTACAATCCCACCGCGACCCGCTGGATACCATTCCGTCGATCGCCAGCATGATCACCGCGGTCTGGAAGATCTACTCGGATCAGGCCGACCCGCTCAAGGCCGGCGAGCAGTGGGCGCGCAAGTTCGCCAACGGCATGCGCCACACCATGGCCGTGCGCAAGCAGGTGGGCGAGGAGCGTTTTCTCGATCTCTGGTTCCGCGACACGGTCAGCCAGCCGCTGGTCGAGATCGGCAAAGTGTACGATTTCCTGGGCATGGATCTCACCCCCGAGGCCCGCGCCGAGATGGAAAAGTGGCAGGACTTCAATCGCCGCGAGCTGCGCCCGCCCCACGAGTACACCCTGGAACAGTTCGGCTATACCGAGGCCGGCCTGAAGGCGCAGTTCCGCGACTATCGCGAGGCATTCATCGAGGGCCACTGACAGCGGCGGCCCGCGGCAATTTCATTCACCTGTGAGAAAGGACGACATGGCAGAGCAGAAAGCGACCAACGTACATTGGCACGAGGGTGACATCACCCGGGACCACCGGCAGAAACTGCTGGGCCACAAGGGGGCAACCCTGTGGTTCACCGGCCTGTCCGGCAGCGGCAAGAGCACCGTGGCAGTAGAGCTGGAAGGGCGCCTGAACGAGATGGGTATCCTCGCCTACCGCCTGGATGGCGACAATGTACGCCTCGGCATCAACAAGAACCTGGGCTTTTCCGCCGAGGACCGCACCGAGAACATCCGCCGTATCGGCGAGGTGGCCAAGTTGTTCGCCGACTGCGGCGTGATCGCCCTGAGCAGCTTCATCAGCCCCTACGCCGCGGATCGCGACGGGGTGCGTGCGCTGCACGAAGCGTCCGGCATGGACTTCATCGAAGTCTTCGTCGACTGCCCCCTGTCCGAGGCCGAAGATCGCGACCCCAAGGGCCTGTACAAGAAAGCCCGCGCCGGCGAGATCAAGAACTTTACCGGCATCGACGACCCCTACGAGGCCCCGGCAAAGCCGGAGGTACACTTGCGCTCCGACCAGATGAGCGTGGCCGAGGAAGTGGACGTGATCCTCTCGGCACTGCGCGAGCGCGGCATCCTCCCGGCCTGATCCGGCGACAACAGTTTCAAGGAGTTTTGCAATGATCAAACCCCACGGTTCCGAACAACTGAACCCGCTCTACGTGGCCGATGATGCGGCGCGTGCCGCCCTGCAGCAGGAAGCCGAGGGCCTGCCCTCGCTGCTGCTGAATTCCGCCGCTGCCGCCAACGCGGTGATGCTCGGCGCGGGCTACTTCAACCCCCTGAACGGCTACATGAACCTGGCCGACACCCTGAGCGTGGCGGAGAAGCTGCAGACAGTCGACGGCCTGTTCTGGCCGGTGCCCATCGTCAACCTGACCAAGGAGTCGGGCGTTGAGGCCGGCAGCCGCATTGCCCTGCGCGATCCCAATGTCGCCGGCAACCCGGTGCTGGCGGTGATGGACGTCGAAGCCGTGGAGACGGTCAGCGAAGAGCAGGTGGATTTCATCTGTGAGAAAGTGTTCCGCACCCTGGACGACAAGCACCCCGGTGTCGCGACCTTCAAGGCCCTGGGTCGCACCCTGCTCTCCGGCCCCATCCAGGTGCTGAACTTCTCCTATTTCGAGAAGGACTTCCCCGAGACCTTCCGCACCGCCTACCAGATCCGCGACGAGATCGCCCAGCGCGGTTGGAACAAGGTGGTGGCCTTCCAGACCCGCAATCCGATGCACCGCGCCCACGAGGAACTGTGCCGCATGGCCATGCAGGACCTGGGTGCCGACGGCATCCTGATCCACATGCTGCTGGGCCAGTTGAAGCCGGGCGACATCCCCGCCGACGTGCGCGACGCCGCCATCCGCAAGATGGTCGACGTGTATTTCCCGGAAAACACCGTAATGATTACCGGCTACGGTTTCGACATGCTCTATGCCGGTCCCCGGGAAGCGGTGCTGCACGCGGTATTCCGTCAGAACTGTGGCTGCACCCACCTGATCGTGGGTCGCGACCACGCCGGTGTCGGCGACTACTACGGCGGCTTTGACGCGCAGACGATCTTCGACGAGGAAGTGCCCGCGGGTGCCCTGGAGCTGGAGATCTACCGCGCCGATCACACCGCCTACAGCAAGAAGCTGGATCGGGTGGTGATGATGCGCGACGCACCGGACCACAGCCCTGAGGACTTCGTGCTGCTCTCCGGCACCAAGGTCCGAGAAATGCTCGGCAACGGCATTGCGCCGCCCCCCGAGTTCTCCCGCCCGGAAGTCGCGCAGATCCTGATGGATTACTACCAGCGTCAGGACGCCGCGTCCGCCTGATGCGCCTGCAGCGGCCACCGCCTCCGCGGTGGTCGCACCTCCTCTCCCTGCGCCTGCGGCGCCCCTGTCATCGTTTCGTCATCTGACTGTCATCCCGCTGTCACGGTTTTATCTTTTAATGGCGGTCCCTATAATCGGGCAGTAAAACGACCGGGACAGATCTCTGCCCGGCACAGGTTCGGGAGACCCTCTTGGCCATATCCTGGCTCCACAGCGGCAGCGAATCCGGCGCGCGTCTGCGCGAGTTTCCGGGGTCGCGCTCCCTCGCCGGACTGTGGCAACGTCTGCGCCAGCCCCGTCAGGTAGCCCGGCTCAAGGCACTCTGCCTGGCTCTGGCCGCGCTGTGGCTGCTGGCGTCGCTGGCACAGCTGTTCTGGGCCTTCTGGCCGCAGCCGGACGTGACGCCGGCGGCGGCGCCACTCAACCCGGCCCAGGGGGCCGCACGCCGCGCCGTGGCGGGCCCGGCCGTGGACCTGGAGGCCCTGCGTGCCGCGGCGCTGTTTGGTCGTCGCGATGCCTCTGACGTCGCGGCGACGCCCGCCCCGACGCCCCGCGAGGCGCGTGAGGGCATCGAGGAGGGCGCCCGGGAGACCCGGCTGGATCTGGTGCTGCGTGGCGTGGCGGCCTCTCCGGTGGAGGGGCAGGGCAGTGCCGTGATCGAGGTGCGCGGCCAGCAGCATGTGTTTCGCGTGGACCAGGCGCTGCCGCTGCCCGGCCGCGTGACCCTGGCCAAGGTACTGCCCGACCGGGTGGTACTGGATAACGCCGGCACCTATGAACTGCTGCGCCTCTATGCGGAGTCCGAACTGGACCGGCAGCTCGGTGCTGCGGCGAACAGAGAGCCCGCGGCGGCACCGCAGATCGTGGATCGCCGCGACGATGCCGGCGTGGCCGATCTCGCCGGTCGCTACCGCGAACAGCTCTACCGCGACCCGCAGTCACTGGCCTCCCTGGTGCGCATCGCCCCGGTTCGCCAGGCGGGGGAGCTGCAGGGCTACCGGATCACCCCGGGGGAAAACCGTCAGCAGTTCGAGCAGCTGGGCTTTCGGGCCGGCGACCTGGTGGTCGCGGTCAACGGCATGCCCCTCTCGGACCCGGCGAACGCCATGCGCCTGTATCAGTTGATGCGCACGGCCATCGAAGCCACCTTTGAACTGCAGCGTGACGGCCAGCCGCTTGCAGTGAGTATCAGCCTGGGCGATGCTGCCCCGGATGCCTGACATGACCGACTGCTGAGGATATGCCGCGAGTGACCGCCAAGATCCGCGCCCTGTGCGCCCTGCCATACTGCCTGTTGCTGGGCGCCGTCCTGTCCATCGGCACCGCCCATGCCCAGGAGTTCACGGTCAATCTCAAGGACACCGATATCCAGGAGCTGATCAAGTTTGTCGCCGAGGCGACGGATACCACCATCGTGGTCGATCCGGCGGTGAAGGGCCGGGTGAAGGTCGTCTCGACCAAGCCGGTTTCACGCAGCGAGCTCTATGATCTTTTCCTGTCCATCCTGGAAGTCCACGGCTACACCGCGGTGCGCTCGGGCGGTGTGGTCCGGGTGATCCAGAACAAGGATGCGCGCTCCGCTCCGGTTGCGGTCGGGGACACCCGGGAGGGGGCCTCGGGGGACGAGTACGTAACCCAGGTGATGCGCCTGGAGAACATTTCCGCGGCCAAGCTGATTCCGGTGTTGCGCCCGCTGGTGCCGCAGCAGGCCCACATGGCCGCCTATGCGCCCAGCAACGCGATCATTATCTCCGACGTGGCGGCGAATATTGCCCGCATCGCGGCGATCATCGAGCGCATGGACCGCAGCGCGGTGCAGGAAACCGAGATGATCAAGCTGCGCTACGGGGTGGCCGAGGATGTGGTGGAGAAGCTCAATGCCCTGAACCGGCAGGTCGCGGGCGGCGAGGGCAGTGAGAGCGAAACCCTGCTGGTGGCGGACAAGCGTACCAACAGTATCCTGGTCAGCGCCGATGAGCTGGAGCGGGCCCGTATCAACCGTCTGATCCGCTTCCTCGACAGCCCCCAGGAGCAGACCGGCAACGTCAAGGTGGTCTACCTGGAATACGCCAAGGCCGAAGAGGTTTCCGAGGTGCTTTCCCGGGTGGTCCAGAACGTGCGCCGGCGCGACAGCGGCGAGAGCAGCGCGACCACGCGCAGGGGGGACGGCCCGACCATCGAAGCCGATCCCGGCACCAACGCCCTGATCATTACTGCCGAACCCGATGAAATGGCGTCCCTGGAGTCGGTGATTGCGCGGCTGGACATCCGCCGTGCCCAGGTCCTGGTGGAGGCCATCATCGTCGAGATGGAGGTGCGCGACGGGCAGGATCTCGGCCTGCAGTGGCTGTTCGCCAATGAGGACGGCTTCTACGGCAGCAGCATCAACCCCGACGACCTGCGGGCCCGGCGCATCGCCGGTGCCATTCTGCCGAGCGATAGCGAGGATGGCAGTGGCGGCACCACCACGGGCGATTTCAATGTCGGTGCCCTGGCCGGCGCCCTGGCGCAGTCGCCGGGGCTGTCCCTGGGCTGGGGCGTCGTGGATGACGACCTGTCGATGACGGTGATCCTCAACGCCCTGCGCGAGCAGTCCAACGCCAATATCCTCTCCACCCCGAGCCTGCTGACCCTGGACAACCAGGAGGCCTACATCACCGTGGGCCAGAACGTGCCCTTCGTGACTGGCTCCTACACCAGTACTGGCGCCAGTGACGGTGCCCAGAATCCCTTCCAGACCATCGAGCGGGAAAACGTCGGCATCACGCTCACGGTGACGCCGCACATCAACGAGGGCAATGCGGTGGTACTGGATATCTCCCAGGAGGTCTCCAGCCTCAGCAATACCTCGGCGGTGCTGGATGCCTCGGACCTGATCACCAACGAGCGCATCCTGCAGACCAAGGTGCTGGCCGCGGACCAGAGCACGGTGGTGCTGGGCGGGCTGATCAAGGACGACGTCCAGGACGGCAGCCAGAAGGTGCCCCTGCTGGGTGATATTCCCCTGCTGGGCCGCCTGTTTCGCAGCGACGCCACCTCGGTGGTGAAGACCAACCTGCTGATTTTCATCCGCCCGACCATCATTCGCGACGATCACCAGCTGCACGGTGCCACCGCGGAGAAATACCGCTATATCCGCGACCAGCAGCTGGAGCGCCAGCGCCGGGGTATCCGCTTCCTGGACGACAGTTACATTCCGGTGCTGCCGGAGTGGGAGGATCAGGTCCGCCAGCTTGAGCAGATGCAGCAGGATGCCGGCAAGCGCGAGGGCGCGGGTCCGTGACCTTGGCTGCCGCCAGCCCGGCTCCGCGGCCGCTGCCCTTCGGTTTTGCCAAGCAGCACGGCGTGCTGTTGCAGGCAGCGGAGGTGGATGCGCCGATAGTCGCCCACCGCGATGCGCCGCCGCTGTCGGTGTTGCTGGAGCTGCGCCGCTGGCTGGGCGGGCCTTTCCAGCTTGAAGCGGTGAGCGAAGCCGAATTCCAGCGGCGTTTGACCCGGGCCTACCAGCGCGACAACAGCGAAGCGGTGCAGATGGCCGAGGACATTTCGGCGGATGTCGATCTCAGCCGCCTGGCGGATGAAATTCCCGAGGCCGGCGACCTGATGGATGCCGAGGACGATGCGCCGATCATTCGTCTGATTAACGCCATCCTCTCCCAGGCGGTGCGGGAACAGGCCTCGGACATCCACATCGAGACCTTCGAGGATCGCCTGAGTGTGCGCTACCGCATCGACGGCGTGCTCAGCGAGGTGCTTTCGCCCAAGCGCATGCTGGCGCCGTTGCTGGTATCGCGCCTCAAGGTGATGGCCCGCCTGGACATCGCCGAAAAGCGCGTGCCCCAGGATGGCCGCATCTCGGTGCGCATTGCCGGCCACGCGATCGACATCCGCATGTCCACCATTCCCTCCGCCCACGGCGAGCGGGTGGTGCTGCGCTTGCTGGACAAGCAGGCGGGACAGCTGGAGCTGATGCAGCTGAACATGAACCCACAGGTGCTGCAGGCCTACCAGAAGGCCCTGCACAGCCCCCACGGCATCATCCTGGTCACCGGCCCCACCGGTTCGGGCAAGACCACCACACTCTACGCCGGGCTGTCCCACATCAACCAGAGCACCCGCAACATCCTCACCATCGAGGATCCGATCGAATACATGCTTCCCGGTGTGGGCCAGACCCAGGTCAATCCCAAGGTGGAGATGACCTTCGCCCGCGGCCTGCGCGCCATCCTGCGCCAGGACCCGGACGTGGTGATGGTGGGGGAGATCCGCGACCTGGAGACGGCGGAGATTGCGGTGCAGGCCTCACTCACCGGCCACCTGGTGCTCTCCACCCTGCACACCAATACGGCCATCGGCGCGGTGACCCGCCTGCAGGACATGGGGATCGAACCCTTCCTGCTCTCCTCCAGCCTGATCGGCGTAATGGCCCAGCGCCTGGTGCGCCTGCTCTGTAGTCACTGCCGTCAGCCGGCGACGGCCACTGCCAGTGAATGCGCGCTGCTCGGCGTGGACCCGGCGCAGGCGCCGCAGATCTGGCACGCCGGCCACTGCGAGCACTGCAACGACAGCGGTTACCGCGGCCGCACCGGGATCTACGAGCTGATCGAGATCAACGACGCCCTGCGCAATGCCATTCACGAGGGCGCCAGCGAGCAGCAAATGCTGCTGCTGGCGCGTCAGCACTACCCGGGTATTCAGGAGGACGGCCGCCGCCGCATCCTGGCCGGGGAAACCAGCATCGAGGAGGTGCTGCGGGTGACCGCGGTCAACTGATCTCATGACCGCCTTCCGTTATCGCGCACTCAATCCCGGCGGCAAGCTGGTCAAGGGGGTCCTCGAGGGGGACTCCGAGCGCCAGGTACGCCAGCAGCTGCGCCAGCAGAAACTGCGCCCGGTGGAGGTGGCCCAGGCCAACCGCGAAGCCTTGCCGCGCCGCGGTTTGCGCCTGAACCTGTTTCGGCCGCGCATCAGTACCGCCGAACTGGCCCTGCTGACCCGCCAGCTGGCGACGCTGGTCCAGTCCAGCCTGCCCCTCGACGAGTGCCTGCAGGCCGCGGCCGAGCAGAGCCGGCGGCCGCGCACCAAGGCCCTGTTGCTGCAGGTGCGCTCGCGGGTGGCCGAGGGGCACACGCTGGCCTACGCGATGGGGGAGTTTCCCCAGGTGTTCAGCGACATGTACCGCGCCATGGTCAATGCCGGGGAGCACGCCGGTTTCCTGGGGCCGGTGCTGGAACAGCTGGCGGACTACAACGAGCAGCGCCAGTACACCGCGCAGAAGTTGAAGATGGCGATGATCTACCCCTTCATTCTGGTCGCGGTGGCCATCGCCGTGGTGGTGGCGCTGATGGTCTTTGTGGTGCCGGAACTGGTGGGAATTTTCGCCCACAGTCAGAAGGCGCTGCCCTTGCTGACCCGGGGGCTGATCGCCACCAGCGATTTCTTCCGCGACTACGCCCTGTGGCTGCTGGCGGGCATTGTCCTCGCGGTGTTCGGTCTGCGCTACTGGCTGCGGGTGCCGCGCAACCGCCGGCGCTGGCATGCGCTCCTGCTGCGCCTGCCCGGTGTGTCGGGCCTGGTCACCGCGGTGGACACGGCCCGTTTCGCCTCGACACTGAGTATCCTCATGGCCAGCGGCGTGCCGCTGCTGGAGGCCTTGCGCATTGCCGGGCAGGTGCTGACCAACCGGGTGCTGCGGGAGGACAGTGCCGCGGTGGCGGCGCGGGTACAGGAGGGCAGCAGCCTCAACCGCGCCCTGCGCGAAAGCGGGCGTTTTCCGCCGATGATGGTGCACATGGTCGCCAGCGGCGAGGCCAGCGGCGAGCTGGAAACCATGCTGCAGCGCTCCGCGACCAACCAGGAGCGCGAGCTGGAAATGACCCTGGGTACGGTGATGGGTCTGCTCGAACCCCTGCTGGTGGTGGTCATGGGCGGGATGGTGCTGATCATCGTGATGGCCATCCTGCTGCCGATTTTCGATCTCAACACAATGGTGCGATAGCGTGATGCGAGACAAGCGAGTGACGGCGAATCGCCAGGGCGGTTTCTCCCTGGTGGAAATCCTGGTGGTGCTGGTAATCATGGGCCTGCTGATCAGTGTCGTGGCCCCCACGGTGCTCAACCGCGCCGACGAAGCCCGGGTGCAGAAAGTCTACGCGGATTTCAAGGCGATCGAGACGGCCCTGAAAATCTACCGCCTGGACAACTACACCTACCCGACTACCGAACAGGGCCTGCAGGCCCTGGTGGAGCCCAGTGGCCTGGAGCCCCAGCCGCGCAACTTCAAGACCGGCGGTTACCTCGCCGAGGTGCCGGTGGACCCCTGGGGCCGGCCCTATCTCTACCTCAGCCCCGGGGAACAGGGCGAAGTGGATATCTACACCCTCGGCGCCGATGGTTTGTCGGGCGGCGAAGATCAGAACGCCGACATCGGCAACTGGAAGGCGGAGGACTGAGGCAGCGTGAGCCCTCCGGCCCTGCCTGTTTCAGGCTGCCCGGCCCCCGGCGCCGTGCGGCGCGCCCGGGGCTTCAGCCTGATCGAGCTGCTGGTGGTGCTGCTGGTGATCGTGATCATGACTTCCCTGGCCACCCTGGGCATGAATGTCGGCACCCGCGAGCGCACCCTCGAGGCCCAGCTGCGGGAGCTGAGCAACCTGGCCCGGCACGCCCAGGAGGAGGCCGAGCTGAGCGGTCGCAGCTACGGCCTGCTGCTGGCACTGGACAGCGTGGACGGCGAACCGGTCTATCAATACCACTGGCGCGAGCAGCGTCCGGGCGGCTGGCGCCGGCCGGAAATCGGCGGCGAGCTGTTCCGCCCGCGCACGCTGGTGGAGGGCCTGCTGCTGGAGCTGACCCTGGAGTCGGTGCCGGACACCCCGGCGCTGCCGGCTCCGGTGGCCCCCGATGCCACGCCGCAGGTGCTGTTCCAGGCCAGCGGAGAAGTCAGCGCCGGCACCCTGGACATCTACGATCGAGAGAGCAATACACTGCTCTGGCGTCTGCAATGGGATGGCCTGGGTCGCTGGGAAATGTTGCCCGAGGGGCGGCCCGAGGACGACAGCGGGGGAGGTGAGCGTGAAATCGGGCGTTGAGGGCGGCTTCACCCTGGTCGAGGTCATGGTGGCCCTGGCCGTGGTGGCCCTGGCGCTGCCGGCACTGCTGTTTACCCTGCACCAGCAGCTGGACGGTACTGGCTACCTGCGCGACAAGACCCACGCCCAGTTGGTGGCGGGGAACAAGCTCAGTGAGCTGCGCCTGTTGCAGCAGGTCCGCGGGGGACTGTTCCGCGGCAGCGACAGCGGCGTCAGCCAGATGGTCGGACGCGACTGGGCCTGGGAACTGCGTACCGAGGACACCGCGGTGCAGGGTTTTCAGCGGGTGGAAATTCGCGTCTACGCCGGGGCGGAAGCAGAGGGCTCGCCACTGCACACCCTGGTGGCCTTCCTCGCCGATCTCGATGCGCCCGCTGCGGCGGAGGTGCCGGGTGCGGGCTGAGCGCGGTTTCACCCTGGTCGAGGTATTGATTGCCCTGACCATCACCGCCTTTGTCGCGGCGGCGGCCTACGCTGGCCTGTCCGCGGCCATCGACGGGGTGGAGCGCAGCCGCGCCGAAGCGGAGCGCCACTGGGAACTGAC
Source organism: Haliea atlantica (assembly GCF_054779855.1). NCBI lineage: Bacteria > Pseudomonadati > Pseudomonadota > Gammaproteobacteria > Cellvibrionales > Halieaceae > Haliea > Haliea atlantica. Next base: position 851,075 of record NZ_BAAGXL010000003.1, on the reverse strand, counting down.
CCGCGCCCTGCGCATCATCGCCCGCGACCTGCGCCATGTCGTGCCCCGGCCGGTGCGCGACGAGTTCGGTGAGGCGGAGCCCGCCCTGATGGGCGGACCGGCGGCGCGCTTTACCTTCAGCCTGACCCGCAGCGGCTGGCACAACCCGAACAACCACCCGCGCAGCAACCTGCAGCGGGTCAACTACGTCTGGGAGGAGGACGCCCTGTGGCGCGAGAGCTACCCGGTACTCGATCGCGCCGGCAATACCGAAGCGCAGCGGGTACGCCTGCTCGGGGGCGTCACCGGTCTGCGCCTGTTCTTCCTCGACCAGCCCGGCAACCTGGGCGCGGCCAGCCGCGGGGTGTCGATCGATACGCGCAACTGGCCCGAGAGCTGGGCGCCGGACCCCATGCAGTCCGGGGATGCGCTGGCGCCGCCGCTGGCACTGGAGTGGGTTTTGCAGCTGGATGGTCTGGGCGAGGTGAGGAGTTTGCATGTCCTGCCGTCGCAGTAGTCCCCCTGCCCGCCAGCGCGGGGTCGCCCTGGTGGTGGCCCTGCTGGTCTTTGCCCTCTGCGCGATCCTGATGGTGGGCATGCAGAGTGAGTTCAACCTGTTCCACCAGCGGGTGGCCAATCACCTGCTGGCGGAACAGGGGGACGCCTACCTGCGCGGCGCCGAGCAGCTGGCGGCCCTCGCCCTGCAGGCGGATCACGACGCCGACCAGTTGCGCGGGGGGGAGCCCCGTGACGACCTGGGGGAGATCTGGGCCCGGGACGCCACGCCCTATCCCCTGGAGGAGGGGGGCTGGCTGCTCGGCGGCCTGGAGGATCTGCAGGGGCGTTTCAATCTCAACTGGCTGGTGCCCGCAGCGCCCCCCGAAAGCGGTGAGCCGCGGCCACCGGCGGAGCGCCTGACCCCGGCCCAGCGGGTGTTCGTGCGCCTGCTGCAGAGCCTGGGGGAGGCGAGCCTGTCACTGGACGAGGCCCTTGCCCTGACCCTGGCCATCGGCGACTGGCTGGACGACAACGCGCTGCCGCTGACGGCCGGCTCCGAGGACGATGCCTACCTGGGGCGGACACCGGCCTACCGGGCCGCCAACCGCCCCATGGCCAGTGCCAGCGAGCTGCGCGCGGTCACCGGAATGAATCCGGCCCTGTTCCAGGCCCTGCTGCCCGTGGTTACCGTGTGGCCCCAGGACGGGGCCGCCAGTACCCTGAATATCCACACGGCGCCGCTGCCGGTGCTGCGGGCCCTGGGTGGCGGCGAGCGGCTGGCGCCCTTGAGCGAGGCCGAGGGCCAGGCTTTGCTCAGCCGCCAGCGGGAGGAGGGTGGCTTTGCCAGCCTGGAGGATTTTCTCGCCAGCCCGGTGTTTGAAAACCTCTCGGGCGGGGACCGGGAGACTCTGGAAGCCCAGCTCGGCGAGGCGTCCGACTGGTTTCTGCTCAGCGCCGAGGTGGAAGTTGCCGAGCGCCGACTGCGCTTGTACAGTGTTTTGCACCGTGACCAGCGTTCGGTGCGCGCCGTCACCCGCGCCTACGGGAGCCCCTGATGCCAGTGCCTGAACCCGGCCGTGCGCGCCGCCCCCAGGGCAGCTGCAGCGGCCCCCAACCACGGAACGGGCGCAGCGCACCTGCCGAGCAGTGTGCACAGCCCCCAGCCACGGAGACAATCCTGTGCAGCAGCTTGCCGTAATCCGGCTGATCGACCAGCGTCTGGCCTGGTACCCCCCGGGTGCGGGGCGGGAGCCGCGCTGGCTGGATGATGATCTGGCCCTGGCCGCCCTGCGCAGCAGCCTGGCCGCGGGTCAGGCCGCCTGCTTCGCGGCGCCCGGGGAGGCGATCCACCTGATCGCCCTGACGGTCGCACCCGAAGAGCGCCGGCATTTGCGTCAGGCACTGCCCTTCCTGCTGGAGGAGCAGCTGGCGGAGGAGGTCGAGGCACTGCATTTTGCCAGTCAGCCCCTGGACGAGGCGCACTGCGCGGTGGCCGTATGCCGGGAGGCCGACATGCAGGCTTGGCGGGAGGCTTTGGCGGGGCTGCCGCCACTGTCGCGCTGGGTGCCGGAGCCACTCCTGCTGCCCTGGCGCGAGGAAGAGTGGTGTGTCTTGCTGGAGCCAGGGCGCGCACTGGTGCGCCTGGATCAGAGTCGCGGCTTTGCTGTCGAGTCCGCGATGCTGGCGCCCTTGCTGGACGCTGCGGCACGGGACAGCGCCCCCCACCGGGTCGTGCTCTACGGCCAGGCGCAGGCGATGGACCTGCAGTGCCTGCCCCAGTCCCTGCGCGATCGGACCGAGTGGCGCCGCGGCGGTTTTGCCCAGGCCCTGGGGCTGGCGGACGACGACAGTGCTCGCCTCAACCTGTTGCAGGGAGCCTGGGCGCCGCGCCTGCCAGTGGAGCGCTGGTGGCGCCAGTGGCGGCCGGTGGCGGCGGCCCTGGGGCTGGCCTTTCTCGTGCAATTGGCAGCGACCTGGGCCGATGTTCGTCAGCTGGCGGCGGAGAATCTGGCCCTGCGCGGCGCGGTGGAAGCCCGCTTCCGCGAGGCAGTGCCCCGGGGCGTGCTGGTGGATGCCGAGGCCCAGCTGCGGCGTCAGCTCGAGCCGTTGCGGGGTGGCGGTGGGGGCGGGCGGTTGATGCCTCTGCTGGCGGGCGTGGCCCGCGCGATGGAGGCGACACCCGGGAGCGCGCTGGGCAGCCTGAACTACGCCGAGCGCGCCGGCGAGCTGCGCCTGACAGTCACGGCGCCGGATTTTGCGGCGGTGGAGTCGCTGCGGGGCCAGCTTGAAACGGGTGGGCTGGCCGCGGTGATGGAAAGCAGTAATGCCCAGGGCGAACAGGTGCGCGCCCGGTTGCGGGTGGGAGGCGTGTGATGCGGGAATGGTTTGAACAGCGCCCCTTGCGGGAACAGGCCCTGCTGTTGCTCATGGGCGCAGCCCTGTTTCTGTGGATCCTGTATACCCTGGTCTGGTCGCCCCTCGACCAGCGTCGCGACCAGTTGCGCCAGCAGAATCTGGCGGCGGTAGAGGCGCTATCGCGGGTGGATGCCATGGTCTCCGAGCTGCAGAGCCTGCGCGAGAACGGCGCCGGTGCCGGCCCGCGGGAGCGCAACCTGGCGGCCCTGGTGAATCGCGGCACCCAGCGTCTCGGGCTGCCCGTCAGCCGTCTCCAGCCCGGTGCGCGGGGTGATCTGCAGGTGCGCCTGGAGAGCGCTCCCTTTGACAGCCTGGTCATCTGGCTGCACGAACTGGAACAGCGTGAAGGCCTGCTGATCGCCGAGCTGGCGGTCACGCCGGCGGGGCAGCCGGGGCGGGTGGATGCCACCCTGCGCGTGAGCGAGGGGCTCTAGCATGTGGCGCGTTCTGGCGGGCCTGTTGGCCCTGTGTCTGCTGCTGTTGCTGCTGGCCGCCAGCGCCCCCGCCCGGCTGCTCGCCTGGGTGCTGCCCCCGGAACAGGTGCTGGCCAGCGGCTACACCGGCAGCCTGTGGTCGGGCAGCGTTGCCCGGCTACAGGTCGCCACGCCCGCCGGTCCCCTGCACCTGGGGCGCGTGGACTGGTCACTCTCGCCCCTGTCACTGCTGCGCCTGGCGCCCGCGCTGACGCTGGACAGTCGCTGGGGGGAGCAGCGCCTCAGTGCACATCTGCAGTTGCGTGGCCGCGATGAGCTGACGCTCAGCCGCGTGAGCGCGCGGGTGGATGCCGGCCTGCTGCGACAGCTGGCCCCCCTGCAGCTGGCGGGCACCCTCAATCTGCAGCTGGCGCGCCTGGTGTTGCGTGACGGTCAGCCCCAGGACCTCGAGCAGGGGCGCCTGGTGTGGGAGTCTGCCCGCTGGAATTCGCCGCGGGGGCCGATTCCCCTCGGTAGCTATGTGCTCGAGGCCACGCAGGCGGGGGATCAGTCCCTGCGCGGCGAGGTCTTGACCCTGCAGGGGCCGGTGCGCGCGGCGGGCGAGTTGCAGTGGAAGGACGGCAGCTATAGCATCGCCTTGCGCCTGGACAGCGAGGGCGCCTGGGACCCGCTGTTGCAGGAGTCCCTGGCCCTGCTTGCGAGTCCCGAGGGTGATGCCTACCGGCTGCAACTCAGCGGTCGGCTCGCGCCCCCGTCGCCAGCCCGATAATTGACCGGAGTGTCTGCATGAGCACTGCACCCTACCGCAAGTATGAATGTGTCATCTGTGGCTTTATTTACGACGAGGCCGAGGGCCTGCCCGACGACGGCATCCCCCCGGGCACCCGCTGGGAAGACATCCCGGAAGACTGGGAGTGCCCCGACTGCGGGATTTCCAAGTCCGAATTCGACCTGATGCCTGAATAGGTGGGTGGCGATGAGCGATGAAGCGCGACTGGGCGCCCTGCGCCAGTTAATGCAGCAGCGGGACTATACCGCGCTGATCATCCCGCGGGCCGACGAACACCTCGGCGAGTACATCCCGGCGCACCACGAGCGTCTGTTGTGGGCGACCGGTTTCACCGGCTCGGCGGGCATGGCCGTGGTGCTGCCCGAACGCGCGGCGATCTTTGTCGATGGTCGCTACACGGTGCAGGTGCGTCAGCAGGTACCCGCGGCATTGTTTGAATACCGGCACCTGATCGAGGAGCCGCCCCTGGCCTGGCTGACAGCGGAGCTGCCGGCCGGCGCCCGGGTTGCGGTGGATCCGCGCCTGCACAGCCTGCAGTGGTACCGCGAGGCGGAACGGGTGCTGGGCGACGCCGGCCTGGCGCTGGTCGCCGACAGCGACAACCTGGTGGACATCTGCTGGCGCGATCGCCCCGCGGCCGCGGTTGCCGAGGCGCTGATGCTGGAAGAGCGCTGGTGTGGCGAGAGCAGTGTTGAAAAGCGCCGGCGCATCGGCCAGGGGCTTGCCGAGCAGGGTGCCGAAGCGGCCCTGGTCTTTGCCCCCGACTCGGTCTCCTGGCTGCTCAACCTGCGCGGCCGCGACGTACCCTGTCAGCCCGTGCTGCAGAGCTGGTGCCTGCTCTGGGCGGACGGCTCGGTGGACCTGGTGGTGAACCCCGCGCGCCTGCCCGCGGGCGTGGAAGCCCACGTCGGCGAGGGCCTCCGCGTGCACGCCGAGGCCGATGGCGAAGCCTTGCTGCAGGCCCAGCAGGGCCGCCGTATCCTGGCCGATCCGGCCACCGCCAATGCCTGGACCCAGCGCACTCTCGCGGCGGCCGGAGCTGAACTGATTGCCGGGGCCGACCCGGTGCTGCTGCCCAAGGCCTGCAAGAATGCGGTGGAAGTCGCCGGCATGCGTGCGGCGCATGTGCGCGACGGCGGCGCCCTGGTGCGTTTCCTCTGCTGGCTGGACCAGCAGGTCGCGGCGGGCGAGCGGCCGGACGAGGCGCAGCTGGCGGATCGCCTGCTGGACTTTCGTCGGCAGGTGGCGCATTTCCAGGGGCCCTCCTTCGACACCATTTCCGCGGCCGGCGCCAATGCCGCCATGTGTCATTACCACCACAGCAACTCGCCGCAGCCCGCACCGCTGCCGCGGGACGGCGTGTACCTGGTCGACAGCGGGGGGCAGTACCTCGACGGCACCACCGATGTGACCCGAACCGTGGCCATTGGCGAGCCGGGCGCGGAAGTCCGCCGACTGTTCACCCTGGTGCTCAAGGGGCACATTGCCCTCGACCAGGCGCGTTTCCCCCGGGGGACTACCGGGACCCAACTGGATGTCCTGGCGCGCCAGTACCTGTGGCGCGAGGGCCTCGACTACGATCACGGCACCGGTCATGGTGTCGGTGCCTTTCTCAGTGTCCACGAAGGCCCCCAGCGCATCTCCAAGGCCTGGGCACCCGTCGCCTTGGCGCCGGGCATGGTGGTGAGCAACGAACCCGGTTACTACCGCGACGGTGCCTTCGGCATCCGTTGCGAGAACCTGGTGGTGGTCGGCCCGGTTCCCGGGGAGCACGAGACACCTGTGCTGGGTTTCGAGGCCCTGACACTGGCGCCCTTCGATCGGCGCCTGGTGGAAGTCTCCCTGCTCACGCCCGCCGAGCGCGACTGGCTGAACGACTACCACCAGGGGGTGCACGAGGTGCTTGCTCCTGACCTGCCCGCCGACGTGCAGAACTGGCTGGCGGCGGCGACGGCACCGCTCTAGCGAGCGGCTGCCGCCGGCTGCTCCGGCGCCTGCGGCCCGGTCGTGCCAGCGAGCCGTGCCGCGGTGCTCCGCGACACGCGCCCCGGTGGGCCAGTGACCGGCTTTTGTGTAGACTGGCGAGATAAGCACAACCGCCGGAGCAAGCGTACATGGCCATCCCCGCCAGCGATCACTGGTCTTCCCGATTTACTTTTCTCATGGCGGCTGTGGGTTTCGCCGTCGGCCTCGGCAACATCTGGCGCTTCCCCTACATCACCGGCGAGAACGGCGGTGCCGCGTTTGTCCTGATCTATCTCGCCTGTGCGTTCCTGATCGGGGTGCCGATCCTCATCGCCGAGCTGTTGGTGGGGCGTCGGGGGCAGGCCAGCCCGCCGGAAGCCATGGCCAATGTGGCTCAGGGCAGCGGGCGCTCTGTGCAGTGGCAGTGGGTCGGTGGCATGGGCCTGCTGGCCGCCTACAGTATCGTGATTGTTTACTCGGGGATTGTCGGCTGGGTTCTCTGGTATCTGTTCAAGGCCATCACCACCGGCTTTGCCGGGATGGATGCGGCGGGTGCGGAAAATGCTTTTGCAGGCGTACTCAACAATACCCTCGGCATGCTGTTCTGGACCCTGCTGGGGCTGCTGTTGACCGGCACCATCATCTACGCCGGGGTCAAGGACGGTATCGAGCGCGCGGTCACCATCATGATGCCGCTGATGTTCCTGTTGCTGGTGGGGCTGGCGACCTACAACTATTTTGCCGGCGGTTTCATGGAGGCCCTGGTCTGGCTGTTCACGCCGGACTTCAGCAAGATTACGCCCGCGGCGGTCCTGGCGGCCATCGGCCAGGCTTTCTTTTCCATCGGTGTCGCCATGGGCGGCATGATGATCTACGGCGCCTATCTGCCGAAAGATGTCTCCATCGGGCAGTCGGTGCTGATGGTCGTGGTCGCCGATACCCTGGTGGCGCTGCTGGCAGGCCTGGTGATCTTTCCCGCGGTCTTCCACCACGGCCTGGATCCCGGCGCCGGCGCCGGCCTGATCTTCCAGACCCTGCCGGTCGCCTTCGCCCAGATGCCCGGCGGTCACCTGTTCAGCATTCTGTTTTTCCTCATGCTCACGGTCGCCGGCATCACCTCCATGGTGGGCCTGGTGGAGAGTGTCACCGGCTGGATCGAGGACCGCCTGGGCGCGCCGCGTCACCGCAGTGCCGTGGCGGTCGTCGCCTCGGTGGCCCTGTTCAGTGTCCTCAGCCTGCTTTCCTACAACGTGTTGCAGGACCTCGACTTCGGCGGCGGTAACCTGAACGACAGCATGGATTATTTCTCCAACCAGATCCTGCTGCCCTTGGGGGGCTTGTTGATTGCCGTGTTTGCCGGCTGGGTCATGGGTCGCGACGCGGTGCGCGACGAGCTGTCGGACCTCTCGCCGAAGGCCTTCGCCCTGTGGTACGGCCTGATGCGCTATGTCGTGCCACCGGCTCTCGCCATCATCTTTATCATGGGGGTCAGCGAGTAGCGGGGGATTCCCTGCAACCCCCCTTCAGCTAGAACACAACACAGACAGGAGCCTCAGCCATGCTCACGGCGATCAACGATTTTCTCTGGGGGCAGGTGTTGGTGGTGGCGCTGGTGGGGGTCGGGCTGCTGTTCACCATCAGCTCCCGCGCCCTGCAGTTCCGCTTTTTCGGGCGGATGTTCGGGGTCTTGCGGGGCGGGCTGCACCACGAGAAGGGGCATGTCAGTTCCTTCCAGGCGCTGGTGGTCAGCGTGGCCGGGCGGGTCGGCAGCGGCAATATTGCCGGGGTCGCCGTGGCCATCACCCTGGGTGGCCCGGGGGCGGTGTTCTGGATGTGGGTGATCGCCCTGATGGGCATGGCCACCAGTTTCTTCGAATGCTCCCTGGCGCAGCTGTTCAAGCGCTATGAGCCGGACGGTACCTACCGCGGTGGGCCCGCCTACTACTTGACCCACGGCCTGCGCCAGCGCGGCCTGGCCGTGGTCTATTCGATTCTCCTGCTGATCACCTTCGGGCTCGGTTTCAACGCCCTGCAGTCCTATGTCGTGGCCACGTCATTGCAGGCCTCCTTCGGCGTGCCCACCTGGGTCACCGGTGTGGGCATGGTGATCGCCCTGGGCGCGATCATTTTCGGGGGCATCAAGCGCATCGCCGTGGTTGCCGAAGTGATCGTGCCGGTGATGGCACTGGGCTATCTGCTGGCGGCGCTGGTGGTATTGGCCCTGCACATTACCGAGGTGCCGGGGGCGCTCTGGTTTATCGTGCAGAATGCCCTAGGCCTGGAGCAGGCCGTTGGGGGCGGTCTAGGCGTGGTAATCATGCAGGGGGTCAAGCGCGGCCTGTTCAGCAACGAGGCGGGCCTGGGCAGCGCGCCCAACGTGGCGGCGGTTGCCCATGTGCCCCATCCCGCCAACCAGGGCATCGTGCAGGCCTTCAGCGTGTTCATCGACACGGTGATCATGTGCAGCTGCACGGCGGTGATCATCCTGCTCTCCGATGCCTACCAGCCCGGAACACCCGATGTCGAGGGCGTGGCCCTGACCCAGACGGCGATGGCCGCCCACGTCGGTGGCTGGGGGGCGCAGTTTGTCTCGGTAGCGCTGGTGCTGTTTGCCTTCAGCTCAATGATGTACAACTACTATCTCGGCGAGAACAGTCTCAACTTCTTCCGCGAGGAGGACCGCGTCCTGTTTACCGGGTTCCGGATACTGGTTCTTGGCCTGGTGCTCTGGGGCTCCTTCCAGGACCTGGGTACGGTGTTCGGCTTCGCCGACTTCACCATGGGCCTGCTGGCCCTTGTCAACCTGCTGGGTCTGCTGGGCATGTACCGCATCGGTATGCGTCTGCTGCGGGACTATGAGGGGCAGATAGGGCGCGGCGAGGAACCGCGCCTGAAGGTGGAGGACTGGGCCGACCTGGATATCGACCCGAGAGCCTGGAAGGACTGAACAGCCGGGGCTGACGGTTTAACCTTCCTCCTCATCGGGCTCGGGCGGGGCTGCCTGGCAGCTGTAGGTTGCCGAGGACTCCACACCGCCGCCGCTGACGGTCACGGTGATGCTGCCCCCGGCGTTTTCCACCAGGCTGAACGAGGGCGCAGTAAACGCGCCGTAGGCATTGGTTTCCGGGACTTCGGCATCGACGTTGCCCCCCTCAATCTCGCAGCCGTTCTCCCCGGAAATCGACACGCTGGAGCCAGCGGCGGGGGCATTGTTGTAGATGTCCGCCACGTAAACCGTGTAGCTGCGGCCGGCCTGAATGACCGAGGGCCGGCGGCGCGTGCTGTCGTCTACCAGGAGGATGTCGAAGCCTGACTCCGAGGCCAGGATCAGCACCAGGCTGTCGCGAACGTTGACCAGGTTCCGGCTGCACCAGATGCCATCCCCTTCGAGCGGGCAGAGCACGCCGTTGAAGACACCGTCGGGCTGCTCCGGTGAGACGTTGCGCGAGAAGCGGCCGTCGCTGTTGAAATCGACGAAGGTCTCCTCGGATCCGGCGGCCTCGCAGCGGGCATTGTTGCCAACGCAGCCCTGGGCCGGGTTGTAGCGACCGTCTTCGTTGTGATCGAGGAAGGCCTCGGGCAGGTTCACAAAGGGCTCGCCCTCGTCATAGCGGCCGTTGCCGTTGCTGTCGGTGAAGCTTTCCTCGCCGATCGCGGTGACCAGCACAGTCGAGCGCAGGCCGCGGATATACCCGAGGTCATCCGGGCAGGGGCCAGAGCCCACGGAGTGGCTGGGGCAGCTGTAGCCGTTCCCTCCCTGCGTGGTGCGCACCAGGTCTCGGTTGTCATTGAACATGGGGAAGCGCGGGGCCTGGCTGGTCCAGGTCACCGAACAGGCGCCGTTGGTGGTGGTGCAGGAGCCCTCGATGGAGCCGTACTCGGTGCGGAAGGTCGCCGCGGTGCCATCCGGTACGGGATTGTTGAACTTGTCGGCCATGCGTACCGTGACCTGGGTGGTGACGCCGTCGAATTCACGGGCGCCCTGGACCTTGAGCGCCTCGGCCGACAGGCTGATGGCATTCTGTGTCGGCAGGCCGGTCGTGACCGTGAGTACATCCGACACGGTGGTCAGTGTCAGCTGGTCGCCATCCGGCGCCTCCACCTCGATGGTGGCGGTGACCCGCACGGCGGTGGCCACGTCGCCAGACTGCACCACGGCGCGTACCAGGCCGTCGCCATCGGAGCGCGCACTGGTGGTGCGCAGGCGCAGGCCGCCGACCCGGGTGGTCAGGCCGAAGCGGACGTCGATACCCTCGATGGGCTCATTCTGGGTGTCGATCACCTCGAAGGTGACGGTGCCGGTTTCCTGCAGGCCGGTGCCACCGCCGGTACCCGCCAGAGCGAGGACCTCGGGCTCCGCGCTGCGGAATACAATGGAGGTGACTTCCGGCGGCGCGACAAACAGATCCACCGTGGCGCTGCGGTCGGTGCCCGGCAGGGTCGCGGTGACCGTATCGTTGCCGCTGCAGCCAGCGGCGACGTAGTCCACGGTGACCCGACCGTTAGTCGTGGTCGCGGTCACGGGCAGCTGCGCCTGGCCGGAACGCTCGCACTGGCTGCTGAAGCGGACTTCCTCCTCGGTTTCGACCGGTGAGCCCTCCTCGTCAACCACGAACACGATCAGCTCGGCGGTGCCATTGCGCGGCAGCGAGGTGGAGCTGGCGGCGATGCGGCCCGGGACGAAATTGCCATCGCGGAAACTGCCGAGGCGGAGATTGGCGCGCACGGTCTGGAAATTGAGGCTTTGCGTCACGGTTCCCGCGGGCCCCTCGACGCTGGCGGTGAGGGTGCCGGCGCCACGGGTGCCGTCGCCCAGCAGGCGCAGGCGCGCTTCGCCGTCCTCGTTGGTCAGGGCGCTGCCGGTGTCGGGGTCGAGCAGGCCGAGGCTGGTGGTGACGGTGACGACTTCGCCACTGACGGGGGAGCCCGAGGCACTATTGCGCGTCACCCGCGCGGACAGCGTCGCCGGGTTGGTGGAGGTCACGGTATCTGTGGGGTTGCCGTTGGCATCCAGCAGGGTCAGGCTCAGCACCCAGGTGTCGGGCTCCTCGGGCAGGAAGCCGCCGCCACCGCCTCCGCCGCCACCACCCCCGCCGCAGGCCACGACAAACAGTGACAGGGCCAGGCCGGCAACAAGCCGGAGTGAAAGGGTGGTCAGGCGCGTGATCATGGTCTTCCCCTTGTACCAGACGGTCTATGGGCCGCTCTGCTCGTATCGTTAGCCGACTTGCCGCTGCGGCGAGCCCCCCGAGAGTAGCATGGCTCGAGGCTTAAAACTTGAGCAATAACAGGCCCATACGAACTTTTTGTGATTTTCTGCACAAACATTAGAGCCGCTGTGCCCCGACACGGCCAGAGCCCTGCGACCAAAGCCCTCACTATTCACGGGGGCGCTGCGTTTGGCAAGTGTTTTTGCGGTCCATCTCAGCCCGCCAGCCTGCCGGCTGCCTCGATCAGTCGCAGGCCCCCCAGGGCGGTGGCGACCAGTACCACGAGACCGCCGAAGCCGTTGGCGAGCCAGCGGTTGCGATGGCCGCCGAGCAGGGCGCGACTGTTCATCACCAGCAGCAGGAACAGGGCCACGACGGGTAGCAGCAGACCATTGGCGGCCTGGGCGAAGAGGATGGCCTGCACGGGCCGCGTGCCGGTGGCCGCGAGCAGCGTGCCCGTGAGCAGGACCAGCAGCCAGACCAGGCGGAAGCCGGGTGCGTCCAGGCTGGTGCGCCAGCCGAGGGCACCACAGACCGCCCAGGCGGCGGCGAGCGGCGCGGTGATGGCACTGGTCAGGCCGGCGGCGAACAGGCCACAGGCGAACACCCAGGGTGCCGCGGGACCGAGCAGTGGCTCCAGCTGCCGGGCCAGGGTGCCGGCGGCGAAGGCCTCGCCACTGCCGAAAAAGGTTGCCGCGGCGGTACTCATCACGGCCAGTGTCACCACGCCGCCGATACCGATGCTGAGGGCACTGTCGAGACGCGATTCGCGCAGCGCCTGGCCGACCGGCAGGGATTCGGGCCACTTGCGGGTGACGGCGCTGGCGTGCAGGAAGAGGTTGTAGGGCACCACCGTGGTGCCGATCAGTGCCACCACCACCAGGGTGGCGCCGGGGGGAATTTCGGGGCGCAACACACCCTCGAGCATGGCGCCCAGTGGGGGGGCCACCAGCACCGCCGTCAGGGTGAAGACCGCGGCCATCAGCAGCACCAGCACGACCAGGGTGCGCTCGAGCGCCTGGTAGCGGCCACTGGCCAGGAGGCCGCCGGCGATCAGACCGATCAGTATCGACCAGGCCGCGGGGTGACCGGCTCCCACGGCCGTCAGGGCCATGGCCGCGCCGGCGATATTGCCGGACTCGTAGGCGGCGTTGCCCAGGCCGACAGCGATCACCACCAGCAGGATCGCCAGGCGACCGAAAACCGGATTGCTGAAATGCGCGCGCATGGCCTCGGCCAGGCCGCGCCGGGTGACCAGGCCCAGACGCGCGCTCATTTCCTGCAGCACGAAGGTGGCCAGAACGGAGAACAGCAGGGCCCAGAGCAGGGCAAAGCCGTAATGCGCACCCGCGCTGCTCGCGGTGGTGATGGTGCCCGGCCCGATAAAGGCGGCGGTGACCAGCAGGCCAGGGCCGAAGCGCTGGCGCAGTGTTTTTGGCTGATCGGACATGCCGGCTCCCGCGATGGATTTTCCGCAAGGTTAGCAGCAATGCGCGGGGCGGTGGCGTGATAATATCCCGCTCCATGACGCCAGCCCCCCCCTATCTTCCTCCACTGACGGTTTCCGTGGTCCTGTATCACAGCGACCTGGCGCGCCTGCTGGCGACCCTCGACAGCCTGGCGGTGGCGGCAGAGCGCGCGGCCAAGCGCCTGGGCCCGGTGTGCCTGCGGCTGCGGGATCAGTCGGAGGACAATCATTACCACCAGCAGTTGCTGGCGAGCCTGGCCAAGCGTGACTGGGCGGCCAGCGGGATCGACCTGGCGCCGGTCGGCCGCGGTGAGAATCGCGGTTACGGCGCCGGTCACAATGCGCTGCTGGGAAATGCGGGCGAGGGTCTGTGCCTGGTACTGAACCCGGATGTGGAGTTGTGCCCGGACGCCCTGTGCCGGGCCCTCGATGGCTTCGAGGGGTATCCCGATGCGGTCCTGATCTGCCCGCGGGGTGAGGATGGCGCGGGCCAGCCAGCCCATCTGGCGAAGACCTATCCAAGCGTGCTGGTGCTGGCCCTGCGCGCGGTGGCGCCAGCCTGGCTGCGGGCGTGCTTCCGCGGGCCATTGGCGCGCTATGCGCGACACGACCTCGAAACTGCGGAGGTGCCGCAAGCGGTGGTGCTGGCCAGTGGTTGTTTCATGTTGCTGCGGGCGCCGGCGCTGGCGGCGGTGGGGGGGTTCGACGAGGACTATTTCCTCTATTTCGAGGACTACGACCTGTCCTTGCGCCTGGCTGACCAGGGCACGCTGCTCTACGCGCCAGCGGTGCGGATTCGTCACCACGGTGGCGAGAGTGCAGGCAAGGGCTGGCGCCATCGCGCCTGGTTCCTGCGCTCCGCCTGGCGCTTCTTTCAAAGCCACGGCTGGCGCTGGTGGTCGTGACCGGCGCTGGGCAATCTCTGCTAGACTGGCGCCAGTTACCACTGGCCAATTGACCATGTCCGCCGCCCGAGAGTATTACAAACACGCCTGTCTTGACGCCCTTGGCATGCCGCTGCTGGTGGCGCGCCGCCCGCTGCCCGGTGCAGCGCCCAGTCGCCCGCGTCTGCCGGCTGTGGCGCGCGGGCCGGCCCAGTCAGTGCCGCCTGCCACCGGCCACCCCGCGCCGCGGGGCTCGGCACCGGTGAGCCTGCGGCAGGCGGGTAGCGCCGCGCCCGCAGCGACGCCACGTCCGGGTGATGCCGCGGCTCCGGCGCAAACCTCGCCAGGGCAGCAGCGGGGGCGTGTGGGGGTGCCTGAATCGGCCACATCCCCGGCGCCGGAAACTCCCGCTGCTCCTGCCCGCGATGAGGCCGCGATACCGGCACCCCTGGCGGCGAAACCGGTGCGCTTCTCCCTGGCGATAGTGCATTCCGCGGACTTCCTGTGGCTGGAGACCCTGGCGGCGGCGGGGCTGTCCGGCCCGCAGCGGCAGTTGCTGGCCGGCATGGCCGCGGCGGTCGAGGGGCAGGCCCCCGAGTTGCGGGAGACCCCCTTCGATTGGCCTCTGCACGACAACCCGCAGCTGGACCGCAGTGCCGCGGCCGCCGCTGCCGCGCTGGACGGCTTTCTCCAGCGCCTCCTGGCAGAGCGGCCCTGCCGCGGGATCTGCCTTTTGGGTGACGATGCGCCGCTCGGGCTGGTCGCGGAGGGGGTCGGTGCCCCCCTGCTGCGCCTGCCTTCGACCCGCGCCATGCTGGAGGCCCCCCTGCACAAACGCGAGGCCTGGCGAGTGCTGGCGCCCCTGCGCGCCGCGCAGGCGTGAATCCGCCGGAGCCTTCCGGGGTGCAGCTACGTTTCGCGACGCCCGATGATGCGGTGGCACTCGCCGACCTGGATCGGCGTGCCGGCCCCTGGCCCTGGCCAGCTGCCCACTATCAGGTGCCTTGTCGGGGAACTGATCCCGCCCAGGGTCGGGTGTTGCTGCTGGAAGGGACAACGGGGCCGCTTGCGGCCGTTGTCTACAGCCGCGTGCTGGAACTGGGCGAAATTCAGAATGTGATATCCGACCCGGGGCACCGCCGCCTGGGGCTGGCTCGCCGCCTGCTTTCCGAGGTGCTGGCGCAGTTGCGCATCGAGGGGGCGGAGCGTTGCCTGCTGGAGGTGCGCGCCTCGAATGGACCGGCGATTGCGCTCTATCGCCGCTGCGGTTTCGTCGAGGACGGCCGCCGGCGCAACTATTACCCCTTGGGCAGTGGGCGCGAAGACGCCCTGCTCATGTCACTGCCATTGTAAGGAGAGACCGTGACTGTTCTGGAAACCGAGTGGTGGAGCATGGCCCTGGCCCCGGAATGGTGGGCGGAAATGGAGGACGACACCGTGGTGGTCGGCGACGAGGATGGTGTCGGCTGCCTCGAGTTCAGCACTGTGCTCAAGGCGTCGGGAACCTTCAGTGACGCCGAGCTGCGCGACATCGCCGCCGCCGAGTCACCCGCGGTGAAGGGCTGGCGCCCGGTGGAGCGGGGCGATTTTTCCGGCGTCGAGGCGAGCTTCCTGGAGGACGGCATCGCCGTGCGCGAGTGGTACCTGGCCGCGGGGGAGGCGCTGCTCTTTATCAGCTACAGTTGTGAAGCCGAGAACCGCGGTATGGATGACGCCGCGGTGGACGCTCTGCTGGATACCCTGGCGCGCGCCTGAACGCCGCCGGCGCCGGACCGGGTTTCGCCGCCGCGGGCGTGGCAGCCGGCAGGGCTGGCTCTGGGGGTGATCCTGCGAAGGTCAGCTGATGGTGCCGGTAACACGCACCCGCTTGGAGCCGCTGGCCGGGGCTGCCCGCAGGGCCGCGCGCCGCCGCTCGATGCGGGCATCGATCAGGTGTTTGATGGCAATCAGCAGGCCGGTAAAGATGAAGGCGCCGGGGGGCAGGATCGCCAGCAGGAAGGCCTGGTAGTCCTGCACCAGAACCACCTCCCAGGCGGCAGCTCCGGCCCCGAAAAGCAGGTCCATATCGGAGAACAGGCGCCCGGTGCCCAGGGCCTCGCGCAGTGCGCCGAGCACCAGCAGCACGGCACCGAAGCCCAGACCCATCAGTAGGCCATCACTCAGCGCCGGCAGCACCGGCTGCTTGCGGGCAAAGCCATCGGCGCGCCCCAGGATCACGCAGTTGGTGGTGATCAGGGGCAGGAAGATACCGAGGATCTGGTACAGCTCGTAGGCATAGGCCTGCATCAGCAGCTCGGTGCCGGTCACCGCCGCGGCGATGATCATCACGAACACCGGCAGCCGGACGGTGTCCGGCACCACCGAGCGAATCAGCGAGACGGTGGCGTTGGAGGTGACCAGCACGAAGGTGGTGGCCACCGCCAGCCCCAGGGCATTGACCACGCTGCTGGTGACCGCCAGCAGCGGGCACAGGCCCAGCAGCTGGACCAGGGCGGGGTTGTTCTTCCACAGGCCGTTGACGGCGATGTCGGTGTAACTGGGGGTACTCATGAGCGGGCTCCCGGTTCAGCGGGCGGGCGGGTGCTGTTGCCGGCCCCGGTCCGCGCGGGACTGCCTTCCGGCGGTGTCGCGCCATCCGGCTTGGCGAACAGGCGGTCGCGGTTCTCCTGCACGAAGACCAGTGCGCGGCGGGTGGCGGCCACCACGGCGCGTGGGGTGATGGTGGCGCCGGTAAACTGGTCGAAAACACCGCCATCCTTGCGCACCGCCCAGCCTTCAGCGGGCGGGTTACCCAGGGAGCGGTCGCGGAAACTGTGGATCCAGTCGGATTTGCCGGGATCGACCTTGTCACCCAGGCCCGGCGTCTCCCGGTGGCTGAGGGCGCGCACGCCACTGATACGGCCGTCGGCCCGCACCCCGACAATCAATTCGATGTCACCACTGTAGCCGTCCCGCGCCACCACCGGCACCACCACGGCGGTGGTTTTGCCATCGCGCCGGGCCAGCCACAGCTGGCGGTCCTGACGCAGGCCCAGCCCCGGGGTGGCGGCGGGCAGGGGCAAGGTATCCTCCAGCATGCGGTTGTCGTGCAGGTCGGATGGGACCACCTCCAGCAGGGCGCGTTCTTCGGCGCGGCGTTTCTGTTCGGCGATCTCGTCCCGGGTCAGCTGCCAGGTGCCCGCCACCACCGTGGCGGTAACCAGGGCGAACAGGCCCAGCAGCAGACCGTTGCGGGTGATCGACTGGCCCAGCAGGTTCATGCGTCCTCCCTCGCCGGGGGCGTGTGCCCGTAGGTCCGCGGCTGGGTGTAGTGATCGATGAAGGGAGCGCAGAGGTTGGCAATCAGTACCGCGAAGGCCACGGCGTCGGGGTAGTTGCCCCAGGCCCGGATCAGGTAGACCAGAATGCCGATCAGGGCGCCGAAGACCAGCCGGCCGCGGACCGAGACCGCCGAGGAAACGGGGTCGGTGATGATGAAGAAGGCGCCCAGCATGGTGGCGCCGCTCAGCAGGTGGAACAGGGGCGAGCCGCCGCTGGCGGAGCTGCCACCGTCATAGAACAGGGCCGCCATCAGGGCCAGGCTGGCGAGGAAGGCGACCGGGGCGTGCCAGGTGAAAATCCGCCGGTAGAGCAGCCACAGGCCGCCGGCCAGGAAGGCCAGGTTGGCCCACTCCCAGCCAATGCCGGCCCAGCGGCCAAACTGCGGTGCCTGTGCCCACAGGTCTTCCATCATCAGCCCGCTGTTCTGGCGCAACACATCCAGGGGCGTGGCCATGGTGACGGCGTCGAACTGGCCCGGCAGGAAGCAGGCGCGCAGGGCGTTGAGCAGCCCGGGCACGTCTTCGGTCAACCCCCGGGGCGGCGCCCAGCTGGTCATCTGCACCGGAAAGGAGATCAGCAGCACCACATAGCCGACCATGGCCGGGTTGAAGGGGTTGTAACCGAGCCCCCCGTAGAGGTGCTTGGCCATCAGGATCGCCGAGGCGACACCGATGGCGATCAGCCACCAGGGGGCGTAGGGGGGCAGGGCGATGCCCAGCAGCAGGGCGGTGACCAGGGCGCTGCAGTCGCCGAGATAGAAGCCCAGGGGGCGCTTGCGCAGCCACAGGGCCAGGCTCTCGCAGGCCACTGCGACCACCGCGGCCCAGAGGATATTGACCAGGGTGCCGAAGCCGAAGAATACGGTGAGGACGAAGACGCCGGGGAGGCTGGCCAGCAGCACCTGCTGCATGACCCGCTGGGTACTGTTGGGCCCGTGGGCGTGGGGGGAACTGACCCGTAACAGCTTCACGCGGTGGGCTCCTCGAGGCTGGCCAGTTTTTCCTCCAGTTTTTTCACCGAGGCCTCCAGGGCCGTGACGATCTTGTCTTCCTCACCGGCGGCACGGGCATCGGCCAGGCGTTTCTGCATCTTGGCCAGCTTGGCCTCCGCGGCCTGTCGCGCGGCGGCGGCCTTTTCCTCGGGGGAAGCCTCGGGAGCCTGCTGCTGCGCGGCCTTCTTGGCCTGGGCGCGGGCAATCGCCGCCTGGATGGGGTCTTCGCCCCCCTCTGCAGCGGCGGCCTGGGCGCGCTTCTCGGCGGCCTGTTTGCGGGCAGCGCGCTTGGCTTCGCGCTCCGCCTCTTCGCGTTCCAGGCGGGCCTGGCGCGCCTCGAAACGCAGCCGCGAATGCTCGGCCTTTTCGTGGTCACGGCGCTGCTGGATGATGTCCGCCTTGGCTGCCCGGTAGTACTGCACCAGGGGAATGTGGCTGGGGCAGACCCAGGCACAGGCACCGCACTCGATACAGTCGAACAGGTTGTGCTGCTCCAGCTTCTCGCTTTCCTTGCCGCGGGCAAACCAGAACAGCTGCTGGGGCAGTAGGCTGGCCGGGCAGGCTTCCGCGCACAGGCCGCAGCGGATGCAGGCCTGGGCCGGGGGCGGCGATGGCAGTTCCTTTTCCGTGGGCACCAGCAAGCAGTTGCTGGTCTTGATCACCGGTGCCTCCGGGTGGGTCACCGTGAAGCCCATCATCGGGCCGCCCATTACCAGGCGGCCGCTGCTGGCGGGGTCCCAGCCGGCCTGCTCCAGCAGATAGTGCATGGGGGTGCCCAGCAGGACCTCGAAGTTGCCGGGGCGAGCCACGGCCTCGCCGGTCACGGTGGTGATCCGGGAGATCAGGGGACGGCCGTGTACCACGGCGTCGCGCACGGCGACTGCGGTGCCGACATTCTGGCAGACAATGCCGATATCCGCCGGCAGCCCGCCGCTGGGCACCTGGCGACCGGTAAGGATTTCGATCAGCTGCTTCTCGCCGCCCGAGGGGTACTTGGTGGGAAAGACCACGACCTCCACCGGCTGATCGCCGATGGCGTGGCGCAGGGCCTCGATGGCCTCGGGCTTGTTGTCCTCCAGGCCGATCAGGACCTCCCGCGGGCGCAGAATGTGTCGCAGCACGGCGACGCCCTCGAGAATGTCCGCCGCGCGCTCGCGCATCAGGCTGTCATCGGCGGTGATGTAGGGTTCGCACTCGGTGCCGTTGATGATCAGCGTGTCGATGTGGTGGTGGATGCCCGAGGTGAGCTTGACCGCGGTGGGAAAGCCGGCGCCGCCCATGCCGGCGATGCCGGCGTCGCGGATGCGCTCGAGCAGTGCCGGCGCCTCCAGCTCACGGTAGTCCGCGGGGGGAGGCGGCAGCTCCGCCCAGCGGTCTTGGCCGTCGCATTCCAGCACGATGCAGGGTGCGCTCAGGCCCGAGGGGTGGGGCACCGGGCGCTCTTCAATGGCGCTGACAGTGCCCGAGGTGGGCGCATGCACGGGGGCGCTGACCAGTGACGAGGCGGCGGCCAGCAGCTGTCCTTTCAAAACCTGCTCGCCGGGGCGGACCACCGGTGCCGCCGCCGCGCCGGTGTGCTGCGACAGCGGCAGGACCAGCTCCCGGGGGATGCCCGCGGAACGGATCGGCTCACTCAGGGACTGGTGCTTGTTCTCCGGCGGATGGATGCCGCCGTGGAAGTCGAACAGTTTTCTCATGCCGCGGCCTGCTTCGGATTGGCGTCGGTGGCGATGATCTCGACGTTGCGACTGGCCAGCTGCGGCAGCTCCCAGTGCCAGGCGCCGAGACCCGAGGCGGCGGGCAGCATGTCGATGCAGTCTACCGGGCAGGGCTCGACGCAGAGGTCGCAGCCGGTGCATTCACTGGCGATCACCGTGTGCATCTGCTTGGCGGCACCCAGGATCGCGTCCACCGGACAGGCCTGAACACACTTGGTGCAGCCGATGCACTCGTCCTCGCGGATGTAGGCTACCTTGCGCTCGCTTTCCTCGCCGTGCTCGGCGTCCAGGGGCAGCGGCTCGACATCCAGCAGGTCCGCCAGGGCCTGGATGCCGGCTTCGCCCCCCGGCGGGCACTGGTTGATCTCGGCCTCGCCGGCGGCGATGGCCTCGGCGTAGGGCCGGCAGCCGGGGTAGCCGCACTGACCGCACTGGGTCTGGGGCAGGATGCTGTTGATCTGCTCGACCACCGGGTTGCCTTCGGTGCGAAAACGCACTGCGGCATAGCCGAGAAGCGCGCCGAAAGGCAGGCCCAGGCCGGCGAGGGCCAGCAGGGCGGCA
Organism: Haliea atlantica; assembly: GCF_054779855.1. NCBI lineage: Bacteria > Pseudomonadati > Pseudomonadota > Gammaproteobacteria > Cellvibrionales > Halieaceae > Haliea > Haliea atlantica. The sequence goes on along the minus strand of NZ_BAAGXL010000003.1, from coordinate 830,841 downwards.
AGCAGGGGCTGTTGGGCGATGAACTCGGCCATGTCTCAGACCAGCCCCGCGAAGCCCATGAAGGCCAGTGCCATCAGGCCCGCGGTGATCATGCCGATGGCGGGGCCCTGGAAGGGCACCGGGACGTCCGCCACTGCCAGGCGCTCACGCATGGCGGCGAACAGGACCAGTACCAGGGAAAAACCCACCGCGGCGCCAAAGCCGTAGAACAGGGCCTGCAGGAAGTTGTGCTCCTTGTTGATATTGAGCAGGGCCACGCCGAGCACCGCGCAGTTGGTGGTGATCAGGGGCAGGTAGACCCCGAGCACCCGGTGCAGCAGCGGGCTGCTCTTGCGCACCACCATCTCGGTAAACTGCACCACCACCGCGATCACCAGGATAAAGGAGATGGTGCGCAGGTATTCCAGGCCGAGGGGCTCCAGCAGCAGATGGTAGGTCAGGTTGCTGCAGGCGGAGGCCAGGGTGAGCACGAAGGTGGTGGCCATCGACATGCCCATGGCGGTCTCCAGTTTGTTGGAGACACCCATGAAAGGGCACAGGCCGAGGAACTGGACCAGAACGAAGTTGTTGACCAGGATGGCGCTGATCAGCAGTACGGAGTAGTCAGCGAGCACGTCGCCCCGCCCTCGAGTCGTGGGTTGAGGAAAGCCGCCATGGTAAGCAGTTGGCCGGCGCGGGACAACTGCGCCTTGGCGATAAGCTTATAACCCGCGCCATGCTCAGGCGCGGGTTTCTTCGGCGCTCTCTGCCAGCATGGCGTCGATGCTCGCGGGGTCGACCCGGGTCATCAGCGGCTGGAAGGGCGCCAGGGTGTGCTCGAGCAAGGCACCCCGCTGCAGGGCATCCCAGTTCAGGCGGTCGTTGAGGAAACCCTCGGCTTTTTCCGCCATCGCCGGCAGCACCGGCTTCAGGTAGACCATCAGCACCCGGAACAGGTTGACCCCCTGGCTGCAGATGGCGTGGACTTCGGCCTCGCGGCCCGCTTCCTTCGCCAGTACCCAGGGCTTCTGTTCGTCGATGTACTGGTTGGCGCGGTCGGCCAGGGCGACGATGGCGCGGATGGCGCGACCGAACTCCCGCTGCTCGTAGAAGCCGGCGATGGCGTCGCCTTGGTCGATGAAGTCCTGCAGCAGCTCCGGGCGCGGCAGCTCGGCGCTGGTGGTGTTGTCGAAGCGCTTCTTCAGGAAGCCCGCGCAGCGGCTGGCGATGTTGACGATCTTGCCCACCACATCGGAGTTGACCCGCTGTACGAAGTCTTCCAGGTTGAGGTCGATATCGTCCACCGCGCCGCTCAGCTTGGCGGCGAAGTAGTAGCGCAGGTACTCCGGATCCAGGTGGCGCAGGTAGGTGCCGGCCTTGATGAAGGTGCCGCGGCTCTTGGACATCTTGGTGCCGTTGACGGTGAGAAAGCCGTGGGCATAGATGGCGGTCGGGGTGCGCAGGCCGGCGGAGTGCAGCATGGCGGGCCAGAACAGGCCGTGGAAATTGATGATGTCCTTGCCGATGAAGTGGTAGAGCTCGACATCGCTGCCGGCCTGCCAGTAGCGGTCGAAGTCCAGGCCATGCTGCCGGCTGTAGTGCTGGAAGCTGGCGATGTAGCCGATCGGCGCGTCGAGCCAGACGTAGAAATACTTGCCGGGCTCGCCGGGAATTTCAAAGCCGAAGTAGGGGGCGTCGCGGCTGATGTCCCACTCGTGCAGGCCGGCGTCGGTCCACTCGCGCAGCTTGTTGGCGATTTGCGGCTGCAGGGTGCCGGAGCCAATCCACTCCACCAGCATGTCTGCCAGCGCCGGCAGGGTGAAGAAGAAGTGGGTGGACTCCTTCTGCACCGGGCGGGCGCCGGAGATGGCGGAAACCGGATCGATCAGTTCCGCCGGGGTGTAGGTGGCGCCGCAGGCTTCGCAGTTGTCGCCGTACTGGTCCGGGGTCTTGCACACGGGACAGCTGCCCTTGATGAAGCGGTCGGCGAGGAACAGCTCGCGCTCGGGGTCAAAGGCCTGCACGATGTCGCGAGTGGCGATATGGCCATTGGCCTTCAGGCGCCCGTAGATCTCCTCGCTCCAGTGGCGGTTTTCCTCGGAGTGGGTGCTGTAGTAGTTGTCGAAGCCGATCAGGAAGCCGGCGCTGTCCGCTTCGTGCTCCGCCTTGACCCGGGCAATCTGCTCCTCGGGCGTGATGCCCTGCTTTTCGGCCGTGAGCATGATGGCGGTGCCGTGGGCATCGTCAGCGCAGACATAGAGGCAGTCGTGGCCGCGGGATTTCTGGAAGCGCACCCAGATATCGGTCTGCACCTGTTCCAACAGGTGGCCGAGGTGCAGCGAGCCGTTGGCGTAGGGCAGGGCGCTGGTGACGAGGATCGTGCGTTTGCCGTGGTCAGCCATGGTTGGCAGGTTCCGTGTCCGGGAAAAAAGGGGCGGTATCATACCGTTTTTGCCCGGGGGTTTCACGACGCCGGTCATCTGCCTATACTGGCGCGCTTCGTGCCGGCATTCCCCCGCCGGTGATCAGGCTTCGGCAACCCGGGAGGGCGCTGTACCCCGTCATGAACAGGATCAAGCACATCATCGCCATCGCCTCCGGCAAGGGTGGCGTGGGTAAATCCACCACCGCGGTCAATCTGGCTCTGGCGCTGCGCGCCGAGGGGCTCGAGGTGGGCCTGCTGGATGCGGACATCTACGGCCCCAGCCAGCAGAAAATGCTGGGCATCGAGCAGGGCGTCAAGCCCGAGCAGAAGGACGGCCAGTGGCTGCTGCCGATCGAGGCCCACGGTCTCAAGACCATGTCCATGGGCTTCCTGGCCAGCGAGCGCACCCCAATGGTCTGGCGCGGCCCGATGGCCGGCGGCGCCCTGGTACAGATGCTGGAGCAGACCCTGTGGGGTGAGCTCGATGTGCTGGTGATCGACATGCCCCCCGGTACCGGCGACATCCAGTTGACGCTGTCCCAGAAGGCTACCGTGGCCGGGGCGGTGATTGTCACCACGCCCCAGGACATCGCCCTGCTGGATGCGCGCAAGGGCATCGAGATGTTCAACAAGGTCAATGTGCCGATCCTCGGCATTATCGAGAACATGGCGGTGCACATCTGCAGCCAGTGCGGCCACGCCGAGCACATCTTCGGCAATGCCGGCGGCGAACGGGTGGCGAGTGACTACGGCGTCGAGCTGCTGGCGAGCCTGCCCCTGGCGCTGTCGATCCGCGAGCAGACCGATTCCGGCAACCCCACCGTGGTGGCGGCCCCGGATTCCCCCGAGGCCGGGCTCTATCGGGATGCCGCCCGCAAGGTCCGCGCCGCCCTGGAGCAGGCGGAAGGCCCCGGCGGTGTGCGCCAGTTCCCCAATATTTCCATCAGCGACGATTGACAGGAGAAGCGCCGCCGTGAGTATCAAGTCCGACCGCTGGATCCGTCGCATGGCCGCCGAGCACGGCATGATCGAGCCCTTCGAGCCCGGCCAGGTGCGCCACCAGAATGGGCAGCGTCTGATTTCCTACGGGACTTCCAGCTACGGCTACGACGTGCGCTGCTCGGACCACTTCAAGGTTTTCACCAACATCAACTCGGCTACCGTGGATCCCAAGGCCTTCGACGAAAACAGCTTCGTCGATGTGCGCGGGGATGTCTGCGTGATTCCGCCGAACTCCTTCGCCCTTGCCGTGACGGTCGAATACTTCCGCATCCCGCGCAACGTGCTGACCATCTGCCTGGGCAAGTCCACCTATGCGCGCTGCGGTATCATTGTCAACGTGACGCCACTGGAGCCGGAGTGGGAGGGGCACGTGACCCTGGAGTTTTCCAATACCACGACCCTGCCGGCCAAGATTTACGCCAACGAAGGCGTCGCGCAGATGCTGTTCTTCGAGTCGGATGAGGTCTGCGAGACCAGCTATGCGGATCGCGGGGGCAAGTACCAGGGGCAGCGCGGGGTCACCCTGCCGCGCACCTGAGGCTGTGTCGCCGGGGGCGGCCGTGGGCCGCCCCGCGGAGCGCTCCGGAAGGCTTGCGGCAAGCGTTGCAGCGGTCTGGGCGGCTCGCAGCCAGGGTCAGAGGGCTTCTGCGTCGGCCTCAAGCGCTTTGCCGTCGATGCTGCCGGCGCTGATGATCATCTCCACCGGCTTGTCGTCCTCGACGTGAATGGTCTTGACGATCAGGTAGTCCCAGGCCGGGGCCAGCCAGATATCCGATTCGCGCTCCGGGTCATCGTGGAGGCGCTCGAAGTGCAGGGTATTGACCGGGCCCAGGGGGGTGTCCAGAACTTCGTCCGCCACGTAAGTCAGTTCATAGTCCTTCACCCGCTTGCCGTCGGCGATGCTCACGCTAACGGTCTGGCGCGGTTCGTCCCGCTGCAGGAGGTCGAGGCGCACCTGCTCCTGCTGGCTCAGGCGGTCCAGGGTGCCCGGACTGTAGGGCAGTTCGTACCACTCTTCCTTGTACAGGCTGCGCACCACATCGCTGCCGGGGGTGAAGTGGACTTCCCGGCGGCGGTTGATCAGGCCGGTGCCCTGGTAGATGTAGGAGCGGGGCTGGATGTGACCCGCCTCGACGCGGAACACGGCGACCTCGTGCAGCCCCACCACCAGCAGGCTGCCGCCGTTGGTCAGGGTGTAGCTGCCCTCGTCATCGCGCTTCAGTTCGCGGTCCAGGGTCACGCTCATGCCGCGGGCCGAGGTGCGGTAGGCCGCCTTGTAGGGCTTGAGCAGGGCGGCAGTCGCCGACGCGGATGCGGCTTCGCTCGCACCTGAGGTGTCTCCCGCCCGGGCTGCCCCCGCCTGCAGGCTCAGCCCGACCAGCAGGGCGCTGCACAGGCTAAGCAGGGGTGAGCGCATCATCCGGCCGGAAGAGAATGCCGCTGGCAGGTATCTTTTGGCCATCGAGAAATGCTCCGTCTTGTGTCAGTGTCAGCCTGCCCTCGAGGAACCAGCGTGCCGCCAGTGGGTAGATCTGGTGTTCCTCGCGGACCACGCGGGCGGCCAGGCTGTCGGCGTCGTCGCCGGGCTGAACCGGCACCCGCGCCTGCAGCACGGGGGGGCCACCGTCGAGCTCGGGGGTGACAAAGTGCACCGTGGCACCGGCCTCGCGGTCGCCGGCCTCCAGCGCCCGCTGGTGGGTGTTCAGCCCCGGGTACTTTGGCAGCAGTGAGGGATGAATGTTCAACAGTCGGCCAAAAAAGGGCTCGATAAACACCGGCGTGAGGATGCGCATGAAGCCCGCGAGGATCACCAGGTCGGGCTCCCGCGGCGCCAGGCAGGCGACCAGGGCGGCATCGAAGGCTTCGCGGCTGGGATAGTCGCGGTGCTCGATGCAGGCCGTGGGCAGGCCCGCCGACTGCGCGGTCTGCAGGCCGGCGGCATCGGCGCGATTGCTCAGCACCAGGCAGATCTCGGCATTCAGGCGGCCGTCGCCGCAGGCTTCGATGAAGGCCTGCATGTTGGAGCCGCGGCCGGAAATCAGCACCGCGATCCTGGCGGGTGCTCCGCGGCTCACGGAGCCAGATCCACGCCGCGCTCGCCGGCGACAATCTCGCCCAGGCGCCAGGCCTGCAGGCCCTCTTCGCCGAGCAGCGCCAGGGCCTGCTCCAGGTCCTGGTGACCGACGCAAACCACCATGCCCACGCCGCAGTTGAAGGTGCGGTACATTTCCGCAGTTGCCACATTGCCCTGCTCCTGTAGCCAGCGGAACACCGCCGGCCACTGCCAGCTGGCAGTATCCACCACCGCGCGGCAGCCTTCGGGCAGTACCCGGGGCAGGTTCTCGGGCAGGCCGCCGCCGGTGACGTGGCACAGGGCCTTCACCGGTACCGACTGGAACAGCTTGAGCAGCGGCTTGACGTAGATGGCGGTGGGCTCAAGGAGGGTCTCGCCGAGGCTGCGGCCCTCGAGCTGCAGGTCCAGATCCGCCTGGCTGACCTCGAGAATCTTGCGAATCAGCGAGTAGCCATTGCTGTGCGGGCCGCTGCTGGCGATCGCGAGGAGCTGGTCGCCTTCGCGCACCCGGCTGCCGTCAATAATCTGGTCTTTTTCCACCACGCCGACACAGAAGCCGGCGAGGTCGTAGTCCTCACCCTCGTACATGCCGGGCATTTCCGCGGTTTCACCGCCGACCAGGGCGCAGCCGGCGAGTTCGCAGCCGCGGCCGATGCCGGTGATGACATCCGCCGCGGTATCCACCTCGAGGGCGCCGGTGGCGTAGTAGTCGAGGAAGAACAGGGGTTCGGCCCCGGCAACCACCAGGTCGTTGACACACATGGCCACCAGGTCGATGCCGATGGTGTCGTGCTTGCGCAGCTGCATGGCCAGGCGCAGCTTGGTGCCCACGCCATCGGTGCCGGACACCAGCACCGGCTGGCGGTAGCCGGCGGGGATTTCGCACAGGGCCCCGAAGCCACCCAGGCCGCCCAGCACCTCCGGGCGATGGGTGCGGCGGGATACGCCCTTGATGCGTTCCACCAGGGCATTGCCGGCATCGATGTTCACGCCGGCGTCCCGGTAACTGAGGGAGTTCCCCTCCTGGTTTGTCGTCATGGCTGTCTCGGTCAGATCTGCTGGGCCGGCTATTCTACTGGTAAACCCCGCCCGCTTCATCCGACTGGCAATTTTCACGCGGTGGACTGGTACAATGCCCGCACGCCATTGCCCCGGGAGGCTGCCCGTGCCCCATCGACTGTTACTGCTGCTGTGCTGGCTGCTGTTGGCGGCATCCCTGCCGTTGCGTGCGGCGGAGCAGGTGCAGGACCTCTATGCCAGCGCGGTAGCGGTCGCGGACCGCGGTGCCCCAGCGCTTGAGGAGGCAGCCCGGCAGGCCCTGGAAGAGGTCTTGATCAAAACCTCGGGGAGCGATTCGGCACTCGCCGCGCCGGCCGTGGAGGCCGCCCTGCAGCGCGCCCGCGAGCTGATGCTGCAATACTCCTATGTCCGCCTCGACGGTGGGGATGGTCTGGCCGCCCGTATCGAATTCGATCCGCCCCAGATCCGGGCGCTGCTGGCGGAGGCGGGGGCGCCCTTGTGGACGGCCAACCGGCCCACGGTATTGATCTGGCTGGTGGAGGAAACCCCCGATGGCAGGCGCTTTGTCACCCGCGAGAACAATCCCGCCCTGGCGGAGGCGCTGATCCGGGGCTTCCAGCGGCGCGGCGTGCCGGCGCGGTTTCCCCTGCTGGACCTGGCGGATACGGCGGCGCTGCCGGCGGACATGGCCTGGCAGCTGCCGGCCTCGCGCCTGCAGTCGGCGGCGGCGCGCTACGGCGTGAATGACCTGCTGGCCGGGCGCCTCGCCACCGTCAGCGCCGGAGACTACCTGGGCGACCTGGTCTATCTGTCCTCGGCGGGCCGCGTGGGGCGGGCCGTGAGTCCCGGCAGCCCCGAGGCCCTGGCCGCGGCGGGCGTGGACCTGGTGGTCGAGGCGCTAGCCGCCCGCTATGCCGTGGCCGCTTCCAGTGCGGCGGCCGACGCCGTGCTGCTCGAGGTGTCGGGGGTGCAGAGTTACGCCGACTACGCGGCGCTGCTCAACTGGATCGAGGGGCTGGAGCTGGTAGCGCGAGTGGATGTGACTGCTGTGGCGGGCGAGCAGCTCGAGTTGCGGCTGCACAGCGGCGCCTCGGTGGAGAGCCTGGCTGACATTCTCGGCCTGAATGCCAACCTGGTGGCGGCCGCGGCGCCCGAGCCGGGTCGCCTGAGCTATCGCTGGCGCCGCTGATGGCCGCCGTCGATCAAGACCAGCTGGCACTCGGTGTGCAGCTCCGCGACGATGCGACCTGGGGCAATTTCTTGCCACTTCCGGGTCAAGCCGCTGTGCTCGCGGCCATTCGCGCGCAGCTGGGTGAGAGCGGGGAACCGGTACTTTTTCTCCACGGTGGCGCCGACGCGGGCAAGTCGCATCTGCTCCAGGCCGCCTGCCTGGATGCCGATGGGCAGGGCCTGTATTTGCCCCTGCGAGAACTGGCAGCCCACAGGCCCGAAGAGCTGCTCCAGGGCCTGGAGTCGATGCCGCTGCTGTGCCTGGACGACCTGCAGGCGGTCGCCGGGCAACGCGACTGGGAGCTGGCGCTGTTTCACCTTTTCAACCGCTGCCGGGAGAGCGGCGCGCGGTGGCTGGCCAGCGGGCGCCAACCGCCGCGGGAGCTTGCGCTGACCTTGCCCGATCTGGAATCGCGCCTCGGCTGGGGGCCGGTGTTCGCCCTGGCCGCGCCCGACGATCAGCGCCGGCAGGCCATTCTGCAGCACCGGGCGCGCTGCCGCGGCCTGGACATGCCCCAGGAAGTGGCCCGCTACCTGGTCACCCATACCTCGCGCGCCCTGGATCGTCTGCTCGACCTGCTGGACGCCCTGGACCGCCGCTCCCTGCAGGCCCAGCGGGGCCTGACCATCCCCTTCGTGCGGCAGATCCTGCAGGAGCCCGAGCTGGACTGAGCGCCCGCACGACGTGCGCGGCAAATTGTCAGTATTTGCGCTTTAATAACTTGCAGTGAGGCAAGTATGCGTTAGGCTGCGAGCAAGAATTCATGCCTGGGTAACGGTTGCGAGGGGCGCGTCGTCCGCGCTTCCCAATGGTGTGGCCGGATCTCCGGGGCGAGGTTTTCAATGTGTTCACGACAGGAGTGTGATGCCATGAAGAAAAGGATGTTAGCGGGCCTGGGGGCTCTGGTCACCGCGGCCAGCCTGGCGATGCCGGCGGGTGCCGAGGTGCCGATTACCCTGAATGCCGGTTTCACTCAGTGGGGCTTCGACGGCGACCGTCGTCTGGAAGACGACGTCACGCCCTGGCTCGGCCTGGAGTACGCCATCTCCGACCAGTGGGCCGCGGAAATCTTCTATTCCGAGGATGACGTCGACCGCGACGGCAGCCCCTTCACCGCCGAGGTCACCACCTGGCAGGTGGGCGCACTGTACTACGGCGGCAGCTATATCGGTGAAGGCAACCGGGTGCGTCCCTTCGCGTCCATGGGCCTGGGTGAGCTGGACCTCGACTACGGCGTTGCCGACAGCGTCGAGACCACGGCCCACGCCGGTGCCGGTCTGCGCTGGATGCTGACCCCGCGCTTCGGTGCCCGGGTCGAGGCGCGTCTGCTGCACAGCCTCGACGAAGGCGAGAACGACTTTCTCTTCAATGCCGGTGTGAACTACTACTTTGGCAAGGTTTCCGCGCCGGCAGCTGCCGCGCCGGCGGCACCGGTCGATAGCGATGGCGACGGCGTGGTTGACGGTCGCGACAAGTGCCCGGGTACGCCCGCGGGGACCCGCGTGGATGCCGATGGCTGCCCGCTGCCGGTGGAGAAGATCGCCTCGATCAAGCTCAAGGTGAACTTTGACTTCGATTCCACCGAAGTGAAGGAGCGCTATTTCTCGGATATCCGCGAGCTGGCGGAATTCCTCAAGCGCTTTAATGACCTGCAGGTGGAAGTCGAGGGCCACACCGACAGCATCGGTCCCGAGGCCTATAACCAGGGGCTCTCCGAGCGCCGCGCCAAGGCCGTGGTCGAGCTGCTGGTCAATCAGCACGGCATCACCGCATCGCGCCTGAAGCCGGTGGGTTACGGTGAGTCGCGGCCAGTGGCCAGCAACGACACCAAGGCCGGCCGTGCCGAGAACCGCCGCGTGATGGCCACTCTCGAGGTGGAATACACCGACTGACCGCAGCGCCGGCGCCACTGAGTCATCAGGGCGCCGGTATCGGGAGCCCTCTGCCTGGCATTGCCGCCACTGTCACCCCAGGGTGAAGGCGTCGGCATCCAGGTGGCAGGGGAAGCGCTCCCGGTAATCTTCCAGAGCGGCGCCGCTCAGCACCAGGCTGACGGCGCCGTTGTCGTTTTCCAGGTCCGCCAGAATCTCGCCGTCGGCAGCAATCGCCAGGCTGTCACCGCTGTAATCGAGACCGCGGGCGTCGCTGCCGATGCAGTTGACTCCCGCCACGCAGGCCTGATTCTCGATCGCTCGCGCCAGTAGCAGGGCGCGCCAGTGCAGGCGCCGGGCGGCGGGCCAGTTGGCGACATAGAGCGCCAGGTCGTAGTCCTCGCGATTGCGACTGAAGACCGGAAAGCGCAGGTCGTAGCAGACCTGCAGCAGGATTCGCCAGCCGCGCCAGGCGACGATGACGCGCTCTTCGCCGGCGGCGTAGCGCTTGTGCTCGCCGGCCATGCGAAACAGGTGGCGCTTGTCGTAGACGGTGACCTTTTCGGGTGTGGCGAAGAGCATGCGGTTGAATACGCCGCCGTCGGCCCGCACGGCGATGCTGCCGGCCACCGCGCAGTCGCGCTCCCGGGCCAGGGCCTGCATCCACTGCTCGGTCTCGCCGCCGGGCTCCTCGGCGTTAGCCAGGGCATTCATGGAAAATCCGGTGGTAAACATCTCCGGCAGCACCACCAGGTCGCTGCGTCGAGGGTGCTGCGCCAGCAGCGCCTCGATGTGCTGGCGGTTATCCGCCGGTGCTTCCCAGGCCAGCTCGGTCTGCACCAGGGTCAGGGTCAAATCCCGCATAGTCGCTCCGCGGCCTCCAGCAGCTGTTCATCCCGCTTGGCGAAACAGAAACGCAGCAAGCGCTGATCGGGGGCCTGTTGGTAAAAGGGTGAGAGAGGTATCGAAGCGATACCGTACTCCCGGGTCCACCGTTCGCACAAGTCCCGGTCGGGGCGTGAATCGATGGCACTGTAGTCCAGCAGCTGGAAATACGAACCCGCCGCGGGCCTCAGGCGAAAGCGCGAGCCCGCCAGTGCATCGCAGAACAGGTCGCGGCGGCGCTGGTAGTCGGTCGCCAGTTGCAGTGGGTAGTCCGGTTCCGCCTGCATGAAATCGGCCAGGGCCTGCTGTACCGGTGTCACCCCGACAAAACAGACGAACTGGTGGACTTTGCGCAGGGCCTCGGTGAGTCGCGGCGGCGCCACGCAGTAGCCGGTCTTCCAGCCGGTCACACCGAAGGTCTTGCCGAAGGAAAAGACCGCAAAGCTGCGCGCACGCAGGGCCGGGAACTGCAGCACGCTGTGATGCGCGCGACCGTCGTAGACCAGGTATTCGTAGACCTCGTCGCTGATCACCAGCAGGTCGTGGCGCTCGGCCAGGTCCTGCAGCGCCAGCAGGTCATCCCGCTCCAGTACCGCCCCGCTGGGGTTGTGGGGCGAGTTGATCACCAGCAGGCGGGTACGGCAGTCGATGGCGGCCTCGATCCGCTCCCAGTCGGGGGCAAAGCTGCCGGCCTGGAGGGGAACGCGGAGGCAGTGGCCGCCGCTCAGGGTCACCGCCGGCGCGTAGCTGTCGTAGCAGGGATCGAGCAGGATCACCCCGTCACCGGGGTTGATGCTTGCGGTAATGGCGCAGTAGATGGCTTCGGTGGCTCCCGGCAGGATGGTTACTTCGCTGTCGGGATCGCAACTGACATTGCGGTGGCGCAGGAGTTGCGCTGCCACCGCCTCGCGCAGCGCCGGCAGGCCGGCCATGGGCGCGTACTGGTTGTGTCCCTCGACGGCGTGACGGGCCAGGGCCTGGCGCAGGGCCAGGGGGGCGGGGAAGTCGGGAAAGCCCTGGGACAGGTTGATGGCTCCCACCTCGGCGGCCAGCGCCGACATCCGGGTGAAAATGGTGGTGCCCACGCCGGGCAGTTTGTCGGGTATCACGGCTCGCGATCCATCAGCTGCGTGTCCAGGGGCAGCTCGCTGCTGTTCTTGATTTCCGTGACCGCCATGTGCGAGTGCAGTTCCCGGATGTCCGGGGTGGCGGTCAGGGTGTTGCGCACGAAATCTTCGTAGTGGCGAATGTCCCGGGTGACGATCTTCAACAGATAGTCCCAGATGCCCGCCATGGTATAGCACTCGACCACTTCCGGGTGGCGCACGATCTCCTCCTCGAAGCGCTGCAGGTTCTGGCGGCCGGTGGCGGTCAGGTTGACGGTGGCGAAGACCACCACTTCCATGCCCAGCCGGCTGCGGTCGAGCAGAGCGACCCGGCCGCGAATCACGCCGGACTCCTCCAGGCGGTGGATGCGCCGCCAGCAGGGCGATTGGGACAGATTGATGTGCGAGGCGATCTCGGCGGTGCTGATGGTGGCATCCCGCTGCAGCAGTTTGAGGATCTCGACATCCTGTCTGGAAATATTCATGCATTTACCTGCCGATTTTAGACATATTCCTGCATAAATTAGTCTTTCCGCTGCGAAATCGCCAGGGAAATCACATAACAATACCTATACTTTTGGGTAACAATCTTGCCGAATTCTCGGGAGTCAGTGCCATGGGTACGGATAACAGCAAGGCCATTCGCAGGATTTCCCTCGACGACAAGTATGCGCTGGATGCCACTCGCGCCTACATGACCGGTATCGAGGCGCTGGTGCGGCTGCCCATGCTGCAGCACCAGCGCGACCAGCGCGCGGGCCTGAATACCGCGGGCTTCATCTCCGGTTACCGCGGCTCGCCCCTGGGGGGTGTGGACCAGGCGCTTTGGCACGCCGAGCCCTGGCTACAGAAGCACAATATCCACTTCCAGCCGGGGCTCAATGAGGATCTGGCGGCCACCGCGGTATGGGGCAGCCAGCAGACCAACCTGTTCGAGGGCGCGCGCTACGACGGGGTGTTTGCCATGTGGTATGGCAAGGGCCCGGGCGTCGATCGCAGCATGGACGTGATCAAGCACGCCAACGCCTTTGGCACCTCCCGCTACGGCGGGGTGCTCGCGGTGGCCGGCGACGACCACGCCTGCAAGTCCTCCACCCTGCCGCACCAGAGCGAGCACATGTTCATCGGTGCCTCGGTGCCGGTACTGGCCCCCGCCAATGTGCAGGAGGTTCTCGACCTCGGTGTGTTCGGCTGGGAGCTGTCCCGCTATACCGGCTGCTGGGTGGCCTTGAAGGCAATCACCGAGAACATGGATTCGGCGATCTCCGCCGACATCGACCCCAACCGCGTACAGATCGTGCTGCCCGAGGACTTCGAGCTGCCCGCGGATGGCGTCCACGCCCGCTGGCCGGACAAGCCCTTGGAGCAGGAGCGACGGCTGAACAAGTACAAGATTTACGCGGCCCGGGAGTTCGCCCGGGTCAACGGCCTGAACCGCGTGGTTCTCGACAGCCCGAACGCCCGCTTCGGCATCATCACCACCGGCAAGGCCTACCTGGATGTGATGCAGGCCCTGGAAGACATGGGCATCGACGAGGCGGTGGCCGCGGAAATCGGCCTGCGGGTCTACAAGGTGGGCATGCCCTGGCCCCTGGAGCCGCGCACCACCCACGAATTTGCCGAGGGGCTGGACGAGATCCTGGTGGTGGAGGAGAAGCGCTCGATCATCGAGGACCAGCTCACCAGCCAGCTCTACAACTACCCGGTTGCCGCGCGCCCGCGGGTGTTCGGGGAGTTCGACGAGGAAGGCCGCGATCTGCTGCCCAACCTGGGGGAGCTGACGCCGGCGATGGTGGCGCTGGCGATTGCTTCGCGGGTGCGGCGCTTCTACCAGTCGCCGACCATGGACGAGCGCATCCGCTGGATCGAGCAGAAGGAACAGTCCCTGGCGCGCCCGCGGGAAATCATCGAGCGGGTGCCCCACTATTGCTCCGGCTGCCCCCACAACACCTCCACCAAAGTGCCCGAGGGCAGCCGCGCCCTGGGTGGCATCGGCTGTCACTACATGGCCACCTGGATGCCCGACCGGCATACCCACACCTTTTCCCAGATGGGCGGTGAAGGGGCTACCTGGATCGGCCAGGCACCGTTCACCGACACACAGCACGTGTTCCAGAATCTGGGCGACGGCACCTATTTCCATTCCGGCATCCTGGCCATTCGCGCCGCGGTGGCCGCCGGCGTGAACATTACCTACAAGATTCTCTACAACGACGCGGTGGCGATGACCGGGGGCCAGCCCATCGACGGGACCCTGACGGTGGCGGACGTGCTGCGCCAGGTCTCGGCGGAGGGTGTGCAGCGGATTGCCCTGGTCAGCGATCACCCGGAGGCCTGGAGCGGCGATTTCCACGGCATCCCGGGCTACAGCCTGCATCACCGCGATGAGATGGAGGCACTGCAGTGTCAGCTGCGGGAATTCCGCGGCACCTCGGTGATCGTCTATGTGCAGACCTGCGCCGCGGAGAAGCGGCGCCGGCGCAAGAAGGGACAGATGGAGGACCCGGCCAAGCGGGTCTTCATCAACTCGGAGGTCTGTGAAGGCTGTGGCGACTGTAGCGTACAGTCCAACTGCCTGTCGGTGATCCCGAAGGAGACCGAGCTGGGCCGCAAGCGGCAGATCGAACAGAGCTCCTGCAACAAGGATTACAGCTGCGTGAAGGGCTTCTGCCCCAGTTTCGTGACCGTGCTCGGCGGTCAGCTTCGCAAGCCCGAAGGCGCCGACAGCGAGGCCCACACACTCTTCGACCCGTTGCCGGAACCAAATTTGCCCGCCCTCGACCGGCCCTGGAATACCGTAGTGACCGGGGTGGGGGGCACGGGTGTGCTCACCGTGGCCGCCCTGGTGGCGATGGCTGCGCATATCGAAGGCAAGGGCTGCGCCACGATGAACCAGACCGGCCTGGCGCAGAAATTCGGCGCCGTGGTCAGCCACGTGCGGGTCAGCGCCAGCCAGGAGGACATCAAGGCCGTGCGCATTCCCGCGGGTGAGGCGGACCTGTTGCTGGGGGCCGACCTGGTAGTGACCAGCAGCTACGAGTCCCTGGGCAAGGCGGCCCTGGGGCGCACCCACGCGGTGGTCAACAGCGCCGAGGTGCCGACCTCCGCCTTTATCCTCGACCCGGATGCAAAATTCCCCACCGCGTCGATGGAGGACAAGATCCGCGACGAGGTCGGTGAAGCGGGGACCTTCTTTATCGAGGCCACGCGCATTGCCACACAGCTGATGGGCGACGCCATTGCGGCCAATCTTTTTCTGCTCGGCTACGCCTGGCAGCAGGGCCTGGTGCCGGTCTCCGCCGAGGCCCTGGACCGGGCCATCGAGCTCAACCGGGTGGCGGTGGACTTCAACCGCCAGGCCTTCCTCTGGGGCCGCCGCTGCGCCCACCAGCCGGAGCGGGTGATGCAGCTGGTGGATGAGCTGGCACCGCCGCCGGCGCCGCGCCTGCAGGGCCTGGACGAGATTGTCGCTGACCGCGTGCGCCGCCTCACCGATTACCAGGACGCCGCCTGGGCCGAGCGCTACCGCGCGGCGGTCGAGCGCGTGCGCGCCGTCGACCCCCACGCCGGGCAGCACGACTCCCTGAGCATTGCCGTGGCTCGCAATCTCTACAAGCTGATGAGCTACAAGGACGAGTACGAAGTGGCTCGCCTGTATACCAGTGGTGAATTCCAGCGGCAGCTACAGCAGCAGTTCACCGGCGATTACGAGTTGCGCTTCAACCTGGCGCCGCCGCTGTTCAGCAAGCGTGACCCGCATACCGGTCATCTGCTCAAGCGTGAATTCGGGCCCTGGATGTTCCGGGCCTTCCAGTGGCTGGCGAAACTGCGCCGACTGCGCGGCACTGCCTTCGACCTGTTTGGTCGCACCGAGGAGCGCCGCCGTGAGCGGCAGGATATCGAGGAATACCTGGCTCTGCTGGACGAGCTGCTGCCGGCCCTGAAGGAAAGCAACTACGCGGTGGCCTGCAACCTCGCGGTGCTGCCCTCCCGGCTGCGGGGTTTCGGCCACATCAAGGACCGCAATCGCGAGCAGGTCAACGCCCTGCGCGAGCGCCTGTTGCGCGACTTCCACGGCGACGACCCGGCGCCCGTGGCCTTTGTGAATGCTGCCTGAGCCCTGCGAGAGGTGTGACATGAGTGTGTTTTCCCATCCCGATTTCGACAGCCACGAACTGGTGGTCTTCGGTGCCGATGCGGCGAGTGGTTTGCGCGCCATCATTGCCGTTCACGACACCACCCTGGGTCCCGGCGTGGGCGGTTGCCGCATGTACCCCTACGCCAGCGACGAGGCGGCACTGATGGATGTGCTGCGCCTGTCCCGGGGCATGACCTACAAGTCGGCCCTGGCCGGCCTGCCCCTGGGCGGCGGCAAGTCGGTGATTGTCGGCGATCCCCGCAAGGACAAGTCACCGGCCCTGCTGCGGGCCATGGGCGCCTTTATCGACTCCCTCGGCGGGCGCTATGTGGCGGCGGAGGATTCCGGCACGGCGCCGGCGGACCTCGCCGTGATGGCCGAGCGCACTCGACACGTCAGTGGCCTGGCGGCGCAGGATCATGCCGGGGATCCCTCGCCGAGTACCGCCCGCGGGGTTTTTCTCGGTATTCGCACCGCCGTGCGGCACCGCCTCGGCGCGGACAGCTGTGCCGGCCTGCGGGTGGCAGTACAGGGCCTGGGTCACGTGGGTTTCCGCCTGGCGGAGCTGCTGTGCGAGGATGGAGCCACGGTGTATGGCGCCGATGTACATGCGGAGAATGTCGAGCGGGCGCGGCGGGAACTCGGCGTGCAGGTGGTGGACCCCCGGGATATTCTCAGTCTGGACGTGGATGTCCTGGCCCCCTGCGCCCTGGGTGGTGTGCTCAACGCGCAGAGCATCCCGGCCCTGCGCGCCGGGATTGTCGCGGGTGCCGCTAACAACCAGTTGTCCACCCCGGCGGACGGCGCGCGCCTGGCGCAGCGGGGCATACTCTACTGCCCGGATTTCCTGATCAACGCCGGTGGCATCATCGACGTGCACTACCAGCGCAGTGGCCTTGACCGCAGCGGGCTGCCGGCGCATATCCAGCGCATCCAGGATAATCTCGAGGAAGTCCTGCGCCGCGCCGACAGCGAGCAGCGGCCGACCGACGAGCTGGCGGAAGCGCTGGCGCGGGAGTACCTGCAGCCGGGTGCGGCGCCGCTACGGGCCACGGCCTGAGGGCCACCGCCGGGTGCGGTGGAGGGCGCTGAGCCGTCCGTGTCGCCGCGGCCCGCCTTCAGTCCACCGCGATCAGGCCCTGTCCGGGCACGGCAATGTCATCCGGCCCCAGGTGCAGGTAGCGCCGCAGGTGGTGCACGGCCAGGTAGAAGGGCAGGGTGTCGAGCAGGGCTACCAGGGCCTTGAACAGGTAGTTGCTGCCGATCAGCACCAGCAGCGCCTGGAAGGCGATCTCCCCGCGCAGGAAGGCAGCGCCGAAGGTCACCGTGATCACCATCACCGAGTCCACCATCTGGCTCATCAGGGTGCTGAAGTTGTTGCGTACCCACAGGTACTTGCCGCGGGTGACCCGGCGCCAGAAGTGGAACAGCTGCACGTCGCAGTACTGCGCTGCGATGTAGGCGAGCATGGAGGCGAAGACGGCCCCGGAGGTGGTGGCGTAGATCAGCTGGTAGAGGCCGATGCTGCCGCTCACGGTCTCGCCGTTGGGCAGGCTCACCGGCGCCGCCAGCTGCAGCACCTGCCAGGGCGGCATGGCCTCCGGCCCCACCGAGGGAGTCGCGTCCCCCAGGAAGAGCACCCCGAGGATAAAGAAATTCAAACCCAAGCCGACGCTGACCAGGAAGTTGGCCCGGGCGCGGCCGTAGAGCTCGCTGACCAGGTCGGTGCAGAGGAAGGTCAGGGGATAGGGGAGCACCCCCACCGCCAGGGCCATGGGGCCGAGCTGGATGAAACGGGTAATGCCGATGACGTTGAGCAGGGTCATCGCGCACAAGAAGGTGCCCGCGAGGATCAGGAAGACGCGCTCGCGGCGCTCCCAGACCACCTCCAGCGAGGCCACCTCAGCTTTCCCGCTGACCCAGGTTGGCGTGCAGGACGGTGCCGTTGATGACCGGATTGGCGTGGGCCCAGACGATCACTTCGGCGATTTCGCCGGGTTCGATCATGCGTCCGAAGGCATTCATGTCGGCGATCGCCGCGCGCACCTCGGGGTTGTCACCCAGGTGGGTGCGCAGCATCTCCGTGTCGGTGAAGCCGGGACAGACCAGCGTCGTGTGCACGCCGCGCCCGCCGAGGTCCTGGCAGGTGGCGCGCATCATGCCCAGCTGGGCGTGCTTGCTGGTGACATAGCTGAAAGAGCCCGGAACCGCCTTCTCGGAGAGGGTCGAGCCGACGTAGATCACGCTGGAACTGCGGGGCAGCAGGGGCAGCAGCTGCTGGTTGAGGCCGTTGATGCCAATGATGTTGGTTTCCAGCACCGCGCGCAGGCTCTCGCTGCTGCAATCCAGGGCGCTGTCCTTGAGCATCTGGCTGGCGTTGTGCACCAGGGCCACACTGCTGCTGGCGTTGACCACGGCGGTGAGTTCGCTGCAGGCGTCGGCGATGGAGGCCTCCGACTGCAGGTCGCAGGCGATATTGAGCACGCCCTCGTCCGGGCAGGCGCGCCGGGACAGGTTGTAGACGGTAAAACCCGCTGCCTGGAAGCGCTGGGCGGTGGCGCGGCCGATGCCGGCGCTGGCACCGGTGATGATGGCTGTCTGCATGCTGCTCCCCCTTCTGTCCATGAAGCGTGTATTGTGCCTTGTGGCAGGCGGCTTGCCTATCGCCGACCCAGCCCTGACAATGTTGTGTCCGCCAAACGGGAGGGAGACCCGCCGCCATGGAGCGTCTGACCACACTGTACATCGACAAGGAAAGTCACAAGTTCTCCGCCGCTCACTACACCATTTTCTCCGCCACCGAGCGGGAGCGTCTGCACGGTCACAATTACTCGGTCTCCGCCCGCATCGTGGCGCCGATGGGCGACAACGGTTTTGCCGCCGACTACAACGTCTACAAGCAGCGCTTGAAGGCGCTCTGCGATGCCCTCGACGAATACATGCTGCTGGCGGCGGACTCGCCCCACCAGCACATCGCCGAGGAGGATGGCGAGTACCGGGTGTACTTCCACAAGGAGGAGATGCGTTTCCTCAAGAGCGACACACTGCTGCTGCCCCTGCGCAACGCGACCGTGGAGGAGTTTTCCGCCTACCTGCTGCAACAGCTGCTGATGCTGTCGCGTGAGGACGACCTGCGCGAGGTGGAACTGTGCGTGGCCTCGGGCCCGGGGCAGAAGGGCTGCGCCAGCTGGCGCAAGCCCTGAGCGCTGGCCGCCAGCCGCGCCGCCCCTGGCGGGCCCGCGGCTTTGCGCTGAAGTCCGCCGGCCTTAGGCGGCGATACCGGTGTGGCGCAGCAGGGCGTCGATCTCCGGTTCGCGGCCGCGGAAGGCCACGAACAGGTCCATGGCCTGGCGCGAGCCCCCCGCCTCGAGGATGTGGCGGCGGAACTCGGCGCCGGTGCGCGGGTTGAAGATGCCTTCCTCCTCGAAGCGGGAAAAGGCGTCCGCCGACAGCACCTCGGCCCACTTGTAGCTGTAGTAACCCGCCGCATAGCCGCCGCCGAAAATGTGCGAAAAGCTGTGCTGGAAGCGATTGAAGGGCACCATCGGTACCACCGTAACCTGCTCGCGCACCGCGTCCAGTACCCCCTGCACGCTGACGCCGTCCTGACCCCAGTCGCGGTGCAGGCGGAAATCGAACAGGGCGAACTCCAGCTGGCGCACCATCTGCATGCCCGCCTGGAAGTGCCGCGCGGCGAGCATTTTCTCCAGCAGGGCGTCGGGCAGGGGCTCGCCGCTGTCCACGTGGCCGGAAATGAAGGCCAGGGCCTCGCGCTCGTAGCACCAGTTCTCCAGGAACTGGCTGGGCAGCTCCACCGCGTCCCAGGCGACGCCGTTGATACCCGAGACCGCGGCCACCTGCTGTTGCGTCAGCATGTGGTGCAGGCCGTGGCCGAACTCGTGGAACAGGGTGGTCATCTCGTTTTCAGTGAGCAGGCTGGGCTGGCCGTCCACCGGCGGTGTGAAGTTGCACACCAGGTAGGCCACCGGCAGTTGCAGGCTGCCATCGGCCAGCCGACGGCGGATGCGGCAGTCGTCCATCCAGGCGCCGCCGCGCTTGTGACTGCGGGCGTAGAGGTCCAGGTAGAAGCGCGCGATGGGCGTCCCCGCCTCGCGCACCTCGAACAGGCGCACATCCGGGTGATAGCGGTCGAAGTCCTCCAGCTCCACCACGGTGACACCGTAGAGACGCTCCACCACCGTGAACAGGCCGGCGAGCACCCTGGGCATGGGCAGGTAGGGGCGAATCGCCTCCTGGGAGACGTCAAAGGTGTGCTGGCGCAGTTTTTCACTGTAGTAGCCGACATCCCAGGGTTCCAGGGTCTCGACCCCGTGCTGCTCCCGGGCGTAAGTCGCCAGTTCCTGCCATTCGCGGCGCGCCTGGGGCAGGGAGCGTTCCGCCAGCTCCTCGAGGAAGGTGACCACCTGCTCGGTGCTGTCGGCCATCTTGGTGGCCAGGGACAGGGCGGCGTAGTCGGGGTAGCCGAGCAGGCTGGCCAGCTCCTTGCGCCGGACGAGAATCTCCTCGATCAGCGGGCCGTTGTCCCATTGACCGGCGTGGGGGCCGGTCTCCGAGGCCCGGGTCACGTTGGCGGTGTAGATCTCCTCGCGCAGGGCGCGGTTCTCGCAGTAGGTCAGCACCGGGAACAGGCAGGGGAAGTCCAGGGTCAGCAGGTAGCCCTCCTCGCCGCGCTGTTGTGCCGCCTGCCGCGCCACCGCGAGGGCGGATTCCGGCAGCCCCGTCAGCTCCTCGGCGCTGGCCTTGCGGGTCCAGGCGTTGGTGGCGTCCAGCACGTTGTCGGTAAAACGGCTGGAGAGCTCGGAGAGCTCCTGCTGCAGCGCGGCGTAGCGTCGCTGTTCAGCCTCGGGGAGGGCGACGCCGGCCAGCCGGAAATCGCGCAGGGCATTGCTCAGCGCCTGCTGCTGGGCCTGCGCCAGATCGGCGAAGGCCGGGCTGTCGGCAATTGCCTGATAGGCCTCGTAGAGCCCCCGGTGCTGGCCGACCCAGGTGTTATACTCGGACAGCAGCGGCAGGCAGGCGGAGTAGGCCTGGCGCAGTGCTTCGCTGTTGAGTACCCCGTTGAGGTGCGAGACCGGCGACCAGGCCCGGGCCAGGTCGTCGTCGAGGTCCTCGATACGCTGCGGGAGGCTGTCCCAGTCGGGCGTGCCGGGCTGTGCCAGCAGGTCCTCGATAGCGGCCTTGTTGCGGGCAATCAGTTCCCGGATGGCGGGCTCCACATGCTCTGGCCGGATGTGCGAAAAAGGCGGCAGCTCGTGGGCTTCCAGCAGGGGATTCGACATGATGGCGGTGGCTCCGTCTCGG
This sequence comes from Haliea atlantica, assembly GCF_054779855.1. Taxonomy (NCBI): domain Bacteria; kingdom Pseudomonadati; phylum Pseudomonadota; class Gammaproteobacteria; order Cellvibrionales; family Halieaceae; genus Haliea; species Haliea atlantica. The sequence goes on along the minus strand of NZ_BAAGXL010000003.1, from coordinate 809,788 downwards.
GGGTGGCCGGCTATGGTAACGGAAGACACGGGAGGCGGGGAATGCGCAGCTTGAAAGTCCATCTGGTCACGCTCCTGGCGGGGCTGCTGCTGGCATTGCCGGCCGCGGCCCTGCCGCGATTCAGTCCCGAGGATGTGTTCCACCTGTCCTGGGTGAGCGATCCCCAGGTGGACACCCGGGGTGAACGGGTGGTCTACCTGCGCCACGGCATGGATGTGGTCCGGGACCAGCCGGTCAGCCAGCTCTGGCGCATCGACACCGACGGCGGCAACCACCGGCCGGTGACCACGGGCTGGGATCGCGTGTCATCGCCGGTCCTGTCGCCCGGGGGGCGGCGCGTGGCCTACGTGCGCAAGGACGAGGCCGGCCAGCAGTTGTTCGTCACCTGGCTCGACAGCGGCCAGACCACCCAGCTGACCCGTCTGCCGCGCACTCCCGGCCAACTCGCCTGGTCCCCGGACGGGCAGTGGCTGGCCTATCGCCAGCGGGTGGTGGACGATGCGCCGGTGCTGGGCGAGATGCCCAAGGCCCCCGAGGGCGCCGAGTGGGCGCCGCCGCCGACGGTGGTCGAGCGAGCCATCTTTCGCAATGACGGCAAGGGCATGGCCCCGCGGGGATACGACCATGTGTTTGTGATCGCCGCCGCGGGGGGTAGCCCGCGTCAGCTGACCCGCGGTGACTTCCACCACAGCGGCGGTATCGCCTGGGCCGCGGACAGCCGTTCCCTGGTGGTGTCCGCCAACCGCAATCCCGACTGGGAGCTGGACACCCAGAACACCGACCTCTACCGCGTGTCCCTGGTGGACGGTTCGGTCACCGCGCTCACCGAGCGGCGCGGCCGCGACGACGACCCTGCCGTCTCGCCCGACGGGCGGCTGATTGCCTGGACCGGCTGGGACGACCGCGGCATGGGCTATAACCGCAACCGCCTCTACGTGATGAACAGCGACGGCAGCGAGCGCCGGGAACTCCTGGCGGAGCTCGATCGCAGCATCCAGTCGCCGCGCTGGGCCGCCGATGGTCGGCGCCTGGTGTTCCGCTACGACGACCGCGGCGAGACGGTCCTCGCGGCGGTGGATCCGGGCGGTCGCCTGCAGGAACTGGCCCGGGGTATCGGTGGCACGTCGATTGGCCGTCCCTACAGCGGCGCCGATCACGCCGTGGGTGGTCAGGGCGTGGTGGCCTGGACTGGCGGTGAGCCAGGATGGCCCGCCGACCTGGTGCTCGGGCGCCTGGGTGACTCGCAATCGCGGCGCCTGACCCGGCTCAACGACAACCTGCTGCCCTACCGCGAACTGGGCCAGCTGCGGGAGCTGGAGGTGACCGCTTCGGCGGACGAGCGCGCGGTGCAGGCCTGGGTGCTGACGCCCCCGGGCTTTGACCCCGGGCAGCGCTACCCGATGGTGCTGGAGATCCACGGCGGCCCCTTCGCCAATTACGGGCCGCGCTTTTCCGCGGAAATGCAGCTGCTGGCCGCGGCGGGCTACGTGGTGCTCTACGTCAATCCGCGGGGCAGCACCAGCTACGGCGAGGAATTCGCCAACCTGATCCACCACAACTACCCGGGGCAGGACTACGACGACCTGATGTCGGCGGTGGACGCGCTGTTGGCGGAAGGCTATGTCGACCCGGAGCAGCTGTTTGTCACCGGCGGCAGCGGCGGCGGTACCCTGACCGCGTGGATCGTGGGCAAGACCGACCGCTTCCGCGCCGCGGTGGTGGCCAAGCCGGTGATCAACTGGGCCAGCTTCGTGCTGACCGCCGACATGACGCCCTACTTTGCCCGCTACTGGTTCGGGGAAATGCCCTGGGAGAACCCCGAGGCCTACTGGCGGCGCTCACCGCTGTCCCTGGTCGGCAAGGTGACGACCCCGACGGCGCTGCTGACCGGTGAAAACGACCTGCGCACGCCGATGTCGGAGACCGAGCAGTACTACCACGCCCTGCGCCTGCGCGGGGTGGACACCGCCATGGTACGGGTGCCGGGCGCATCCCACAGCATTGCCCGCCGGCCCAGCCAGTTGGTGGCCAAGGTGGCGGCGATCCTGGGCTGGTTCGAGCGCTATCGCGGCGAGACCGCGGGCGGGCAGTAGCGCGCCCCGGGGCCGGGTCCGCCCGCGTCGAAAGCGGTGACGCGGGCAGCAGTGCCGGGGACTGCCTGCCGCCCGCCCGGGGTCAGTCGGAGCTTTCGGTCCTGCCGGGTTTCTTTTTCATCAGCGGGGCAAAGCCGTCGTTGCCCACGGCTGGCGCCGCCTTGAGCCGCCCCCGGGCGCGCTTCGCCGCCGGTTTGCCGGTGCCGGTCCCTTTCTTGCCCGGCTTGCGGGTGGCCGTATCGGCCTTGCGCTTGCCGCCAGTGGTCTTTTTCGCGGCATCGCTTTTTTTCTTGCGCGTGCCCGCGGCCTTGCCCGAGGCCCGCTGCTTTTTGGGGCCTGCGTAACGGGCCTTCAGGCCGGGCACTGAACGCGGTGCGAAGGCGATCTGCATGAAACCCTGGATGCTGATCATGCGGTTCCACTCCGAGGCATCCACGAAGAGTATCGACTCGCCGCTGGCGCCGGCGCGCCCGGTGCGGCCGGCCCGGTGCAAATAGTCGTCGCCGCCGAAGGGGGTGTCGTAGTGAATGACCCGCTGGATGTCGTCCACGTCCAGGCCCCGGGCGGCCAGGTCGCTTGCCACCACCACCTGCAGGCCACCCTGGTTGAAGCGCTGCATGACCGCCTTGCGCTCCTCGGTGGTCAATTCGCCGTGCAGGCAGGCAGCGCGCACGCCGGCGGCCTGCAGCAGTTTTGCCAGGCGCGCCGCGGTGGCGCGCTTGTTGGCAAAAACCAGCTGTCGGCCACTGCTGTCCGCGGCCAGTGCCTGCAGCAGCTGATCCTTGTGGCCCTGGCTGTCCGCCAGGATCCGCTGGTGGACGATGCCGGCCGGCAGGCCACCGGTGATGTCCAGGGGGTCCCGCTGCAGCGCTTCGCTGACCGCCGTCACTCGGCTGTCGTGGAGGGTGGCGGAGAGCAGCAGTGTTTGGCGCTGCGCCGGGCAGGCCTCGGCCAGAGTCATGACGTCCTCGCGAAAGCCCATTTCCAGCATGCGATCCGCCTCGTCCAGGACCAGGATGCGCACCTGGGACAACAGCAGGCTGCCGCGGCCCAGGTGGTCGATCAGGCGCCCGGGGGTGCCGATCAGCAGCTCCGGGTTGCGGCGCAGCAGGGACTGCTGGAAGCGGAAGTCGGCGCCGCCGGTGAGGGCCTCCGCGCGCAGGCGGGTCTTGGCCAGCAGCTGGCGGGCCTCCTTGAGCACCTGGCGGGCCAGTTCGCGGGTTGGTACCAGTACCAGGACCAGGGGGCCCTCCGACTGACTGGGCAGGTCGCCGAGCAGGAACTGCAGGGCCGGCAGCAGGTAGGCCAGGGTCTTGCCGCTGCCGGTGGGGGAACTGATGCGCAGGTCGCGACCGGCGAGGGCCGGCGGCAGCACCGTGGCCTGTATCTCGGTGGGGCGTTCAAGGCCCTGTTCCTCGAGAGCCAGTAGCAGGCGCCGGTCCAGCGCTTCGTGAAAGTCGGTCATGGGTGTCCTGGTCGGTCTGCTGCGTGGGGGCGGCAGTTTACCACGCGGGTCATTGCCGCGCGGGCCCGCTTGTTGGCACACTGCCGCTTTTGTGGCAGCTCACGACAAGTGACAGGGGGCAGGAGTGGCTCGACAGATCTGGATTGAACGCAGTGGTGGACCGGAAGTGATGCAACTGGCCGATCGGACGCTGGAGTCGCCCGGGCCCGGCATGGTGCAGGTGGCGGTGCAGGCCGCTGGCCTCAACTTTATCGATACCTACCACCGCAGCGGGCTCTACCCGATTCCCCTGCCCTCAGGCCTGGGCAGCGAGGGCGCCGGGGTGGTGGAAGCCGCGGGGGAGGGCGTGGAGCTGCCGGTGGGGGCCCGGGTGGCCTGGTGCACGGCGACCCTGGGCTCCTACGCCGAGCGGGTCAACCTGCCCGCCGATCGCCTGGTGGTCCTGCCCGACGACATCGATGCGGAGACTGCGGCGGCGGTGATGCTCAAGGGGCAGACGGTGGAGTATCTGCTGCGGCGCACCTATGCGCTGCAGCCGGGGGAAACCTGCCTGTTCCACGCCGCCGCCGGTGGCGTGGGCCTGCTCTTCGGGCAGTGGGCCAGTGCCCTGGGGGCCGAGGTGATCGGCACGGTGGGCAGTGATGAAAAGGCCGAGCTGGCCCGTCGGCACGGCTACCGGCACGTGATCAATTACCGCCGCGAGGACGTGGCGGCGCGGGTGCGCGAGATCACCGCTGGCGAGGGCGTGCCGGTGGCCTACGATGGAGTCGGGCGGGATACCTTCACCGCCTCCCTCGACAGCCTGCGTCCGCGCGGCCTGCTGGTGAGTTTTGGCAATGCCTCGGGGCCGCCGCCGGCGCTGGAGCTGCAGGAGTTGACCCGCCGGGGTTCGCTCTATGTGACCCGGCCCACCCTGGCCACCTATACCGCCAGCGCCGAGGAGCTGCAGGCCTCCGCGACGGCGGTGTTCGAACAGTTGCAGCGCGGGCATCTCACGGTGGACATTCGCCAACGCTACGCCCTGGAGGACGCGGCACAGGCTCACCGCGACCTGGAGGCGCGGCGCACCACCGGCTCCAGCGTCATCCTGCCGTGATGCGCGAGCCCGAAGCGGTCACCCTGCGTGGCCCCCGGGTACGCCTCGAGCCCCTGGGGCCAGCGCATGCCCAGGGACTCTACCTGCTGGGGCAGTATGCGCCGGACTGGGCCTGGCTGCCCCGGGGCTGTTTCCTCGACGTCGCCGACACCCGACAGTGGATCGACGAGGCCCTGAATCGTCCTGACCAGCTGCCTTTTGTACTGCTCGACCAGCGCAAGGGCCGCACCCTGGGCAGCACGCGCTACCTCAATATCTGCATCGAGCACTGCCGGCTGGAAATCGGCTGGACCTGGCTGGGACGGGAGTGGCAGGGTACCGGGGTGAATACCGAGGCCAAGTACCTGTTGCTGCGGCACGCCTTCGAGCGCCTCGGCTGCCGGCGGGTGGAGTTCAAGACCGATGCCCGCAATCACCGCTCCCAGGCTGCCCTGGAAAAACTCGGCGCCGTCCGCGAAGGGGTCCTGCGCAAGCACATGGTGGCCCAGGGCGGCGAGCCCCGGGACAGTGTCTACTTCAGTATTGTCGATGACGAGTGGCCGGCGTTGCAGGCCCGGCTGGCAGCCGGGCTGGGTGTGGCCGACTAGCCGGATTCGCCGCACAGCCCGGGAGTGCCGGCGGCGAATTGGCGCAGGGGCTGGCCGCCTATTGCACCATTTCGTTATCGCTGAAGCGCCCCTCGAACAGGGCGGTGCTCAGGTAGCGCTCGCCCGAGTCGGGCAGGACCACGACAATAGTCTTGCCGGCATTTTCCGGCTCCCGCGCCACCCGGTCGGCCACCGCCATGGCGGCGCCGCAGGATACCCCGGCGAGGATGCCTTCCTCCTGCATCAGGCGGTGGGCCCAGGCCATGGCGTCCTCGTTGCTGACCTGCTCCACCCGGTCGACCATGGCCAGGTCCAGGTTCTTCGGCAGGAAGCCGGCGCCAATGCCCTGGATCTTGTGCGGGGCGTGGGTCGGCTCCTCGCCCTTCATGGCGGCGCTGATCACGGTGCTGCTGGCGGGCTCCACCGCGACGGTCTGGATGGCCTTGCCCTCGGTGAGCTTGATATAGCGCGAGATGCCGGTCAGCGTGCCGCCGGTGCCGACCCCGGAGACCAGGATGTCGATGGCGCCGTCGGTGTCGCGCCAGATCTCCGGGCCAGTGGTGCGCTCGTGGATGGCCGGGTTGGCGGGGTTTTCAAACTGGCGCGGGCCCCAGTGGGTATCCGGGTTTTCCTTGAGCAGCTCCTCGGCTTTGGCGATGGCACCGGGCATGCCCTTGGCGCCGTCGGTGAGCACGATCTCGGCGCCCAGGGCCTTCATCAGCTTTCGCCGTTCCAGGCTCATGCTGCTGGGCATGGTCAGCACACACTGGTAGCCGCGGGCGGCGGCGACGAAGGCCAGGGCGATCCCGGTATTGCCGCTGGTGGGCTCGACAATGGTCATGCCGGGCTTGAGCCGGCCATCGTCCTCCGCGGCCTGGACCATGCTGGTGCCGATGCGGCATTTCACCGACATGGCCGGGTTGCGGTTTTCCAGCTTGGCGTAGACCGTGCCCTGGGTGATGCGATTGATTTTGACCAGCGGCGTGCCGCCGATGGACTCTGCGTTGTCGCGGTAGAGGGTCATGGCAATGTCCTTCTGCTGTGTACTGTCCGGGGGATACTGAGGGTAGACAAGCTGCGGAGAGCTGTCCACGCCTGGCCGGGGCCAGTGAGAGGTGATTTTTTGACCGCGCGCGTGGAACTTGCGTCTATGCCGCGGGTCAGAATGGACAAGCAGGGCGGCGTGCTGTTTGGGAGACTCGCACGCGGCCCTACCGTTCAGGTCCTGAACCCCCTTGTGAGACCCCTGCTCTGACCGGCCGCCAGGCCGGTTTTTTCATTGCGCGTCCGAATCGCTGCGAATCGCTGCCAGCAGCGAGGCTTCCGTCTGCGGGCCAACCAGGCTGGCGGTGAGAGTGCCCTGCGGGTCGAGAATGAAAGTGGTTGGCAATACCGAGGGCCGCGGCTGGCCCAGCAGCTCCGCCGGGTCGCTTGGCAGGGTCGGGAAGGCCACGCCCAGGGCCTCGATCTGGCTGGCCAGCGCCTCCCCGGTGGCGCCATCGTAGTTGACGCCGAGTACCGCGATATCGTCGTGGTCGGCATCCAGGGCATTGAGCTCGGGGATTTCCTCGATGCAGGGCTTGCACCACTGGGCCCAGTAGTTGACCACAACCCACTGTCCCTGCAGCTCGGCCAGTTGCTCCGCCGCCGTCGGCGCGCGCTCCTGCCCGCAGGCAGCCAGCATGGTGAAGAGCAGGGGGGAGAACAGCAGCTTCAGGCGGGGCATGGGGCTCCAGTCGGGGTGTCCAGATGGCGCGCCATTATGCCCCAGCTGCGGTCCTGCGACCAACGCGGCAGCTGTTATAATGGCGCGACACGCCCTGTACAGGAATAGTTTCGTGAGCGATTGCACCCTCTACCACAACCCCCGCTGTTCCAAGTCCCGCGCTGCCCTGGCTCTGTTGGAGGAGCGCGGCGTCGAGCCCGAGGTGGTGCTGTACCTGCAGACCCCGCCCACGGCGGCGGAGCTGAAAAGCCTGCTGGGCAAGCTGGGCCTGTCCGCGGCGGAGCTGGTGCGCAACAAGGAAGCCGCCTACAAGGAGCTCGGGCTGAGCAAGGACAGCAGCGAGGCGGAGCTGCTGGCGGCGATGGCGGAAGAACCCAAGCTGATCGAGCGGCCGATCCTGGTGCGCGGTGAGCGCGCGGTGATCGGGCGCCCCCCCGAGAATGTCCTCGAGTTGCTCGAGGCATGAGCGAGGCCTACATTCTGGTGCTGTATTACAGCCGCCAGGGCGCGACGGCCACCATGGCCGAGCAGGTGGCGCGCGGGGTGGCCCTGGTGCCGGGTATTGAAGCGCGGCTGCGCACGGTGCCTCCGGTATCGGCGACCTGCGAACAGGCGGAGGACGAGATTCCCGCGGCGGGCCCGTTGTACTGCAGCCTCGACGACCTGCGCGACTGTGCCGGCCTGGTGATGGGTAGCCCCACGCGCTTCGGCAACATGGCCGCCCCCCTCAAGTATTTCCTCGACCAGAGTTCCGGCCTCTGGCTGAGTGGTGCGATGATCGACAAGCCGGCGGCCGTGTTTACCTCGACCTCCAGCCTGCACGGCGGTCAGGAGGCGACGCTGTTGAGCATGATGCTACCGCTGCTGCACCACGGCATGCTGCTGGCCGGGCTGCCCTACAGCGAGCCCGGCCTGATGCGCAGCGAGTCCGGCGGCACGCCCTATGGCGCCTCCCACTGGGCGGGGCCGGACAATCAGCGCGCGGTGGATGAGCAGGAGGCGGCCCTCTGTCGCGCCCTCGGGCGCCGGGTCGCCCGCCTGGCTGCGGAGCGTGCGGCATGAGCCCAAGTACCCTGCCTCCCCGCGCCGGCGCCAGCCTCTGGGCCTGGTGGCTGATCTGGCTGGCCTGGGCAGGCCTGCTGCTGCAGCAGGTCCTGGACGCCTGGCTGACTGGCGTGCCCTGGGTTATCTGGCTGGGCAAACTGCTGCCCCTGCTGATCTTCCTGCCCGGCATGCTGCGCGATCGCCTGCGCAGCTTCATCTGGCTGTGCTTTGTCTGCCTGCTGTATTTCATTGCCCTGGTGGAGCGGGTGTTTGCCGTCCCCACTGGCGTACTGGGCTGGTCCGGTTTGCTGGCAGTGTGCCTGCTGTTCAGCGCCGGTATGCTCTACGTGCGCTGGCGGGCGCGGGAGCTCCGCCAATCTGATCCTGCCCCGGAGTCTGCATGAGTCGATCCCCCTCCCTGCTGCGCCGCCTGTTCGCCGGCCTGTGGCGCCTGCTTACCTGGTTCCGGCTGGCGCTGTCCAATCTGCTGTTCATCGGCGCCCTGGTGCTGATTTATTTTCTCTACTTCGCCGACACTCAGAAGCCGCTGCCGCCGAAGGCTGCCCTGCTGGTCAACCCGGTGGGGGTGCTGGTGGAGGAAAAGCGCCCGTTGACGCCCCTGGAGGCACTGGCCGGCCCCCCCGGCCCGGCGGACAGTGAAGTCCTGCTGCGGGATGTGCTGGATGCCATCCGGCTGGCCGCCGACGACCCCGCCATCACCGCACTGGTGATCGAGCCCGAGCTGATGATGGGGGCCGGGCTCAGCCGCCACCTGGACATTGCCGCGGCGGTGGAGACCTTTCGCGCCAGCGGCAAACCGGTGATCGCGGTGGCGGATTACTTCACCCAGGACCAGTACCTGATGGCCAGCCAGGCGGATGAAATCCTCATGCATCCTCTTGGCGCCGTCGCCCTGGAGGGCTTTGCCAGCTACCGCAACCACTTCGCCGAGGCCCTGGACAAGCTGTCGGTGTCGATGCATGTCTTCCGCGCCGGCGAACACAAGTCGATGGCCGAGCCCTTCCTGCGCAACGACATGTCACCTGCGGAAAAGGCCATCACCGAGCGCTGGCTGAGCGATCTCTGGGGCCAGTACACGACCCAGGTGGAGGCCCGCCGCGGCCTCGCCGACGGCAGCGTCGATGCCTATGTGGCCAACTACCCCGAGGGCCTGGCGGCGGTACAGGGCGATACCGCGCGCCTGGCCCTGGAAACCGGCCTGGTGGACCAGCTGCTCAGCCACGAGCAGAGCAACGAGTACCTGGTGGAGCGCGTCGGGGCGGCCAACGAGGATGGCCTCTACGAGGCCGTGGGCTTCCAGCGCTATGTCGCCCACAAGCGGCCGCCGGTGCAGCCCGGGCCCGAGGGCGAGCGCATTGCGGTGATTGTCGCCGAGGGCAACATCCTCCCCGGCGACCAGCCCCCGGGCAGCATTGGCGGCGACAGCCTGACCCGCCTGCTGCACGCCACTGCCGAGCGCGAGGATGTGTCGGCGATTGTGCTGCGGATCAACAGCGGCGGGGGCAGTGCGTTCGCCTCGGAGCTGATTTACCAGGCGATCGCCGACATCCGCGCCGACGGCCTGCCGGTGGTGGCCTCCATGGGGCCGCTGGCGGCCTCCGGCGGCTACTACATTGCCGCCGGCGCCGACCGGGTGCTGGCGACCCCGGCCACCCTCACCGGCAGCATCGGCGTGGTCGCCGCCTTTCCCACCTTCGAGAAACTGCTCGAGCGGGCGGGGGTGAATACCGACGGTGTGGGCACTACCCCGATGGCCGGAGCGGTGCGCCTGGACCGCCCCCTGCAGCCGGAGCTGGCCAGCACCTTGCAGCACACGGTGGATTTCACCTATCGCACCTTCCTCGAGCGCGTGGCCCAGGGCCGCGACCTGCCGCTGGAAGCGGTGGCGGAAGTCGCCGAGGGCCGGGTCTGGAGTGCCGGGGATGCCCTGGAGCACGGGCTGGTGGACCAGTTGGGCTCGCTGGAGGCGGCGATCGCCGAGGCCGGGGCCCTGGCGGGCATCGCGCAATGGGGGGTGGAGTATGTGCAGCCGCCCCTGTCGCCGCGGGAGATGCTCTTGCAGCAGCTGGCCAAGCGCGCCCAGCTGTGGCTGCCCGGCCTGCTGCCGGAGGTGGCGGGCTCTGCCTGGCTGCGGGCCGCGGCGGGGCAGGCGCCGGCAGGCGTCGGCCTGCCGGCGATGCTGGGCCCCCTGCGCCAGGCAGCCGACCAGCTCGCCGGGCTCTCCGATCCGCGTCACCTGTATATGCAGTGCAGTGGCTGCATGGCCCCCTGACGGGGGGCGGGCCACTGCCGTCCAGGGCCGACCGCGGCTAACAGCGGCCGGTCCCGCACTCCCTCAATCCGCCTGCAGCTGCCGGCGGCTTTCCCGCCACTGCTTGAGGTCGAGCAGGATCAGGTAGAGGCTGGGCACCAGCAGCAGAGTGATTACCGTGGCGAAGACGATGCCGAAGGCCAGCGAAATGGCCATGGGCACGATTTCCCGCGCCTGCACGCTCTGTTCCAGCAGCATCGGTGCCAGCCCGAAGAAGGTGGTCAGCGAGGTCAGCAGAATGGCGCGGAAGCGGCGTGCCCCGGCCTCGGTTACGGCGCTCATCGCTGGCACGCCCTCGCGCAGGGCGCGGTTGATGTAGTCCACCAGGATCAGGCTGTCGTTGACCACCACGCCGCTCAGGGCGATCACCCCCATCAGCGACATCATGCTCAGGGGGTAGCCGGTGATCCAGTGGCCGACGATCGCGCCGATCATGCCGAAGGGAATCACCCCCATGATGATCAGCGGCTGCAGGTAGGAGCGGGTGGGCACCGCCAGCAGGGCATAGATCCCGAACAGCGCCAGGGAGAAGCCGATGATCATGCTGCGGGCCATCTTGGTCTCCTCGTCGGAGAGCCCGGACAGGCTGTATTCGAGCCCCGGGTATTTCTGCTGCAGGGTCGGCAGCCACTCGCCCATCATGTCGCCGACCACCCGCGAGGGCTCCAGCAGGCGTTTGTCCACCTCGGCCGTCACCTCGGCGGCGCGCTGGAAGTTGATGTGGGTGACCTTGTCCAGGCCCTGCTGCACGCGGACATCGGCGACGGTACTCAGGGGCACCGCCTCGCCGGCGGGGGTGCGCACGAACATGTTTTCCAGGGTCGCGGTACTCTCGCGCTCCTCCCGGGGATAGCGCACCATGACCTTCACTTCGTCGATGCCCCGTTGTACCCGCTGGGCCTCGGCGCCGTAAAAGGCATGACGCACCTGGTTGGCCAGGTCGGCGCGGGTCAGGCCCAGGGCCTCGCCCTCGGGGAGCAGGTCGATAAGGAACTCGTCGGAGGTGTCGCTGGCGCCGTTGCGGATGTCGTAGACCCCGGGGTAGCGCGCCAGTTCGGCGGCCACTTCGTTGGCGGCCTGGCGCAGGGTGTCGAAGTTCGGGTGCACCAGGTCGAAGGCGATGTCGGCGCCGAAGCTGGGGCCATCGGCGGAGCTGATCGCCAGCACCTTGATCCCGTGGGGGCGGCCGGCGGCCTCGCGCCAGCGCTGTTCGATCGCCGGGGTGTCCAGGCTGCGCTGGTCCTCCTTGCTCAGCTCCACCATGATGCCGCCAGTGGTGCGGGTGCTGCCGTAGGCAAACACGTGCTCCACCAGTTTTTCATCGCGACCGCTTTCCGCGCGGTAGTCTGCCTCCACCTGTTCCAGGGCCGCGACCAGGTTGTCGATGACCTCCAGGGTGCGCGCCTCGGGCGTGCCCTTGAGCATCTCTACCTCGGCGCTGATGAATTCGCCGGGAACCTCCGGTGCCAGGACCGTACGCACCACGCCCCCCAGCAACAGTCCGCTGCAGAGGATCAGCAGCGCCAGGAAGCCCGCCAGGGTAGCGTAGCGGTTGCGGATGCAGGCCTGCATGGCGGGCAGGTAGCGGTGGGCGACGAAGTGCTTGAGCCCGGCGTTGACCCGGGTCTGTACCCGGTCCACCGCCAGCAGCAGGCCGCTGCGGGCCGGGCGACTGTGGGCCAGGTGGGCGGGCAGGATCCATTTCGACTCCACCAGGGAGAAGGCCAGGCAGAGGATCACCACCCAGCCGGCCGCCTCGGGGAAACTGGCGAAAATGCCTTCCATGAACAGGGTCGGGGCAAAGGCGACGATGGTGGTCAGGACGCCGAACGTGGCGGGAGTGGCCACCCGCTGTACCCCGGCGACGATATTGTCGACGTGGGGGCCGTGGCGCTCCTGCTCAGCGTGGGCGCTCTCGCCCATGATGATGGCGTCGTCCACCACGATGCCCAACACCAGGATGAAGCCGAACAGGCTGATCATGTTCAGGCTGGCGTGGATCCAGGGCGTGTTGATCATCGCCATGGCGCCGAGGAAGCACACCGGGATGCCGACCATCACCCAGAAGGCCAGCTTGATCTCAAGGAACAGGGCCAGGACGATGAACACCAGCAGGGCGCCCAGGGCCAGGTTGCCCAGCATCATGCCCAGGCGGCCGTTGAGGTAGTAGGTGATGTCCGACCAGACGTCGAGGGTCACCGCCTCGGGCAGGCTGGCGCGCTTGCGCTCCACGTAGGCGCGGGCGGCTGCCGCGGTGTCCATGATGTCCTGTTCGCCGGTGGCGAAGACCTGCACCCCCAGGGAGTACTCGCCGTTGAAGCGGGAAAAGCCCTGGCGCTCCTCGAAGGCGTCGGCGACGATGGCGATGTCACCCAGCAGCAACTGGCTGCCGTCGGGCCAGCTGCGCAGCACGATGCGCTCGAAGTCCTGCTGCACGTAGGCCTGGCCCTGGATGCGCAGCAGGATATCCCCCTGCTCGGCGCGGACCGCGCCGGCCGGCAGATCGAGGGAGGAGCGGGCCACCGCGTCGGCGACGTCCTGCAGGCTGAGGCGATGCTCGCGCAGCACTGCTTCCGGGATCTCGATGCCGATTTCCGGGTCGCGGTCGCCGACCACTTCCGCGGCGGACACCTCCGGCAGGGTCAGCAACTCGCGGCGGGTTTCCTGGGCGAGGGCCCGCAGGCTGCGCTCGTCGAGGTTGCCGGAGAGCTGCAGGGTGACCGCCGGGAAACGCACCTGGGGCTGGCTGACAATGGGACGCTCGGCATTGGCGGGAAAGTGCTGGACCGCGTCCACCCGGCTCTTCACGTCGCGCAGCAGGGTGTCCAGGTCGGTGCCGTCCAGGGGCTCGATCATGATGCGCGCCACGGACTCCATGGCGTCGGATTCCACCCGCTTGATGCCGTCGAGGTCGTTGATCGCCTCCTCGATCTTCAGCACGATGCCCTGCTCCACCTCTTCCGGCGCGGCACCGGGGTAGGGCATGGTGACCGTGATCACGTCCACATCCAGGGTGGGAAACATGGCCCGCTGAATGGTGAAGGCCGAGCCCAGGCCGACCACCAGGATGATTACCATCAGCAGGTTGGCGGCGACCGGGTTGTGGGCAAACCAGGCGATGATGCCCCGGGTGGGCTGCGGGGTCATGCGTCTGCTCCGGCCTCGGTATGCTCCGCGTACCACTGGTCACTCGGCTGGCTGGAGATCACCTCCACCCGGGCGCCGGTCTGGCTGCTGTCCAGCAGACTGAGGATGACGCGATCGCCGGCCGCCAGGCCCTCGGTGATGTAGAGCACGTCGCCGCCGGTGGCCAGCAGGCTGACCTCGCGCAGTGTGGCCAGTCCGGCCTCGCTCACAATGGCGACGCGGTTGCCCGGGCGCAGCAGGTGCCGCGGCAGGGTGACGATGTTGTCCAGCGGCCGGCCGCGGAGGGTGGCGCTGACATAGCTGCCCAGGCGCAGGGGCTCGGCCCCGGGGGTATCCAGCCCATAGGGATCCTGAAGGCGCGCCACGGCGTAGAGGGTACGCGACTCGGCGTCCAATACTGCTTCGCTGCGGTGCAGGGTGGCCTGCCAGCGCTGCTCGGCGTCGTGCAGGGCGCGCAGGGTGACCGGGGTGTCCCCCGGGGGGGCGCCGAGCGCCGGCAGGTCCAGCCAGGCCAGGCGGGCCTGGGGTATGGGCAGACGCACTTCGGCAGTCGCGGTGGAGGCCAGTGCGGCGATCGCCGTGCCGGGGGTCACGTATTGCCCCAGCTCCACGCGCCGATCGGTGATCAGCGCGTCGTAGGGGGCGCGCAGGGTGGTGCGCTCGAGGTCGTCCCGGGCCGCGGCCAGGCGTGCATTGGCCGCCTGTAACTGGGCTTCCGCCTGGGCCAGCTGCGGCTTGCGCAGGTAGAGGTCGCGCGCCTGGTCGCTGCGCTGGCTGCCCTGGGGCAGGCGGCGCCACTCCTCGGCGGCGACCTCGGCGCGGCCCTGTTCCTGGATCAGCTGACTCTCCGCCGAGCGCACCGCCGATTCCGCCTCCGCCAGCGCGGCGGCGTAGTCGCGGGCATCGATACGCAGGAGGGTGTCCCCGGCGCGCAGGAAACCGCCCTCGAGGAAAGACGGGGCCACCTCGACGATGCGGCCCTGCACCTCCGCGGCGAGTAGCGTCTGGCGCAGGGGCTGGACGTGTCCCTGGGTCTGTATCGGAATGCGCACGGTCTGCGGTGTGGCCACCAGGACGTCCACCGTCAGTGGCGGCGTCTCGGGCGCTGCCAGCTCCGTGCCAGGGCGGTTGAGAAAGAGCAGCCCCGCCACCAGCGCAGCGCCGGTGAGCAGGGCAAGGGAGAGAAGAATCTGGCGAGTCGTGCGGGTCAAAACAGTCACCGGTCAGGCTGAAGGCGGCTTTTATACCATGGGGCCACCCGCGCCTGCGGTGACAATCCGGTAATGTGAACGCTGTCTCAGTTCGCCTTGTGCATGTGCACATCCATCTGCGGGAAGGGGATCGACAGGCCGGCCTCGTCGAAGCGCAGCTTGACCTTCTCGGTGGTGTCCCACAGCACTGGCCAGTAGTCGGCGGCGTTGACCCAGGGGCGCACCAGGAAGTTCACGCTGGAGTCCGCCAGGGCGCCGACCACGATGGTGGGCGCGGGCTCCTTCAGCACGCGCTCGTCCTCGGCGAGGATTTGCTCGAACAGTGCCTTGGCCTTGCGCAGGTCGTCGCCGTAGGCGACGCCGAAGACCATGTCCACACGCCGGGTGGGGTGCTTGGAGTAGTTGGTGATGTTGTTGCCCAGCACCGCGCTGTTGGGAACGATGACTTCCTTGTTGTCCGGGGTGGTGAGGGTGGTGTTGAAGATGTTGATCGCATCCACCACGCCGGCGGTGCCGCCGCACTCCACGTAATTGCCCTTGGTGAAGGGGCGGAAGACAATCAGCAGGACCCCGGAGGCCAGGTTGCCCAGGGAACTCTGCAGGGACAGGCCGATGGCCAGGCCCGCGGCGCCGATGATGACGACCAGGGAACTGGTGTCGATGCCCAGCTGGCTCAGTGCCGCGATGATCACGAAGACCAGCAACAGCGCGCTGAGGATGGCGCTCAGGAAGCTGATCAGTATCTCGTCCATTTTGCGGCTGCGCATGACGCGCTCGGTGAGGTTCACCAGGCTGCGGGCCACGATGCGACCGACGACGAAGATCGCCAGGGCAAAGACAATATTGGTACCCCAGGGAATGATCCAGTCGTGTAACAGGGTATTCAGGTCCAGAGTCTCGGGCATGGAGTGCTCCTTGTTGTGAGTTAATGCAGAGGACTATACCCCAAGCACCGGCGGGCTGCCCACCGTCTGCTGTCGCCCCGGCCTCGCGGCGCGGGTAAGGCTTTCTGGTGGGGCAGGTTGAACCGGCGCGGCTGAAGGCATCCGTCGCCAGTGCTATAGTCCCGGCTTTTCCCACCGCAGAGGACTTGCGACACCATGGCGACCGTATTTGATTCTCCCGCCGCCCTGATGGGCACCGAAGGCACCGACCTGGGCCACACCGACTGGCTGGCCATCGATCAGAAGCGCATCGACCTGTTTGCCGATGCCACCGGCGACCACCAGTGGATCCACGTCGATCCCGAGCGCGCCGCCTCCGGTCCCTTTGGCAAGACCATTGCCCACGGCTACCTGACCCTGTCCCTGGCCAACCTCTTCCTGCCCCAGCTGCTCGAGGTGCAGAACGTCTCCATGGGCGTGAACTACGGCTGCGACAAGGTGCGCTTTCCGGCGCCGGTGCCGGTGGACAGCCAGGTACGCGGCCGCGGCGAGATCATCAGCGCCGAGGAAATGAAGGGCGGCGTGCAGGTGGTGGTGCGCATCACCATCGAGGTCGAGGGCAGCGAGCGCCCCGCCTGTGTGGTCGATACCATCAGCCGCTTCTTCCCCTGAGGGTGGCCGGCATGCTGGAAATGGGTGAGGGTCCCGCCACCGCGCATCCCTCCGCCACCGTGGTCCTGCTGCGGGATGCCGCCGCGGGCCCGGAGGTGCTGCTGGTTCAGCGCAATACCGCGCTGCGACACATGGGCGGCGAGTGGGTCTTCCCCGGCGGTCGCGTGGACGCGGCCGATTACCCCGCCGAGGGGGATCGCGAAGGTGCCGCCCGCCGCGCCGCGGTGCGCGAGACCCGCGAGGAAACCGGCCTGGAAATCACCGACGAGCAGTTGCTCCTGCTGTCCCGCTGGACCACCCCCGAGGGGGTCAAGCGGCGCTTCTCCACCTGGTTCTACCTGGCGGTGGTCGACGCCGATGTCGTGGTGGAAGTCGACGGTGGCGAAATTGCCGCCCACCGCTGGGTCAGCCCGGCCCGGGTGCTCGAGGAAGTGCGTGATCCGGAACACCCCCTGCGCCTGTTTCCCCCCACCTGGGTCACCATGCTGGATCTCGCGGCCTACGCTTGCTGCGACGAGGCCTGCACCCGGGTCGGCGCCCGCGAGGCCTTTCATTTCCAGCCGCGAATGATCCCGCTGGAAGGCGGCGCCTGCTTCCTCTACGAGGGGGACGCGGGCTATGCCAGCGGCGACCTGGACGCCCCGGGGCCGCGCCACCGCACCCTGATGCGCGGCAACCATCTGGACTACATTCGGGAACCGGAACAATGACGGAATACACAATAAGCCGCCGGCGGGTGCTTGCCGGCCTGGGCCTGGGTGCCGCAGCGGCCACCGCCCCCGCCATGGCCAGCCGCGACGTACCGCGCTGGGATGAGACCGTGGATGTGCTGGTGGCCGGCTCCGGCGCCGGTGGCTGCAGCGCCGCCCTCGAGGCCCGCCAGGCCGGCGGCCGCGTATTGCTGGTGGAAAGCCTGCCGCGCTTCGGCGGGTCGTCGGCCATGTCCGGCGGGGTGGTCTTCTGCGGCGGCGGCACGCCCCTGCAGAAAGCCGCGGGCTTCGAAGACAGCGTCGAGGACATGATCCAGTTCATCGCCGCCAACAGCGGCCCCTACCCGCAGCTGGAAAAGATCCAGCGCTACTGCGAGGACAGTCTGGGCCACTTCGATTGGCTGGTGGGCCTGGGCATTCCCTACAACGACCGCTTCACCGACGTGAAGGAGCTGACGCTGGGGGACGAGTCGCTGTACTTCTCCGGCAACGAGCGCGCCTGGCCGGCGCGAGAGAACAGCCGCCCGGTTCCCCGGGGCCATGTGCCCGGGGTGCCCGGCATGAACGGCGGCCGGGTCTTGATGGAGCACCTGCTGGAGCGCACCCGGGAAGCCGGTGTCGAGCTGCGCGCAAGGGTGTCGGCACGCCGGCTGGTGCAGGAAAGCGACGGCCGGGTGGTCGGCATGCAGCTGGAGCGCGACGGCGAGATTGTGCATGTGCGCGCCCGCCGGGCCGTGGTGCTGGCCTGCGGTGGCTTCATCCACAACCGCGAGATGCTGCAGCGCCACGCCCCGGCCCTGTACGACTGCTCCACCCCCTGGGGCAATGCCGGTGACCTCGGAGAGGGCATCGCCATGGGCGTGGCGGCAGGGGGTGAAACCCTGAACATGGACCAGGGCTTTGCCATCGCGCCGTTGTACCCGCCGGAAAATGCCCTGCGCGGCATCCTGGTCAACCGCGCCGCCCAGCGTTTCATACCCGAGGACAGCTACTACGGTGTGGTCGGCGACGCCATTGCCTATCACCAGAACGGTGAGGCCTGGCTGATCACCGACGCCGACAGCAGCTTCAACTTCCCCCAGGACAATTTCGTGGCGGTGGCGGAAGCCGCCACCATCGGCGACCTGGCCGCCCGCGTCGGCTTTCCCCAGGGCGCCCTGCAGCATACCGTGGCCTATCACAACCGCTTTGCGGAAGCGCACCGGGACCCGCTGTTCAACAAGCAGCCGGCCTACGTGGCTCCGCTGGTCAAGCCGCCCTTCAAGGCCTGGGACCTCTCAGTCAAGCGCGCTTTCTTTACCGCCCACACCTTCGGCGGGTTGCACACCGACGTCGACAGCCGGGTGATCAGCAGTTTTGGCGAGCCGATTCCCGGGCTCTACGCCGCCGGTCGCAACGTGGCCGGCCTGCCGGTGGCGCCCTACATCGCCAGTGGCCTGTCGGTGGGGGATGCCAGTTACTTCGGCCGTCGCGCCGGGCGCGCTGCCATGCGCGGGGAGGAAAGCTGAGATGAAAACCCTTGCGAAAAACCCCCTGCTGGGGCTGGTGATGGGCCTGGGCGCCCTGGGCAGCACGCATGTTCTGGCGGCTGAGGACGCCGCCCGCAATGCGGCGCCGCAGGCCGCCGAGACCGCGGCAGTTGCCGGCAGTTACCAAGCCATGCCCGAGGGGGACCCCGAGCGCGGCCGCCTGGTCTTCGGCCAGTGCCGCACCTGCCACTATCCGGAGCCGGAAATGGGCCACAACAACGGCCCCAACCTGCACCGCATCTTTGGCAAGGTGGCGGGCAAGCAGGAAGGCTTCGAGTACTACTCCGAGACCTTCCGCGAGGCCCAGTTCGTCTGGACCCCCGAGCTGCTCTGGCTGTGGCTGGCGGACCCCCTGGCCATGTTCCCGGATACCACCATGATGAGTCGCGGCGTTGCCGACCCACAGGACCGCGCCGACCTGGTCGCCTACCTGATGCGCGCCTCGGTGCGTGGCGTGGCCGAGGATGACCCGGCGCCGGCGGATGGCGCCGTTAGCGAAAGCGAAGCGACCCGCCATACGGAGACCCAACCATGACCGCAGTGCTGCGTTCCGCCCTCTACATGCCCGCCGCCAACCAGCGCGCCATGGACAAGGCCCGGGAGCTGCCGGTGGATGCCGTGGTTTTCGACCTGGAAGATGCGGTGGCCCCCGAGAAAAAGGCCGAGGCCCGGGAGCAGCTGGTGGCCCAGCTCCACGCCGGCGGCTATGGCCCGCGGCAGCTGGTGGCCCGCTGCAACGCCCTGGCGACCCCTTGGGGTGAAGCGGATATCCGTGCACTGGCCGCGACGCCGGTGAGTACCCTGTGCCTGCCGAAAGTGGAATCCGTCGAGCAGCTGCACGCAGTTTCCGCCCTGCTGGAGGAACTGCAGCGCCCCGACATGGCCCTGTGGGCGATGATCGAAACCCCCGCCGGCGTGGCCAATGTCGAGGCCATCGCCGCCTACGGGCGCCTCACCGCCCTGCTCATGGGCACCACCGACCTGGCCTACGAACTGCGCCTGCCCACGGACCCCGATCGCCGTGGCTTGCAGTACGCCCTGGGCCGCTGCGTCATGGCCGCCCGCCTGGCGGGCGTCGCGGCCCTGGACGGCGTCTACCTCGAGATCAAGAACGAAGAGGGCCTGCGTGCCGTGTGCGAACAGGGCCGTGCCCTGGGCTTCGACGGCAAGACCCTGATCCACCCCGGGCAGATTGCCGTGACCAATGCGGTATTCGGGCCGAGCGAGGAAGCGGTGGCCCACGCGCAGCGCCTGCTGGATTGCTGGGACCAGGCGACCGCGGAGGGGAAGGGCGTCGCCGTGCTGGACGGCAAGCTGATCGAAACCATGCATGTGGACGAGGCGCGGCGGCTGATCGAGGCGGCGGCGCATATTGCGGATTTGGAGAAAAAATAGAAATTTGGGAGCGTCGATACGCTTCCAGTTGTTTCGCTGATCGTTTCCTGCACTTTCTCTAGCCCCCGTTCGGGGGCTTTTCACCGGCGCTGTGATCGCAGCGCCGGCAGCTTTTCTGTAACCGTCTGAAAGATAAAGAATAAAGCTCACCGCTTTTGCGTGACTGTGTTGCTCTATCCGGGCCGATCGCAGCCGGTTAACTCCCCATCACTTTTGGTCACTGGCGCCAGGTTGTTGAAATTGCGAGGGATTTCACGTTCCGGTTAGCACGCTGTGCTGGAGATAGGCGGGTGGGTGTTATACGGTCTGGTCTTGCTAATTAGCGGTTAGGCGCTACGGAGGTAACGTGGCCGATTGGATTTACCCATTTCAAGGCAGAAACGGTTCTTTAGCCATTTCGCAGAACTTCCTGTGGCGAAGTGACAACGTGTACATCATGGATAACCACCGAGCTGCCCTTTGGTGCTGGCTGCAGCACATGTCCGCCGAGTCTCGATACAGCGTCTTTCATATTGACGCCCACTATGACTGTGCCGGAACGATTTCTGAGGAGGAAATTTCCAAGCTTCCCGACCTTCGGTCGATTTCTTTTCAAAAATATTTGGACATAAGTGTCCCAGGTTGGGATGGGGAGCAGGTTCCTCTGATCCGGTGGGACAACTATCTGTTCCTGTTTGAGGCCTTGTATCGGGGGCAGATTGCCGATTATTTTTTGGCAACTCACGGCATCGGTGATGAGCCGAAGAATACGACTCATTGGGAGGAGCTTCTTATGAGTCGTCTTCCCGAGATGTATGGCGAGTTCTTGCACGACTACAAAGCCGACGGTTGGTTGCTCAACATAGATTTAGATTACTTCTTCGCGCGGCAACCGAAGGAGTTCGCCCGTCTCCAGAGTGAGCACTATCTCTCGGAGATTTTCGCAGCAACACGTAAAGCGCTTGAGGCTGGTGCGATCAGTTGTCTAACCATCTGCCTAAGTCCAGAATGCTGTGGCGGATGGGAGCCGGCTGAAGAAATTTGCTATCAACTTTGTGATGAGATCGGCCTTGATTTCCGTTTGCCAGCACGCGCCTAACAAATCGTTGCAGCGGACGTTTGACCCGCCACGCACTTTTGCTTTCGCAAAAGCACGCGCCGCCTCAAACGCCGCTGAACTCAAGCGTTAACTTCCCGAGTTTGCGGCAACATGAACAGACTGTTCTTACTAATCCTAATTTTCGCCATCAGTAGCTGCTCTTCAGTACCACTATCGACTATGGTGCGAATGAGCACCTTCGATGCTCAGGATTTTGCCGACCTGAATCCTGATGAACTGCGAGTGAAGGTTTTTCTTCCAGCGGGATTCCGTCTGAACACCGGAGCGAGCTGGATGGGCATCGATATGATTTCTTCGTCTGGTCAGCACCAGACAGTTCTTGAACTTCGCGAAGATTCAGTACAAACGATAAAGGTTTCTAAAGGACTTTTCTCTGAGCCGGATCAAGCTACCTCTTATCTATTGAGACTTAGTCCCTCATCACGCGCCAAGTTCAATGAATTGCAACTTTTTGTTAACAAAGCCACTGTAGACGACATGAGCATAAGAGTGGTCCCGAAGCTGGCGTCGCGACCAGAAAGCGCTGCATCAGTGATAGTTTCGATTGAACTACAGTTGTCTAAGTCACAAGGATTTTTCACTCTTGTAGATTCAGCGCAGATAGCGTTGCCAGAGGTGGGGCGAAGTGAAGAAAGCTAACAAGCGCAAGCAGGCAGAATGTGAAATTCACCCGCTCCAAGTTTGCCGCAGAGCGCGGCGTTACGTGCAAGAACTAGATCGATGAAAAACGGAATTATTGCGCTTGTCTGTTTGATTCCTCTACTGCTGTTAATGGCATATGGGATATATAGAAAGAATAATTGCATATCAAAGCAAGAAGCCGAAATTACATTCAATTCAGCTCAGGATGAAGAAGGTTTCGGTAAGGTGTCTGAGGCTTACAATTTATACAAGAAAATTGATGCCTATGCTTGTGAGAATTATGAGTTGAGAGAAAAAGCATTTAATAAGGCGGCTAGTTTAAAGAAGAAGCTTGGTTATTCGATTGAAGGCTTCTAATAAATTGCAGCACGCAAAGCAGCGCTATGCGGCTCGGAACTCTGTAAGCTTCGCTTGCTTCGATAAACTATTACCAGTTTGGTGGGCATTAACCAGGCGTCTTTTTAGAGAAATCCTGGATATATGGGGCAGGGTGCTTCCAGTCGTAACCGTACTAACACGGCACCTGCTCGAAATGTTATGTGATGAAGAAGGGGGAATAGGTGAAAAGCAGGGTAGAAGAAGAAATTAATAGTATTAATAGAGAGTTGAAAAGAACCCAGGTAATCGGTGTCCCAGGAATTCTCTTGATCGGTATAGCCGTACATGGCATCTTTGCGGAGCCAGGAAAAACTCTGCACCCTTTCTTGAACGATATTGGTATTTGTTATGCCATGCTTGCTGTTGGCGGGGCTGTTGCTGTTTGGGAGGTCAAAAAAATCTTAAGGCTTACCAAGCGGCAGTCCGAGTTGAATAAAATGCTCGGCATATGAAAAGTTGCTAAGGAAGGCAGTGAGGTGGAGACGATGTTCAGTCAATATTGGCATAACGAAAACGAAGAAAGGAATTCTCTATGATCAGGATGGTCAGTTTAATCATGTGTGCGTTGTTCCTCTCAGCGCCTGTGCTGGCAGCCGAAGACAGCCAGGCAGAACGCGAGGCGGCCGTCGATCGTTATCTGGCGGTTATGCCTCCCGAAGAGATGATGGAAGACATGGCGCAGGCGATGTCGATGAACTTCCCGCCCGATCAGCGCGAGGGCTTTCGGCTATTTGTTCTTGAGTATGTCGACCACGAGGCACTGGAGGCCTCGTCCAGGGCCGCGATGATCAGGCACTTCACCGCTGATGAAATCAACGCACTGACCGATTTCTATTTGCAACCGGTCGCCAAATCCGCCATGCAAAAGCTGGGCCCCTACATGGCTGAGATAATGCCGGTTGTTCAGGCGGAGATAATGCGTGCCCTGGGTGAGCTGCAGAAGGTTGAGGCGGAGACCAACCGGCAGTTGACGGAGTAGCGTAGCGAGCTCTGGCGGTATACTGGCAAAGCGTGCCAAACGGATTCGAGGGCAGTCGGCAAGCTGCATGGGCCGTCACTCACCGTGAGCGGAGAGGGCGGTGGCGCCGGGAATGAGATTAGGGCGCCAGGATGTACCCCAAAGAGTTGGCTTGCTATGCAGGTCGCTTACGACCGGTAGCACGCGGATAATACTCTCAGGTGGCAGAGGGTCCATAAAGTGGAAGTCCGCGCTGAATAAGCATAGATTGCACGCGAGCAATCATCATGATGGGTGAAAAGGCGCGGTAAGGGGCCTCGTCCAATGCGTAGAGTTTCGGTGTATCTGCTGTTCTGGCTAGTGTTGATGCTGCTGGCTATCGGTAACGGTTTTCTTCGAGAGGCAACATACGGCCAATCGCTATCAGAGTTACATTCCCACCAGCTTTCGACCGTCACTGCAATGGTGACCTTCGGCATTGCGGTGTTTCTGCTTTCGCGGTATTTGTTGCCGAAATCCGCGGGCCAGGCGATGGCAATAGGTGTCATATGGCTGGCTTTGACGCTTTGCTTCGAGTTTTTCCTTGTTCATTATGTTTTGGGCCATTCCTGGGATCGGCTATTCCAGGACTACAATGTGTCGTCGGGGCGTGTCTGGCCGTTCTTGCTTGTCTGGATTACGTGTTTGCCTTACGTAGCGTATAGATGCCGTACGGTGCGCAGTTAGCAAGGTCGCGAGCATCGGCGGAGTGAATTTCGCGGCGCTAACGGCAACGCCGCTGAGGCGTTAGCGAGGGGGCCGGTGCTCACGTCACATTGTCGCCCCCTGGCAGTGTGGGTGTCATTGCGCTCTCTTTAAACTGCCCCGTGTTTCCGTTGTCGATAGGCCACAGCCACTAATCCCAGCATCATGGCAAGCAAGAGGAAATGGCCCATCACGGGTACCGGCTCTGCCGGCCTGCTCGCCCAGGTCACGCTAACGAAGAGGTCCGGGTTGAAGCTCGCGCGAAATTCAACCTCCTGAGCTATTGCGCTGGCGACCGTGAACACGGCTTCACCAGTACCGCTCGTCGTGCTCGGACTTGTGGCGATAGTGACCAGCGAGGCATCGACGGAGGCATTCTCGACGACCAGTGTGACGGGCAGTCCGGCAACCGGGTCTCCGGCGGTATCCCGAACCGTAACCGTGAGTGTCGTTTCGTCGCCCTCAAGGACCGATAGCGCACTCGCCGACAGCGTCGACAGGCTTTCCGATATGTCGTTGCTACAGGTCACCGCAACATTCGTGACATCCTCAGTGGCTGTGCCGCTTTCATTCTCCACCGTGCAAGTTTGCCCGGTGGGGTCGGTGAGCACGGAGACGTCATAGGCGCCGGGAACTTCGGTGTCGAAACTAAAACTTCCGTTGGCTGATACGGTTTTATCGTCGCCGTTATTATTTTGCAGAACAACAGACTCACCCGCGACCAAGCCGGTGACGCTACCACCGATACTGAACAAGGGAACTTGCCCCACAACCACGTTATCGACGGCAATATCATCGCCAGTGGAGGTTGAGGCGGACAGTGAAAGTGTCATGCGAATAGTCAGTGAGGTTCCTGTGCCCGAAATAGGAACCTCAAAACCTTGAGCGGCCGCAGTCAGGCTCGTCCCTGACCCATTGACCTGAAAGGTCCCGTTGTTCGTCGCGCTGGTAAACAACAGAATCTGCTCGGGTGTGCCACCATCAATGATGGCTTCGACGACCACGGAATCCGCGGTGTCAGGCTGAAGTGCAGAAGCGAAATCAGCAGAAAAATACAAATCACCGGCTCCTGTGATATTGATATTCTGCCATTCCACAACCGACGGATTCGTGAGGCTCGCCAGGCCGTAAGCCTCTAGGTAGCCCCCCGTGAAGCCCGTGTAGCTGACTCGGTCGGAGGGGGTGTCGCCGCCATAATCACCTCCGCCTGAGCCGTCATTGACGCCAAAATGCGTATAGGGCGGGCCGAAGTCCAGATTGACCCCAAAGTTTCCCGTTGTCACGGTAAGCTGGGAAGCGTCATCCAGTGGATCCGTATACAGAACTTGCGCCAACGCTGTTTGGCACAATGCGCCAAGAACAACAATCGCTACCCGGATGTAAGACTGTGCAGCCAAAAGCTTGGATTGTTCTTTCATTCTGAGTTTCCTGTGGCGGCAGATAAAGGCTAAAAGCACACCGTCCTGACTGGCTGTTTTAGGGCGGCGAATTCACGGCACGCTGAGTAATCTACCGTATTTTCCGGTATACAGGCAGCAAACGCTGTTGCTCGCTGATGTGGAGGATCGGATTCTCGGTAGTGACCAGGGATGCCTCCCTGTCTCCCGCGCGCCATGCCAGAGCCCGCCGGAGCAGCGCACGTTCCGCGATTCTGCCGCACACGACACTCATCAACCCCAACAATCCAGCACAATCTTGCCGGGCACCTTTCCCGCATCGATCAGCCGGTGGACTTCGGCGGCATCCGCCAGTGGCCGCACCTCCGCCACGGCGGGCTGCAGACGGCCGTCCTTGAGCCACTGCATCAGCGTGGCCACATCCTCGCGGAATTCTTCCGGGTGCTTCTCACGACGCGTCTGGATATTGTAAAAGCCCGTATGCCGGCCATCTGGTAGGCAGCGCCAGAGGCCCAGCAGTTTGGCGAAGCCCCACAGCAGGCCGGCGATGGATTCTTCGCCGGTGGTGACCTGCAGGGCGCCGAAGCCCACCAGCTTGCCGCCCCTGGCGACACAGCGGTAGGACCGCGACCAGTTGTGGCCGCCGATGGTGTCGAACACGGCCTGCACCCCCTTGCCCCCGGTCAGCTGAGCCACTTCGGCGACAAAGTCTGTATTGCGGTAGTCGATGGGCGTGGCGCCGAAGCGGCGCACCAGGTCGTGCTTGCTCGATGACGCGCTGCCATAAACCGTCAGTCCCATCTCGCGGGCCAGTTCCAGCAGGGCGGTGCCCACGGCGCCGCCGGCGGCGTGCACCAGGATGCTGTCGCCGGGCTGAAGCTGGCATTCCCGGGTCAGCATCTGGTAGGCGGTGGTGTAGGACAGGATCATGCAGACGGCCTGGGCCGGGTCGAGGCCGGCGGGGCAGGGGACGACGCGCGCCGCATCCGCCAGCAGGTACTGCGTGTAACCGCCAATGACCGGCATGTCGGCGACCGCGTCACCCGGATGCAGGGTGGTAACCCCGCTGCCCACCGCATCCACCACGCCGAACCAGTCGTAGCCGGGCGTGAAGGGCGGTTTCTGCTTGACGCCCGGGTACTGCCCCTGGCGGATGATGGTGTCGGTGAAGCCGGTGCCGGCGGTCAGCACCTTCACCCGTACTTGGCCCGGGCCTGGCTCGGGGAGGGTGTCTTCGTTGACCAGCGCGAGCTGCTCCGGGCCGCCGAAGGCGGTGAGCTGGATATGTTGCCAGGTTGTCGAAGACATGATCGAGGAGTCCTACGGGTTGTTAGTCTCGCGTATCACGAGAGTATCAACCGACGTGCGACCTGTCTGCAGCATTAGCGGTCGATTCCTGGCGCCGGGCGTACGATAATGCGCCTGTTCCACACCGCAGCAGCTGGCAAGGAGATCCCGCATGACCCGATACCCCAGGCATCTTTATCTCCTGCTGGTCGCAGGAGCCATGGGGCTTGTGGCCTGCTCAAGCTCGACCAGCACGGGCGTGAGTGATCCTTCGGCGCTAGCAGAGGGCACTCTACTCGAGCGGACCTTCCAGATCGAAGATGTCTCCGGCCGCGGTATTGTTGACAGCTCGAATGTCACGCTGATGTTTGGCGCGGATGGGCGCTTCAGCGGGAATACCGGCTGCAACACCGTATTTGGACCTTATGAAATCACGGGCGCCGCGCTTGAACTTGGGCCGCTGGCCAGCACCAAAAAGCTGTGTGCGCCCTCCCTCATGAATCAGGAGCAGGCAGTCCTCTCAGTGTTGTCACGGGCGACGCGCGTTGAGCTGGACCGCGAAGGTGCGCTGATCCTGCGGACCGATGACGGGGGCAGTCTGCGCGGATTCGAGTCAACACTGTCCACGCTGCAAACCTATCTCTGCGACGATGGCGCCAGGCTCGAGGTCGGGTATCCGACGCAGGACACAGCGTGGATTGTCCATCGGGGCCAGACGCTCGACATGACGCTGGCGCAGTCGGCGAGTGGCGCACGTTACATCGGGAGCGGCTGGGAATGGTGGAGCAAGGGGCGCTTGCAAGCCAGCCTTGCGCCGCTGTCCGACGACGGGCGTATCGTGTCGGAAAAGCGGGTGACCTGCCGGCTGGATGTGTCAGCGGCACCCGACAGTCAGGTGTCAAGTTGAGCAGCGAGGCACGCACGCAAGCGGTCAGGCACTGGGTGGAGACCCTGGTCGTCGGCCTGAATCTCTGCCCCTTTGCAAAACTCGAGCTAGTCAGGGATCGGGTGCGCTTCGCGACGACGACCGCGGCGACGGAAGGGCAGTTGCTGGCGGCCCTGGAAGCCGAGCTGGCCCTGTTGGATGCTGACCCGGCAATTGAGACCACACTGCTGATTCACCCGGATGTGCTGCGGGACTTTCACGACTATAACCAGTTCCTGGACGACGTCGACGCCCTGCTGGAGGGCCTGGGGCGGGAAGGTGTCTACCAGGTCGCCAGCTTTCATCCGGACTACCAGTTTGGCGGCACCGAAGCGAAGGACGCGGAAAACTACACCAATCGCTCGCCCTATCCCCTGCTGCACGTGCTCCGCGAGGCCAGCCTCGAGCAGGCGATCAAACGCTACCCGGGGGTAGAGCAGATCCCCGCGAAAAATATCGCGCTGATGAACCACCTGGGCGCGGCGCGGCTGCAGACCCTGCTCGAGGCCTGCTTCAAGCCGTAGCGCCCGGCGCATCAGCGGCCGGCTCGCCCCCCGGCCCGGCATCGCCTGTCTCGACGCCAGAGTCCCC
Source organism: Haliea atlantica (assembly GCF_054779855.1). NCBI lineage: Bacteria > Pseudomonadati > Pseudomonadota > Gammaproteobacteria > Cellvibrionales > Halieaceae > Haliea > Haliea atlantica. Next base: position 781,876 of record NZ_BAAGXL010000003.1, on the reverse strand, counting down.
ACTCTGTATAGTGCGCAGCCTCCCGCGGTCCCACTCTCGCGCCATTTCTTTTTTTCCAGGTACTTCCCCGTGATTACTGCAGCCAATGTCACCATGCAATTTGGTGCCCAGCCCCTGTTTGAAAACATTTCCGTCAAGTTTGGCGGCGGCAACCGCTACGGCCTGATTGGCGCCAACGGCTGCGGCAAGTCCACACTGATGAAAATCCTCGACGGCAGCCTGGCGCCCAGCGCCGGCAATGTCTCGGTCACCCCCGACGAGCGCATCGGCAAGCTGCACCAGGACCAGTTCGCCTTCGAGCAGTACTCGGTGATCGACACCGTGATCATGGGCCACACCGAGCTGTGGGCCGTGAAGCAGGAGCGCGACCGCATCTACGGCCTGGCGCACATGTCCGACGAGGACGGCATGAAGGTGGCCGAGCTGGAGACCCGCTTCGCCGAGATGGACGGCTATACCGCGGAGAGCCGCGCCGGCGAAATTCTCCTCGGCGCCGGTATCCCGACCGACTTCCATTTCGGCCCCATGAGCGAGGTGGCGCCGGGCACCAAGTTGCGGGTTCTGCTGGCACAGGCGCTGTTTTCCGACCCGGATATCCTGCTGCTGGACGAGCCCACCAACAACCTGGACATCAACACCATTCGCTGGCTGGAGGGGGTGCTTAACGCGCGCAAGAGCACCATGGTGATCATTTCCCACGACCGCCACTTCCTCAATGCCACCTGCACCCACATGGCGGACATCGACTACGGCGAGCTGCGGGTGTACCCGGGCAACTACGACGACTACATGACCGCGGCGACCCAGGCCCGGGAGCGCCTGCACTCGGAAAATGCCAAGAAGTCCGCGCAGATTGCCGATCTGCAGCAGTTTGTCAGCCGCTTCTCCGCCAACGCGTCCAAGGCCAAGCAGGCCACCTCCCGCGCCAAGCAGATCGAGAAGATCAAGCTGGACGAGATCAAGGCCTCCAGCCGCCAGAGCCCCTATATCCGCTTCAAGCAGGAAAAGAAGCTGCACCGCCAGGCGGTGGTGCTGGAGAATCTGGGCCACGGCTTCGAGGGGCAGACCCTGTTCAGCGGCGGCAACCTGCTGCTGGAAGCGGGGACGCGCCTGGCGGTGATTGGCGAGAACGGCGCCGGCAAGACCACCTTCCTGCGCTGCCTGCTGGAGGAGCTGCAGCCGGTCGCGGGGACGGTGAAATGGGCGGAGAACGCTGCGGTGGCCTACTGCCCGCAGGACAGCACAGCGGACTTCGACAGCGACCTGAACCTGTTTGACTGGATGAGCCAGTGGCGCAAGCCCAGCCACGACGACCAGATCGTGCGCGCGACCCTGGGGCGCCTGCTGTTTTCCGCCGACGACTTCAAGAAGAAGGCCCGCGTCTGCTCCGGTGGTGAGAAGAACCGCCTGCTCTTCGGCAAAATGATGATGAGCGACGCCAACGTGCTGATCCTGGACGAGCCCACCAACCACCTGGATATCGAGGCCATTGAGGCCCTCAACCTGGCTCTGGAAAACTACGATGGCACGCTGATTTTCGTCAGTCACGACCGCGAGTTTGTCTCCTCCCTGGCCACCCGGGTGATCGAGATCAAGGGCCGCGAACTGGTCGATTTCCAGGGCACTTACGAGGACTATCTGGCGGAGCTGGAGGCGGCTGCAGCCGCCTAGAGGCCCGTTCGGCTCAGCCCTGCAGCCGCGCCGGCATCTGTGTCACCAGGAAGTCCTGCAGGGCCTTGATGCGGGCGCTGCCGCGCATGTCCCGGTGGTAGACAAACCACATGTGGGAGGCCTCGGCCCGGAGGCCGAAGTCGGCTTTCACCAGCGCCTGGCCGCGGCTGTCAAAGCGCTGCAAGGGGCCCAGGGGGCCGATGCCCATGCCCTCCATGACCGCGGCGTGGATATCGGTAAAGCTGTTGCTCTGGAACACCACCCGGGTTGGGTCGATATGGTCGACCAGTTGCCGGATGCCGGAGATGCGCCGCTTCTCGCCCGTAGGCAGCACCCAGAAATGCTCATTGATGCTCGCCATCGACTGCGGCAGACCGTGGCTGTCTACATAGGCCCGGGCCGCGAAATACTCCTGGGTAAAGGAAATCAGCCGCCGCGCCACCAGGTCGGGCTCCCGCGGCTCCGGCCCCATTCTCACCGCGACGTGGGCCTCGCCCCGGGAGAGTGATAGCCGGTCGTCGGTGGCCACCACCTGTACCCGAATCTGTGGGTGCAGTTCGCGGAAGTCGTGCAGCAGCGGGGCAAAAAAGGGCGAGAAGTCCGATACCGTGGAGATCTTGAGGGTGCCAGAGGGCGCATTGTCCAGGGCGGACAGGGAGGCCAGCAGGCGCTGCATGTCTCCCGCGACCGGGGTCATGCGTTCCAGCAGCAGTTGCCCGGCGTCGGTCAGGCGGTAGCCACGCTGGTGGCGCAGGAAGAGGCGCAAACCCAGCTGCTCTTCGAGCCGGTTGATGCGCCGCAGCACGGTGGAGTGGTTGACGCCCAGGGCCTGCCCGGCCCGGCTCAGGCTGCCGCTGCGCGCGACCTGATAGGCGGCATGCAGGTCGTCCCAGCTGCAGGTATCCGGCGTCATGTTGTGCTCCTACCCGGCTGGCCGGGCACGCTTCGATCTCACTTGTGCATTTTCGCACAACTATTGTCGTAATATCGCTATATTTGCATCGCGAAAAGTTGGCTATGGTGGCTTCACTGACTGGAGAAGCGGAGGCCCCATGCTGAAAAACACTGCGCACGCCTACGGCTGGGTGGCCATTGCGCTGCACTGGCTGGTGGCCCTGACCGTCTACGGCATGTTCGCTCTCGGCTTGTACATGGTGGAGTTGACCTACTACGACGCCTGGTACCGCGGCTCCCTGGAGACCCACAAGGCCGTGGGCATCCTGCTGGCCCTGCTGTTACTGGCGCGGCTGGCCTGGCGCCTGGTCAACCCGCGTCCCCGGGGTCTGTCGACTACGCCCTGGGAGAACCGGCTGGCGCACTGGATGCACTGGGCGCTCTACGGCCTGCTGCTGGCCATTGTGGTCAGCGGTTATCTGATTTCCACCGCCGACGGGCGTGCCATCGAGGTGTTCGGGCTGTTTCAGGTGCCCGCCACCCTGACTGCCGAGCACCAGGAGGATGTTGCCGGGGAAGTCCACGAGATCCTGGTGTGGTCACTGATCATCCTGAGTGCACTGCACGCCCTGGCGGCACTCAAGCACCATGTTGTGAACCGGGACCGCACCCTGCGTCGGATGCTGCGTCCGAATTCGGGTTCCGCTCGTAGACCCAACTGATTGACCCATGTTTTAACCGTTACAGGAGATATCACCATGAAAAAACTGTTACTTGCACTCTCGCTTTCCACCACGGCACTGGCCGCCAATGCGGCGGACTACGTGATCGATACCCAGGGTGGCCACGCCTCGATCAACTTCAAGGTGTCCCACCTGGGTTTCAGCTGGTTGACCGGCCGCTTCAATGATTTCGAGGGCGACTTCGTCTGGGATCGGGAGAACCCGGCGGCTTCCTCGATTCAGGTGCAAATCGATACCGCCTCGATCGACTCCAACCACGCCGAGCGCGACAAGCACCTGCGCAGCGACGATTTCCTCGATGTCGAGGAACATCCCCGCGCCAGCTTCACCAGCACGGCTTACACCCCCACGGGTGAAGGCACCGGCGAGCTGACCGGCGAGTTTTCCCTGCATGGGGTGACCCGCACGATCAGTTTCCCGGTAGAGCACGTCGGTGAGGGCGAGGATCCCTGGGGTGGCTACCGCGCCGGTTTCGCCGGAAACACCAGCATCATGCTGGGCGACTACGGGATGGCGGGCCCCCTGGGCAACCTGGAGGTGGAACTGGAGCTGCATGTCGAGGGCATCCGTCAGTAGGGTGCTTCCTGTCATGCATTGAAACCCCCGCCGAAACAGCGATAATGGGCGCCGACAAGGTAACCGCAGCGCTGTTTCACCCCGGCCTGGTCCGGGCTGATTGCCTGCCCCGCGTTTGCTGACGACTGGCGGGGCGCGTGCTTTCGCACGTCGCCCTGCGCCCGCATACAGCTATCACGACAGGATTTGATGCCCAAGGCCGCTACCCAAGCCCCGCCTGCGCCTGCGTCATTGGTCCAGGTACTCAGTGACCTCGGCCTGAACGCCCGACGTGCGCCGAAAAAGTCCTTTGCCGACCGTCTCGCGGAGCTGATCGACCTCTCCGGGGCGATCGATTTGTCGGAGTTCCTGCGCAGCCTGGGTCGCATCCCCGCGCAGGCACTCGAGGCGGATGAAGCCACGGATGGCCCCGGGGCCCTGCTCCAGGGCCGTCGCCGCGACATGCTGAGGACCATCAGTGACAGCTTTGCCCCAGCGCAGGGCGGTGAGCCCGCTCCCGCGGGCAGCTTTTTCCTGCCGTCTGCGAAACCCGCGACGCTGAAGGCGGACGCCGAAGCCTGGGCCCCCTATCAGCGCTTCTATTCACTGCAGCAGAGCGAGTTGGAGCGGCAAGTCACCTTGCTGCGGCGCGCCCTGCGCCAGCAACTGGCCGTGGCCGGCCCGGCGCTGGCGCAACTGGCGGCCCTGGATGCCACCCTCGAGGGCACCCTGGCCGACTACGCCCGCCGCGGCCTGGCAGTCCTGCCCGGCCTGCTGCAGAAGCGCTTTGTGACCCTGGCCGGTGAGCAGCGGGCGGCGGACGCGGCGGCGGGTCACAGCAGCGAGCCCGGCACCTGGCTGGAGGAGGGGGGGTGGCTGCAGCGGTTTCACCGGGATATGCAGCGGGTGCTGGTGGCGGAAGTCAGCCTGCGCCTGCAGCCGCTGCAGGGCATGCTGGATGCCCTGGAATCTGTAAAAGAGGATGCTCCATGACCAGACTGTTTTCCCTGCTGGCTTTCGCCATAGGCATCGCGGTGATTTTCTGGATGGCCCGGGCGGTCGCCCCGGGACACCTGCTGGCATCCGTGGTGATGCTGCTGATTGCCCTGGCTTACGCGGCGGGGGGCGCCGAACTCTGGGGCTATCAGCGCGCGACGGGAGCGCTGCGCCGCGCCGTGCTGCAGGCTCCCGGGGGCGATCAGGAGCGCTGGCTGGAGCAGCTGCCCGAGGCCCTGCGCCAGCCGGTGCAGCAGCGCCTGATCGGCGAGGGCGGCGGTTTGCCGGTGCCGGTCCTGACACCCTACCTGGTGGGACTGCTGGTCATGCTGGGCCTGATGGGCACCTTTGTCGGCATGGTCGAGACCCTCGGCGGTGCGGTGCGTGCCCTGGAGGGCAGCACGGAACTGAGCGCCATTCGCGCCGGTCTGGCAGCGCCCATCCAGGGTCTGGGCATGGCCTTCGGGACCTCGGTGGCGGGGGTCGCGGCCTCTGCCATGCTGGGTTTTATTGCCACCCTCAGCCGCCGCGAGCGGCTGGCGGCCTGCCGCGACCTGGACCGCCTGCGCGATGGCGCGTTCCGCGAGCAGTCCCTGCCGTACCAGCGCCAGCGCACCTACAGCGCCCTGCAGCAGCAGGCCGAGACCCTGCCCGCCCTGGTCGCCCAGCTGTCTGCCCTCGGCGAGCGCCTGGGCGCAATGGGGGAGCAGCTGGACAGTCGCGGTCGGCTCCTGGAGGAGCAGCTTCTGGCCCGGCAAGACGCCTTCCAGCAGCAGTTGCAGACCGAGTTCCGCACCCTCGGCGGGGATGTCGCCGGGGCCCTGCAGAGCAGCCTTGCCGAGAGTGGCCGCCAGGCGGGTGAAACCGTCAAACCGCTGGTGGCGGAACTGCTTTCCGCCTTGCAGCAGGACCTGCAAGAGCGACACAGCAAACTGGACGACAGCGCCCTGGCACGTCTGGAGGCGATGGACGCGGCGCTGCGGGAGAGCCGCGAGGTGGTAGCGGCGAGCTGGCAGCAGGGCCTGGAACAGCAGCAGGCGGGCAATCGCGCGCTGATGGCCTCGGTGGAGCAGACCCTGATGCGTGCGGCTGAACAGCTGGTCGAGACTGCCGTGGCCCGGGACGAGACCCTGGGCACGCTGAATCAGCAGTTGCTGGAGCAGCAGCGCGAACAAATGGCCGCGCAGCAGGCCGCCGAAGAGCGCTGGCAGCAGGCCGTGACGGATCGCAGTCAGGCATTGATGGACACCCTGCAGGCACAGCTGGCCGAGATGCGGGCCCTGGAGGAGAGCCGGAACGCGGCGGCGGCGCAGCAACTGGACGCGCTTGAGCGCAGTGCATCCGCGCGCCTGGAAGCCCTCCAGGGCGCGGCGACGGATCGGCTGGAGCAGCTGCAGACCACGACGGCGAAGCAACTCGCAGAACTGGGGCTCTCGCTGGAGGCGCCCCTGGCCGAGGTGGTTGCCGCCGCCGCGGAGGCTCCCCGTTCCGCAGCGCAGCTGATCGAATCCCTGCGCGTGGAAATGGCTGCCCATCTGGCCCGGGACAATGCCCTGCTGGAGGAGCGCCAGGCCGTGATGAAGGAGTTGTCCGCATTGATGGCTGCCCTGCACGACAGCCAGCGTGCCCAGCAGGAAGCACTCGATCAGCTCCTGACACACAGTGGCAATAGCCTCGAGAGCCTGTTGGCGCGCAGTGGCGAGCATCTACAGCAGTGGCTGGCACACAGCGGTGATAGTCTGACCCGGTTGAGCCAGCGGGTGGGCGAAGACCTGGAGCACAGCAGCGAGCGGGTCGGGGCCAGCCTGGACCAGTGCAGTCGCCAGCTGACCGAGAGCTTGGAGAACCTGGGCGGGCGTGTCGCCGATCATCTCGAACTGCGCGGTAGCGAGCTGGCCGGGCTGGGGGAGCAGCTGTCCACCAGCGCCCTGGACATGGCTGGCCTCGGCGATACCTTTGCCGCCGCGGTGGAGCAATTCAGCGACAGCAACCGCGAGCTGCTGGCGGCCCTGGCCAGCGTGGAGCAGAGCCTGGCGGAGAGCGGCGAGCGCAGCGATGAGCAGATGGCCTACTACGTGGCCCAGGCGCGGGAGATCATCGACCACAACCTGGTGTCCCAGCAGGCAATCCTGGGGCGCTTGGAGGACCTGTCGGAGCACGCGGCCGCGACGGTAGCCGACGTTCCGGCCGAGGCCGCAGAGGCATGAGCGGGGAGCTGGAGGACGGCCTGCAGGAGGGGCCGCCGATCTGGGCCATCTTTGGTGACCTGATGACCGGCCTGGTCGGCGTGTTCGTGTTGCTGTTGATCTGGACCCTGGGTTTCCAGCTGGAGCTGGCCAAGAGCCTGGAGCAGGCGGAGGCCCAGCGACAGGTGGAGCAGCAGCGCCGCCAGGTGCTGGAGCAGGCCCTGGCCGCGCCCCTGGCCAGCGGCCGGGTGACCCTGCGCGACGGCCGTATCGGCATCAGCGGCAGCGTGCTGTTTGACCTCAATTCCGACCAGTTGCAGGCCGAGGGACGCGAGCTGCTGGCCAGCCTGGTGGCGCCCCTGCAGCTCTACGTGGAAGAAAACGACCAGTTGTTGATGGTCAGCGGGTTTACCGATGACCTGCCGATTCAGCAGGGCAACCTGCAGTTCAGCGACAACTGGGAGCTCTCCGCCCAGCGGGCCCTCACCGTCACCCGCGCCCTGATCGAGGCCGGCATGCCCGCCGAGCGGGTATTCGCCGCGGCCTTCGGCGACCAGCAGCCTGTGGCCGGCAATCGCGATGAAGCCGGGCGCGCCCGCAATCGCCGGGTGGAAATGGCACCCGTGCCGCGGGTCAGCCAGGGGGCGGAGTGATGTCCGCCATCACTGATGAGCGCCAGCGCGCACCGTCCGCGGGCGCCCGGAGGCGGCGCCCGAGCCCCACTTTACAGGCCCTGCGGGGACTCCGCCGTGAATTGGGCGAGCCCCGGGAACTGCAGGCCCTGGGCCTGCTGCGGCAGCACCAGTGGCAGCGGGATATTGCCGACCGCATTGCCCGGGCCATCGACAGCGCCCCCGAAGACCCCGGGCCCTTGAATCCGCGGATGCTGGCAATTCGCTCACTCACTGCCATGGGGGAGCGCTCCCCCGAGTATCAGCGGCGCTTTGTGGCCTGGCTGGATACCCTGGTATGGCTGGAGGAGCAGGGTTAGCGCGGGTAGCTCCAGTAGCGGCAGGTGCCGCGCCGGCTTGCGGCCTGCATTTGAGTTAATCGGCTGGCTGTGGTCAGCTATAGGGTCAACCACCAACAGGAGAACACCATGAAAGTAGTGCGCCTCGACGATCTCAAGGGAACCGACCGGGAAGTGGTCAGCCCCGACGGCTGGACCAGCGTCCGTTTCCTGCTCAAGAGCGATGGCATGGGCTTCTCGTTTCACGAGACCACCTTCCCGCCGGGTCTCAAGTTCGACATGTGGTACAAGAACCACGTGGAAGCCGTTTACTGCTACAGCGGCAAGGGCATTCTCACCAACCGCGAGACCGGCGAAACCTTCGATATCGAGCCGGGTACCCTCTACGCCCTGGACAAGCACGACAAACATACCCTCGAGGCGATTGACGAGCTGAAACTCGTCTGCGCCTTCAACCCGCCGGTTTCCGGTCGCGAGATCCACGACGAGGACGGCGCCTACGTGGCCGATACCGACTGAGGATCACACGGCCCCGCGAGCGGCGCCGGCGGGGCACCGTCGGCGCTCCCTCGGGGCTTGACGGTCTTCGCTGGCGCAGGGAGTCAGGCTATGGTCTCCGCTACCGAGAGTTCCGACGGCCTTCGCATCAGGCCGGCGCGCAAATCCGACCTGGGGATTCTGGTCGATTTCATGGCCCGGCTGGCCATGCATGTGGCCGGGGGCGCGCCCCGCACACTCCGGCGGGCCGAGCGCAAGCGGCTGCGGGAGCTGCTGGCCGCTGCGCTGGAAGACCAGGACAGACTGGTCGTTGTTGCGGCGCTGCCCGAGGTGGGCCCCGTCGGCATGGCCTATATCTATGTCTGGCGCAGCCAGGGCATCTGGGAGCAGCTGGATGACCTGGAGCTGAAGTCCGGGGTCATCGACGATGTCTGGGTGGAGCCCGACTACCGCAAGCTGGGCATCTTCCGCGCCATGCTCGCGGAGCTGCTGGCCTTTGCCGAGCAGCACGACGTGCAGGAGTTGATTCTCGAATACTCGCTATCCAACCGGGAGGCCGAGGCCACCTGGAGCCGGCTCGGCTTTCAGCCGACGGGTGTACGCGCCGCCGCCTTTACCGCCAATGTGCGCAAGGCCATCTCGGCAGGGCAGTGAGGTCAATGGCGCGTTCGTCTTCACATCGACCGAGGGGGATCTCTGGTGATAGGTGATCGCAGCGTCGCGGTGTTTTATGACGAGCTCATGCTCGGCCACAATCCCGAAGTGGATTTTCCCTTTGTGCCCAGCCGCGTGGAAAAGCGTGTGCGCAGTATCCTGCAGGGCCTGGACTTCAAGTGGAGTTACCCCGAGCACCCCGGGCGGCTGACGGCGATTCGCGACGCGCTGACGGCCCAGCCCGTGCCGGGCGTTGAATTCCACAGCGGTGCGCCGGCAAGCTACGAGCAGCTGGGCCGGGTGCACGCTACCGCCTACCTCGACCAGATCTTTTCCCTGGCGGGCAAGCGAGCCTGGCTGGATCGCGATACCACCGCCGTGTCGCCGGACAGTGTCCAGGCGGCGAGCGCCGCTGCCGGCCAGGCCATCGCGGCGGTGGAGGCAGTCTGCAGCGGTGAATCGGACAGTGCCTTTGCCCTGGTGCGGCCCCCGGGCCACCACGCCGGCCCGCTGCGGGCCCAGGGCTTCTGCCTGTTCAACAACGTCGCGGTGGCGGCGGCCCACGCCCAGGCCCGTTTGGGTTGCGAACGGGTATTGATCGTGGACTGGGACGCCCATCACGGCAACGGCACCCAGGAGATCTTCTGGGCCGACCCCGACGTGCTGTTTTTCGACATTCACTGTGCCGCGCCCTTTTATCCCGGCTCCGGGCATCTCGAGGAGGTGGGCGCCGGCCTGGGAGAGGGCTACACGGTCAATGTGCCGATCCCGGAAACTGCCGGTGACCTGGCCTTCGAGAAGGCCTTCCGCGAGATTCTCCTCCCCGCGGCAGAGCGCTTCCAGCCGGACCTGGTGCTGGTCTCCGCCGGCTTTGACCCCCACCGCAACGACATGGCTCTCAACCTGACCTACGACGGTTTCAGAATGCTGACGCAGATCGTGCAGGGCATCGCCGACCAGCACTGCGACGGCCGCCTGGCCCTGGTGCTGGAGGGGGGCTATAACCTTTCCTCCCTGGCGCAGGGGGTGCATGCGGTGCTGGAAGTGCTCGCCGGCGGCGAGGCACCGGCACTGGCGGAGTGCGGCATCCGCGAGGTGGAAGCGGCCGCCAACTTTCATCGCGAGGCCTTCACCGACGATTGAGAGGTGCGCCCGGGAGTCGGGCGCTGGGTGACTGTGGGTCAGACGTAGAAGTCCAGTTCTTCCTGGGCCTTCAGCAGGTCGCGCATGCGGATGGGGTCGTCGCCGAAGAAAAACACCAGGCCCCAGTGGGTGCCGAAAGCGGCGCGGTCCGGCACTATTTCCTCCGTGGGTGCGGTCAACTCGTGCGACTCGAAGTAGGGGTGCTCGGTGGTCTCCGGCGGCATCTCCAGCTTGCTGACCACTCGGCGCCGGGGATACACACCAAAGCAGCCGGCGTAGCCTTTCGCGTCCACCACTTCCCGCGGGAAAAAGGCATCGACTTCCTCGCGGGTGCTCTTGGGATCAAAGACCAGCATGGAGGCCTGGTAGGGGCTGAAGCCGTAGGCGCGCTCAATCAACTCGAATGCCTTGAAGCCCGGGGGGCGATAGGCGATCTCGCCAAAATACATCTCGCCATCCGCGGTCACGAAATACTCGGGATGAATCAGCCCGAACTGGATATCGAAGGTCTTGATCAGCTTTTCGATCTGCCGCGTGATCGCGTCCCGCCAGCTTTCCAGTTCCTTGGTGGCGGGTACAAACACGGAATACCCCAGGGTCACGTATTCCGAGATGTTCAGGAACTTGATCTTGCCCTCGTGAATCCACGCCTCCACGGCGAACTCCCAGCCGTCGAGGTGGCTTTCCATCAGCAGCGGGTACTCCTCCGCGGGAATCTGGTCGATTTCCTCGATCTTGCGGATCATGCGGTGGCCCAGGCAGCCGGCCTTGTCGAAGGCCTTGACGTGAATCGGGTCATCCGGGTCGCCATCCAGTTTGAGCAGGGTCTGGTTGACGCGCTTCATGAAGCGGATGACATCTTCCTTCTCGTGCGCTTCCTCGAAGATGCCGACGCGGATCCCGCCGAGCTGGGCGCGCCGTTTCATCAGGGCCTTGTCCCGGAACAGGATGGACTGCCCGTACATGTGGGGTTTGTCGAGCAGCACGGAGTTGATGGCCCCGGACCATTCCACGGTTTCCTCGAACAGCGGCACGGCGACATCGACCCCTTCATTTTTCAGTATCCGGGCGATTTCCATGGAGCGGTCATTGAGCCGCAGGAAATCCCAGGGGATGAAAGGAATCTTGTTCGCCTCGCAAAAATCCCTGGCCCAGTCGGGCGCAACCACCACGTAGCGGCGATCAAAGGCCTNCCTGATTGCCAGCCCTGCGGGCTCGATCCTGAAATCCACATGAAATGACGAAGAACCATTATGTTTATAGTTGAGAGGCTCGCATGCGTTATCAATGGATTGATACATGCTGGGTGTGGAAGCTTTGAGACAAAATTGCCATTTTCCCCTCTCTATCAAAGGCAACCTGTCCTGGCGAGAAGGCAACAAAAAAATTCCCCGGTCGCGGGAAGCGCGGGAGATTTTTTGAATGCGCGTGTCAGCCGCTCGAAGCCGGAGTAGCCGATAAATTACGCAATATGCCGCACTGCTCCACTGTCCGACGGTTTGAGCAGCTGCGGCGCAGCATTCTGATCCTGCCCAGCAACAGTGGACACCGCATTAAGCGACATGTTGTGCCTCAAACGCTGCCGGGCTGATGAAGCCGTTGGCGCTGTGTCGGCGGGTTCGATTGTAGTCCACTTCAATGTACTCGAATACCGTCTGACGCATGGTCTCACGGGTCGGAAAACGCTCACCGTGAATGGCTTCCACCTTGAGCGAATGGAAGAAGCTCTCGGCACAGGCATTGTCATAGCAGTTGCCTTTGGCGCTCATGCTGCACAGCAAGTCATTTTCCCGGATCAGTTGCTGGTAAGCCCCTGAGCAATACTGGCTGCCTCTGTCACTATGAACGATAACCCCGGTAGGCCGGCGGCGGCGCCACAGCGCCATCTGAAGCGCATCGCAGGCAAGCTGCGCCGTCATGCGCTCCGACATGGCCCAGCCCACCACCAGGCGCGAGTATAGGTCAATAACGACGGCCAGGTAGAGCCAGCCCTCATCCGTCCAGAGGTAGGTGATATCGCCCACATACTTCTGGTTCGGGGCCGTTGCCGTGAAATCCTGCTGCAACAGGTTGGGAGCCACTGGCAGGTTGTGTTGCGAGTTCGTGGTTGCCTTGAATTTCTTCGCCGCTTTGGCCCGAAGTCCCTGCCTGCGCATACTCTCGGCAATGGTTTTCCGGTCATGCCGATGACCTGATTCAGCCAGGTCCAGCACCAGTCTGGGAGCGCCCGAACGGCCTTTGCGGTCCTCGAAGGCCTGCTTGACGGCGGCATCCAGACGATCCCGTTGCCGGCGGCGCGGTGACGGGTCATCCTGCTGCAACCGCCAGGCATAAAAGCCACTGCGCGACACGCCCAGCGTCCGACTCATGGCCAACACCTTGAAAACAGCCCGATGCTCTTCCATGAACACATACTTCACCTCAGGCTCTTGGCGAAGTATGTGGCCGCCTTTTTTACGATGGCCAGCTCCTCTTCCTGCTCGGCCAGCTTGCGCTTCAGCAGGGCTATTTCGGCGGCTTGGCTCTGCTCGAGATCACTCTGGCTCTGCCGTACACGCGCCTTGGCCCGCCATCCGTACAGCTGCGAGTCGTGGAGCCCGAGCTCCTTGGCCGCCTTGGCGATGCCGACCTTCTCGGCCAGCGCCAACGCTTCCTTCCGGAACTCAGGCGAGTGCTGCTTCCGGGTGGTTTTCTTGGATTCTGTCTGCTTGGTCATGGGTCACCTCTGTCGCGTAGTTTACTCGCTTAACAGGGTGTCCATCATTGGTGGGCAGGATCATTCCCAGTTGCTCGTTCAGTTTGGTGAGTTCCTGGATACGCGCCTCCACCTGCTCGATATGCTTATCCATCATCCGGTTCACGTCATCACATTGCGCACCGGGCGAACGGTTTAATGCCAACAACTGCCGAATCTCCGGCAAACTGAGATCCAGGCTGCGACATTGCTTGATAAACAGCAGTTGCTCAACGGCAGCTTCATCGTACAGGCGAAAATTGCCTTCACTGCGTTCTGCAGAGGCAATCAAATGTTCCTTTTCATAATGCCGGATGGTTTGCACGGAGCAGTCAGTCACTTTCGACAGTTCGCCGATTTTCATCATCTCTCAATATTCCGATTGACTCTATAGTTGCTATAGAGTTTATAGTGACCGTCCGTACATCCACAAGGGCTTTATTCGATGTCTGACCCGTGCAGTGACGGCTGCCAGAGCGCGAAGGTTGCCAATGCCCCCACCTCTGGGATAGCGAATACTGATACGGCTTTTCAACATGGCTATGTCAGTGACTACCGAGTACCAAAAATGGACTGCCCGTCGGAGGAGGGGATGATCCGCATTGCCCTGGACAGTATTGAGCCCCGCGTTTTACTGGAGTTCGATACACCGAATCGGAAAGTGCGTGTTTTCCATGGTGACAATGGGGCTACCATCGAGGAAAGGATGCGCTCCCTGGGGCTGGGTGCCACGCTCGAAAAAACCACCCCGGTGGGGGAAGAGGATCTAGTCCTGGCCAGGGAGAAGGAAGAGGCAACCGCCCAGGTCGAAGCCGGTATACTGAAGTGGTTGCTGGCCATCAACGGCGTTATGTTCGTGGTTGAACTGACAGTAGGCTGGCTGGCGCAATCCACTGGCTTGATCGCGGATTCTTTGGACATGTTTGCTGATGCCGCCGTCTACGGCGTGGCACTATATGCCGTTGGACACAGTGTGCGGATGAAGCTGCGCGCGGCGCATTTGTCAGGCTGGCTTCAGTTGATTCTGGCGCTGGGGGTCCTGGCTGAAGTCGGGCGGCGATTTGTCTTCGGCAGCGAACCCGTATCCGCGTTAATGATGGGTTTTGGTTTTGTGGCTCTGGCGGCCAACGTCTGGTGTCTGGTGCTCATCGCAAGAAACCGGCATGGCGGCGCGCACATGAAAGCAAGTTGGATCTTTTCCGCTAACGATGTCATCGCCAATTCGGGGGTTATCCTCGCCGGTGTATTGGTCGCCTGGACGGGTTCCCGTTATCCTGACTTGGTCATTGGTCTGATCATCGGGCTGATTGTGTTGAATGGCGCCCGGCGTATTCTGCAACTGCGCTATTAGTCTCTGGTCCTTTCTCGCTGCTCGGATTCATGTCGGCAGAATTCCGCGCCTGGGCGGCCTATTGAAATAGTCTTCACTCTCGCCGACGCTTGCGGAGAACACTCTCTCAACCATGCCCATAGGTGTGGGCATCCTTGTGCACGTGGTCTGGGTGTTCGAATTCCAGTGTCGAATGACTGATATTGAATTCCTGCGCCAGAGCCTGTTTTATCCTGTACTTGATATTCTCAAGCTGATCCCATGCACTTTCCTCGATAATCACATGAGCCTCCAGCGAGGCATCGTGTTCGCCCATCTGCCAAAAATGCACGTGGTGAAGGTCGACAACGCCTTCGATGTTGGATAAGGCAATAATGACGGCATCGGTATCGATATCCACCGGGCTGCCCAGCATGAGTGTTCTGATGGTACCGCCGATTTCTGTCAGACCCAGGTAGAGAATGTAGCCCGCGATGCCGATGGTGATGGCAGGATCAACCCAGCGCATGTCGTAGAGTAAAATAAGGGTCCCGCCAATGACCACGGCGACCGACGCCAGTGCATCCGACAGATTGTGAAGAAACAGTGCACGGATGTTGATGCTGTCTTTTTGCATCGAATAGGTGAGTAACGCCGTCAAAGCATCAACTGCCAGGGCGATACCACCCAGCCAGACGACCCACCAGCCCTTTACCACTGGAGGATCGATGATCCGCATGCCACCTTCGTAAACNTCACCTCTGTCGCGTAGTTTACTCGCTTAACAGGGTGTCCATCATTGGTGGGCAGGATCACTGTGCTGCCTTGACCGCATTGAGGCTCCAGCCAAGCAGGGCGATGTAGCCCTTGTCGGGGTCCTTGGGCTTTTCTGTTCCCCGGGTCGAACCCAGGCTGGGATCCACCCAGGACGCGAGTTCGGGTGAAAGCGGTGCATCCGCAGACATCTTGTCTGGGCTGTTCGACATGTTTCCTCCTCCTTCGGATTCTCCGGCCATCGGGTGGCCCGAAATCCGCCCTGTGCTCTGTCAGCACAGTGTGGATGTTGGTTGTGGTCGACAGCGCGATGATTGCGAAGGGAACGCCTGGCCCGGGGCCGCGTTCCGGCAGAGCGGAGAGTGGACACCTTGTCGACCTGGTTACCGTCAAGGCTTGAACGGGCGGCCCGTGACCGCCCATCGCGCCCTGCCTGGGTAACCGCGTTCGCGCGGTGGCTTGTACAGACAGTATAGTCGAAGCCTCAGCACTTGCCCGTTGAGCAGGAAAGGCCCGCGGTCGACAACTGGTGCTGTGACAGATAACGCTAACGATGAGGTCATCATGGATATCAACGACGAGGTCGCCCAACTGCGTGCGCAGGTTCGCAGGCTAACGGACATCGAGGACATCAAGCAGCTGACTGCCGGCTATATGCAGGCCATGCACGATGCGCGCTGGGAAGATGCTGTCGACTGCTTTTCCGAGCGCGCCAGCTATGACCATGGTCCGCTGGGTGAGCTGGCGGACAAGGCGTCAATCCGCCAGTTCTATACCGAGTTCATGGATGCCTTCGAAAAGGCCGGTGGCTGGGCCTTTGACATTCTTTCGAACCCGGTCATTACCGTGACGGGCGACGCCGCGGAGGCGCGCTGGTTCCTGCTCACCCTGTTGATTGACCCGGATACCCGGCAGCCGGCATGGAATGTGGCGACACTGGAATATACCTATACCCGTGAAGCCGATGGCTGGAAGTTCCTGCACAACCGCTGCGTGTCCGAGCACCAGATGGTCAGCTATGCGAAGGGTTTGGGCGCGCAGGGCCAAAGTCGCGTGACCAGTTTTACCGAAGCCGAACAGTCGGACCTTCCGGTGAATTTCGAGCGCATTCGTGCCGCCGGGGGGAAGCAGGCACCGGGCAAGCTGACGCGGTCTATCCGGGGGTGGACAGTGCCGACTCAGGAGCCCGGGTCCCAGGCAGTGGAGTAGCTGCGCTCCACTGCCCCTAGCGCTTGACGATCACCGAGCTGCCGTGGCCAAACAGGCCCTGGTTGGCGGTAATGCCGACCCTGGCGCCCTCGACCTGGCGGTCGCCGCACTCGCCGCGCAGCTGCCAGGTCAGTTCGCAGACCTGGGCCAGGGCCTGGGCGGGTACCGCTTCGCCGAAGCAGGCCAGACCGCCGGAGGGGTTGACCGGGATCTTGCCGCCCACGGCGGTGTCGCCGCGGCGCAGCAGCTGGGCCGCCTCGCCCCGCGGGGCCAGTTGCAGGTCTTCGATCCAGTCCAGCTCCAGGGCGGTGGAGAGGTCGTAGACCTCAGCCACGTCGACGTCCTCGGGGCCGATGCCGGCTTCCTCGTAGGCCTTCACCGGCAGGGAGGCGCGGAAGCTGTGGGCGTCGATACCCGCGGCGGCCGCGGAGTCGGTGGCGATGTCGGGCATCTCCACCACGGCGCTGGCAAAGCTCGGGGTCACAGTGGAGATCGCCGCGACGCGGGGGGCATCGCCCTTGCCGATGCGTTTGGCGTAGTCCAGGCTGCAGACGATCAGGGCCGCGCCGCCATCACTGGTGGCGCAGATGTCCATCAGGCGCAGGGGGTCGGCGACCATCGCCGAGGCGGCCACGTCTTCCGCGCTGAAACACTTGCGGTAACGGGCGCGGGGATTCTTGCTGCCGATGGCGGCGTTCTTCACCTTCACCGCGGCAAAGTCCTCCAGGGTGTCGCCGTAGACATCCATGCGGCGGCGCGCGTAGAGGGCGAAGTAGGTGGGGTTGGTGATGCCCAGGTAGAAGCGCACCCAGTCCGGGTCTTCCGGGCGGTAGCCACCGGCCGGGGCCAGGAAGCCTTTGGGGGTGGTGTCGGCACCGACCACCAGGGCCACCTCGCACTCGCCGGCGAGGATCTTATTGCGCGCCGCGGCCAGGGCCTGGGAGCCGGAGGCGCAGGCGGCGTAGGAGGTGTTTACCTCACAGCCCTGCCAGCCGAGGGCCTGGGCGAAGGTGGCACCGGCGACATAGCCGGGGTAGCCGCAGCGCACGGTGGCGCCGCCGGAGACGTAGCCCACGTCCCGCCAGGGAATGCCGGCGTCCGCCAGGGCTTCCCGGGCGGCGGCTACGCCGTACTCGACGAAATTGCGCCCCCACTTGCCCCAGGGGTGCATGCCGGCGCCGATAATCGCGACTTCACCACTCATCAGCCTTGTCCTCCATTGTCGGTTACCGGGCGCCATTTCCAGGTCACCTTGGTGTCTTCGTCGGTCTCGTGCAGGGTCTCCAGCACCAGCTCCATTTCCATGCCCACTTTCAGGTCTTCCACGCCGACACCCTTGACCACCTGGCCGAGGACCGTCATGCGCTCTTTTTCCAGCTCCACCGCGGCGATGGCGTAGGGCTCGAAGGGCTCCTCTGCCACGAAGGGGGCCGGCGGCTTGTAGCAGGCATTGGTGTAGCTCCAGATGCGGCCGCGGGGGCTCAGCAGGGCCTCCTGGAATTCGGTGCTGTCGCAGTCCGGGTTCTTGCAGTAGTGGTCCTGCTTGGGGAAGAAATAGGTGCCGCAGCCACAGCACTGGCTGCCGATCAGCTGCGGGGTATCGCTCAGGGTGAACCAGCCTTCGATGGCCGGCTGCACGGGCTTGCTGCTCATGGGAGTACTCCGGAGGGATTTGATGCGCTGCTCAGGGTACTATCGCGCCCCGGACGGGGCAAGAAGTGGGCCCGGGGGCGCCGGGGGCGGTTCAGCTAGTTGTGCCTGCGGACGCTTATCCCAGGTTCCCGGCACCTTGCGCGCGGGTCTGTAGCAGAATAGACCTATCGCAATCCATTACGAGAGGAACAGAGCATGGCGTGTTACGCAATGACCGGGGGTGCCACGGGGATCGGTGCCGCCTTGCGCGAACAACTGGTCGCGGATGGCCACCAGCTGATTTCGGTCGACATCAAGGCGGGCGACGTGATTGCCGACCTGTCCACCCCGGAGGGCCGCGAAGCGGCAGTGGCCGGTGTGCGCGAGCGGGCACCGGAAGCCGGGTTGGATGGCCTGATTGTCTGCGCCGGTTTGCCGCCGGTGGCGCCCCTGGCGAAGATTGCCGCGGTCAACTACTTCGGCGCCGTGGCGGTGGCCGAGGGCCTGAAGGACCTGGTGGCGAAGCGCCGCGGTACGGTATTGCTGGTCTCCTCCAATTCCGCGCCGATGATGCCCGCCGAAACGCCCTTCGTGCAGGCCTGCCTGGGCGGCGACGAGGCCGAGGCGATTCGCGCCCTGGAAGAAGCCAACCACGGCCAGGTGGGTTACGCCGGCTCCAAGCGGGCGCTGACCATGTGGATGCGCCGCAACGTGGTGGACTGGGCCAAGGCCGGGGTGCGCCTCAACGCCGTGGCACCGGGCATTACCCAGACGCCGCTGATGCAGGAAGTGATGTCCAATGCCGAATACAAGGAGGCGATGACCCAGTTCGCCGATACGGTGCCCTGGGGTGGTACCGCCGAGCCGGCGCAGATCGCCAGCGTGATGCGCTTCATGCTGAGTGAGGATGCCGGCTTTGTCTGCGGCGCGGTGTTCTTCGTGGATGGCGGCTCCGACGCCATGCTGCGCCCCGACAGCTTCTGAGTACTCCCCCTCTGGCCCGGGCATGGGCCCAGGTCAGAGTCGTAAGGGGCGGGGCCTGGCGCCTCAGCCCGGTTCAGTCTCCGCGCGGCGAATTGCCGAGGCGATCTCCTCGGTCAGGGACTGCAGCAGGCTGCTGTAGGCGGCGGCTGCCGCCCCGGCCTCCCAGCGCCACCCCGGCAGTGGCTGGCTGAGGCGGCTGATGCGCCGCGCCAGCTCGCGGTCTTCCCGCGGCCGGTGCAGGCGCCACTCCGCCGTCAACACCGCCGTGCCGTCGCGCACATCCAGCTCCAGAATCCACAGCTGTACCGCGACCGCCGGTTCCTGGCTGCGCAGCCAGGGATGGGGGCGCAGGTCCTGGGTGCCCAGGGCCGCCGCCAGGTTGAGGCCGAGCACCCGTGGAATGCCGTCCTGCAGCGGCTCCCCCCAGCGCTCCAGCCGCGCCACATGCAGCCGGTTGCCCTCGCCACTGTAGACCAGGGCACTGCGGTTGAGATACTCGGGGACGCTGACCGGCCCGATACCCACGGGCAGCTGGCTGTCGGTCGCGCCGCTGGGCGGGGCGCTGGCGTGCAGCAGGTAGTAGTTGTGGCTGGGCGAGCTGCCGCAGCCGCCCAGCCCCAGCAGGCCGGCGAACAGGGCCAGCGCCAGGGGCCAGCGGATGGCGCGAATGCGAGTCATGGGCTTACTCCTGCTTGCCCCGCAACAGGGCCTCGGGTTGTTCTTCCAGGGTGCGCGCCAGGCTCTGCAGGGCACGCCCCGCCTGGGTCAGCTCGCGCAGGGCCTGGTTCAGCTGCCAGGTGGTGGCGGAATCCTCGCCCACCAGGCCGTCGATTTGCTGCATGGCCTGACCGAATTCGCCCGCCGCCTGTTCCAGGCTGCCCAGGCTCTCGTCGAAGCGCTGGAACAGGCGCGGCAATTCGGCGCGGCTGTCGGCGACCAGGCCGGCACTGTTTTCCAGCAGGCTGTCCAGCTGCGGCCCGGCCGCCTGAACGGTGTGGTTCAGGGCCTCGCTGGTCTGCTTCAGCGAGGCCAGCGTGGTGCGCAGCTCGCCGGGCAGTGCATGCACATCCTCCTGCTGCACCAGGGCCTTCAGGCCCTGGGCGATTTCCTGCACATCGTTGGCCATGGCGGCGATATCCAGGGATTCGATCTGCCGCGTGAAGCGCTCCAGGCCGGTGGGGATGGTGGGGATCTGGCGGCGGTCGCTGTCGATATCCGCAAGCTGCACCGCCGTGTCCGGGTGAAAATCCAGCTGTACATAGAGCAGCCCGGTGAGCAGGCTTTGCAGGTTGAGCTGGGCGCGCAGGCCGCGGGCGATCAACTCGTCGATCAGCTCGCTGGAGGCGCCGCCGAGACCGATGCCCTGGATGCGCTCGCTGGAGACACTGGCCTCCACCACCATGATCAGTTTCATGGTCTCCTCGTCGAGTACCAGGTTGATACCGGTGACCTCGCCGATCTCCACGCCGCGCAGGGCCACCGGGGCACCGATGGTCAGCCCCTTGACCGAGCCGTCGAAGACCATCACCACCTGCTGCCGCTGACCGGGCAGGCCCGAGCCGAGGACAAACAGCAGGGTGACCACTGCGATCAGCAGGGCACCGACGATAAAGCCGCCGATGGCGACGCTGTGGGCATTCTCTTCATTCACCGTGGGTGTCTCCCGCAGGGGCCAGCTCGCGTGAGAGGAATTGTCGCACGACTGGCTGCTCGCTGTGATCCCGGAGCCAGCGCGGGTCGCCACCGGCAATCCGGGTGCGGCTGGCGGCATCCAGATAGACCGAGTTGGTGGCGATGGCGAAGATGCTGTCGAGCTCGTGGGTGACCATGACCACGGTGGCGCCGAGGGATTCCTTGAGTTGCAGGATCAGTTCATCCAGCAGGCGCGAGCTGATCGGGTCCAGGCCCGCAGAAGGCTCGTCGAAGAACAGGATCTCCGGGTCCAGGGCGATGGCCCGGGCCAGGGCGCCGCGCTTGCGCATGCCGCCGCTGATCTGTGCCGGCAGATAGTCCTGGTAGCCGCCCAGGCCCACCAGCGACAGCTTGTAGTCGACGATGTCGCGGATCTCGCCCGCGCTGTAACGGGTGTAGAGCTGCAGGGGCAGGGCGATGTTCTGCCCCAGGGTCATGGCACTGAACAGGCCGCCGGACTGGTAGGTAATACCCCAGCGCCGACGCATGGCCGCGCGCCGATCCTGGCTGGCCCGGACAAAACTCTCGCCGCTGTAGAGGATGTCGCCGCTGGCGGGGCGCAGCAGGCCCAGCAGGTGCCGGAGCAGGGTGCTCTTGCCACAGCCGGAGCCACCCATGATGACGAAGATGTCCCCCCGCTCGACGCGGAAGTCGAGGTCGCGCTGGATGACATTGCTGCCGAAGGCCATGCACAGCCCCTGGACTTCGATGACGGCCGGCTCGCTCACCAGAACTCCACGTGCTGGAAGAAGATATTGATGGCCGCGTCGGCCACGATCAGGTAGATCAGTGCGGTGACCACGGCCTCGGTGGCCGCCTGGCCCACGGCCGCCGAGCTGCGCCCGGAATACAGGCCCGAGCGGCAGCCGGCGATGGCGATCAGCACCGCGAAGATCACCGACTTCACCAGCCCCACGGTAATGTGGGACACGGCGATGGCCTCCTGCGCCTGGCTGATGTACTGCAGCATGGAAATGCCCAGGCCCCCCGAGACGATGGCGCCGCCGAGCATGCCCAGCAGGTTGGCATAGATCACCAGCAGCGGCATCATCACCACCAGGGCCAGCAGGCGCGGCAGCACCAGGAATTCCACCGGCGACACCCCGAGGGTGGTGATGGCGTCGATCTCGTCGTTGGTTTGCATGGTGCCCAGCTGCGCGGCGTAGGCGGCGCCGGTGCGGCCGGCCATGACCACGGCGGTCATCAGCACGCCCATTTCCCGCAGCATGCCGATCACCACCAGGTCGGCCACGTAGACCCCGGCGCCGAATTGCTGCAGCTGCACCGCGCCCAGGTAGGCCAGGATCATGCCCACCAGGACACTGGTCAGGCTGATGATGGCGAAGGCGTTGGGGCCGGCCTGGTAGCAGAAGTGGCGGAAATCCGCCCAGCGGGTATTGGCCCGGCCGGCGCACAGGCGCGCCAGGCCGATGCAGATGTCCCCGAAGAAGCCCAGGGATTCGCGCAGGTCGCCGCGCACCGCGCGCAGGACCCGCAGGGGGTTGCCGGCCTGCCACCAGTGCTGCTGGCGGCGGGCGGGAGGCTGGTGCGGGGCAACGCTGGTCGCGACCGCCAGCAGCTGTCGCGCGTTGGCCGGCAGGCCGTGGGTGTCGAGATCGATCTCGCGCTCGCGGCAGTAGTTGTGGCATTGCAGCAGAAAGGCCATCAGCAGGGAGTCCCAGTCGCCCAGGTCATCAGCCTGTAGCTGCAACTGCGAGAGCTCGCGGCCCGCGAGCTGGTCCCGCAGGGCGCCGAAACCCGGGACCGTCTGGCCCTGTACCCAGTCGCCGGCGAGCTGCAGGGCGATGGCGCCCTCGCCTTCCCCCGCAACTGCCTCGATTGCAAAGCTGGGTGCGTTCCCCGTCATCCCCGTCGCCACTGGCCCCTGTGGAGCCAGTGTACGTCGCCGGGCCGGTTCACTGGAAGGGCAGGGGAGGCAGCTCGCTGCGGATCTCGTCGACGGCGCTGGCGTAGATGACCGCCACCGGTGTCTGGTCGCCGGCTTCCCGGCGGCGCGAGATCATGGTCATCGGGAACAGGTAGAGATCGCTGTCGCGGTAGCGCAGGGCGCGGCTGCGTCCCACCGGATCCTCGTAGAGTACCCAGTGCATGTCCAGCTCCTTCGCCAGCAGCTCCCCCAGTATGACGCCCATGGCCTGCAGTTCGCGCTTCTGGTCAGCCTTCACCAGGTCCCGGTCGAGGAGGCGCTGCAGCAGGTCCAGGTCGCGGTCGGTCTCGCCGCTGAAGCCGGTCCCGAGGTGGCGCCGGGCCAGGCTTTCCAGGCTCTCCCGCTGTGCCTGCATGAACTGGCGGTCGAGGGCGGTGAGCTCGCCGATCTGCGGGGGTTCCTGTGCCCAGCCCGGCGAGGCCAGGGTCAGGGCGAGAAGGATCCAGCCGAGGCGTGCGAGCCAGGTCTGTGCCGTGCCGGTAATCATCGTTCCTGTCCTCCCTGTTGTTTCCATTCACGCTTGCGCCGGTGGCGCGCGGCAGCTCCTGAGACTGCTGGAGCGGCCAGCGGTTCATTTTACGCCACTGTGGTTGTGTTCCGGGTCATGGCGTGGATAATTGCCGGTTTCCCCGACGGTGCCACTGCGGCGCCCCGCCCAGCGTTACTCTGGAGTAGTTATGATCACCGGCAGCATTGTCGCGCTTGTCACGCCCATGCATCCCGACGGCAGTCTCGACTGGGACAGCCTGGACCGGATCCTGGACATGCACATCGCCGCGGGCACCGCCGCCATCGGCGCCGTGGGCACTACCGGCGAGAGCGCCACCCTCAGTGTCCCCGAACACCTCGAGGTGATCCGCCACTGCGTGCGCCAGGTCAACGGCCGCATTCCGGTGATCGCCGGCACCGGTGCCAACTCCACCCGCGAGGCCATCGAGCTGACCCGGGTCGCCGCCGCCAACGGGGCAGACGCCTGTCTGCTGGTGACACCCTACTACAACCGCCCCTCCCAGCGTGGCCTCTACGAGCACTTCCGCGCGGTGGCCGAAGCGGTGGATATTCCCCAGGTTCTCTACAACGTGCCCGGCCGCACCGCCGTGGACATGGACAATGACACGGTGGTGCGCCTGGCGGAGCTGCCCAATGTGGTCGGTCTCAAGGACGCCACCGGCGACCTGTCCCGGGTGGCTGATCTGAAGGCCCGCTGCCCCGACGACTTTGCGCTCTATTCGGGGGACGATGCCACGGCCATGGAGCTGATCCTGCAGGGCGGTCAGGGCAACATCTCGGTGACCGCCAACATCGCTCCACGCCAGGAGGCGGAGCTCTGCCGCCTGGCTCTGGCGGGCGATCGCGCCGGCGCCACTCGTATCAACGACCGGCTGGCGGCGCTCAATCGCGCGCTGTTCCTCGAGGCCAATCCGATTCCGGTAAAGTGGGCCATGCAGCAGCGCGGCTTGATCGAGTCCGGTATTCGGTTACCCTTGACGCCTCTGGAAGAGCGCTATCACGCTCAGGTGCTCGAAGCGATGGAGGCGGCCGGAATTTGATGAATACCCCCAGGATGGTTCCACGACTGCTGCTGGTGACGGCGGCCCTGCTGGCGAGCCCCGGTTGCAGTTACCTGCTCGGCGATGACGGCCTGTTTCCCGATACCTCACAGGACTACCGCAAGGCGCGGGAGATGCCCGAGCTTGAGGTGCCCGAGGACACGAGCCGGGAGGCGTTGCAGCAGGCCTACCCGGTGCCCGAGGTGGCCATGGGCAGCGGGCTCGCCGGCGAGTTCGAGGTGCCGCGGCCGTCGCCCCTGAGTGCCACGGCGACCCAGGATGCGGTGCGGATCCAGTCCCTCGGCGAGGAGAGCTGGGCCCTGGTCAGTATCGGCCCGGGGCAGTTGTGGCCCCAGGTGCGCGCCTTCCTGGCCTCGGCGGGCATTGCCGTGGTTCGCGCCGACGCCGAGGCCGGCCTGATCGAAACCGGCTGGATCGAGCTGGAGGGGCAGCCGATGGCCTCGCGCTTCCGCTTCCGGATCGAGCAGGGGGTACAGCGGGGCAGCAGTGAACTCCACGTGCTGCAGATGCACCAGGCTGGCGACACCTCACAGTGGCCGGCGACCTCGAACGACCTGGGGCAGGAAGGCGAGATGCTGCGCTCGGTGGCCCAGTATGTGGCGAACAGTGCCGACTCCTCCCCCGTCTCCATGATGGCCGACCGTGCGATGAGCTCCCAGGGGCGCATCGCCCTGCGCGAGGGCCCGGGCGGGGACCGCTATCTCGACCTGGGCCTGCCCTTTGATCGCGCCTGGGCCTCGGTGGGCAAGGCCCTGGAGGATGCCCGCTTCGAGATTACCGACCGCGACCGCAGCGCCGGCCGCTACTATGTTCGCTATCTCGGCAGCGAGGCCGAGGAAGAGAGCGGCTGGTTTGCCAGTCTCTTCGGCGGCGATGACGAGGACCCTTTGCTGGGTCGCGACCTGCTGCTGTCGCTGCGCGAAGAGGGCGGGTCGCAGGTCAGCATCCGTCTCGAAGCCCAGGCCGAACCGGCCCTGCAGGAGCGCGAGGAGCGGGAGCTGCTGTCCCTGCTCCAGGGCAATATCAACTGATACGCCTCAGCCCCCGCAGTGGCGGGGCAGCCTGAGGCGCTCGAGCCCGGCCAGGGCCCCGGTCGGGGGGCAGCGCAACGCCGGGTTGCCGCGCAGGTCGAGCACCGCCAGCTGTTCCAGCGGGTAGAGTGGCGCGGCGTCCTCGACGCGGTTGTTCTCCAGAGACAGCTCGCTCAGTGATTCCAGCATCCCCAGTTCTTCGATCTGGCGCAGCGCGTTGTGCGCCAGGTTGAGCCGCCGCAGGCCCGGGAACTGGCCCAGCCCCTGCACGGAGGCGACTCCCGCGCTGGGGCAATCCAGGACCTCCAGGGCGGCGGCGCTGCTGATGCGCTGGCTCTCGATGGCGTCCTGCAGGCAGCGACGCAGGGCCGGGTCCCTGGCGCGGATCTCCGTCAGCAGCGGTCGCGGGGTATACACCACGCGCTCGTTGACGGTGACATCGTACTGTTGGCAGCCGCTGCCAAGCAGAATGCCGGCCAGGATCAGAATTCGGCGCATGTGTTTCCTCCCTTGCCCCCGCGGGCCCGCCATGGTGCCCGCCACTCCGGGCCCCTATAATGCTAGCGGCTACGCTCGACGCTGGCGAGGTAAAGATGACCCGGAATGACAGTGCCGTAAGCATCGTGCAGCGCGGCAATCTCAAGGCCTTGGAGGGTGCCCTGCGTAAACAGTGGCGCCTGGGCCAGAACATCGTGCTGTGCTGGAGCGCCGACTCGCGCGGCGTACTGGTCATCATGGTGCCGCACTATTTTCTCGGCAACTACTGCGCCCGGCGCGAGGGGGGCGAGGGCGCCGACAACGAGGCCTTCGTCCGCCAGCTGGTCTCCGGCGAGCGGCGCAAGACCCGCGAGGAGCTGTTTGCGGTGGCCGAGCGCCTGGATGTGGCGCCGGGTTTCATCAAGCTGGACGCGCCGCTGTCGGAGGAGCCCGCGGTGCTGGCGGGGGTGGAGCAGCTGATCAAGCGCTACGGTATCAGCTTTGTCGCCGACCGCTCCGTCCTGTTGTTCGATATCGCCGAGTTTTCCCTGTTTACCCCCTTCGAGCAGGCCAGTCAGCTCAACAGCCTGTCCTATTCCCTCAACTCCGCCTACAACAAGTTGCAGGCCAGTGGCATCGTGGTCAACTTTGCCCGCACCACCACCGGTGACGGCTACTACGTCTGGAACCGCGACCTGGGGCCGGCGGCCAACCGCGACCTGTTCTGTTTCATGCTGCTGGTGATCGCCGACAACGCGGTCGCCAGGGCGGCTTCCAGCGGGCACACCGTGCCGGTCATCCGCAGCGCCTTTCACAACGGCAGTCACTACGAGCTCTACCAGGCGGAGGGGGTCAACCCCACGGTCCTCAGCTACATTGTCGGTGACGTGACCATCGAGCTGGCGCGGATGGTGGACCTGGCCCGTCCCAGCCAGATCTTCGTGGGCAACTTTCAGACCCGCCTGCCGGGGCCCCTGGGCGAGCTGGTCTACTCCCCGGCCTTTGTGCGCGAGGTGGACGCCAGCCTCAAGCGCCTGCGCGGGGTGCAGTTGGCCGGGCAGGTGATCGAGTCCATGCACTGCCGCCTGACCGGTTCCGCCGATCCCGGGGATCGCCGGGCCGCCCAGCGCTTCCTGATCACCGACAAGCACGGCCTGTCGCGACACGCCTACAACCTGGAGCTGTCGATCACCCTGCAGGGTGGCAGGACCTTGCGCCTGGGGCTGGACCGGGAGTTCCTGACCGACGCCGTGACCACCGGCAAGCACGCAATGTGTGACACAGGTCCCGACAGCGAGGGAAGTCCGCGTGATAGCATGCGCGGAGACCAGGTCCTGGTGATGTTGTCGGACCGGCGCAGGGCGCGGATATCCCGCGCGGAGGAGTGACAGGCTTGTACCAGAACAGGGAAAGGCGCCGGGATGTCACCGGCTACGTCGACCTGACCGATACCGGGGCCCTGGTTTCCGCGCTACAGGCTATCCTGGTGGAGCGCTATCCCGGGGTCGACTGGTCGGTGCTGCGGGTACTGGGTGAACTGTTCGATGCGCTCTACCAGGGCGAGCACCCGGATTACCTGGGCTGCGAGGCGAGTTACCACGACGCCGGCCATGTCCGCGATGTCACCCTGGCCTTCGCCCGCCTGCTCGCCGGGCGCGAGCTGCGCTGGCCCGATTTTTCTGTCGGACCGCGCCTGGCACTGGCGGGGGTGGCCGCGGCCTTCCTGCACGATGCCGGCTACCTGCGCCGTCGCGGCGATCGCCGGGTGTCCACGGGCGCGGCCTACACCCGCTGCCATGTCAGTCGCGGTGCGCGCTTGGCTCGAGCGGTGCTGCCGACAATCGGCTTGGGCGATCTCGCCCCGCTGAGTGCCCGCCTCATCCACTTCACCAATTGCGCGGTGCCCCCGGCCAGCCTGCGGGTCGCCGATGAAAGCGAGCGCGCGGTCGGGGCGCTGCTGGGCAGCGCCGATCTGCTGGCGCAGATGGCGGAGCCGGATTACCTCGATCGCTGCTACTACTACCTCTACGACGAGTTCGAAGCCAGCGGCCTGGCCGGCAGCGACGCGCGGCCGCCCGCGGGGATGCGACCCTACCGCTCCCGGGACGACCTGTTGCAGCGCACCCCGGATTTTATCTATCACCTGGCCGGGCCCCGCCTGGATCAGGATTTCGCGGGCTCCTATCACTACGCCAGTGTGTTTTTCGGTGGCCCCAACCCCTACCTCGACGCGATTGTCGCCAATTGCGATGAGCTGGCCCGTCGCGCCGGCGATCGCGGCGCCTCTGCTGCCAGCGCCTGATGTCCCGGGCAGTTGCCGTACAGGCGCTCGACGCCGCAGCAGACGCGTCCGCGGGCGAACTGGCAGCCAGACTGTCCCTTCCCCTGCTGGCGCCGGGTGAGCCCGTTCCCACCGGCCTGCTCGCCGTGCTCCAGGTCGGATCGGGCGGCCTGGCGCTGCAACCCGCGGGCCCCCGGGCCTCCGGGCCGGTGTGCGTGGATTTTTCGGCACCGGCCCTGCGCCACCGTCGGCGCGGCGGTCAGAACGAACTGCTGGGGCGGGCCCTGGGTGTCGGCAAGCGCCCGGCCATGCGGGTACTCGATGCCACGGC
Organism: Haliea atlantica; assembly: GCF_054779855.1. Classification (NCBI taxonomy): domain Bacteria; kingdom Pseudomonadati; phylum Pseudomonadota; class Gammaproteobacteria; order Cellvibrionales; family Halieaceae; genus Haliea; species Haliea atlantica. The sequence goes on along the minus strand of NZ_BAAGXL010000003.1, from coordinate 753,593 downwards.
GGGTCTGGCGCGGGATGCAGCGGTGCTGGCGGACCTGGGCTGCGAGGTGCTACTGGCCGAGCGCGAGCCGCTGGTCGCGGCCCTGTTGGCGGCGGGCCTGGAACAGGGCGCGCTCGCCGATGACGCCTGGGTGCGCGGCCTGGTGGCGCGCCTGCAGCTGCACCGGGGCGACGCCCGCAGCCTGCCGCCGGCGGCCCTGGCCGAGTTGGATGCCATCTACCTCGACCCGATGTTTCCCGAGCGGCGCAAGTCGGCGGCCGTGCGCAAGGAAATGGCCCTCCTGCAGCAACTGCTGGAGGGGGATGCCGCGGCGGACGCGGGCGAGGGGCTTCTCGACTGGGCCCTGGCGTCGCCGGTGGCGCGGGTTGTGGTCAAGCGCCCCCTGCGGGCGCCCTTCCTAGACGGCCGCGAGCCCTCCCACAGCCTGCGCGGCAAGGCGGTGCGTTTTGATGTGCATGTGTTACGCTCCCTGACCCCGTGAGACAGGCCGGAGACCGAAGCATGAGCATACCCTACCGAATCGCCCTGGTGACCGGCGCCAGCGCCGGTATTGGCGAGGCCTTCTGTCACCAGCTTGCGCCCCGCTGCGAGAAGATCATTGCCGTGGCCCGTCGCGCCGGCCGCCTCGAGGCCCTGGCGGCGGAGCTGGCCAGCGAGACCGAACTGGTGCCGCTGGTGGCAGACCTGACCACCGTGGAGGGGGTGACCCGCGTGCTGGAGGCCCTGCGTCAGCAGGGGCCGGTGGATACCCTGGTCAACAATGCCGGTTTTTCCACCTTCGGGCCCTTTGCCGAGAGCGACATCGATCGCGAGCTGGCCCTGCTGCGCTTGCACCTGGATGCCAGCCTGGAGTTGAGCCACGCGGCACTGCCGTTCATGCGCGAGGCGGGCGGTGGGCGGATCATCAACCTGGGTTCCGTGGGCGCCCTGATCAACATGCCGAGCACCGCGGTCTACGGCGCTGCCAAGGCTTTCCTGCTGCAGTTCTCCCAGTCCCTGCAGGCGGAGGTCGCGGAGGACGGTATCGCGGTCCAGTGCCTCTGTCCCGGCCTCACCCACACCGAGATACACGGTCAGCCGGACATGGCCGGCTTCGACAAGTCGCGCTTGCCGGAAACGCTGTGGATGCAGCCAGCCGAGGTGGTGGCGGCGAGCCTGGCGGCACTGGAGCAGCCGGGAGCGCCGGTGGTCGTGGTCCCCGGCGCGGTCAACCGGGAAATGCTGGGCGGTGCCGTCGAGACCCTGGCCGCCTCAATCCAGCAGCAGGTGTTCTAGCAGGCCCCGATAGATGCGCGACAGTCGCGGCAGGTCGTCCGCCAGCACGCATTCGTTGCGCTTGTGGATGGTGGCATTGACCGGCCCCAGTTCCAGCACCTGGGCCCCGGTCGGGGCGATGAAGCGCCCATCCGAGGTGCCCCCCGCTGTCGACAACTCGGTCTCCAGGCCAGTCTCCGCCCGGATGCTGGCCACCGCGGCCTCCACCAGGTTCCCGGCGGCGGTGAGGAAGGGTTCTCCGCTGAGCTGCCAGTCGATCGTATAGTCCAGGCCGTGGGCGTCGAGGATGGCCTCGGTGCGCTCCCGCAGTCGGGCCGCGGTGACCTCGGTGGAAAAGCGGAAGTTGAACACCACCGTCAGCTCCCCGGGGATCACGTTGGTGGCGCCGGTGCCGCCCTGGATGTTGGAGATCTGCAGGCTGGTGGGCGGGAAGAAGGCATTGCCCCGGTCCCAGACCTGGCTGGTCAGGGCGTGCAGGGCCGGCAGGGCACGGTGAATCGGATTGTCCGCGAGGTGGGGGTAGGCGATATGCCCCTGCACCCCGCGCACGGTCAGGGTGGCCCCGAGTGAGCCGCGCCGGCCGTTCTTGACCACATCCCCCAGCTGCTGCGTGCTGGAGGGCTCTCCCACCAGGCACCAGTCGATCTGTTCGCCCTGCTGCTGCAGGTACTCCACCACGCGCACGGTACCGTCCTTGGCCGGGCCTTCCTCATCCGAGGTGATCAGGAAGCCGATGCGCCCGCTGTGGTCCGGGTTGGCGGCGACAAAGGCTTCGCAGGCGGTGATCATCGCCGCCAGGCTGCCCTTCATGTCCGCGGCGCCGCGCCCGTAGAGGTAGCCCTCGCGCAGGGTCGGTTCAAAGGGCGGCGAGTCCCAGGCCTCCAGGGGGCCGGTGGGTACCACGTCGGTGTGACCGGCGAAGACCAGCAGCGGGCCGCTGTCCCCGCGCACGGCCCAGAAGTTCTCTACCTCGCCGAAGGGCAGCGGCGTGCAGACAAAACCGATTGCCGCCAGGCGTTGCATCATCAGCGCCTGGCAGCCGGCATCCTCGGGTGTCACCGAGGCGCGCCGGATCAGTTCGCGACAGAGGTCCAGGGTATCGTCCACGGGGCGCTCCGGGTCAGTTGTGGGCGTGCAGTTCGTTGTTCAGCTCGATCGCCGAGCGATTGGTCAGGCACTCCACGGCACCGCTGCTGGAGTTGCGGCGGAACAGCAGGTCCGACTTGCCGGCGAGATCGCGGGCCTTGACGGTTTCCTGGGGCTGCCCCTCGTTGTCCAGCACGGTGACCCGGGTGCCCGCGGTGACAAACAGGCCGGCCTCGACCGTGCAGCGGTCGCCCAGCGGAATGCCGATGCCGGCGTTGGCACCGATCAGGCACTCCTTGCCCACGGCGATGACGATGTTACCGCCGCCGGAGAGGGTGCCCATGGTGGAGCAGCCGCCCCCCAGGTCCGAGCCGCTGCCCACGGTGACGCCGGCCGAAATGCGGCCCTCGATCATGCCCGGGCCGTCGGTGCCGGCGTTGAAGTTGACGAAGCCCTCGTGCATCACCGTAGTGCCCTCGCCGAGGTAGGCACCCAGGCGTACCCGCGCGGTGTGGGCGATACGCACGCCGGTGGGTACCACGTAGTTGGTCATCTTGGGGAACTTGTCGACGCTGGAGACTTCCAGGGTTTCGCCGCGCAGGCGGGCGGCCAGCTGGCGCGCGGGCAGTTCGTCGATGGCGATCGCGCCTTCGCTGGTCCAGGCAACGTTGGGCAGGACCCCGAACAGGCCCTGCAGGTTGGTGCCGTGGGGCTTCACCAGGCGATGGGAGATCAGCTGCAGTTTGAGGTAGCCTTCGGGCACGCTGGCCGGCGCGCTGTCCTCGCGCAGCAATACGGCCACTGCCGGTGCCTGGCTGGTAGCCAGCTGTGCCGCCAGCTGCGCCTGCAGGGTCTCGCCGGCAGCCGCCAGGGCTTTTTCCAGGACGTTCAGTTGCTCGCGGCTCAGGGTGGCCTGGTTGTCGATCTCGCCGATCGCCGCTACCAGCTCGGCGCTGGGGGCAAGGACCGGATTGGGGAAGAAGACTTCCAGCCAGTCGCCCTGGCTGTTGTGGGTACCCAGGCCAAGGCCGAAGGCGTATGCGCTGTTGCTCATGCTGTGCTTTCCTGGTCGAGCCGCCCGCGGGCGGCGGTGGTTCAAAGGGTGTGGCGCTGGAACAGGCTGGCGTAGTGGTCGGCCTTGAAGCCGCAGTGGCGTTCGTGACCGATGTCCAGCAGGGGCCGCTTGATCAGCGTCGGCTGCTCGAGAATGGCCGATCGCGCCGCCTCATTGTTCATGCTGTCGCGGACCTCGGCGGGCAGGGCTTTCCAGCTGGTGCTGCGCCGGTTGACCAGCTGCTCCCAGCCCAGCTCCTCGAGCCAGGCGTCGATCTGGGCCGCACTCAGGCCGTCCTCGCGCAGGTCGTGGAACTGGTATTCGATGTCATGCTGTTCCAGCCAGCGACGGGCTTTTTTCACGGTGTCGCAGTTCTTGATGCCGTAGAGGGTAATCACGCGTCGGCTCTCCGTTTGCTCCGGCGGGCGGCAAGGATAGCAAATCAGGCCTTGCGGATCTTCTTCGGATGCTTGCGCTCCGGGTAGCAGGTGCGGCAGATCTCGCAGACCCGGCCGTCACAGCCCCGGGCGCTGCAGAATTCCCGGCCATAGTAGATGATCTGCAAGTGCAGGCGGTTCCAGGCGTCCCGCGGGAACAGGCGCTTGAGGTCACGTTCGGTCTGCACCACGCTTTTGCCGCTGGTCAGCCCCCAGCGCTGGGCCAGGCGGTGGATGTGGGTGTCCACCGGGAAGGCGGGCACGCCGAAGGCCTGGGACATCACCACGCTGGCGGTCTTGTGGCCGACACCGGGCAGCCGCTCCAGGGCCTCCATGTCCGCGGGCACCTCGCCAGCGTGCTCTTCCATGAGCATTTCGCTGAGCAGCTTGATGGCCGCCGATTTCTGCGGCGACAGGCCACAGGGGCGGATGATCTGGCGAATCTCCTCCACCGGCACCTGGGCCATGTCCCGGGGATTGTCGGCGCGGGCGAACAGCGCCGGGGTGACCTGGTTGACCCGTTCGTCGGTGCACTGGGCGCTGAGCAGGACCGCCACCAGCAGGGTATAGGGGTCCCGGTGATCCAGGGGGATCGGCGTTTCCGGGTAGAGTTCGTTCAGCCGCCGCTGGATGAAGGCGACCCGTTCGGGCTTGCTGAGCACGTTTACAGGCTCTCCACGCAGCGACGAATTCGGTGGGCGGCCTCCACGCATTCCTCGAGGGTGGCCACCAGGGCCATGCGCACCCGCTGTTCCCCGGGGTTGAGCCCGGCCTGCTCCCGCGCCAGGTAGCGGCCCGGCAGCACGGTGACGTGCTCGCGGGCAAACAGCTCCCGGGCAAAGTCGGTGTCGGCAATCGGCGTGCGCGGCCAGAGGTAGAAACCGGCATCCGGGGCCTCGACCTCCAGGCAGTCGCCGAGAATCTCCAGTACCGTGCGGAATTTCTCGCGGTAGGCGTCGCGGTTGGCGCGAACGTGGCTTTCATCTGCCCAGGCCGCGGCACTGGCGTGCTGGTGGTGCAGGGGCATGGCGCAGCCGTGATAGGTGCGGTAGCGCAGGAATTGCGCCAGCACGTCGGCGTCGCCGGCGACAAAGCCCGAGCGCAGGCCCGGCAGGTTGGAGCGCTTGGACAGGCTGTGGAAGACCACGCAGCGCCGAAAATCGGTATTGCCCATGGCCGCGCAGGCCTGCAGCAGGCCGGGGGGCGGCGCCTGCTCATCGCCATAGATTTCCGAGTAGCACTCGTCACTGGCGATGACGAAGTCGTGACGCTGCGCCAGTTCAATTAACTGCTGCAGGCGCGCCAGGGGCAGTACCGCGCCGCTGGGGTTGCCGGGGCTGCAGAGATAGAGCAGTTGGCAGCGCTGCCACTGGTCCGCGGTAACGCTGTCGAAATCCGGCAGGAAGCCGGTGTCGGCGGTGGCGTTGATGAAACCGGGGGTGGCTCCCGCCAGCAGTGCCGCGCCCTCGTAGATCTGGTAGAAGGGGTTCGGGCTGAGGACCAGCGCTCCGGGCACCGGGTCCACCACGGCCTGGGCAAAGGCGAACAGGGCCTCGCGGGTGCCGTTGACCGGCAGTACCTGGCGCCCGGCGTCGACATTGTCGAGGCCGAAGCGCCGCTGCAGCCACCCGGCGATGCCCTCGCGCAGGAAGGCTTCGCCGCGAGTCGCGGGGTAGCGCGAGAGCAGCGGCAGCTGGCGCGCCAGCTCCTCGAGCACGAAAGCCGGTGCCGGGTGGCGCGGCTCGCCGATGGACAGGGCGATGTGCGCCTTGTCCGCCGGTGCTTTCAGGCCCTCGAAGAGCTGTGCCAGTTTTTCAAAGGGGTAGGGGTGCAGGGAATCCAGTCGGGGGTTCATTGCGTCAGGTCTGTTCCACTTGTGCGTCCAGTTGCCGGCGAATCTCGGCCTGGATGGCCTCGCAGAGGGCCGGGTCGGTCAGGGGCTGCTGCTCGTCATCGGTGATGAAGAAAACGTCCTCCACCCGCTCCCCGAGGGTCTGGATCTTCGCGGCCTGGAGGACCACGCCGAAGTCCACGAAGATGCGCCCGATCATGGCCAGCAGGCCGGGGCGGTCCGGGGAGGCGACCTCGAGCACGCTCATGTGCTTGATTTCGTCCACGAACATCGCGGTTTCCGTGGGAATCGAGAAGGACTTCATCTGCCGCGGGGTGATACGGCGCACGCAGGCGCGGTCATTCATGTCGCCGGCCAGTGCCTGGCCGAGGTGCTCGCGGATATGCCGCAGGCGGGCGCCATCCTCGGCGATGGAGCTGCCGTCGGAATTGAGTACCGAGAAGGTGTCCAGGCTCATGCCGCCGCTGGCGCTGTAGATGCGGGCATCGTTGATGCTCAGGTCGAGCTGTTCCAGTTCGGTGCAGACGCGGGAGAAGAGCTGGGCGTGGGTCGGCGCGTGAATGAAGATCTGGGTGGTGTTGGCGACGCTGGAGTCGGTGCTGTTGCGAATCACCACCAGGGGCTGGCTGCGGTCAACGTGGTTGGCAATGGCCTCGGTGTGCCAGGCGATATCCTCCACCCGCTCGCGCAGAAAGTAGTCTTCGCTGCGCTCGCGCCACAGGTCTTCCAGCTCTTCCGCGGTGAAGCCGCGGTACTCCAGCAGGTCGATCGCGGCGCGCCGGGCGTCCTCCACCCAGGCCTGCTTGTCCACCGGGTTTTCCAGTCCGCGGCGCAGGGCGCGCTTGGTGCCGGTGTAGAGCTGGCGCAGGAGGCTGCTGCGCCAGGCGTTCCACAGGTTGGGGTTGGTGCCGTTGATGTCGGCCACGGTGAGGGTGTACAGGTAGTCCAGCCGGGTCTGGTCGCCGACGTGGCGGGCAAACTGCTGGATCACCTCGGGGTCGGAGATGTCCTTGCGCTGGGAGACCGCGGACATCAACAGGTGGTTGCGCACCAGCCAGGTGACCAGCTCGCTGTCGCGCTCGGACAGGCCGTGGCTTTCACAGAAGGCCCTGGCATCCTCGGCGCCGAGCTCCGAGTGGTCGCCGCCGCGGCCCTTGCCGATGTCGTGGAACAGACCCGCCAGGTAAAGCAGCTCGATGCGCGGCAGACGCCGCGCCACGCGACTGGATACCGGGAAGCGTTCGTCGTACTCGGGCTTCATGAAGAAGCGCATGTGCTGGATGACTTCCAGGGTGTGGGCGTCCACGGTGTAGGCGTGGAAGAGGTCGTGCTGCATCTGGCCGACGATCTGTCCGAAAGCGGGGATGTAGTTGCCCAGTACCCCGTAGCGGGTCATGTTGCGCAGGTTGCGGGTGACCTGGTGCGGGGCCCGCAGGATGGCCAGAAACGTGGCGTGATTGGCCGGGTCTTCCCGGAAGCTGTTGTTGATCAGGTGGCGATGGGCGCGGATCAGCCGGATGGTGGCGGTGCCGATGCCCTTGATGTCGGGACTCTGACCGGCCAGTGCAAAGACCTCCAGCAGCGCGCCGGGGCGGCTGCTGAACAGGTCGTCGCGCAGGGCCTCGATATAGCCGTTGCGCACCTGGAAGTCCTGGTTGAGCACCTGAATGTCGTCGACCGTGCCGGCGCGCAGGATGACTTGGTCGAAATTGCGGATCAGCAGTTCGTTCAGCTCGCTCAGCTGCAGGGCCCAGCGGTAATAGGTCTGCATGAACTGCTCCACCGCCAGGCGCTGGCCGTCCTCGAAGCCCCACAGCTCCGCCAGCTCGCGCTGGTGGTCGAACAGCAGGCGGTCCTCTTCGCGGCCTGCGATCATGTGCAGGGCGTAGCGCACCCGCCACATGAACTCCCGGCCGCGCAGCAGCATCTGGCGCTCCTCGGGGGTCAGGAACTCGCCGGTATCCATCTCCTCCAGGGCGCGCACGCCGAAGTGACGCTCGGCGATCCAGGCGATGATCTGCAGGTCGCGCAAGCCCCCGGGGGAGGTCTTGATGTTGGGCTCCAGGTTGTACTCGGTGTCAGCGTACTTGGCGTGACGGCTGCGCTGTTCTTCCAGCTTGGCCTTGAAGAAGTCGGCGCTGGGCCACATGTGCGCCGGGCCGGTCTGCTCCCGCACCGCCTGCATCAAGGCCTCGGGGCCGCGGATGACCCGGCTCTCCATCAGGTTGGTGAGCACGGTGATATCGCCGCGGGCCTTGCGGCAGCAGTCGTCGACGGTGCGCACGCTGTGCCCGACCTTGAGGCCGATGTCCCAGAGCTGGGTAAGGAACTGCTCCAAAGGCGGGTGGCTGCCTTCGCTGTCGTGGTGCAGCAGTACCAGGATGTCCACGTCGGAATGCGGGTGGAGTTCACCGCGCCCGTAGCCACCGACAGCGACCAGGGCCGGCTCCGCCGGACCCCACTCGCGGGTGTCCCAGAGGGCGCCGAGCAGGGTGTCCATGAAACGGGCGCGCAAATGCAGCAGGTGGCCCACCCGCTCGCCGTCGCGAAAGGCCTGATCCAGCCAGACCCGGGCCTCTTGCAGCACCTGCTTTCCGGTTGCCAGGCAGTCGCCGTGGCGCAGCCGGTCGGCCAGGCGCGCCGGGTCGAGCAGGAAATCGGGTGCCGCGGAGGCCGCCGTCGCCTTCATGCGGGGGGCGTTTCCTTGCTGCGCCGGGTGAAGATCTCGCAGCCGTCCGCCGTGACAGCCAGGGTGTGCTCCCACTGGGCGGACAGGCGCCCGTCGCGGGTGGTCACGGTCCAGCCGTCGTGGGCGTTCAGTTTGGTGTGACGGCGGCCGGCATTGATCATCGGCTCGATGGTGAAGGTCATGCCCTCTTCGAGCACCAGGCCCTCGCCGGGACGCCCGTAGTGGAGGATCTGGGGGTCTTCGTGGAAGACCCGACCGATGCCGTGCCCGCAGTATTCGCGCACCACCGAGTAGTAGTGTTTTTCCGCGTGTTCCTGAATCACGTGGCCGATATCCCCCAGGGTGGTGCCGGGGCGCACGATGTCGAGGGCCCGGTACAGGCACTCCCGGGTGACCCGGATCAGGCGCTCGGCGTGGGGCGGAATCTTGCCCACGCCGACCATGATGCTGGTGTCGCCGTGGTAACCGTCCTTGATGACCGTCACGTCGATATTGATGATGTCGCCGTTTTTCAGCTTGCGGGTGTCCGAGGGAATGCCGTGGCAGACCACCTCGTTGACAGAGGTGCAGATGGAGCGTGGAAACCCGTGGTAGTTGAGGGGCGCCGGGATGGCGTCCTGGACGCCAGTGATGTAGTCGTGGCAGATGCGGTCCAGCTCGCCGGTGGTGATGCCGGGCTGCACATGCGGCTCGATCATCTCCAGCACTTCCGCGGCGAGGCGGCCGGCCACGCGCATTTTTTCCAGTTCTTCACTGGTCTTGATGGATACAGCCATGCGTCACTCGATCTTGAACAGTCTGCAGGTCCGGTGCGGCAGGGTAGGGCGCCGGCCGGTCAGCCGCTTATTGTACAGGATTCCCCGCTCACCCGCAGCGGTCCCGGACGGGGGCCGCTGCCGCTTTCGCCAGTGTCGGTCAGCCATCTGGCCGGGGCGGCGCGAGCCGGCCAGGCCGCATTCCCGCTGGCGCCGGGTGGTTGTCTGTGGTATAAAGCGCGCCTCTCGCGGGCGGCTCCGGCCTCCCGGCGGGAGAAACTATCGTCACACACATGCCGCAACCCGTGCCAGGGTGCTCCCGAGAGGGGGTTTGGTGCCGGGGGTATGTGGAGGCCCAACCCAATTGAAAAGGTATTTATCATGTCGCAAGTATCCATGCGTGACCTGCTGCAGGCAGGTGTTCACTTCGGTCACCAGACCCGTTACTGGAACCCGAAGATGGCTCCCTTTATCTTCGGTGCCCGCAACAAGATCCACATCATCAACCTCGAGCACACCGTTCCGGCCTTCAACGAAGCCCTGAACCTGATCAAGCAGATGTCCGCGAACAAGAGCAAGATCCTGTTCGTGGGCACCAAGCGTGCCGCCGGCAAAGTGATCAAGGAGCAGGCCGAGCGCGCCGGCATGCCCTACGTCAGCCATCGCTGGCTGGGTGGCATGCTCACCAACTACAAGACCATTCGCGCCTCCATCAAGCGTCTGCGTGACCTGGAGTCCCAGCAGGCCGACGGCACCTTCGCCAAGCTGACCAAGAAAGAAGCCCTGATGCGCACCCGCGACATGGAAAAGCTCGAGCGCAGCATCGGCGGCATCAAGGACATGGGCGGCCTGCCCGATGCCCTGTTCGTGGTTGACGTGGACCACGAGCGCATTGCCATCACCGAAGCCAACAAGCTGGGTATCCCGGTTATCGGCATCGTGGATACCAACAGCGATCCCGACGGCATCGACTACGTGATTCCCGGCAACGATGACGCCATCCGTGCGGTCAAGCTGTACGTGACCACCGTGGCCGAAGCCTGCCTGGCCGGCCGCGCCGAAAACGGCGACATGCCCGCCGCCCGCGACGAGTTCGTCGAGGAAGCCGCAGCGGCCGAGACCGCCCAGTAAGGCCCGCCCCGATCCGGCGCCCCCCGGGGCGCCGGCGAAACACGTTCAGCTGATACAGGCCCCGCACAGGGGCAGATAGGAGGAATTCGCATGTCTGCAGCATTGGTCAAGGAATTACGCGAGCGCACCGGGCTGGGTCTGCTCGAATGCAAGAAGGCGCTGGCGGAAGCCGGTGGTGATGTCGAGAAGGCAATCGAAGAGCTGCGCAAGTCCAGCGGCATGAAAGCGGCCAAGAAGGCCGGTCGCACCGCGGCGGATGGCGTGGTCAAGGCGCGCGTTGCCGAAGACGGCAGCTACGGTGTGCTGGTGGAAGTCAACAGCGAGACCGATTTCGTGGCCCGCGACGACGGCTTCCTGGCCTTCGTTGAGCAGGTGTTGAACGCCGCCTTCGAGCGTCGCGAAACCGACGTTGCCGCCCTGATGGCCGGCGAGCTGGAGTCAGCCCGCGAAGGTCTGGTGCAGAAGATCGGCGAGAATATCGGTGTGCGTCGCATCACGCTGATCACTGCCGACGCCGGTGTCATCGGTGCCTACGTTCACGGCAACAACCGCATCGCGGTACTGGTCGAACTGAAGAGCGGCGACCAGGACCTGGCCAAGGACGTCGCCATGCACATCGCCGCGGTCAACCCGCGCGTCGTCTCCCCGAGCGACATGCCCGAGGAACTGATCGCCAAGGAAAAGGAAATCTACACCGCCCAGGCGCAGGATTCCGGCAAGCCCGCAGAGATCGTCGAGAAGATGATCGGTGGCCGCATCAAGAAATTCCTGGCCGAGAACAGCCTGGTCGAGCAGCCCTTCGTGAAGGACCCCGATGTCACCGTCGGCAAGCTGGTGTCCAAGGCCGGCGCCGAAGTGCGCTCTTTCGCCCGCTTCGAAGTTGGCGAAGGCATCGAGAAGGAGCAGGTGGATTTCGCCGCCGAGGTGGCCGCGCAGCTGAAAGGCTGATTCCGCGCTGTCGTGCATGAAGAACGGGGCCCGAGGCCCCGTTTTTTATGAGAGGCCCCGCCCCCTGGTCTAGGGTGTCGGGCTGTTGTCCTGTAAACTGGCGGTACTTCAGGAGATCGACGTCATGCCTCAGGCTTCGGCTGAAAAGAAATACAAGCGCATCCTGCTGAAACTCAGCGGCGAAGCGCTTACCGGTAAAGAGAATTACGGTATCGACCCCAGGGTGCTGGATCGCCTGGCCCTGGAGATCGGCCAGCTGGTCGGCATCGGGGTCCAGGTGGGGCTGGTCGTCGGCGGCGGTAACCTGTTCCGCGGCGCGGCCCTGCAGGCGGCCGGTCTCGACCGGGTCACCGGCGATCACATGGGCATGCTGGCCACGGTGATGAATGCCCTCGCCCTGCGCGATGCGCTGGAGCGCTCCAGTATCGCCACCCAGGTGATGTCCTCCATCCCCATGAGCGGGGTGGTTGACCACTACGACCGCCGCAAGGCCATTCGCGCCCTCGGCAACGGCGATGTGGTCATTTTCAGTGCCGGCACCGGCAACCCCTTTTTCACCACGGATTCCTCCGCCTGTCTGCGCGGCATCGAAGTCGAGGCCGACCTGGTGCTGAAGGCGACCAAGGTGGACGGCGTCTACAGCGCCGACCCGATGAAATTTGCCGACGCCATCAAGTATGAGCGTCTTACTTACGACGAGGTACTGGAGAAAAAGCTGGAGGTCATGGACCTGACCGCCATCTGCCTGTGCCGCGACCACAACATGCCCGTGCGTGTGTTCCAGATGGAGAAGCAGGGGGCACTGCTGAGCATCGTGCGCGGTGCCGCCGAAGGAACACTGATTGAATAGGCCCGCCAGGCCTCGCAAGGAGAACTGCCGTGATTGACGATATCAAACAGGAAGCCAAGGAGCGCATGGAAAAGGCGCTGGAGGCTCTGGGTCACAACTTCAACAAGATTCGTACCGGGCGCGCCCACCCCAGCCTGCTGGACGGGCTGAAAATCGAGTACTACGGCGCCGACACACCGATCAACCAGCTCGCCAACGTCAACGTCGAAGACGCCCGCACCCTGTCCATCTCCGCCTGGGACCGCTCCTCGATTCCGGCGATTGAAAAGGCGATCATGAAGTCGGACCTGGGCCTGAACCCGTCCACTGCCGGCGATGTCATCCGCATTCCCATGCCGGCCCTGACCGAGGAAACCCGCAAGGGCTACATCAAACAGGCCCGCCACGAGGCCGAGTCGGCCCGGGTTTCCGTGCGCAACGCCCGTCGCGACGCCATGAGCATGCTCAAGGACATGGTCAAGGAGAAGGAAATCAGCGAGGACGACGAGCGTCGCGGCCAGGACGTGGTGCAGAAACTGACTGATTCCTATGTCGAACGCATCGAGAAGATGCTGGTAGACAAGGAAGCCGACCTGATGGAAATCTGAGTCCGGTTGGCGATGTCACCCGATGCGCCCACAACCGGAGAGACCCGGTCTCGCGGCCCGATTCCCCAGCACGTCGCCATTATCATGGACGGTAACAACCGCTGGGCGCGCCGCCAGGGCGTCAGCGGCCCCGCGGGTCACCGCGCCGGCGTGGAAGCGGTGCGCGGCGTACTGCGGGCCTGTCGCGATCACGGTGTCCGCGTACTCACCCTGTTTGCCTTCAGTAGCGAGAACTGGGGGCGTCCCCAGCACGAGGTGCGGGCTCTGCTCGCCCTCCTGTCACGCTATCTGCGCAACGAAGTGCGCCAGCTGCACACGGATAATGTACGGGTTCGCTTCATCGGCGAGCGGGGCCGCTTCAGCGATCGCCTGCAGCGGCTGATGACCCACGCCGAGCACCTGACCCTGGGCAACAGCGGGGCCACCATGGTGATTGCCGTTGACTACGGTGGTCGCTGGGACATTGCCCGGGCGGCGCGCACCCTGGCCGAGCGGGTGGCCCGCGGCGAGCTCGCGCCCGAGGATGTCGACGAGGCGCGCCTCGGCGAGGCCATGTGTCTGAGCGACCTGCCCCCGCCCGATCTGTGTATTCGCACGGGTGGCGATGCCCGCATCAGCAATTTCATGCTCTGGCAGTTTGCCTACAGCGAGCTGTACTTCACGCCCGTGCTCTGGCCCGACTTCGGCGAGCTGGAGTTTGCACGCGCCCTGGCGGATTACGCCCGCCGGGACCGCCGTTTTGGCCTTCGCGATCCGGAGGGTCGGCCCCCGTTTGGTGACTCTTCCGGCGGCCTGGTGTCCGGAGGCAGGGATGCTTAGGCAGCGGGTCTTCACGGCCCTGGCCCTGGCGGCACTGTTCCTCGGCTCCGTGCTGTTCCTGTCGCTGCCCACCCTGGCCCTGGGGCTGGCGGCGGTGATCGGTCTGGGCGGCTGGGAGTGGGGGCGCCTGGCGGGCTGGCAGTCGCTGGCGGCGCGGACAGGGTTTGTCGTCACGCTGGCCCTGTGCATGCTGGGTCTCTACATTTACTGCGACCTCGGCAGCCGGCCGGCCCGCGGGCAGGTGCAGCCGGTGCTGGGCCTGGCCTGTCTGTGGTGGTCCTTTGCGCTGCTCTGGGTCAAGAGTTACCCCGCCAGTGCGGTGTTCTGGCGCAGCCGCCTTGCCCGCAGCCTGATGGGCCTGCTGGTGCTCGCCTGCGCCTGGCTCGCGGCGGTATACCTGCTGAGCTTCCCCCGCGGCGGGCTGCTGCTGGTGGTCATGGTGATCATTGTTGCCGCGACGGACATCGGCGCCTACTTTGCCGGGACCCACTTCGGTCGCCACAAGCTGGCGGTGCGCGTCAGCCCGGCCAAGACCTGGGAGGGCTTCTGGGGGGGCATGACCTGCGCGCTGATCCTCGCGATCGCCCTGTGGTCGGGCATTCCGTCCCAGCTGGCCCACGTCAGCCTGGGGGCGGTGGTCACGGTGGTGCTCAGCACCGCGGTGGCCTCGGTGGTCGGCGATCTGACGGTGAGCATGGTCAAGCGCGAAAGCGGGGTCAAGGACAGCGGCGCCATGCTGCCGGGGCACGGTGGTGTGCTCGATCGCCTGGACAGCCTGTGCAGCGCGGCGCCGGTCTTTGCCCTTGGCCTGCTGCTGGCGGGGTGGTAGCCGTGCCCGGACCGCGCAATATTGCCGTGCTTGGCAGTACCGGTTCGATCGGTGTCAGCACCCTCGACGTGATTGCCCGGCACCCGGATCGCTTCGCCGCCTGGGCGCTCTCCGCGCACCGCTCGGTCGATGCGCTGCTCGATCAGTGTCTGCGCTTTGCGCCGCGCTACGCGGTGATGACCGATGCCGATGCCGCGGAGCGCTTGCGCCAGCGTCTGCCTGCGGAGCTCGGTACCGAGGTGCTGGCGGGCGCCCAGGCCCTGGTTGAGGTGGCCGCCCACGCCGAGGTGGACAGTGTGATGGCGGCGGTGGTGGGGGCCGCCGGGCTGCCCTCGACCCTGGCGGCGGCTCGGGCCGGAAAGCGCCTGCTGCTGGCCAACAAGGAGTCGCTGGTCATGGCCGGCCACCTGCTGATGCAGGCGGCCCGGGACAGCGGCGCCCTGTTGCTGCCCATCGACAGTGAGCACAACGCCATTTTCCAGTGCCTGCCGGCCTGCGAGCGCGGCCTGCCGGGCCTCGCGGGTGTCGACAAGGTGCTGCTGACCGCCTCCGGCGGCCCCTTCCGCACCTGGTCGGCCGAGGCGATTGCCGCGGCGACCCCGGATCAGGCCTGTGCCCATCCCAACTGGTCCATGGGGCGCAAGATTTCCGTCGACTCGGCGACCTTGATGAACAAGGGGCTCGAGTTGATCGAGGCCTGCTGGCTGTTCGACCTCCCTCCCGAGCGGGTCGAAATCGTGGTGCACCCCGAGAGCATTGTGCACTCCCTGGTACAGTACGCCGATGGATCGGTGCTGGCACAGCTCGGCAACCCCGACATGCGCACCCCGATTGCCTACGGCCTCGCCTGGCCGGAGCGCATCGACGCCGGGGTCGCGCCGCTGGATCTGGTCAGTCTGGCACGGTTGAATTTCGAGGCGCCGGACGAGACGCGCTTTCCCTGCCTGCGGCTGGCGCGCGAGGCCCTGGCCCTGGGGGGAACGGCGATGGCCATCTGCAATGCCGCCAACGAAGTCGCCGTGGAGGCCTTCCTGGCCGCGCGTATCGGCTTCGGCACCATCCCGCGTATCATTGAAGCCACCCTGGCCCGGGTGGCAGTCGAGGAACCCGTCTCGCTGGCCGTGGTCGAAGCTGCCGACGACCGCGCGCGGCATTGCGCGGCGGAGCTTGTGGGGCAACTGGTGAGTCGAAACGGCGCGGCCCGGGAGAGTACATGGATCTGATTCACACCCTGTTGGTGACCGTGGTCACGCTGGGCCTGTTGGTCGCGGTGCACGAGTTCGGTCACTTCTGGGTGGCCCGGCGCTGCGGTGTCAAGGTGCTGCGCTTCTCGATTGGCTTCGGCCCGGCCCTCTACACCTGGCACGATCGCCAGGGGACGGAGTACTGTATCGCCGCCATTCCCCTCGGCGGCTATGTGCGCATGCTCGACGAGCGTGAAGGCGAGGTGCCCGAGGCCGAACTGGGGCGCGCCTTCAACCGCAAGCCGGTGCTGCAGCGCATTGCGGTGGTGGCCGCCGGCCCCCTGGCCAATTTCCTGCTCGCCATTGTCGCCTACTGGGCCCTGTTCATGGCCGGGGAGAGTGGCTACGCGCCGATAGTCGGCGAGGTGGAGCAGGGCTCGGTGGCGCACGTTGCCGGGCTGGAGCCGGGGCAGGAAATCGTCGCCGTCGACGGCGAGGAAACGCCCACCTGGCAGGCGCTGAATTTCGCCCTGCTGGACCGCATTGGCGACACCGGCCCGATTCGCTTCACCGTGCGCTACCCCGGTTCCGACATGCTCTACGAATCCGAAGGCACCCTGCAGCGCTGGCTGGCGGGTGCCGAGGAGCCCGACCTGATGGCGGGCCTGGGGCTGGCGCTCTACCGCCCCGAGATCGTGCCGGTGCTGGGCGAGGTGCTGCCGGACAGCCCCGCCGAGCGCGCCGGCTTGCAGGCGGGCGACCGCATCCAGCGGGTCGACGGCGAGCCGGTGGACCTGTGGGGCGAACTGGTGGAGCGCGTCAGCGCGCGCCCCGGGGAGTCGCTGCGCCTGGAGGGCCTGCGGGACGGGCAGCCCTTTGCCGTGACCCTGGTGCCGGAGGCGGCGCAGAATGAAGGCGGGGAAACCGTCGGTCGCATCGGCGTCGCGGTGCAGTTGCCCGAGATGCCGGCGGAGATGATTCGCCAGTTTCACCGCGGCCCGGTGGAGTCGCTGGTAGCCGGTGTCGACCGCACCGCGGAGCTGGTGGCCTTCACCCTGAACTCGATCAAGAAGATGTTGCAGGGCCTCATCTCGCCAAAAAACTTGAGCGGTCCTATTACCATTGCTAAAGTGGCGTCCGCTTCGGCCAAGTCAGGTCTCGAGGCCTGGGTGGGCTTCCTGGCGCTGCTCAGCGTCAGCCTGGGTGTGCTGAATCTGCTGCCGATACCGGTGCTGGACGGCGGGCACCTGCTGTACTACACGGTGGAGCTGCTGGCCGGTCGCCCGGTGCCGGAAAAGGTGCAGGTGCTGGGCTACCAGGTGGGCCTGTTCCTGATCCTGGGAATCATGATGCTTGCCCTGTATAACGATTTCATGCGCCTGTGATCTGCGCAGGCCCCGGACAATTCATGGAAACGCCTGCGTCAGGGCCTGGACGGTGACAGAGACTATTGTGAGCAAACGCATTACCCGCCTGCTGACGGCATTCGTGCTGGTCTGCGCCCCCCACGTGTTCGGCCAGAACGCTACCTTCATTGTGTCGGATATCCGCGTGGAGGGCCTGCAGCGCATCTCCCCGGGCTCCGTCTTCGCCGCCATGCCGCTGGCAGTGGGGGACCTGGTCAACCAGGACGCCCTGCGCGCGGCCGCCCGCAGCCTCTTCACCACCGGCAATTTCGACGATATCCGCATCGGCCGGGATGGCAACGTGCTGGTGATCGTGGTGGCCGAGCGCCCGAGCATCAGCGAGATCAATATCGAGGGCAACAAGGCCATCGAGACCGAGGCTCTGCTGGAAGGGCTCAAGGGTGCCGGCCTGTCCGTGGGGCAGGTATTCCAGCGCTCCACCCTGGAGGGCATGCAGCTCGAGCTGCAGCGGCAATACGTGCAACAGGGCCGCTACGACGCCAATATCGAGACCGAGGTGCTGCCGGAGCCGCGCAACCGCGTGGCCATCAATATCGAGGTGGACGAGGGTACGGTTGCCGCCATCAAGCACATCAATATCGTCGGCAACGAGGTCTATGACGACGAGGAGCTGACCGATCTGTTCGCGCTGAAGACCACCGGCTGGTTTTCCTTTTTCACCAACGACGACAAGTACAGCCGCGAGAAGCTCACCGGCGATCTGGAGACCCTGACCTCCTGGTACATGGACCGGGGTTACCTGCAGTTCAATATCGACTCCACCCAGGTTTCGGTTTCCCCCGACAAGCGGGAGGTCTTCATCACCGCCAATGTCACTGAAGGTGAGAAGTTCACCGTCGGCGAGGTGGGGCTCTCGGGGGACCTGGTGCTCGACGAGGAAGACCTGCGTCGCTACATCCTGGTGTCCGAGGGGCAGACCTTCTCCCAGCAGCTGGTCACCTCCACCGAGGAGTTCATGACCCGTCGCCTGGGCAACGAGGGCTACAACTTCGCCAAGGTTTCCGGCATTCCGGAAATCAACGAGGACGATCAGACCGTCGCCCTCAAGTTCTTCGTCGACCCGGGCAAGCGCACCTACGTCCGCCGTATCAGCTTCCAGGGCAACCAGAAAACCGCCGATGAAGTGCTGCGTCGGGAGATGCGCCAGATGGAGAGTGCACCGGCTTCCCAGTCCTCCATCGAACAGTCGCGTATCCGCCTCGAGCGCCTGGGCTACTTCAGCAAGGCCAGCGTGGAGACCCCGGAGGTGCCGGGGCACGACGACCTGATCGACGTCGACTTCACCGTCGAGGAGCAGTCCTCCGGCAGTATCGGTGCCAGCTTCGGCTACGCCCAGGATGCCGGCTTCATCTTCGGCCTCAACCTGCAGCAGAACAATTTCCTGGGCACCGGGCGCCAGGTCGGTATCGGTCTCAACTCCTCCCGCTACCAGGACCTGTACAGCTTCTCCTACACCAATCCCTACTATACCGAGGACGGTGTTAGCCGCGGCTTCTCGCTCTACTATCGCGCCACCGACCTGTCGGAGATCAACGTTGCCCGCTACACCACCGATACTATCGGCAGCACCCTGAACTTCGGCTATCCGATCAGCGAAACCCAGCGTCTGGGCTTCAGCTTCGGGGTGTCGAATACCGAGATCCAGGCCGGCCGCTTCGCCGTGCAGGAGATCAAGGGCAGCCCGCGCCTGGTCGAAGGGGTGGACAACTACTACGTCAGCACGCGGCTGGAGGACGGCAGCTACAGCGGCCCCGAGGAACTGCGCCCGATCAGCGAGCTGTCGGACAGCGCCCTGACCTTCCCCGAGCAGCCGGGTTTCCTGGATCTCTATGGCGACGAGTTCCTCAACTGGACCGCGAGTGCCAGCTGGAACCAGTCCACCCTCAACCGCGGCATCCTGGCCAATCGCGGCGCTTCGCAGTCGGTGGTCTTCGAGGTGGCGGTGCCGGGTTCGGATACCGAGTTCTACAAGCTGACCTACCGCGGCGAGATCTTCTTCCCCATTTACAACGAGTGGACCCTGCGCCTGCGCACGGAGCTGGGCTACGGCGACGGCTACGGCAATGCCGACCAGCTGCCCTTCTACGAGCACTTCTACGCCGGGGGCTTCGGGTCGGTGCGCGGCTTCGAGAGCAACACCCTGGGGCCGCGCTCCACGCCGCCGGAGCTGTACAGCGTCAATCAGCCGGTGACCGAAGTCGACGAAGACGGCAACCCGGTGCGTCGCGGCGGCGAAGACGGTCGTCAGTTCGGCTACCTGCTCGACCCGGAGACCGGCAAGCTGGTGGTGAATACCCTCGACGACGACCCCGACCCCTTCGGTGGCAACGTGGTGGTGGAAGGCAGCGCCGAGCTGCTGTTCCCGCTGCCCTTCATCAAGGATCGCAGCAAACTGCGTTCGGCCTTCTTTGTCGACGCCGGTAACGTGTTCAATACCAACTGTGCCCGGAACCAGATCAACTGTTTCGATGTCGATGCCAGTGAGTTGCGTTATTCGGCGGGTATTGGCGTCACCTGGATTACCGGCTTCGGGCCGATGACCTTCAGTCTGGCCAAGCCCCTGAATGCCTCCGAGGATGACGAGGAGGAAGTCTTCCAGTTCAGCCTTGGCCGCGGCTTCTGATTTTTACATTCATCACTCTCTGGAGAAAACCGTGTCAATGTCCAAACTGATTCAAGCACTGCTCGTTACCGTGGCGCTGGCCATGCCGTCCCTGGGTTGGGCCCAGGGCAAGATCGCGGTGGTCAATCTGGAACAGGCTATCCTGCAGACCGATTTCGCCCAGAAGCGTCTCAATGAAGCGCGCAATCGCGAAGACTACAAGTCCGACAAGGCCGAGTTTGACCGCCTCAAGGAAGAATTTGACAGCATGGTGCAGCAGTTCCAGAAGGACGCTGCCGTGATGAGCCAGGAACAGCAGCAGGACGCGCGGCGCAAGCTGTCCAGCAAGCAGGCTGACCTGGAGCACGTGGCGGGCAAGCTGCAGAGCGCCGAGCAGGAAGTCGGTCAGGCACTGCTGCAGGAAATGTCGCCGCGGGTCCAGGAAGTCCTGCAGGACCTGATCAGCACCGAGGGCATCGGCCTGCTGCTCCAGCGGGGCTCCGTGATCCACGCCGACGCCGGCTACAGCATCACCGCCAAGGTAACCGACAAGCTCAATCAGGCCTTTGCCGACTGAACAGGCCGTGCTGACCCTCGGAGCACTGGCAGAAGAGCTGGGCGTTACGCTGCGCGGTGATCCCGGGCAGGCCATCACGGGGCTGGCCACGCTGGCCAGCGCCGGGCCGCAGCAGGTTTCCTTCCTGGCCAACCGCCGCTACCTGCCACAGCTGCGGCATACCCGTGCCGCGGCCGTCATTCTGCGCCCGGATATGGCCGCCGAGTGCCCGGTGGCCAGTCTCGAGGCTTCAGATCCCTACCTGGCCTTTGCCCGCGCCAGTGCGCTGTTCATCACGGCGCCGCGGGCGGAGAGCGGGGTTCACCCGAGCGCCGTGGTGGCGGCTGACGCCGAAGTCCACCCCACTGCCAGTATCGGTCCCCTGGCGGTGATCGGTGCGCGGGCCCGAATCGGGGCAGGGGTGGTGATCGGCGCCCACTGTCACGTCGGGGCGCGCTGCGTGATCGGGGAGGGCAGTCAGCTGCACCCCGCGGTGGTGCTCTACCACGATGTCAAACTGGGCAAGCGCTGTACGGTACACAGCCAGGCGGTACTGGGCGCGGACGGCTTCGGCTTTGCGCCGGGCCCCGGGGGCTGGGAAAAAATCCACCAGCTCGGCGGCGTGACCCTGGGTGACGGTGTCGAGGTGGGCGCGTGTACCACCATTGATCGCGGTGCCCTGGAGGATACTGTGCTCGAGGACGGCGTAATCGTCGACAACCTGGTGCAGATCGCCCACAACTGTCACATTGGAAAAAATACCGCGATCGCCGGTTGCACCGGTCTGGCCGGAAGCACGATCATAGGCGCCAATTGCACACTCGCTGGCGGTGTGGGAGTGGTGGGCCACGTGGAGATCTGCGACAACGTCCACATCACGGGCATGACCATGGTGACCCGGTCGATCACCGAGCCAGGCTCCTATTCCTCCGGCACACCCATGTCGGATACTCGCGACTGGAAGCGCAATGCCGTGCGCTTTGCCCAACTCGATCGCATCCAGAAGCGGCTCGCCGCGCTGGAGAAATCTCACAAGTCCTGAAATCTTTACCGGGGGAATCTCACGTTGTTGATGGACATTTCTGAAATTCGCAAGTACCTGCCACACCGCTATCCCTTCCTGCTGGTGGACCGGGTGCTGGAACTCAACCTGGGCGAGTCCATCGTGGCGTGCAAGAACCTGACCATCAACGAGCCTTTTTTCGACGGTCATTTCCCCGAACAGCCGGTTTTCCCCGGCGTATTGTTGCTGGAGGCCATGGCCCAGGCCGCGGGCATCCTCGGTTTCAAATCCCTCGACAAGACCCCGGCCGACGGTTCCATGTACTACCTGGTAGGCGCCGATGACCTGCGCTTCAAGCGTCCCTGCGTCCCCGGCGACCAGATCATGCTGCGCGCATCGATCATTTCCGACCGGCGCGGCATCTGGAAGTTTGCCGTGAGCTCCGATGTCGATGGCGAGCGTTGCGCCTCGGCCACCATTCTCTGTGCAGATCGCTGAGACATGATTCACAGCCAGGCCATTGTCGATCCTGCCGCCCGGCTCGCGCCGGATGTGGAAGTCGGGCCCTGGAGCCTGATCGGGCCCGATGTGGAAATCGGCCCGGGCTGTCGCATCGAGTCCCACGTGGTGATCAAGGGACCGACAAGCATCGGCGCGGGCAATCACATCTACCAGTTTTCCACCATAGGTGAGGCGACGCCAGACCTCAAATACCGCAATGAACCCACGCGGCTGGTGATCGGCGACAACAACATTATCCGCGAGAATGTGACCATTCATCGAGGTACCGTGCAGGACCGCGCAGAGACCACGATCGGCAGCAACAACCTGATCATGGCCTACGTGCATATCGGCCACGACTCAGTGGTGGGTAACCACACCATCTTGGTCAACAACGTGGCCCTGGCCGGTCATGTGCATGTGGGTGACTGGGCGATTCTCAGTGGCTACACCCTGGTGCATCAGTTCTGCAAGATCGGCGCCCACAGCTTCAGCGGCATGGGCACGGCGATCGGCAAGGATGTGCCCGCCTACGTCACCGTCAGTGGCGCCCCGGCCGAGGCCAAGACCATCAATACCGAGGGACTGCGCCGCCGCGGCTTTTCGCAGGAGGCGATCAACCAGCTGCGCCGCGCCTTCAAGATTGTCTATCGCCAGGGCCTGACCCTGGAGCTGGCGCTGGAACGGCTCGACACCATGCTGCGGGAGACCCCGGAGGTGAAGGTGCTGATCGACTCCATACGCGCCTCGGAGCGCGGTATCGTCCGCTAGTGTCCCGGCCGCTGCGTATCGGCATGCTGGCAGGGGAGGCATCCGGGGACATTCTCGGCTCCCGCGTCCTGCGTGCACTCAGGCAACACTACCCGGACCTCCAGGCCGAAGGCATCGGCGGGCCGCTGATGCAGGCCGAGGGTTTCCAAAGCCTGTGGCCGATGGAGCGCCTGTCGGTGATGGGCTTCGTCGAACCCCTGAAGCGCTTGCCGGAACTGCTCGGCATTCGCCGCGGCCTCTACCGGCATTTTCGCGACAATCCGCCGGACATCTTTCTCGGTATCGACTCGCCGGACTTTGTGCTCGCCCTCGAAGGCCGCCTGCGGGCGTTGGGTATCCCCACTGCACACCTGGTCAGCCCCTCGGTCTGGGCCTGGCGCCAGGGGCGTATCAAGCGCATCCGCCGTTCGGTGGACCACATGCTCTGCCTGTTCCCCTTCGAGACCGGCATTTACCGGGAGAACGGTGTGCCCGCCACTTGCGTGGGGCACCCGCTGGCGGAAGAAATCGAGCCCGAACAGGACCGCGCGGCGCTGCGCCGGGCGCTGGGCCTGCCCGAGACCGGGCGACTGGTGGCACTGCTGCCGGGGAGTCGCCGCGGCGAGGTCGAGCTGCTGGGGCCGCTGTTCCTGGATGCCGCCCGCGCGCTGCAGCAGCGCCTGCCCGACCTGCACTATGTAATTCCCGCGGCGGGCCCCGAGCGCCGGGCGCAGCTGGCCGCGCTGCTGGAGGACGCCGGGGGGCTCGACTGCTCCCTGCTCTCCGGGCAGTCCCGGGAGGCCATGGCCGCCGCTGACGCCGTGCTCCTGGCCTCGGGTACCGCGACCCTCGAGGCCTGCCTGCTGCAGCGCCCCATGGTGGTTGCCTATCGCATGGCGCCCTTGTCCTGGGCACTGGTGTCGCGCCTGGTGCGCAGCCCCTTTGCCGCCCTGCCGAACATTCTCGCCGGCCGCGCCCTGGTGCCGGAACTGCTGCAGGCGGATGCGACGCCGGCGGCACTCGCCGATGCCCTGGAAGGTCTGCTGGAACAGCCCGCGACCCGCGAGGCCCAGGTGGCTGGCCTGGCGAGCATCCGCGACAGCCTGGCGCTGGGCTTTGCCGAACGCTGTGTGGAAGCCCTGCAGACCCTGCTGCCGGGCGAGGGCGGTTGATGGACCTGTTTGAACTGGATATCGAGGCGCCCGGCACGGCCGGTGTGGACGAGGCCGGCCGCGGCCCCCTGGCCGGGGATGTCGTGGCGGCCGCCGTCATCCTCGACCCGGCGCAGCCGATTGCCGGCCTGCGCGATTCCAAGCGCCTGAGCGCGAAGCGCCGCGAGGTCCTGGCCGCTGACATCCGCGAGCGCGCGTTGGCCTGGTGTGTGGCGCGCGCCTCGGTGGCGGAAATCGATACCCTGAACATCCTCCAGGCCAGCCTGCTGGCGATGCACCGGGCGGTGCAGGGGCTGGCGGTGACACCCAGTCAGGTGCTGGTCGACGGTAACCGGTTGCCGCGCTGGGACTATGTGTCCGAGGCGATCGTCAAGGGTGACGACCGCGTGCCGGCGATTGCCGCCGCCTCCATTCTGGCCAAGGTGCAGCGGGACGCGGACTTGCTGGCCCTGGAGGCCGACTGGCCCGGCTACGGTTTCGCCGCCCACAAGGGCTACCCCACGGCGGCCCATCTCGAGGCGCTGCGGCGTCTGGGGGTCACCCCGGTGCACCGGCGCAGCTTCGCCCCGGTGCGCGCCCTGTTGTCCGACGCTGCCGAGGGGTAAACTCCACGCCATGACCGACTTCGTCCACCTGCGCCTGCACTCCGAGTATTCCATCGTCGATGGGCTGGTCCGCCTCAAGCCGCTGGTCAGCCGTGTCGCCAGCCAGGGCATGGCGGCCGTGGCGGTCACCGACGTGTGCAATTTCTATGGCCTGGTGAAGTTTCACAAGGCAGCCTTCGCCGCCGGGGTGAAACCGATCTTCGGCGCCGATCTGCAGGTGGTCGACCCGGACGACCCGGAGCGCACCCAGCCCCTGTGCCTGCTGGTCATGGACCAGCAGGGCTACCGCAACCTGACGGTGCTGATTTCCCGCGCCTTCATGGAGGGGCAGCGGCTGGGGCGTCCCACCGTCCAGCGCGACTGGCTGACGGGCCACAGCGAGGGCCTGATTGCCCTGTCCTGTGGCGCCCAGGGGGATGTCGGCCAGGCCCTGCTGGCGGGGCGTCAGGCCCAGGCCGAGGCCCGCGCGCGTTTCTGGATGCAGCACTTCCCGGGCCGTTACTACCTGGAGCTGCACCGCACCGGTCGTGACGGCGACGAAAGCCACCTGCACGCCGCGGTGGCCCTGGCGGCCCAGCTGTCGCTGCCGGTGGTGGCCACCAACGATGTGCGCTTCCTCACCGCCGACGAGTTCGAGGCCCACGAGGTGCGTGTCTGCATCGGCGACAGCCGCACCCTGGACGACCCGCGCCGCCCGCGCCCCTACACCGACCAGCAGTATCTGCGCTCGCCGGAGGAGATGGCGGAGCTGTTCGCGGACATTCCCGAGGCCCTGGCGAATACCGTGGAAATTGCCCGGCGCTGCAACCTGGTGCTGGAGCTGGGCAAGCCCTACCTGCCGGATTATCCGGTACCGGCGGGCATGACCATGGACGATTTTTTCCGGCAGCTCTCCCACGAGGGACTGGACCGCCGCCTGGAAAAGCTCTTCGATACCAGCGCCGCGGATTTCCCCGAGCGCCAGCGGGAGTATCGGCAGCGGCTGGATTTCGAGCTGGATACCATCATCCAGATGGGCTTTCCGGGTTACTTCCTGATCGTGATGGACTTCATCCGCTGGGCCAAGGACCACGACATCCCGGTGGGCCCCGGGCGGGGCTCCGGCGCCGGCTCCCTGGTGGCCTACGCCCTCGAGATCACCGACCTCGACCCGCTGGAGTACGACCTGCTGTTCGAGCGCTTTCTCAACCCGGAGCGGGTCTCCATGCCCGACTTCGACGTCGACTTCTGCATGGAGAAGCGCGACCGGGTGATCGAGTATGTGGCCGACACCTACGGGCGTGAGGCGGTCTCCCAGATCATCACTTTCGGCACCATGGCGGCCAAGGCGGTGGTGCGCGACGTGGCGCGGGTGCAGGGCAAGCCCTACAGCCTGGCGGACAAGCTGTCCAAGATGATCCCCTTTGAAGTGGGGATGACCCTGGCCAAGGCCCACGAGCAGGAGGAGATCCTGCGGGACTTCCTCGACAGCGACAACCAGGCGATGGAAATCTGGGACATGGCGCTGCAGCTGGAGGGGATAACCCGCGGCGTGGGCAAGCACGCGGGCGGGGTCGTGATCGCGCCCTCGCGCCTGACCGATTTTTCGCCGCTGTTTTGCGACGAGGCCGGCGGCGGCCTGGTGACCCAGTACGACAAGGGCGATGTCGAGGACGCCGGCCTGGTCAAGTTCGACTTCCTCGGTCTGCGTACCCTGACCATTATCGACTGGGCGCTGGGAATGATCGACACGGTGCGCGCCCGGCAGGGCGAGGGGCCGCTGGACATCTCGGCGATTCCCCTGGACGACGCGCCCAGCTTCCAGCTGCTGCAGTCGGCGGAAACCACCGCGGTGTTCCAGCTCGAATCCCGCGGCATGAAGGACCTGATCAAGCGTCTGCGCCCGGACTGCTTCGAGGACATCGTGGCCCTGGTGGCGCTGTTCCGTCCCGGTCCCCTGCAGTCGGGCATGGTGGACAACTTCATCAACCGCAAGCACGGTCGGGAGGCGATCGCCTACCCGGACCCGCAATACCAGCACGAGCTGCTCCAGCCGATCCTGGAGCCCACCTACGGCATCATCCTCTACCAGGAACAGGTGATGCAGATTGCCCAGGAGCTGGCCGGCTACAGCCTCGGCGAGGCCGACCTGCTGCGCCGCGCCATGGGCAAGAAGAAGCCCGAGGAAATGGCCAAGCAGCGCGAGGTCTTCGAGCGAGGCGCCCGGGACAAGGGCATCGACGGGCAGCTGGCGATCCACATTTTCGACCTGGTGGAGAAGTTCGCCGGTTACGGCTTCAACAAGAGCCACTCGGCGGCCTACGCCCTGGTGTCCTACCAGACCGCCTGGCTGAAGACTCACTACCCCGCGCCCTTCATGGCGGCGGTGATGAGTTCGGAACTACAGAACACCGACAAGATCGTGATCTTTGTCGAGGAGTGCCGGTCCATGGGGCTGGACCTGCGGCTGCCCGACGTCAACGAGGGTGAATACATGTTCACCGTCAATGACGAGACCGCCATCATCTACGGGCTGGGGGCGATCAAGGGCCTGGGCGAAGGGCCGGTGGAGAATATCCTGCGGGCGCGCCGCGAGGGCGGTGCCTTTACCGACCTGTTCGACTTCTGTGCCCGCACGGATCCGCGCAAGGTCGGGCGCCGCGCCATCGAGGCGCTCATCCGCGCCGGTGCCTTCGACAGCCTGGGGGTGGATCGCTGGATCCTGATGGCCTCCCTGGAAGATGCCCTGCGCACGGCGGAGCAGTCCGCCAGCAATCGCGAGGCGGGCATGCTGGACCTCTTCGGCGAGGTGGTGCCGGGGCCGGTGGACGCGGGTGGCGATGTCTATGCCAGCTTCCGCGATGCGCGCCCCTGGAGCGGGCGGGATCGCCTGGCCGGGGAGAAGGAAACCCTGGGGCTCTATGTCACCGGCCACCCCATCGACGACTACGAGGCGGAGCTGCGCAAGTTCGCGCCCACCCGCATCGCCAACCTGCGCGGCGACAAGTCGGGCACGCAGATCCTGGCCGGCCTGGTGGTGGCGACCCGCGTCATGAAGACCAAGCGCGGCGACACCATGGCGATCCTGCAGCTGGACGACCGCAGTGCCCGCATCGAGGTGACCGTCTACGCCGACGTCTTCAACGAGAGCCGCGAGCTGCTGGGCAAGGACGAGATCATCATCGTCGAGGGCACCGTGGCCCACGACGATTACTCGGGCGGGCTGTCGGTGCGCGCCAAGTCCCTGCGCAGCCTGCTGCAGGCCCGGGCGTCCTATGTGGCCGAGCTGACCATCGAACTGCACCAGAACCAGCTCAGTGAGGCACTCACGGAGCAGCTCGCATCGGCCCTGGAAACCGCGCGGGGTGGGGACTGTCCGGTGGCGCTGTGGTATTGCCTGCCGCGCAGTCGCGCCCGGGTGCAGCTGGGGGAGAACTGGCGGGTTCTGCCCAGCGACGACCTGCTGCAGACCCTGCGGGAATGTGTCGGACAGGAAGCCGTCGCTCTCCACTACGCCTGATGCCTCCGCCGGTTTCCGGCCGGGGCCCAATCTCTTGAACCCCTCCCTGGAATGGGAAGACGCAACCTGCCTGGACGGGCGACTTTGGTTAGACTGGGGCCTTCACCCGGCGCGCCCGCAAACGGCACGCGCATAATCCGATAACAGAGAGGCAGGTGATGTTCTACGGTTGGTGGCTGACAGCAGCGGCGTTCGTGGTGCTCATGGTGAGCAACGGCGCGATCATGTATTCCTACAGCGTGGTGGCGGTGCCCCTGGGCGAGGCCTTCGAGGCCAGTCGCACCACCATGATGCTGGGCATGACCGGCATGACCCTGGCCGGCGGCATTGCCTCACCCTTCCTCGGCGGGCTGATCGATCGCGGTTCCCTGCGGGCCATGATGCTGCTGGGTGCCGGCGGCCTGGTGCTCGGTTACCTCGCCCTGTCCGTGGCCACCGCGAGCTGGCAGATACCGGTCATCTATGCCCTGTTGATGATGCTGGGGGTCAACCTGCTCGGGCCGCTGACCACCTCCACCCTGCTGGCCCGCTGGTTTACCCGGCGCCGGGGCATGGCCCTGGGCGTCGCGGCGGTCGGGACCTCGGTGGGCGGCTTTGTCTTTCCACCGCTGGTGCAGTGGCTGATCGATACCCATGAGTGGCGCGTAGCCCTGCGCTACCTGGCGGTAGGTTGCCTGGTGATCACGCTGCCGGCCATCCTGATGGTGGCCAACCGCCCCGGCGACCGGGGCCTGCACCCGGATGGCGACAGCGTCGACCCCAACGCCGGGCAGGCCGCGCCGCCGCCGCTGTCTTCCGCGGCCCTGTTGCGGGAGCGCAACTTCTGGCTGGTGGCCCTGGCCATGAGCCTGCTGTTCGGCGTCTATACGGCGCTCCTCAGCAACCTGGTGCCCTTTGCCCTGGGTGTCGGCGCCGCACCGGAGCGGGCCGCTTTCCTGATTTCCGTGCTGGCCCTTGCCGGGATCGTCGGCAAGCTCGGTTTCGGCACCATCGCCGACCGGGTGGATCTTCGCGCCGGTCTCGCGGCGGCGATGCTGCTGGTGGTGTTGGGGCTGACGGCCTACCTGCTGGCGGAGTCCTATACCACCCTGTTGCTGGGCAGTGTGGCCCTCGGTCTGGCAGCGGGCGGCATGCTGCCGGTGTGGGGAGCGCTGCTGGCGGTGCTGTTCGGTGCGGCGAATTACGGCCGGGTGATGGGCATGATGAACCCGGTGATCATGCCCCTGACGCTGCTCGGGCCGCCCCTCGCCGGTGCGGTGTTCGACGCCACCGGCAGTTATCAGCTGGCTTTTGTCGGCTTTATCGCGGTGCTGCTGGCAGGGCTGCTGCTGTTGCCGATGATCCGTCTGCAAAAGACCCCCGGCTGAGGCCTCTGCGGGCCCGGTGGCGCTTGCCCCGGGTCCCGCTCGCGCCGCGAAGTAAGGCTTAGCCCTTCTCCGCCTGTGCCGGGAACAACTTGCGGTGCAGTTGCGGTGCCCGGATCACCCCCTTGTCGTGCCAGTCCAGGGCGTCCGGCGATTCCGCCAGCCACAGCACCACCTCGGCAATCGCTTCCGGCGACGTGGGCTTGTACAGGGTGGGAATATCCTCGCCAAAGCCGTTGGCCTTCATGACTTCGGTCAGCACGAAGCCGGGCTCCACGCTGAAGAAGCGCAGGCCGCTGTCGGCGTGCTCCACGCGCAGGCTGGGCACCATGCGGATCAGCGCGGCCTTGGAGGAGGGGTAGACAAAACTCCAGCCCCCCTGGTCGGCGGGTGCCGGTGGGTCGGCCAGGGCGGAGCCCGAGACCATGTTGATCACCGAGCCACTGCCTTGCGCGAGCATCCCCGGCAACAGCTTCTGGACCAGGGCGAGGGGGGTCAGCACATTGCCGCGGTAGATGTTTTCCGCCTGTTCCAGGGTTACCTCAAGCACCCGCTGCATGTTGCCCGGGCCCTGGTAGCAGGCATTGTTGAACAGCATGTCGACGCGGCCGAAGTGGGCCAGCGCGGCGTCCGCGGCGGCCAGAACACTGTCGGTATCCAGGATGTCGGATCGCAACAGCAGGGTTTCGGCGCCGTGCTCGCGCGCCGCCGCCGCGGTGGATTCGAGGCTGCCGGGCAGGGCGCTGGCCTGTGACGACCAGCTGCCGTGTTCGTGGGCCTCGCCTTCCTGCAGGGTGCGGGCGGTGAGGGCGAGGTCGTAACCGGCCCTTGCCAGCGCGACTGCGGTGGCGGCGCCGATGCCGCGACTCGCTCCGGTGATAAAGGCGACCTTGCGTGGATTCATAGCGGGCTCTCCTGGTGCTTTGATGGCGTTTCGTGGCTTGTGCGTGCTGGGCGTCCGGGCTTCCGGCGTCCGGGCTTTCGGCGGCCGGGCTTTCGGCGGCCGGGCTTCCGGCGTCCTTACGTTCCACCCTCGCGCTCACGGCGACCGCGTTCAATCACGCCCTGACGACGTGACTCGATCAGCTCGGCGCTGGCGCGGCGGGCGGAGGCTATGGCCTGTTCCTCTTCCCAGGCCAGGGCCTCGTTCAGGGGCATGGAATAACCGCGATCGATCATCGCCTTGTACTGTCGCAGTATCTCCGGCACGCAGGCGCACATCGCTTCGGCCATAGCCTTTGCCTTGGACAGCAGTTCCTCCGCCGGCAGCACATGGTTGACCAGGCCCCATTCGCGGGCCTGCTGTGCCGACACGGGCAGGCCGGTAAAGGCGATCTCGCGGGCGCGGGAGAGGCCCACCAGACGCGGCAGGCGCTGGCTGAGGCCCCAGCCGGGCAGGATGCCCACTCGGGCGTGAGTATCCGCGAAGCGGGCGTTTTCCGAGGCGATGAGGATGTCGCAGGCGAGAGCCAGCTCGAAGCCGCCGGTAATGGCGTGACCGTTGATGGCGCCAATGATCGGGCCGTCGAAGGCCTCCATGGCACGGGCCATGGCGTTGTTGACCTCTTCCGCGGCATTGGCGGAGTCACCCGACCCCAGCTCCTTGAGGTCGAAGCCGGCACAGAAGGCATCTCCAGCGCCGGTGATGATCAGCACCCGCACAGCCTCGTCCCGACAGCAGTCCTCCAGGGCCGCCACAAAGGCGGCGCGCAGCTCGCGGGAGAGGGCATTCTTCTGCGCTGGCCGGTTCAGGGTGAGCAGGGCATAGCCCGGATGTTTTTCCAGTAGAACGGTACTCATGGCTCGGCTCCGTCGGTGTCGTTGTGGCCTCGCGGCTGCAGTACGGCCTGCAGGCTGCCAATGGCCTGCTGCAGCGCGGTTTCGCCGATCAGCTGCGCATAGTCCTGCCACACGCGTCGGGTGGATATGCTCAGCTCCGCGATCAGACGGTTGCCCTCGGGGGTAAAGTGTATGAGCTTGGCGCGGGAGTCACTGGGATCCACGTCCCGGTGTACCAGGCCCATCTCCTCCAGTTCGTGGACGGCCTTCATCATGGACTGGGGGCGAATACCGGCCGCCTGGGCGAGGTCGGCGGCGCGGCTGGGACCATGGTACCCCAGGTAGAGGAACACGCTGCGGTGCCGGGCGCCGATACCGCGGATGCCGCGGGCCGCGAGGTCGCTGTCCAGGCGTCGCTGGAAATCCCGGGTGGTCAGCATGAGGATCTCACCCAGCTGATCGCTGAGGGTGACTGCCGCGTTGTCTGGCTCGCTGGAGGCCATCGCATTCCCGAATTTAGTAAGATAAACTGATAATAAGCGTAGCTGTTTAGATTCCGAGAGGTCAAGTCATGTTCAAGGTGTATGCGACTACCCCCGAAACCATGGGGCCCGAAGCCATTGGTGAACACGCCCGCCGTGCCGAGGCCATGGGCTTCGATGGCCTGCAGGTACCGGATGCCGTGCACGACGGTCTGTTGCTGGCGGCCCTGGCCCTGCAGGCGACCGAGCGCCTGGTGGTCGGCACCTCGGTTCTGGTGGCTTTCCCACGCAGCCCGATGACGGTGGCGGTGGCCGCCTGGGACCTGCAGCGCCTGTCCGGGGGGCGCTTCGAGCTCGGCCTCGGCACGCAGATCCGCCAGAATATCGAGCAGCGCTACTCCGCGCGCTGGGTGGCTCCCGTGGCACAGATGCGCGAGTACGTGGAATCCCTGAAGGCGATTTTTCACAGCTTCCAGACCGGCGACAGGCTGGATTACCGCGGGGAGCATTACGCGTTCACCCGCCTGCAGCCCTTCTTCAATCCCGGCGCCAATGACTGTCCGGCCCCCGCCGTCTTCTGTGGCGCGGTCGGGCCAGCGATGACGCGGATGGTTGGGGCGACGGCGGACGGCATGATCACCCACCCCACCAATACCCCGCCGCGCTATATCCGCGAGGTCTGTCTGCCGCGCCTGCAGGCCGGTTTCGACAAGGCCGGGCGCCCGGGCGGCGATTTCCGGCTGATTCTCGGCGCGCTGGTGGCGACCGGTCGCGACGACGAACAGCTTGCCCGGGAGTGGGAAAAGCAGCGCCGGCTGCTGGGCTTCCTGTATTCCACCCCCGCCTACTGGCCCAGCCTGGAGCTGTTCGGCTGGCGCGAGCGCGGGGAGGCCCTGCTCTCGCTGACCCGCGAGGGGCGCTGGCAGGACCTCGCCGGAGTGGTGGACGACGCCATGCTCGAGGCCTTCGTCCCCCGCGGGCGCTATGACCAGATCGCCGCCGTGCTGCGCGATCGCTACGCGGGCCTGGCGGGGGCCCTGACCTTTCCGATTCCCGACGACCCCGCCGACGATGCCGCGGCCGCCGAGGCGATCGCGGCGCTCAAGGCCGACGGCGAAGCAAATTGACCTGTCCCGGTGCGGGGGCCAGAATGTCGCCTCCCGAGGGGCTGTGGGCGGCGATGGACGACTACCGGATTTCCGACAACATGAACGATTTGCTGCTGGCCCTCTCCCGGGGGCCGGTGGCCGATCCCCCCTGGCGCGAGTTCCTGCGTCTTTTGGGCGGCGCCCTCGGCGCCGACTTCGTGACCTTGATCCTGCGGGCGCCGCGCCCGGGGGATGCCGGGCTGGTGATCAACTCCGTGGTGCTGTCTCCCTCGGTGTTCGACGCCTACAACAGTGATTTCTTTGCCCTCGACCCCTTCGTCAACCTGCCCACTGGTGAAGTGTTCACGGTGGAGGAGTTCATGGCGGCGGAAGACTATTACAGCTCGGATTATTACCGGCAATACGTGGCACCGACCGGCATCCGGCATCTGATGGGCGCCGACCTCGGCGACAGCCAGGGCAACAGCGCCCGCCTGCGGTTTGCCCGCCTGGCTGAGCACGGC
Source organism: Haliea atlantica (assembly GCF_054779855.1). Lineage (NCBI taxonomy): Bacteria > Pseudomonadati > Pseudomonadota > Gammaproteobacteria > Cellvibrionales > Halieaceae > Haliea > Haliea atlantica. The sequence goes on along the minus strand of NZ_BAAGXL010000003.1, from coordinate 720,745 downwards.
AATTTTTGTCAGGCGGAGCGGGACCTGTGTCGGACCCTGCTGCCCCATATCCAGCAGACCCTGCGCCTGCAGGCGCGCATCGCCCGGGTGGAGAGCGAACGCTCCCTGTTTGCCGCCGCCATGGACCGCATGGCGATGGCGGCTTTCATCCTCGATCGCAATGCCCGCATCCGCCACAGTAACCGGGCGGCCGAACGCCTGCTGGCGGAGCGGCCCTGGCTGAGCGTGGACGATGGTCAGTTGCGTCTCAGTCACCGCCCGGACCAGCGCGCCTTTCGCGAGTGCTTGGACGATGTCATGAGCGCGCACCTGCGCGGGGAACCTTCGTTTATCAAGGCCCTGCGGCTGGAGGGGGAGCAGGCGCCGGGTGTCGGCATGCTGCTGCGCCCGCTGCCGCTGGTGGACGCGCCGGATGGCAGCCGCAATCCCTCGGTGGCGATTTTTGTCTCCGATCCCTACCAGCCCCGGGAGGCCCCCGCGGACCTGCTGATGACCCTGTTCGGCTTTACCCGGGCCGAGGCGAACCTGAGCCTGTTGCTGGCCAACGGGGCCACGCTGGACGAGGCCTGCGAGCAGCTGCACATTTCGCGCAATACCGGCAAGTCCCACCTCAGCGCAGTATTTTCCAAGACCGGCGTGGCGCGACAGACGCGCCTGGTGCAGCTGATCCTGCGCAGCGTCGCACAGATCGGGGATTGAATATCCGGCGCCGGGCGGTGAGACTCGCCGTTATCCACAACTGGGAGGAAGCTAATCATGTCAGAGCGAGATCAAGCGATCGAGGCCGCGGTGTTTCGCCACCTGCTGGCCCACCTCGATGAACGCAAGGATGTGCAGAACATCGACCTGATGAACCTGGCGGGCTTCTGTCGCAACTGCCTGGCCAAGTGGTATGTGGCCGCAGCCGGCGAGCAGGGGCAGGAGCTGGACTACGAGCAGGCCCGCGAGCGCATCTACGGCATGCCCTATGACGAGTGGAAGGCCCGCTACCAGCGCGAAGCCACCCCCGAGCAGCTGGCGACCATGGCCCGCCTGCAGGGAGACTGATTTCGCACAGCGTGTTTTGTTAGCACCCGAGGCTCGTGATCTAATCCCCAGAAGTTTGACAACAAAAACGTTTTTTGGGGGGGATCCACATGGCTCGCAAGGCTCTTTGCGTGCTGCTGGGGGCGGCGACGCTTCCGGGCTGCTTCAGCGCCAATACTTCGCAATTTCCACTGGCGACGACTTATCCGGTTTCCACGCAGCAGAAAATGCAGGCCGCGCATCACTGGGAGGTATTGGCTGAACACCAGGCCAGACAGTTACTCGAGAACCCGCGAATCGACGGCCGAGCGCTTAGCGTTCGCAGTAAAACTGAGGCCAACACGCCATTTTCAGAGGCTTTTGATGCGCTGCTGACCAGTCAGCTCGTCTCAAAGGGGGGATATGTCCGTACCAGCCCGGAAAACGCTCTGTTACTGACCTGGGATGCTCAAGTCATTGAGCACAAGGATCGCGGCTGGCATCGAGCCCATGAAGGGCTTTGGACTACCCTCGCAGCGGGGATCGCCGTTGCGACGCTGCCTGCGCGCAATTGGGAAGAGCCGGCACTGGCTCTCATCCCCGGTGCCGCCCTGGTCGATCTCTACAGCGGTAATTGGTGGACCGGTCCCGAGCGGCATGAAGTGCTGTTGACAACCCGGGTCGAGGACGCAGGTCAGGTCGTCTATTCATCTTCCAGTATCTATTACATCAATGGCGGTGACAGGGACCACTATCAGAAGGTAGATGGGGTTCCCACCCTTCAAGTGACAGATCGTTGGTAGGGGGAAGGCGTGATCAGTTTCAGAAATATGATGGTAAAAGGTGTTTTATTTGCCGCGCTGGTATTGCTTGGTGCCTGCGTTCCCGCCCAGCCCAACAGCCAGAATGTCGGCAATATACATGTCAATCTGGTCGATGTATTGGCGCGTTATGGCGACCAATTGGTCGAGAACGTGGAGACAAATTTGCAGCCTGAGCAGCCGGTACTGGTGGCCAGCTTTGTAGATATCGATAATATGGGGGCCACCTCGACATTTGGTCGCCAGGTGGCGGAGGGCATGTCGGGAGGCCTGACCCGCAGTCACTACCCGGTATTGGAAGTGAAGCTTCGGAACAGCCTGTTTATCAAAGAGAATACCGGCGAGCTAATGCTCTCCCGCGAACTTCACCACCTGTCGACCGAGCATGATGCTCAGGCTGTACTGGTGGGCACCTACGCTCGCGGGGGCAGCTACGTCTACGTGAATGCGAGAATCGTGCGCACCCGTGATAGTGTCATTCTGGGCAGTCACAACTTCCGCCTGCCTCTGAATCGTGACATCAGTCAGATGCTTCCCTGAGGCAGAGCCCTGAATGGTGGCTTTTCCGCTGCCACCAGAGGGTTATTGCCGGCGGCTGACAACTCTGCAAGAGTTCAGAGCTTGTCAACAGGGGAGAGTGACATGATCCGCTTCGGCAGTTACCTGGTACTACTGGTTCTGTGGCCTCTGATGGCGACCGCGGGCGACGCGCCTGTGGTCGCCGACCGCATTCTTCACAACGCGCGCATCTACACGCTGAACCCGGCGCAGCCCTGGGCGGATAGCCTGGCGATTGGTGATGACCGCATCCTCGCGGTGGGCAGCCGCGAGGTGGTGGAGGCGGTGGCGGGGCCCGATACCCGTCGCCACGACCTGCAGGGGCGCCTGGTACTACCGGGTTTCATCGACACCCACATGCACGTCGGTGACACGCTGCCCTATGTCAACGCTGCCGCCCTGAGCCCGGACATGGACCCGGAGGAGGTGCTGGATACGCTGCGCATGCACGCCGAGGCCCACCCGGAACAGAACCCGGTGATCGGCAGCGGCTTTCTCGGTGCAGCCTTCGGTGAGCAGGGACCGACTGCCGCGGACCTCGACCGCGCCATTCCCGACCGCCCGGCTATGATCTTCGACGAGGGCTTTCACTCCGCCTGGATCAACACGGCGGCGATGCGTGCGGTTGGACTGGACGCGAGCACCCCGGATCCGGATCCGGGCGTGCACTACTATCGCCGCTACCCGGACGGTCGCCCCACCGGCTGGCTGATCGAGGGCGGTGCGTTCAACTGGATCAGCGAGCGCCTCGGCGTGGTCAGTCCGGCAAGCCTGGCGGCAGGGGCCGATAGCTTTTTCGCCACGCTGTCGGCCATGGGCATTACCGCCGCCTTTGACGCCGGCATGATCGACGGCGGGGAAACCACCCTGGCACTGTTTGACCGGCTGGTGGCCGAGGGCGGACTCCCCCTGCGCGTGGTCGGCTCCCACTACGTGAATACCCGCGAAAAAGCCGCCACAGCCCTGGCGCAGCTGGACCAGCTGGGTGAGCGCTTCGCCGACGAGTTTTTCACCGTGAATACCCTGAAGGTGTCCCTGGACGGCACGGTGGAGGCGCGCACCGCCTGGATGCTCGAGCCCTACCGCCAGCCTCCGGGCCATCTGGCCCGGCCACTGCTGGCGCCGGAGGTCGCGGGTCCGCTGATAGTGAGTGCCGCCGAGCGCGGCACCGACGTGCATCTGCATACGCTGGGTGACGCCGCGGTGCGCTTTGCCCTGGACACGGTCGCAGACATCCGCGAGCGCCTGCCCGCCAGCGATTCGCGTTTCACCCTGTGTCATGTGCAGGTGGTCAATCCGGCGGACGAGGCGCGCTTTGGGGCGCTCGATGTGGTCGCCCAGTCCACCCCGAGCTGGTACGTCTACGACGATATTGCCCTGGAGTTTCTCGGCGAGGAGCGGCTGGCACAGCACTACCCCCTGCGCAGTATCGCGGCCGGTGGCGCACGGGTGACCCTGGGCAGTGATTACCCCGCCACCTGGATCGGGCTGGACGGCCTCAACCCGCTGTTCAACATCGAAATGGCCATGACCCGACGGCCGCCGGGTGAACCGGAAGCGAAGCCACAGCCACGGGCAAGCGAGGTACTGAGCCTGGAGCAGGCGATTCGTGGCTACACACGGGATGCTGCCTGGCAGATCCGTCTGGAAGACGAAATCGGTTCGCTGGAGGCCGGCAAGCAGGCTGACCTGGTGGTGCTGAGCGACAATCTCTTCGAACTGCCGGCACACCGGATTCACCGGGCGAAAGTCGATCTGACAGTGATGGACGGTAAGGTGGTGTTCGGCTCGCTGGAGTAGCGGGAGGCAGGGGCAGCGGTGTGCCCGGCAGGGCACACCGCAGTCGCGATCAGGCGAAGTTCTGGTTCACGAAGTCCCAGTTGACCAGCGCCCAGAAGGCGTCCATGTACTTGGGACGCGCGTTGCGGTAGTCGATGTAGTAGGCGTGCTCCCAGACGTCGACGGTCAGCAGCGGGGTCACGCTGTCGTCGGTCAGGGGCGTTTCCGCATTGCTGGTGTTGACGATAGCGACGCTGCCGTCGGCTTTCTTGACCAGCCAGGTCCAGCCGGAGCCGAAGTTGCCCACGGCGGAATCGGTGAATTCCTTCTTGAAGGCATCGAAGGAGCCGAAGGCCTTGTCGATTGCCTCGCCGACCGCACCGCTGGCGGCACCGCCACCGTTGGGGCTCAGGCAGTTCCAGTAGAAGGTGTGGTTCCAGACCTGCGCAGCGTTGTTGAAGACGCCGCCCTTGGAGCTCTTGATGATGTCCTCGAGTGACTTGCCCTCGAACTCGGTGCCGGGAATCATGCCGTTGAGTTTTTCAACGTAGGTGTTGTGGTGCTTGCCGTAGTGGTAATCCAGGGTCTCTTCCGAGATGTGCGGAGCGAGAGCGTCCCGGGCGTAGGGCAGAGCGGGAAGTTCAATAGCCATTCTGTCTTTCCTCCGTTGGGGTTAAACGTCAATGTGTACCCACCCGCGTCGGTGGTGTAACACCCGCGGTAGCGAAGTGGGTTCGATGACGGTGTGCTTGTTATAGAGTGATCAGTATAACGTGTCCGAACAGGGCTTGCATTGTTCCGGATGCGCCGGATGGACTAAGGTTAGTGGACTGCGTTCTGCGCGAATCGAGGAGTCCGGCCCATGTTGTTGCTGTCGCTGTTGTTGTTTTTCGCCCTGTTGGTGGCGGTGCTCTACCTGCGACCATCCCTGCAGGTGGGCACGGTCTGCCTGTTGGTGGGCTCCCTGCTGCTGACGGCCCTGCATGCCGGCATCTGGCTCGTGTTGCTGCCGCTGGCTGCGGTGCTCGCGGTGCTCAATGTGTCCGACTGGCGGCGCAGGGTGCTGGTGCAGCCGGCCTGGGGCTTGTTGCGCCAGGCGCTGCCGCCGATGAGTGACACCGAGCGCGAGGCCATCGAGGCGGGAACTACCTGGTGGGAGAAGGACCTGTTCAGTGGGCAGCCCGACTGGCAGCGCTTCGCGGGCATTCGCCTGCCGCGCCTGAGTGAGAAGGAACAGGCCTTTCTCGACAAAGAGGTGGAGGAACTGTGCAGCCTGATCGACGAGTGGGAAGTGCAGCAGCGTCAGGACCTGCCGGAGCCAGTCTGGGATTTCCTGCGTCAGCGGGGCTTTTTCGGCCTGATCATTCCGGAGACCTTCGGCGGCCGGGATTTCAGCCCCTACGCCCAGAGCTGCATCATGAGCAAGATTGCCAGCCGCTCCCTGACCGCGGCGGTCACCGCGATGGTGCCGAACTCCCTCGGCCCGGGCGAGCTGCTGGTCAAGTACGGGACCGAGGAGCAGCAACAGCGCTGGCTGCCGGGCCTGGCTGACGGCAGTGAGTTGCCCTGCTTTGGCCTGACCGGTCCGGAAGTCGGCTCCGACGCCGGTGGCATTCCCGATCTCGGGGTGGTCTGTCGCGGCGAGTTCGAGGGGCGCGAGGTTCTCGGTATCCGTCTGACGTTTCACAAGCGCTGGATCACCCTGGCGCCGGTGGCCACGGTGGTCGGCCTGGCCTTCCGTCTGCAGGATCCGGAGGGTCTGCTGGGCGACCCGGAGAAGAGCGACTACGGGATTACCTGTGCCCTGCTGCCCGCCGATCACCCCGGGGTGGAGATCGGTCGCCGCCACAACCCGGGCGCGCCGTTCATGAACGGCCCGGTACAGGGGAGCGATGTCTTCATTCCCGTCGACTGGATCATTGGTGGTCCGGAGATGGCCGGCAAGGGCTGGCGCATGCTGATCGAGTGCCTGGGTGCCGGTCGCGGTGTCTCCCTGCCGGCCCTGGCTACCGCCAGTGGCGAGATGTGCTACCTGACCGTCGGCGCCTGGTCGCGTATTCGCCGCCAGTTCAATCTCGAGGTGGGCAAGTTCGAAGGGGTGCAGGAGGCCACGGCGCAAATTGCCGCCGGTGCCTACCTGCTGGAAGCCATGCGCCAGTTTGTAACCCGCGGGCTGGAGGAAGGCACGCCCTCTGTGTTGACCGCCATGGCCAAGTACCACGCCACCGAGCGGATGCGTCAGCTGGTCAACCACGGCATGGATGTGATCGGTGGGCGCGGCATCCAGTTGGGGCCACGCAATTTCCTCGGCCCTGCCTACCACGCCTTGCCCGTGGCCATCACCGTCGAGGGGGCGAACATCCTGACCCGCTCGCTGATGATTTTCGGTCAGGGGGCGATTCGCTGCCATCCCTATCTGCTGGATGAAATGACCTCGCTGCAGGCCGAGAGTGAATCGCTGGGTCTGGATACCTTCGAGCCGCTGCTGCTGGGGCATCTCGGGCACGTCGGCAGCAACGGGGCGCGGGCGCTTTGCCTGGGCCTGTCCCGGGGCCTGGGCAGCCCGGTTCCGGACACCGCAGACAGTTTCAGCCAGCGCTGGTACCAGCGCATCAACCATCTGAGTGCGGCCATGGCGACTTGCGCCGACGCCGCGCTGGGCGTGCTCGGTGGCGAATTGAAGCGCCGGGAAATGCTCTCCGCGCGCCTGGGTGATGCCCACAGTCAACTGCTGATGGCCTGCGCCGTGCTGAAATTCCACGACAGCCAGCCGCGCACCGCGGCGGGGGATGCCCATGCGCGCTTTGCCATCCAGCAGTGCCTGCACGAGGCCCAGGAAGCCCTGATCGGCTTCTGCGACAACTTCAACCCGCGGGTGCTCGGCTGCGCCCTGCGTGGGCTGATTCTGCCCTTCGGGCGTTGCCACCCCGCGCCCAGTGACAGCCAGGTGCGCGAGCTGGGCGATCTGATCATGCAAGCCAGCCCCGTGCGCAAGCTGCTGGCCGGACACGTCTATCTCAGCCAGGACCCCGAGGACGCCGTGGGCAGGGTGGAGACCACCTACCAGCTGCTACTGGAGGTAGAGGAGCCATTCCAGGCCTTTGCCCGGGCCCGGGCAAAGGGTGAGGTCACGGCTCGCGAGCTTGACCAGGCCCTCGACCAGGCAGTCGAGCAGGGCGTGATACGCGCGGAAGATCGCGAGGCCTTGAAGCACTACGAAGCGCGCCGGCGGGATTGCCTGCTGACCGACCACTTCGAAAGCCTCTGAGGCGGATCGGGGGCGCCCCTCAGTGAGGCGCGCCTGTTCCCTGCGCGACGCGTGCTCCAGGCGCGGTTCAGGCGGGGTTCAGGCGAGGTCCAGGGGGGGAGGGCTGGCCTCAGGGCCTCGACCCGGTGTCGCGGTAGCCGTCGACGGCGATGTAGTCGATGGCGCGCTGGAGGATTTCCCGGTCGCCGTCGTGGGCGGCCACGTCGTGCATCCACACGCTCTGCAGGTCGTCGTCCTGCTCGCTGCCCCGCTGGCCACTGGCGTAGCTGTCCATCTGCCGGCGCAGATAGGCCGCGTCCAGGATGTCCAGCCGCGGGGCGCCCATCGCCGGGTAGCCCTCGCCGTCCTGGCCGTGGCAGTGGCCGCAAACGTCGCGATAGATCTCGCCATCCTGTGCCCGCCGCCCCGGTTTCGGGCTTTCCTGGTCCGAGGGCGCCTCGCGGCCGGTCGAGGTTAGGGCGGGCAGCTGGGCGTAGTAGCTGGACAGGGCCTGGATCTGTTCGTCGCTCATGCCCACGCTGGCGCCGGACATGGTGCCGCCGCCGAGGTCGGCGGGGTGGCCGCCGCGGCGACCGTCCCGGAAACCGCTGAGCTGTCGCGCGAGATACTGGCTCAGCTGACCGGCGAGGGCGGGTGCCCCCAGCTCGGCACTGCCCTCGCCGTGGCCGCCGTGACAGCCGGCGCAGGCGGAGATCAGCGGGTCCAGCTCGGCGGCATCCTCGGCGAGGAGCGGTGAACAGGCCAGCAGGCTCAAGCCCAGTAGTGTCAGTGTGCGCATCTTTGGCACTCCCGGTGGCTGGTCAGGCGCTGGCGTTCAGTGCCTGCTCGATGTCGGCGATGATGTCGTCGACGTGCTCTATCCCGATGGAAAGCCGAACCATGTCCTCGCTCACCCCGGCCGAGGCCAGTTCTTCCGGGTCCAGCTGCCGGTGGGTGGTGGTGGCGGGGTGGCAGGCCAGCGACTTGGCATCGCCGATATTCACCAGGCGCAGGATCAGCTGCAGGGCGTCGATGAAGCGGGCGCCGGCCTCGCGTCCCCCGTCGATACCAAAACTGAGAATGCCCGAGGCCTGTCCGCCGCAGATCTTCTCGCAGGTGGCGCGGTGGGGGCTGTCGGCCAGGCCGGCGTAATTGACCCAGCGCACCCGGGGGTGTTGCTGCAGCCACTTGGCGACCGAGAGGGCATTCTCGCAGTGCCGCTGCATGCGCAGCTCCAGGGTTTCCAGGCCCTGCATCAGCAGGAAGGCGCTATGGGGTGAAAGCGCGGCGCCGGTGTTGCGCAGGGGCACGACGCGGCAGCGACCGATAAAGGCCGCCGGCCCGAAGGCCTCGGTGTAGACCACACCGTGGTAGGAGGGGTCCGGGGTATTGAGAATCGCGAAGCGGTCCGCGTGGGCCGCCCAGTCGAAGCGGCCGCTGTCGACAATCGCGCCGCCAATGGTGGTGCCGTGCCCACCGATGTACTTGGTGAGGGAATGTACGACGATGTCCGCACCGTGATCGAACACGCGGCAGAGCATCGGCGTCGCCACGGTGTTGTCGACGATCAGCGGCACGCCCGCGGCGTGGGCAATCTCGGCCCAGCGCTGCAGGTCCACGACATTGCCCGCGGGGTTGCCGATGGACTCGCAGAACAGTGCGCGGGTATTGCTGTCGATCAGGCTGGCGACCCGCTCGAAATCCCCGGCGTCGGCGAAGCGTACCTCAATGCCCTGGCGGGGAAAGGTGTGGGCGAAGAGATTGTAGGTGCCACCGTAAAGCTGGGAGGTGCTGACGATGTTGCAGCCCACCTCGGCGATGGCCTCGATGGCATAGCGAATGGCGGCCATGCCGGAGGCCACGGCCAGCGCGCCGACACCGCCCTCGAGGGCCGCCAGGCGCGCCTCGAGAACCGCATTGGTCGGGTTCATGATGCGGCTGTAGATGTTGCCCGGCACCTTGAGGTCGAACAGGTCGGCGCCGTGCTGGGTGTCGTTGAAGGTGTAGGAGGTGGTCTGGTAGATCGGCGTGGTGGCGGCATTGGTGGCGGGGTCGCCTTCATAGCCGGCATGCAGGGCAAGCGTCGCGGGCTTCATGGGCTTTCTCGGTCTCTGTTGTCGGACGCCGCAGCGTAGCAAACCTGCCGGGTTTGGCAAGCGCTACAGGGCCCGTTGGCGCTGGCGGTGGCGAGGCCCCGGCGCAGGGCTGATTTTGCGCTGTGGGCTGGCTGCGCTAAGCTGAACGCAATGTCACTGAGGAGCCGACCATGAAACTGAACGTCAATGGGGAAGAGCGGCAACTGGACGCCCCCGCCGAAATGCCGCTGCTGTGGGCCCTGCGCGACTTGCTGGGCCTGCGCGGCACACGCTATGCCTGCGGCCAGGGGCTGTGTGGCAGCTGTACGGTTCATCTGGACGGCAAACCCGTGCGCAGTTGTCTGACCACCCTGGAACAGGCGGCCGGTGCCGAAGTCACCACGATCGAGGGGCTCGGCGGCAAGGCCGGGGACCACCCGCTGCAGCAGGCCTGGCGCGAGCACGGTGTTCCCCAGTGCGGCTACTGTCAGGCGGGGCAGCTGATGAGCGCGGCCGCCCTGCTGCGGGATACACCCTCACCCTCGGACGAGGAGATCGACTCTGCCCTGGCCGGCAACCTCTGTCGCTGCGGAACCTATGCGCGCATCCGCGCCGCGGTGCACGCGGCAGCAGAGCAGGGGGGTGACGCATGAACACGGTGCAGCAGATCTCCCGGCGCCGTTTCCTGGCGCTGACCGGGATGACCGCCGGCGGCCTGGTGCTGGGTGCTTCGGTGGTGGGCAGTCGCCCAGGCCTTGCAGGCGTTCTGGATACCGCCCAGGGGCAGTCCCTCAATCTTTTCGTGACCCTGTCCGAGGACGGCGCCGTGGACATCGTTGCCCACCGCTCCGAGATGGGTACCGGGATCCGCACCAGCCTGCCACAGGTGGTGGCGGACGAAATGGAGGCGGACTGGTCCCGGGTACGGGTGATCCAGGCCCTGGGCGATCCCGCCTACGGCAGTCAGAACACCGATGGCTCTCGCTCGGTGCGCGATTTCTACCACACCATGCGCCAGATGGGGGCCGCCGCCCGGCGCCTGCTTGAGCAGGCAGCCGCGCAGCGTTGGGAGGTGCCCCTGTCCGAGTGCCGTGCCAGCAAGCACCGCGTCCTGCACAGCGCGAGCGGGCGCGAGCTCGGTTTCGGCGAGCTGGCCCGGGCGGCCTCGGCGCTGCCGATGCCGGCACTCGACAGTCTGCCGCTGAAAGCGGCAGAGGATTTCCGCTACATCGGCAGTGGGCTGGAGATTGTCGACCTCGACGATATCGTTACCGGTCGCGCCGTCTACGGGGCCGATGTCGTGTTGCCGGAGATGCTCTATGCCACCGTCGCCCGCAGTCCCTGGCTGGACGGTCATATCGCTAGCTTTGACGCCGAACCGGCGCGCGCCGTGAGCGGTGTGCAGGACGTGGTCGAGCTGCGCGCGCCGGCGGGCCCGCGGGGTTTCCAGCCTATCGAGGGCCTTGCGGTACTCGCCAGCAATACCTGGAGCGCTCTGCAGGGGCGCCAGGCACTCAGCGTCAGCTGGCGGGACAGCAGTCACAGCGACCACGACTCCGCCAGCTATCTGGACGGGCTGGAAAGCTCCGTACGCGAGAACAGCGGCACGGTGGTGCGTCAGCGCGGTGACGTGGATGCCGCACTCTCCGCCGCCAGCCAGGTCGTCGAAGCGAGTTATCGCACACCCTACCTGGCCCACGCGCCGATGGAGCCGCCGGTTGCGACCGCGCGGGTCAGCGTGGAGGGCTGTGAGGTCTGGACCTGCACCCAGAACCCGCAGGCGGTACAGGCGGCGGTGGCCGAGGCCCTGGACCTGAAGCCGGAGCAGGTGAAGGTGCATGTCACCCTGCTGGGCGGCGGTTTTGGGCGCAAGTCCAAGCCCGATTACTGCGTGGAGGCCGCGCGACTGGCGGCTCACAGCGGCAAGCCGGTACAGGTGGTCTGGAGCCGCGAGGACGATATCCACCACGATTATTTCCACGCGCCCTGTGCCCAGTACTACCGCGCCGCCCTGGACGACCAGGGTGCGGTGCAGGCCTGGCTGGCGCGTCAGGCGGCGACACCGATTGGCTCGACCTTCGACGCCAGCGTCGACACCCTGGATGATGGCTCCCTCTCGCAGACCTTCGCCAGCATCCCCTTTGCCACGCCAAACCTGCGCCTCGAATCGCTGCCGGCACCGGCGCATGCGCGCATCGGTTGGTTGCGCTCGGTCTACAACATTCCCTTCGCCTTTGGTGTGGGCAGTTTCGTTGACGAACTGGCCCACGCCGCGGGCAAGGACCCGGCACAAATGTGGCTGGACCTGATCGGCGAGGACCGCGAGCTCGACTTCAGCGAGGAGGGTTTCGAATACAGCAACTACGGCCGCAGCCTGGCCGACTACCCCTATCAGACCGGTCGTCTCAAGGCTGTACTGCGGGCGCTGCTGGAACAGATTCCTTGGGGCGAGGAGCTGCCCGAGGGGCAGGGCTGGGGGCTGTCCCTCAGTAACAGCTTCCTCAGTCATACCGCCGTGGCCAGCAAGGTGGAAGTCCGCGACGGCAAGCTGCGTGTGCTGGAAATGCACGGGGCGATTGATGCCGGTCGCGTGGTCAACCCGGATCGGGTCCACGCGCAGATGGAGGGTGGCATGTTGTTTGGCCTGAGCCTGGCCCTGATGGGCGAGATCAGTTTTGCCGATGGCCAGGTGCAGCAGTCCAATTTCCACGATTATCCGGTGGCCAGCCTGGCCCAGTCACCGCGCGTCATCCGCAGCCACATTGTGACCAGCGACGCGCCGCCGAGCGGGGTGGGGGAGCCGCCGACGCCGCCGTCGGCGCCGAGCATCGCCAACGCCGTGTTTGCCGCCACCGGCCAGCGGATTCGCGAGTTGCCCCTGCGCAAACATTTCACGGTGCTGTAAGCGCGACTGCTGACGGAGCTGGCGAGTGCGATTGCGTTCACTGGGGCTGGTGCCCCAGATTTTCCTGGGTGTGCTGGCGGGAGCCGGGTTGGGTTTGCTGGCGCCGGGCCTGGCCGAGCCCCTGGGGCTGCTCGGGGAGTTGTTTGTCGGCATGCTCAAGGCGGTGGCACCGCTGCTGGTAATGCTGCTGGTGATGTCGGCGATCGCCAATCGCCACGAACGCCGCGGCGATGGCCGCAAGGTGGCACTGGTCCTGGGTCTCTATCTGGTTGGTACCGTCAGCGCCGCGCTGTTGGCGCTGCTTGCCAGTTGGGCCTTCCCGCAGACGCTGGTACTTGCCTCGGCGGCCGAGGGCAGCCCCCCGGCGGCAGTTTCCAGCGTGCTCACCGATGTGCTGTTCAGCCTGATCGACAACCCGGTCAATGCCCTGCTGACCGGCAATTTCCTCGGCTGTCTGACCTGGGCCGTGCTGCTGGGGCTGAGTTTCCGGCGCGCCAGTCTGGGCTTCCGCGAGCACCTGGAAACCCTGGCGGTCGGTGTCAGCGACGTCGTGCGTTACGTGATCCGCCTGGCGCCCCTAGGCATATTTGGTCTGGTTTGCGCGACGGTGGCGAGCACCGGCGTGGCGGCGCTGGCTTCCTATGCCAGTCTGGCGGCCCTGCTCCTGGGAACCATGCTGGCCATGGCGCTGCTGCTGAATCCCCTGCTGGTGTTCCTGGTCAGCGGCCGCAACCCGTTTCCCATTGTCTTCAAATGCCTGGAAGAGTCCGGGGTGACGGCTTTCTTCACCCGCAGTTCCGCGGCCAACATTCCGGTGAACCTCAACCTGGCAAAGAAGCTGGGCATCTCCGAGGAACTGTTCGCGGTAACGATTCCCGTGGGCGCGACCATCAACATGGCCGGGGCGGCGATTACCATTACCGTACTCACCCTGGCAGCGGTCAATACCCTGGGTATCGACACTGCCTTCGGCACCGCCCTCCTGCTGTGTATCGTGTCCGCCCTTGCGGCCTGTGGCGCCAGCGGGGTGCCTTCGGGGAGCCTGCTGCTGGTTCCCCTGGCCTGTTCACTCTTCGGTATACCCCTGGACGTCGCGATGCAGGTCGTGGCCGTCGGTTTCGTGATCAGTGTGCTGCAGGACTCCGCGGAGACGGCGCTGAATTCCTCGACCGACGTGGTCTACACCTGGGCCGTGGACCAGTGGCGCCCCGGCGTTGTTCCCCGCAACGGTGCTAGCGAGGCAGATTCCGCGGCACCATGACCGGCTGCTCCAGCCAGCGCTCGAAGCGCGGGGCAATGCGGTCCAGGTGTTCCGACCACCAGCGGGCGTCCAGCTCAATGGCGTTGCTCAGGTTCTCCGGTGCCGTGGGCAATTGCTCGCGGCGTTCCGCCGGCAGCAGGTCCAGGGACGAGCGCCGCACCGGGCCGTAGGGAATGTGGCGGGCCTGTCCGGCGAGGCTTTCGGTGGAGGTGGCAAAGCGGATGAAGTCGCGGGCCAGTTCGGTGTTGCGCCCGTTGCGGGGAATACCCCAGACATCGTAGAACCAGAGCTGGTGATCCCAGAGGATCTGCAGGGGTACGCCGCGCTCGACGGCGCCGGGCACCCGGCCGCTGTAGACCCCGGCCATCACCACCTGGCCGGTTTCCAGCATGCGGATGGCCTCCTGGCCGGTGCGCCACCAGTCGGTGTGCGGCTTGATCCGCGCCAGTACCTCGAAGGCCCGGTCGAGCCCCGCCTCGGTGGAGAGTACCCGGTAGACCGCGTCCTCGGGCACGCCGTCGGCGATCAGCGCCCACTCCAGGTTGCCCTGGGGGCCCCGGCGCAGGGCGCGCCGCCCGGGCCAGGTCCCCAGGTCGAAGAAATCCTCCAGTTGCGTCGGCGCACGCTCCAGGTGCTCGCGATGCCAGGCCACCACGGTGGACCCGACCACATTGCCGACCCCGCAGGGCATCAGGCTGTGGTGGATGAAATCCTCGTCCGCGGGGGTGCCGTCGCTGCCCGGGGGCAGGCTGTCTGGGTCAATCGGCTCCAGCAGGCCTTCCTGGCAGGCGCGCAGGGCATCGAACAGCTCCAGGTCGACCACGTCCCAGTGCACATTCCAGGCGCGCACCTGGGCGCGGATCTCCTCGATACCGCCGCTGTACTGCAGCACATTGACCCGCACCCCGGTGGCTTCCTCGTAGGGACGGATGAAGCCGAGAATCTGGCTCTTGACGTAGGCGCCGTCCCAGGAGACGACGTTCAGTTGCGCTTGCGCGGAGGCGGAGCTGGCGGCCAGCAGGCACAGCAGGCCCAGGGTCAGTTGTCGCAGCATCACAGTCACCAGTAGAAGCCGATGTTCACGTTGAAGCGCCCCCGCCATTCGTCCTCGCCCCCGGCAGCCATGGAGCCGTTGCCGAAGAAGGCCATGTTGTTGGCCAGGATATAGTCGACATAGGTAAACAGGGGCCCGCTGCCGATGGCGCAGCCCAGGGTGTTGATCTGGGAGTCGAGCTGGCCGTCGCCGTCCTTGAACAGGCGGGAATAATCGTTGTAGCAGGTCACCTGGTCAATGAAGGACCAGGGCGAGGCGAAGTTGTAGGCGATGTTGGCGACCAGCACGTCGGCGGAGCCGGCGATATCATAGCTGCCGCCGAAAGCGCCGACGCGCACCGCGTCCCGGCTCAGCCCCGGGGGATTGGCCGGATCGTAATCGTAGCGAATACCCTGCAATTGCAGGTTCCAGCGTCCGCAGCGACTGTCCAGGTGCAGGGCGCCGGCCCAGTGCTCGCCGCGGCGGTCGCTGGTGCTGTTGTAGAGTTCGGAACGCTGGGCGGAAGCGCCCAGCTCGGTTTCGCAGCCGCTGCCGAGGCCGAGGGTGTAGGCCAGGCGGGCGTTGAACTGGTCGATCTCCTCGTTCTGCTGGTCGCCATCCAGTACCAGGTCGAAGGAGTAGCGGTCCAGGTCGCCGGCGCTGTTGAGTTCCTCGTTCTTGTAGAAGGCCAGGTGGCTGCTCCAGGGTCCGTCCTGGCGCTGATAGCGGATGCCCATGTCGTAGTCATCCGCCAGGCCCAGGTAGTAGGGCACGCCAAACCAGGCGTTGTGGGCGGCGTAGGGCAGCAGGCCGAAGGGCACCTGGTGGATGCCCACCTGCAGCTGGCTCTGGTCCTCGAACTGATAGCCGACCCAGCCGTGGTGGATGGTGTCCATGTAGGTGTAGAAGCGGTATTCCGCCGAAACCAGGATGTTGTCCAGTTCGCCATCGATATTCAGGCGGAAGACGTCCAGACCGCTCTCCCCGTACTTGCCCTCGGAGCTGTCGACGAAATCCCGGTGCACCACGTTGAAGCGCAGGGCGCCGCCGATATCCACCGAGGGCGGTGGCGCCGGGGGTGGCGCATTGCTCTCGCGTTCGCTGCCGAGCACCGCCTGGGCCAGTCGTTCATCCGCGGCGATGGCATCGTCGCGGGCGGTGGCCTCTGCCGTCGGCGCTTCAGCGCTCCCCGGAGTGCCGGTCAGCAGCTCCTCGCGCAGGGTGCCGCTGCCGGCCGGCGCTGGCTGGCGCTCGGTTTCCAGGGCCCGCAGGCGCGCCTCCAGGGCCTCGATGCGCTGCAGCAGGGCCTCAATGCGGGCGCTGTCCTCGGCACTGACCGGCACGGCGAAGAGGGCCAGCAGCAACAGGGATGCGGACCCGTGTTGCCGCACTGTCAATGCAGAAAGCCGCCTGTGTTCCATGCTTGCACTCCCGATTGGCTCTGCTCAGGAAGGCTGCTGTGCCTCCGGGTCAACCTGCAGCAGCTCGTCGTGCTCCTCCATGCGCCAGGGCAGGCTCCCGGGGGAGATATGCAGGAAGTTCAGCTGCTTTTCGAACTGGTCGAGAATGTCGGTGATGATGTCGTGCTGGTCCAGCCCGTAGACATCGTAGGACTGCCCGCCCCGGCGCAGAAAAACTTCGGCACGGTAGTAGACGTGCTCGCTGTCCTGGTTGTGAACCATCTCCGGATAGGCATAGTCGGGCAGGGCGTGCTCGATCATGCGAATCTCGTAGATGAAGTCCAGCAGCCCTTCCTTGATCACTTCCAGGTAGATACGGGCGGTCGCCGGATCCTCGTGGACTTCGGTCTTCCAGTCCTGCTTCTGCAGCTCGCGTTCCACCCGCAGCATGGCCTTGCGCACGGTGGTGTGCATGAAGTGTTCCACCTCTTCGCGGTCGGGGAAGGTCACCATGCCCAGCAATCGCTTGCGCCACAGGCCGCGACCGGAGGTCCCGGAGAAGCGCTGTTGTATCTCGGTCTTGAGGCTGCTGTGGTGATGGCCCTCGATCACCAGGGCCCGCCACATGCCGATGGCGGCAATGATCATGATGATGGAGAAGGGCAGAGCGCTGGCGATGGCCATGGTCTGCAGGGCGCTGAGCCCGCCTGCCAGCAGCAGTACCGAAGCCACGGTGCCCTCGGCGGTGGCCCAGAACACCCGCTGCCACACCGGGGTGTAGCTGGCGCCGCCGGAGGCGAGGGAGTCGATCACCAGGGAGCCGGAGTCGGAGGAAGTGACGAAAAAGGTGATGATCAGCAGTACCGTGATGAAGGACACCACCGAGGACAGCGGCAGCGCCTCGTAGAGACGGAACAGGGCGATCGCCTGGTCCGCCTGCACCTGGCCGATCAGCGTGTGATAGCCCTCGTTCATGATCAGGTTCAGCGCGGTGTTGCCAAAAATCGAGAACCAGAGAAAGGTGAAGATCGAGGGCACCAGCATCACCCCGACCACGAACTGGCGGATGGTGCGGCCGCGGCTGATCTTGGCGATGAACAGCCCGACGAAGGGCGCCCAGGAGATGGTCCAGCCAAAAATGAACAGGGTCCAGTTGCCGATCCAGTCGCTGCGGGAATAGGCCTGCAGGTTGAAGGTGCGTTCGACGATGTTGTTCAGGTAGGAGCCGGTGTTCTGCAGGAAACTCTCGAGGATGTGAATGCTGGGCCCCACCGAGAATACGAAAAGCATCAGCGAGGCCGCCAGGAACATGCTCAGAATCGACAGCCGTTTGACACCTTTGTCCATCCCGGCGACCACGGAGAAGATGGCCGCGCAGGTGATCAGGGCAATGGCGACGATCTGTACCGTGACATTGACCGGGATGGCGGGCCAGAGATAATTCAGGCCGGCATTGATCTGTGCCACCGAGAGCCCGAGGGTGGTGGCAATGCCGAACATGGTGCCGAGGATGGCGAACACGTCCACCGCGTGCCCCATGGGGCCGTGGATGCGCTCGCCGATCAGCGGGTAGAGGGCCGCGCGCATGGAGAGGGGCAGGCCGTGGCGAAAGGCGAAATAGGCCAGCACCAGGCCCACCAGCCCGTAGATGGCCCAGATGTGGAAGCCCCAGTGAAAAAAGGAAATCTGCATCGCCTGCTTGGCGGAGTCCACGGTCTCCGCGGCCCCCGCCGGGGGTGAGGCGTAGTGCAGCACCGGCTCGGCGACGCCGAAAAAGAGCAGGGCGATGCCGTAGCCGGCGGAAAACAGCATGGCGAACCAGGCGGGGAAGCTGTACTGGGGGTCGGCGTGGTCAGGCCCCAGTTTGATGTGTCCCCACTTGGTGAAGGCGACACCCACGATGAACAGAAGGAAGAAGGCGACCGACAGCATGTAGAACCAGCCGAAGGTCTCGGTGATATAGGCCAGGGTGGCACTGAAGGCGTTACCGGCCAGTTCGGGGTTGCTGATGGTGCCGATCACCAGCAGGGCGATCACGGCCACAGCGGGGACGAAGACGGGAACGAGCACGGTGGAGTTAAGCGCCTTGTTATCTGCCGGCATCGACGGGTCCTTCCGGTATCGGATTTGGACCCATGGTGCATGGAAGCGGCGGCCGGCGCAAACCGGCCGGGGCGGGGGCCGCGCCGCAGAGGGCGTCGTCGCCCTAGCTGTCCGCCCCGGTGTTGCCCGCTGGCGTGGTCCCGCTGCCGCGTTCGGGCAGGGAGCGCAGGTGCACGTCAACCTGGTTGAACGCAATCTCGACGTCGTGCTCCCGGAACAGGCTGTCGATGCGCCGGTTGATCTCGTCGATGGCCGGGTTGCGGTCGGTCAGTTCCCGGACATGTACGCGCAACTCGTGGTCCAGGGTGCTGGCACCGAAGGCGAGGAAATACACCAGGGGCTCGGGATCGCTGATGACCCGCGGGTTCTCCCGCGCCGCCCGCAGCAGCAGGGTGCGAGTCAGTTCGAGATCGGAACCATAGGCGACTCCCACGCGCACGATTACCCGCGTCACGGTATCGGTGAGCGACCAGTTGGTGAGTTCACCGGTGATGAAGACCTTGTTGGGAATGACAATGTCCTTGCGGTCGAAGTCGCTGATGGTGGTGGCGCGAATGCGGATCCGCTTGACCACACCCGACTGGTTGCCGAGGGTTACCACGTCGCCGATGCGAATCGGGCGCTCGAAGAGGATGATCAGGCCGGAGACAAAGTTGGCGAATATTTCCTGCAGGCCGAAACCGAGGCCCACGCCCAGGGCGGCCACCAGCCACTGCAGCTTGTCCCAGCTGACCCCGAGGGTTCCCAGGCTGAGCACGAAACCGACACTGAAAATCACGTAGGACAGCAGGGTCGTGGTGGCGTAGGCCGAGCCCTGGGCCAGGCGCAGACGCGACAGGACGGTGACTTCGAGCAGCCCGGGCAGATTGCGGCCCAGGGCCACGGCGACCGCCAGCAGTACCAGCGCGCCGAGCAGATCGCGCAGGCTGATGGAGACCTGGGTCTCGCCATCGGCGGCGAGGTAGTGCCACAGGCTGACATTGTCGAGGTAGGCGAACAGGGAAATCAGGTCCGCCCAGATCAGGTAGAGGCCGAAGGCCAGGCCGCCGAGCATGAGCCAGCGCAGCAGCCGCAGGGATTGCTGGTTGACCTGGTCCAGGTCGAGGCCGGGCTCGTCGCCAAGCGCTGTGCTCTGGTCTTCCCCGGCGGGTGTTCGCGCCACCGCCGCGGCGGGTTGCTGGCCGGCCTCCTGTTCCCGCCGGTGGTGTGCCAGGCGTGTCGAAGCCACTGACAGCAGGCGCAGCAGGCAGGCCTGCAGCAGCTGCCAGCCAATCAGGAGAAAAAGGGTGTCGATCAGTCGCCCGGTGAGCTTGAGGGCGGTGTAGTAGTAGCCCAGACCCACGGCGACAATCAGTGCCACGGGCAGGGCTGCCAGCAGGGCCCCCACCAGCACCTCGCCGGCACCGGGCGGGGTGTCGCGACCGCTGCGCTGCTGCACCACCCGGAACAGTAGCAGCGCCGCCAGGGCGTAGCCGCTGAGCACGATCAGCGTGCCCAGCACGTCCTCGCTCAGTTCGCCAGGCAGGCTCTCGGCGTAGCTGGTGACGGCGGCGAGACCGAGCATGACCAGGCCCAGGCTGCGCAGGTGTCGGCGCAGGAAAGCCACCCGCTGCACCGGCCAGTGGAAGTGTCGTTCGGCAATCCCGCCCGGGGCGAGAATGCGGTAGCTGCTGAAGAACACCAGCCAGACCTCCGCCATCGCCAGCAGAGCGGCGCCCAGGCTGGCGTTCTGCCCGCGCCCGTCGATTTCCAGGGCCAGGCCGCAAAGTGCCAGGGCCAGGCTGACCGGCAGGGCCTGGAGCGCGGTCAGCAGGATGGCCGCTGGGGTATGCCAGAGCCCGTCGCCGTCGGCGGTGCCGGCCTGTTCGTTGAGTGCTGTCACCTGCGCTGATAACCAGCGGCGCCGGTGCAGCAGCAGGCCGATGACCAGCAACAGGGGCAAAAATACCAGCGGATGCGAGCGCAGGCCCGCAGCCAGCTCACCCAGGGTCTCGCCCAGGCGGATCTCGCCGAGTTGCTGGCGCAGCTGCTCCGGCAGGGCCAGCAGCCAGTGAATGTCCACCGGACGGTTGCTGGGTATCCAGAACATCCGCTCGTCAATGCGACTCTCAAGGCGCTGGTGCAGGCCCACCACCTCCTGCTCCAGGGCCAGCAGGGTGGTGGCATCGTCGATCAGGCGGTCGAGCTGCTCTGGCAGCGCCAGCAGTGTCCTGCCGGGGGTGACCTGTCCGGCGGGGGCAGTGCCCGCGGTGCCTGTGCGTGGCGACAGATCGCGCAACTGGCGGGCGAGGTCGAACTGACGCAGGCGCAGGTCGGCGATGGCGGCGGCCAGCATCGGGCTGGCCTCGACCTCGGGCAGGCTCTGCCGGAGTTCCAGCAGCACTCGCGAGAGGATCTGGCTGTCCTCCAGGCTGCGCAAACTCTGCTCCAGGTGCTCCCCGGTTCGCTGCAGCTGGTCTCGCTGGCCTTCCAGGGTGTCCCGCCGGGCCGCCAGTGCGGCTTCCCGGGCCGCCAGCTGCGCCTCGACCTGCTGCATCTGGGGCTCCAGTGCTGCCGCCGCGGTCGCCTCCGAGGGGCGGGCCAGATCGACTTGCAGGTCCTGGATGGCCTGGTCGAGGGTGTCAAAGTCGGGGGCCCAGGCGGCGGCCGGGCCCGCCCAGCCGACCAGCAGCGACAGGACCAGCAGCAGGGCGGGAAGGCGGCGCATGTTACAGCCAGCCCTTGCGCTTGAAGTACCAGTAGGGGGCGAAGCCGGAGGCGACCATCAGTGCCAGGGCTCCGGGGTAGCCAAGTTGCCAGTCCAGCTCGGGCATGAAGTGGAAGTTCATACCGTAGATGCTGGCCACCAGGGTCGGTGGCAGAAACACTACCGCGGCAATCGAGAAGGTCTTGATGATCTGGTTCTGCTCGATGTTGATAAAACCCTGGGTGGAGTCCATCAGGAAGTTGATCTTGTCGAACAGGAAGGTGGTGTGGGACATCAGCGTTTCCACGTCGCGGATGATCTCGCGCATGGTTTCCCGGTAGTCGCTGATGCCGCTCAGGTGGCGCAGCAGGAAGGATATGTTGCGCTGGGTATCCATCAGACAAAGGCGCATCTTGCCATTGCTGTCCTCCAGTTGCGCCAGCTTGCTGATGGCATCCTCCAGCTCGGCTTCCTCGTCCTCCAGTACCAGGTGGCTGACCTTCTCCAGCTGGTAGTGAATGTCCTCCAGGGTGTCGGCGTGGTTCTCCACTTTCTGCTCGAACAGGGTTACCAGCAGTTCGGCGGGGGAGGCGCTGCTGACCTGGCCGCGGCGGGCGCGCAGCCGCAGCAGGCGGAAATCGGCGGTGTCGTTGTCGCGGATGGTGATCAGGCGCTTGGGCTGCAGAATGCAGGCCACGGAAACCGTGTCGTAGCGACCCTCGTGGGGAGCGAGGAACAGCGAGTGTACGTGCAGGCCCGCCTGGTCGACAAAGCAGCGGGCAGAGGCCTCGATTTCCTCGACATCGTCGGACTCCGGCAGGTCGATGCGCAACAGCGACTGCAACAGCTCGCGCTCGTCTTCCCCCGGCTCCAGGGCGTCGATCCAGTCGGCCTTGCGGATGTCCTCCACGGTGGCGCCGTCGCTCTGGATCTCGCGGATCAGTCCCTTGTCGATGGTGAATAACCTGAGCATGGCGGGCGTCCTCTGCATCGCGTTCCCTGGCGCGCATCATGATAACACGCGTCGGCGCGGCCCCGGTCGGGCGACTGGGTGGACTTTGTCAGGTGGCTTGTGCGTCTGCGCCGCTGCCTTCCAGTTCGGCGATCAGGGCGTCCACGTCGACGGCATCGCCCACCCGCTCTGCCACGATTTCCTTGAGCAGGGGCAGGGAGACCCGCCCGCCGTGCCGGGCCAGGGCCCGGGCGACGTCATCGATGCTGTACTGCCCATTGGAGGCCTCGCGCAGGGCGAGGTCGAGCCGGTGCATGAAAATGGCGGCGCGCGCGGTCACCGGGCCGCTGGAGCGTTTGCGGAACAGGGTGTCGGCCTCTGCCGCCCAGTTCTCCTTCCAGGCGAGGGTCTGGCGGTAGCGGTAGTCGCTCATGCCGCCGGTGCGCCAGAGGATGTTGGCGGCGTAGTACTCGGCAATGCCCTCGACGATCCAGTCGGCCTGCTTGCCACCGTTGATGGCGGTGCCCACGTGCACCAGCTCGTGAATCAGGCTGCTGGTGCGGTTGCCGCTGATCAGCGGCCGATCGCGGTGCATGAACAGGGAGCGGGTGCCCGACAGTCCGCCGCGCCACATGGGGTCGTCGGCGGTGACAATCAGCAGGCGCTCGGGGAAATCGGGAAACACCGCCTTGACCGCGGGCAGGGTCCAGCCGAGGAAGGCCAGGGCGTCCTGCAGGCGGCCGCCCTGGCCGGCGGGAGCCGCCACCCGCACGTCGGTGCCGGCGATCATGTCCTGGCGGGCGGCAAATTCCCCCAGGATCAGCCAGCCCTTGGGGCGCGGCAGACGCCGGCCGGGATCGACAATCACATAGTCGTGTTCGCGGCCCTTGACCTTGGCGTAGGGTGCTGCCGAGGACCAGCCCTCCGGCAGACGAAAGGCGAGCTGCGCCGTCGCCTCGAGGCTGGGGGGTGAGGTCACCGAGATCGGGGGAACCAGCTTGTCCGAGCGCAGGATCGCCCAGGCGTCGGTCTTGCGGGAATCGTAGCGGCCGTTGTCGCGGGTGGCGTCAATGACGAAGCGGTAGCGCAGCGTGGCGCCGTCGCCGGCGGGCTCCCAGGTCGCCTCGTCCCCGTCCACGCTGAGCGGTGATTCGCTGGCCAGCTCCCGGTGCCGTTCGGGGTTGAGGTGCAGCACCAGCTTGCTGGGCAGCCGCTCTCCCTGCAGGCTGATCTCGACCTCCGCCTCGGGGGCATCGCGCTCCAGGGTGGCGGTGTAGATCACCTGGTAGCCGGCCGCCCAGCCCAGCGCGGGCAGCAACAGGAAAGACAGGGTCAGCAGGCGCAGCATGCGGGCTCCTCGAGGGTCACAGTGTGGCCGAGCATAGCAAGGCGCGGACCTGTCGCACAGTACCGCGACGAGCGTGGGGATATTGCCGCCCGGGGTATGGTGACCCGGCGCCAGCCGTACTATCCTCAAGGCCGGGATTAATCATAATGAGCAAGAGGGGAGTGCCATGAGTGACGCAGCCAGGTTTGACATCGGGCAGGTGGTGGAACAGGCCAAATCGGTGATTACCAACCCGGTGGGGTATTTCCAGACCATGCCGAAATCGGGTGGCTACGCCAACCCGGTGATTTTTGTCGCGGTGATGGGGGCCATCATGGGGCTGGTGAGCGCCGTGGTCTCGCTCTTCGGCTCCCCCGTCGGCATGCTGGCGGCGGGCCTGGGTGCCATCATCATCATGCCGATCTTCGCCGTCATCGGTGCCTTCATCGGCGCGGCCATTCTGTTCGTGATCTGGAAGCTGATGGGCTCGGAGGAAAACTACGAGACCGCCTTCCGCTGCCAGGCGTCGATAGCCGCGATTTACCCGATCACCGCCCTGCTGGCCATCGTGCCCTACCTGGGCACGATCATCGCCATCGCCTGGGGCGCCTTCCTGCTGATCGAGGCCAGTGTCTCGGTCCACGGGCGCCCGCGCCGCACGGCGCAGATCGTGTTTGGTATCCTGGCGGTGCTGATGATCTTCTCCAATATCGCCAGTGAGCGCGCGGCGCGGCAGATGGAGGCGCGCTGGGCCGAGGCGGGCAAGGAGTTCGAGGGCATCGAAGACATGAGCCCGGAGGAGGCCGGGCGCAAGATGGGCGAATTCCTCAAGGGACTGGAAGAGGCGCAGAAAGGCAGCCAGTCGCAGAACTGAGCCCGCCTCAGTCGCCCGCGCGCACCGCGTCGAGGGCGCTACAGAGTTCCCGGGCCCCGGCCAGCAGGCGCGCGGTGGGCCGCTGCAGCAGGTCCGGGTGTACGGCGATCAGGGCCTCCCGGCGCACCGCCGTCAGTGCGGGGAAGCGCCGCCAGAACGCCAGCCACTCCGGGCGCTGGTTGTCCATGCCCCCGGCGATGATCGCCCGGGGGTTTGCCGCCAGCACCGCTTCCAGGCTGACCCGCGGCGCCAGGCCGCGGGCGTCGGCAAACAGGTTCTCGCCACCGCACAGGTCGATCACTTCACTGATCAGGTGCTCGCCGCTGACCGTCTGCAGGGGTTCGTGCCAGATCT
This sequence comes from Haliea atlantica, assembly GCF_054779855.1. NCBI lineage: Bacteria > Pseudomonadati > Pseudomonadota > Gammaproteobacteria > Cellvibrionales > Halieaceae > Haliea > Haliea atlantica. Next base: position 696,365 of record NZ_BAAGXL010000003.1, on the reverse strand, counting down.
GGTAGAACACCGGCAGGCGCCTGCGGCCGCGGTAGCGCTCGGCCAGCTGGCGAAAACCGGCCTCCAGCCGCGCGGCTTCGGCGTCGGCCACGGCGCTGGTCGCGGCCAGCTCCCCCAGGCGGCGGATGTCCCGCGGAATGTCCGCCAGCTGCCGCAGCTCGCTGACATAGACCGGCAGTCCCAGCCGCTGCAGTTTTTCCAGCGCCCGCGACCCGTTGCCGGAGCCCCACATGACCACCAGGTCGGGTGACAGCGCCGCGATCTGCTCCAGGCTGAAGGCATTGAAGGAGCCGACCCGGGGGATGCCGCGCGCGGCCTCGGGCCAGTCGCTGTAGCTCACCACGCCCACCAGCTTTGCGCCGGCACCGGCGGTAAAGAGGTTTTCCACGATGTGCGGTGCCAGGGCGACAATGCGTCGCGCCGGTTCATCCAGCGTGACCCGCCGGCCCAGGGCATCTTCCACGGTGACCGGGGCCGCCCCGAGGGCCGGTGCCAGCAGGCTCGCCAGCAGCAGGCACAGGAGGCGGCGCAGGGGGCTCGCTGGCCCTCGCGGCGTCACCGGCTGATCACCAGTGGGCGGCCGCCGTCGGGATGTTCCCCGATCAGCACGTCGGCGTGGAACAGGTCGCGGAAGAGGGCCGGGGTGAGCACCTCCCCGGGGCTGCCCTGGGCGGCGCAGCGGCCGCGATCCAGCACCAGCAACTGGTCGGCCATGGCGGCGGCCAGATTGACATCGTGGACCACCAGCAGCACCGCGCAGCCCCGGCCAGCGAGGTCGGCTACCGTGGCCTGCAGCTGCTGCTGATGGTTCAGGTCCAGGGCGGTGGTGGGTTCGTCCAGGAGCAGCAGGCAGCCCTGGTCGCAGCGGTCGAGGATCTGCGCCATCACCCGCGCCAGCTGCACCCGTTGGCGCTCGCCCCCGGACAGCTGGGTGTAGAGGCGATGGCGCAGGCCCAGGGTGTCGGTCGCCTGCATCGCCTGCTGCGCGATCAGCCGGTCCTGCTGGCGACCGCTGCTGTGGGGGGTGCGGCCGAGCAGCACCACTTCCTCGACGCTGAAGGGAAAGCTGAGGCTGGAAAACTGCGGCAGGCAGGCGAGACGGGTGGCCAGCTGCCGGCGCGGCCAGTCGCCCAGTGCCTGCCCGGCGAAGCTGGCGCGGCCGCGGCTGGCGGCAATATCCCCGGCGACCAGGCGCAGCAGGGAGGACTTGCCGGCGCCGTTGCCGCCGAGGACGGCGAGCACGCGCCCCGCGGGCAGGCTCAGGCTGATGTCCGCCAGCACCGGCTCGCCCCAGGGGGCGGCGGCGATGTTGTCCAGCTGCAACAGGCTCACGGCGTCATGCCGAAATGCCGCCGCTGGCGCAGCAGGGAGATGAAGAAGGGAACCCCGACCATGGCGGTGATGATCCCTACCGGCAGCTCGGTGGGCGCCAGCGCGACTCGCGCCAGGCTGTCGGCCAGCACCAGCAGTATCGCCCCGGCCAGGGCCGAGGCCGGCAGCAGCACCCGGTGGTCGGGACCGATCAGCAGGCGTACCAGGTGCGGCACCACCAGGCCGACAAAGGCGATGGTACCGACCATGGCGACCGAGGTGCCGACGCCGACGGCCACCCACAGGATGATGCCGCGCTGGCGCCGCTCCACATCGATGCCCAGGTGGCGTGCCTCGGACTCCCCCAGCAACAGGGTATTGAGCACCGTGGCATAGCGGGGCAGGGCGATCAGCAGCGCACCGCCGACGACCGCCGCGACGCCCAGGCGGGAGAAGGTGGCGCCGTCCAGGCCGCCCATCTTCCACAGGCTGATGCGGCGCAGGTGTTCATTGTCGGCGAGGAATTCCAGCAGACTGCCGGCGGCCCCGGCGAGGGAGGTGATGGCAATGCCCGCCAGCAACATGGTGGCCACCGAGGTGCCGGTTTCGCTGCTGGCCAGGCGATAGACCACCAGTACCGCCAGGGCGCCGCCGGCGAAGGCGGCCAGGGAAATCAGGGTGAGCCCGGGCAGGCCCGGCAGCAGTCCGCCGCCGAGCACAATCAACAGGGAGGCGCCGAGGGAGGCGCCGGCGGTGACGCCAATCAGCGAGGGATCGGCCAGCGGATTGCGGAACAGCCCCTGCATGGCGGCGCCACTGACCGCCAGGGTGGCCCCGGTAATGGCGGCGAGCAGCACCCGGGGCAGGCGCAGCTGTTGCACGATCAGGTTGGCCTGGGCGTCCGCCTGGCCGAGCAGGGCGGCCCAGGCTTCCCCCGGTGCGAGGGTGACCGCGCCGCTGCCGAGTGCCAGCAGCATGCTCAGGGGCAGGATCAGGGCCAGCGCCAAGAGCAGGCGCTGCGCCAGCTGTGGCCGGCGGTCGACCCTAGTAGTCAACGCCCCGCCGGGCCTTGATGCCGCTGTTGAAGGCATGCTTGATATCCCTCACTTCGGAGACGGTATCCATGAGATCCTGCAGGGCGCTGCCGCCGCCGCGGCCGGTGACCACCACGCTCTGCTCCGCTGGCCTGCCGGCAATGGCCGCGAGGACCTCCTCCTCCGGCAGGTAATCGAAGGCCAGCATGTAGGTCAGTTCGTCGAGCACGACCAGGTGGTAGGCGGGGTCGTCGAGCATCGCGCGGGCCTTTTCCCAGGTTGACCGGGCCGCGGCAATGTCGCCGCTGCGATCCTGGGTGTCCCAGGTAAAGCCGGTGCCCATCTGATGAAAATCCACCTGCGGGCAATGATCACGCAGGTAGATTTCCTCGCCGGAGAGCTGCTCCCCCTTGATGAACTGGACCACGCCGACCCGGTAGCCGTAGCCGAGGGCGCGCATGACCATGCCGAAGGCCGAGCTGGACTTGCCCTTGCCGTTGCCGGTGAGCAGGATGGCCACGCCGCGCTCGGTGTCGGCGCGGGCGATGCTGGCGTCGACCCGGCTCTTCTGTTTTTCCATGGCGCGTTTGTGGCGCGCGTCCTTGCGGGTCTCGGGGCTGTCACTCATGGTTCACTCCTGGAAGTGGTAGCGGATGCCCGCGTAGAGTGCCTGACCGCTGCTGCGGTAGCCAGGGACTTCCTGGTAGTCCTCGTCGAGCAGGTTCTCGAGCCGTCCAAAGAGCTCCAGGCGGGGCAGCAGGTTGAAGCGGGCGTTCAGGGACAGTACTTCGTAGTCGTCCAGGGCGCGGCCGTCGAACTCCTGGGCGTCCCGCGCCGCGCGCAGGTGCAGGCCCAGGTTAAGGCGCTCTCCGGGGGACTGCCAGCGCAGGCTCAGGTTGGCCAGCTGCCGGGGCCGGTAGGTGCGATCGTCGCCCTCGGCGTTCTCGGTGTCGTTCCAGGTGAGGTTGCCGGACAGGCTGAGGCGCTCGCCCAGGGGAATGTCGGCAATCAGTTCCACGCCCCGGGAGCGGGTGTCGCCGCGGCCCTGGAGGTAGCCGGAGTAGTCCACCAGGTCAAAGTAGATTTCGTTTTCGACGTCCTGGTCGAACCAGACTGCCTCCAGGTACACGCCGCCGGCGCTCTGGAAGGCAACGCCGAGGTCGTGGCCGGCACTGCGCTCCTCCTGCAACACCACATCCGCAGCCGGCGCAAAGGCGAAGCTGCGGTTGTAGGCGATCTCGTAGAGGGAGGGGGCGCGGAAGCCGGTGCCGCGGGTGGCCTTCAGCTTCAGCTCGTGCTGCTGCAGGGGAATGACCCAGGCGCCGCTGACGCGCCAGGTGGTGTGCTCGCCGAAGTCCTCGTTGTCATCGTGGCGCGCGCCGGCGGTGAAGAACAGGCGCTGGTCGAGGCTGCCCTGGTACTCGAGGAAATAGCCGGTCTGGTCGCGCTCGGTATCGAAGCTGCCGTCGTCGAGTTCCGCGCTTTCGTGCTCGGCGCCGTAGACCAGCTGCAGGGACTCATTGGGCGCATAGCTGCCCAGGTAGCTCCAGCGGCTGAGACTGCCCTCGGTGGCGAAGCCGGCCAGGCCATCGCTGAAAGTGGCGCGCTCGGTGTCGCTGCGGCTCCAGGCCAGTTCGTGATTGAGGGTTTCCCCGCGCCAGAGGGCGGCGCCGCGCCAGGCCTGCTGCTGGTACTCGTCGCGGCAGCTGTTGGTGCTGCCATAGGTAATCGGGTTGAAACAGTCGTCGTACTGGCTGTCGCCCTCCACGTCCCGCGCCACCAGCTCCAGGCGCAGCCGTTCGCCGGCATTCCAGCCCAGGCGGCCGTGGGCGGTGGTGTTGTCGTAGCCGTCGTCGTCGGCGGGATCGCGGTCATCCAGGCGCGCGTTGAAACCGTCGCTCTCGAGGTCGGTCAGGGACAGGCTGCCATCGACCAGCGCGTTGCCGCCGCTCAGGTTGGCGCTGTACTGGCGGGTGCCGTAGCGGCCGGCCTCGGCGCTGACGTCACCGCGCAGGCCCTCGCCCGGCGTGCGGGTGCTGATATTGACGATGCCGCCGGCGTCGGCGCCGTACATCAGGCCCTGGGGCCCGCGCAGGATTTCCACCCGCTGGATACCGCTGCTGAGCAGCTGCTCCACCCGCGGGCCAAACTGCGGCGCGGTGGTGTCGGATACGTCGATGCCGTCGATCAGCACCCGGGTGCGATAGCCCTCCTCGCCGCGAATGCGCAGGGAGGAAATCTTGCCGGCACCGCCGTTGTTGCTCACCGCCACCGAGGGTTGGGTGCGCAGGATATCCTGCAGGCTGTTGAAGCCCAGGCTGCGAATTTCCGCGGCATTGATGACCGAGACCGAGGTGCCGATTTCCCGCGCCGGCATGGGCACGCGGGAGGAGGTGACAATGACTTCCTCGAGGGGCTGGGCCTGGACGGACAGGGGGAGCAGGGTGCACAGCGCCAGGGCGCCGCGGGTGGAAGCTGATCTCATGAGTAACCTCAATAGCCAGTCAAGGGGTGGCGACTGAGGGAGGGGATTCAGGGAACACAATGCGCGAGCGGCATCAGGCAACCTTCAATGAAGCCCTCCGCTCCATCGTTGCTGGTGACAGGCAGGTATCGGGCTCACAGCGACTGGCGCTGTCTACCGTTGCGGGGGCAGCGGTGGCATCGGCGCGAAGGCCTCACCACACTTCCCATTTAACCCACCCAGCCGCAAGACGTCTGCAGCGGCGGTGGGCACCTGGCACGGCGCGCACTCTAGGCCCTGGGCGACGGGCTGTCAATCTATTGTCCAGGCGGCTGCGGTGGGGCTGGCGATACGGCCCGGCAGCCCGGCCAGGGCCGCGGCTGTCCCCGGCGGGGCTTTTTCCGTAGAATTTCGCCGATTTACACGGGAAGGGACGATGGCGGTAACAGCGGCGCAGCGACAACGGGTGGCGGAACTGCTGGGGCGTGAGCCCCGGGGGCTGGAGGCGATTGCCGTCAGCGACGAGCTCGGCGAGCCGCAGGTGATCCGCGTGGCCTCCCTGGTGGCCGGCAAGCCCTTTCCCACCCTGTTCTGGCTGGTGGATGGCGCCCTCAACTACCGCATCGACCAGGTCGAGGCGGGCGGGCTGATTGCCGAGTTCCAGGCTCGGGTCGATGCGGAGCCGGCACTGCAAGCCGCCATGGCCGAGGATCACCGCGCGCACATCGCATTGCGTGACAGCTACCTGGACCACGACCTTCGCGCGGAAATGGCGCGCCTGGGCTTTCTGGATGTACTCAGCGGACGGGGCATTGGTGGCATTGCCGATTTTCAGCGCATTCGCTGCCTGCACACCTGGTATGCGGCGCACCTGGTGGTCCCCAACACCATCGGTGGCCTGCTCGATCAACACTGGGCGGCGCCGTGATGCAGACCCTCGACCAGGCCGTGCTCGAAGCCGCGCTGGGCTGGCTGGCGGCGGCGGACCGCCGGGTCTGGCTGTGTACCATTGTCGCCGGCACCGGTTCCGCGCCGCGCCCCCCCGGCACACTGCTGGCCTGTGACAGCGCCGGCGGGCAGGTCGGTTCCCTCTCCGGGGGCTGTATCGAGGATGACCTGCTGGAGCGCCTGCGGGAGGGGCGTCTGCCGGACACTGCCGCGGTGGTCGAATACGGTGTCAGCGCCGAGGAGAACGAGCGCCTGGGCCTGCCCTGCGGCGGCCGCCTGCAGGTGCTGGTGCAGCCCCTGGGCCCCGACCGCGACGGCGCCTGGCTGCGCGCGGCTCTGTCGGCCATGGCGGAGCGGCGCTGCCTGCTGCGTGAAGTCTCGGTGGGGGCCAACCACACCGACTGGCGCCCGGCGGAGCACTTCGCCCCGCTGGCCTGGGATGGCGATGTGCTGCGCCAGACCTTCGGCCCGCGCCAGCGCATGCTGCTGGTGGGCGCCGGCCAGCTCAGCCAGACCCTGGCGGAGCTGGCCCTGGCCATGGACTACGAAGTGCTGGTGACCGACCCGCGGGAGCATGTCCGGGCACAGTGGGCGGGGCCCGAGGTTCCCCTGCTGGGTGGCATGCCGGACGATGTCATTCGCGCCGAGGCCAGCGATGCCCACAGCCTGGTGATCACCCTGACCCACGACCCGCGCATCGACGACATGGCCCTGATGGAGGCGCTGACCGGCGCCGCCTGGTACGTGGGGGCGCTGGGCTCGCGCCGCACCACCGAGAAGCGCCTCGAGCGCCTGCGCCAGCTGGGCCTGAGCGAGACTCAACTGAGCGCCCTGCATGCGCCGGTGGGGCTGGACATCGGCAGCAAGACGCCGATGGAGATCGCCGTTGCCATTCTCGCCGAGCTGGTGCGTCTGCGCCGGCGGCCGGCGTGACCGTCGGCATCCTGCTGCTGGCGGCGGGTCGCAGCCGCCGTTTTGGCAGTGACAAGCGGCTGGCGTGCCTGCCCGGTGGGCGCCCCCTGTTGCAACAGACCCTGTTGACGCTGCGCGCGGCGAAGCTGCCCTTGCGGGTCTGCCTGCGCCCCGGCGACGCGAGGGTTGACGACTGCTTCGAGCCGGGGGAGCGCCTGGTGTGTCCCGGGGCCGACGGTGGCATGGGGCGGTCGCTGGCCGAGGGCGTGGCGCAGCTGCCCGGACACTGGCAGGGCCTGCTGGTGGCCCTGGCCGACATGCCCTGGGTGCAGCCGCAGACACTGGAACACCTGGTGGCCGCCCTCGAGCCCGGCGGTATCGTGGTGCCGCTGCACGCGGGTCAGCGCGGCCACCCGGTGGCCTTTCACCGCCACTGGTTCCCGATGCTGCAGCAGCTGCAGGGGGACCGCGGTGCCCGGGCCCTGGTCGATGCCGCGGGCGCTGCCTGCCGCCGCTTGCCCGTGGTTGACCCGGGGGTGCTGCGGGACGTGGATCGCCCGGCGGATCTGACTGCCGGGCTCAGCCCTGCAGGGGCAGATCCTGGGTGAAGACCACCTTCAGGTCGCGGGAGCGGTAGCGGTATTCGCCATCCACGGCGACGATGTCGTCCTGGTAGCGGATGCCCATGTCCAGCTTGCGCCCCTGGCCATCCTTTTCATAGAGGTGTGAGGCGACACACCAGGTTTCCCCGCGGTAGCTGTCCCCCTGCCACTCGCCGTACTGGTTGCCGATCAGGTGGAAGGTCTCGCTGTAGTTGCGCAGGAACTCCAGGTTGGCGATGAATACTTCCCGGCTGTCGGCGGCAAAGCCCGGCCCCTGCTGGGTGAAATCCGCCAGCATGATCTCGGCCATGCGCGCGAACTCGCGGTTGTCCACGAAGAGGGCGTACTGGGTGGCCAGCTGGCGGGCGATGTCGGTGTCGTGCATGGCGGGGCTCTCTGTCGGTTCCGTGTCGAGGCCCGAGGATACCCGTCGCGCCGGGTTCGGGAACAGCCGGCGGGCCCGCGCGCCTGCAATTCCCCGGCAACGGGTGATATATTGAACGGCTTGACCGGAATTCATTGAGTAGACCATGACCAGTACCGACGATCTGCGGATCCAGACCATCAACGAACTCATCGCCCCCAGCGAGCTGATCGGGGAAATTGCCGTCAGTGATACGGCGGCCGACACCGTGTCCAGCGCGCGCCAGACCATCCACCGCATTCTCACCGGCGAGGACGACCGCCTGCTGGCGGTGGTCGGGCCCTGTTCCATCCACGACCCCGGCGCGGCCCGGGAGTACGGTGCCCGCCTGGTGGAGGCAGCCCGGCAGGTGGCGAACGACGTCTTTGTGGTGATGCGGGTCTACTTCGAAAAGCCGCGTACCACCGTGGGCTGGAAAGGCCTGATCAACGACCCGGACCTGAACAACACCTTCCAGATCAACAAGGGCCTGCGCCTGGCGCGGCAGTTGCTGGCGGACCTGGGCGACATGGGCCTGCCCGCGGGCACCGAATACCTCGACCTGATCAGCCCGCAGTATGTCGCCGACCTGGTGTCCTGGGGGGCGATCGGTGCGCGCACAACAGAGAGCCAGACCCACCGCGAACTCGCCTCCGGCCTGTCCTGCCCGGTGGGCTTCAAGAACGCCACCGACGGCGATATCCAGGTGGCCATCGACGCCATCAAGTCGGCGTCCCAGCCGCACCATTTCCTCTCGGTGACCAAGCAGGGCCACTCCGCGATCTTCCAGACCCGCGGCAACGAGGACTGCCACATCATTCTGCGCGGGGGCAAGCACCCCAACTACGACATGTTCTCGGTCGAGGACGCTTCCGCCATGTTGAAGAAGGCGGGGCTCTCCCCGCGCCTGATGGTGGACGCCAGCCACGCCAACAGCCGCAAGCGTCCGGAGCGCCAGGTGGACGTGATCCGCGATCTGGCCAACCAGGTGGCGCGGGGCAATCGCGACATTTTCGGCCTGATGATCGAAAGCAACCTGGTGGCGGGCCGCCAGGACGTGGTGGCGGGTCAGTCCCTGACCTACGGCCAGAGCATTACCGATCCCTGCATCGGCTGGGGGGATACGGCCCTGATGCTGGAGGAGCTCGCCGGGGCGGTACAGCGGCGCCGGCAGGTGCCCCCGGCGCCCTGAGCGGCGGGGCGCCGTCCCCGCAAACGCAAAGCGCGCCAGCCATAAGATAACAAGGAGCGCACAGTATGATGGTAAGCGACAAACCGGAGTCGACCCTGGAGGTCCGCGATGGGCGGGCCTACTGGCACCACAACCTGATCCTGATCGGCACGCTTTTGCCGATCTGGTTCGCCGTCAGTTTCGGCTGCGGCATCCTGCTGGTGGACTGGCTCAACCAGTTCCGCCTCGGCGGCTACAAGCTGGGCTTCTGGTTTGCCCAGCAGGGCGCGATCTACGTCTTTGTGCTGCTGATCTTCATCTACACCTGGCGCATGGCGGTGCTCGATCGCAAGTTCGGCCTCGACGAGGAGGACTGACGGCGTGGATCTTCGTACCCTGACCTACCTGGTGGTGGGCGCCAGCTTCCTGCTCTATGTCGGCATTGCCATCTGGTCCCGGGCCGGCTCCACTCGCGACTTCTACGTTGCCGGCGGCGGCGTGCACCCGGTGGCCAATGGCATGGCCACCGCCGCCGACTGGATGTCCGCCGCCTCCTTCATCTCGATGGCCGGCATGATTGCCTTCATGGGCTACGGCGGCTCGGTCTTCCTGATGGGCTGGACCGGCGGCTTCGTGATCCTGGCCCTGCTGCTGGCCCCCTACCTGCGCAAGTACGGCAAGTTCACGGTGCCGGAATTCATCGGCGACCGCTACTACTCGCGCCTGGCCCGCGCGGTGGCGGTGTTCTGCCTGGTGATCTGCTCGGTGACCTACGTCATCGGCCAGATGAAGGGCATCGGCGTGGCCTTCTCGCGCTTTCTCGAGGTGGACTACGCCACCGGCCTGCTCACCGGCATGGGCATCGTGTTTTTCTACGCGGTGCTCGGGGGCATGAGGGGCATCACCTACACCCAGATTGCCCAGTATTGTGTGCTGATCACTGCCTTCACCATTCCGGCGATCTTCATCAGCCTGCAGCTGACCGGCAACCCGGTGCCGCAGCTCGGTCTTGGCAGCACCCTGGCCGGCGAGGATACCTGGCTGCTGGACAAGCTGGACGCCATCGTGGTCGACCTCGGTTTCGCCGAGTACACCACCCACGAGCGCCTCAGCACGCTGAACATGTTCGCCTTTACCCTGACCCTGATGTTGGGCACCGCGGGGCTGCCCCACGTCATCATCCGCTTTTTCACCGTGCCCCACGTGCGCGACGCGCGCTCCTCCGCCGGCTGGGCGCTGTTGTTCATCGCCGTGCTCTACACTACCGCACCGGCGGTGGGGGCCATGGCGCGTCTCAACCTGATGCAGACCCTGGAGCCGCAGCCGGGCCAGCACCTGGTCTACGAGGAGCGACCCGAATGGTTCCGCACCTGGGAGGCCACCGGCTTGCTCGGCGTGGACGACCGCGACGGCGACGGGCGCATCGAGTACCACGCCGACCCCGAGGTCAATGAACTGGTGACCCTGGACCGCGACATCATCGTGCTGGCCAACCCGGAGATTGCCCGCTTGCCGAACTGGGTGATTGCCCTGGTGGCGGCAGGGGGGCTGGCGGCGGCGCTGTCCACCGCGGCGGGGCTGTTGCTGGCGATCGCCTCGGCGATCTCCCACGACCTGCTCAAGGGCATGTTGATGCCGCGTATCACCGAGCGTCAGGAGCTGGCGGCCAGCCGCACGGCGATGGCGCTGGCGGTGCTCGGCGCCGGCTACCTCGGCCTGCATCCGCCGGGCTTTGCCGCGGGCACCGTCGCCCTGGCCTTTGGCCTCGCCGCCGCCTCCCTGTTCCCGGCCCTGATGATGGGGATCTTTTCCGCCCGGGTGACCCGGGAGGGCGCCATTGCCGGCATGCTGGCGGGCATCGGGGTCACGCTGTTCTACGTGTTCCAGCACAAGGGTCTGCTGTTCATTCCCGGCACGGAATTCCTCGGGGGGCTGCCCGCCAACTGGTTCTTCGGCATCGAGCCGAACGCCTTCGGCGTAATCGGCGCGGCGTTGAATTTTGCCGTGGCGCTGTCGGTATCCCGGGTGACCGCGCCGCCGCCGGCCTCGGTGCAGGTGCTGGTCGACAGCATCCGGGTACCGGTGGGGGCGGGGGGCGCCCAGCAACACTAGACGCGGCTTGAACGGCCTTGATGCGCGCGGCCGGGCCACCCGCCGCGCTGTCTCGGCGCTGTCATGCCCCTGTGCTATGCTCTCGCCGATTACAAGGAGGTCGCCATGTTTCAGCCTGTCTATCGCCCTACGCTGGCCCTGGTGGGGCTGGCGCTGCTGCTCCCCGGGTGCACCTGGGTCAAGATATCCGACGAGGCCCGCGCCATTCCCCTGCGCGAGGCCCACGAGGTCGCCAATTGCCAGCGCCTGGGCAACATCACCACCCAGGTTGCCTGGAAGGTCATGGGCCTGCCCCGCGGCGAGAACAAGATTCGCGTGGAACTGGACAACCTGGCCCGCAGTCGCGCCCTCGACATGCAGGGTAATGCCGTCGTGCGGGAGTCGATCAGCGAGGGGACCGGCAACTACACTGCCTACAAGTGCCCCTGATCCGTGTACCAGCACTACTTCGGGCTCAGCGAAACCCCCTTTTCCATCGCCGTCAATCCGCGCTACCTGTTCATGGGGGCGCGCCACCGCGAGGCCCTGGCGCACCTGCTCTACGGGGTCGGCAGCGGGGGGTTCATCCTGCTCACCGGCGAGGTGGGAACCGGCAAGACCACGCTGACCCGCTGCCTGCTGGAGCAGCTGCCCGAGCACACCGACGTCGCCATGGTCCTCAACCCGGCGCTGGATGCCCCGGAGCTGCTGGCCGCGGTCTGTGACCAGCTGGAGATTGCCCACCGCGGCCACGCCAGCACCCTGAAGGAGCTGACCGACAGTCTGCATCGCTTTCTGCTCGAGAATCATGCCCGCGGGCGGCGCACGGTACTGCTGATCGACGAGGCACAGCACCTGGGCCTGCCGGTGCTGGAGCAGATTCGCCTGCTGACCAACCTGGAAACCCACGAGGAGAAGCTGCTGCAGATTATCCTCGTGGGGCAGCCGGAGTTGGCGGAGCTGCTGCGCCGTCCGGAGCTGCGCCAGCTCAACCAGCGCATCACCGCCCGCTTCAACCTCACGCCCCTGGACGCGGGGGAAACCCGCGCCTACATCCGCCACCGGCTGGAGGTGGCCGGGCTGCCCGCCGATCGGGAGCTGTTCCCGCCGGCGGTAGCCGCCCGGGTGCATCGTCTCAGCGGGGGCATTCCGCGCTTGATCAACCTGCTCTGCGACCGGGCGCTGCTGGGAGCCTACGGTCGCGGCGAGGCCCGCGCCAGCCGGCGCCTGCTGGACCAGGCCGCGCGCGAGGTGCTGGGCACGGAGGGAGGTGGCGCCGCGCCGCCGCGCCGCCTGGTTCCCTGGCTCGCGCTGACGGCCGCCGTCGTGCTCGTTGCGGCCTCGCTAGGGGGATGGCTGGCCCGCGACGGGGGGGCTGCCGGCGGCCTGCTTGACGGCGGGCCGGATGCCCGGGGGGACGCGTCAGTCGCGCGCGGTGAAGGCGGTCGCCCGGCACCAACTCCGGCCGTCGCCGCAGCGCGCTCGGGCCCCGCTGTCAGGGCGCCTGACGCTGAGGCAGGTGACGGGGAAGCGCCGGCCTGGATGCTGCCCCCCGCAGAGGCCCTGCGCCGCGCCTGGCGGGCCCTGGTTCCGATCACCGAGGTGGCGGCGCTACCCGCCGACCTGGACAGCTTGTGTCGCAGCGGTGGGCTCACCCAGCCGGTGAGTTGCCTGAGTGACAGAAGCGACAGCTGGCGGGGGCTTCCCGAGGGTACATGGCCTGCGCTACTGACCCTGCGCACCGACCGGGGCTACCTGGCCTCCGGCGTCTGGTTGGGGGCGGAGGGCGACCTGGCGCGGCTGTGGACACCGGATGGCGTGGCGCGGGTGCCCCTGACGCAACTGGCCGAACACTGGAACGGCGCCTACGCCCTGCTCTGGCGGCCCCCCGCGCACGTTGAGCAGCCCCTGGGGCCGGGCAGCGAGGGCGAGGCAGTGGCCGAGGTGGCGCGGCGCTTTGCCGCCCTCGATGGCCAGTCCCGGCCCCTGGCGGATCGGACCTACACGCCGGCCCTGGCACAGCGGGTGCGCTGGTTCCAGGAGAGCGAAGGCCTTGAGGCCGATGGCTGGGCGGGCGAACGCACCCTGCTACGGCTGCAGACGCGATTGCAGCCGCCCACTGGCCCTGAAGACTGGCATCGCCGCCTGGGGGGTAGCTGATGTCGCTGCTGCTGGAGGCCTTGCAGCGTTCACGTCGGGAGCAGCGGCAAGACGACGGCCAGGTGCCGGGCCTGGATGCCGCGACACCGGTGTCGCGAAAGACGGGCCCCGCCTTTTTTGTGCAGAAATACGTACCGGTACTTATTCTTGTTGTTGTGTTGGCCGTGGGGCTGTTTTTCGGCTGGCTGTTTCTGTTCCCTGGCGGTGACTCCACGCGGGCAATCCCCGGGGGGACGGACAGGGTCGCTGCCCCCGCCACTGCGGCGGGCCCGGAGACCACTGCCCAGCTGTCTCTGCCCGAGGCGGAGGCGCCGGCGGCAACAGTGGCGGCAGATGCACTCGCAGAGACGCTTCCAGCGGCGAAGCTCCCGCCAGGGGCGGCACCTGGCGCGGAGATTGCCGCGTTGTACAAAAACCCGCAGGCGGCACGTCCCGCGCATGACCATGCCGCCGTCGGGGGTGGCCTGCCGTCGTCCGTCGACGAGACCGCGTCAAGTTCGACGGCTGGCCCCGCCCGGCGTCAGCCGGATACGGCCGTCGATTCGCCACCCGTGGACATTGAAGCCATGGTGCGTCAGGCGGAACAGGCACTTCAGAATCAACAGCTTGAGGAGCATTCCTCACCACTTTTGGAAAGTTTGCCGCAGGCCTTCAAGGACGCACTGCCGACCTTGATGTACCTGCGCCACGACTACCGCAGCGACGCGCCGGGCAGGGTGACCATCAACCGGCGGGAAGCCGGGGTTGGCGAGTCCGTGGCCGCCGGTGTCAGCGTGGTGGAGATTCTGCCCGATGCGGTGGTGCTGGATTTCCGCGGGCAGACTTTCCGCCTGCGGGCGCTGAGTAGCTGGGTCAACCTGTAGTTGTACAGGTACATAAACGAGTACTTTAGGGATAATAAGACATGATCGACTGGACGCATCACTACGCCACCATCAACGGTATTCAAACCCACTACGTCGAGCAGGGCGAGGGCCTGCCCGTGGTGCTGTGCCACGGCTTTCCGCACCTCTGGTTCAGCTGGCACCGGCAGATACCGCTGCTGGCGGAGGCCGGTTGCCGGGTGCTGGCGCCGGACATGCGTGGCATGGGGCAGACGGAAGCGCCCGCGGAAGTGGCGGCCTACGATATTGATCACATCACCGGCGATTTGATCGGTTTGCTGGATCACGCCGGCATCGAGCGTGCGGTCTTTGTCGGCCTGGACTTCGGTGCCTTCGCCATTTACGACCTGGCCCTGCGATATCCGGAGCGGGTGATCGCGGTGATCGGGCTGGAGAACCCCGCCGCCCCCCACAACCCCGATGAGCCGCCACTGACGGAATACCGCCGCATGGGGCAGCAGCACTTCCTGCACATCGAGTATTTCCGTGAGCCGCCCCGGGCCGACCGCGAACTCGCCGCGCAGCCGCGGCGCTTCCTGCACAAGGTGTTCCACACCCTGAGCGGGGCCTGCAATTACTTCGACATGTTTCGCCACCCCCCGGGGACCTCGTATATCGATGCGATGGAGGAGCCGCCGCCGCTGCCCTGGCCCTGGCTGTCGGAGCTGGAGCTGGAGTTCTTTGTCTCGGAATACAGTCGCAGCGGGTTTACCGGCGGCCTCAACTGGTACCGCGCCTTCGACCTCAAGTGGGAGCAGCGGCGACCCTACGAGGGCGTGCAGAGCGCGGTACCCGCCTATTTCCTCGGCAGTGAACACGACGTCGACCTGGAGGGTTTCCACGGCGAGGATCCGATCGGCCAGATGCGGGCGATTTTCCCCGACCTGCGGCAGGTGCGCATGATCCCGGGAGCAGGCCACATGGTGCAGCTGGAAGCCAGCGAGGCGGTCAACGCTATCTTGCTCGACTTTATCGGGGATATTCGCGCTACTGCAGCGTCAGCCTGAGGCCCTGGCGGGCGAGGGCCGCCTGCTGCTGCTCCAGCTCATGGGCGGTGAGGGGGTGGCGCTGCAGCCAGTGGTCGGGAAAGGCCAGCGTGAGGCTGTTTCCCTCCGCCCGGCACTGGAAGTCGGGCAGTTTCTCCACCTGCTCGGCGTACTTGAACACCAGCGCCAGGCGCATCAGGGCGATCAGCCGCAGCAGGCGCTCGCGGTCACTCTCCGCCAGGCCCTGCCACAGGCCGTTGTCGAGTTTGCCGCGCTGGGCGCCGGCCAGCAGGGCCAGCTGAGCCTGTTCGTCTTCCGAGAAGCCCGGCAGGTCGGCGTGGCGCAGGAGGTAGGCGCTGTGGCGCTGGTAGTGCTTGTGGGCAATGGCCATGCCGATTTCATGGGTCAGGGCGGCGCGTTCCAGCAGCTCGCGGTCGCTCTCCGCCAGCTGCCAGCTCTCCGCGACAGCGTCGAAGAGGTAGCCTGCCCGGTCGGCCATGAGGCGCGCCATGTCGGTATCCACGCCGTAGCGCAGCTGCAGGGCATTCACCGTGCGCTCGCGGACATCCTCGTGTTGCAGGCGGCCAAGCAGGTCGTAGATGACCCCCTCCCGCAGCGCGCCGCGGGAGGTTTCCATGTGGCTGATATCCAGCTCCTCGAACAGGGCACTGGCGATGGCCACGCCGGCGACGATCACCGGCCGGCGGGCATTGCTCAGGCCCGCCAGCTGCAGCTCGTCCACGTGGCGGTACTTGAGCAGACGTTTCTCCAGCCGCGCCAGGCCCTTGCGGGTGATACCGCGCTCGCTCCAGCCCTCCCCAATCAGGATGCGCTCGATCGCGCGCAGGGTGCCTGAGGAGCCCACGCAGTCTTCCCAGTGCCGCCGGTGATAGGCGTAGCGGATGGGGGCGACCTCCAGTCGCGCCATGTCCCGGGCCTGGCGGAAACGCGCCGGACTCAGCTCGCCGCCGGGGAAGAACTGGTCGGTCCAGGAGACGCAGCCCACGGCGAGGCTCTCCAGCCGCTGGGGTTCGAACCGCTGACCGATGATCACTTCGGTGCTGCCGCCGCCGATGTCGATCACCAGCCGCGACTGGGCGTCGTCCGCCAGGCTGTGGGCCACCCCAAGGTAGACTAGCCGCGCCTCCTCGCTGCCGTAGATCACCTCCACCGGTGCTCCGAGGATGCGACGGGCCGGGAGGGTGAAGTCGCGGCGGTTTTCCGCCACCCGCAGGGCCTGGGTGCCGACCACCCGCAGGCGGTCGGCGCTGACGTGACTCAACAGCTGGGCGAAGCGGGCCAGGCAGTCCAGGCCCCGCGCAATGGCCTCCGCCGAGAGTTGCTGGTCACGCAGTCCGGCGCCCAGCTGGACTTTCTCGGCCAGCGCCTCCACGGGCCGCAGTTCGCCGTGCTCGAGGCGGGCGACCACCAGATGAAAGGAGTTGCTGCCGAGGTCGATGGCGGCCAGCAGGCTGCCTTCCGGCAGCGGGGAGCGAGCCCTGGAGTTCACACGCGGTTCCTGCTCTGTCACTGAAAGCACCATGGTAACCCAGGGGCCGTGGGGCATGGCAGCGCCAGCGCCGCCTGTCGCGGGGATTTTCCCGCCGGGTCAGTGCAGCAGGGGCAGATAGCTGCGTGCGACCAGCAACAGCACGAGGGCTGAGACGGCGGCAGCGATCAGCAGGGTATTGCGGCCGATGCCCTGCAAGGCCTCGAGGGGAGGCGCGCCGCGGTGGACCCGCAGCAGGACCGGCCATTCGATGACCGCGGCAAAGGCCAGGCTGCCAGCGCTGGCGGTGATCGCCGCGGCGCCACCCGGGGAGGGCGGTGACAGCAGCAGAACCAACAGCACCAGGGTGAGCAGGGAGCCGGCGGTGCCGGCGTAGCTCATGGCCATGAATTGCCGCGGGCCGTTGTGGGTGAAGTCCCAGTTGAACACGAACAGGCGTCGCCGGGTGACCGGCAGGATCTGCCCGGCTGCGAGTCGCGCGCCGGCGTAGTGGCTCCATTCGTGTACCAGGAGGCTGAGCAGCAGGCCGAACAGGGCGCCGGCGACCACGGCGAGCAGGAGCGCTATGACTCCCCCCGCCGCGGCGTACAGTTGCTCAGCGGTCGCGAATAGAACCGTGGACAGGATCAGTATCACTGCCTGCGTGCGCAGGACACTCAGGGGTGGATGCTGCTCTTCGCGGGGTGGAGACGCTGTGCGTGCCATGGCCGGGCTCCCGGTGTGTTTACCTCCGTGTTACGCGACCCGGCTGGCGCCGGATGAGTCCCCGGCGTACCGTCTGACTCAGGCGACCACGACCCGCGGCGGTCGCGATGGCATCCGGGTCAGCAGTTCGTAACCAATGGTGCCACTGTGCCGGGCCACTTCACCCACGCGCAGTTCCTGGCCCCAGAGCTCCACGGCGTCGCCGATGGCCACCTCCGGCAGGTCGGTGACATCCACCGTGATCATGTCCATGGAGACCCGCCCGGCGAGGCGCGCCCGCTGGCCGCGGACCAGGACCGGGGTGCCATTGCTGGCGGTGCGCGGATAGCCGTCGCCGTAGCCCGCGGTGATGGTGGCGATGCGCGAGGGGCGCTCCGCCCGCCAGGTGGCCCCGTAGCCCACGCTCTCCCCGGGGGCGACATCGCGCAGGGAAATGACCGACGACAGCAGTCGCATCACCGGCCGCAGCCGGTCCGCCTGGGGGTGGGGGCCGGCAAAGGGACTGTCCCCCCAGAGCATGTAGCCGGGGCGCACCCAGTCCAGGTGGGCGTCCGGCCAGGCCAGCACCGCCGGCGAGTTGGCGGCAGAGCGCAGGCCGGGAAGGCCGTCGCAGGCCCGGTGCAGGGTCGCCAGTTGCTCACCGGTCATCGTTTGCTCCGGCTCGTCTGCACGGGCGAAGTGGGTGGTCAGCACCGGCGCCCCGGCAAGTTTGCCACTGGCCATCAGGCGCGCGTGCATGGCGGGAACGTCATCGGGGGTCACCCCCAGCCGATGCATGCCGGTGTCCACCTTCAGCCACACGGATGCCGGCGCGGGCAGGCGGCTCTGCTCCAGCCACTGCAGCTGGGTGCTGTTGTCCACGGTGACCCAGCAGCCCGCCCGCACCGCGGTCGCCCATTCGTCGGGGGAGAACACGCCCTCCAGCAGCAGGATGGGACAGTCGATACCGCTCTCGCGCAGTTCCAGGGCCTCCTCCAGGCAGGCCACCGCCAGGGCGTCGACGCGCGGCGCCAGTTCCCGGGCCATGGTCACCGCGCCGTGGCCGTAGGCGTTGGCCTTGACCACGGCCATCAGGCGGCTGCGGGGGGCCAGCTCCCGCGCCAGGGCCAGGTTGTGGCGCAGGGCGGAGAGGTCCAGGTGTGCCTGACAGGGACGCGTCATGTCAGTAGTCGAAGCGGTGCTGAACGAACAGGGTCTGTGCGGCGAGCCAGATGTCGCCGACCTCGCCGTCGCCCACCGGGCGGCCCTCGATTTCCACCACTGGCGCCACCTCCTTGCTGGAGCTGGTCAGCCAGACTTCGTCGGCGGCGTAGAGCTGGTCGAGGGTGACGATCTCCTCGCGCACCGGAATGTCGCTGTGGCGGCGCAGCATGTCCAGCAACAGCTGGCGGGTGATGCCGGGCAGTTTCTGCTGGTCCAGGGGTGGGGTGATGACGGTACCGTCCTTGACGATAAACACGTTGCAGGCGGCGGCCTCGGTGATCTCGCCGGCCTGGTTGTGGAGGATGGTCTCGTCGTGCCCGCGACCGTGGCCGACCTGATAGTGCATGACGTTGCCCAGCAGGGCGGTGGACTTGATATGGCAGCGGCGCCAGCGCATGTCCTCGCAGACCGAGACCCGGTAGCGCGGCGCCGCGCTCTTGTCGGCCACCGGGGCCGGCGGAATCTCGAAGGCGAAGGCAAACAGGGTGGGCGCGATGTCTTCCGGGTAGGCGTGGTGGCGCCGCACGTCGGCGCCGCGGCTGACGTGCAGGTAGATGCCCAGGTTGCCGCCGCCGTTGCGCTCGGCCAGGGTCGTGGCGATCTGTTCCCAGTGAGCCGGCTCCAGGTGCAGCTTGATACCGATGGCATCCAGGCCGTCCTGCATGCGCCGCATGTGCGGTCCGAACCCCACCAGGCGCCCCTGGTAGCAGGGGATGACCTCGTAGATGCCATCGCCAAACAGGAAGCCGCGGTCCATGGGGGAGATCCGTGCTTCCGCCATCGGCAGGTAGCTGCCGTTCAGGTATACCGTACTCATTGTCTAACTCCCGTTGCCGCCGGCACCTGCCGCGGGCCCAGTCGGAAAGCCGGTCATCCGGCGCAGATCGTCGATCAGGGCTTCCCCCTCGCTCAGGGGCAAGCCGTCTTCGGTAAGGGTGTTCTCCCGAGTCACACCGTCCACGCTGCCGCGGTCGGAGAGGTACTGCAGCAGCGACCGCGGCGCACAGTCCGCGAGCAGGTCGCGCCCGGCACGGTAGCCGAGCAATGCCAGCAGGCCGTAGGCGCCCCAGTTGGAGACATCCGCCACCACCAGCTCGTCGCAGCTGGTGACCGAAGTGCGAATATCCAGGCCGGACAGGGCCGCGGCTATCTTGCCCATGCCAATTTCGTTGCCGCCGTCGCCGATGGCGATGGTCGGGCAGTCGGCGCGGTCCAGGAAGGGGTCGAAAACGCCGCAGCGGGCACTGATGTCCTCGCCGCGCATGTTGTAGTAATGCCCGTCGGCAGTGACGCCGGGCCGCTCGATCGAGAGCACGCTGGCAGGCTGGTGCCGGTCCAGCCAGTCGGCGGCCAGTCGTTCGCTTTGGGGCCCCGGGGCCAGGGGCAGCTCGAGCAGGCGGAAGTCGCCGCCCAGGGCCCCGGCCAGGGGGGCGGCGCAGGCCAGCCAGGGTTCAGCCCCGAGCCGGGCCAGGCCGCGATAGAGGGCAATCGCCCCCACCGGGCCGTCGGTCTCGAAGGTACCCGCGACCGGGAAGCCGGTGCCAATCAGGATGGGGCCGCCCGGTCTTTCCAGCAGGCGCGCCGCGCGCAGGCAGTAGCCGGGCTCGAGGGCGGCGCGCGCACGCTGCATCTGGCGCGGATTGCGCGCCACCAGGCGCGCCTCGATATCGATGCTCAGCTGCAGTTCATCCATGGCGGTTTTCCGTCGCCTCCAGGGGCGCATTGTGCAGCCTGGCGCGAGCCAGGTGCAGGGCGTTGTGGGCCTCCTCCGGGGAAATGGCGCGGAAGCGGACACCTCCGCCGGGGCGCAGCTGTGCCAGACGGGCGGTGTCGAGGGAGAGGGCGGCACCGATTTTCGGGTAGCCGCCGATGGTCTGCCGGTCGTTCAGCAGCACGATCGGCTGCCCGTCCGCCGGCACCTGGATGGCGCCCAGG
This sequence comes from Haliea atlantica, assembly GCF_054779855.1. Lineage (NCBI taxonomy): Bacteria > Pseudomonadati > Pseudomonadota > Gammaproteobacteria > Cellvibrionales > Halieaceae > Haliea > Haliea atlantica. Next base: position 676,046 of record NZ_BAAGXL010000003.1, on the reverse strand, counting down.
CAGATTCCCTCCGAGAGAATGCCCTGTCGCTCGCAGGTGATGGCCGGGCCCTCCAGGCGATAGCCCATGCGATCGCTGCGCTGGCCCACTGTCCAGCGCAGGCTGAAAAAGCGCCGCTGCTGGAGGGCGGGGAAATCGGCCACCTGGTAGCCGGGGATCACCCGCAGGGTCACTTCGTCGGCGTAGTCCGGCCACCAGGCCCGGGGCAGGCGCCGGCCGGGGTGTGCGGGGCGGGAGGCGCAGGGCAGTCGGTCCCCCGCCGCAAGTTTCTCGCCGCGCAGACCGCCGATACCTTCGCGCACCACTGTCGCGCTGCTGCCGAACATCGGCGGAATCGCGAAGCCCCCGGCCACGCCCAGGTAGCTGCGACAGCCGCGCTCGCTGTAACCCAGGCGAATCCGGTCGCCTGCCCGCACCGGGTGCACTTCCCACGGGGGCAGCTCGCGGCCATTGATATCCAGGGGCAGGCTGGCGCCGGTGACGCAGAGGCTGGTGTCGCACTCGGCTTCCAGCACCAGGCCGCCGAAGCTGATCTCGATGGCGGTGGCGTTCTCCGGGTTGCCCAGCAGGCGCTGGTTGAACAGGAAGGCCTCCGCATCCAGGGGGCCGCCGGTGGTCAGGCCCACGCCGTGCTGACCGAAGCGGCCCCGGTCCTGCAGCAGGCTGAGCATGCCCGGTTCCAGTACGCGCAGGCTCACGGCAGTTCCCCGCCGAGGTCGAGGAACTCCTCACGACCGATGGGCCGGAAGCGCACCCGGTCCCCCATGGCCACCGGCATGCAGGGCTCCGCCTGGGGGTTGAACAGGCGCAGCGGGCACAGGCCGATCAGGTTCCAGCCGCCGGGGGAGGGCGCCGGGTAGACCGCGGTCTGGCGGTCGGCTATCGCCACCGCCCCGCGCGGGACCCGTTGCCGCGGGGTACTCAGGCGAGGGGTGGCGATGCGCGGGTCGACATCCCCGAGATAGGCGAAGCCGGGGGCGAAGCCGATGGCGTAGACGCGGTAGCTGGCGCCGCTGTGCAGCTCGATAATGGTCTGTTCCGGCAGACCACTGTGCTCCGCGACGCGCGTCAGATCGGGGCCCGCCTCGCCGCCGTACCAGGCGGGCAGCTCCACGGTCCGCCCGCCGCTGTCGCTGCCGGTGGCAAGCTGGCCGAGACCCTCGCGCAGGCGTGTGCGCACACTGGCGTGGTCGCAGCGGTAGGGGTCGAAGAGCACCAGCAGGGTGGCGTAGGAGGGCACCAGGTCGATCAGGTCATTGCCCAGCAGCCGCCGGGCAGCCGCTGCGGCCGCGCCCACCTGCGCCGCGACCTCCGGGCTGCTGGTCTCGGCCAGGGTCACCAGGACGGCGTTTTCCCCCACGCTGGCGATCTGCATGTTCAGCCCAGGTCCACCAGGGTGCGTATTTCCGCCACCACCGCGACAGCTTCCGGGTTGTCGCCGTGCACGCACAGGGTGTCGGCGCTCAGTGGCAGGCGCTTGCCGCTGACCGTGGTCACCGTGCCGGTCTCGATCAGCTGTTCCACCTGGGCCAGGGTGCGGCGGTGATCGTGTACCGCCCCCGGCTGGCGGCGGGACAGCAGGCGACCGTCATCCGTGTAGCAGCGATCGGCAAAGGCCTCGAACAGCAGGGGCAGGTTCCAGGGCGCAGCTTCCTCCCGATGCCGGTCCGCCTCGGGGGTGGCCTGCAGCATCAGGGCCAGGGGGCGGTGGTAGCTGGCCACCGTGTGCATCACGGTGGCGCGGACGGCGGCGTCCGCCATCATGTCGTTGTACAGGGCGCCGTGGGGTTTGACATAGGCCAGGGCCAGGCCGTGGCAGGCCGCCATGCCATCCAGGGCGGCGATCTGGTAGCGCAGGGTGGCGCGTAGCTCGTCGGCGCTCAGGGCCATGGAGCGGCGCCCGAAACCGACCAGGTCGGGATAGGCCGGATGGGCGCCGACAGAGACGCCGTGGCGGGCAGCCAGGTCCAGGGTGTGCTCGAGGGTCAGGGGGTCGCCGGCGTGAAAGCCGCAGGCGATGTTGGCCTGGTGAATGTGGTGCATGACCTCCTCGTCCAGGCCCATGGTCCAGCTGCCGTAGCTCTCGCCGAGATCACAGTTCAGTAACATCGCTCGGGCTCCTACAGCACGGCCATCTGGCTGTTGCGCAGGTCGGTGACCAGCATGTGGCCGGGGCTGTGGGTGATTGCCAGGGGCGGGCGCGCCTGCTCGAGGGCAACCTGGGGCGTGACACCGCAGGCCCAGAACACCGGCAGCTCGCCGGGTCGCAGGCTTACGGCGTCGCCAAAGTCCGGCCGCGCCAGGTCTTGGATGCCGATCTCGGCCGGGTCGCCCAGGTGCACCGGGGCGCCGTGCACCGCCGGGAAGCGCGTACAGATCTGGATCGCGCGGATGGCCTGGGCCGCGGGGAAGGGGCGCATGCTGACCACCATGTTGCCGCGGAAGGGCCCCGCGGGCTGACAGGGGAGGTTGGTGCGGTACATGGGAACGTTGACGCCTTCGCTGATGTTGCGTATCTCCAGGCCGTCGGCGAGCAGCGCCTCTTCGAAGGAAAAGGAACAGCCGAGGGCGAAGGTGACCAGGTCGTCCCGCCACAGCGCGTGAATATCCTCCGGTTCGTCGACCAGCTCACCGTCGCGGAATACGCGATAGCGTGGCACGTCGCTGCGGATGTCGATATCCCCCAAAGGTGGTAAGCAGGGGTCGCCGGGGTTGGCGGCGACGGCCACCACCGGACAGGGGCGGGGGTTGGCCTGGCAGAAGCGCAGGAAATCCCCCGCCCAGTCCCGGGGCAGGATGGCGATATTGCACTGAACATAGCCGGGCGCGAGGCCGGAGGTGGGCCCGCGGTGTATGCCCTTGCGAATGTCCTGACGCAGCTGCGCGGCTGCCTGGGTCGGTTCCATGAGTACCTCTCGGGAGCGTGCGGGGCCGGGTGCTGGAGACAGCCCGGGCAAACCCGCATAATGCCGGGTCAATGCTTCCATGGTAGTTGATTCCTGTCATGCTCGACCAGTTGCTTGCGGTACTCAGCCCCCGGGCCCTGGGGGACGATGTTTTCGAGGGCGGCCAGATGCACCCCCGGGCCGCCCAGGTCTTCGGTGGCCAGGTGCTGGGCCAGTGTCTGCGGGCCGCGGCCGCCACCGTGCCGGCGGATCGCCCGGTGCACTCCCTGCACGCCTACTTCCTGCGCCGCGGCGACCCCCGGGCGCCGCTGCAGCTGGAAGTGGAGCGCGCGCTGGATGGCGGCAGCCTGAGTTCCCGCCGGGTGGTTGCCCGGCAGCGGGGCGAGGCCATCCTGGTCAGCTCCCTGTCCTTCCAGGGGGCGGGACAGGGCGAGGCGTTTCAGGTGGACATGCCCTCGGTGCCGCCCCCCGAGGCACTGCGCAGCGAGCGCGAGCTGGCACTGGCCGGCGGGACACTGGACGAGGACCTGCTGATTGTCACCGGCGAGGACCTCGACGTGCGCCTGGTGGATCCACCCGACTGGAGCAATCCCTCGCCGCGGCCTCCCCACATGCACGCCTGGATGCGCGCCACGGGCGAGGTACCGGACAGCCCCGGCCTGCATCCGGCGCTGCTGGCCTATCTCTCGGACACCATGTTGCTGGATGTCTGCCTGCTGATCCACGGCCTCAGCTTCCACCAGCCGGATATCCAGTCGGCCAGCCTGGACCACGCGATCTGGTTTCACGCGCCCTTTCGCGCCGACGAGTGGTTGCTGCACAGCGTCGACGCCGAGGCGGTCGGCGGCGGGCGGGGCCTGGCCCGCGGGCGCTTCTACACCCGGGACGGCCGCCTGGTGGCCTCGGTGGCCCAGCAGGGCCTGATGCGGTACCGGCGATGAGCGCACCGGCACAGGCCCCCGAGTTCACCCTGGCGGCGGTGCGCCAGGGCTTCTGGCGGCTGCTGCCGCTGTCCCTGTTCGTCGGCGTGTTTGGTCTCGCGTTTGGTCTGGCCGCCGTGCAAACCGGCCTGTCGGCAGCGGAAATCCTGGTCATGAGCGCCACGGTCTTTGCCGGTACCGCGCAGTTTGCGGCGCTGGAAATGTGGGGCGCGGAGGTGCCCCTGCTGCCCCTGCTGGCGACCACCCTGGCGATCAATGCCCGCATGCTTCTGATGGGGGCGACCCTCTACCCCTGGCTGCGATTGCTGCCGCCCGGGCCGCGCTACCGCAGCCTGATCCTGCTCTCCGACGCCAACTGGGCGATGTGCCTGAACGACCTGCAGCAGGGGCGCAACACCGTCGGCGCCCTGGTCGGTGGCGGTATTGCCCTGTGGCTGACCTGGTGGCTGGGGAGCCTGGTCGGCGTGCTGTTCGGGGGCCAGATCAGGGACCCGGCGGCACTGGGGGTCGATATGGTCATGGGCTGTTTCATGCTCAGCATGGTGCTGGCAGGGCGTCGCACGCGCCTGACGGTGCTCGCCTGGCTGGTGGGTGGGTTGGCGGCCTGGGCCGCCTGGCGCTGGTTGCCGGAGCACAGTCATGTGATTGTCGGCGGTCTCGCGGGTGGCCTGGTGGGGGCTCTTTTCCCGGGGTTGGGGCAGAAATGATCGCGGTGGAGGGCGGCGGCGGGCTGTGGTTGGTGGCGGGCATGGCCCTGGCCACCTTGCTGGTTCGTTTCGGCGGGGTGTTCATCATGTCGCTGTTCCCCCTGGGGCCGCGCGGCGAGGGCTTCATCAACGCCATGGCCGGCTCGGTACTGGTGGCGGTGCTGGTGCCGATCGCCCTGGAGGGCGACCTGGGTGGGCGACTGGCACTGCTGACCACCGCGGGGGTCATGTTGCTGTGGGCGCGGCCGATGCCGGCCATTGCCCTGGGTGTCCTGGTCGCGGCCCTGGTGCGCAGTCTCTGAGAGGCGCCGCGCTGTCGTTGCTCCGGCCTGTCGCTGCGCCTATGATGAGTCTCCCAGACCCATAATCAGCAGACGATCAGACCGGGAGACAGCATGCCGCACCCTTCAATCACCGCCGAGACCTACCCGCACAAACCCGCCATCATCATGGGGCGCTCCGGCGAGATGATCACCTACGGCGAACTGGATGCGCGCAGCAACCAGGCCGCCCAGCTGTTCCGTTCCCTGGGCCTGAAAAAGGGCGACCACATCGGCCTAATGCTGGAGAACTGCCACCAGTTCCTCGAGATCGCCTGGGGCGCACAGCGCGCCGGCCTGATTTACACGCCGATCAGTACCCACCTGAAACGGGATGAAACGGCCTATATCCTGGAGAATTGTGGCGCGCGGATGTTCATCGTTTCCCACGGCCTGCGTGAGGTGGCGCATCAGGTGCTGGCCGGCGGTGGCCACGAGGTCGAGCACTTCTACATGGTCGACGGCATTGCCGAGGGCTTCGAGTCCTGGGATGACAGCGCCGCGCTGCAACCGGAAGAGAGGATCGACGACGAGGCCAACGGGGTTCCGATGGTCTACTCCTCGGGTACCACTGGCAAACCCAAGGGGGTGTTCCTGCCGCCCCAGAGTGACGACGTCAACACGCCCCACTTCCTGGCCAATACCCTCGGCGCCATTTTCGGCTTCGGCCCGGAAACCGTCTACCTGTCCACCGCACCCCTTTATCACGCCGCGCCCCTGCACTACACCATGATGAGCCTGTACCAGGGCGCGACGGTGGTGGTGATGGAGAAGTTCGAGGCGGAACTGGCCCTGCGCCTGATCGAGGAGCACCGGGTGACCCACAGCCAGTGGGTACCGATCATGTTTATCCGCCTGCTCAAGCTGCCCGAGGAAGTGCGCCAGCGCTACGACCTGTCCAGCCTGCAGTTTGCCATCCATGCCGCCGCGCCGTGCCCGGTCGAGGTCAAGGAGCAGATGATCGAATGGTGGGGCGAGATTATTGTCGAGTACTACGCCGCCAGCGAAGGCGTGGGTGCCACGATTATCGACTCGAAGAGCTGGCTGAGCCACAAGGGTTCGGTCGGCCCGGCCATGTCCGGGACCATTCACATCCTGGACGACGAGGGTAATGAGCTGCCTCCCGGCGAGATCGGCACGGTGTATTTCAGCGGTGAGAGCGCCAGCTTCCGCTACCACAAGGAGCCGGAGAAGACCGCCGAGGCCTATAACGAGCGCGGCTGGGCGACCACGGGCGACCTCGGCTACCTGGATCAGGACGGTTTTCTCTACCTGACCGATCGCAAGAACTTCATGATCATCAGCGGCGGGGTCAACATCTACCCCCAGGAAATCGAGAATCTGATGATTACCCACGGCAAGGTCGCCGATGTGGCGGTTTTCGGGGTGCCCAACGAGGAATTCGGCGAATCGGTGACGGCGGTGGTGCAGCCGCAGAGCTGGGCCGATGCCACCGACGAGGTGGCGATCGAAATCATGGAGTGGCTGCGCGAGCGTCTGTCACACGTCAAGTTGCCGCGCGCCCTGCATTTCCGCGAGCAGCTGCCCCGGCTGGACAACGGCAAGCTGTACAAGCGTCACCTGGTGGAGGAGTTTCGCGGGGCGACGCGGGCGGAAGAGGGGCCGGGATCCGACGCGCCTGCTGACAAGCGCGACTGACCCCGGCCGGATTCGCGTCTGGACAGCTCTGCACCAGGGGTGTGCACAGGTCCGCCCGCCGACGCTGAATGATCGCGGACTAGCGTTCAGCCAGCGCTTCGCCGCGATCAATATTGCGGCCGCTGCGGGCCAGGTGCATGTCGTCGAGGCCCAGGTGGCCGATCGCCGCCACGGCGCTGTCCATGGCGCGTAACTGGCATTGCTGTTGGTCGCGGTGCAGTGCCAGGTTGCGGCCGTCTTCCCGCGGGCCGCAGACCAGCTCGGTGGCCCGCTCCAGACGCCGGTAGAGGGTGTCCAGGCCGGCGCTGCGGTTCAGATTGAGGTCCGCGAAGCTCACCGCCATGCTGCGCTCCACACGCCCGCGATCATCCGCCGGTGGCAGCTGGTAGGTCAGGGGCGCCTCTTCCTCGCGCACGGTGGTCTCTTCGACGCCCGACTCCGCTCGGACGCTGAGGCTGGCAAGCCCGCTCAGCAGGGCGAGCGAGAGTGTGGCAAGGGGCAGGATGTCTGTTGTTTTCATGGTTGTGTCCTCGGTCGGGTCAGGGGCAGGCGGGTGGCTTCCCGCTGGCTTCCAGTGCAGCAAAACCCCGCCGGGTTCGCCGGATGTTGCCGTGATATGTTTGTGAGGGTTTTGTGATACCCCGGTAAATCAGGCACTTGCGGCGAGGTCGGTGCATCCCCGGGGCAATGACCAGAGGCCCGTGCCTCCTGTGCGCCGGCCGGCAGAATGCAGTAAGCTGGGAGCACTCGCCCTGAGTGGAGGTGATTCCGTGAGAAAGGCCCGCAAGCTGCGCGAACTCGAGCGCCAGATGGACAGCGCCGGCAGCTATGCCGAGTGGCGCGAAATGGCCCTGCAGCACGACGAGCTGTCCGGTCAGCAGCGCTGGCGGCAAGTCGACCAGACCAGTCAGTACGACTATGCACAGATCCGGCTGCGGCTCGATCGCCTGCGCAACCTGCGCGCCCGCCACGACGATCAGGGCCTGTTGTTCACGCTGAACGAGGGCATTCACGGCAACATGGGCGGCATGGGGCGCAGCTCCCTGTATCGGCGCGCCAAGTTCGGTACCAAGCACCTGATCGAGCAGTACATCGAGGAAGTCGATGATGCCCTGCGCTACCTCGCCGAGTTGCCGGATTCGGTGATCCCGGTCCAGGACAAGCTGGATTTCTTCTATCGCGCCAATATCTGCTTTGGCCGTTCGGCATTGATGCTGAGCGGCGGCGGGGTGCTCGGTTTTTATCACCTGGGCGTGGTCAAGACTCTGCTGGAGCAGGGGCTGCTGCCGCGGGTGATCTCCGGCTCCAGTGCCGGCTCCCTGATCGCCGGTGTGCTGGGGACCCATACCGACGCCGAGCTCGGCGATTTCCTCGACCCGGCCAAGATCAGTTTCGAGGCCCGGCGCGAGGCGACGGTATTCTCGCGCCTGCTCCCCGGACACCATCCGCAACTCGACATCACCGACCTGGAAAACATCATCAACCGGCTGATCCCCGACATGACCTTCCAGGAGGCCTACGAGAAGACCGGGCGCCAGATCAGTGTCACTGTGGCGCCGGCGGAAGCGCACCAGCGCTCGCGGCTGCTCAACGCCATCACCTCGCCCAACGTCTATGTGCGCTCGGCGGTGATGGCCTCCTGCGCCGTGCCCGGCATCTTTCCGCCAGTGATGCTGATGGCCCGCAACGTGCACGATGAGCCGCAGCCCTACCTGCCTACCCGGCGCTGGGTGGATGGTTCGGTGGCCGACGACCTGCCAGCCAAGCGCCTGTCGCGGCTCTACAGCACCAATCACTACATCGTCAGCATGGTCAACCCGGTGGCGACCCCCTTCCTCCACGGCAATCGCGACAGCAGCCCGGTGGCGGCAGCGCTGGGTACCCTGGGCGTGGGTATCGGGCGCGAGGTGCTCAACTTCTATCGCGGCATCGTGCAGAAGAAGGGCGAGAACTGGCCGCGCTTCAACCTGCTGATGAACGGCATCCATTCCCTGCTGGACCAGGAGTACAGCGGCGATATCAATATCGTGCCGAGTTTCCGCTGGTACAACCCGACGCGCCTGCTCTCCCACCTCACCGAGAAGGAACTGGTGGATCTGATGGAGGGGGGCGCACACTCCTGCTACCCGAACGTGGAGGCCATCCGTATCTGCACGCGGATCAGCCGCACCATGGAGGAGCTGCTGCAGCGGTTCGAGTACGGTGACCTGCGTCCCTCGGCGGAGGAGTTCTACCGGCCGCGCTCCTCCCGTCGCCGTCCCACGCCCACCCGCACCGACCGCGAGGCGCTGCGCGAACACCAGGCCACGGCCAGCCTGGGCAAGCCGGCGGCAAGGCGGCGCCGCAACCCGCCGGCGGCATCCCGTCGCAGTGCGGGCACCGCGGGCAAGGCCGCCAGGGCGAAGGGCGCTACCGGCAAGGGTGCGGCGGCCAAGGGCAGTGCCGGCAAACGCGCCCCGCGCAAGGCCGGGGCTGGCAGCGGCAAGAAAAACACGGACGCCGGCCAGCGGGCCGCCTGAGCCTCAGTCCGCGGGGCCTTCCACCGCCCGCGGCGGGCGATCCGGTTTGGCGTAGGCCATGCGGCGCAGCCGCCGGGTGGCGTGGTAGCTGTCGAGCCCGCTCAGGGCAAGGCTGCCAGCGGATTCCAGGTCCACACTGCCGTCCTCGCGCAGACAGTCCTCCGGCAGCTCCAGCTGCGTCACTTCGCCGGTCACCAGGTGGGTGCGGTTGATGGCCAGTTCCTGGTGCTCGCGCAGGCGCAGACCCATGCGAATCGTCGCCTCGCGCACGAAGGGAGCCGGGAACTCCGGCCACCAGCCTTCGGAGAGCCCGGTGGCGGCAAATTCCGACTGTTCCCGGGGGTAGCGCGCCGCGGTCTGGTGGGCCGCTTCCAGCCACTCGGCGCGGACGTGGTTGAGCGTATAGCAGCCACTGGCGAGCAGGTTGGAGAGTGTGTGTCGTTCCACCGGGTCGGGGCGAATCACCAAGGCGATCAGCGGCGGGTGGGAGCCGAGATGCACCGCGGAGCTCATGATCGCCAGGTTGGTCTGGCCGTGTTCGTCGGCGGTACCCACCAGGTTGGCGGATTTGAAGCCGGTGAGGGAGTTGACCAGGGCGGCGCGGTAGCGCGACTCCAGCCCGGCGAGGTCGTCGCGGTGAAAATGCATGGGGACTCCGGTGCAGTCGGGACGGGTTGTTACGCCCGCCCCGGTTGACCGGATGACTTCAGGGGATGCGCTGCACCGCCAGGGCGGCCAGGGGCTTGACCAGGTCGCCCTTGGCGTTGGCTTCCGCGCTGGAGGCATTGCCCTGGAGGGCGCGCTTCTTCACGCCCTGGAGAATGGCGGCGAGGCGGAACAGGGAAAACACGATATAGAAATCCCAGTTGTCGATACCGCTGCGGCCGGTACGCTCACAGTAGCGTGCCACGTACTCTTCGTCCGAGGGAATCCCGAGCGAGGCGCGGTCGACACCGGCGAGACCCTTCATGGCGCTCTCCCGCGGCAGCAGCCAGGCCATGCACTGGTTGGCCAGGTCGGCCAGCGGATGACCCAGGGTTGAGAGCTCCCAGTCCAGCACCGCGATGATGCGCGGCTCGCTGGCGTGGAACATGACGTTGTCCAGGCGGTAGTCGCCGTGGACCAGGCTGACGGTGCCATCGTCCTCGGGCATGTTGGCGGGCAACCAGCGCAGCAGGGTCTCCATGTCGGCGATGGTCTCGGTTTCCGAGGCGCGGTACTGCTTGGTCCAGCGGCCCAGCTGACGCTCGAAGTAGTTGCCCGGCTTGCCGTAGTCGGCGAGGCCGACGGCGTTCACATCGACGTTGTGCAGGGCCGCCAGGGTGGCGTTCATGCTGTCGTAGTAGGCGGCGCGCTCGGCGTTGTCGCGGGCCTCCGGCAGCACGGGGTCCCAGAGCACGCGGCCCTGGAGGCACTCCATGACAAAGAACATGGAGCCGATGACGCTCTCGTCCTCGCACAGCACGTAGGTTTTGGGTACCGGAACATCAGTGTCCCGCAGGGCGGTCATGACCCGGAACTCCCGGTCCACCGCGTGGGCCGAGGGCAGCAGCTCGCCCGGTGGCTTGCGGCGCAGCACGTACTCGCGACCATTGGCGGTCAGCTTGAAGGTCGGGTTGGACTGCCCGCCGGGAAACTTCTCGGCCTTGAGGTCGCCGCCAAAGTCGGGGATGTGCTCCGCGAGGTAGCGGGCAAGACGTTCGGTGTCGAGTTGCTGTGCGCTCATGCTCTTTCCTGTGTCTCGGGCTGATAGCCGCGGCAGTCTGTCGGCTGCGGGGTGGCGAGGCAATGATACCCCATGACAAAAAAATTGACCTGGCCCAACAGCATGAGTCGGCGTTGAGCGCGCACGGCGCTGCGGGTATGCTGATGTTGACAATAACGACATAGCGAGGCGCCACGTGTATCAGGAACTCCGTCAGGCCTGGCAGGAGCTGACTGCTCCCGGGCAACTGTTTGAAGTCACCAGCGCACAGGTCAACGGCGCGCCAGTGCGCTGTTATGCGCATGCGCCACCGTCCCTGCGCGAATTCTGGCTGGGCACCGCCGGCCACGGCGACAAGGACTACCTGGTCTTCGAGGACGAGCGCTGTGACTACCGGCAGGCCCATGAATTCGTCGCCAGCATCGGCCAGTGGCTGCATGGCGCCGGGGTGCGCCCGGGCGACCGGGTGGCGATCGCCATGCGCAACTATCCCGAGTGGATGCTCGCCTACTGGGCGATCACCTCCATGGGGGCGGTGGTGGTGGGCATGAACGCCTGGTGGGTGGCCCACGAGATGCAGTTCGCCCTGGAGGACTCGGCGCCGCGGGTGCTGATCTGCGACCGCGAGCGCCTGCAGCGCTTCGCCGAGATTCGCGACGGCTTCCCCGAACTGCAGGTGGTGGCGGTGCGCCTGCGCGATGCCGCCCCGGCCTGGACCACCGACTGGGTGGATGTGATCAACGCGCCGCCGGAGCTGCCGGAGGCGGCGATCGATCCCGACGACGACGCCTGCATTTTCTACACCTCGGGCACCACCGGCCGCCCCAAGGGGGCCCGGCTGACCCACCGCGGCTGCCTCAACAATGTGCTCAACATCGCCTTCATCAACACCGTGCAGCCCATCGCCCTGGCCCGGGCCCGCGGCGCGGAAGCGCCGGCCCCCGGCAGCACGCCGGCGCCCAACTCCCTGGTGGCGACACCCCTGTTCCACGTCACCGCCAACAACTGTGTTGCCCACGCCACCACCCTGGCCGGGGGCAAGCTGGTGCACATGTACAAGTGGGATCCGCTGGAGGCGCTGCGGCTGATCGAGCGGGAGCGGGTCACCACGTTCAACGGGGTGCCGATGATGGTGCGCGAGATGCTCATGCACCCGCGCTTCGGCGACTTCGACACCGCGTCGCTATCGGTGCTCGGGGGTGGCGGTGCCGCGGTACAACCGGACCTGGTGAGCAAGATCCAGCAGCAGACCCGGGGCGCGCGGCCCAACACCGGCTACGGGATGACGGAAACCTGCGGCATCATTGCCGCCGTGTCGGCGGAGTTCTTCGCCGAGAAGCCCGAGAGCGTGGGCCCGGCACTGCCCACCTTCGAGGCCAAGTGCGTGGGGCCCCGCGGCGAGGACCTGCCCGCCGGCGAGATCGGCGAGTTGTGGGTGCGCGGAGCGCCGGTCATCAAGGGTTATCTGAACCGGCCCGAGGCCACCGCGGAGTCGATCACCGAGGGCTGGTTGCACACCGGCGATATCGCCTGGATGGACGCGGACGGCTTCATCTTCCTGGTCGACCGGGCCAAGGACATGGTCCTGCGCGGCGGCGAGAACGTCTACTGCGCCGAGGTGGAGAATGCCCTGTTCGCCCACGACGCCGTGGCCGAGTGTGTGGTGTTTGCGGTTGCCGACGAGCGCCTGGGCGAGGAGGTGGGTGCCGCCATCCACCTGCGCCAGGGCGCCAGCGTGGACGCGGAACATTTGCGGGCCCACTGCGCGGGCCTGCTGGCGGCCTTCAAGGTGCCGCGCTACCTGTGGTTCCTCGACCAGCCGCTGCCCCGCAACGCCAACGGCAAGTTTCTCAAGCGCGAGCTGCGGGAGCAGTTGCGGGTCGAGGACGCCTGCTGAATCAGGACTCCACGAAGGCCCGCTCGATCACGTAGTGGGCCGCCTTGCCGTGACGGGATTCCGTGAAGCCGCGGGCGTCCAGCAGGCCGGTCAGGTCCTTGAGCATGGAGGGGCTGCCGCAGAGCATGAAGCGGTCGTGCTCGGGGTCGATGTCCCCCAGGCCGAGATCCGCCGGGAGCTTGCCGCTCTCGAGCAAGGTGGTCAGGCGGCCGGTATTGCGGAAGGGCTCGCGGGTGACCGTGGGGTAGTAGAGCAGTTTCTCGCGCACCGCCTCGCCCAGGTACTCGTGTTCCAGGAGCTCCTGGGTGATGGTGTCCTGGTAGGCCAGCTCCGACACCCAGCGCACCCCGTGGGTGAGGATGACGCGGTCGAAGCGCTCGTAGATCTCCGGGTCGCGGATGATGCTCATGAAGGGCGCCAGGCCGGTGCCGGTGGCCAGCAGGTAGAGGTTCCTGCCGGGCAGCAGGTGGTCCATCACCAGGGTGCCGGTGGCCTTGCTGTTCACCAGCACCTCGTCGCCGGGCTGGATGCCCTGCAGCTTCGAGGTCAGCGGGCCATCGGGGACCTTGATGCTGAAAAACTCCAGCTCGTCCTCATAGTTGGCGCTGGCCATGCTGTAGGCTCGCAACAAGGGGCGTCCCTCGTGCTCCAGGCCGATCATGGTGAAATGCCCGTTCTCGAAGCGGAACGCGGGGTTGCGGGTGGTGCGGAAACTGAACAGCCGGTCGGTCCAGTGGTGCACTGAAGTGACCTGTTCGCGCAGCAATGTTGCCATGGTGCTGATACCTCCCTGAATGGATGGCGACAGCATAGGCGCCCACCTTATATCGGTAAATCAGTTTTTTCTGGTATTCTATTGCGGAAAAACCGAATAGTGCGCAGTTTGCCCGGGGAGGGTCTGCCATGCGTTATACCCTGCGACAGCTGGAAGTGTTCCTCGCCACCGCCCGCCACGAGAGCGTCAGCCAGGCCGCCGTCGAACTCGCCCTGTCCCAGTCGGCGGTCAGCGGCGCCCTGCGCGACCTGGAAAAGCAGTTTGATGTGGTCCTCTTCGACCGTGTCGGCAAGCGGCTGTACCTGAGCGAGTTCGGGCGCGAGCTGCGCGCGCCGGCGGAGGACGTCCTGGCCCGGGCCCGGGAGCTGGAGCAGTCCCTCGGCGGCAGCAGCGTGCGCGGGCGCCTGCGGGTAGGGGCCACGCTGACCATCGGCAACTATCTGGCGGTACCCATGATCGCCGCCTTCCGCGAGCGTTATCCGGAGGCGGATGTCCAGCTGGAGGTGGCCAATACGGCGAGCATCGCCGCGCGGGTGGCCGACTACACCCTGGACATGGGCCTGGTGGAGGGGGAGTTCAATCACCCGGACCTGTCCCTGCAGCCCTGGCGGGGTGATGAGCTCTGCGTGTTTGCCGCGCCCGGGCACCCGGTGCTGGCGCGGGGAGATCTCGATGACGCGGGCCTGGTGGCCCAGGACTGGATCCTGCGCGAGCCCGGTTCGGGCACACGCCAGGCCTTCGATCGCGCGATGCACGGTATACTGGCATCGATGAATGTGGTCCTGGAATTGCAGCACACGGAGGCGATCAAGCGCGCGGTCGAGGCGGGACTGGGGCTCGGCTGTCTCTCGCGCATCAGCCTGGAGGACGCCTTCCGCCGCGGTTCCCTGGTGCCCGTGGCCGTCCCCGGGCGGGACCTGCGGCGCGGCCTGGGCATCCTCTTGCACCGCCAGAAGTACCAGGGGCCGGCGCTGCGCGCCTGGCTGGCCCTGTGCCGGGAGCGCGGGGAGGCCGGCGCAGATGCCTGAGCGCGCACCGGTTCTCGACACCCTGCAGCGGGGAGCGGTGGATTCGGCGGTCCGCGACTACCTGCATCTGGCTTCCCTCGAACTGGGCCGCAGCGTGCCGGTACCGCCGGTGCGCTTCGACCTTTCCGGGCGTAGTGCCGGCATGTTCCGGGCCAGGGGGCGCGAGTGTGAATTGCGCTTCAATCCCTGGATTTTTGCCCGCTACTACGACGAGAACCTGAGCGAAACCGTGCCCCACGAGGTGGCGCATTACCTGGTCTGGTGGCAGTTTCCCCGCCGCCGCACGCGGCCCCACGGGGCCGAGTGGCAGGCCTGGATGTGTTTTTTTGGCGTGGAGCCCCGGGTCACTTTCGATCGCGATATCAGCGGCCTGCCCCAGCGGCGCCAGCGCCGATTCCGCTACCGCTGTGACTGCAGCGAGCACAGCCTGTCGACCACCCGCCACCGGCGGCAGGAGCGCGGCGAGGCGCGCTACCAATGCCGTCGCTGCGGCGGCCCCCTGCGCCGCGCCCCCTGAAGCCTCAGGCCGCCACTTCCATGATGGCGGCGCTGCTGCCGGACTCGCTGTCATCGGCGCTGTCGATGGTAATCCGCTCCGGCGCGATGCCCGCCTGGTTGACCAGGAAGCGTTTGACCGCCGCCGCGCGCTCGCTGGCGAGGGCCGGCAGCGCAGTCTCCGGCAGCGCCACGGCGTCGCGCACGGCGCGGTAGCGGGCCTGGGTGGAGGGTTTTTCCGCTTCCGCGCTGGCAGTGGTAGCCGGCAGCGCGGCATAGCGCTGGTCGATGGCCGCGGTCCAGGCCTCGCTGCGCTGCTCCAGATCCGCCGGGCTCAGCCCCTGGGCGAGCAATTCATCCCGCAGGCGCGCTTCCCGCAGTTGGCGGCCATCGGTCTTCGGGTTGACCTGGCCGCTGACAATCAGCTCCAGGGCAGGGCGCTGCTGCAGGGCCGCGGCGAGGTCTCCGAGCTTGCCGGCACTGTGCTCATCGAGGTCGACACTGCCGGCGGTGAAGTCCACCTGGCGCAGATCCGCTTCACTGCCCACGAGGCTCGCCAGCAGGTTGAAGGGCGCGGTGACGGCCTGGCGCAGGAGGTTGACGAAGGCGCCGGCAATTACGCTGCCGAGGCTGAAGCGCGGGTTGTTCAGGTCGCCACTGACCGGTACGTCGAGGTCGATCACGCCGCGGCTGTCGGTGAGCAGGGCAATGCCGAGCCGCAGGGGCAGGTCGAGAGCGCGCTCGGAATCCACCTGCTCTCCCAGGCGCAGCTGGCTGATCACCACCTGGTTGCGCCCCTGCAGACGGCTGTCCTCCAGCTGATAGTTCAGGTCCACGGTCAGGGTGCCCCGCTCGATGGCATAGCCCGCATAGGTGGCGGAGTAGGGACTCAGCCGCGCCATGTCGATGCCGCGGAAATTCAGCGCCAGCTCCAGGTCGGGCGGGCTGCGCAGGGGCAGTGCATGCCCGCTCAGGGAGACCGGGGCATAGCCGTCTACCGCACCGTCCAGATCGATCACCACGCGGGCCTCGGGGTCGAGGCGGAAGCCGGTAATGCTGCCTTCGAGGTCGCCGATCACGGTGCGAAAGCGGATCGGCAGGGATTCGTCCATGAAGTCCAGTGCGCTGTCGGCCACCTGGATTTCCGGGACCGCGACCTGCCAGTCCGGGGACGCCGGCTCCGCGTCGGGCCCGGATGCAGTGCTGTCACTCGCGGTTTCCGTGGGCGATGCCTCGCTTTGCGCAGCGAGCTGTTCGCCGCCATCGGGCGCGCCCTCGCGCTCGCCCGAGGCGGCTTGCGTGTCGTCGTCGGCCGCCAGCACCCGGGTCAGGTTGACCCGCCCCTGGGGGTCGATGTGCAGGCGCCCGCTAAAGCCGTCCAGCAGGACGCTGCCGACCGTCACCTGGCGCTGGGGCAGGTCGATGTCCACCGCCTGCCAGGCGAGCTGGTCCCAGCTGGTCAATTCATTGTCGGCGCCGCGAATCAGGATCAGGAAATCCTCGATGCCGCCGTCCAGCGAGATCCTAGAGGGGGTGAAATCCTGCAGGGTCAGCTGGGCCTCGCTGCCCAGGTGGCCATCGCCGATTTCCGCGCGCAGGGCGGCGGGCAGGTTGGGGGCGAACCAGGCGAGGGGCAGCGACTGCAGGCTGGCTTCCAGCTGGCCACTGCCGCGACCGACGTCCACCTCGCCGTCGAGAGAAAACGTCGCGGTCTGGTTGATGCGCAGGTTCAGCGCTAGCGGTGAGGCCGCCTCGGCCGGCCACTCCAGCTCGCGGACCTCGGCGCTGATCGGTGCCACGGTCAGCGCGGGCTCGGTAAAGGGGCTGCGCCAGTGGGCGCGGCCCTCGGTGAGGCTCAGCTGTTCCAGGGAGGCGCGCCAGGTATCCACTCCCGCGGCCTGCTCCCCCGTCTCCGCCGGCTGTTCGGCCTTTGCCGCGGTGTCACCGCTTTCCGGCTCGGCCGCCGGCAGCAGTGCCAGCAGGCTGATCTGTTCCCCCTCCTGCCAGCCAGACACATCCAGGCCCCGCAGTGCCAGGGACTCTGCCCCGAGCCGCTGTTCCGCCAGGTCGAGGTTCAGGGCCTTCAGGTTCAGGGCCTGCAGGCGCAGGTGCGTGTCCGGCCAGGCGCCGGTGTCGCGGGGCCGGGCGGCAATCTCGCGCAGGGTGATTTGGCCGCCGTCCACCCGGGCCTGAAGCTCGTTTTGCCAGTCGAGCGCGAAGCCGGAGGACAGGTCCAGGCTGCCGGCCGACAGGCTAAAGGGCAGCAGCGGATCGGCGCGGCGCACGGCGGGCGCGAGTTGCAGTGCGTCGATGACGAGGTCGCCCGCCAGGCTGGCGTCGCCGAGCGCGAGGCTGCCCTCGGCACCGATTGCACCGCCCTCCCTGGCCTCCAGGTCGAGCCGGTAGAGCCCCCGCTCCCCGGCCAGGGTCGAGAGATCGCTGACACGCAGCCCGAGCTTGTGGACACCGCTGCGCCACGGCGTCGACAGCGTGCGGTCCTCCAGCGTTACCTCCCCGCCGCTGAGGTAGAGCTCCTCGAGCCGCAGGGGAAAGGGTTTACCCGGGGGGGATTGCGGTGCCGCTTGTTCACCCTCGGGAAGCATCGCCAGCAGATTGAGGGCGCCGTCGGCCCCCTGCACCAGGTGGACCCTGGGCCCCAGCACGGTGACGTCCTGCAGCAGCAGCGCGCGTTGCCACAGGCTGGCCAGGCCCAGGTTGGCGTGCAGGTATTCCACCGACAGCATCGCTGTGTCGTCGCTGTCGCGCAGGACACCGCGCCGCACTTCCAGGGTCAGGGTGAAGGGGTTGAAGAGAATCAGTTCGCTGTGGAACTCGCGCTGCAGCTGCTCGCGAATCAGGTGGTGGGGCAGGATGTTGAGCAGGGGCCAGACCAGGAAGATCACCAGCAGGACCCAGCCCAGGTAGAGACCGATGCACCAACGTACCACTTTCCGCAACATGTCCGCTCCCTGCACACTTTCCGTGCCGGACACTATAGCGGACTGTGCCCTGGGCCGCTAAATGCCCTTCCGGTAACTGTAGGGCGTGACGCCGGTCCAGCCCTTGAAGGCGCGGATAAAGGCGCTGGACTCGGAGAAGCCGGCGCGGTGGGCGATTTCCTCGATGGACAGGCCCTGTTTGCCGAGGAAATGCAGGGCGGTATCCCGGCGCAGCTGGTTCTTGATGTCCTTGAAGGTCGTTCCCTCGGCGGCCAGGCGCCGACGCAGGGTCTGCGGGTGCAGGTCGAGGCGGGCGGCGACATCCGCCAGCTCCGGCAGGTCCTGCAGGCGCGGGCGCAGGATGTCGCGCACCTGGGTGGTCCAGCTGTTGCGGGCGAAATTCTGGGTCAGCATCATCAGCACCGGGTGGCGCAGGAAGTGACGCAGGCTCTGTTCGTTCTGCACCACCCGCTTGTCCATCTGGCTGGCGGCGAAGACCAGCTCGCAGTGCGCGGCGCCGAAGTGAACGGGGTTGGCCAGGAACATGTGGCGATAGTCATCGGCGGTGGCCGCCGGCTCGTAGGCCAGGTTGACCGCCTGGATGGGCAGGTGCTCCTGGACCAGCCAGCTGCCGAAACGGTGCAGGTTGAACAGCAGCAGTTCCACCATGTAGGGGTCACAGTGGCGCCGGGTGTCTTGCACCACGCGGATTCGGACCACCTCGTCGTCCTCCTGGAAAACCAGGTAAGGGAAGGATTCGAACAGCTGGTAGAAGCGGCAGTAGCGGTGCAGTGCCTGGCCCAGGGTCTCGCTGCCGATGACCGCGTGACACATCATCGACCAGCTGCCGATGGGCGCGCGCCGGGTGGCGTAGCCGAGGCTCTCGTCGCCCATGGCGAGCATGGTGCTTACCTGCAGATCGGCGAAGCGTTCGATGGAGATGCGCGCATCGGCCTCCCGCAGCAGCCGCGGTGAAATGCGATTGCGGCGCAGTAACTGCATCGGGTCGAGCCCTATGGCCACGGCATTGCGCAGGACCGCGCGGGCGAAGTAGACCGAAATAGACAGATTGCGCATGCGTGAAGGTCCCCTTTACCCGACCTGCTGCAGGGTCGGGCTTGTTATTGTGCCATAGTGCGATTTCCGCGCTGTTCGTCCCGGTCAATAAAATTGTCGGACGCGGTCATTGTTGGCCCTTGCGGTGCCACGCATAATCCGGGGCTCATGTCAAAAAAGGTACCCGTGATGTTGCCGCGTGATTTCACCGAAGAACAGCAGTTGTTCCGAGATGCCTATCGCAAGTTCCTGGCGGCGGAGATTGTGCCGCACATGGAAAGCTGGCGCGAGGCAGGGATTGTCGATCGAGAGGCCTTCCGCAAGGCGGGGGAGCAGGGCTTCCTCATGGTCTGGCCCGAGGAACGCTACGGGGGCATGGGCGACAGCGACTTCCGCTTCGAGCAGATCATCATGGAGGAGGCCGCTTACGCCCGGGTCGGTGACTGGTACTCCACCCTGCACAGTCGCCTGGTGGGCCCCTACCTCACCCGCTTCGGTAGCGAGGAACAGTGCCAGCGCTTCCTGCCCGGGTGTGTGCGCGGCGAGACCATCCTGGCGATTGCCATGACCGAGCCCGACGCCGGCAGCGACCTCGCGGGCATGCGCGCCACCGCGGTGGAGGCCGACGACCACTGGGTGCTCAAGGGCGCCAAGACCTACATTTCCAACGGCATCAACGCCGACCTGGTCATTGTCGCGGCGAAGACCGACCCCCAGAACAATCCCCACCACATGACCCTTTTCCTGGTAGAGCGCGGCATGCCGGGCTTCGAGCGCGGTCGCAACCTGCGCAAGATGGGCCTCAAGGCCCAGGATACCGCTGAGCTCTTTTTCAACGAGGTCAAGGTGCCCAAGGCCAATGTCCTGGGCGAGCCGGGCAAGGGCTTCGTCTATCTCATGGAGGGCCTTGCCGAGGAACGCCTGATCGGCGCCGTCGGCTACCTGGCCGCGGCCCAGCTGTCCTGGGACCTGACCGCCGAGTTCGTGCGCGAGCGCAAGGCCTTCGGCAAGCCCCTGGCGGCCTTTCAGAATACCCAGTTCCGCATGGCGGAAATGCGCTCCCAGCTGGATTTTGCCCAGACCTATGTCGACCAGTGCGTGCGCGCCTTCAACGCCGGTGCTCTCACCGCAGTCGATGCGGCCAAGGCCAAGCTGGTCACCTCCGAATTGCAGGTGGCTGCCGCGGACCTCGGTGTGCAGCTGCATGGCGGCGCCGGCTACATGGACGAATACCCGATCAGCCGCCAGTTTACCGACGCGCGCATTTCCCCGATTTACGCCGGCACGTCCGAGGTGATGAAACTGATCATCAGCCGCGACTGCCTGGGCGAGTCCTACCAACCCTTCAATACCCGCAATTTCTGACAGGAGAAACGTTATGGATCTGCAAGGAAAAGTTGCCCTGGTCACCGGTGGCGCCTCCGGCCTCGGCCGCGCCACGGTGGAAGCCTATGTCGCCAAGGGCGCGAAGGTTGCCATCTTCGACCTGAATGAGCAGAACGCCCAGGCCGTGATCGACCAGCTGGGCGCCGACAAGGTGGCCTTCTGGAAGGTCAATGTGGCCGACGAGGACAATGTCCGCGAGGCTGTGGCCGGCATCGTGGAGAAATTCGGCGCCCTGCACATCTGCAACAACTACGCGGGCATCGGCAGCGCCTGCAAGACCCTGAGCAAGAAGGGCGTGTTCCCCATGGAGCAGTTCATGCCGGTGATCAACGTCAACCTGGTGGGCACCTTCAATGTCGCCCGCTTTGCCGCCGAGCAGATGGCCAACAACGACCCGATCAACCAGGACGGCGGCCGCGGCGTGATCATCAACACGGCCTCGATTGCCGCCATGGAAGGCCAGGTCGGTCAGCTGGCCTACAGCGCCAGCAAGGGTGGCATCGTCGGCATGACGCTGCCCATGGCGCGGGACCTGGAAGCCTACGGCATCCGCGTCAACACCATCGTGCCCGGCCTGATCCACACGCCGCTGTTCGAGTCGCTGCCGGAGGCCGCCTACAAGTCCCTGGAAAACAGCGTATGCTACCCGCACCGCCTGGGGCGGCCCGAGGAGATCGCCCACCTGTCGGTATTCATCGCCGAAAACGACTACCTGAATGGTGAGTGCGTCCGCCTGGACGGCGCGATTCGCATGCAGCCGCGCTGAGGAGGGATTCCATGGGACCGCTAAACGGTTTTACTGTCATCGAGCTGGCGGGCATTGGCCCGGCACCCATGGGTGGCATGATCCTCGCTGACATGGGCGCCGAGGTGATCCGCATCGAACGCGCGGGGGGCGCCGACCTGCGGCAGATGAAGGATGTCAGTGGCCGCGGCAAGAAATCGGTGGTGCTCAACCTGAAGAGCGAGGAGGGCGTCGAGACCCTGCTGCGCATGGTTGAGAATGCCGACGTGCTGATCGACCCCTACCGCCCCGGTGTCTGCGAAAAGCTGGGTGTGGGCCCCGAGGTCTGCCTCAAGCGCAACCCGCGGCTGGTGTTTGCCCGCATGACTGGCTGGGGCCAGGAAGGGCCCCTGGCCCAGGCCGCGGGGCACGATATCAACTACATCTCCCTGACCGGCGCCCTGTTTGCCACCGGTCGCGCCGGCGAGAAACCCGTGCCGCCCCTGAACCTGGTCGGCGACATGGGCGGCGGCGGCATGCTGCTGGTCAACGGTGTACTGGCGGCGCTGCTGGAAACCAGCAACTCGGGCAAGGGCCAGGTGATCGACGTGGCCATGGTCGACGGTGCGGCCCAGCTGATGTGGATGTTCCACGGCTTCCACGCCATCGGCGGCTGGGATGCCTCCCGCCGCGAAGCCAACCTGCTGGATGGCGCCGCGCCCTTCTACGACACCTACGAATGTGCCGACGGTCAGTACATTGCCGTGGGCTCCATCGAACCGCAGTTCTATGCGCTGCTGTGCCAGCTGGCGGAGCTACCCGAGGACCTCTTCGCCAACCAGCACGACCGCGAGCGCTGGCCGGAGATGAAGGCGCGCCTGACCGAGGTGTTCCGCAGCAAGACCCAAGCCCAGTGGTGCGAGATCATGGAGGGCACCGACGCCTGCTTTGCCCCGGTGCTGTCCTTCGTCGAGGCACCGGCGCATCCGGCCAACCAGGCCCGCAACACCTATGTCGAGGTCGACGGTGTGGTACAGCCGGCGCCGGCCCCGCGCTTCAGCCGCACGCCCTCCGAGGTCAACCACGGGCCCAAGGGCCTGGGTGAAGACACCGACAGCGTGCTGCAGGCCATGGGTTTTGCCGAGGAAGAAGTCCGCAAGCTGCGCGAATCCGGTAGCATTGGCTGACCCGAGACTACAAGGAATTGTCATGCCAGAGAGTTTTGAAACAGTAAGCGTCGAACAGCGCGGCTCGGTCGCGCTGCTCAGCTTCAATCGCCCCGACAGCCTGAACGCCTTCAACGCCGCCCTGCGCCGGGATATCCTGGCGGCGGCAGAGGCGGTGAATGCCGACGACAGCATCCGTGTCGTGGTGCTGACCGGGGCGGGTCGGGCCTTCAGTGCCGGCGCCGACCTGGCGGAAACCCAGGCCGATGACTTCGACGTCGAGGCCCAGCTCAACCGCGAGTACAAGCCGGCGCTGATGGCGATCACCGAGTCGCCCAAGCCCTGGATCAGCGCGGTAAACGGCGCCGCCGCCGGTATCGGCAGTGCCTTCGCCATGGTTTGCGACCTCACGGTGATGGCCGAGAACGCCTTTATCTACCAGGCCTTTGCGGCAATCGGTCTGATTCCGGATGGCGGTGCCACCTGGCATCTGGCGCGCACGGTGGGTCGCAAGCGCGCTTTCGAGCTGATCGCCGGCGGTGAAAAGCTGGCGGCCGCACGCTGCCAGGAATGGGGGCTGTGCAACCGCGTCGTGGCCGCCGACGCCCTGGTGGACGAGGCCGTGGCCTGGGCGGAAGAGCTGGCCGGCAAGGCACCGCTGTCCCTGCGCTACGCCAAGCAGGCCCTGAATGCGGCGATGGAGGCGGACGTTGCTGCCACCATTACCGACGAGGCACGGCTGCAGAAGGTCTGCATCGACAGCGATGACGCGAAAGAGGGCGCCACGGCATTCCTGGCCAAGCGCGCACCGGTGTGGACGGGGCGCTAGCGCTCATGCGGCAGCTGTTCGACGTCAGTGACAAGGTGGCCCTGGTCACCGGGGGCTCCCGCGGCATCGGCGAGATGATCGCGGCGGGCTTTGTCGCCAACGGCGTGAAGACCTACATCACGGCCCGCCGCGAGGGGGAACTGCGGAAGACCGCCGAGCGCCTCTCGGCGCAGGGCGAGTGCATTCCGCTGGTGGTCGACCTGTCGACCCTGGCGGGTGTCCGCCAGCTGGTGGGGGAACTCACCGAGCGAGAATCCGGCCTGCACATCCTGGTCAACAACGCCGGCACCAGCTGGGGCGCCCCGCTGGAGGCATTCCCCGAGACCGGCTGGGACAAGGTCATGGACCTCAACCTCAAGTCGATGTTCTACCTGACCCAGCAATTGCTGCCGCTGCTGCGGGCCGCCCGGCGGGACGAGGATCCCGCCCGGGTGATCAATATCGGCTCCGTGAACGGGCTCACCAACAGCCACATGGACAACTACAGCTACGCCGCGAGCAAGGCCGCGGTGCACCACATGACCCGCCAGCTCGGGGCCGAGCTGGCGCGGCAGGGGGTCAATGTGAATGCAATTGCCCCGGGCTTCTTCCCCAGCAAGATGACCGCCCACCTGCTCGAGGACGAAGCGGCGCTGGTGAAGGACTTTCCGATCCCCCGCCTCGGCAGCCCCGAGGATGCCGCCGGTTCGGCGATCTATCTGTCCTCCCGGGCCTCGGCCTGGATGACCGGCCACGTGCTGGTGCTGGACGGCGGCCTGGTGGCCCAGGCCTGATCTTCCGGGCCCGCCGACCCGCGGCAGGCCCGTCTTTCCCCCTCGTCGATTCTCAGGTCGTCACGATCAGGCGCAGTGCCTGCAGCTGCAGGCCGGCGTGCTGGATATGCAGGGCACTCTCCTCGATGCGCCAAGCCAGATGGTCGAGCTCTTCCTGGCGGATGGACGGGTTTACCTGGCGCAGTGCCGTGAGGCGTTCCAGCTCGGTACCCAGGCTCTCGCGCATGTCGCTCTCCGCGGCGCTCAGGATCGGCGCCAGGCGCGACTCGGCTTCCCGTTTGGCCTGGGTCACGCGGTCCTCCACATCGTTCTGCACCTGGCGGATGATCGCCAGGGCCGTCTGCTTGTTGACCTTTTCCACCAGCGGGTCGAGCCTGGCGCTGGGCACCAGGCGGGCCAGATCCTTGCCGCGGGCGTCCATCAGCAGGCGCATGGGGTGGAAGGACAGGAAGCGCTCCAGCTGCAGGTTGCGCGGGGCCACGCAGTTCACCGTGAACAGGCACTCCAGCAGCAGGGTGGCCGGGGGGATGCCCTTGAGGCTGAGGGTGCCGATGGCCGCGTTGCCCAGCTCGGTGGAGTGCACCATGTCCATGGCTTCCAGCAGCATGGGGTGCTCCCAGCTGAGGAACAGCAGGTCTTCCCGGGCCAGGGCCTTGTCCCGGGCGAAGGTCAGGCTGGTGCCCTCGTCCCCGAGCCAGGGGAAGTGGCCGGTCAGCATGTGATCGGTGGGGCGCAGGATCAGGGCCTGCTCGGAGTGGTATTCGTGTTCCACGCCGTAGGCTTCACAGAGGGCCTCCAGGTAGCCCTGGAGGCTGTCGGTTTCCTCCAGGTCGCGGATGCGCTCGATCAGCGCCGCGGCCTCGGCGGGCTTGCAGGAATTGCGCTCCAGCAGCCGGTCGCTCCCCTCGCGCAGCTCCCGGCGGGTGGCGTCGGTGAAAGCCGCGGTCTCGGTCAGCAGGGCGTCGAAGTCTTCGCTGCGCTGTTCCAGTTGCGTCTGCAGGCGGTCCTCAAAGTGCTCCAGGATCAGGCTGCCGGCGGAGCAGGGTTCGGCAAAGACGCCGACGCCGCGATCGTACCAGTCGAGCAGGGTTTCCTGGGCACTGCCCTCCAGGTAGGGCACGTGGATGTTGACGTCCCCCTGCTGACCGATGCGGTCGAGGCGGCCGATGCGCTGTTCCAGCAGGTCCGGGTGCAGGGGCAGGTCGAAGAGGATCAGGTGCTGGGCAAACTGGAAGTTGCGCCCCTCGCTGCCGATTTCCGAGCAGACCAGGGTCTGGGCACCGTTCACCGCGTCGGCAAAGTAGGCCGCGGCGCGGTCCCGCTCGAGAATCGACAGGCCCTCGTAGAAGGCGGCGGAGCGGATCCCGGCGCGCAGGTGCAGGTGGTGCTCCAGGGCCACCGCGGTGCGGGCATTGGCACAGATCACCAGGGCCTTTTCCGGGCGCAGCGCTTTCAGGGTGTCGACCAGCCAGCTGACCCGCGGGTCAAAGCTGAGCCAGCTGTCGTCGTGGTAGGGCATCTCGGGGTAGAGACGCTCCTCCAGGTCCAGGCTGGCCAGGGCGTAGGCCTCGGGGTAGGGCAGGGGGTGCCGGTGCAGCACCCGCTGCGGGAAGCCGCTGATGGCCGCTCGGGTGTTGCGGAACAGCACCCGCCCGGTACCGAAGCGGTCGAGGATCTGCTCCACCAGCTGCGGCCTTGGTGTGTCGGGGTCGAGGCCCTCGGGCAGGTCCGCGGGCGCGGGCTCCCCGCGCTCCAGGGCATCCACCAGGTCACTCCACTGGCGGTAGGTCTCGGACTCGGCGAGGAAGGCTTCCAGGCTGTGGAAGCGGTCGGGGTCGAGCAGGCGCAGGCGGGCGAAATGACTTTCCACGCCGAGTTGCTCGGGGGTAGCGGTGAGCAGGAGCAGGCCGGGACTGGCGGCCCCCAGCTGGGCCACGAAATGGTAGTCCTCCCCCGCCTGCTCCGGCGACCAGTGCAGATGGTGAGCCTCGTCCACCACCACCAGGTCCCAGTGGGAGGCGAGGGCGAGGTCGCGGTAAGCCGGCTCGTCGAAGAGATCCAGGGGGCAGAGCACCAGCTGCTCACTGTCGAAGGGCGCCGGATCGTCGATCTCCGCCAGCCGCTCGGCGTCGAAGAGCGCAAAGCGCAGCTGGAAGCGGCGCAGCATCTCCACCAGCCACTGGTGCAGCAGCGCCGGCGGCACCAGCACCAGCACGCGGCTGGCGCGGCCCGTCAGCAACTGCTGCTGCAGAATCATGCCGGCCTCGATGGTCTTGCCCAGGCCGACCTCGTCCGCCAGCAAAACCCGGGGGGCGTGGCGTTGCCCGACTTCGTGGGCGACGTAGACCTGGTGCGGCAGCAGGCTGGTGCGCGAGCCCAGCAGCCCGCGCACAGGGGTGCGCTGCAGGCGATCCAGGTGGCGGAAGGTGTCCATGCGCAGGACGAAATCGCTGTTGCGATCGAAGTGCCCGTTCATCAGCCGCTGGCTGGGCGTGACAATCTGCACGAAGCCATCCAGTTCCAGCTCGGAGATGGTGAGCTCTTCCTCGTGGTGGTCGGTGCCGGTATACAGGAGCAGGCCCATCTGCTCGTCGACCCGGGTCACCACCAGTTCGACGCCCTGTACCGTCGCGATGTGATCGCCCGGCTTGAAGCGCAGACGCGTCAGGGGGGCGTTGTCCATGGCGTAGGTGCGATCCTCGCCCACGGCGGGGAAGGTGAGAGTGACCCGCCGGGGCTCCACCTCGACCACCACCCCCAGGCCCAGTTGACTGTCCGCGTGGCTGATCCAGCGTTGACCGACAATATATTGCATGTGTCCCCGTGTCCGGCTGCGGGCGCCGGGGCGCCCTCAAAAGCCGCACATCTTACCACTGACCGCGGGCGAGGTCGGCCCCGGCGGGCAATTCCTGTGGATCCTTCCTGTGCCCGCTCAGGCTTCGTCGGGGAAGAAGAGCCGCAGACTGTTGCGCTGGACCTGTTCCAGCAATACCTCCGGGTCCAGTCCGTGGATCTCGGCGACCTTTTCCGCCACGAAGGGCAGGTAGTAGGGCGCGTTGGGCTTGCCCCGGTAGGGCACGGGTGTCAGGTAGGGAGAGTCGGTCTCCAGCAACAGTTGCTCGATGGGGGTTGCCGCCACCACCTCGCGCACGTTGTCGGCGCGGTTGAAGGTGGCGATGCCGTTGAAGCCGAGCATGAAACCTTCGCCGAGGCAGAATTCCGCCAGCTCGAGGCTGGAGGTGAAGCTGTGAATCACGCCCCGGCGACGCAGGCTGCTGCGGAAGTTTTCCAGAATGGTGCGGGTGTCGTCATCGGCCTCGCGGGTGTGAATCACTACCGGGAGGTCGAGGTCTGCCGCCAGGGCCAGTTGCTGCTCGAAGGCGCGCCACTGTGCCCGGCGGTCGGCGTGGTCGTAGAAGTAATCGAGACCGATCTCGCCGATGGCGACCACCCTGGGGTCGCCGGCCTGTTCGCGGATGCGCTCCAGCACCTCACTGTCCAGGCCCTCGGCTTCGTGGGGGTGGATGCCCTGGGTCGCCCAGACGTCGTCCTCGCGGTGGGCCAGGGCCAGGACCGGCCCGAGGTTGTCCGGTGATACCGCGATGGTAATGATGCGCTGGATGCCCACGTCGCGGGATCGCTGGAGCGTGGCTGTCAGCTGTTCGCCGTCGAGGTAGTCGAGGTGGCAGTGGGTTTCGATCAGCGGCGTACGGTAGCGGGGAATGTCGCGTCGACGGCTGGCGCTCATGGAGCCTCGGCTTTCGGGAAATGGCGTCACAGGATAGGGGAACTCGGCTCCGGGGGAAAGTGCCGCACCGCCCGCTAGGGCCGGTCCAGGCTGCCCAGGGTTTCCAGGATCTGTTGCCACAGCCACTGGTGCAGGGCGGAGTGTTCGGTGCGCCGGTGGCCCACCAGCATATAGCGAATCTGGTAGTCGATGTCTTCGGGGTTGGCCAGGGCCACAATGCCCTGGGTCGCGATCTGGTTGCGCATGATGTAGGCCGGTCCGGGCATGAAGTAGTCGGTGGAGCGCAACACCTCCAGGGCGGTCATCAGATGGGAGATCTCCAGGGAGCCCTGTTGCGGATCGCGCACCCGCAGGAAGCTCTCGGAGGTCCGCACCAGTTCGATCTGTTCAAAGTCGGGCAGGTAGACCCGGATCACCGGATACAGCGCCAGGCGCTCCCAGGTCAGGTCGCCCTGGGTCAGGGGGTGGCCCTCGCGCACCAGGATCGCCGGTGGCGCGGTGCCCAGGGGAAAGGCCCGGAAGTCCTCGGGGTAGTGGGCCTGGGCGATGTGGATGACGAAATCCAGGGCGCCGCTGGCGAGTTGCTCCAGCTGGTTCTCCACCCGGGTGATGACCCGGATCGACAGGCGCGGGGCCAGCTCGTGGAGGCGCCGGATCAGGCCCGGCAGCAGGGCCATGCCGATGTACTCCGACAGGGCCAGGGTCACCTCGCCGGTATAGTGCCAGGGATCGAACTCGGGGCCCCGCAGCAGCCGCTCCACCTCCGTCAGCAGGGGGCCCAGCTCGCGCTCCAGTTCCCGCGCCCGCGGGCTTGGCTGCATGCCGCCGCTGCTGCGGGTAAACAGCGGGTCGTCAAACAGTTCGCGCAGGCGCCCCAGGGTGCGGCTCATCGCCGGCTGGGTAATGTGCAGGCGCCTGGCCGCGCGGGAAACCGAGCACTCCTGCAGCATGACCTGCAGGGCCACCAGGAGGTTCAGGTCGACCTTGTGCAGTTGCGGGGAGTTCACCCTAGACTATTACCTGAATGCATGATTTCAATAAATTAAATACATTAGGACTATATCAAGCCCCTGGCTATAATTCGAGCATCTGAAATTGGTCGCTGCGCGTTTTTCTCCCCTGGATCGCGCGCAGCACCCGTCCAGGTCCGTGACGTCAGATTTCCACCCGCCGCAAGGCGGGTTTTTTATGGCTAAGGCGCAGGCCACAGGGGCCGTGAAGCAAGGGCCACAGGGCCCGCTGCACACCTGCCCCTCCCCAGCCTATACTGTGCACCCGCGTCAGATTTCGCCACGGAGTGCCCCATGACTGCCCACCCCTTCCTGCCCTGGCTCGGCGGCATCATCCTTGCGCTGAGTATGGGCTGTGCCAGCCTGCAGGCCGCGACCCGTTACGGCGAGGATTTCGTCCGCCTGGGGGGCGACTGGCCCGAGACACGCGCCTGGCGCGCACCGGGTGAGCGCGTGCGGGAGGTCGGTCCGCAGCACCGGGAGCAGTTGCGGGAACTGGAAGCCCGGCTGCAGGCCAGTGAGCAGGCGGCGGGCCCCTATGCGCCAGCCCTGGCGGAGGCGCTGAATGATCTCGGGCGGCTCTACCGGGAGGCCGGTGAGCTGGATCAGTCGCTGCGGGCCTACCGGCGCGCGCTCCACGTCGTGCGCATCAACCAGGGCCTGTATAGCGAAGGGCAGCTGCCCTTGCTCAGGCAGGTGCTGGAGGTGCAGGGCCTGCGCGGCGACTGGCAGGCGCTGGACGAGCGCTACGATTACTACTTCCGCGCCCTGTCGGCCCAGGCGGGGGAGGACCTGGAAGCCGTGCTCGAGTACCTGCGCTGGCAACGGCAGGCCCTGCGCCTGGAATTCGACAAGCGGGAAGACCAGCGCCTGCTGCGTCTGCTGGGGCTCAATGCCGACCTGCTGCAGTCGGGCGCCGCGCTGGACGCCCCCACTCACTGGGCCCTGCTGGAAAGCCAGCTGCACAACCTCTACCTCTTGCAGGCCTGGCAGGCGCCAGTGGTGATGCAGCGGGACACCGGCCTGCGCAGCGCCGCGCTCGCCGGGGTTCCCATGGAGTTGTCCGCGCGGGAGCAGCGCCTTATCAACCTGCAGCGGAGCGCGGTGAACGAGGGAACGGTCCTGCTGGAGCAGTTCCTCGCCCGGCCCGACCTGGGGGATGTCGAGTTGCGTGCCCGCGCGCACCTGGCGCTGGCCGACTGGGAGCAGTGGAATGGCCGCCGCGGTGCCCTGGAGCGCTATGCCTCCCTGGTCGCCTGGCTCGACAGCCAGCAGCGCGAGGACCTGCGCCGGGCCTGGTTTGCCGAGCCGGTCGAGTTGCCCGACAACGGCGTATTCTGGCGCCCCGGCGATGCCGAAAGCGCGGCGGTGCTCGCCGACTACAGCGTCTCGCCAGAGGGGCGGGCCCGCGGGGTGGACACTCGCGCCGGCGACGAGGCGGCGCGGGGCTACGCCATCCACCTCTATCGGCAGTTGCTGTCCACCCGCTTCCGCCCGGCCTTTGGCGACGCTGGCGCGCCGCAGATGGTCGAGGGTCTGGAGCGGCGCTACCGGGTATCCGCGCGGCGCTGAGTCAGGCGTTCTCGATCACCAGCAGGGCCCCGCGCGCCTCAATGCTGCCGCGGCACTGCCAGGGCAGCAGCTCCGCGCAGTGGCGCTCGACACAGCCCTGGGCCATGTCCAGGAAGGGCTGACGCTCGGGGTCGGCGACCACGATGTGCTTGACGCCCGCGCGCAGGGCGCGGTTGATCAGGTTGCCCACGGGGCGGGCCAGTTCATCCCAGAAGCAGATATCCGCCGCGATCAGCATGTCGTAGCCCGCCAGCTCGCGACCGGTGATTTTCTCGAAGCGGGCGACCCGGTGGCGGGTCGCCACGCCATTCAGTTCCGCGGTGGCGTCGAGGAAAGGGAATACCGCGGGGTCGGCGTCCACCGAGGTCACGCTCGAGCCGAGCTGCTTGGCGCACCAGATGCCGCTGATGCCCCAGCCGCAGCCGACGTCGAGGACACGCTGACAGTGTTCGGGACGCTGACGGTGCAGGTAGTCAATCAGCAGGGCGCTGGACTTCCACAATTTGTTGCCGTGAATGCCCGGTACATGGCCCTGGCGGCGAACGCGCCGAATCGCGGGGTGGCTGGCGGTGGGCATGACAACGCCCCGGAAGCGCCGCGCATTCGCTTTTGAGTTGGCCATTCAGCCGGCCCGCTCGAGGACTTCAACGTCCTCTGCCTGTGGGCCCTTGCGGCTGCTGGCGGTGTGGAAGGCCACCCGCTGACCGTCCTGGAGGCTGCGGCGTCCCTCGCCGCGGATGGCGCGAAAGTGCACGAAAATTTCCTCGCCGTTGTCGCGAATGATGAAACCGAAACCCTTGTTGCGGTTGAACCACTTCACGGTGCCCTGTTCGCGGTCCTCGCCGGCGGGCGCCGCCGCCCGGCTTCCGCTGTCGCGCTTGCGAGTCGGTGCGGCTCCGCTGTCAGCGCCGCGGCTGTCTGCCAGGCGCGGCGCGCCATGGATGGCGAGCGCGGTGAGCAGGGTGGCCGCCAGGAAAGCGATCAGAAGCAGGGGGTCGATGAGGCGGTCTTGCTGGATGAAGCTGGTGGTGATGGTGGCAATCAGGGCGATCAGCGCACTGAGAACAAGTTTGCCTGTCAGGTGCATGGGTTCCTCTTTTTCCGTGGGGTGTAGAACATCGCTTCCCCGCAGGGGGGAAGTCCCGTCAATCTGTCGCGAGGGGGCTGTGCTAGCCCCGTCCCCTAGAGCTTTTGTACGTCTTCGGCCTGCAGGCCCTTGGGCCCGGCAACCAGCTTGAATTCCACGGCCTGGCCTTCGTTCAGGGTCCGGTAGCCTTCGCCCTGGATGGAACGGAAGTGAACGAAGACGTCGTCGTCGCTCTCTTCCCGGGTGATGAAGCCGAAACCCTTGGCATTGTTGAACCACTTGACCGTGCCGCTGACCCGCTCACTCATACCGCATACCTCGGTGTTGCTCTCTGATTATTATTGGGTGGCGTTCTGGGTGTTGCTCGCCGGCACCGGGTCGCCACGTCTGGCCGGTGCCGGGGTGTTACAGCCTGGCGATATGTTCGGCCTGCTTGCGCAGCCGGGTCAGTGTCTCTTCGAGCGCCGACAGCTTTTCCCGCTCCCGGGCCACGACGGCCTCCGGGGCCTTGTCGACAAAGGCACTGTTGTTCAGCTTGCCTTGCAGTCGCGCCTGCTCCTTCTCCAGCTTGGCGGTTTCCCTTGCCAGGCGCGCCAGCTCATCGTCGCGGTCGATGAGGTCGGCCATGGGCACCAGCAGTTCCAGCTGCCCCACCAGGGCCGTGGCGGATACCGGCGCCTCGCCATCCTCCGCGAGCCAGTCGATGCGCTCCAGCTTGGCCAGCTTGCGCAGGAAGGCGCCGTTGTCGGCGACCCGTTGACGATCCGTGGCGTCCCCATCGCGACAGAAGACGGTGAGGGGCTTGCCCGGCGGGATGTTCATTTCACCCCGGATATTGCGGATGCCGACAATCACCTGCTTCAGCCATTCTATCTCCGCCTCGGCGGCAGTGTCCACGGCGCTGTCCCGGGCGGTCGGCCAGGGCTGCAGCATTACCGTGTCGCCGCTGGCGCCGGCGAGGGGAGCCACTTTCTGCCAGATCTCCTCGGTGATGAAGGGCATGAAGGGGTGCATCAGGCGCAGGGCGCACTCGAGTACCTGGATCAGGGTCTGGCGGGTACCGCGCTGCAGTTCCGGGCTGGCGGACTCGTCCCACAGCACCGGCTTGGACAGCTCCAGGTACCAGTCGCAGTACTCGTTCCAGATGAACTCGTGCAGCACCTGGCTGGCCAGGTCGAAGCGGTAGCTGTCGAGGTGACGGCCCACCTCGCTGATGGTGTGCTGCAGGCGCGAGCGAATCCAGCGATCGGCCAGGGACAGGCTGACGTCGGCATCCGTGTCACTGCCGCAGTCCTGGCCCTCGCATTGCATCAGCACATAGCGGGCGGCGTTCCAGATCTTGTTGCAGAAGTTGCGGTGCCCTTCGATACGGCCGATGTCGAACTTGATGTCACGCCCGGTGGAGGCCAGGGAGCAGAAGGTGAAGCGCAGGGCGTCGGTGCCGTAGGCGGCGATGCCCTCGGGGAACTCGGCGCGGGTCTGCTTTTCGATCTGTTTGGCCAGTTGCGGCTGCATCATGCCGCGGGTGCGCTTGTCCACCAGGGGCTCCAGCTCGATGCCGTCGATCAGGTCGATGGGGTCGAGCACATTGCCCTTGGACTTGGACATCTTCTGCCCCTGGGAGTCGCGCACCAGGCCGTGGACGTACACGGTTTCAAAGGGGACCTGGGGGCTGCCGTCCTCGTGCTTGAGGAAGTGCATGGTCATCATGATCATGCGCGCGACCCAGAAGAAAATGATGTCGAAGCCGGTGACCAGCACGCTGGTGGGGTGGAAGGTGCGCAGTTCCGGGGTGTCCTCCGGCCAGCCGAGGGTGGAGAAGGTCCACAGGGCCGAGCTGAACCAGGTGTCCAGCACGTCCTCGTCGCGGGACAGCGCCACTTCGTCGCCGAGGGTGTACTTGCTGCGCACCTCCGCCTCGTCGCGCCCCACGTAGACCTGGCCGTGCTTGTCGTACCAGGCGGGAATGCGGTGGCCCCACCACAGCTGGCGGCTGATGCACCAGTCCTGGATATCCCGCATCCAGGCAAAATACATGTTCTCGTACTGTTTCGGCACGAACTGGATGCGCCCGTCTTCCACTGCTTCGATGGCCGGTTTCGCCAGCTCGGCGACCTTCACGTACCACTGGTCGGTCAGCCAGGGCTCCACCACCGCGCCCGAGCGGTCGCCCCGGGGCACCTTGAGGCTGTGGGGCTCGATCTTCTCCAGCAGGCCCAGTTCCTCGAATTCGGCCACGATCTGCTTGCGCGCCTCGAAGCGGTCGAGGCCGGCGTAGCGTTCCGGGCCCTTTTCGCCGTGTACCGTGGCGTAGCCCTCGAAGGTGAGCACGGTGAACTCGCCGAGCACGCAGGCATTGCGGTCCAGCACATTGATCAGCGGCAGATTGTGGCGCTTGCCCACTTCGTAGTCGTTGAAGTCGTGGGCCGGGGTGATCTTGACGCAGCCGGAGCCGAAGGCCGGGTCCACGTAGTCGTCGGCGACGATGGGAATCAGACGCCCGGTGATCGGCAGGCGCACCCGGCGCCCCACCAGGTGCCGGTAGCGCTCGTCCTCCGGATGCACCGCCACGGCGGTGTCACCGAGCAGGGTTTCCGGCCGGGTGGTGGCCACCACCAGGTGGCCGTCCTCGCCCTCGATAGGGTAGCGGAAGTGCCACAGGGAGCCCTGCTCTTCCTCGTTGAGTACTTCCAGGTCGGAGATCGCCGTGTTGAATACCGGGTCCCAGTTCACCAGGCGCTTGCCGCGGTAGATCAGGCCCTCGTCGTAGAGGCGCACGAACACCTCGCGCACGGCATTGGACAGGCCCTCGTCCATGGTGAAGCGTTCTCGGCTCCAGTCCACCGAAGAGCCCAGGCGACGGATCTGCCGGGTGATGTTGCCGCCGGATTCGGCTTTCCAGTCCCAGACCTTGTCCAGGAAGGCCTCCCGGCCCAGGTCGTAGCGCGAGACCCCCTCGGCCGCCAGTTGGCGCTCCACCACCATCTGCGTGGCGATCCCCGCGTGGTCGGTGCCCACCTGCCACAGGGTGTTGTCACCCTGCATGCGGTGGTAGCGGATCAGGGCATCCATGATCGCATTGTTGAAACCGTGGCCCATGTGCAGGCTGCCGGTGACATTGGGCGGCGGGATCATGATGCTGTAGGCGCTATCCCCGCCCTGGGGGCGGAAATAGCCCTGGGCTTCCCAGTGCTGGTACCAGCGGGTTTCAATCTCGGCGGGGTTGAAGGTCTTTTCGATCACGCGCGGCATCCGGCTCTGGAAAAGGGCGGGATTATACGCCGCGCAGATCGTGTTTTTCCAATTCGCAGCCCTGCTGGCGGTAGAAGCGCCAGGCCGCGCGCTGGGCTTCCAGGCTGGCGGGGTCCTGGGTGACCACCTCGGCGACGCGCTGGAACTGGTGGAAAAACCCGGGCACGCCGGGCTGCAGGTTGATCAGCAGGTCGCGTTCGTCGGCGGGCGCCCCCTGCCAGCCAATCGCCACCGGCTGGTCCCCGGGCTCGCCGGCGAGGGCGTGGGGCACGAAGCTGGCGGGCCGAAAGGTCCACAGCAGATCGTCCAGGGCCCGCGCCTGACCTTCGTCCCCGGCGTGGATGTGGATCCGGTAGCCCTGGCGCAGGGCCTTGTCGGCCAGGCGCGCCACGATGGCCAGGCGCTGCCCCGGGTCGCCGTGCTGGACCACGTAGAAACTGACCCGGGGCGCCATGGCTCAGGCTTCCGCGCGCTCGGCCAGGTAGCGGGACAGCAGTGCCACCGGGCGGCCGGTGGCGCCCTTCGGGCTGCTGTTCCAGGCGGCGCCGGCGATGTCCAGGTGGGCCCAGGCGCAGTCGCCGGTAAACTCCGCCAGGAAGCAGGCGGCGGTGACGCTGCCGGCTTCGGGGCCGCCGATATTGGCGAGGTCGGCGAAGTTGCTCTTCAGCTGCTTGCGGTAGTCCTCCCACAGGGGCATGCGCCAGGCGCGGTCGTGGGTCTCGGTACCCGCCGTGAGCAGCTGCTCGGCGAGGGCGTCGTTGTTGGCGTAGAGGCCGGTGGCGTGGGAGCCGAGGGCGACCACGCAGGCGCCGGTCAGGGTGGCGATGTCGACGATGGCCGCCGGCTTCAGGCGGGTGGCCCAGGTCAGGGCATCGCAGAGGACCAGGCGGCCCTCGGCATCGGTATTGAGAATTTCAATGGTCTTGCCCGCCATGCTGGTGACCACGTCACCCGGTTTGGTGGCGCGGCCGCTGGGCATGTTTTCCGCCGCTGCGATGACGCCGGTGACGTTGATCGGTAACTTTTGTTCGATCACCGCCTGCAGGGTGCCCAGGACGCTGGCCGCCCCGCACATGTCGTACTTCATTTCGTCCATCTTGGCGCCGGGCTTCAGCGAGATGCCGCCGGTGTCAAAGGTGATGCCCTTGCCGACCAGGACGTAGGGCGCGTCGCTGGACTTGCCGCCCTTGTAGTGGATGGCAATCAGTTTGGCCGGCTGCTCGCTGCCGGCGGATACCGAGAGCAGGGCGCCCATGCCCAGCTCGCGCATTTTCTTCTCTTCCAGGACCTGGACACTCACCTGCTTGTTGCCGCGGCCGAGTTTGCGCGCTTCGCTGGCCAGGGTGGTCGGGGTGCAGAGGTTGCCGGGCAGGTCGCCCAGGTGGCGCGCCAGATTGGCGCCGCGCCCCACCGCCGCACCGCGATCGAGCAGGCGCTGGACCTCGGCACTGCCGAGGGCAGCGCCGGCCTGGACGTTCAGTTTGCGCAGTGACAGCGGGTCCTTCGGCTTGGACAGGGTCTCGGTGTAGCGGTAGGCGCTCATGACCAGGTGCCGCGCCAGGTACTCCAGGCTCCAGGCAAGGTCGACATCCTGGCCCTGTAGTTCTTCGGCGAAAAGCAGGGCGTCCCGGGCGGACAGGCGCGACAGCACCGCACTCAGTCCCTGGGTCGCCTCGCGCACGGCGGCGCGGTCAACCTTGTCGCGCTCACCCAGGCCGAGGAGCAGGATGCGCTCCAGCTTGCCGGCTCCGGGCATGACCATGGTCTGCCCCGGCTTGCCCTTGAAGTCGCCGAGTTTCAGGGCCGCGGAAAGGGCGCCGTCGATCTGTGGGTCGAGTGCCGCCGCTGCGTCGCCGAGTTCCTTGCCGAACACCGGCAGGATAGCGCAGGCACTTTTGCTGCGCGCGGGGTCGACGCTTTTGCGGGCGTGGAAGGCGAGTTCGCTCATGATCAGTTCCTGTCAATTCGTCGGTGGGCTCGGCAATATCGCTGCCGGGGTTTCGGCGGACAACGGCGATATTTATGAGCAGTGTGACTAGTGTATGATGGCGGGCCTTCGAACTGAACACCTGTTTGCCGCGGCGGGGTCCCATGAAAATCCTCGGCTATCTCGCCCGGGACGTGCTCCTGCACACCCTGGCCGTCAGCTTCACGCTGCTGCTGATCATTTTCAGCGGCCGCTTCGTCAAGTATCTCGCGGAAGCCGCCGTGGGCAACCTGGCTTCGGACATCCTGTTCCCGGTGATGTTCTACCGCCTGCCCGGCTTCCTTGAGCTGATCCTGCCCCTGGGCCTGTTCATCGGCATTCTGCTCGCCTACGGCCGCCTGTACGTGGAGAGCGAGATGGTGGTGCTGAGTGCCTGTGGCGTGAGCCCCCAGCGGCTCGCCGCCTGCACCCTGGTGCCGGCGGCCCTGGTCATGCTGCTGGTGGCCCTGCTCAGTCTGTGGCTGGCGCCCGCCGGCGCGGCCCGCTCCTCCGCCCTGCTGGACGATCCCGAGTCCACCCAGGGGCTGCAGACCCTCGCCGAGGGCCGTTTCCAGGCGCGCAAGGACAGCGGCCTGGTGAGCTATGCCCAGCGCATCGACCCGGACAGCGGGGTGATGCACAGTGTCTTCCTCTCCCAGCGCGCCGAGCCAGGCAGCGATCGCCCCCAGCTGCAGGTCACCTATGCCCGGGAAGGTGAGATCGTCATCGACCCCGAGACCGGGGATCGCTACGTCGAGCTGCGCGACGGCTACCGCTACGAGGGCCTGCCCGGGCGCCTGGATTTCCGGGTGATCGCGTTCGCCACCTTCGGCCAGCATATTCCCGAGCCGGAAGGGGGCATTCGCACCTCCTCGCGCATCGATGGGCGCTCCACCCTCGAGCTCTGGCGCGCCGGCGGGGCCGAGGAGCGGGCAACCCTGCACTGGCGTCTGTCCCTGCCGCTGATCGTGCCGATCGTGGCCATCATTGCGCTTTGCATGAGTCGCACCGATCACCGCAAGGGGCGCTACATCAAGATGGCCCCCGCCATCCTGCTCTACCTGGCCTACCTGCTGTTGCTGGTGAATGCCCGCGGCGCCATCGAGGAAGGCGCGGCGCCGCTGCGCCTGTGGGCCATCCATCTCGCCTTTGCGCTGCTTGCCCTGGGCCTGCTCTACGCCGAGAACTGGCGGCGCTACTGGCGTCGACTGCGC
Organism: Haliea atlantica; assembly: GCF_054779855.1. Classification (NCBI taxonomy): domain Bacteria; kingdom Pseudomonadati; phylum Pseudomonadota; class Gammaproteobacteria; order Cellvibrionales; family Halieaceae; genus Haliea; species Haliea atlantica. The sequence continues at coordinate 638,372 of NZ_BAAGXL010000003.1, read as the reverse complement.
CACCGCGAGGTGCCCCATGTCGCGGCTTGATCGGTATATCGGGCGCACCGTGCTGGGCGCCATCCTGCTGGTGCTGGTGGTGATTGTCGGGCTGGATGCCATTTCCGCCTTTATCGACGAGTCCGGTGACCTCAGCGAGAGCTACACGGCCCTGGAAATCGGACTCTACGTGCTGCTGACGCTGCCCGGCAGGCTCTACGAATTCCTGCCTTTCGCGGCCCTGATTGGCGCCCTGGCCGGTCTCGGGCAGCTGGCATCGGGCAGCGAGCTGGTGGTGATGCGCGCGGCGGGCATCTCCACCGGGCGCCTGGTGTGGATGGCCATGAAGCCTGCGCTGCTGGTGGCCCTGATTGGCTTCGGTCTCGGCGAGACCCTGGCCCCGCAGACCGAGCAGATGGCCGAGAGCCGGCGAGCCATGGCGCTCAACCCGGGGGAGGGCGTCACCGGGCGCTACGGCATCTGGAACCGCGAGGCCGACTCGTTCATGCACTTCAACGCCCTGGAGCCCGCGGGGGTGGTACACGGCGTGACCCTGCTGCAGTTCGACGACGACTACCGCCTGCGCTCGGCGCTGCGTGCGCAGCGTGCCAGGTTCCAGGGTGACCACTGGCTGCTGGAGCAGGTGCGGCGCACCGATTTCACCAGCTGGGCGACCCGTCAGAGCGAGCACGCCACCCTGCGCTGGGACACCGCGGTGACCCCCGAACTGCTGACCATGGAGGTGGTCTCGCCGGACCGCCTGCCGCTGCTGGACCTCTACCGCTACAGCCGTTACCTGATGCAGCAGGGCCTGGACGCGGACGATTTCGAGCTGGCCCTGTGGCGCAAGCTGCTGCAGCCGGTGGCTCTCGCGGCGCTGGTATTGGTGGCGATTTCCTTCATCTTCGGCCCCCTGCGGGAGGGCACCATGGGCCTGCGGATCTTTGCCGGGGTGCTGGTGGGGGTCAGCTTCCGCATCAGCCAGGACCTGCTGGGCCCCGCCAGCCTGGTCTTCGGCTTCGCACCCCTCTACGCGGCCCTGGTGCCGGTGCTGATCTGCCTCCTCGCCGGCTTCGTCCTGCTGGCCCGCGCACGCTGACACGTTGCCTTTAGATGGGGTTCGTGGTCCCGGTGATCACGAGCGCGGTGGCTGGCGGGGGCTTCCTGGACACGCCGTGAACCCCTCCATGGGGGCTTGTGTTCGACATCCCTGTCTCACACAGTCCAGCCAGGCCCCCGCCCGCCACCGCCCTCTGCCACGAAGTACAAATTACCACTACGGCGAGTCGCGGAGCGCCCTGCGAGGGTGCTGCGAAAAGCGTCGGTGATTCCGCGTTCGTTGATACAGGCCGGATGCCACTGCCCAACGTGCTGGCTTGCGCTGTCCCGGGGTTTCCTGGACCCTCGGCGACATGGATGTCGCCGAGGAGCCCCCAGGGACGGGTTCACGGCGTGTCCAGGAAACCCCGGGACAGCGCAAGCCCCGCAGCGAGGCATAACGCATGCCCCGCTCCAGGCGTCAGGATTTGCTGCGGCTGGACTTCGGCAGCAGCACCAGGTGGGTACCGCTCAGGCGGTCGTGCCAGCTGCGCCGCTCGCGATCCACCAGCATCCACCAGTAGCCCAGCCCCGCGGGCGCCAGCGAGACCAGGGCGGCCAGGCAGCGCAGCACACAGCGCGCCGGGTGTGGCGGATTGCCCTCGCCGTCGAGGACCTGGATGCGCCAGGCCTGCATGCCCAGGGTCTGGCCGCCCTTGCTCCAGAAAGCGGTGTAGAAACCGATCACGCAGAGAGCGCCGATCAGCTGGACCCAGACGGGCTGCAGCACCAGGTTGTCATCCTCCGCCGCGCCAGTCAGGGCGGCGACGGTCAGCAGAACCAGGGCCACGGTAATACCCACCAGCGGAATCACCAGCAGGGTATCGTAGACTAGGGCCGCCAGTCGGCGCGGCAGGCCGGGGGGCGGGAATGTGGGGCTCGGATCGGGCATGCCGCGCAGTTTACCATCGGCCGCAGGTACCGGGCAGTATTACCGTATTGTAAATTGGCAGTCCGGGGTCCGGGTGCTACAGTCCGGCGCCAATCGGGGAGTGGAGCGCATGAAAGTACTGCTGGTAGAGGACGATCATTCGGTCGGGGATTTCGTCTCCCGGGAGCTGGAGTCCGCCGGGCACGAATGCCTGCACGTGAGTGATGGCGATCAGGGCTGGGAGCAGGCGCGCAGCGGCGAATTCGATGTGTTGATCGTGGATCGCATGCTGCCGCGGCGGGACGGACTGACGCTGGTCAGTGATCTGCGCCGGGAAGGGGTGCTCACGCCGGCCCTGATCCTCAGTGCCCTGGGCGACGTCGACAATCGCGTCCTCGGCCTGCAGTCCGGGGCCGACGACTACCTGGTCAAACCCTTTGCCATGGCGGAGCTGCTGGCGCGCCTGGAAATCCTGGTGCGCCGGGCTGGCCACGCCAGCGAATTGTCCACGCGCCTGCAGGTGGCCGACCTGGAGATGGACCTGCTGCACCAGGAAGTGCGCCGCCAGGGCGAGGTGATCAGCCTGCAGCCTCGCGAATACAAGCTGCTGGAATACCTCATGCGCCACGCCGGGCGTGTGGTCACCCGGGCCATGCTGCTGGAGCATGTCTGGGGCTATCACTTCGACCCCCAGACCAACGTCATCGATGTCCACGTGTCGCGCCTGCGGCAGAAAATCGACCGCGATTTCGAGCCCCCGCTGCTCAACACCGTGCGCGGCGCGGGCTATCGCCTCGGCGACGGGTAATCGCATGCGCGCCAGGGATGTCGTCAGAAGCCTGACCTTCCGCTACATCGTCCGCTATATCACCGCCCTGAGCGCCACGGTGTTCGTGCTGCTGGCGCTGCTCTACGGCGTGTTCAGCTTCAACTACTTCAGCGATCTGCGCGACAGCATCGTCGACGAACTGGATGCCCTGCGCGCCGTCTACGCCGGGCAGGGGCTGACGGGCGTTGAGCAGTACCTGCGGGACCAGCGCCGACTGGAGAACATTGGCCGTTTCCACTACCTGGTCACCGACGCCCGGGGCGAGTATGTGGCGGGGGACCTGGAGGTGGTGACGCGCTACCGGGAGTTCTCCGACGGCTGGCTCGGGTTTCAGCTCGCGCTGCTCAACTGGGGCGAGCCGGTGGACGCTGATTTCCTCGCCCGCGCGGCTTCCCTGGGGGAGGGCTATACCGTGTATGTGGCGCGGAACTACGCCGACGCGGTGGCCAGCGGTGCGCTGGTGTTCAATACCCTGTTTCGCGCCATGATCGTGACCTGGCTGCTGGGTATCATTGGCGGGTATGTCAGCGCGCGTTCCACCCTGGTGCGCTTCGAGCAGTTGAATTCCGACCTTATCCGCATCGTGCGCGGCAACCTCACCGAGCGCCTGTCGATGGATCCGTCCACCGGCTATGCCCGGGAGCTGGCGGTGGTGTTGAACCAGGTGCTCGACCAGATGGCGATGCTGATGCAGGGGGTCAAGCAGGTCTCCGACAACATCGCCCACGACCTGCGCACGCCGCTGACGCGCATGCGCAACCAGCTCAGTCAGCTGCGCGACCGCCTCGATCCGGGCGGCCAGGACGATGTCGACCGGATTATCGAGGAGTGCGATGGCTTGCTGGCATCCTTCAATGCCCTGCTGCGGATTTCCGCGCTGGAGGCGGGAGGGCGGGGCCCCGGCGAGCAGCGGGTCAACCTGGTGGCCCTGCTGCAGGATGTGGTGGAGCTCTACGAACCGGTGGCCAGCGAGAAGGGGCTGACACTGGATTTTCGCGCCGGGGCCGTGGCCGAGTGTGCCGGCGATGCGGATCTGCTGTTTCAGCTGTTTACCAATCTGCTCGACAACGCGATCAAGTACACCCCGGCCGGGGGACGCCTGGCGCTGGAGCTCGCGCCCGCTGGAGAGGCCATCCAGGTGGCGGTGGCGGACACCGGGCCGGGTATTGCCAGCGAGGAGCGCGACAAGGTCTTTCGCCGTTTTTACCGGGTGGAGTCCAGCCGCGGTGTGCAACCGGGGCACGGCCTGGGGCTGAGCCTGGTGCGGGCCATTGTGTCCTATCACCGCGGCGAGATCGGCCTGGAGGACAACCGGCCGGGCCTGCGCGTGGTAGTTACGCTTCCGGCGGCTCGGGCGCCAGGCTGAGGTGGGCGGTGTCCGGTGCCGGTGGCGCCGCTGACCTGCGGTCCGCCTCCGTCCCCAGCGGCTCACCCTCCGGCGCCAGGGAAAGCGCCGAGAGGTCGACCGCTGGCGGGTGGCCCTCGGGGGCGCGGCAGTCACTGAAGTCCGTCCCCTCGGGTGACAGGGAGAGCCCGCTGTCGCCGACTTCCGCCGCGGGCGGTCCGGGCAGGTTGGGGATGCGCTCCCCCGCCTCCGCCAGGCTCAGCTGGCTGGTATCGGGAGGCGCCGGGGCGGGCGCGGGGGAGTCGGCCAGGCGGGTGCCCGCGGCGGCGACCTCCAGGTCGGGCGGTATGACACTGGGCGCGCTGACGGCAGCGCGCTCCTCGGGTCGCAGCACCGGGGTGCCGACCTCGGCGAGGCGGAGCCCGGCGCTATCGTCGCTGGCGGCGGGTTCCGCCATCCGCTGCAGGATGGCGACCGCGCCCACACGCGCCATGGCCTCGCGGTAGCGGCTGGCGGTTTCCCGGTCGCAGTCGCGCTTGAGCAGCTGCGGCCGGCCGCTCAGCAGTTTGTCCAGCAGGGCGTCATCCGCCTTGAACAGCTGCGCCAGACCGCGGCGCAGCTGCGCGTCGCTGACCCCCTCGAGGCGCTCGCCGCGGTACAATATCTGGTAGCGTTCGGGCATGGCGAGGAATTCCAGTCGGTGCCTTGACGTGCCAGTATAGAAGGGCGCGGGCAGACTGTCATGGTGGGGAGGAACAGGTGAGTGAGTGGGTGCCGGTACGCTTCTTGTGCACCCTGTTGCGCCAGGTGCGCGAGCACGGCCAGGACCCGACGGCGGTAACCCGCGCGGCCGGGCTGGATTTCGATCCGGCGGACAGCGGCCACCCGCGCTGGCGGGCCGAGGTCACGGCGCTGGAGTATTCCCGGGTCTACCAGCAGGTGGTTCGGCGCCTGCAGGACGGGGTTTTTGGCCCCCTGCAGAGCAACATCGCCGCCGGTGAAGCCTTTCGCATGATGTGCTACTGCATCATTTCCTGCGCCACGCTGGAGCTGGCGCTGCAGCGCGCGGTGGAGTTCTACGCGACGTTTTTCGAGGCGGACAGTCAGTTGCTGATGGAGCGGGAATCGGAGCGGGTCTACCTGGGCTACCGCCAGAGCGGTGGGGACGCGCAGGTGCCCCTGGTGGCGAGTGCCTACGGGCTGTCGCTGTGGCACCGTTTCCTCGGCTGGCTGTGCGGGCGGCCGCTGGCGCTGGAGCAGGTCGAGTTTCGCGGTCCGGCACCCGAGGACGCCGGCAAGTATCAGCTGCTGTTCCAGTGCCCGCTGCGCTTTGACTGCCGGCGTGACCGGATCGGGTTTTCCCGCGCCTGCCTGGACTGGCCGGTGGTGCAGAATGACCACACCCTGCAGGAGTTCCTGAGCACGGCCCCCTATCAGCTGCTGGTCATGGAGGCAGCCCCCGAGGGGGAGAACCTGGCGGCGCAGGTGCGCGCCCTGCTGGGGCACGACTTTCGGCGCGGGGGGCTGGACCTGGACAGCGTGGCTCGGGCCCTGGGCATGTCGGCGCCGACATTGCGGCGCCGCCTGCGCGCCGAGGGCACGTCCTTCCAGGTGATCAAGGACGAGGCGCGTTGCGAGGCGGCACGTTTGGCGCTGGAGCGCCCGGACCTGCCGGTGACCGCGGTCGCCGAACAGCTCGGCTTTACCGACGCCAGCGCCTTCCACCGGGCCTTTCGCAAGTGGACCGGCCAGACCCCCGGCCAGTACCGGGCGCGCCGGCGTCCGGGTCGGGGCTGAGGGCGCGGCCACCTCTGTTGACAACCCCCGCCTTTCGTTATAATCGCGCTTTTATCCACGGAATCAGTATGGTTATTCAGCAACAGATCGAGAGCCGTCTGCGGGAGGCCCTCTCCCCGGAGCACCTGGAACTCGAGAACGAGAGCCACATGCACAGCGTGCCCCCGGGCTCCGAGAGCCATTTCCGCCTGGTGCTGGTCAGCGAGGCTTTCGCGGGCCAGCGCAAGGTGGCCCGGCACCAGCGCATCTACCAGCTGCTGGCGGAGGAACTCGCCGGGCCGGTTCACGCCCTGTCCATCTTCGCCTGGACGCCGGAGGAATGGCGCCAGCGCGGGGAGCCGGCGCCGGCCTCCCCCCAGTGCATGGGCGGCAGCAAGCGGGAGCAGGGCGCATGAGCAGCAATACGCCGATCGTGGTCGCCGCGCTCTACCGCTTCACGGCCCTGGAAGACTTCCGCGAGCTGCGTGAACCGCTGCTCAACCTGTGCCTGGCGCAGGGCGTCAAGGGCACCTTGTTGCTGGCTGACGAAGGCATCAATGGCACCATTGCCGGTTCGCGCCAGGGCATTGATGCGGTGCTGGACTGGCTGCGCGCGGACCCGCGCCTGGCGGCGCTGGAGCACAAGGAATCCTATGACGAGGCCATGCCCTTTCACCGGATGAAGGTCAAGCTGAAGCGCGAGATCGTCACCCTGGGGGTCGAGGGCATCGATCCGCGCCGCAGCGTCGGGACTTACGTGCCGCCGACGGAGTGGAACCAGCTGGTCGAGGACCCGGAGGTCCTGGTCATCGACACCCGCAACGATTACGAGTACAGCATCGGCACTTTCCGGGGCGCAGTGGACCCGGGAACCACCAACTTTCGCGACTTTCCCGCGTGGGTGCGGGAAAATCTGGACCCGGGAAAGCATCCTCGCGTGGCGATGTTCTGCACCGGTGGCATTCGCTGTGAAAAGGCCACGGCCTTCATGGTGCAGGAGGGCTTCGAGGAGGTCTACCACCTGCAGGGCGGCATCCTCAAGTACCTGGAAGAGGTGCCGGAGGCGCAGAGCACCTGGGAGGGTGAGTGCTTCGTTTTCGACAATCGCGTCTCGGTCAACCACCGCCTGGAAAAGGGGCAGTACGATCAGTGCCACGGTTGCCGTCACCCGATCTCCGAGGCCGACAAGGCCTCGGATCAGTACCAGCCCGGCGTCTGTTGCCCCCATTGTTTCGACAGCCTGAGCGACGATCAGCGCGAGCGCTTTGCCGAGCGCCAGAAGCAGGTGGAGCTGGCGCGCCGCCGGGGTGAGCCCCACGTCGGTGCCCCGCCCCCCGAGCGGCAGCGCCGCGCCGGCTAGACTTGCGCTAGCGGCGCAGGCTGACCGGCAGCGACGCGGCAAAGGCCGCGACCGGCACAAAGCGGGTCATGTCGCTGCCATTGCCGGCGGAGATCACACCGGTCAGGTGCGCGCCTCCCCGGCTGTCCAGTCGCACCACCGCGCCGCCGGAGGCCCCCTTGTCCGCCCGGCAATCGGTGTCGGTCCACGGCCCCTCCGCGCGGGTGATCCGGCAGCCCGGGTGGTAGGTCAGCCGCGCCCCCCGTTCCCCCGCGGGGGCACTGCGGGAGTAGCCCGCCATCCACAGACTCCCCACCTCTGCTCCAGCCTGGCCCCCGTCCAGGGGCAGGGCGCGCCAGGGCCCGTTCAGTGGCACGGCTTCCTGCAGGCGCAACAGGGCCCAGTCAGCCGCCATGTCGCCGCCACTGGCCAGTGGTCGCACCGTTCGCTGCAGGCCGCTACCGGAGTTTGCCGACAGGGTGAACAGGATCGGCTGGCTGAGATCGTCGTACCACTCCAGGCAGTGCCAGGCGGTGAGGATGAATTCCGCCCGAGCGGCCCCCGGCTGGCTCACCAGGGTGGCGCTGCAGCGTTCAATGTGATGGCGTTCTTCGCCGCCTTCCCGCCGGTGCCCGGGTACCCGCAGCTTGCCCACCGCCCCCAGCCATGCCGGCGAGCCCGGTGCGCGCGCCAGGCGCGGGTCATCCACCGCCGTCGCCGGCAGCGGCGACAGGCTGCAAAGGGCCAGGAAAAGGCAGGTCAGGCAGCGCTTCAGGGGAGATTCCTCCAGCTGGGCCAATATGTTGGACAGACCGCCGCCGGTGTGGCTTGGCCGGCCCCACGGCGCCCGGTAGCATGGCGCGCAGCATAGCAGAGAGTTGTCGGTGGTCGCCTGCCTGGCGCCACCCGAATCGCATCAGGGAGGCAGATCATGGGGCAGGGACGTGAATGTGTGGCGGTAGTGACCGGGGCGACCCGGGGGGCGGGGAAGGGCATTGCCCTGGCCCTGGCGCAAACCGGCGCCACGGTCTACATCACCGGGCGCAGCCGCCGGGAGGGCGACGCGGCCCTGCCGGGCACCCTCGACAGCACCGCGGAGGCCATCAACGCCGCCGGTGGCACGGCGGTTCCCGTGGTCTGTGATCACAGTGACGACACGCAGGTGGCGGCACTTTTCGAGCAGGTGCGCCGCGAGCACGGCCGGCTCGACATCCTGGTCAACAATGCCACCGCGATTCACGATGCCCTGACCGCCACCGGTCCCTTCTGGGAAAAGCCCCTGGACCTGACCTGCCTGTTCGATGTCGGCATGCGCTCCCACTACACCGCCAGCTGGCACGCGGCGCCGCTGCTGGTAGCCAACGGCGAGGGGCTGGTGGTGAATACCTCGTCCTTTGGCGGTCGCATCTACATGCACGGCCCCGCCTACGGTGCCGGCAAGGCGGCGGTGGACAAGATGGCCCACGACATGGCGGTGGATTTTCGCCCGCACAACGTGACGGTGATCTCCCTGTGGATGGGGCTCCTGTTGACCGAGCGCACGCGTCAGGTCTTCGAGTCGGAGCCTGACAAGTACGCCGACCTGATGGCCTCCGCGGAACATCCCGAATTCAGCGGCCGGGTGATCGCGGCACTGTGGGCGGATGCCGAGCGCATGCGTCACAGCGGCCAGGTGTGTATCGGCGCCGAGCTGGGGGAGAGCTATGGCGTCAAGGACATCGACGGCAAGCAGCCGCCTTCCCACCGCGCCTTTTTTGGTCCTCCCACCACCTTTGGCGATGCGGTGGTCGAGTAAGCCCGCCGGGCATTTAGCCCAAATGAAGGATGCTGCCGGGAAAGGTCTATTCTTTAATGGGCAGTTAACCGCAAGAACAAGTAACGAGGTGCGATAAATGACAATGCAACAGGCGGTAACCGCGGCCAGTGCGGCGGATCAATACGGTTTGGCTTCCCCGCGTGCTCAGGCGCTGCTGGAGGCCGCACGTGCCATGGGCCCCACGCTGCGCGAGCGGGCCGCCCAGTGTCGCGAGGCGCGCAAGGTGCCCGAGGAAACCATCGCCGACTTCCAGAAGGCGGGTTTCTTCAAGGTTCTGCAGCCGGAACAGTGGGGCGGCTATGCCATGGACCCGCAGGTGTTTTACGCCCTGGGCCTGGAAGTGGCCAAGCACTGTACCTCCAGCGCCTGGGTCCTGGGCGTGGTCGCGGTACACAACTGGCAGCTGGCGGTCTTCGACGACCAGGCGGCCCAGGATGTCTGGGCGGACGACCCCAGTGTCCTGATCTCCTCCTCCTATGCCCCGGTGGGCAAAGTGACCCCGGTTGAAGGCGGCTACCGTCTGAGCGGCCGCTGGAGCTTCTCCTCCGGTTCCGAACACTGCAAGTGGGTATTCCTGGGCGCCGTCGTGCCCACCGAGGAAGCGCCCTTTGACATGGCCAACTACCGCACCTTCCTGCTGCCGATCAGCGATTACAAGATCGTCGACAACTGGGATGTGGTGGGCCTGCAGGGCACCGGCAGCCACGACGTCGTGGTCGAGGACGTGTTTGTTCCGGAGCATCGCACCCACCGGGTGATGGACGCCTTCCTCTGCGACAACCCCGGCAACAAGGTGAATGACGCGCCCCTGTACCGCATCCCCTTCATGCAGGTCTTCGTGCGTGCGGTCTGCACCGCGACCCTGGGTTGCCTGGAAGGTTCGCTGGAAGATTACATCGAGGTGGCCAAGACCCGCCGGGTCGGCCCCACCCTGATGAAGGACGATCCGGTCGCGCGGCGCCTGGCGGCGGAGGTCAAGGCCTCCATCGAGGAAATGAAGCGCACCATGTACAGCAATTTCGACGCGATGATGGCCTGCGCGCGGGCCGGCGAGGAGATCCCCCTCGAGGATCGCGTGCGCTACCGCTACGACTCGGCAGTGGTCGCCGACCGCTGCCTGGACCTGTCCGGCCGCATGCTCAAGGCCGCGGGCTCCGGCGGTATCCGCATCGGTAGCGACCTGCTGTCGCGGCACCTGGATATTCTGGCCAGCCAGGCCCACGTGGCTAACCACTCGCTGCCCTTCGCCGCGAACATGGGTGGTGTGATGTTCGGTGCCGACAACACCGATCTGGCCATCTGACGCGGCCCGGGGGACTACAGACATGGGAATGATCGGACTGTTGCCGGAAGGCAACTACGCGGACTGCGCCAACGGCCACCGCATGCACTACCTGGACGAGGGTCAGGGCGACGTGGTGGTGTTCCTCCACGGCTCCGGCCCCGGTGCCAGCGGTCACAGCAACTTCAAGGGCAACTATCCCGCCCTGGTGAAGGCCGGCTACCGCTGCATCGTGCCCGACCACGTCGGTTACGGCTTTTCCGACAAGCCGGACGATGTCGAGCACACCCTCGACTTCTTCGTCGAGTGCATCAAGCAGACCCTGGATGTGGCCGGCGTCAGCCGCTGCACCCTGGTCGGCAACTCCCTGGGCGGCGCGGTGGCTATCGGCCTGGCGCTGGACTACCCTGAGCTGGTGGAAAAGCTGATCCTGATGGCCCCCGGCGGCCTCAGTGAACTGCCGGAATACCAGCAGATGGCCGGCATGCAGAAGGTCTTCAAGGTCTTCGGCTCCGGTGAGCCGGTCACCCACGAGGTGATGAAGGACCTGTTCGCCACCGGCCTGATGTACGATTCGCAGCACGCCACCGACGAACTGGTGAAAGAGCGTATGCAGATCATGCAGATCATGAATGGCCACTGCATGGCCAGCATGCGGATTCCGGTGCTGACCGAGCGCCTGTCGGAGCTCCAGTGCCCGGTGCTGGGCTTCTGGGGCATCAACGAGCAGATGATGCCGGAGAACGGTATCAAGGCCATGTACGACAACATCAGCCAGCTGCGCCTGGTACTGGTATCCGAGTGCGGCCACTGGGTGATGGTGGAGCACGAGGACATGTTCAACCGCTACTGCCTGGACTTTCTGCAACATGGATGAGCAACAGCGCGCCGCTGCCGGCGAGGAACTCTACCGGGCCCTGCGCGAGTGCCGGACCCTGGACCCGCTGACCGAGCGCGTGGCGGACATCAGCATCGAGGATGCCTACCACATCAGCCAGCGCATGGTGAGCCTGCGGGTGGAGCGCGACGGCGAGCAGATCGTGGGCAAGAAGATCGGTGTCACCAGCAAGCCGGTACAGGACATGCTGGGCGTGTTCCAGCCGGACTTCGGCTTTCTGACCGACGCCATGGAATACCCCGACGGCGCCGAGATTCCGGTGGCGGGCAACCTGATCCAGCCGCGCGCGGAGGGCGAGATTGCCTTCCGCCTGAAGAAGGACCTGCAGGGCCCCGGGGTGACCGAGCAGGACGTGCTGGATGCCACCGAGAGCATTCTGCCCTGCTTCGAGATCGTCGACTCGCGCATCCGCAACTGGGAGATCAAGATCCAGGACACGGTGGCGGACAACGCCTCCTGCGGGGTCTATGTGCTGGGGGAGACCGCGGTGGACCCGCGGGACTTCGACCTGCCGAAGCTGAAGATGACCATCTGGAAGAACGGCGAGTACCACTCCGAGGGCCTGGGCAGCGCGGTGCAGGGCAATCCCCTGACGGCGGTGGCCTGGCTGGCCAACACCCTGGGGGAGTTTGGTATTCCCTTCAAGGCGGGGGAAGTGATTCTCTCGGGCTCCCTGGCGCCGCTGATTCCGGTGGTGGCGGGTGACGAGATGCGACTGGAGATCGAGGGTATCGGCGGCTGCAGCTGCCGCTTTGTCTGAGTTCCGGATTGACCACGATACGACGAGATGGAAACGCAATCATGAGCAAGAAAATCAGGGCCGCGATCATCGGCCCGGGCAACATTGGCACCGACCTGTTGATGAAGGCCATGCGCAGCGAGCTGGTGGAGCCGGTGTGGATGGTGGGTGTGGACCCGGAGTCGCCGGGCCTGGCGCGGGCGCGGGACATGGGCATCAAGACCACCTGCGAAGGTGTGGACGGCCTGGTGCCGCACATGAAGGAAGACAACATCCAGATCTGCTTTGACGCCACCTCGGCCTATGTCCACGCGGACAACAGCGCCAAGGTCAACGCCCAGGGCGCGGTGATGATCGACCTCACCCCCGCGGCGATCGGTCCCTTCTGCATTCCGCCGGTGAACCTGCACGACGCGGTGGCGGCGAAGGCGATGAACGTGAACATGGTGACCTGCGGCGGCCAGGCGACCATCCCGATGGTGGCGGCGGTGAGCCGCGTGCAGCCGGTGATCTACGGCGAGATCGTGGCCACGGTGAGCAGCAAGTCGGTGGGCCCGGGCACGCGCAAGAACATCGACGAGTTCACCCGCACCACGGCCAAGGGCGTGGAGATGGTGGGCGGCGCCCAGCAGGGCAAGGCGATCATCGTGATCAACCCGGCGGAGCCGCCGCTGATCATGCGCGACACCATTCACTGCCTGACGGTGGACGAGCCGGACCAGGCGGCGATCACCCAGTCGGTACACGACATGGTGGCCGAAGTGCAGAAATACGTGCCGGGCTACACGCTGAAGAACGGCCCGGTGTTCGACGGCAACAAGGTGAGCATCTACATGGAAGTGGCGGGTTTGGGAGATTTCCTGCCGCGCTACGCGGGCAACCTGGACATCATGACGGCAGCGGGGCTGCGCACGGCGGAGATGTACGCCGAGCAGATTCTCGCCGGCAGTTTTGTGCCCGAGGCGGCCTGATCCGTGCCACTGCCTGTCACAGCGCGGTTTCCCCTGACACTGCGCACTGATTGCCGGGGCTGGCACTGCGTGACGGTTTCAGGACACGCATGAACCCATCCCTGGGGCTCGACGGCGACATCCCTGTCGCCGACGGTCCTGAAACCGTCACACGGTACCCGCCCCTGCTGTTGTGGTGGCGGAGCGTGCGGAAGACTAGCCTGCGGTGGCAGTCGGGGTCCAATGCAGAGCAGCGGCCGGGCGTGACGAAGAGATGTGAAGGAACAAATTGGCACTGAGGGTGGTGTGGCCCGGTTGGGCGGTGGCGGGACCGTCGGCGACAAGGATGTCGCCGTCGAGCCCCAGGGACGGGTTTACTGCGTGTCTCGCCACCGCCCAACCGGGTCACACCGCCCGGAGTCTGACCGGAGCCCCGTCCTGATGGGTGGACGGGGCGAAGGCCAGCAAGAACTGTTTCGGGAGAAGCGACGATGGATTTGAAAGGCAAGAAGGTAACCGTACACGACATGTGCCTGCGCGACGGGATGCACCCGAAGCAGCACAAGATCACCGTGGCGGAGATGGTGGACATCGCGGTGGCGATGGACGCGGCGGGGATTCCGCTGATCGAGGTGACCCACGGCGATGGCCTGGGTGGCGCCTCGGTGAACTACGGCTTCCCGGCGGCGAGCGATGAAGAGTACCTCACCGCGGTGTGCAAGGCGGTGAAGAACACCAAGGTCTCGGCGCTGCTGCTGCCGGGTATCGGCACGGTGGACCACCTGAAGATGGCGGTGGACTGCGGGATTTCCTGCATCCGGGTGGCGACCCACTGCACCGAGGCGGACGTCTCGGAGCAGCACATCCAGATGGCCTCGCAGATCCAGGGCCTGGATACCGTGGGCTTCCTGATGATGGCGCACATGATCGAGCCGGAGCCGCTGGTGGAGCAGCTGAAGCTGATGGAGTCCTACGGGGCGAACTGCGTGTACATCACCGACTCGGCGGGCTACATGCTGCCGGACGATGTGGCGGCGCGGGTGAAGCTGGCGCGGCAGGAGCTGAAGCCGGAGACCGAGCTGGGCTTCCACGGCCACCACAACCTGGGCATGGGCATTGCCAACTCGCTGGCGGCGGTGGAGGCGGGTGCCTCGCGCATTGACGGCTCCCTGGCGGGCCTGGGCGCGGGTGCGGGCAACACGCCGCTGGAAGTGTTCCTGGCGGTGTGTGACCGCATGGGCGTGGAGACCGGAGTCGACCTGTTCAAGGCGATGGACGTGGCGGAGGATCTGATCGTGCCGCTGATGGACCACATGGTGCGGGTGGATCGCGACTCGCTGACCCTGGGCTGGGCGGGTGTCTACTCCAGCTTCCTGCTGTTCGCCAAGCGCAGCGCGGCCAAGTACGGCCTGTCGGCGCGGGACATCCTGGTGGAGCTGGGCCGTCGCCGTACCGTGGGTGGCCAGGAAGACATGATCGAGGACCTGGCGCTGGACATGGCCAAGGAGCGCGACGCCGCCAATGGCGGAGGGCGCAAGAGCGCCTGAGGGCCGCTTTTCCCCCGGGGCTGGACAGGCCAGGACCGGGGGGAGTACGTCGACAGCAAAAAGGCCGGGCAGGGAAACCTGCCCGGCCTTTTTGCGTGTGGTGCCCGGCTCAGCCCATCAGGCGGTTCAGGCCGTTGAGGGCGGCAATCCGGTAGGCTTCGGCCATGGTGGGGTAGTTGAAGGTCGTGCTGATGAAGTAGCGCAGGGTATTGCCGTCGCCCTCCTGCTTCATGATCGCCTGGCCGATGTGAATGATCTCGGTGGCTTCGGCGCCGAAGCAGTGGATGCCCAGAATACGCAGGGTCTCCGGGCAGAAGAGGATTTTCAGCATGCCCACGTCTTCCCCGGAGATCTGCCCCCGGGCGGTATCCTTGAAAAACGCGCGGCCGACCTCGAAGGGGACGCGGGCGTCGGTCAGTTCGCGTTCGCTCCGGCCCACCGAGCTGATTTCGGGGATGGTGTAGATGCCGGTGGGCACGTCATCCACGAAGCGTGTGTGCGCCTTGCCGCGGGAGACCGCCGCCGCGGCGCGCCCCTGGTCGTAGGCGGCGCTGGCCAGGCTGGGCCAGCCGATGACATCGCCCACGGCGTAGACGTTGGAGACCTCGGTCTGGTAATGCTTGTCGACCTTGAGTTGACCGCGGGCATCCGGCTCCAGGCCAATGGCGGCCAGGTTCAGGCGGTCGGTGTTGCCGGTGCGACCGTTACACCAGAGCAGGGCGTCGGCGCGCAGGTGCTTGCCGGATTTCAGGTGCAGGATGACGCCGCCTTCGGTGGCTTCCACGCGCTCGTACTCCTCCCGGTGGCGCACCATCACGCCGCGCTCGCGCAGGTGGTAGTCGAGGGCGACCGAGATTTCGTCGTCGAGGAAGGCCAGCAGATTGTGGAAGCTGTTGATCAGTTCAACCTTGATGCCCAGGCCGCTGAAAATCGAGGCGTACTCACAGCCGATCACGCCGGCTCCGTAGATCAGGATCTTGCGCGGGGTGTGCTGCAGGTCGAGGATGGTATCGCTGTCGTAGACCCGCGGGTGGGTGAAGTCCACATCCGCGGGGTGGTAGGGCCGGGAGCCGGTGGCGATCACGATATCCCGGGCGGTCAGGCGTTCCACGCGCTCTTCCTGGTCGAGAACCGCCAGGGTGTGCGTGTCGACAAAACTGGCCTGCCCGCGGTAGAGGTCGATGCCATTGCGCAGGTAGAAGCGGCTGCGCATGTCGACTTGCTTCTCGATCACCCCAGCGGCCACCGACAGCGCCACCGGGTAGGGGATCTGCCGGCTGTGGCCGATTTCCCGGAACAGCTTGCCGGTGTTGAAGCGCATCAGCTGCTTGACCGCATGGCGCAGGGCTTTCGAGGGGATGGTGCCGCGGTGGGTACAGCCGCCGCCGACCATGCTGTGACTCTCGATCACCGCCGCCCGCAGGTTGTGCTTGGCGGCGTTGAGTGCGGCACTTTCCCCGGCAGGGCCACTGCCGATAACCAGAACATCGTAATCGTAGGAATTCATGCTCCCCCGCTGGGTGACACGGTCCGGCGCAGGGCGCGACCGCGATAGGTAAAGGGATATTCTAGGGCGCGGTCGGGGGCGCGTAAATTCCCCCGCTTAGGCGCCGGTCTGATCGGTCTGTGGGGCGGGGTCGGTGGCCTCCTCGCGCAGGCGGCGGCGCCGTTTCATCGCGGTGAGGCTGCTGCCCGCGGCGTGGCGGTCGAGCAGGCCGATATCGAGGACCGGCGAGGCGTCGATATGCTCGGCGTCCATCATCCGGGCAATCCGCTGCAGGGAGGCAATAATCATGCTCTGCTCCCAGTCCTCCAGGGCGCCAAACTGCCGCGCAAACTGGTCCTGGAGAGGGACCGGCGCGGTTTCCAGGATGCCCATGGCCTCGTCGGTCAGGTGCGCGTGCACCTTGCGCTTGTCGGTCTCGCTGCGCTGTCGGTAGACCAGCCGGCGTTTTTCCAGGCGATCGAGGATCGTGGTGACGGTCGCCTGGCTCAGGCTCATGTCCGTGGCCAGCTCGCCGATGGTGACCTGGCCGCGATCGCGTATGGTCTGCAGCAGCAGGATCTGGGGAGCCGTCAGGCCGGTGGTCTTGGCCAGGTGCTTGGAGTGCATGTCGGTGGCGCGGATGACACGGCGCAGGGCGACCAGCACCTCTTCGATTCTTCCCAACAATACATCCTCGCTATCCGCCGAAACCAGGAACATAGTGTAACTCCCGCTGCAAATTTTCCGCACTCGACTACGCTTGAAAAAGAGACGAGTCGCGGTTTCACAGCCCGCCAATGGTGGGTATTTGGTACTCTAACCTTTAGAATTCTAAAAAAATAGTGACATGAAAAGCAAGATGTTTATAACAATGGGTGCTGAATCACCGCGGTTGGGCGGGCGGCGGCGGCCTTATAGCTTTGATTTTTGCTCGACCCTTCTATACAATGCTTAGCGTTCTAAACATTAGAGGTGAAATCAATGAGTGATTCCCTGCAGTTGCGCAAACCCCGAAAGGAAGACGGGATGGCGGTTCACCGCCTGATTGCAAACTGCCCGCCCCTGGATACCAACTCCGCCTACTGCAACCTGTTGCAGTGCTCCCATTTTGCCGACACCTCCGTGGTGGCCGAGATGGAGGGCGAGGTGGTTGGCTTCATCTCCGGTTACCGCGTGCCCGAGGCGCCGACCACGCTGTTCATCTGGCAGGTGGCTGTGGGTGAAAAGGCCCGCGGCCACGGCCTCGCCGGCCGCATGCTGGCAGCGATCTGTGATCGCGAGGGCAATGGCGACCTGAATGCCATGCAGACCACGGTGACGCCGGATAACGAGGCCTCCTGGGCACTGTTTGAAGGCTTCGCCCGCCGCCGGGGTGCCACCCTGGAGCGCAGTGTGATGTTCGATCGCGAGGCGCATTTCCAGGGCAGCCACGACAGCGAGATGCTGGCCACCATCGGGCCTCTGCGTTAGTGCAGATCGCCCTGTACCCGTCGGGTGCAGCATCCAGGCCGCAAACAGACCAACAGATCGTCGCAGAGGATTGAGCATGAAAATATTTGAAGAAATCGAATCGGAAGTTCAGAGCTACGCCCGCTCCTTCCCGCGCGTGTTTCACCGCGCCCAGGGAGAATTCATGTATGACGAGGAGGGCGAGCAGTACCTGGATTTCCTGGCTGGTGCCGGCACGCTCAACTACGGTCACAACAATCCGCTGCTCAAGGAGGCACTGATTGCCTACATCCAGGAGGATGGCATCACCCACGGCCTGGATCTGCACACCCGCGCCAAGGGCGCCTTCCTGGAGACCTTCAGCGAGAAGATCCTCAAGCCCCGCGGGCTGGAATTCGTCATGCAGTTCACCGGCCCCACCGGCAGCAACGCCGTCGAGGCGGCGCTGAAACTGGCGCGCAACATCAAGGGCCGCGAGAATATCATCTCCTTCACCAATGGTTTCCACGGCGTCAGCCTGGGGTCCCTCGCGGTGACCGGGAACTCCCACCACCGCGGCGCCGCCGGCACCAGCCTTGGCGGCACCGAGCGCATTCCCTACGACGGTTACCTGGGGGATGGCATTGACACCACGGCTTACCTGGACAAGATGCTTTCCGACTCCAGCAGCGGTGTGGACACCCCGGCCGCGGTGATCGTCGAGACGGTCCAGGGCGAGGGTGGCATTAACGCCGCCAGCTTCGAGTGGCTGCGCAACCTCGAGGCGGTCTGCCGCAAGCACGACATTCTGCTGATCGTGGACGACATCCAGGCCGGTTGCGGCCGCACGGGGACCTACTTCAGCTTCGAGGAAGCGGGGATCTCGCCGGACATCGTGACCATGTCCAAGTCTCTCAGTGGCTACGGGCTGCCCTTTGCCGTCGTGCTGATTCGCCCGGAGCTGGACCAGTGGCGTCCCGGTGAGCACAACGGCACTTTCCGCGGCAACAATCTGGCCTTTGTTACCGCCAAGGCCGCCATCGACCATTTCTGGAGCGACGATAGCTTCGAGCGCCAGATCAAGGCCAAGGCGGCCTACGTATCGGATCGCCTGCAGGCGATTGTCGACCGCTACGGCGAGGGCAACTTCGAGACCCGCGGCCGCGGCATGTTCCAGGGGATCAACTGTGTCAACGGCGAGATCGCCGGCAAGATCACCCGGGCCGCCTTCAAGCAGGGTCTGATTATCGAGACCAGTGGCGCCGACGACCAGGTGGTCAAGTTCCTCTGCCCGCTGACGATCTCGGAGGGCAACCTGAAGCGCGGCATCGACATCGTCGAGAAGGCGATTGCCGAAGTCTGCGCCGGTGAGGACCACATTCCCGAACCGGTGGACTTTTTCGAGGAGGACTACAGCGCCTCGGACGATGACCGCTTCAAGGTGGCGAGCTAGGCGAGGCATGGGCCCCGCGGCTGCCGGCCGCGGTGGCAGTCGCCTCGCGGCGGCGGATAAAACGGAATCAGCAAGCAAATCAACGTGGGGGAAAGTGTGAACGACCACAGAGTTGAGAAAATCGGTGGCACATCCATGAGCAACTACGAGGCAGTGCGCGACAGCATTGTCCTCGGCCAGCGCAACGGCGATACGCTGTACCAGCGTATTTTCGTGGTATCCGCCTACGGCGGCATGACCAACAAGTTGCTGGAGCACAAGAAGGATGGCACGCCCGGCGTCTACGCCCTGTTTGCCAACAGTATCAAGGACCGCAGCTGGGAAGACATGCTGGAAAAGGTGCGCGCCGAGATGCTGGCGATCAACACCTCGCTGTTTGACGAAAGCACGGCCCTGAACGAGGCGAATGCCTTCATCAACGAGCGTCTCGATTCCGCACGCAAGGTGCTGGAGGACCTGCAGAGCCTGTGTGCCCACGGTCACTTCTCGGTGGAAGATCACCTGGTGACGGTGCGCGAGATGCTCTCCAGCCTGGGTGAAGCCCACAGTGCCTGGAATACCGCGCGCCTGTTGCAGCGCGACGGCGTCAACGCGCGCTTCGCCGATCTCACCGGCTGGCAGTCGCCCGAGCAGCTGACCCTGGACGAGCGCATCCTCGACACCTTTGCCGATATCGACCTGGCCAACGAGCTACCGATTGCGACCGGCTATGCCCACTGCAAGAACGGCCTGATTACCCGCTTTGATCGCGGTTACAGCGAGATGACCTTCAGTCGCATTGCGGTGCTGACCGGCGCCCGGGAGGCGGTGATTCACAAGGAGTTCCACCTCAGCAGTGCGGATCCCGGCCTGGTGGGCGAGGACAACGCCGTGCCCATTGGCCGCACCAACTACGATGTGGCCGACCAGTTGGCCAACCTGGGGATGGAGGCGATTCACCCCAAGGCCGCCAAGGGCCTGCGCCAGAATGGCATTCCCCTGCGGGTGAAAAACACCTTCGAGCCGGAACACACCGGCACCCTGATCACAGGCGACTATATCAGCGAGACGCCCTGTGTGGAGATTATCGCCGGCTGTCGCGGTGTCTATGCGCTGGAGCTCTTCGACCAGGACATGGCCGGCCTGGTCCACGAGTACGACGCCGAGTTCCTGGCCAACATCAAGCGCTTCAAGGCGCACATGGTGGCCAAGGACATAAACGCGAACACGGTGACCCACTACCTGGACACCAACCTGAAGACCGTGCGCCGGATCAAGACGGCGCTGCAGGAGGCCTTCCCGGAAGCCGAGCTGCGCGAGCAGAAAGTGGCGATCGTGTCGGCCATTGGCAGTGACATGCAGGTGCCGGGAATCCTGGCGCGCACTGTGCGCTCGCTCTCCGAACACGACATCAGCGTGCTGGCGATCCACCAGTCCATGCGCCAGGTGGACATGCAGTTCATCGTCAACGAGCACGATTACGAGCAGGCCATCCGCAGCCTGCACCAGGGGCTGGTCGAGCCCTACGATCACGGCCGCGCCATCCGCCTGGCCGCCTCCTGAGCACTGCCTGCGGCGGCCGCACCCATAAGGGGGGCGGCCGCCGTGCGCCCCGTCCTGAAGCTTCCCGTTCCCGCCGGTCCCGATCGGTTCCCCGCTTTTCACCCGCCAGGCCGTTTTGCTTGATCGAGATCAAGCCAGGGCTTTTGTCTCCGCTGTGTTTTTGACACGGGTCAAGGCGCGCCGCGCCGACTCTCCTTATGCTGGCAACACTGAAGCAGTAAACGTCCAACACAAGGAGTAGACGCATGCACAAGATGACAGGGCTGGCTTTGGGGATTGCTCTGCTGAGTGGCACGGGCATGGCCCAGGCCTATGAGGCGGGTGACTGGATCCTGCGGGTCGGCGCCGCCACGGTTGCCCCCGACGAGGACAGCCAGGCGGTCCGCATTCCCACGGCTCCGCCGACCGTCCTGCCCGGTGTCGGCATCGACAATGACACCCAGCTGGGCATCATCCCCGCTTACATGGTGACCGACAACCTGGGCTTTGAGCTCCTGGCCGCCACCCCGTTCACCCACGACGTGGATGTGCTCGGCGCGGGTCTGCCGGCGGGCGAGGTCACTCACCTGCCTCCCACCCTGAGCCTGCAGTGGTATCCCCGCGGTGGCCAGAAGGGCTGGCAGCCCTACTTTGGGCTCGGGGTGAACTACACCTTCATCTACGACGAGGAAGTCAGCGGCGAGCTGGAAGGTGCCCTGGGCAGTCTGATTGGTGCCAGCAGCGCCGAGCTGTCACTGGACGACTCCTTTGGCCTGTCCGCCCAGCTCGGCGTGGATATCCCCATCGGTGAGCGCTGGGCGCTGAACCTCGGGGTGTGGTACATCGATATCGATTCCGAAGCCACCATTCGCACGGATGTGGGCAACGTGAAGTTCGATGTGTCGATTGACCCCTGGGTCTACAACGCCGGTATTGCCTGGCGTTTCTGAAGCGGGGCCCGCTAGTGGTGCCTGTGGTGGGCGCCACTGGGCATGTCCCCGCCCGGGGATTCCACTCCGGGCAGGGGCATGCGCAGGTGGCCGGCGTGGCTGACGGTCAGGTAGAGGCTCCAGAGCCCGCCGAGGATCAGCAGCAGCGCAATCGCCACCTTTAGCCCGCGCCGGCGCAGCTGCACCTGTACGACCCCCGCTCCCAGGCTGGCACCCAGCATGGCGGGCAGGGTGCCGAGGCCAAAGCAGAGCATGACCAGGGCCGCCGACAGGCTGTCGCCGGTGGTCGCGGCAAAGGCCAGTGCGCTGTAGATCAAGCCGCAGGGCATCAGCCCCCAGCACATCCCCAGCAGACCAGCCTGCCATGGCCGGCGCACCGGTAGCAGGGGCGTGAGCAGCCGCTGCACGGGCCGCCACAGCCAGGCGCCGCCGCGCTCCAGCCACAACAGGCCGCGCCACCAGTCGGCAATGTACAGCCCCATGGCGATCAGCAGCGCCCCCGACAGATAGCGCAGGCCGAGGGTCCAGGCGGCGAGATCCAGGCTGCCGGCCAGGAGGCCCAGCAGGGCCCCCAGCAGGCTGTAGCTGGCCAGCCGCCCGGCATGATAGCTGAGGGTGGTCGGCAGGCCGGTGGCTCCCCCCAGTTGCAGGGCGCTGGCAATGCCGCCGCACATACCCAGGCAGTGGCCGGCCCCGGCCAGGCCGATCAAAAAGGCCGCCAACAGTTCACCGCTCACCGCGAGTCCTCCTTGTGCTGCACAGTGTCGCCGCCGGGAGCGGCGTTGTCGCTGCCCGGTTCTGCGTCACCGCCACCGTTTTCTGCGCCGTCGCTCTCGGTTTCGCTCTCGGTTTCGCGCGTGTCGTCCCCGCCTGTCTCGGGGGGTGGCTCCGCCAGGATGCGCCAGGCATCCTTGTCCAGGTCATCGTACTGACCGCTGTCGATGGCCCAGATCAGCAGGCGTATGGCAATGGCACAGAAGATCAGGGCAATGGGTATCAGCAGGTACAGGCTATCCATGGGCGGTCACCGGGCCTTGCGGTTGAGTCGCAGGGAGTTCAGGACCACCAGCAGGGAACTCGCCGACATGCCCAGGGCGGCCAGCCAGGGTGGCACGAAGCCGAGCGCCGCGAGGGGAATGCCGCAGGCGTTGTAGCCGATGGCCCAGGCAATGTTCTGACGCATGATCCGCCGGCAGCGGGCGGCCATGTCGAGGCTGTCGATCACGGCACCCAGGTTGCCTCGCTCGATCACCAGGTCCGCCTCGGCCCGGGCCAGATCGGCGGCGTTGGCCACGGCGAAAGAGGCGTCGGCGGCCCCCAGCAATGGCGCGTCATTGAGGCCGTCACCGACGGCGGCGACCTGCTCGCCCCCGGTCTGCCAGCGCTGAACCTCGGCCAGTTTCTGTGCCGGGGACAGGCCCAGGCAGACCTGGTCGAAGCCCAGGCTTTCCGCCAGCCGGCGTCCGCCGGGGGAGCTGTCGCCGCTGAGCAGGGCCAGTTTCAGGCCGCGCTGTCGGGCCGCCTGGAGAATATCCCGGGTCTCCTCGCGCAGGCTGTCGTCCAGGCCAAACCAGGCCAGTGCCTGCTGGTCCCGGCACAGGGCAAAGCGGTAGAGACCGTCGTCGGGTGGCGCCGGCAGGTCGGGGGCGATCTCGCGGCAGAAAGCCTCGCTGCCGATACGGTAGCGCACCCCGGCATGCAGGCCTT
This sequence comes from Haliea atlantica, assembly GCF_054779855.1. Taxonomy (NCBI): domain Bacteria; kingdom Pseudomonadati; phylum Pseudomonadota; class Gammaproteobacteria; order Cellvibrionales; family Halieaceae; genus Haliea; species Haliea atlantica. Next base: position 615,358 of record NZ_BAAGXL010000003.1, on the reverse strand, counting down.
CCACGCCGCAGCCGGGGATCGCCCGGGCCTGCTCGAAGGCCGGCTGCCCCGGCGCGGCGGGGAAGGCCGCGGCGGCGGGGTGGGCGCTGTACTGCTGCAGGGCGGCGGCGAGGTCTTTCAGCGCGTCGTCGGCGAGATCTGCCAGGGGCCTCACCTCGCGCAGCCGGAGATCGCCCACGGTGAGCGTGCCGGTCTTGTCAAACACCAGCCAGTCGACGTGGGCCAGTGCCTCCAGGGCATTTTCCCCGTGCACCAGCACGGCACGGCGGCGCAGGGCGTTGGCGGCGGCGGTCAGGGCCGCCGGGGTGGCCAGGGCCAGGGCGCAGGGGCAGCTGATGACCAGCACCGACAGACTGACCCAGAGCGCCCGGGCGGGGTCCAGGTTCAGCCAGGCGAGGGCGGTTGCCGCGGTGATCAGCAGGATCGCGGCGACGAAGCGTCCGGCGATGCGATCGGCGAGCCGGGCCAGTCGCGGCTTGACCCGCCGGGCCCGCTCCACGCTGTGTTGCAGTGCCGCCAGCCGCGACTGTTCATAGACCGCCTCGACACGGATCTCGAGGCGGTTCTCCAGGTTCAGCGTGCCCGCGTACACGGCGGCGCCCGGCGCCACGGCGCGCGGCAGGGGCTCGCCGTTGAAGCTGTCCTCGCGGACGGCGCTGCTGCCCCGGTACACCTGGCCGTCGACGGCGATGGTTTCCCCGGGCATCACGCGCACCCGGTCACCCGCGCGCAGTTGGCGCCGGGGCAGGCGCTGCCACTGGTCCTCCCGTTGCACGGTGACCGTGAGGGGCAATGCGGCCTCCGCGCTGTCGCAGGCGATGGCGTGACGGCGGCGCACGCGCTTTTCCAGGAAGCGGCCGAGGAGCAGGAAGAAGGTGAACATCACCACCGAGTCAAAGTAGACCTCGCCGCTGCCGCGCAGGGTGGCCCAGATACTGGCCAGCCAGGCAAGGCCGATGGCCAGGGCCACCGGCAGGTCCATGACCAGTGCGCCCTGGCGCAGGTGCCGCCAGGCGGTGGTGAAGAAGGGGCGGGCGGAGTAGAGCACCACAAAACTGGCCACCAGCAGGCTGACCCCGCGCAGCAGGGCCTGGTGCTCGGCGGCGATGCCCTGCATGTCACCGGCGTGCAGGGCGATGCCGAACATGCCCACCTGCATCATGCCGATACCGGCAACCGCGACGCGGCGCAGGTCCTGGCGGAACTCGCTGTCGATCAGCTCGCGCTGGGCCGAGCGCTGGAAGGGGCGCACGCTGTAGCCCAGGGCCTCGACCCGGCTGGCCAGCTGCGGGGGTTGTATCAGTGCCGGGTCATAGCGCAGGTCGAGGCGCTGCTGTTCCAGCTGGACCTGGGCGTCCTTGACGCCCGGCAGGCCGGCCAGGCTGTGCTCGATCAGCCAGGTACAGGCGGCGCAGGTCATGCCGCCGATCAGGAAGCGCGCCGACTCGTCGCCGTCGGGGAGGCGTTCGGTGAACTGTTCGCGCAGTCCGGCCTCGTCAAACAGGCGGAACTCCGCCTGCAAGTCGGCGGGGGGCTCCGCGGGCCGGGTGCTGTAGGCGGTGCGCTGGCGGTAGAAACCGCTCATGTGGCTGTCGGCAATCAGGCCGGCGACGGCGGCGCAGCCGGGACAGCACATCGGCTGCGCCACGCCGTCGATGGTAACCGTCAGGGGCTCGCCGGCCGGGAGGGGCTCGCCGCAGTGAAAACAGCTCTGACGCGGAGTCACGCCGGTCTCAACCCGGGGCGTCCGGGACCAGGTCTGCCGCGTGGATGACGCCATCCAGGCGCCAGGGTTCGCCGGCGCTCTCCCCGGACAGGCGCCAGTGCCAGCGCTCGCCCGCGGGTTGCGGCAGGGCACCCACGTAGACCCCGGGAGCCACGCGCTTCAGCGTGACCTGCTGGTCGCGGTCCGCCTCCAGGGGATGCGAGAGCAGCAGTGCCAGGCTGTCATCGGCGGCGGCACCCTGCAGGTGAACCGTCACCTGGCGCGGGGCGAGGGCAAGGCTGGCCCGCAGCGAGAGCTCGCTGGCGGACTGCTGCATCTCCAGCTGCCGGTTGATCGCCAGGCCTTCCTTGTAATAGTCGGTCACCACCAGGTCGTCGGCGTGACGGGTGGCGATGTAGAGCATGTAAAAGCTGGCAATGACCACCGAGCCGGGCAGGGCGATCAGGAACCAGGGCCAGAACTGGCGGTACCAGGGAGTGCTTGCGGTATCCGGTATCACGACATGGGCCTCATGAAGCGCGATTCGGAAGAGATCTCCAGGTCGCGCTGGTCAGTGGACTGCAGGCGGAACTCGACCACCGTCGCCGGGGTGTTGGCATTGCCGGCCGGCTCGCGCACCCGCAGGGTGATGCGGCGCACTTCCCCGGCGTCGACGGTGTGCCGGGTCTCACCGATCAGACGGGCACCGGGCAGGCCCTCGAGGCTGACCTCGAACTCGTGGGCGGCCTCGTCCATATTGGCGACGCTGAGGGTGTAGATGTTTTCCACGCTGCCATCCTGGGTGGTGACATACAGTTCGGTGCGGTCGCGAATCACGGTCATCTCCAGGGGCGTCCGGTCGAGAATGCGCCAGCTGAACAGCCCGGCCATCACCAGCAGCACCAGGGTATAGCCAATCACCCGGGGACGCAGCCAGTGGGTCTGCTCGCCCTCGAGTGCGCGTTCGCTGGTGTAGCGGATCAGGCCCCGGGGGTAGGACATCTTGTCCATCACCGAGTTGCAGGCGTCGATGCACAGGGCGCAGCCGATGCACTCGTACTGCAGGCCCTCGCGGATATCGATGCCGGTCGGGCAGACCTGGACGCAGAGTTCGCAGTCGATGCAGTCGCCGAGCCCCAGGGCCCGGGGGTCGACGTCGCGGCGGCGGGAACCGCGCGGTTCGCCGCGGCCGGGGTCGTAGGACACGATCAAGGTGTCGCGGTCGAACATCACCGACTGGAAGCGGGCGTAGGGGCACATGTAGGTGCACACCTGTTCGCGCATCCAGCCGGCGTTGATGTAGGTGGCGCAGGTGAAGAACAGGGTCCACAGCACCTGCCACTTGCCGCTGCTCAGGGTGAGGAACTCCCACAGCAGGTCGCGGATGGGGTAGAAGTAGCCGACGAAGGTGGCGCCGGTGGCAAAGGCGACGAACAGCCAGCCGCCGTGCTTCAGACCCTTGCGCAGGACTTTCTCCGCGCTCCAGGGCGCCTGGTCGAGCTTCATGCGCTGGTTGCGGCTGCCCTCGAAGCGCTGTTCGATCCACATGAAGATCGAGGTCCAGACCGTCTGCGGGCAGGTATAGCCGCACCACAGCCGGCCGGCGAAGGCGGTGACGGTGAACAGGGCAAAGGCCGCGATGATCAGCAGGAAGGCGAGCAGGGGGAAATCCTGGGGCCAGAAGGTCAGGCCGAGGATATGGAACTTGCGCGCCGGCAGATCGAAGAGGACCGCCGGTCGCCCGTCCCAGGTCAGCCAGGGCAGCAGGAAGTAGCCGGCCAGCAGCGGCCAGCCAGTGAACAGTCGAATGCGCTGGAAGAAACCTTCGATATGCCGCGTGTAGATCTTCTCGCGGCGCTGGTAGAGGTCGACCTCCGCGACTTCCGCGGGGGCCAGTTCCTTGACGTCAATCAGGTCTTTGTCCGACATGCTTCCGGGTTCCTGCTGGGGGTGGGAACAGCCCGGTGGATGCGGCCCCGCACGGGGGCGGGGCCGCGGGGTACCGGCCTAGTGACTCAGGCTGTAGACGTAGGCCGAAATGATGTGGATCTTGTCCTCGGTCAGCGTATCGCTGAAGGCGGGCATCACACCATTGCGCCCCGCGCGCAGGCTGTGGGCAATCTGCTCCCGGCTGCCGCCGTAGAGCCAGATGCCGTTGGTCAGATTGGGCGCGCCGAAGGCCTTATTACCCTTGCCGTCGGGGCCGTGGCAGGCGGCGCAGTAGCTGGCGAAGATTTCCTTGCCCTTTGCGGCCTGTGCCTCGTCCACCGAGCGTCCGTTCAGGGACAGCACGTATTCGGTGGCCTGGGCGATACCCGAATCCCCCAGGATCTGCCCCCAGGCGGGCATGGCGGCCTGGCGCCCGTTGATCAGAGTGGCCTTGATGGCTTCCGGGCTGCCGCCCCAGAGCCAGTCGTCATCGGTCAGGTTGGGGAAGCCATAGCGACCCTTGCCGTCGGCCCCGTGACACTGGGCGCACTCGTTGCCGAACATGCGGGCCCCCATGCGTCGCACGGCGGGGTCCTGGGCAATTTCCTCGATCGGCTGTGCCAGGTAGCGGCTGCGCATCTCGCTGTAGCGCGCCTCCGCCTCGGCCACTTCGGCCTGGTGCTGCTCGACCTGGGTCCAGCCCAGCAGGCCTTTGTAGTTGCCCATGCCCGGGTACATGATCAGGTAGCCAATCGCCCACACCAGGGTGATGACAAAGAGATAGAACCACCAGGCGGGCAGGGGATTGTCGTACTCCTCGATGCCGTCGTAGACGTGCCCGGTGGTGCGTTGATTTTCACCCACGTCGCGCTTGCGGTTGGCGAACAGGATCCACCACAGACCCACCAGGGTAATGACGGTGAGCAGTATGACCCACCAGCTCCAGAAGCTAGTCATGCTTGCGTGCCTCCTCCTGTTGGGTCCGGCGATTCATTTCTTCATCGGCGAAGGGCAAGTGCCGGGCCTCCTCGAAACTCTTGCGTCGTTTTCTGCTCCAGGCCCAGATGCACACGCCGATGAAGGCGATCATCAGCATGAGGGTGCTGAGGCCCCGCAAATCGTTGATATCCATGGCTAGCGCCTCGTCTGTATCAGGGTGCCCAATTGCTGCAGGTAGGCGACGACGGCATCAATTTCCTGCTTGCCCTCCACCGCGGCGGGGGCGCCCTCGATATCGGCATCGGTATAGGGCACACCCAGCTTGCGCAGGGTGCGCATCTTCTGCGAAATGCGCTCGCCGTCGATGCTGTTGTCAAACAGCCAGGGGTAGGCGGGCATGTTGGACTCCGGGACCACGTCCCGCGGGTTGTAGAGGTGGGCGCGGTGCCAGTCGTCGCTGTAGCGCTCGCCGACGCGGGCCAGGTCCGGCCCCGTGCGCTTGGAGCCCCAGAGGAAGGGGTGGTCGTAGACAAACTCGCCGGCGACCGAGTAGTGGCCGTAGCGTTCGGTCTCTGCCCGCAGCGGGCGGATCATCTGCGAGTGGCAGTTGTTGCAGCCCTCGCGAATGTAGATGTCACGGCCTTCCAGCTCCAGGGCGGAGAGGGGTTCGAGGCCCTCCACCGGCTCCTTCACCTGCTTGCCGGCGATCAGGGGGACCAGCTCCACCAGGGTGCCAAAGCTGATGGCGATAATGATGAAGATGATCATTATCCCGGTGTTGGTTTCGACAATCTCGTGTTTCATGCGTGGCTCCCTGTGTCAGGCTGCACTGGCGGCGGGCGCCGTCTGGCTTGCGGTGTCGTCGCGGCGCGCGGTCATGTAGACGTTGTAGGCCATGATCAGCATGCCGGCGAAGAAGATGGCGCCACCGGCCAGGCGGACCAGGTAGCCCGGATAGCTCGCGGCAACCGACTCGACGAAGGTGTAGGTCAGGGTGCCGTCCTCGTTGTAGGCGCGCCACATCAGGCCCTGGAGAATGCCGTTGACCCACATGGAGGCGATGTAGAGCACGGTGCCGATGGTCGACATCCAGAAGTGGGTGTTGATCAGGCTGATGCTGTACATGCGCTCCTTGGCGAACAGGACCGGAATCAGGTGGTAGATCGAGCCGATGGAAATCATCGCCACCCAGCCCAGGGCCCCGGAGTGCACGTGGCCAATGGTCCAGTCCGTGTAGTGGGACAGCGCGTTGACCGTCTTGATCGACATCATCGGGCCTTCAAAGGTGGACATGCCGTAGAAGGACAGGCTGACCACCAGGAAGCGCAGGATCGGGTCGGTGCGCAGTTTGTGCCAGGCACCGGAGAGGGTCATGATGCCGTTGATCATGCCGCCCCAGGAGGGTGCCAGCAGGATGATCGACATCACCATGCCCAGGCTCTGGGCCCAGTCGGGCAGGGCGGTGTAGTGCAGGTGGTGGGGGCCGGCCCAGATGTACACGGCGATCAGCGCCCAGAAGTGGACGATACTCAGCCGGTAGGAGTAGACCGGGCGCTCGGCCTGCTTGGGCACGAAGTAGTACATCATGCCGAGGAAACCGGCGGTCAGGAAGAAGCCTACCGCGTTGTGGCCGTACCACCACTGCACCATGGCGTCCACGGTGCCGGCGTAGGCGGAATAGGACTTGGTCAGGTCAACCGGCAGGGCGGCGCTGTTGAGCAGGTGCAACACGGCCACGGTGACGATGAAACCGCCGTAGAACCAGTTGGCGACGTAGATGTGGTTGACCTTGCGCTTGACGATGGTGCCGAAGAACACGATCGCGTAGGACACCCAGACCACGGTGATCAGCAGGTCGATCGGCCACTCCAGCTCGGCGTATTCCTTGGAGCTGGTCATGCCCAGGGGCAGGGTGATGGCGGCGGCCACGATGACCAGCTGCCAACCCCAGAAGGTAAAGGCCGCCAGCTTGTCGGAGATCAGCCGGGTCTGGCAGGTGCGCTGGACCACGTAGTAGGAGGTGGCAAACAGCGCCGAGCCGCCAAAGGCAAAGATCACCGCGTTGGTGTGCAGCGGGCGCAGGCGCCCGAAGCTGGTCCAGGGCAGATCGAAGTTCAGGGCGGGGAAGGCCAGCTGGGCGGCGATCCAGACGCCGACCAGCATGCCGACGATGCCCCATACCACGGTCATGATGGCAAACTGGCGCACGACCTTGTAGTTGTAGGTCGGGTGTTCCAGAGCCGCGTTGAGTTCACTCATGATCAGTGTCCACAGTCAGGCGAGAATTGAAGGTTGGGGTTCAGAGTGCGTCGGTGAAGGCAGGCCCCGTACCGACGTCCCAGAGGAGTACCGTGGCCACCATCAGTGAGACCAGGATGACCAGGCCCACGGCGACCACCGCCGAGGAAAACAGAAAGCCGCGCTCCTCGGGAATGTTCATCATGATCGGAATGCCCTGGTAGAGCAGGAATACCGACCAGCTGACGGCGATCACACCGAATAACAGGTCCAGCCACAGCAGCGGGTAGATACCCACAATGCCGAACACGAACAGCGGGGTGACGGTCAGACCCGCGGTGATGATGCCCCGCGCCAGACCCACCTGGGCGCCGTAGGTGCCGGCCATCCAGTGAATGAAGTAGCCCACCGCCGCCACGCAGCCGAGCATGGCGAAGTAGAACAGCAGGGTCAGTTCGCGGGCACTGTCCGCCGTCAGGCGAATGGCGTCGTCGTCCCCCGCCACGGTCCAGCCGACCTGGCTGGTCCCGTAGTACCAGGATACCGCGGGAATGATCGCCAACAGGCAGGGATAGAGAAGCAGGGTATTGAAGGAGCGAGTGGGCATGGCGGCAATGCGACGCCATTCCGCGCTGGGCTTGATCAGGAGTCCGATTGTATGTTGGAGCATGTTTTTAGTTCCCCGATGGTTAAGCGACTGGCGGCTCGAGGGCATTGTAAATGTTGCCCCCGGGCCGGCCATGACACAGATCAAGGCAGCGTGGTTTGCCCCGATGTTGTTCAGGTGCCCAGGTTGGCGGCGCGTTCCAGGGCGGCGTTATCGAGCACGTGGATCTCCTTGTTGTCCACGGCGAGGACACCGTTTTTCTGCAGCCGGCTGAAAACCCGGCTGATGGTCTCCACCGTCAGGCCGAGATAGTTGCCGATGTCGATGCGCGACATCGGCAGCCGGAACTGGGTGGCACTGAGATGGCGGCGGGCGTTGCGCCGGGCAATGCTCAGGAGCAGCGTGGCGACGCGCTCCTCCGCGGCGTTCTTGGACAGCAGGGTGATCAGCAGCTGGTCCTCGGTAATTTCCCGGCTCATCAGCTGGAACAGGTGGCGCTGCAGCCCGGGGAGATGGGCGCTGAGGCGTTCCAGGGAGTCGAAGGGGATGGCGCAGATGGCCGAGGTTTCCAGCGCCCGGGCAGAGGAGGCATGGGCGCCGCTGCTGATGCCGTCCATGCCGAGGATTTCACCGGGGAAATAGAAGCCGGTGACCTGTTCGCGGCCGTCGCCGGTGGTGCGGAAGGCCTTGACGGCCCCCGAGCGCACGGCGTAGATCGACTCGAAGGGGGCGCCCTCGCGGTAGAGCAGGTCGTTCTTCTGCAGGGGCTTGCTGCGCTGGATGATGCGCTCCAGGCGGTCGAGATCCTCGCCGTTGAGGGCCAGCGGCAGACAGATCTGGCTCAGCCGGCAGGTGTCACAGCTGACCCGGTACTCGTGGCTGCAGGCACTGCCGATGTTGGCGTCGCTGGAGTTGGCCATTCGCGCTGACACGTCATTCCCCTCGGGGCTCGCTGGAGTCGCCCGCCAGTATATCGGAAATCCAACAGGGGGCCCAAGCAATGTGCGCCCCCTGCTCTCGCTTAGGCCGCCTCAGGCCAGTGAGGCGACGCTTTTCAGGACCAGGCGCACCAGCTCGGCCTGGCGCGAGACGCCGGTCTTGGCGAAGATCGACTTGAGCTGCGCGCGGGCGGTGTGCTGGGAGATGTTCTGGGCCTCGGAGACCTCCGCCAGGCTCAGCCCCCGGGAGAGCAGAATGGCCAGGTTGGATTCCGCCGGGGTCAGGTCGAACAGCTGGCCCAGGGTGGCCTGGGAGGCGGATTCGCGGATGTCGGGGTCAGAGATGAATACCGCCACACAGGGGCTGGACTGCCCCTCGCCCCACTCCGAGGCCGGGACCGGGCGCAGCACCAGCCCGAGCTGGGCGCGCCCGGCGGAGCGCGGCACGCGCAGCGCCCGCACCACCGAGGTTTCACCGCGGTGCTGGGCGCGGACGATGGTCTCCAGGGCGTTCTGCAGCTCGCGGTTGCTGTCGCGGCTTTCGATCACCAGGTGTTGCCCGCGCTGGGTGATGCCGTCGGCTTCGTCGAGCATGGCCTTGGCCACGGCGTTGGTGCTGAGCACGTGGCCCTGTTCGTCGAGCAACACGCTGGCCACCGACAGCCGCTCCACCGCGCCGGCGTAGAGGTCGCGCTCGGAGGTGGTGCGGCCGAGGGTGGCGTAGAGCTGGATGGCCAGGCGCAGGTGCGGCACCAGGCGCTCCAGCAGCGCGCGCTCGCTGTTGCTGAAGGAGGCCTCGTCCCGGCGGCGGGAAAAGCGCAGGCGCGCCAGCATGCCCCCCGGCTCCACCGTATCCACGCCGAGGATGCGGAACAGTCCGGCGGGCTCCAGGTAGTGGCGGTAATACTCGGAGTCGATCAACTCGTCGTCGGCGAGTACATCCTCCAGCGTGACCACGCGGTCCGGTGGCAGATTGACAAAGGGGTCGAGGGCGAAGAACTGCTCGCGGTAGGCGGTGACCTCCCAGTCGTTGGGGTCGGAGAGCGTCGCCTGCTGCCGGTCGCGCAGGCTGTTGAGGATCACCCCGCGGTCGTCCTCGGCCGGCGGGCGCAGCACCAGCGAGACCACGTGGGCGTCGAACAGCTCGCGCAGCAGGGGCAGGGCGGTGGCCCAGGGGGGCTCTTCCAGGGGGCCGCGGTAGAGGGCATCCAGCAGTGCGTCGTAGCCCGCCGGTATGGCCCCGCTGTAGGCCAGCAGCTCGCGCCCGACAGTCATGTCGCCACCCTGGAGAGGTCCCGGGTGACTTCGTCCAGGAGCACCGGACGCCCGACGCCCCAGCCCTGCAGGTAGTCCACGCCTATCTCCCGAAGCTGCTCCATGACCGACTGGTTCTCCACGCATTCAGCGATGGTTTCCTGACCCAGGAAGTGGGCCAGGTCGTTGATGGCGCGGGCCATGGCGAGGTCGCTCGGGTTGGTCTCCAGGCCCTGAACGAAGCTGCCGTCGATCTTGACATAGTCCACCGGGAGCTCCCGCAGGTAATTGTGGCTCTCCAGCCCGGTGCCGAAGTCGTCGATGGAGAATTTGCAGCCGATGTTGCGGAAAGCGCGCACGAAGTCCGCCGCGCGGGTGAGATTGTTGATGGTGCCGACCTCGGTGATTTCAAAGCACAGGCGGTTGGTGCCGACGCCGAACTCGGAGATCTGCTCGAAGAGGAAGTCCATGAAGCTGTCGTCAGTCACGCTGCTGCCGGAGAGGTTGATCGCCACCGCCGGCACCACCTTCTGGGCGTCCATCAGGCCGCTGATCCAGCGGAAGGCCTCGCGCACCACCCAGCGATCCACCAGGGGCATCAGGCGGTAGCGCTCGGCAGACTGTATGAAGGGCAGGGGCGAGCCCGGCCGGCCCTCGCTGTCGCGCACCGCCAGCAGCAGCTCGTAGTGGCGCGTCGCCAGTTGCTGGCCGTCGATGGCGGTCTTGACGATGGGCTGTGCCCGCAACACGAAGCGGTCGCTGTTCATCGCCTCTTCCAGGGCGCGGCGCGAACGCTGATGTTCCTGCCGCTGGCGCGCGACCACCGCCTGGTCCTGCCGCCAGTGGCGGACGCAGTTGCCGCCCTCGCACTTGGCCGCCTCCAGCGCGGCACCGGCCTGCTCGAAGAGGCTCGCGCTGTCCGCGGTCACGTCGCGAATGGCGGCGACGCCGATCGCCACCGTAAAGCTGACCGCCTCCCCTTCGACGGGCAGGGAGGCGGCGGCAATGTCGCTGCGCACCTGTTCGGCCACCGCCATGGCCTGGCTCTCGTTGTGGTCGACCAGCAGCAGGGCGAAGCGGTCGCCCTCGAGGCGGGCGGAGGAAAGCTTGCGGCCGTGGCCCTGGCTCAGAAGCCGCGCGAACTGGTCGAGGATCTCGTCCCCCAGCACCCGGTCGTAGACGTCGTTGACCAGGTGGAAACTGTCGATGTCCAGCAGCAGCAGGGCGTGTTCCGCCGCGTGTTGCTGGGCGTGGCGCAGGGCGCGGGCGAGTTGCTTCTCGAAGGCCTCGCGGTTGATCAGGCGGGTGACCTGGTCGTGGTTGCGCTCGAAGCTCAGATGCCGTTGCGCGGCTTCCAGCGTGCTGTACATGCTGCGGTCGACCACCGAGAGGTGTTCTTCCGGGGTCGGGGGTTTGACGCCGTGGCTGAGGCGGCGGGCCAGGGCGACCCGGCCCAGTTCCGCGACCTTCTGGCCGCGCTCATTGACGAAAAGGTAGCGCTCGCCGTCCTCGCTGATCCAGGCCAGGCGCATGCGCAGGGATCGCCCCTGGCGGTCGCGATAGCTGAGCCAGGTGCCCAGCTCGAGTTGTTCCACGCGGCGTACCCAGCGGCGCAGGTGGCGGGTTTGTTCGATGCGCTGACGCTGGCGCTGGACGCGCTGGTCCTCGCTCTCCGCCGCTTCGGGGGCCGCGGTCAGGGCGACCGGGGTGTCCCCCGCGAGAATGCCGCGCAGGGTGTCCAGGTGGGCGGTGATCTCCGGCGAGCCGAGGCTCGCGGCGCTGATTTGCTGCTCCAGCAGGTCGACGAAGGGGCCGGCCTCCAGGGCCTGCTGCACCAGGGCATCGCCGTCCAGGGCCCCCTCGTCGCGCTCCTGCAGCCAGCCGGCCAGCTGTTGCAGCATGTGGGCCTGCTCCCGCCAGTCCTCGCTGTCGGGCCCCTGCTTGACCCGCACCAGCACCATCAGGTCGCGCCAGCCGCCGGCCAGCACCTCCAGCAGGATCGCGGGGGCCTCCGGGGAGGGCAGGGTCTGGGCAATCAGCTGGTCCACGGCCTGCCGCGCACGCTCCAGCCTGGCCTTGCCCTCCCGCGCCGCCACCACCCGCTCGATATTGCGGTTGAGGGCGCTGGCCTGCTGCTGACCGAGGTGTTCCAGCTGTGTCAGCGCATCGGCGAAGACGCTGCTGTCGCCGTCGTAGCGTTCGGCAATCTCCCCGGCAATTGCCTGCAGCCGCTGCTCCAGCACCCGGTTGGGAAAGTTGGCCTCGGTCGCCAGGGCGGCCAGGCGGTCCATCAGCTGCCGGGCCGGGTGGGCCGGGTCGAGGAAGAAGTGCGGTTCGTGCAGGGCCAGTCGTGCCAGGGGCAACTGCAGGCGCTCGACTGTCGGCCGCAGGGCCTCGTGCAGGTTGAAGTGGGCATCCAGGGTCCCGAACAGCCGGTCCACCAGCTGCAGGCGGCTGCGGCTCTCGCGGTTGACGCCGCGGGTGCCGGCCAGCTCGGGCAGGGCATCCAGGTGCTCCTCCAGCCAGCTCAGCAGCGAGCCCGCGCGCTGCAGCGCCGCCTGCAGCTCGGCCGGATCCCGCTGCTGCAGCGCGGCCAGGCTCTGGGCGACCTCGCTTTCCCCGGCCAGGCCACCGCTGCCGGGCTGGCCGTCTGCGGGCGCTGGGGCATGGCCTGCCTGTGTTTCCAGGGCGCGCAGCACCGACGCATAGAGGGCCGCGGCGCGGGGTTCCTCGGCCGCGGCGGGCTCTGCGCCGGTGTCCTCGCTCGCGTCGCTCAGGGGTCGCGCGTCCACTAGGCTGTCATTGCCGGCGGCACCGCGCGCCTCGGCAATCAGGCGTCGCCGCTGCGACTGGCGCTGCTGCACGGTGGCCTGCTTGAGCAGCGAGCCCCGGGAACGGATCTCCTGTTCCAGGCCGGGGCGCACCCCGTGCTCCTCGAGCCACGCATTCAGGCTGCGGTAGTCGGTGTCCAGGGGGCGGATGAACTCGCGGATGAAGCACTCGAAGATGCGCGGCAGGGTGCGGGCGGGAATGCGCTGCTCCTCGAGGGCGCGCTGCAGGGCGCGGGTCAGCTGTGCGGGGTGTTCCGGCAGGCGCAATCGCAGGGGGTCAATGCCCGCCAGTTGCGCCACGCGGATCTGCAGCGCCTCGATCGCCGGGCTGTGCTGTTCCTCACCGACGCTGACCACGCGTTCCTGGGCCAGGAAATCCTCGAAAGCGTCGAGGTCGACCAGGTCCAGGGCGCCGCCGCTCTCGATCACGTCCCACCACTGGTCGTGCTGCTCCGCCGGCGGACAGAGGTCGTCGCGGAAGCGCCCCAGCTCGACCAGCCAGCGCTCGCTCAGGACCGTGCGGCGCTGGCGCAGCAACATCAGGCAGTCCATCAGGCTGCCGCGGCCAATGCCCGGCGCGCGCGGGCTGTGGGACAGTTCGGTGAGATAGTCGATCAGTGCGTCGACGAAGTCGCTCATGCGCCGCCCCAGCACCTGGTCGCTGTAGCGGCGAAACCCGGTCAGCAGTTGACGGTTTTGAGCGTTACCTGCGATCTCGCCTGACATGCAATCCCTGCGGCTGGGGGAGCCGCGCGCAGCGCGTCACTGCCGCGGATCCTCGGACGGTATGCCTGCGAGTATACCCCCAGCGGGCGCCGGGGGTGAACTGATCCGCGGGTCTAGCGGTCTTTTCCGCGCAGGCGGAAGGCCATGATGGCGTCGCCGGACTCCGACCAGCCGTGGCCACCGGCGGCGAGTACCACGAACTGCTGACCACTGCGGCTGCCGCGGAAGCTGAGCGGGGTGGCGTTGCCGGTGTAGGGCAGGTCGTACTCCCAGACCACCTCGCCACTGTGCAGGTCGAAGGCGCGGAAGTAGCTGTCGGTGGTGGCGGCGATGAACACCAGCCCGCCGGCCGTCACCAGCGGGCCACCGGCGTTCGGCGTGCCGGTCTCGAACCAGAGGGGCCAGGGGGCCTGGCCGCGGGTGGTGCCCAGGGGCCGGCGCCAGAGGACCTCGCCGCTGGCCAGGTCGACGGCCGTGAGGGTGCCCCAGGGGCGCGGGTTGCAGGGGGCCCCCAGCGGGGAGAACAGGGGGAAGCGCTTGGCGCCGTAGGCGGTCCCGGTCATCGGGTAGTACTCCAGGGGGTAACTGCCCTGGGGGTTGAGCGCGTCGTAGTCGTCCCGGGGAATCAGCTGTACCACCGAGGCCAGGTGCATCTGGTTGACCACCAGGATGCCGCGCCCGGGGTCGATGCCCACGCCGCCCCAGTTGATACCGCCAGTGGTACTGGGGTAGAGCACGCTGCCCTCGAGCGAGGGGGGCGTGAACATGCCCTCGTTGCGGTACTTCGCCAGTTCCCGCTGGCAGGCCAGCTTGTCCAGCCAGACGAAGCCGTCCATGTCCTCTTCGCTGAGCTGCTGCGGCAGGTGCAGGGGGCTGGGGTGGGTGGGAAAGGGCTGGGTTGGCGACAGTTTTTCTCCCGGCACGCCGTCCTGGGGCACGGGCCGCTCTTCCACCGGGTACAGCGGCTCGCCGGTGGCGCGATCGAGCAGGAAGATGTGACCCATCTTGGTGGCCTGGGCCAGGCCCGGGCGGCCGCCGCCGACACCCGGCAGCTGGAACAGGGTCGGCTGCGAGGCGACATCGTAGTCCCAGACGTCGTGGTGCACGGTCTGGAAGTGCCAGCGGTACTCGCCGGTGGCGGCGTCCAGGGCCACCACCGAGGAGCCGTAGGTGTCCAGACCGTCGCGGTCGCCGCCGTAGAGGTCGGGGGAGGGGTTGCCGGTGGGCACATAGATCAGGCCGAGTTCCGGGTCGCCGGACATCGGTGCCCAGACATTGGGGCTGCCCAGGTGATAGCGGGCCTGGCCCCGCTCGTCGCGGTGGCGCTCGCGGTAGTCCTCGGTCACCGGTTCCCAGGCCCAGGCCAGCTCGCCACTGCGCACGTCGAAGGCCCGCACCACGCCGCTGGGCACGTCGACGCGGTCGTTGTCGGGGACCATGGCGCCCAGGACTGCGACGTCATCCTGGATCCAGGGGGGCGAGGTGGGGTAGTACTCGAAGGGACCGGCGCCGGTGATCTCCTCTTTCAGCGCCACCCGGCCATTGTCGCCGAAGTCTGCGCAGGGCTCACCGTCCCGGGCATCCAGGGCAATCAGTTCGGCGTCCCGGGTGCCATAGAGGATGCGGGTACCGCAGTGCTGGCCGCGCTCTTGCGGCTCGCCGCTCTCCCAGTAGGCCACGCCGCGGCAGACCACCGGGTAGAGGCCGCTGTGGCGGTTGCGCACCTCGGGGTCGAAGGACCAGCGCTCGGCGCCGGTCTCGGCATCCAGGGCGAAGACCCGGCCGAAGGGGGTGCAGTAGAATAGGCTGTCCTCGACCACCAGCGGGGTTACCTGCAGGGAGGCGAAGCCCCACTCCCCGGTGCCGTCGCTGGTATCCCCGGAGCGGTGTTCCCAGGCCAGCTCGAGCTGCTCCACATTGCCGGCGTGGATCTCGCCGAGGGGGCTGAACTGGCGTGCGCCCTCGCCGCCGTAATGGCGCCATTCCGCGGTGTCGGGGCCCACTGGAGGCGCCTCGCCTGCGGCCTGGGGCGGGGTGCCGCTGCCGGCCTGGCAGCCGGCAGTGAGGGCGATCAGTGCCAGCAGAGCTGGACGCAAGGCGGACACCTGCGGTTACCGGTCGGTGTTGGCGGCGTCCAGGAAGGCGGGTTTTTCCCCGCCGCCGTGGACCGCGAAACTGGTGCCGCTGACGTAGGAGGACAGCGGCGACCCCAGGAACAGGCAGGCGTTGCCAATATCCCCGGGCACTGCCATGCGCCCCAGGGGAATGGTGCGGCCAACCGCGGCCACGCCCTCGGCGTCACCGTAGTGCAGGTGCGATTGCTCGGTCTCCACCAGGCCGGCGATGATGGCGTTGACGCGCACTTTCGGGCCCCACTCCACGGCGAGGGAGTGGCCCAGGTTGACCAGGCCGGCCTTGGCGGCGCCGTAGGCGGCGGTGCCGGGGGAGGGGCGGATGGTGCTGACGCTGGCGATGTTGATGATGCTGCCGCCGTCTTCCTGCCCCTGCATCACCCGGTTGGCCAGCTGCGCGGCGTGCAGGGGCGCGGTCAGGTTGAGGGTGATGATCGACTCGTGGAAGCGCGGGGAGACGCTGGCCGCCTCGGCGTAGGGTGCGCCGCCGGCGTTGTTCACCAGCACGTCAAGGCGTCCGAAGCGTTCCACCACCTGGTTGATCATGGTCTCGAGCTGGTCGTACTTGCGCACGTCACAGGTGAAGAAGACCGCCTCGCGATCGCCGACAGCGGGCAGGGTTTCCGGCGGGTTGCGCCCGCAGATGGCGACGTCGGCGCCGGCCTCGAGGAAGCGCTCCGTGATTCCCTTGCCGACGCCCTTGCCCCCTCCGGTAACCAGTACGGTGCGGCCAGTGAAATCCAGCGGGTTGTGCATGATCTTGGGTTCCTTGCTGTGCAGTTTCGGGTCTGTGGCGGCGGCGTGCCGGCAACTTGTGGTCGCCGGTTGAATTGCCTAAGATGCCACGGCTTCGCGCATCCTACCCGCTTCCCCGGTGATCCGGAAATGTCGGAGGAGGCGCTGCACTGTCGGGGGTGGACTTTCGCCGGCCCGGTTGGCCAGGCTAAACCGGTCACCCCTCCATCCAGCTAGCAGGACATAACTATGGCAACTGATTCTTTGCCCGTGCTCGCCATTCTCGGCGGCACCGGGGATCTCGGCACGGGTCTGGCACGCCGCTGGGCCAAGGCGGGCTACCGCGTCATCATCGGTTCGCGGACCCAGGACAAGGCGGAAGCCGCGGTGGCCGACCTGGAGAAGGTCATGGCCGAGCGCGGCCTGGAGCGGGTGGATGTCGAGGCCATGGAGAACCTGGCCGCGGCCCAGGCGGCGGACATCGTTGCCATCACCGTTCCCTTCAGCCATCAGAAGAGCACCCTGGAAAGCGTGGCGGCTGCCCTGCAGGGCAAGATCCTGATCGACGTCACCGTCCCCCTGGTGCCGCCGAAGGTGGCTCGCGTACAGCTGCCGGAAGAGGGCAGCGCCGGCCAGATCGCCCAGAATCTTCTGGGCGAGGGTGTCAAGGTGGTCTCCGCCTTCCAGAACGTCGCCGCGGCACACCTCCAGGGCGACGGCCCGGTGGACTGCGACGTACTGGTCTGCGGCAACAGCAAGGACGCCCGCGGCGAAGTGATCCAGCTGGTCGAGGCGGCTGGGATGCGCGGCTTCCACGCCGGGATGATCAACAACGCCGCGGCTGCCGAGGCCCTGACCTCGGTGCTGATCGTGATCAACAAGCAGTACAGCTGCCACGCCGGCATCCGCATCAGCGGCCTGGACAGCCATGAATGAGTGCCCGGCTTGAGCTGATTGCACTCGAGGGCATTCCCCGGGTGGAACCCGGGGATGACCTCGCTGCCCTGATTGCCCGCGCGCTGGCTGACAACGACCTGGTCCTGCGTGCCGACGACGTGGTCGTGGTGGCGCAGAAAATTGTCTCCAAGGCGGAGAATCGCTACTGCCGCCTGGCCGAGGTCGAGCCGGGGCCGCGGGCCCTGGACCTGGCGCGCCAGGCGGACAAGGACCCGCGCCTGGTAGAGCTGATCCTGCGCGAGAGTCGCGAGGTGGTGCGGGTGCGCCCGGGGGTGATTATCGTCGAGCACCGCTGCGGCTATGTGCACGCCAATGCCGGTATCGACCGCTCCAATATCCACACCGATCCGGACGACCCGCGGGTGCTGCTGCTGCCGCAGGACTGCGATGCCTCCGCGCGCACTCTGCGCAGCGGCCTCGAGGCGCAGTGCGGCGTGGCCCCGCATGTGCTGATCAACGACAGCGCGGGCCGTGCCTGGCGCACCGGTACGGTGGGCCTGGCCCTGGGTTGCGCCGGCTTCGATCCGCTGTTCAACCAGATCGGTGGCAGCGACCTGTTCGGCAACCGCCTCGAGGTCACCGAGCCCGCGGTCGCCGATGAACTGGCGGCGGCGGCCTCGCTGGTCATGGGGCAGGCGGCCGAGGGCCTGCCGGTGGTGCTGGCCCGGGGCCTGTCCCTGCGGCCCGCGGCGCGGGATGCCAGCGCCCTGCTGCGCCCACGCCACATGGACATGTTCCGCTGATGGCGACGCCAGCGGTTCTCGCGCTCTCCGGCGGAGTCGGCGGCGCCCGCCTGTGCACCGGCCTGGCGGATATCCTGCCCCCGGAGGCGCTGCACATTGCCTGCAATGTCGCCGACGACTTCCGGCACCTGGGGCTGACCATCTGCCCGGATATCGATACCGTGCTTTACAACCTCTCGGGGCGCAACGACCCGGCCCAGGGCTGGGGCGTGGCCGGGGAGAGCTGGCAGGTGCTCGAGGCCCTCGCCGAGCTGGACGCGCCGACCTGGTTCCGGCTGGGGGATCGCGACCTCGCCACCCACCTGTTTCGCGCCGGGCGCCTGGCGGACGGGGCCAGCCTGTCCACCGTGACCGCCGAACTGGCCGAACGCCTGGGGATTGGCGCCCGGCTCTACCCGGTGACCGAGCAGCCCCTGGCGACCCGCGTCGACACCGACGACGGGGAGCTGCCCTTCCAGGAATACTTCGTGCGTCGCCAGTGCCAGCCGCGGGTACGGGGTTTCCGCTTCGCCGGGCTGGAAGCGGCCCGGTTGCAGCCGCAGCTCGCGGCCCTGGCGCGGCCCAGGGCCCTGGACGCGGTGATCATTTGCCCCTCCAATCCCTTTGTCAGCGTGGATCCCATCCTTTTGGTGGAGGACTTCTGGCAGCGTCTGCGTGACACTGGCGCCCCGGTGGCGGCGATTTCGCCGATCATTGGCGGCCGCGCGGTGAAAGGCCCGGCGGGCAAGATGCTGGCCGAGCTGAACCTGCCGGTCACCGCCCTGGGTGTCGCGCAGTGGTATGCGACGCGCTACCCGGGCCTGGTGTCCGTGTTTGTGCTGGACGAGGAGGACGCGGCCCTGGCCGCGGAGGTGGAGAACCTGGGCATGCGTGCGCTGGTGGTACCGACATGGATGCGCAGCCGCGAGGATAAACAGGTCCTGGCTCGCGCCTGCCTGGACGGCCTGCGCTGATGTCCGCCCGCGTGCACGCCCTGGTGCCCCTGAAGGATCTGGAGGCGGCCAAGACCCGCCTCGCGGATCTGTTGTCACGGGACCAGCGGCGTGCGCTGGTGCGCGCCATGGCCGCCGACGTGCTGGCGGTGTTGGTGGCACATCCCGCGGTGGCGACCGTGACCGTGCTCTCGGACGCCCCCGAGGTGGCCGTGCTGGCGCGGGAGGCCGGTGCCCGCCACTGGTCTGAAGCGGCTCTGCTGGCGGGCACTGGCTGCGACGGCGATGGCCTGCGGCCGGCGGATCCCCTCAACCGGGTCCTGCAGGCGGCCGCGGCGCGCGTGGCGGCGACGGCCGAACCGGGGGCACTGACCCTGGTGCTGCACGCCGACCTGCCCTGCCTGGGGGCGGCGGACATCGATGCCGCCCTCGCGGCTCGCGAATCTTGCGGCGGGATGGTGCTCGGCTGCGACGCCGCCGGGACCGGCAGCAACCTGCTGCTCTGCGCCGCCGCCGCGCCGCCGGTATTCCAGTTTGGACCAGGCAGCGCCGAGGCCCATCGTCGCGGGGCGGAAACCCATAAAAGCCCGTTCCGGTGCTTGCACTTGCCGGGGGTGGCCAGCGATATTGACACCCCGCAGGACCTGCAGCAGCTCGACCGGCAGGCCCCCGGGCCGCGGACGACAGCCTGGCTGCACGGCTGGCACCACGAGGACACGAGGAGCGCATGAATAACTGGCAGCAATTCTGGCAGCAGTGCCTGGACGGACATCTTCCCGCGCGGGAACAGGCCCTGGCCCTGGCCGAGTGCCACGACAGCGCCGGCCTGCTGGCCGTGGCCGCTCAGCTGCGCGACCGCGGCCACGGCAACCTGGTGACCTACTCGCGCAAGGTGTTCATTCCCCTGACGCGCCTGTGCCGCGACGTCTGTCACTACTGCACCTTTGCCACCACGCCGAAAAAGGTCGAGTCGCCCTACCTGAGCGTGGAGGAAGTGCTGGAGCTGTGCCGGCAGGGCGCGGCCATGGGCTGCCAGGAGGCCCTGCTGACCCTGGGCGAGAAGCCTGAACTGCGCTATCGCGCGGCGCGCGAGGCCCTGGCGGAGATGGGCTTTGCCACGACACTGGAATACGTGGCCCACGTGGCGCAGCGGATCCTCGAGGAAACCGGGCTGCTGCCGCACATCAACGCCGGCTGCATGAGCGACGAGGAAATCGCTTTCCTGCGCCCGGTCAGCGCCTCCATGGGCATCATGCTGGAATCCGCCGCCGAGCGCCTGTGCGAGAAGGGCATGCCGCACTACGGGTCCCCGGACAAGGTGCCCGCGGTGCGCCTCGAGACCCTGGAGCGCGCCGGCGCGGCGAAGGTGCCCTTTACCTCGGGCATCCTGATCGGCATCGGCGAGACCCGCCGCGAGCGCATCGAATCCCTGCTGGCCCTGCGCGAGGTGCACCAGCGCCACGGGCATCTGCAGGAAATCATCGTGCAGAACTTCCGCGCCAAGCCCGGCACGCTGATGGCCGGCGCCCCGGAGCCGGACCTGGACGAGCTGCTGTGGACCCTGGCGGTGGCGCGCATCCTGTTCGGCGCCGAGATGAGCCTGCAGGCGCCGCCCAACCTGAGCCCCGGCGTGCTGCCGCAGCTGCTCGGCGCGGGGATCAACGACTGGGGCGGTGTCTCCCCGCTGACTCCCGACCACGTCAACCCGGAAGCGCCCTGGCCCCACCTGGACCAGCTGGCCCGGGAGACCGCCAGCGCCGGCAAATTCCTCGAGCAGCGGCTGACCATCTACCCGGCCTACGCCCTGCAGGCCGATACCTGGCTCGACCCGGCCCTGCGCGCCGCGGTCATGCGCCAGCAGGATGCCCAGGGTTTTGCCCGCCGCGACGACTGGGTGCCCGGTGAGGAAAAGCCCGTGCCGCCGGTGGAGGCGGAGTTGCTGGCGCAGCCGGTGAATGCCTTCGCCGTGGCCGCCGACCTGCGCGCCATCGTCGAGCGCTGCGAGCGCGCCGAGGCCCTGGACGAGGCCGACGTGACCCGCCTGTTCAGCGCCCGCGGGCCGGAGTTCCGCTACCTGGTGGACGCCGCCGACCGGCTGCGCCGCCAGCGCTGTGGCGACAGCGTCAGCTACGTGATCAATCGCAATATCAACTACACCAACGTCTGCTACTTCAAGTGCCAGTTCTGCGCCTTCTCCAAGGGCAAGCACAACGAGGCACTGCGCGGGCGCCCCTACGACATCAGCGCCACCGAGATCGCCCGGCGCTGCCGCGAGGCCTGGGCCCGGGGCGCCACCGAAGTCTGCATGCAGGGGGGCATCCACCCCGACTACACCGGGCAGACCTACCTGGATATCCTCGCCACCGTGCGCGCCGCCACGCCGGGTATGCACATCCACGCCTTCTCGCCGCTGGAAGTGTGGCAGGGGGCGGCGACCCTGGGGGTCTCCCTGGAGGACTTCCTGCGCCAGCTCAAGGCCGCCGGCCTGGACACCCTGCCGGGCACCGCCGCCGAAGTCCTCGACGACGAGGTGCGGGCGGTCCTCTGCCCGGACAAGCTGAACACCGCCGAGTGGCTGGAGGTGATGGAGACCGCCCACCGGGTCGGCTTCCGCACCACCGCCACCATCATGTACGGGCACATCGAGGCGCCGCGGCACTGGGCCCGCCACCTGCTGGCGATCCGCGAGCTGCAGGCGCGCAGCGGCGGCTTCACTGAGCTGGTGCCGCTGCCCTTCGTGCACATGGAGGCACCGATGTTCCTGCGCGGCCGCGCCCGCCGCGGCCCGACCTTCCGCGAGGCGGTGCTGATGCACGCGGTCTCGCGCCTGGTCATGCACGGCCACATCGACAACATCCAGACCAGCTGGGTGAAGATGGGCGCCGCCGGTGTCGATGTCTGCCTGAACGCCGGCGCCAATGACCTCGGCGGCACGCTGATGAACGAGAGCATCACCCGCGCCGCGGGTGCCGCCCACGGCCAGGAGTGGGCGCCGGCGGTGATGGAACAGCGCATATCTGCCCTGGGGCGGAGGCCGCGCCTGCGCACCACCCTCTACGGCGATGCCCCGGCCGAGCGCCGCAGCGCGGCGGACAGCGGCGTCGAGCTGCTGGCCATCGAGAACCAGGACGCCGGCAAGCGCGCCCGGGACAAGCGCCTGCTGCTGGCCAGCGAGCTGCCGCGAGCGGTCGTCCCGGCGGAACAGGTGGTCCTGCTGGCGGCCTGCAACTGAACCATGGCGGGCGCGATACAACTGGAAGCCAGCTGGCTGGCGGCACTGGAGAGCGAATTCCAGCAGCCCTACATGCAGCAACTCAGGCACTTCCTGCAGGCGCAGAAAGACCAGGGCGCGACGGTCTTCCCGCGGGGCGGGGAGATCTTCAATGCCTTCGCGCACACCCCCCTGGACCAGGTCAAGGTGGTGATCCTGGGCCAGGATCCCTACCACGGCCCCGGCCAGGCCCACGGCCTGTGTTTCTCGGTGCGCCCGGGGGTGGCGATCCCGCCCTCACTGCGGAATATCTACAAGGAGATTGAACGCGACCTCGGCATCCCCCCGCCCGACCACGGCAACCTGGTCCATTGGGCGGACCAGGGCGTCCTGCTGCTGAATAGCGTGCTCACCGTGAACGCCGGGCAGGCGGGCTCCCACCAGGGCAAGGGCTGGGAGACCTTCACCGATCGCGTGGTGGAAGTGGTCAATCGCGAGCGCGAGGGCGTGGTATTCCTGCTCTGGGGCAGCTACGCCCAGCGCAAGGGCGCGGTGATCGACCGCGAGCGCCACTATGTGCTGACCGCGCCGCACCCCTCGCCCCTCAGCGCCCACCGGGGCTTCCTCGGCTGCGGCCACTTCAGCGCCGCCAATGCCTGGCTGGCACAGCGCGGGCAAACGCCCATCGACTGGTCCCTGCCGGCGCTTTAGGCGAAACGGTACTCGCTCATCGGGCCGGTGACCATGTTGTGCACGTCACAGAAGCCCGGCAGCTCGGCGTACATCTGTTCGACCACCGCCGGGTCGCCGAAGTAGCGCGCCGGGTCGGTAAAGTCCCGCAGTTCGCGGAAGTGCTCCAGTACCAGCGCACGGTAGCCCGTGTCCGCGCCGCAGAGCTGGCGCGCCACCGCGTTGCGCTCGTAGGACCAGCGCAGCGGGTGCAAGTCGAAGGACAGGCGCGAATGTTCCACCTGCCAGTTGTGGTAGAAGCTCGCTTCGTCCTGCCCTTTGGGCTTGCCGTGGGCGGTGAACTGGCTCACCCCGGGGCGGCGCTCGCCCTCGCCCCAGTCCTGCGCAAAGGTCTGGGGCAGGGACTCGGTGACCAGATAGCCGGTCACACCCGGCGCCAGGCCGGCCAGATGCGCCTCGATCGGCCCGCGACTGTCCAGGCACTCCAGCCAGAACGCCACCACCGCCCCCAGCGATGCCCAGGGGCCGGCGATGCGGTCGGGGGCGGTATCCTGTACCTCGTCGTCGAGGTCGGCGATATTCAGGGTGATCTGCCGGGCCCCGTGGGTGCGCAGCAGGGGCGCTGTCTCTGCCAGCAGCTGCTCGCGCAGGCTCTGCGTGTCGGCGCCGGGCTCCCGGCCCAGCAGGTAGACGAGTTTCTCCATGGTGATTCCTTTCAGCGGTTGGGCGAAGGCGGATGTCTGATGATCACGGCGCCAGCCATCAGCCGAAGGGCACGGGGTAGGGCAGTTCCACCAGACTCAGGCTTTGCTTGTCATCCGGGGCCAGTCGCAGGCCCTCGCTGGCGGCGCTTTCCGTGGTGGTGACCAGGGCCAGCACCTGGCCGTCAGGGTCGGTGGCGGCGTTGACCACCTGCCCGGCGGGGCTGTCCTTGCCGGCCAGGTAGAGACTGTCGCCATCTGCTGGCGCGCTGCCGGCGGGGGCCTGCATCAGCAACAGGCGACGCTTGGCCTTGCCCTTGTAGTGCATGCGGGCGATCACTTCCTGGCCGGGGTAGCAGCCCTTGCGGAAGTTGATGTGGCCGGTGAGGTCGTAGTTGAGCTGCTGGGGCAGCAGTTCCCCGCGGGTGGCAGCGGTGATCCGGGCGACGCCCCGGCGCAGGCCGGCCAGCTCCCAGGCATTTTCGCTGTCGTCGGCGGGCAGGGCCTCGCGCAGGGTGGTCGCCAGGTCTGACCGGGCCGTGGCGTCCAGCCAGAGCTCGAAAGCCTCGCCCGCCTCGTCGAGCTGCACCACCGTGGCGCCGGCGTCGCCGCGCCAGCCCAGCAGGCCTTCGGGCAGGCTGTCGAACAGCGCTTCCAGGGCCGCCCGGGCCCCGGGCCCCTGTACACCCAGCAGCTGTAGCTGCTCCGCGGCGGGTTCCAGGGTCACCTTGGAAAACAGGGCGAAGCGGCCGAGTGCTTCCAGGGTGCTCTCGAGGATGCTGCGCCGCAGGCGCAGGCGGTAGTGCTCCGGCCCCAGGCAGAGGATCAGCACATCCGCCAGCACCCGGCCCTGGGGGTTGCAGAAGGTGCCACGGGTGGCCTGGTCCGCGGCGAGCTGCTTGAGGTCGCAACTGGCCTGGTTGTGCAGAAAGGTGAGGGCGTCGCGCCCGGTGACCTCGATGACTGCCTCGCGACTGAGCTCGGCGAGGGTGCTTGACGCCCCGGGGGCGGTGTTGGAAGCGGCTGCGCTGCGATCTGACACGGTGCTGTCGACTCCTGCAAAGGTCTGCGATGGGCGTGGCCACATGTGGCCACGCAAGCCGGTATAATACCGCTTTTGATCTTCCCTTGCCGGGACGGGAGCTGTAATGCTGGACACCGATGAACTCAATCGCATGCGCTGGGCCAGCCGGCGCGGCATGCTCGAACTGGACCTGGTGCTGGAGCCCTTCGTCAACCAGTGCTATGCCGAGCTCGAGGCCGCCGATCGGGCGCGATTCCAGCAACTGATGCTGTGCCAGGATCAGGAGCTGTTCGCGTGGTTCCTGCGCCGGGAAAGCCCGGAGGATCCGGAGATTGCCAGCATCGTCGACCGCATTCTGCGCTTTACGCGTCCTGACCTGGATTGACCCCCGGCCGCGCCTGGCCTGGTGCGGCCTCTGCCTGTTGTTGCTGCTTGCCCTGCTGGAAATTGCCCAGCGGGGCTATGTCACCGTCTCTCTACTCGGCTTTACCGCCTGGTCACCGCTGGCCTGGCTGGGCCTGCCCGCGGTGCCGGCGCAGCAGCGCCTGGCGCTGGGGCAGGCTGACCTGCGCTGGTGGCCGGCGCCGGCCCGAGAAGCGATTGACCTGCACCCGCTCCCCGGCTGCCTGCTGCTGCCCGGTTTGGTGGTCCTGCGCGCGGTGCCAGCCGCGGGTGGCGCCGTCCAGATCCTGTGGGTCTGGCGCCAGGACGTGGATCGCGCCGGCTTCCGGCATTTGCGGCGCTGGTTGATCGCCGCGGACCTGTGCTGAGCAGACAGCTCGCATCGCGCGGCGGGCCCTAGCAGCCGGCGCCTCCCTGCAGGCACGCGCGCTCTCTTCTATACTGACTGGCCAGCAAGCGACAACACGACGCAACCCTGTCCGCCCCGGGACAGACGCGACGCGTTGCACTCTCTGCCGGGCGGCATCCAGGGTTGGTGAACACACCTCAACCAGGGAGCTGGAGCATGGCCGCAAAGGAGGCAGCGCACACCGACAAACCCCTGGTGCTGATCACCGGCGCCGCCGGTGACATCGGCACTGCACTGACACAGTCACTGCAGCCCGACTACCGGGTGATCGGGCTGGATATCGTGACCGCGGAGGCCGCCGACGAAAGCCTCGACGTCGATCTGACCTCGGAGGACTCCGTCCGCCTGGCCCTGCGGGAGGTGGCCGACCGTCACGGCGGCGACTTCGCCGCGGTGGTGCACCTGGCTGCCTACTTCGATTTTTCCGGCGAGGCATCGCCGCTCTACCAGACGGTGAACGTCGAGGGCACCCGCAAGCTGGTTCGCGCCTTGCGGGATTACCGCGTGGAGCGCTTCATCTACTCCAGCACCATGCTGGTCCATCGCCCCGGCGTCCCCGGCCACAAGATCAGCGAAAACACCCCGATCGAACCGGGCTGGGTCTACCCCCGGTCCAAGGCAGAGGCCGAGGCGGCGATTCGCGAAGAGGCCGGCGACATGCCCTTCACCCTGCTGCGACTGGCGGGTGTCTACGACGAGCACACCTGCGTGCCCACCCTGTCGCACCAGATCGCGCGCATCTACGAGCGCAACCTGAAGAGCCACCTCTACGCCGGGGACACCGGCGTCGGCCAGGCTTTCCTGCACAAGGCCGACATGATGGCCGCCTTCCGCGCCACCATCGACCGCCGCCAAGAGCTGCCGGCGCAGGGCGAGATCCTGGTCGGTGAGGAGCACTGCGACAGCTACGAGGCGATCCAGAACCGGGTGGGGGAGCTGCTGCACGGCGTCGAGGAGTGGAAGACCTTGAGCGTGCCCGGCCCGGTGGCCAAGGCGGGGGCCTGGGCCGAGGCCCAGGCCGAGCCGGTGATCCCGGACGACTTCGACAAGGGCGAGAAACCCTTTATCCGCCCCTTCATGATCGACCTGGCAAACGACCACTACGAGCTGGACATTCGCCGCGCCCGGGAGCAGCTGGGCTGGGAGCCCCGGCACCGGCTCTTCGACGGCCTGGCGGCACTGGTGGACAACCTGAAGCGGGACCCCCGGGGCTGGTACCGGGACAACGGCATCACCCCGCCGGACTGGATGGCGGAGGCCGACGACCTGGGCCGCAATCCCGACCGCCTGCTGGCGCAGCACAACCAGCGCTACCGGGAGCAACACGGGCGGTCCCAGTGGGCCCACTACCTCAACATGGGGGTCGGGGCCTGGCTGGTGACCTCGCCGCCGGCGCTCGGCTACGCCGGCACCTGGCTCGCCTGGAGCGACCTGTTCGCGGGGCTGGCGCTGGTGCTTTTCGCGGGCCTTTCCCTGTCCTGGCGCCAGGGCTGGGCGCGCTGGGTCTGTGCACTGGTGGGCGTGTGGCTGCTGTTTGCGCCCCTGGTTTTCTGGACCGGGAGCGCCGCGGGCTACCTCAACGGCACCGTGACCGGCCTGCTGGCGATCGGCCTGTCGGCGCTGGTGCGACCGGCTCCCGGGGTGTCGCCCGTGGCCCTGGCCAGTGGTCCGACCACGCCGCCGGGCTGGGACAACAACCCCTCGAGCTGGTACCAGCGCCTGCCGATCATCCTGCTGGCCCTGCTGGGTTTCTGTATCTCGCGCTACCTGGCGGCCTACCAGCTCGGACACATCGACGCGGTGTGGGACCCCTTTTTCGCCGGCATGGCGGGCAAGAACGGCACCGAGGCCATCATCACCTCCGAGGTGTCCGAGGCCTGGCCGATCCCCGACGCCGGTCTTGGCGGTATCGTCTACGCCCTGGAAATCATGCTGGGCCTGCTCGGCGACACCCGCCGCTGGCGCACCATGCCCTGGGTGGTCGCTTCCTTCGGCGTGCTGATCGTCCCCCTGGGGGCGGTGTCCATCACCTTCATCATCATCCAGCCGATCCTCATCGGCACCTGGTGCACCCTGTGCCTGCTGGGGGCCGCGGCGATGCTGCTGCAGATCGCCTACGCCTTCAACGAGCTGGTCGCCACCGGCGGCTTCCTGCTGCGGCGGCGGCAGGCCGGGGCGCCGCTGTTGAAGATCTTCTTTACCGGCGACACCGACAGCGGCCGGCGCGAGGCGGAGGACGAGAGCTTCCAGCAGGCGGGTCCCGGCACGCTCCTGCGCGGGGCCTTCACCACCGGGGTCAACCTGCCCTGGAACCTGGCCCTGTGCCTGCTGATCGGCGCCTGGCTGATGTTCACCCGGGTAACCCTCGGCGCCGAGGGTGCGATGGCGGACTGGGACCACTTCACCGGCGCCATGGTCATCGCCGTGACGGTCGTGGCCATGGCCGGTGCCGCGCGGCCCCTGCGCTGGCTGCTGCTGCCGCTGGCGCTGATTCCCCTGGTCACGCCCTGGGTCTACGGCCTGGGCTGGCCGGCACTGGTGGCGAGCCTGGTCTGTGGTCTGGCACTGATTGCCCTGGCCTGGCGCCGCGGCCCGGTGCCCGGGCACTACGGCGAGTGGAGCAGGGTGCTGGTCTAGGGGGATCGGGGCCTTGCGCCCCGGGGGATCAGGCTGCCTGCGGGGCCGCCTTGCGCGCCATCAGGCGGGTGCCGACCCAGACCAGGCCGATGAAATAGGCGAAGGCCAGCCCCAGGGCGATAAAGGCGTCGCCGAAGTTCACCCCTTCCTGCACCGCGGGAATGGTCCCCGCGGTCAGGAAGAGCATGGTGGTCAGGTTGATGGCCACCGGCAGCCAGCCCATGACCTGGCAGTAGATCACCACCAGGATCAGCCCGAGGAAGATGAAACCGCCGGCTTCGCCGAACCAGCCGGGGAGGGCGAACAGCAGCCAGGCCAGGGTCAGGCCGACCACGGAACCTACCACGCAGGCGGCCAGCTTGTCCCAGGCCACATGCTCGATCCCCGCCCAGTAGAGCAGGAAGAGGAAACCGGCCCAGAACTCGTGCACGTCGAGGGCCGAGTTGATGGTGATGAAGCCGGCCACCACCACGATGATGCCCAGCAGCACGCCGAGGCCCTTGGCGGGTGTCATCGGCAGGGGCGCTTCGGGGTTGGTCTGGTCGGTCGGGGAGGATGCGTTCATGCGGGTTTCCTTATGCTGATTGTGGGGTGTTGCTGTTGTTGCTTCAGAGGTCGGGCTGCCGGGGCGCCGGCGGCCCGAGCGTCGGGCATGGCTCAGCCGGGGATAAACAGCTGGGCCGCCTTGCCGCCGTCCACCTCCAGGCAGACGCCGTTGACGTAGGTGGCATCGTCCGAGAGCAGGAAGGCAATCGCTGCCGCGACTTCTTCCGGCGTGCCGCCCCGCTGGGCCGGGATTGCCGCTTCGACCCGCTCCTGGGCCGCGGGATCCTGCTGGTAATAGTTGAGGTTGCCGGGGGTCATGATCATGCCCGGTGACAGGGCGTTGACCCGCACACCGTGGGGTGCGGCTTCCATGGCGGCGACGCGGCTGAAATGGATGGTCGCGGCCTTGGAAGCGGAGTAGGCGCCCATCCAGGGCATGGCGCGTTCGCCGTTGGTGGAGGCGATATTGACGATAGAACCCGAGCCCTGGGGCTGCATCACCCGCAGGGCGGCGCGGGTGGCGACGAAGACGGCGTCAGCACCGCCGGCGAAGGTCTGCCGCCAGGTGGCCTCATCGGTGTCGACAATCGCGCCCATGCTGACCTGGGCGGCGTTGTTGACCAGGCCATCCAGGCGGCCGTGGCGCTCGGCGACGCCCCGGATCAGGCTGTCCAGCGCCGCGCTGTCGGCGATGTCGACAATCGCGGTTTCCACCGAGCCGCCGGCCTCGCGCAGTTCCGCCGCGGCGGCTTCCAGGGGCGCCTGGCGCCGCGCCAGCATGACCACGTGGGCGCCGACCCGGGCCAGGTGGGCCGCGGTGGCGCGGCCAATGCCATCGCTGGCGCCGGTGACGATAACGATACGCTCTTGCATGCGGGTCCTCCCTCGAAATTGGCCGGTCTATCTTACCCGCGGGCGCGTGGAGGGACCTCCCTGCGTGGCTCAAGTGGGCATACCGGCGGGGAAGACCGCAGAGGTTTCGGTCGGGGCAGCATCGGGAACCGCGGCATGCCATTGCGAGGCGCCTGGACGAAGCACTGACGCTGGCTCGGGCGCTGGCTCGGGCGCCGCCAGAGCCCCGCCGGGTCAGGCCAGTGGCAGAACCACCTGTGCCTCGAGGCCGCCCAGGCTCGAGCGGGCCAGGGTGACCTCACCGCCGTAGAGTTCGGCCAGCTCCCGCACGATCGCCAGCCCGAGACCGGAGCCCGGGCGGCTCTCGTCCAGGCGGGTGCCGCGCTCCAGGGCCTGCTCGCAGTCGCTGGCGGACATGCCCGGGCCGTCGTCCTCGACGATCAGGGTCAGGCTTTGGGGCGTCTGCTCCAGGCTCAGCCGCACGCGCCCGTTGGCCCAGTGCAGGGCATTCTCCAGCAGGTTCCCGGCCAGCTCCTGCAGGTCCTGGGCGTCCATACGCACCCGGCCCAGGCCGGCCCGCTGCTGTTCAAACACCAGGCCGCGGCGCTGTGCCAGTACCGCGAGGGCTTCCAGCACCGGCGCCAGGGCCGTGTCGACCTCGGTGCCCTTGCCCAGGGCCACCGGGCCGGCGCTGGAGGCCCGGGCGAGGTGGTGGCGCACCGCTTCGTCCAGGCGCCGCAGCTCGGTCTGAACCGGGGCCTGCTGCTCCGGCGGCAGGCGCTCGCTCAGGGTGCGCAGGACCGCCACCGGGGTCTTGAGGGCGTGGGCCAGGTTGCCGGCGGCGGTGCGCCCGCGCTCGATCAGCGTGCGGTCGCGCTGCAGGACCTGGTTCACCGCCCCGGCCAGGCGCGCCAGCTCCCGGGGCAGGTTCTCGCCGAGGTTTTCCGCCTCGCCGCTCTCCACGGCGTGCAGGTCCTGCTCCAGCCGGCGCAGGGGCGCCAGGCCCCAGTGAATCTGCACGGCCAGCAGCCCCAGCAGGAGCAGGCCCAGGCCCGAGAGTGAGAGCACCAGCAGGCGCTGGAAACGGGCGACCTCCGCCTCTATGGGTGCCAGGTCCCCGGCCACCGCCACGGTCAGGGCCTCGGGCAGATTGGGCAGGTGAACCCGGCGTTGCTGCAGCCGCAGTGACTGGTCCCGCGGGCCGACGACCTTGCCGACCACCTGGGGCTGGGCGTCCAGCAGCGGCAGGCGCTGGTCCCAGAGCGAGCGCGAGGTGAGGGTGCGCCCCGAGGCCGTCTGCACCTGCCAGTACCAGCCGGAGTAGGCGCCGTCAAAGCGCGGGTCGCCGAGGGAGCGGTTCATCTGCAGGTTGTTGCTGGCGGGCTGGTAGTCGATGCCGGCGATGACCACGTTGACCAGCGAGGCCAGGCGGTCGTCAAAGCCGCTGTGCACCGCGCTGCGGAAGTTCCAGGCCAGCAGGCTCCCCGCCAGGGGCAGCACCAGCAGCACCAGCAGCAGGGCGGAGACCAGCAGGCGCGAGGCGATGGGCCAGGTCCGCGGGGCCTGCATCAGGCCTCCCGGTCGTCGTCGCTGACCCGGTAGCCCTGGCCGCGCAGGGTGACAATGCTGTGGTTGCCGAGCTTGCGCCGCAGGCGGCTGATGAGCACGTCGATCACGTTGGAGTCGGGTTCCTGGTCGCCATCGTAGACATGTTCCGACAGTTCCGCGCGGGAAACCACCCGCGGCGCCGCGTGCATCAGGTAGGACAGGAGCCGGAATTCCTGGGCGGTCAGCGCCACCGGCATGCCTGCGCGGCTCACCTGGCCGGCGTGGGTATCCAGGGCCAGCTCGCCGGCCTGCAGCACCGGGTGGGCGTGGCCGTGGCTGCGGCGCACCAGGGCGCGCAGGCGGAAAAGCACCTCGGCGGTCTCGAAGGGCTTGGTGACATAGTCGTCGGCGCCGGCGGAGAAGCCCGCGGCCTTGTCCGACCAGCGCTCCCGGGCCGTCAGAATCAGCACCGGCAGGTCGATGCCGCGCGCGCGCCAGCCCGACAGCCACTGGGTGCCGTTGCCGTCGGGCAGCCCCAGGTCCAGCACCACCGCATCGTAGCGTTCGGTGCTGACCAGGAAGTCCGCGCCGCGGCCATCGCCGGCGACCTCCACCAGCAGACCCGCGGAGCCCAGGGCCTCGGCGAGGTTGTTGGCCAGGGCCTGGTCATCCTCGACCAGCAGGACCTTCACGGCCTGCGCATGCCGCGAATATCGCGGCCCTCCATTTCGAGGATCTCGCCGCTGGCGGCGTCAATCTCGAACTCCACCACCTGGCCCCGGGGGCCCAGCAGCTCGATTTCGTAGACCCAACGGCCGTCCTCGCGCTCCGCCTCGACCTTGATCACCTCGCCCAGCCAGTCGTCCGTGAGGGTGTCCAGGATGGTTTCGAGGGGCTGGATACGCCCGGCCTGTACCTCTTCATAGAGCGCGCGCCAGTCCGCGGCATCGTCCGCCAGGGCAGTGGCGGCCCAGATGCCGGCAGTGGCTGCGAGTACTAGTGAACGTTTTTTCATGGGCGCATGATCGCAGGGCGAGGATGAACGAAGCATGAACAAAGCGCTCACCTTGCTGACAGTCTCACTCCGATAGTCTGGGCCCCAGGTTGCACAGAACGGCTGATCCCGGCCGCCGCAACCCGACCTCTTGAATGACGATGAAGGAGTTTACGATGAAACAATTTACGATGCTTGCACTGCTTGGTGGTCTCGCCACTGCCCCCCTGGTCATGGCCCAGAACTCGGCCCCGAGCCTGAATACGGCCCTGCAGGCGGCGACCCAGCATGGCGTGACGCAATTCCACAGCGTGGAAATGGAAGATGACAGCCAGGGCGGCTACGAGGTCGAAGGCTGGCTGTCCGAAGGTGGCTATGTCGAGCTGGATATCAACGCCGACGGCTCCATTGGCAAACAGAAGACGCACGACAAGCGTGGCGAGCCGGCCGGGCTGGGCCTGGCGGAACTCAGCCAGTACGCCCAGGCGGCCATGGCCCGGGGGATGGTGCAGATCGAGGCCTTTGAGGTGGACGAGGACGGCACCATCGAGTTCGAGGGCGTCGACCAGAACGGCCGCGAGCTGGAGGCCGACTTCCGTATCGGCCAGGACGGTGCCCTCAGCACGGGCGGCTCGTACTAGGCTCCCCGGCGGGCGCGTCCTCTCGCGCCTGCCGCGCTTTCGCGGGTTCCCGCACCAGCACCCGGTAACCCGCGGTCATCAAGCCCATCCCCTGCACCATGTCTTCCTGGGCCTGGCCCAGGGCGATTTTTCCCGTGGCCAGGGCGCCCAGCACCGACTGGAACAGATAGCCGAGCAGGCGAATCAGCGTGGGCCGCTGGTCCTCGGGCACATGGCCCAGGGCGTCGCCGACAAAATCCGCCAGGACGTCATCCAGCCCTTCGGTCACCGCCAGCACGCCCGGATCCGCGTTGGCCGTCGCACTGATCACCGCCGAGAGCAGCTGCGGCTCCCGATACAGCTCCGCAATCACCCAGCGAAAACGCGCCTGCACGGCCCCTACGGGATCTGCTTCCGGGTCAACGGCCGGGGGCTGCAGCGTCAGCTTTTCCGCCAGTTCGGCGCCCCAGACCACAATCAGTTCCGCCAGGGCGTGGTCCCGGTTGCGGAAGTACTGGTACGCAGTCATGCGGGTGACCCCGGCGCGCTCGGCCATGGCGTTCATGGTCACCGCGGCATAGCCGCCGGCGGCCGCGAGATCGCGGGTGGCCCGCAGCAGGCGGCCGAGGGTCTTCTGCTGTCGGGGCGAACGTGTCGGGGTGGCTTGCGGCATAATCTTACATATGTAATATTTGCCGGAATCTTACCCGCCCGCACCGGGCGTGTGAAGCCCAGATACCGACCCTGATACCGACAAGGAGACCGCGCATGCCCGGCAGTATCGGCCCGCTCTTGCCCAGCGACGAACAGTTCCACCATCAGGTCGTGGAGACCTTCGCCAGCGTCGGCCAGAGCGACCTGGCCTGGGCGGAAAAGGTCTGCGGCATGGCGGCGGCCATCGATGGCTCCCTGCAGATCGGCTTCGGCTTTGGCAAGTACACCAACCGCAACGTGGTGGACGCCTACGCCGGCATCGCCCGGGGCACGGAACAGTGGGTGGTGCGCGCCAGCCGGGCCCTGCACAGCGACACCGAGAGCGTGAATGCCGGGCCCATCCGCTACGAGATCATCGAGCCCCTGCAGCAGGTGCGCGTGGTGCTCGAGCCCAACCCCACCCAGCCAATCGCCTTCGACCTGACCTTCCACGCCGCGGCGGGCTGCGTGGTCGAGGAGCGCGAGGACCGCCGCGACCTGCACGGCTTCCGCAAGGCCACCGACCAGATTCGCTACCACCAGACCGGGCGCGCCAGTGGCTGGCTGGAAATTGACGGCGAGCGTATCGAGATTCGCCCCGAGGCCTGGGTGTCCACCCGGGACAAGTCCTGGGGCGTGCGTCCCTCGGTGGGCATGCCGCCGTCGGACCTCGAGCCCGACTACCAGCAGCACATTCCCCAGGCCCTGGCGATCTGGAACCCGCTGCTGTTCACCCGCGACGATGGCAGCGAGTACGCCTTTCACCACTACTACCTGCAGTTCGCCGGCCCCGGCTTCCTGCACCAGCGGGTGCAGGGCGGCTTCGAGGACGCCAGTGGCAAGATTGCCGGCATCAGTGGCATGACCCCCGCGCTGCAATTTGAGCCGCAGACCCGTCGCCTGCTGTCGGGGGAATTCCGCCTGCAAATGGAAGACGGCAGCGAGCGCCCCCTGGCGTTTGAAAAAGTCTCCGAAACCGGGTTTTATCTGGGTGCCGGGCACTACCACGGCGGCGACGGCCAGCATCACGGCAGCTGGCGCGGCGAGCTGCACGTCGACGGCGACCACGTGCGCGACGCCGCCGACCCGCAGGTGATCGAGCGCTACGGCCAGTTCCGCGACTGCGTGATCCGCGTCACCGACCCGGTCGGCGGAGGCGTGGGCTACGGCAACTGCCAGACCTATGTCCACGGCAGCTGGCCGGAATACGGGCTGGACCAGGCGGGGCACTGACAATCCGTCGGCCCGCGACGGGCAGCGAATAAAATCAACAACGACACAGGACACACGACAATGCTGGAATTGATAGCCCGCCCGGCGGACATGACCCCCGAGTGGATGACCCGGGCCCTGCGCGAGGCCGGGGTGCTGGGCGAGGGCAGGGTGAGCGCCCTGGACTACGAGTACATCGGCACCGGCAAGATCGGCGACAACGCGCGCTTTACCCTGCATTACGCCGGCGATGCCGCTGGTGCGCCGGCCACCGTGGTGGGCAAGTTCGCGGCCGAGGACGAGACCGCCCGCTCCCTGGCCGGCGCCCAGGGCGCCTACTACACCGAGGTGATGTTCTACCGCCACCTGGCCGAGCGCACCGCCATGCGCATCCCGACCGTTTACGCCAGCGTGATCAGCGAGGCGCGCGACGAATTCATCCTGCTGATGCAGGACCTGGCGCCCGCCGAGCCCGGCAGCCAGCTGATTGGCGCGACCTTGGCGCAGACCCACATGGTGCTGGGGGAGGCGGCCAAGCTGGCCGCGGCCTTCTACGGCGACGACAGCGTGATGGAACTGGACTTCGTCATGAATGCCGCCCGCAACGGCAGCGGCGAGCTGGCCCAGCAATACCTGCAGCAATGCTGGCCGACCTTCCTCGAGCGCTTCGGCGAGAACCTGAGCGAAGAGGCCAAGGCCTTCGGCGCCCGCTACGTGAATGCCCACAACCACTTCGCCACCCGCCACCCCGGGCCGCGCACCCTGGTCCACGGCGACCTGCGGGTCGAGAACATCCTGTTTACCGACGACAGCTGCTGGACGGTGGACTGGCAGACGCCCCAGATCAGCAGCCCGGTCACCGACATCACCTACTTCCTCGGCAGCAGCGTCGAGGTGGAAGACCGCCGCACGTGGGAGCGGGGGATCATGGAAGAGTACCGCGAGCGCCTGGCCGGCCTGGGCGTCGACCTGCCCTTTGAGGAAGTCTGGGCGCAGTACCGGGAGCAGAGCATGCACGGCCTGCTGCTGACCATCCTCGGCTCCAGCTTCTCCTCCCCCGGGGAGCGCAGCGACCGCATGTTCCGCACCGTGATCGAACGCCAGCTGCAGCACTGCCTGGACCTGGACGCCGGGGACTTCCTGCCCTGAGGCCGACGGACACCCAATAACACCGCGCGTCGGCGCTTATCCGGCGCGCCAGATGAGGACAGACCATGATTACCCGCTTCGACGATTTCTGCGTTCACCAGACCGTGCAGCCGGTCAACGAGCCCTCCCAGAGTGACCGCAACTTCTACGACCGCTACTGGTTCAACGGTTTCGACAGCGACGGCAGCTACCTCTTCGAGGTGGGCTTCGGGCTCTACCCCAACCGCCACGTCATGGACGGCCATTTCAGCGTGGCCATGGGCGATCGCCAGGTGGCCTTCCACGCCTCCCGCCGCGCGCCCCGGGAACGCGGCGAGACCGAAGTCGGCCCCCTGCGCATCACCGTCGAGGAGCCCCTGCGCGCCCTGCGGGTGACCCTGGCCCCCAACGAGCACAACATCGAGTGCGACCTGCTGTTCCGCGCCGCCAGCGCGCCCCACCAGGAGCCCCCGAGCATCCTGCACGACGACGGCCACCTGATCATGCACACCACGCGCTTTACCCAGCTCGGCTACTGGGAGGGGCATTTCAGCGTGGATGGCGAGCGCTTCGAGGTCAAACAGGCCTACGGCACCCGGGACCGCTCCTGGGGCGTGCGCCCGGTGGGCGAGCCCCAGGGCGGGGCCCCGGGCAAACTGAACAAGGAGCCGGGGGTCTACTGGATCTGGAGCCCGATCAACTGGGGCGACTTCTGCACCCAGATGGGGACCTTCGAGGATCGCGACGGCACGCCCACCCAGGTCAGCGCCGACCTGCTGCCGCTCTACGCCAGCGGCGAGCGGATCCCCGAGGGGGAGGAGCCCGGCATGGTCCCCATGCGCGAGGTCAAACACCAGCTCCACTACCGCCCGGGCACCCGATGGCCCGCCAGCGCGTCGATGGCCTTTGTCGACGGGGAGGGTCAGCACTACGACTTCACCCTCGAGCCACTGCAGCTGTTCCTGACCCTGGGGGTGGGTTACAACCACGGTGAGTGGGGCCACGGCTACTGGCGCGGCGAGCTGGAAACCGCCCGCGAGGAGTGGGACCTGGCGGCGATCAACCCCCTGGACTACCCCCACATTCACATCCACCAGGTGGTGCGGGCGCGCATGGGCGACAAGGTCGGCATGGGCACCCTGGAGAGCCTGATCATCGGCCGCCATGACCCCTCGGGCTTCAAGGACTTCTTCGACGGGGCGCAGTAGCCGGACCGCGGGGCGCCGCCCGCGCTGGCGCCCTGCCAGTGGGCCCGACTACGGCGCGCTCCCAGCCAGCCCGGCGGGTGGATTGGCACCCGCCGGGCTTCGTGGCAGAATCGCCGGCCCGTTTTGTTTGAGCCTGTGAAGACCCTATGGAAAAGCTCGTCGAATCCCTGATGTACTCCTCGCGCTGGATTCTGGCGCCGATCTACTTCGGCCTCAGCCTGGTGCTGCTGGCCCTGGGCATCAAGTTCTTCCAGGAGATCTTCCACGTCATTCCCGAGCTGCTGAGCATGAAGGACACCGACCTGATCCTGGTGTCCCTCACCCTGGTCGACATCGCCCTGGTGGGGGGGCTGCTGGTGATGGTGATGTTCAGCGGCTACGAGAACTTCGTCTCGCGCATCGACGTGGCCGACGAACAGGAAAAGCTCGGCTGGCTGGGCAAGGTCGACTCCGGTTCCCTCAAGAACAAGGTGGCCGCCTCCATCGTGGCGATCTCCTCGATCCACCTGCTCAAGGTGTTCATGAACGTGGAGAAGACTACCTCGGAAAACCTGATGTGGTACGTGCTGATCCACATGACCTTCGTCGCCTCGGCCTTTGCCATGGGCTATCTGGACAAGATCACCCGGGTGAATCACTGAGGACGTTTCCGCGGAAACGTCCCCCGGCGGGCGCGTCACGCGCAGCAGCGCGTCTCGCCCGCTGGAAATGCCCCTGTATTTATTTTACCCGCGATGAACGAAATAGATTGACGCGGGGTGCCCCGACCTATACCTTGGCTGCAGCTAGAAATTAAACAACTTTTTATATCCTCCATTTCGTCGCGCTCCTGTAGTACTTCGTCCTGTAGCATCTAAAACATTTGTCTGCTTTCACGCTAAACCCGCCTCGCAGAGGCACACTTATTTTTTCTACAGGATTACTGTTATGTCTACTTCTACCGGCACCGTGAAATGGTTTAACGAAGCAAAGGGTTTTGGCTTTATCGAGCAAAAATCCGGCCCGGACGTTTTCGCCCACTTCAGTGCGATCGCTAGCTCCGGCTTCAAGACGCTGACCGAAGGCCAGCAAGTTGAGTTCACCGTGACTCAAGGCCAGAAAGGCCCCCAGGCTGAGAACATCGTCGCTATCTAATAGCGCGAGTTCTCTCCTAAGAAAGGCAGGCCGAGAGGTCTGCCTTTTTTGTGCCTGCGTTTTGAGTGAAGCGCGGGTCGCTCCATCAAGGGCCTCTGGCTCGCATCGACGATCGTGCTGTTCTGCACGGAATTCCGTTCTGATTCTCCCTGTAATAACTTCCTGAAGTCCTCAGTGTGAACTGTGTCGCGGCCTGGCGCACGGTGTGTTTTGGGGGCTCTTCTGTGCGTGGTATAAACGTGAGTTGGTTTTTTCAGCGGCCTGTGGCTGAATTTGAGGGTTTGGCGTGGGTAGGGCGTTGATTTTTAGTGATATTTTTGGGGGCGGGTTTGGTGGTGGTGTGGACTGGTTCGAGCTTGCTAATTCCTGGTGCTGATAGCATGGATTCTACATGTTGTTGAAAGGCCGGGACTTTCTGGGAGATATGGTTTGTTCAATCACCGAGTTAGCGAGCCAGGCGTTAGTCGGCGTGGTCTTGCTAACTAGCTGTTATACGTCTATCCAGGTCCAAGCATGTCTATCAAGGTAGAGATCTATAAGGACAGGATGGTTTTAACCGAATCCACCCGAGTGGTTACTGTCCATCCGCTCCGGCCGTACTTTAGTCGCCGCCTACTCGTTGGCTCCTTTGATCCGGCAGTCGAGTGCCTGAAAAGAGGCTTAACTGAGCTCGGAGTATTTGGCCTCTTCAAAAGCAAGCCGAAGATACAAGTCTATGCTCGCGAAATGGCCGAAGGGGGCTTGTCGGAGGTGGAACATCGGTGTCTTGCAGAGCTGGCCTACACAGCTGGGGCAGGAGAAGTCGAGGTGGTGGAATAAACGTATAACAAGCGGCACCAGCCGGAGCCAATTTCCGCTCCTGCGTCGCTCCAACTGGCCCGCTGTGCCGGGCGTTATGTGCCTGGAACGAATCAAGCTACATCGAACTGAGGTTTGCGCCATGCCGTTAAAAGATGTTGATTTTACAGTTCGTGTCATTGGTGAGAATCCTCATCGCAAAGGCACTGATAATTGGCGCGCAGGGCAGATTGTGGAGGCAATGGAAGGATGTCATGTCAGCAGCATCCTTTCGGCCCTACGGTCATTTGAAGAGAATCGAATTGTTGGTGTTGCCGACCCTGCGCGTTGGTTGTCTCATTTTGCCGGCTTGGAGAGTGCTAGCGCATCTAAGAAAATTGAACCTTGGATTGAAGTGCTACATGGGAAGCAGCCCGTGCAATCCAGGGCAAGTTATAGAGAATTAGTTAAAAAAGAATGTTCCTAGAAAAGCACATAACAAGTCAGGGCTGCGGACGCGTAAACCGCGCGCGCCGCAGCCTGCGGCGTTAGCCAAAACAACAAGGAAGCACCGTGAAATTTGATTTTTCAGCGCAATTTCTTCGAATTAACCCACCAGACACAAGCTTCGGGGACGCTTGGGAATCACTTTGCTTCACATTGCTGGATGCAGAGCTTAACGATTCCTCCTTGATTCGGCTTCGACCACCCGATAAGGGCGTGGATATACTTCATAGAAATGCGCAAAGAGCTTTTCAGTGTAAGAGCAATGAACAAGGCGCATTCGGGTCGTTAAGTTCGACCGAAAGCATTAAATCTCTAAACTCTGCATTTGCGGAAAAAGAAAGGTTGTCTTGGGAAATATTTGCTTTCGCCACAAACGCCAATTATACCGGTAATGCATTCACGTCAATAATAGGTGCTGCCAAAGAATTAGGGTTAAGTGAAAAGCAAATAGAAATTCTAGGCCCGGAGCATTGGGATAAGCTTTGCATTCGCCACGCAGATTTAATCTCGGATCGGTTTGACTATAGAATTCCTGTGACAAGAGATCGCGTAATACAAGCATTTGAAAATCAACGCTACTTTTCGAAATATGTGTCGCAATACACATCAGAAATTAAAAATTCTAACCTGGTAATGCGCATTTCAAACAATCGAACTCCAGCGATACTAGAAATACCCTTTTCCCCAGATCTTACCGTTGAAAACCTTATCGATGTCGTTAAAGATTTGCTTGGTGTTTCACTTGAATGGACTAATTATCAGGATTTAGGTACGTCAGCTGGACCTTCAGTTTCACTTACACTGGGCAAGGAAAAACAATCATTCAATAAAAAGCTCGGTGAGCTAAATCTGGGTAAGGAGAATGAATTAGAATTCTGGATCACCATTGTATGGCGCGACGAGGAAAAGAAAGATGCAATGGAATCAGAGACACATATGAAACGCTTCAATCTCGCATATCTTAGCGAGTTTAAAACAACAAGTCGCGGCTCTATTTCCTATGCAGAGAGAAGAGAGAAAACAGTTTCACGTTCCGAAGAGATTATAGAAAATATGCTATGGAATGGTCTGAGGCAACTAAAAATAGGCTAACAAGTGGCATCAGTCGGAACGTTTTTCCGCTCCTTCGTCGCTCCAAAACGTCCGCTGTGCCAAGCGTTAGCCACCAAGGCCATCCCATGCGAGAACCCACTGCTCCTGATATAGAAACTTCATTCGAATACCACAGACGACATTCTGAGATTTCTATAGATAAATACGTCAAAGCAAAAGCACTGGAGCTCGCTGAGTCAATTCAGGGCTTGGAGAAGATATATCTTGATACACGCTTTTGGGTGCTGCTTCGTGATGCCCACATGGGACGGTCAAAAATTCAGGCTGCCTATGAGCTGATCGGCAAGATAAGAAGCGCCGTAACGAGCGGAAAGGTTCTCTGTCCGATTAGTGAGTCCGTGTTTCTGGAGTTGTTGAAGCAGCAAGATCTATCCACCCGGCAGGCCACAGCAGAGCTAATTGATGAATTTAGTCATGGCATAACGCTGGTTCCGTACGAACAACGGGTTGCACAGGAGTTGGTTAGTGTCATTGCCGTGCCCACACCCAACGGTGCTCAGTATCACGAGCCCAAAGACTTGGTGTGGTCGAAGCTCAGCTATGTTTTGGGCGTAGCGCACCTTTCCGAGACACCCTTTCCTCCGGAAGAGCAACTCGTCATTCAAAAGTCATTTTTCGACCATATGTGGCAGATTCCATTGGTTGAAGTGCTTTCCTATCTGGAGGACGGAGCATTTTTTCCACCCGAGCAGTTTGGTGAAACGGCAGGCAAACTGAATGAGCTCAATCGGAATCATCAAGATGAGGTGAAGAACTTCAAGCAGGTCTATCTTGACGAAATCCGCGGCGCGTTGAGTCTGTTCATGCATGTGCCCCGCATGTGGCCGGAGAATGAATATGAGAGGGTATCGGGCGTTTCGGCTGCGTGCTCGGACCATGAAATAGAGGAGCGTGAACAGAAATGGCATACAGTATTCGGAAACTTGGTCACGAAGAGGTCCGTGGCGCTGAGATTGCCGAGTCTGCATGTTTCTGCCTTATGTCATGCTGCGGTTCGCTGGGATAAAGCGAGAAAATTGGTAGCGAATGATTTCTACGATTTCCACCATGCGGCAGCCGCAGTTGGATACTGCAGAGCTTTCATGACGGAGAAACCGTTAAGGTCACTTCTTCAGCAAAAGCATCTCCAATTGGCGAACGACTATCCATGTGTGGTCATTGCTGACATCAATGAAGCCGTAGAATGGGTGGGGGAGCGAGTTGGTGGCTAACAAGTGCATCCACGGCGATCCAAAAACCGCTACGCGGTTTTCGGTCGCGTGATGCTTGGCGTTAGGAGGAAAAATGATCGATCTACAGCTGGACATTACCGATCTTGAAGACCTGCAGCATGAGCAAAATAAGTTCATGGAAAAGGAACTACTTGACTACGGTAAGAAGCATCTTGCAGCAGGAAACAGGATTATTATAAAGTGGTCTTATGTGAATGCACCTGACGATTTCATCCGGGCCTTTACGGACCAACAGCAGTTTGAAACGTTTTGGAAGAGTCTGTTCGGATAAAATCGATCTCGTTATGGTATCGCTTTGACAGCGAAAGTCAGGAGGTGTGATGAGCAACAATCAAAAATGCAGCCACTGTGACGGATATAAGCAGCGTGGCCATAACTATTGCCGTATGTGTGGCTTCCATCTTACGCAGGGCTACGTTCAGAACGCAAGGGTTGCCGAGGGTTACAACACGAATGAAAAATTTTGTGGTTACTGTGGCGGCCCGAAGCA
The DNA here is from genome assembly GCF_054779855.1 of Haliea atlantica. NCBI lineage: Bacteria > Pseudomonadati > Pseudomonadota > Gammaproteobacteria > Cellvibrionales > Halieaceae > Haliea > Haliea atlantica. The sequence goes on along the minus strand of NZ_BAAGXL010000003.1, from coordinate 573,564 downwards.
TGATTGCTCCTGCTGAGTCATATCCTCCTAACAAAACCAAGCACAGCGACAGCTTTTTCGTTCCGGCTTCGGCTCCACTACAAAGCTGCGCGTATTGGCGGCGTTGGGCAGGCAAATGAAACATAGTCATGACCATGCCGCGCAGATAGTGCCTGCAGTCACAATATTGGCTCCTCGACTTATAACTAGTCCACGAATTTTACAGGCTAGCGATGCCACAATCACCTGAACTCGCCGGCGGCGAGGGTTTTACCTTTGAAGGGGACGCGGCTGCGTTTTACCTCACCGCATTGCTAGCCGAGGCTTTTGCACCCGGCATTGATGATCGAATCGTTGTCCGAGTGTCGGTTCAGCAGCGCGACTTCGGCGAACCGCTCGATGATGTAATCGTCGATTTTGGAGGGATAGCAAAGAACCCCGCTCGGCTTAGCCTCCAGGTGAAACGTTCGCTTACGATCAGCAAGGCAAAAGCGAACAAAGACTTTCGCGACATCATCCGAGACAGTTGGGCCACACTAAAAAAGTCCGACTTCCGCATCAATGCTGATCGCTATGGGGCAGCTGTTGGCACGGTTACGCCTACCAAAGAAAGGGCGCTCAAGACCCTTTGCGATTGGGCCCGTGAAAGTCTGACAGCTGACCATTTCGACGCTCGCTTTGCGAAAGATGGCAGCGCTAGCGCCGACATCACAGCGGTCAAGAGCGACGTCATTGCCCTACTGGAAGAGGCGAAGGGGACACCGTGCACGAGTGAAGAAGTGCATCAGTTCTTGGCGCACTTTGTGCTCATCCAGTTCGATTTCCTTCGAGAAGGAGCCACTGATCCGCCTGATGCCATTAATCGCATTCGAGATTGTCTCGTGCCCGATGACGCAGCCAAAGCCCCACTCGTCTGGTCGCGGGTCGTTCAGTTAGCCCGCGCATCAGCAGGGAAGTCAGGCCAGTTTGATCGCGCGCGGCTTGTGCGTTCGATCTCATCTGTTGCACGCCTTCGAGGCGCGACGTCCTTGTGCCGAGATCTCGACAAGTTGAAGGAGCTCGCAAGGAGCTACGAGAACCTTATTCCGGACGATGTTGGCGGAATAAAGCTCGACCGAACCTCGCTCCTTGAGAGGCTGGACGCCAAGCTTACCGCAGCCCGTGTCGTCCAGGTCCGAGGCCTGCCAGGAAGTGGCAAATCAGTCTTGGTGAGGCGAGCGGTACAACGCGCGCTAGAACGCGGACCGGTCCTCTTCCTCAAAGCCGAACAGCTCGAAGGCACCAGTTGGATCAGCTACGTGGCCTCGCAGAGACTCTCTGGTGCTCCCCTGGAGCAACTTCTCGTGGAGATCGGAGCCGCCGGCACTCCCATTTTGTTTATCGATGCAATTGATCGCATTGAGAAGGAGCACCAGCCCATAATCCTCGACGTAATCCGTGTCATCGCGGAGTCGCCGCTGCTCGATAATTGGCGCGTCGTTGTCTCCCTGCGCGACACAGGGATTGAAGTGCTTCGCAATTGGTTAGGCCACTTCCTTGATGTCCTGAAGGTCGAGACGCTTGACGTTGGTCAGCTGAGCGACGAAGAGGCTGAGACGCTTGCAAAAGCCAAACCACACCTGAGGCCACTTCTGTTTGGATCAGCGCAGGTGCAAGAGATCGTCCGGCGCCCCTTTTTCGCGAAGGTGCTGAACCAGAGTTATGTGGCTGACACCAGCGTCCCGACATTCGCTCCCCGATCTGAAGTCGATTTGATCGAGAATTGGTGGCGGCGGGGTGGCTACAACGAGACCGGCCAAAGCGCGATTGAGCGTCAGCGCGCATTGCTTGACTTGGCACGTATTCGTGCCCGCCAGCTAAGCCAGCCGATTCGCATTAGTCAGCTAACCTCGGCCGCACACATTGATGATCTAAGATCGGATGGCATACTTCAGAACGCTCGTGAAGGGATCTCCGTCCGCTTCGCTCACGATATTTTCTTCGAATGGGCCTTCTTCTATGTCCTGGCTGATCGCGGGCCCCAATGGATCGAAGAGATCAAGACTTGCGGCGAGCCGCCAGCGGTCGCACGCGTCGTCGAACTTGTTTCCCAATGGGAGTACGCACATGGAGAAGACTGGCCAACGTACCTCGCCCAAACCGAGGGTTCGGACCTTAGATCACAATGGCTGAGAGCGTGGCTGATCGGTCCCCTCGGAACTGCGAGGTTCGAAGCTGATGAGGGCCAGTTCGCGACGGCCGTCTTTGCCGACGACTTCCGGCTTTTCAGAAAGGTGCTCGTCTGGTTTCAGGCGGAGAAGACCTCTCCGAATGCGAGTATCCTGGCTGGCACGCTCCCACAGGAGCAACGCCAACGGTTCGCTGATCTTCTCGGCTGGCCTTCCGACTTCGCCGCGTGGCGTCGCCTCATCGGCTTTATTCTCCGGCGCGTTTCAGATATTCCGCAGAGGCTCTATCCGGAGGTAGTCGCAATCTTCGAGGTCTGGCAGAACGCCCTAGCCGAACTTCGCAACCCGACGTCTCGCGCTCTTTTACAATAATGCGCTATCTGGCTCGCCGCCATCGACGTGCTCAGTACCGCTGATGGGCCTGACGAAAACTTTGAGTACTGGGCGCGGGTGCCCGACTTGGGCGCTTTCCGAAAATCTCTTGGCCAACTTCTCTTAAGATCGTCGAGAGCCGAGCCGACCCTTGCGGCCGACTATTTGCAGCGGGTCGTCGCTTTAGAACGCATCCGTGATGATGCGTTTCATGACATCATTGCCTACTCACCTGTACTCGCCCAATCGCTGCCTCAGTCGATCGTTGAGCTTTCACTGGTTTTCTTGCGCGAAGAGCTTCCTGACGAGCAAGTTGCCCGTGAAAAGCAGGAGCTTCGGGCCGCATCCGAGTGGCGCAAGGCCATTCTGGCCAAGCCTGAAGCCGAGCGCACGCGTAAACAGCAAATGGCGCTTTCCTTCGGTGTTTCTTTGCGGTAACCGTTCATTCCAGGACGTCCTCCCACCGCAATGAATTTCCCCCTACAGTAACCTCACATTCACTCACACGAGGTTACCCCCATGAGCAAGCATCGTACCCCGGAACAGTGGCAGGCCCTGGTTGAGCAGCAGCATGATAGCGGTTTGTCGGCCCGGCTGTTTTGTCAGCAGCGGGGCATTGGCTATGCCAGTTTTTGCAAGTGGCGCAAGCGCCTGTCCGGCATGTCACCCCAGCCGGTTAGCGAGATTCCGAGCGGGAATGAACCTGGGTTTCTGGACCTGTCCTCGTTGATGAGCGCGGCACATGCCTCCGGCCCGGACTGGCACATTGTGCTCAGCCTCGGCAACGGCGTTGAGCTGCGGTTGAGCCAGGGATGATCGGGCTCGATAGTCAGGCCCGGATCTGGCTGTGTACGGAACCCACCGACATGCGCAAATCGTTCCGGGGCCTGAGTGCCCTGGTGCGCAATCAGCTTCAGCACGATCCGCTCAGCGGCCAGTATTTTGTCTTCGTCAATCGTCGCAAGACCCAGATGAAAATGCTCTACTTTGCTGCCACCGGCTACTGTCTGTGGGCCAAGCGTCTGGAGCAGGGGCAGTTCCGGGTGCCCTTGTCCACCTCCGGTCAGCGGCCCCTGACCCTGACGGATTTGCAGTTGCTGATCGATGGCATTGAGGTGCAGAAATATCGTCAGTACAAGCGGTATCGGGGCGTATAGTGCGCCGGCTTCGGGTATAATATCGGCCATGAATTCAACGGCTTACGCACCGCAGTCCGACGCGCCTTCTTACTCGGCACTGGCCGAGGAGAATGCCCTGCTGCGCGAGCAGCTGGCAGTCCAGTCCGAAGCCCTGCAGCAGTTGACCCGTCAGCTGAACTGGTTCAAAAAGCAGCTGTTTGGTCCCAAGTCCGAAAAGCAGGTGTATGACCTGCCGGGGCAGGACAGTCTGTTTCAGCGGGGCGAGGCGCCCCCACCAGACACGCCTGCTGAGCATGAGCAGCGTCCGGTGCGCGCATATCAGCGCGGCACCGGGAAGAAACAGCGGGACGACGACTGCCTGAATGATACCGGCCTGCGTTTTACGGCTGAGGTGCCGGTCGAAGTTATCCAGCAACTGCCGCCTGAGCTGACCGGGCCAGACGCCGACCAGTACGCTGTCATCGGCACCAAAACCACCTACCGGCTGGCCCAGCGTAGCAGTTATGTGGTGCTGCAACACGAACGTCCCGTGTTCCGGCGCAAGGGTGCCGACAACAAACCGATCACCACCCCTGCGCCGTTCAATGTCCTGGATAACAGCCTGGCGGATGTCAGCCTGCTGGCCGGGCTGCTGGTAGACAAGTTCCAGTTCCACCTGCCGCTGTATCGCCAGCACCAGCGCATCCAGCAGGCAGGTATCACCCTCAGCCGCAGTACCCTGACCAACCTGGTCAAGCGCGCCATCGATCTGCTGCGACCGATTGTCGATGCCCAGACCGAGAATGTGCTGCGCAGCCGGGTGCTGGCGATGGATGAAACACCGATCAAGGCCGGCCACCAGGGCCGGGCGGGGCCACAAAAAGGCACAATGAAATCCGGCTGGTTCTGGCCGCTGTACGGCGATGCCGACGAAGTGGTGTTCACGTACTCGAACAGTCGGGGTCGCGCTCACATAGAACAGGTATTGGGCACGCAGTTCACCGGCACGCTGATCAGTGATGGCTATGCCGCCTATGCCCGCTATGCCGAACAGCAGGCCAACCTCACCCACGCGCAATGCTGGGTACACAGTCGCCGGTACTTCATAAATGCCCAGGATGAGCACCCGGAGAAGGCCACCGAGGCCCTTCAGCAAATCGCAAAACTGTACCAGAACGAAGCCGAGATCCGGGATCGGCAGCTGACGGACGAAAAGAAGCGCCAGTATCGGCTCGAGCACTCAAAGCCGGTGGTCAGTCGCTTCTTCGAGTGGTGCCGGGATCAGCTGGAACGCGGGGGCCTGCTGCCGAGTGATGCACTGACCAGAGCCCTGAAGTATGTGCTCAGCCGCGAAAGCAGCTTGACGGTCTTCCTGGAAGACCCGGATGTGCAACCGGATACCAACCACCTTGAACGAGCCCTGCGCCCGATTCCTCTGGGAAAAAAGAACTGGATGTTCTGCTGGACCGAACTCGGTGCCGAGCACCTGGGCATCATCCAGAGCCTGATCAGCACCTGCCGCTTGCATGACCTGAATCCGTATACTTACCTGGTGGATGTGCTGCAACGCATCAGCCAACACCCGGCCAGTGAGGTAGCTGACCTGACGCCACGACGTTGGAAACTGTGGTTCGCCGGCCAGCCACTGAGGTCCCTGGCCGACCCGCGTCACCCGGACAGGCAAGCCCAGCATCCGATGGAGCTCATCCATGCGCATTGAAGACATGACCATCGATGAGTTGCTGGAACTGAACCGCGTGATCTGCCAGCGCATTGATGAACTGCAGGACCGGGAAACTCTGCAGGCCCTGAGTCAGCTGCGGGTGGGTCAGAAGGTGACCTTCGAGACCCAGGAGGGCCCCACCATGGGCATTGTCACCAAGATCAACCGGAAGACCGTGATCGTGCTGGGCGAGGACGGCAGGAAGCAGTACAAAATCTCGCCGGGATTACTGCGGCCCCTTCGTGACGTGAGGTGAGTCAACTACGTCCTGGAATGAACGCTAACACATGCGCAGCTATCTGGCACGGCAGGCCGGAGTCAATCCCGTCCGGGAGTTCTTCCTGCTATGGGTATTGGGCCGCGATCTGCCTGGCGCGGTGACTGTAAGACCGACCGATGGCGAAAGCTGGCCGCCAGAAACGGCTGAAGGTGGCGACGAGGATAACGAAAGGCACGAAATGGCGCTGCGCTTTTCACTGGCTGGTGTCCAGCTGAAATTCTCAGCGGTTCAGGAAGCTGCCGGCGGCCTCACGATACCGGCAAAAGGTGTTGGTGGTTCATGGATCGTAAAGCTGCCATCGACACAGTTCGAAGGCGTACCGGAAAACGAGTACGCCATGATGACGCTCGCTGGCCAGATCGGCATGGATGTCCCGGAAGTGAGGTTGATAGACCTGAAGGATATCGGCAATCTTCCGTCCGGTATCGGCAGCCTGAAAGGCAAGGCGCTTGCGGTCAGGCGTTTTGACCGCAAGGCCGACGGCAGTCCGGTTCATATAGAGGACTTCGCACAGATATTCGGTGTCTATCCAGGCGATAAGTACGAAAAAGCGAGCTACCGGAATATCGCCAACGTCATCGGCGCGGAAGGCTCGGATGCTGATATCGCGGAATTTATCAGGCGACTTACCTACAACACACTGATCGGCAATGCCGACATGCACCTGAAGAACTGGTCAATGATCTATAAGGATCGCCGGAGCGCAGCACTCTCCCCTGCCTATGACCTGGTTTCGACAATCGCCTTTATGCCTGATAATAAGGCGGCACTGAATTTCAGCAGAACCAAACGCTTTGACGGCTTTACACAAGATGAACTCTCTCACCTTGCCGCTAAAGCAAGGCTGCCTGAAACGCTCACCTTACGAACGGCGCAAGAAACGGCGGCTCAGTTTCATGAACAGTGGCAAAAAGACAGGAACCATCTGGGCCTGACCAGCGAGATGATTGAGAGCCTCGACAAGCACCTGAAATCTTTGCCGCCACTATAAGGTATTCAGCAGTACCGCAAGCCTTTCGGAGACACAACCAGTCATTTTGCACACCGTGCTTTGAGCCGCAGAATCACCTCACGCCAACTCTGCATCGCTTCCCGAATACCTTCCTCATGACAGGAAGCGCCCCCGCTCTGCTCTATCGTGTGTGACAAATTATGTAATGTTTGGACATGTAACGTTCCAAGGGTTTGGATGTCGCGATCCATCAGAAAATCAGCGTTCCTTCCATTGTTGCGGGTTAATCTACAAAACCTATTTAGCGAGAGACGGTCTCTCAAACTGGAACTTAACACTATGTTCTAGATGATTAAATGTAGGTCTTTTCCCGACATAATAGCCTGTTATTGGAACAAACTCATCTGGCCGAGCATGATAGGCGTATGCTTCATTAGAAAAATATTGTTCTAAAATATCTTCACGATTTTCAAAATCGAGATTATCAAGTACATCATCTNGGATTACTGCGGCCCCTTCGTGACGTGAGGTGAGTCAACTACGTCCTGGAATGAACGCTAACTCTTTGCGAACGGTCGGCGATTTCAGTTCCCATGACTGGGAAAGGCTTTCGATCCACGACGACTACCGAAGCTTCTCGCCCCCTTCGCCGCTTAGAGAGCCCTTTCACTCACTTTTCCAATCATCACCCGACGAGGCCCTGCGTCTCTTTCGGGAATTGTGCAATCACGCGATGACCGCGTGGCGACAGCTACATCGTTATTCACGAGACCGTGATGGCACCCCCATACCGTTAGAACTGACGTTTCCCTGGGGCACCCAAAGGTTCTGGGGCACCGACCGGGAGTATCTTTGGTTTCGGTCGACGTGGGCGCCCAATGCCATCGGCTGCGGGTTTATGGCGCTTGAGGAGTGGTGCTTCGCGGAGCTTGAGCGTAACAGGTCCGTCGACGAGCTGATCCAGCGAATCGTCGAGGGGAACGAGTGTATCGCTATCCTAGGCGTCGCGTCGATGCTTGCGCTCCATACTGAGACGGTGTCCGAAGGGACGTTGCCGCTCTTCACCTCACAGCGCCTGTTGGCGGCAGACCATAACCGAATGGCGCAAGATTTCTCGTCAACTGCGAACATGATCGGCTTCACGCAACGCACCGACATGCCGCACGTAGAGGCGATCCAAGCAGCAAATGCCCGGCCGGTTCGCAAGACACAGCTTAGCTGGATGGTGCCCAGGTTCATCTTTGAGCCTGGACCGATCAGTGATCAAGCCCGTGAAGCAATACTTAATTTCAAGAACGATCTGCCATTTCAGTACGAAGAGCACCGCGACATTCCTGAGGCACGGGAGGACCTCACGAAGCAGGCCCTCGAATATGCCGAGTTGGCTGACACAGAAAACTATCAGGCCTACCGCACGGAAGAGGGTTCGGATCAAATAGCGATTGTCCACGTCAGCCCATCTGCTGCTCAGCCTGAAAATGTCGCCAGGGCCGAAGAGGCTACTAAGTACCTCAGGCTGACCGGCCTTTGGACGTGGGCATCCAAATCATTCGAAGAGAAGACGTTGAACGACACCTATACGATAGAGGATGCCATTGTGTTGTCCAAGGAAGCGGACGCCAGAGACTTATTCGAACACCCGGGCAGCGAGAATGAAGAAGAACAGTTGGGAATGCGTCGGGGTGCAGTCACCGCCACGGCGGCCATAGTGCTTAACTTCCGAGAAGGCTGTACACACGAAGACCTTGAGTGGGCTCGTGGTGTCCTGGGACGCGCGATCCGTCTGCCAGAAAAGTTCGATCTGATGTGGTCCCCCAGTTCCGTCGTCCGATGGCACCAGGGGATCTATGTGGCCCGAGGCCTCGCAGCGGATCTCCGCGAAGGTACAGCGGCACGCGGTGCGACTCGCGACCTCCTCGGGCTGATTGCACACCCACTGGAAGTCGTTTCGTTGGCCGCGCTCGAAGAAGCCTGCAAGCTTTGGCCTAACGACTCCAAATTGACTTGGGCCGCGCTGATCTTGGCATTTTCACTCTGCCACGTTCCTTCTCGGCCGCGGGACCAGCTCCGTCAACACGGTGAAGCAATCCATACATCGAATGAAGCACAAGCAGCTGTCAACGCGGCGCTTGCGTTCTATGAGTATGGAAGAGGATGGGCGCCTCTCCCGTTACCGCCTCCAGCCTGGGTGAAGGTCAAACCCGGGAAGGGTCGGCGTGGGCATCAAAGATATGAAGATTACGACTTGGATGATGCAACCGACGCTGCTGAGGTATGGGGTGAACCGGATGTCTTCTGGCACTCAAAGCAGGCTGCAGAAGTCCTTCAGCGCATCCCCTTCGACGAGGTTATAAACAGCAGTGCAAAGAGCGTGCTTCTCGACTTCCTTGCCAGTGTTCTCGACTGGACCAACCAGAAAAATGCGCCACCGAGGGTGAAGCCTGGACGCCGTGATCGGTCAGCGACCCAGATCTTTGAGTGGACGCATACGCTCGGATCAAGGTTGGGTCACGTGGCTGGCCTTATCCCGCTTGCTGACTTTCAGGCCCGCTTCCTCGACCCGATTTTGGGTCTCAAAGGCGACAATTGCTGGGCTCTCCTCTCTCCACTCGCGAGCACCTACGTCTGCGCTTACCTGTACGATGCGCCGGTCGTTCCAGCCGACGCGGTCGCGACGCTTGACCTCTGTCTCGGGCGGCTTCTCCAGGCCCCCGCCTTCATGCGCGACACCTACCGAAGCGGAGAATTCTCAGGCTTCGATCAACCCAAGCTCGTTCGCACGTTGATGTTTGTCTCAGTCGAGCGCGCGGACTTGGCCGCTCGCTACGTGAATGGCGACTGGTCCGAAATCAGCCGCATTCTGCCATTGATTGATCGTTTCATTCGCGCTGGCGGATGGGCTGCTTCCGTGATGGACCCGTTCTTGACGCTCTGTGAGCGAGCTAGGGCCAACTATCCGGCCGAAGCCTTCGCGGACCAAGTGCTCGCAATTATCGGCGACGGACCCGACAATCTAAAGGGTTGGCATGGAACGTTCATTCCGGCGCGAATCGCAGAACTGGTTCAGCACTTTGCACATCGTGACGCACCAATGACACTGGCTATAGCTCAGAAATTCCTGCGGATCCTCGACATGCTGGTCGACATGGGCGACAGGCGAAGTGCGGCGCTTCAGCTTGGTGAGGCATTTCGCGAAGTTCGTTTGCCTTCCTAACCATAGAAGCTCGTGCCATTAGTGCGTATGCGGCTACCTTGACTCTGTACTAGACGTCTAAGGAGCAATAAATCGGGGGCTTCCCTGAGAAACCCTTGAGCTAATCGCGCCCAACAAGGCGGTGCACCGGACGCCCTGACGGGCGCCGGTGACCTTTGCCGTTATAAGTCATTAGGAAGATCGCCATTACATCTCAAGATTTGAAACCGCCGAGCGTACTCCAACCTCAGTCTGCTTCAACGTCAGAGCATCTACTTAATGTCTTAAAGGCTGGCCTTGCTACAGCCCCATTCTGCGGAGGGTTAGCCTCCCTGATTACGGATTACATCCCATCTGAAAGGTTCAAAAGGCTCGAAGAGTTTGCCCAGAAAATTTCAGAAGACCTAGAACGCCTTCAAGATGAGGTCCGTGACGAACTCCTTCACACAGAGGATTTCGCATTCATTTTTGAGCAGTCTTTTCGCGGCGTAGCAGACAACTATCAGCCAGAGAAAGTCGAGGCATTTCGAGGTATTCTGGTCAACTCTGCAATCGGGTTTAGCGCCCCGCTGCCGAACGCGAATATTTCCTAGATCTTGTTAACTCACTTTCTGCTCTACACCTGAGAATACTGAAATTCGCCGCTATGCCGGATCGCTACCTCGAGGAGATGCAAATCCCTCAAAATCAAATACGAGGCGGTTTCTCAATGTTCTTTCCGGTGGCGGTACCCGGCGTCAACGTTGAAGTTATCAAGTCGGCCTTTGGAGATCTCTATCAGTACGGCTTTCTGAATACTGATAAGTCAATTTTCTCAACGATGACCTCAGGTCAAGGCCTAGAATTGCTAGGACGTGGTGGGCGCGTGACCGAACTGGGTAAGAAGTTCATCCAGTTTTGCTCCGTGCCACAATGACGTATAACAAATCGCTGCAGGCGATATTTGACCCGCTGCCCATTTTTGTTTGCGCAAAAACAGGCATCGTCTAAAATACGCCTGATCTCAGGCGTTAACTTGTTTATGGATAGATTCACATTAAAGAGGAGTCACTGGTACGCCGCCGAAATAATTGGTGAAGAATTCGGCTCTAATATCCGATCCCGCTCTCCAATTCGGGTCGATGAGATTACACCCAAAGGTGGTCGCAATTTTCAACTGTCGTTTTATCATGCAAACTACCCAGAGGGCACGCGCAACAAAGTCTACCAGCTCCAGACGCTGGAACGTAACAGACATTTTATCTTCGCACAGTCACGGTCTCATCAGTCGACTCGTTGGATGCTCATTCACTCAGTCACAGTCGAATGGCTGCAGACACACTTCAGTATTTCCATAGGTGAGGGGCTCGATGTCGAAACGTGGCTTCAGAGAAATGCCTGACCGGCTGTTCCTGTTCATGGCAGTCCCCAAGCGCGGCCATCGTAATTCCCCTCGGGGGATGCCGCCGAAACCTGGTACTAGCCGTCGCCGGGTCCACTCCCCTCAAACCGACAAATGCCGCCGAAACAACACCAGCGCCACCGAGAAGAACACCCCACCAATCGCCGCCAGTGCCAGCATCTGCGGCCACACCACCTCCAGCCCTGCACCGCGGTAAAGGATCGCCTGGGCCATGCTCACAAAGTGGGTGGTGGGCGCGGCCAGCATCAGGTTCTGCACCAGCTCGGGCATGCTCTCCCGCGGGGTGATGCCACCGGACAGCAGCTGCAGGGGCAGGATGGTGAGAATCAACAGCAGGCCGAACTGGGGCATGGTGCGGGCCACGGTGCCGATCAGGATGCCGATGGCGGTGGTGGAGAACAGGTGAATCAGCGCCCCCAGCAGGAACAGCCACACGGAGCCGGCGATGGGCACCTGTAGCCAGCCCTGAATCACCAGGGTGATGGACGCGGCCGCGGCCAGCAGGACCACCAGGCCGTTGGCCCAGACCTTGGAGGCCATGATCTCGAAGGGGCGGATGGGCATCACCATCAGGTGCTCCACGGTGCCGTGTTCGCGTTCGCGGATCAGGGCGGCGCCGGTCAGGATAATGCTGATCAGGGTGACCTGGGTGATCAGCTCCATCACGCCGCCGAACCAGGTGCCGTCCAGGTTGGGGTTGAAGCTGACGCGGGTGACCAGGCTGACCGGCAGGCCCTCGCTGGCACTGCCGGGCTGCAGGAACTCGGCGACCTCGGTCATGGCCAGGCGCTCGATGTAGGTGGTGCCGATAAAGGCCTGGCTCATGCGGGTGGCGTCGATGTTCAGCTGCAGGCTTACGGGCTGGCCCTGGCGCACCTTGCGCTCGAAGCCCTCCGGGATCACCAGGGCGAAGGTGTGGCTGCCCCGGTCCAGCAGGGCGTCGATCTGGTCGTAGCGCACGGGCTCCGGCGGCAGGAACCAGGGCGGCTGCAGGGCGTTGATAACTCGGTTCGAAAGCACGCTCTGGTCTTCATCCACTACGGCTACCGGGGCGTTGTGCAGCTCCATGGAGCCGGCGGAGCCTGCGGTGTAGATCATCACGCTGAAGGCCACCAGCACGAAGATCATCAGCACCTTGTCCTGCCACAGGCTGCGCAGTTCCTTGATGCCCAGGTGCCAGATATTGCCGAGGGATTCCATCGTCAGCGCCCCTGTTTCCGCAGCAGCACCATGGCCAGGCCCGTGAGCACCGGGATAAAGGCCGCCAGGGTCAGGAAGGCGCCCTGCATGTCGGCCAGGGTCAGGCCCTTGGTGAAGACGCCGCGGCTGATCTGCAAGAACCAGGTAGCCGGCCAGAAGGGGCCGATCCAGGCGCCGGCGCCGCTGAGGGAGGACACCGGCTCGGTGAGGCCGGAGAACTGCACGGTGGGCAGAATGCTGATGATGGCGGTCGCGGCCAGTGCGGCGATCTGGGTGGAGGCGAAGGTGGACATTACCTGGCCCAGGGCGGTGGTGGCGGTGACGAAGAGCAGGGCGCCGAGGCTCAGGGAGAGCAGGCCACCCTTGAGCGGCACGTCAAACAGGGTGACCGCCAGCAGCACCAGGCTGGCGTAGCTGACCATGCTGAAGGCGATATAGGGCAGCTGCTTGCCGAGCAGGAATTCCAGCCGGGTCACCGGGGTGACGTAGAGGTTGGTGATCGAGCCGAGCTCCTTCTCGCGCACGATGCCCAGGGCCATCAGGATGGCCGGGATGAAGATCAGCAGGATGGGAATGACCGCCGGCACCATGGCGTCGAGGCTGCGGAAGTCCTGGTTGTAGCGGTAGCGGTCCTCCAGGCTGACCAGGCTCAGGCGGGGCACCTCGCCCCAGGCGCGCCGGGCCTGTTCGCTCAGGTAGCTGACGTGCATGCCCTGCACGTAACCCAGGATGGTCTCGCCGCGAAAGGGCATGGCGCCATCCACCCACACCGCCAGCTCGTTATTGCGGCCGCGTTTCATGTCGCGGCCGAAGCCGGCGGGGATCTCGATCGCCAGGCTCAGTTCCCCCGAGCGCATGCGCCGCTCCAGCTCTTTGGCGGTGGACAGGGCCGGGCGCTCGACAAAATAGCGCGAGCCGGAGAGGGCGGCGACGTAGTCCCGGCTCTGGGGTGTCTGGTCCCGGTCCAGCACGGCGAAGGGCAGGTCTTCCACATCCAGGGTGATGCCGTAGCCGAGAATGAGCATCAGCAGCGCGGAGCCGAGGAAGGCGAAGGCCATGCGGATCGGGTCGCGCAGCAGTTCCCGCGCTTCGCGACGGGCGTAGGCCAGCAGCCGCTGCGGGCTGAAGGCCTTGTGGCGTGCCGGTTGCCCGCGCTGGTCCTGGCTCAGCAGCTCGCCGCCGTTCGGGCGCTCCGGCTCCTTGTCCACCGCCTCGAGTGTGGTCATGAAGGCGCCTTCCAGGCTGTCGCTGCCGGTCTGTGCGATCAGGGCCGCGGGGGTGTCGCAGGCCAGCACGGCGCCGGCGTGCATCAGCGAGATGCGGTCGCAGCGTTCGCCCTCGTTCATGAAGTGGGTGGAGATGAAGATGGTCACCCCGTCCTCCCGGGACAGGCGCATCAGCAGATCCCAGAAGCGGTTGCGCGCCCCCGGGTCCACGCCGGAGGTGGGCTCGTCCAGGATCAGCAGCTCGGGTTCGTGCACCACCGCGACCGCCAGGGACAGGCGCTGGCGCACCCCCAGGGGCAGGGCGCCGGCGGGGTGGTCGAGCACCTCGTCCAGGCCGAACTCCCGGGTCAGGCTGGCGATGCGCTCGGCGACCTTTGCCGGCGGCAGGTGAAACAGGCGCGCGTGCAGCTCGAGGTTCTGGCGCACGCTCAGCTCGCCGTAGAGGGAAAACGACTGCGACATGTAGCCGACCCGCCGGCGGGTGGCCAGGTCCTTCGCGTCCAGTGGCTCGCCGAACAGCGCCACCGTGCCCTCGGTGGGGGTGAGCAGGCCGGTGAGCATCTTCATGGTGGTGGTCTTGCCGCAGCCGTTGGAGCCCAGGAAGCCGAAGATCTCGCCCTTGGGGATGGCGAAGCTGACGTCGCGCACGGCGGTGAAGTGGCCGAACTTCAGGGTCAGGTGTTCCGCGACGATGGCCGGGCTGCCGTTGTTCTTGCCGCTGTTGGTGGTTGGCGCCGTTCTCTCTCGGGGCTGCGTGTCGGCAGCCGGCTCCTGGCGTTCGTCGGGCAGCAGGGCGATAAAGGCATCGTCGAGATTGTCGGTGCCGGTCTGCCGGTGCAACTCGGCGGGGGAGCCGGTGGCGAGCACCTGGCCGTCGTTCATCGCCACCAGCCAGTCGTAGTGTTCCGCCTCTTCCATGTAGGCGGTGGCCACCAGCACACTCATGCCGGCGCGCTGGCGGCGGATGGTCGCGATCAGATCCCAGAAGCGTTTGCGGGAGAGCGGGTCGACGCCGGTGGTGGGCTCGTCCAGGATCAGCAGGTCGGGGTGGTGGATCAGGGCGCAGCACAGGCCCAGCTTCTGTTTCATGCCCCCGGAGAGCTTGCCGGCGGGGCGGTCGCGGAATTCCAGCAGACCGGTGGCCTCCAGCAGGCGGTCGATCTGTTGCCGGCGGGACGGGCCGCTGAGGCCGAAGAGGTCGGCGAAGAAGGCGAGGTTCTCGTCCACCGTCAGGCTGTGGTAGAGGTTGCCGCCGAGGCCCTGGGGCATGTAGGCGATGCGCGGGGCGGCCCGGGTGCGCACGCGGTGGCTGGCCATGTCGCCGCCGAGCACTTCCAGCTGGCCGGTTTGCAGCTGGCGGGCGCCGGAAATCAGCCCGAGCAGGGTGGACTTGCCCACCCCGTCGGGGCCGATCAGACCCACCATGCAGCCCGCGGGGATGGCCAACGTGATGTCCCGCAGCGCGGTGGTGTGCCCGTAGTGGTGGCTGATGCCCTCCAGCCGGGCCACGGCCTCAGTCATTGGGCAGCTTCACGGTCAGGCTGTCCGGCCAGGGCTGGCTCTCGTCAATGCGCACGAAGGCCTCGCCCGGCACGCCGGTCTTGACCCGGTCGCGGTAGGTCTTGAGCAGGTCGGGGTTGATGCGGATACGCACCCGGAACATCAGTTTCTCCCGCTCGCTGCGGGTTTCCACCGACTTGGGCGTGAACTGTGCCTCCGCCGCGACAAAGCTGACCTCCGCCGGCACCACGTAATCCGGCAGGGCGTCCAGGGTGATGCGCGCATCTGAACCCACCCGCACCCGCCCGGCCTGGGCCGTGGGCAGGAAGATGGTCATGTAGACATCGGTGACGTCGAGCACCGTGGCCACCTTGCCGCCGGCCGCCAGTACCTCGCCGGGTTCCGCCAGGCGGTAGAGAATGCGCCCCCCCACCGGAGTGCTGAGCTGGCTGTCGTCGATATTGGTCTGGATCTGGTGGATGGCCTCCCGTGCCGCCTCGATCCCGGCCTCGGCGGAGGCCACCTGGGCCCGCGCGGCCTGCAGGGCGGCATCGGCGGTTTCCGCCGCAGTGCGGGTGCGGTCCAGCTGCTCCTGCGAGGCGTGACCGCGCTCGACCAGGGTCTGCATGCGTTTGAGCTCGCCGTAGGCATAGCGCCGTTCGCTCTCCCGCTGGGCCACCACGGCCTCGGCCAGGTGGCGGGTCTGCTCGGCCTGGTGCAGGTTGGCCTCGCCCGCCGCCAGGCGGGCTTTCAGCTCATCCGTGTCCATCACGGCCAGCAACTGCCCGGCTTCCACCATGTCGCCTTCGCGCACGGAAAAGGATTCCAGCCGGCCGGGCAGCCGGGTGGCGATGTCCACTTCCGTGGCTTCAATACGGCCGTTGCCCGAGGCGATGTGCACGGGCAGGGCCTCGCCGTCGGGCAGCAGGTACCAGGTGGCGAGGCCGGCGACCGCCAGGATCAGCAGGACCGGGAGGAAGCGGGTGGCGGTTTTGGCGGCGGGTGCGGCCATGGGGTGTCCTTGGGTGTGTGGCACAAAGCTCCAGTATAGAGGAGCTTATTGCCGCGAGGGTGACCCGGATCAATGTGGCCTCAGATTCTTGGTACTGAGCCAGGAGCACGGCTTGTGACGAGCCGCTCGGTGTGGCGCAGGGCGTGTTTTGGTGGGCTCTGGGGGCGTGGTATAAGCGGGGTGGTGGGTTTTTTGCCGGTGTAGGGGCCACAACGCTGCGTGTAGGACATGCGAATGTGTGTACATCGAGAACACCCGATCAGGTGTGCGAATAAAAACTTGAGCAACTGCTCAGTACCAGGGGGTAGGGATGGATATCTTCACACGATTCAACCGAAAGGGCATCCAGGATCGGCAGGTGGATACTTTGATCGGCCTCAGTAAGGGGCTAGTTGCTGACGGAAAAGTGAGCCAGGCGGAAGCAAAATTCCTTCTTTCATGGCTCATTCAGAACAGGCAGGCGTCGGAAAACCCCGTCGTCTCGAACCTGCTTGCGAAAATTTCATCGGTCCTGGAGGACGGCGTGTTAGACGCCGAAGAGTCTGCGGAGTTATTGAGCTTACTGCAATCGATTGCAGGTGAGGGTTCCGTTATTGGTGAGTTGGCAAAGGCAACCTCGCTGCCGATAAATGATCCGGCACCAAGGATAAATTTTGATACTACAAGTTTCCTGTTCACCGGAACTTGCGCATTCGGTACTCGGCGAGAGTGTCAGGCTGCTATCGAATCATTGGGTGCCATCAATGCCAAGGGCGTCACAAAGTCGCTTAACTACCTTGTGCTTGGAACGTACGTGACAGACAGTTGGATTCATGAATCCTTCGGCCGGAAAATTGAGAAAGCGGTGCAGTACCGAGCAGATGGTTTGCCCATTGTAATCGTTACCGAAGAGCACTGGGCAAATGAAGCGGGGTTGTAGTTTGATGTGGTGCAACGAGTTCGGTTCGCTTGAATCTCCAAGCCACTACTCGAAGTGGAGCCCCTATCTCGGATGCTAGGTGGAGAGTAATGGAAAGACAAGAAGAGGTCTATGAGAAGCTAGAGTCGGAGTTTCAAGCATTTTGTGAAGAAGGCGCTCACTCGCGGAGAGAGCGCCTTCCACGTATTGAGCATCTCATCTCAGAGGCTAAGTTTCTCAATCAACATGGATATCTTTCGGAGAAGTGTGCCGGTTTTTTGAGTCACTGCAAACAGATGTCACGGTTACGTCAGCCAAGAAGCTACGATGACTCTAGCTGCGCGTCCTTCGCACGAGGCGATCTTTGGGGCATCAAGTGGATATTGGTCGAGGGAGGACCTAATGGTGATGGCATCTAACAAGAGCCTAATATTTTGCGCCGATGGGCAGTGCCTGGATCTCCAAATAGCTAGGATTTTTCCTCCCGGTTATGTCAGAGGTTAGGAGGCAACGTGGCCGATACTGTTACGCAGTTATCAAAATTTCTACTCCAGCTGGATGGGCTGAAATCGATAAATCGTCGAACCTATATCAACGGAGGCGAGCGTGTAGAGAACTCCGCTGAACACTCCTGGCACTTGGCCATGGCTTGCTGGGCGTTCTCCGAATTGCTCGAAGATGATTTTGACGTGTTAAAGCTCATAAAACTTGCGTTAGTACATGACCTTGGTGAGATTGAAGCGGGTGATACGTTTCTCTACAGCGCGAACAGACTCAACGCTCATGCGGAGGAACGTGAATGTGTTGAAAGAATTTCCTCGCATCCAGGAAATCCAATTTCAAATCTCTTGATGCTTTGGGATGAGCAGGAGGTTGGTGACAGCAAGGAGGCAAAGTTGCTAAAAGTCATTGACCGGCTGATGCCGTTTCTTCACAACATGACAAGCGAGGGCCTGGCATGGCGGGAAAATGGTATTCGTAAGAGTCAGGTTTTAAAAATGCATCGTTTCATTGAAGATGAACAACCCGAAATATATAGATGGATTTTTTCAAGGGTTGAGCACGCGGTGCAACAAGGGTGGCTAAAAGACGCTTAACAGCCAAATTTACGCGGTTAGCTGAGCTGTTTCGTTGAGACTGGTACTAGTCAGTTAGACAAAAGATATGAAAACATTGCTGTTTTTTGTGCTCGTCATTACCGGAATCGCTTTTCTCTTGCTGCTGGCCAAGGGAAAGGGGGATTCGCGAGCCTACCCCTACCGGAAATCGAATTATCTGATGTCGAAGGCCGAGCGATCCTTTTATGGGGTGCTTGTGCAGGCGGTCGGTAACTCTGGCGTGGTCTTCTCGAAAGTACGTGTTGCCGACGTCATTTCGCCCGAGAAGGGGCTCAAGCGGGCCGACTGGCAGCGAGCGTTCAATGCCATTTCCTCAAAACACTTCGACTTCATCGTCTGCGAGCCTGCCGATTGCGCAATCACGCTAGCGGTCGAATTGGACGACTCGAGTCATGGATCATCAAAGGCGCGGAAGCGGGACGATCTGCTAAACGGCGCATGCCAGTCGGCCGGCCTGCCGCTTCTGCGTATCAAAGCGGCCAGGTCCTATGCTCTCGCCGAGATACAGCGTCAGATAGCGGCCGCCATTTCTCCCACAGCGGCTGTCACCGAGGAGACTGTTTCTCTCGCCGTGGCGGAGAGGCCCGCACCCGTAGCGTACTCTACGGAACTTCCAGCATCGTCCCCGAGCGCTGAGTTTGCTCTTGGCCGGGAGGGTGAGGCCGTCACCCCTGAGCGCCATGAAGCCAAGCCCGCGTCGCGGGTCTGTCCGAAGTGCGGCAAACCGATGGTTCTGCGGAAAGCCAACTCTGGCGCGAATGCAGGGCAGGTGTTCTGGGGCTGTAGTGCTTTTCCCAAGTGCCGAACGCGGGTGTCGGCGTAAGCTTCCCCTTTGATGATGACAGGAGGTGCAGCCATGCTTGATCGACGATATCTCGAGATGGGCGCAATGGTTGTGCGGTTTTGCCTGGCAGTCCTGCTTGCTGTCACGGCGGGCTGCACCGGGCTGGATGAGACACCCGATTCCGCGCCGGCAGCAGAGGCGCTCTGCTCGGATGCCTGGTATGCAGCGGTAGAGGAGCAAGTGCCCACGGGTGACGGGCATGGACATGGCCCGGATATTGGTTCGGATGAATGGAAGTCCGTGGTCGAATTCAAGCTCGGTGTTCGGGGCCAGCGCGATGTACCAGAGCGAGCGAGTCAGGCCTGGTGTGCCTATATTGATCGGCTGACGGCCTGGTCTGAGCAGTAAAGTGCTGGGTAATTACACTAACCCGAAAGCCGTCCCGCTAGCGTTTTCTGATAGCCGCTACCAACTGGCTCTTGTTCATGGTGCTGCGCCCCTGTATGTGCAGCTCCTTCGCCCGGTTATAGAGTTCTTTCCTGGTCCGATCCTCCAGCGGCGTTCTGGGGTTTCCGGTTCCCTGGGTGGTCTTGTTGGGCGTTCGTCCTTCCTCGCGGCGCTGCTTGTTAACCGTCGACGCCGCGATTTCCTTGGCGCGCTCCAGGCTAACTCCACGTTTCAGCTGGCTGTTTTTTATGTCCTCGTATTGGCGTTCGTCCTTCTTGCTCCATGCATTGGGCATATTTCACCTCCATTGAATGGGCCAGAGTCAGGCAGTATAGACAAGATGGCCGCGGCTGCGCAGTTCCGGCTGCGTTCGATGAGCTGTCGTTGTTGCTCTATCGATATACAGTACTCACGGGTCAGGAGGGTGATGACCTGCGGGCGAGGCTCCTGACGTTCGAGGCGCGTAAGGGGTGATCGGATATGAGCCTTGGGGTATAACAGCCGGTGATGTTGGCGCGTTGAGCGACAAGGGACCCCAGTTGCAGCGACTCGGTGTCGGGAAGGACGCTCCGTAGTCCTGGCTTACCCCCGGACGTCAGCGCACCTTGCGAAAACAGGGAGATAGGCGTGTGTTTTTGAGTACCGCAGAGTTGGAAGAGGGCCTGCCCTCCATCCTTGAGTCACCACGGCTGGAGGGGACGGTGGAACTGATCGTGAGAAGACCCGACGTCGGTGAAAGGGAGGAGGTCCCCGAGGGCGAGCTGGACCTGAAGCTGGGCTTGGTGGGGGATAACTGGTTCGCCAGGGGCTACAACAAAACAGCCGATGGTTCCGCCCATCCCGACATGCAGATCAATCTGATGAATGCCAGGGTCATTTCGCTCATTGCCCAGACCCGGTCGCGCTGGAAGCTGGCGGGTGACCAGTTCTATGTGGACCTGGATCTGAGCGAAGAGAACCTGCCGCCAGGCACCCGCTTGCAAATTGGCTCGGCACTTATCGAGATCACGGCTGAGCCGCACCTGGGTTGCAAAAAGTTTATGGAGCGTTTCGGCAGGGACGCCGCGTTATTTGTGAATTCTGAGCGGGGCAAGCAGCTGAACTTGCGGGGCGTCAACGCCAAGGTGATACAGGCGGGGAAGGTCGCGACAGGCGACGTGATAGGCAAGGTTCTCAGACGTCCTGCAACTCCGCCAGCGCGCGTTCGCGCACCTTGATCAGCTGTTCCAGCATATCCCCGGAGCCCCCGGCCAGCGCCTGGGTCAGATCCTCGTCCAGTTGGCGGATGCCGGTGTGCTCGAAGCGCGCCTCCAGGGCTTTTCCCTTGTCCGTGAGGGCGATGCACACACTGCGCCGGTCGTCCGGGCGCTGACGCCGCTCCACATAGCCCTTGTTGACCAGCGAATCGATCTGGCGGGTCACGGTCGAGCGCTCCTTGACTGACCACTGCCCCAGCTCGGTCTGGCTCTGCTGGTCGCGGTCCCAGAGCTGGTTCAACAGCACCGATTCCTCCGGCGTGATATCCAGACCGGCGTCGCGGATCTTGCGCGCGGATAGACGCCGGAGAATGTTGCCGGTCTTGGTGATGTGGTAGGTGAGGGAGGTGGAGATATCCATGGCAAGGCTTTGGTGCGAAGGAGCCACCAGTATACCGCCATGGGTCGCAACAGAGTGTTGCTGTTGACAACAGTTGTATATTACAACTATATTCCTCGCGAGTTCACCTAGTGAGGGAGTCCCGTCATGTCCAGTCGAATAAAAGCCACCGCCGCAGACTACGGCCTCGGTCCCCATGCCTTCCCGCGGGGCTGGTTCGTTGTCGCCGAGTCGAGCGAGATCCAGTCAACCCCCGTTGCCGTCACCTTCTTTGGCAAGGACTACGTGCTGTACCGGGGGGAATCCGGCCGTGTCGCCATGCTGGATGCCTACTGCCGGCACATGCGCACCCACCTGGCGAAAAGCACCTCGGCGCATATCGTGAAGTCCGGTGCGAACGTCGAGGGTGACTCCATCCGCTGCCCCTACCACGGCTGGAAGTACGGCGCCGACGGGCAGCTGGAGGAAATTCCTTACGAGAAGGGCCCGTGCCCGAAGCAGCTGGCGATTGGTGCCTACCCGGTGCGCGAGCTGATGGGCTGCGTGATGATGTGGCACGACCCCGAGGGCCTGCCGCCGCAGTTTGAGCCGCCCTACCTGCCGGCCTGGGATGCGCCCAACGCCATGCACTGGCAGCTGGACCACCTGGGGGAGATCGATATCCACCAGATCGAGATCCTCGACAACATGGCGGACGTCCACCACCTCGGCCCGACCCACGGCGCCCCCTGCGAATACCTGGAGAACGAATTCCAGGGCCACCGGGTGATCCAGCGCCAGGGCGGCTTCTTCGACTATTACCAGGCGGATCTGAAAACCGTCACCTGGTACACCGGGCCGGGCATTCTGCTGTCCAAGCAGCAGTACCTGGACCAGGTGCGCTACGAGTTCATCGCCAACACCCCGGTGGAGGATGGCATCAGCCGGGTGTGGCACGCCGCACTGACCCTGAACACCGACAACCTGCCGGAAGCCGAGGCCCGGGAGCGGGCCCGCGTCGAACAGGCGGGGGCCCTGGAAACCTTCGCGGCGGACTTCGAGATCTGGAAGAACAAGCAACCGGCCCTAAAGGTGATGCAGACCCAGCACGACGGTCGCTTCCGCACCCTGCGCCAGTGGGTCGGACAGTTTTACATGCCGCTCGATGAGGCGCAGAAGGTGCAGCAGGCGATTGATGGGGTGCACACCGTGCCCGGCTTCCCGGATGCCTCGCAGCGGCATGGGGATGGCTTTGAGGCGGACTGCTTTCAGGGCGCGCCGTGATTCAATTGTCGACCTGACGGCTCAGTGAAGGGTGGCCCGGCTGCTGGTTAGATGGGGCTGGGTCGCCGAATTTACCCTGCTATACGTCGCCCTGGTTATCCTGTGGCGCTTCCTCGATTTTCCATACGATCATCTTTGATTTTGCTTGCGCCGATCCAGGCTGTGACGTGAGTCGCGGCTTGGCGCATGGCGTGTTTTGGTGGCTTTGGTTGGCGTGGTATAACCGGTTAGTTGGGTTTTTCACCGGCCCAGGGCCGAGATTGATGGGCGCAAGCATGTAAGAGCTTGAGTATTCGAGGGGTTTTCCTTGGCAGGTTTGATGGTGGGGGCGAAGGGTGCGGGCTTGCTAATTCCAGATTTCGATAGAGCTAAGGGCCTATGTTAATGAAAGGCTGGAATTTTTTTCTTGTAAGGGGCGTTTCAGTTATGGAGTTAGCGAGCCGGACGCTAGTCGGCGTGGTCTTGCTAATATGTTGTTAAATTACGGGAAACGGAAGTCTATCAAAACTCTAGCTTTCATTGATGAATCGGGGAACCCGGATTTAGATACATCCAAAATTGATGTGTCCAAGTATTTTATCGTCTGCGCGGTGATCATAGATCATCACCGGTTTAATTTGATAAGGCGGGAAGTCGAAGCTGTTCGGAAGAAGTATTTCCAAAAAGGCGAAATAAAATCTAGTAGTGTTAGGGATAAAGATGGTCATGCGCGCCGAATAAAAATACTTGAACGCATACTGGGCTTAAATTTCAAGTTTTACGCAGTAGTTGTAGAGAAAGATGCTTTAAAGCGTGATGGTGGGTTTCAGTATAAAAAGCCATTTTTAAAATTTATAAATGGCCTTCTTTACAAGCAACTGTTTGAAAACTATCCGAGTATTACGGTTTTCGCCGACGAGCATGGTGGGGATGAGTTTAAGCTAAGCTTTCAAAAATATATAGAAAAGAACCACAAGCCGGATCTGTTCTGGGACTCTAAGTTAAACCTAGTTTCAAGTCATGACAATGTATTGGTCCAGCTAGCTGATTTTCTTGTTGGTACGCTTGCTAAAGTATATGAAGGAAAGTCCAATCCAGCTTTGATTGAAAGTTATAGAGCCTTGCTTAAGTCCAAGGCATTGGATCTAAAAGAATGGCCAACTAAGCATCAGGCATATTTCGAACCGGACAAAACAAGTCAGGAGTATGATCGTTTCATCCATTCTCACGCTCTTTCTAAAGCAGAAATATTTATCGAAAAACACCAAAAATATAGTGACGAAGAAACTAAGCTTCAAGTGTGTGTGTGTTAAGTTATCTGGTTTTCAATAGCCGACTTTCTTCAGAAGATGACTATATTGCAACTAGGGACTTGTTACAGCATGTAGAAAGTTGTGGGTTTAGGGGCGTTTCAGAGCACGCTATTAGATCACAGATCGTAGCCAAGTTAAGGGATAAGGAGGTAATAATAGCTAGCTGCAATCGTGGGTACAAAATTCCAAGCAGCTATTCAGATCTCCATGACTTCGTGGAGCGCGTAAATAGTTTAGTTCTTCCTTTGCTGGAGCGTCTTAACAAAGCCAGGAATAGCTACAATGTTGCTAGTAAAGGTAATGTAGATCTGCTTAAAGGGCCTGAGTATCCTGAGCTGGTTGAATTTCTACACATACTCAACAAATAATTTAACAAACCGCTCCAGTCTGACGGCTGGTGCTACGCGCCTTTTGTGTTACTCGCATGCGCTCGAACATTAACAAAAAATACGCTCCGTACCATCCGCAGCTGAGCGGGGCGTTAGATGCCAAGGGAAGGGTTGCGATAGTCTGGTTGCTATTGGTAGCGCTGCTGAAAACCTGTCGGTTTCAGAATTTCTTTGTTCGATCGACCGACTAAAGTATTGCTGGAGGATGAGGATGATAGAACAACTATTATGGGTGGCCTGTGGGTTTTCTTTTCTCGCGGCAATCTTTGCGTTTATTGCGATGCTAAAGGGCGGTCGGTCGGCTGGAGAAGAAAGACAGGATGTGCAGGGCGAATTACGTGCTGGGCGCGAAGAAGCTCAAAATTCGGCTAAGGCGCTGCGAGAAGAGATTTCCGGCCATTTTCAGTCGGTCACCAATTCGTTGACAAGTACGCTCACATCCATGGGCAACGTGCAGCTTGAACGATTGGGAGGAATGACCGAGCAGCTGAAGGGGTTTGAGACATCAAACCGGGAATCACTGGAAAACGTCCGGATCACCTTCGATGGCAAGGTGAAGGAGCTTCAAGATGGAAACGAAAAAAAAATTGGAGAAATGCGTACGACCCTGACGGAAGGTATTCGGGAGGTTGGAACGAAATTTACGGAGTCCGCAACCCAGCTAGGTAAAGCGCAAAAAGAACAGCTCGAGGGCATGTCAGGTCAGTTGCGACAAATGAACGATGCAAATCAAGCATCAATTGACCGAGTTCGGAAAACTCTGGATGAGCGTGTTGGGCAGTTACAAGAAGGAAACGAGAAGAAGTTCACTGAAATTCGCGGCGCGATGGCGGATGGCCTCAAGATGGCGGGAGAAACTATCGTCAAAGCCACTGACGGAATGGCCAAGGCGCAACAAGAGAAGTTGGATGGTGTGGCCACACAGCTCAAAGAGCTAAATACAAACAACCAAGGCGCGATTGAGCGTGTACGCACTACGCTCGACGCAAGGGTTAAGGAGCTTCAAACCAACAACGAGAAGAAGCTGGACGAAATGCGAAAGACCGTGGACGAGAAGCTCCACGACACTTTGGAAAAGCGTTTGGGCGAATCCTTCAAACTTGTAAGTGATCGCCTTGAGGCTGTTCACAAGGGTTTGGGTGAAATGCAAAACCTCGCCAGTGGCGTGGGCGATCTAAAGCGGGTGCTTACGAATGTGAAAGCGAGAGGCACTTGGGCCGAGGTTCAACTCGGAGCTATCCTTGATCAAATTTTAACGCCAGATCAATACGATAAAAATGTATGTGTAAAGCCTGATACCATGGAGCGTGTTGAGTTTGCGGTTAGATTGCCCGGACCAAAGGACGACCCCAACAGTGTCGTTCACCTACCGATAGATTCCAAGTTCCCGCAGGAAGATTATGCACGATTGCAAGATGCTGCTGACAAAGCAGACCCGATTGCGGTTCAGGCGGCAACGGACGCTTTAATGCGTACTGTAAAAGCATCGGCGAAGGAAATACACGACAAGTACATCAACCCCCCAGCAACTACTGACTTCGGGATATTATTTCTCCCCACCGAAGGCTTGTATGCCGAAGTCTTGCGCCAACCTGCCATGGTTGAAGAGCTGCAACAGAACTTCAGAATTGTCGTGGCTGGGCCAACAAACCTGGTGGCAATTTTGAGCAGTTTGAGGGTCGGATTCCAAACACTCGCAATCGAACAGCGCGCATCAGAAGTCTGGCGTGTGCTTGCTGCGGTCAAGACTGAATTTGGGAAGTTCGGGGATGTCTTAGCCAAGGTCAAAAAGCAGTTGAATACGGCATCGAAAACAATTGACCAGACTTCGGTTCGCACACGCGCAATGGAGCGGAAACTACGTTCGGTTGAACAGCTTCCAGGTGCTGAATCACTAGGAACCTTGGCTTTGACAGACTTGGACGCCGGTAGCGACGACCTGGCGGAAATAGAGCAATTCAAGGATGATGTGGAGCAGGTGGCCATTTCCGACAGTTAATCTTAGGTCAGTGCAGTTGGCATCTTACAAATCGCTGCAGGTAACGTTTGACCCGCCACCCACTTTTTGTGCCGTAAAAGCCGGCGTCGCCTCAAACGCACCTGAGCCAAGGCGTTAACTAGAAGAAGGGAATCTCAGTTGAACTACGAACTTTCAGATCAAATCAAACTTGTTCTGTCTGATGGAGGTACAGTGTGGCCTACCACCATGAACGGGAGCTTTAGGCTGGTCACCGCAAAGGAAGGCCATAACGTCCTTGGGGAAGGCGAGCAGCCCGTAACCGAAGATGCCATGATCGATGGAGTATTGAATAAGGGCTATGCCTCCCGTTGGCGTTCTCGAATCAACGAAAAGAGAAAAATCGCAAGCCACTTTTCAATCGCAAGCCGCTCTGTCAGAGAAGTCCATGCAAAAGTCGGTGGTGTTTGGGTGCAATTTAAGTGAACACGCCAAAACTAGTTAACAAGGCCATTAAGTCTGTTCCGGGCCTGTGGCTCTCAGCCAGACCGCTTTCAGCCGCCGCTTACGGCTGGTGTTAGGCGCATGAGGACCATCTTGAGCGCTTAAGGAGAGCTATGCTGACCACACCCATATTCCGACCGTGGCGGCCGATCTGGGACACCCAGCTCGTGGACGCGACGCGGCGGCTCGATGAACTTTCAGAGGAACGACAGAAAGGGTGCCACGTGCCTCCGCCGGTACAAGACTGGTCCGATGTCCAGCGCGTACTTCTCGCAGGACATTTGGCAAAAGGGCGGGTATCCTCTGTCAGGTTTATCCAGGAGAAAATCGAACCCCTTCTCAGAGCGTGTGTGTGGCCCCGCTGGCTACTTCTCGAGGCAGCGCTCGACCAATCCGCGAACTCGGGCGATCTTCACCTGAGCGCACTCATCCTACGAAGTCAGATAGAGGAACTTGATGTCCTTCGGGCGGCCGCCACAGTCCTGTCGCCTCGGGAAGAAGGTTGTTTGGACGGTGATGCCATGGCCGATGCCATTGTCACTCTGATGTATCGAGTCCTACCAAGGCTTCAAACTAAAACAGAGGGGCAGCTGATCGAGCAGGCCTCTGATGCGGCATTGGCTTCTACACGTCCCGAATCTCTCCAGCGGGCCTTCGCCCGGCTCAGCGAATACGTCCATCCGAACTACGGTAGTCACGTCCTGTCCGTGCGCCCTCACGGCATTGAGGCCGCCAAGGTTCTCGTCGAGGCCTTCACGGCAATCTACGAGACGTTCCTTGCTCTTCCGTGGGCAAAAGATGGCCATGATAGTCGCGAAGACTTCACAAAGGCGGACCAGACAAGTTTGGGAGATCCGTACCTTATTCTGGCCGACGAGACGATCTCGTCGCTGAAGCAAGCGTTCTTAGCACTGGGGAAGAAGGAATGGGACGATGCCGTCGAGTGTTTCCGTCACCGTGCCGCCTGCGGGAGCAATTGGGGCGCACTAGAGGACTTACCGACTGATGTCGAAGCAATCCGCGCTTTGAGGGAGAACTCGGTCCCTTTAGATTCTTGGCCGGAGGCTCTCAAAACAGTTGCCGGGCAAAACAGGTATGCGTTCCTCGTCGCGCAAGAACACCGACTTGCTCAAGATGCCGCGCACCTGATTGCCGGAACCATCCCGTCCGACGACAACGGACGGCTTTCGGTCTTGGTTTCCGGCTTAAATTTCGCGATCAACGTGACTGAGCACAAATTGGATTCTCTGGCATGTCAGGCAGCACGATTGATCAACACGGAGAACGTGCTCGGCGCGGCTCTCGCCATCCGGTCAATGCTTGAACATCATGCCGTAGTGATCGAGATGGGAGAAAAGTTGCGAGCAGTTTGGGAACGGGCGGAGAAGAAGGCTCCGAACGCGCCTGAGGTCGCCAAGGCGTTCGCGGAGGCGGAAAAGCAGATCGCTCGTGTACTCGCAGGCAGTTCGCAACCATCCGAGGTATCGTCATCCTGGAGAACCCTATGGCAAGAAACCGTTCGGAAGCCCTACAATGTTCTCGGACCCCTCAAGGCCTTGGATGACGCACAGCCCGGATTCCTGAAAACCTATGGACTCCTTTCGCACATCGTGCACGGAACTGTGGGTACGGGAGGCGACCTCCTGGGAGCAGGCGGTGAAGGTTGGAAATTTGGTCACAGGCCACTTGCCGCACAGTTGACCCTCTTCCTCGCGAATGTCTGCGAATTCGATGCGATGCTAGATCGTAATACTGCATCGATGACCATCGCACACAGACTTGATGTTGTACGACGTGCAAGTGAACCCGCAGAACGCATCAAACAGATGCGGCTGCTCAAAGGGTCGAAGCTGAAGCCCGGGCGGGACCTCTTTGGTTCTGGAACCCGAGACGATCCGTACCGCTTCCGTAATGGACTTCTCTATCACGACGCCTATTACCACTACTTGAACCAGGAAAGGATTGAGGTGCGCGAACGCAGGCTGGAACAGTTTCCAGACGGGTTCGGTGACCGGGTGGAAACCAAAGACGGTCGCGTGCTGTGCTTCCTGAACAACAAGATGAGTTTGGAGTGATTCCACCAGGCGAGTGCGGTATGTGTACCAGAATGGCGAATCACGTGTCGGCGGGCGCGTGTCTGCGCCTAAAAACCGGTTGCAGCGGACGGTCCGCTGCGCGCCCCGTCGCTGAACCGGGGCGTTGAGCAATTCCAGGGGGGCATGAATGAAAATGACGGTGTTACAAATATCCAAATAGCTTCAGTGACGCGTCTATGAGTCAGCCCTACACAACCCTGGCAGCCTTCATCTTCACGCTAGCCGTGGCGCCCCAGCCCGCCGCCCAAACCTGCTTGGAAAGAGCCATCACCCTGGCGCAGCCCATATTCCCCAGGGTCTTCTGCGGCTCTAGATCAATCGAGGATGTACAACCCTGCTTCAACGTCCGCCTGTCTTTCGACCTCTCCGCAGACGGTAAGGTCACCCAAGTAGCCCCCGTCGAGATTCAGGCAGGTTGCCACTCTTTCATCTCATCAGTCAGCCGGGCATTGCTCAACTCCAGGTTTGCACCCGGCCAGGACGAGACGTCCTGCACCTATGACTATGTATTTTTTCTCGAACCCTAGCACACTCACACACCCGAGATCGCTGGCAGATCTGCTGCTGCATTTCTTCAACCACCAGACCCATCACCGTGGCCAGGTCTCGACCCTGCTCGCCCAGGCGGGTATTGCCGTCGGCGTGACCGACCTGTTGGCCCTAATACCGGAGGAAAATGACTCATGACCCAACATTCGGGCTCCTGCCTGTGTGGCGCTGTGTGCTTTCACCTGGAGGGCGCCTTTGACGCCTTTTTCCTGTGCCACTGCCAGCATTGCCAGAAAGACACCGGTTCTGCCCATGCGGCCAATCTCTTTTCCCAGTCTGCAAGCCTGACCTGGCGTTCGGGGGAGGATGCCGTGACAACCTTCACCCTCCCGGGTACGCGGCACAGCAAGAGCTTCTGCAAGCACTGTGGCTCGGCCCTGCCGGGCGTCCAGCCGGCGGGCGTCGTGGTCCCGGCGGGGTGCCTGGATACGGCCGTTAACATGGCACCCACCGCGCACATCTTCACTGCGAGCAAGGCGGCCTGGGATGGCGAGTTCCCGGATACCCCCAGGTTCGCCGGGCTGCCAGAGTGAGCAGGACGGCCCTCCGGGCGGTATAAGCCCCTCGCCAGCCGAGACTAGGCCACCAGCGGATACAGGGAGCCCAGCAGCAAGACGGCCATGCTGCGGTTGAACCAGAGCAGCCGCTGGTCCTCGCGTATCCACTGTTGCAGCAGCTGGCCGGCGGCGTTCCAGAAAAACAGCAGGGGCGTGCCCACCACCAGGAAGGCCAGGGAGGCCCGGGCGGTGCTCTCCAGCATCTGGGCCGGGTCCGTGTAGGTGGCGACCAGGACGGTGGTGATCAGCCAGGCCTTCGGGTTGACCCACTGGAACAGGGTGGCCTGCCAGAAGCTCATCGGGTGCGCCGCGCGTGCGTCTGGGCCGTCTTCGCCCCTCGCACCGTCTTGCGGCTCGGGGCGGCTCGCCACCAGCAGCCAGGCCATGTAGCACAGGAACAGGGCGCTCAGCACCTGCATCACGGTGTTGGCGGCCGGGTGCAGTGCCATCAACTGGCCCAGGCCGAGGGCGGCGACCATCAGCAGGATCTGGCAGCCAAAGGCCACGCCGCTCAGGTGGGGCAGGGAGCGCTGCACACCGAAGTTCACCCCCGACGCCATCAGCATCAGGTTGTTGGGTCCGGGGGTGCCGACCATGACCAGTACGAAGCCGGCGAGGGATAACCATTGTTCCAGGGGCATGACGGGGTCTCCTTGTCTTTCACCCCATGCTAGAGTCAGAATGGCGAGCAATACAGATCCAGAAAAACGAAAATGAACCGGTACAGAAGGCGTTTGAGTAAACTGTGCCGGTGCCTATGGCGGCATCTGTACCGCTGTCGCTGGCGCCGGCCGGTTAGGCTGTCGCCGGTGAGGGCAGCCGCGCGGGTGGCGTGAGAGGAGGGGAGGCGGCCATGTTGTACCAAACACTCGCGGATCGACTGCAGGCCTTGATCAGCGAGGGCGTGTACCCGGTGGGCAGTGCCCTGCCGGGGGTGCGGCGCCTGAGCGGCAGCCACGGCGTGAGCGTGTCTACCGTGGTCAGCGCCGCGCGGGAGCTGGAGCGCCGGGGCATCCTCGAGGCGCGCCCGCGTTCCGGCTATTACGTGTTGCCGCCGGTGGCCCAGCGGGCCATGCCCCGGGCGCGCCCGCGCAGCCGCCGGCCGCAGCCGGTGACCGGGCAGGAGCAGCTGCTGCAGATCATCCAGTCGGTGCAGGACCCGGCCATCGTCAACTTCGGCACCGCGGTGCCGGACCCGGACTACATGCCCGCCGCGGTAATCGAGAAGGCCTTTCGCAGGGTCTGGCGGGAGCAGCGCCGGCGCTGTATCGGCTACGCCTTTCCCCCCGGCACCCTCGAGTTGCGTACGCAGATCGCGCGTCAGCTGGCGGGCTTGCAGTGTGCGGTGGGCCCCGACCAGGTGCTGATCACCAACAGCTGCCAGGAATCCATCGCCATCGCCCTCAAGCTGCTCACCCGCCCCGGGGATACCGTGCTGCTGGAGTCACCGACCTATTACGGCTTGCTGCAGGTGGTGGAGGCCCTCGGCCTCAAGGCCCTGGAGTTGCCCAGCGACCCCCTGGAGGGCATCTCCCTGGGCGCCCTGGAGCTGGCCCTCGAGCGCTGGCCCGTGGCGGCCTGTGTGCTGGTGCCGAATTTTTCCAACCCCCTGGGAGTCTGCCTGTCGGATGCGCGCAAGCAGGCGATACTGGAATTGCTGGCCCGCCACCGGGTGCCCCTGGTAGAGGACGACATCTATGGCGATCTGCCCTTCAGCGGCCCGCGCCCCCGGCCGATCAAGAGCTGGGATCGCGAGGGCCTGGTGTATTACTGCTCGTCCTCGTCAAAGACCCTGGCCGCCGGCCTGCGCGTGGGTTGGCTGGTCCCCGGCGCCGACCAGCACCGCGCGGAGTACCTGCAGTTCGTCAATACGGTCTGCGTGGGCACCCCCGCGCAGCTGGCCCTGGCCGAGGTGCTGGAGAAGGGCAGCTACGGGCGGATGATGCGCGAGGCCAGCGCCCGCCACGCCCACTCCGTGGCGCGCATGGTGGAACGCGTCAGCCAGCTGTTTCCCGCCGAGACCCGGGTGAGCCGTCCGGCGGGGGGCTTTGTCCTGTGGATCGAGCTGCCGGGCAAGGTCGATACCGGCCAGCTGATCGGGCCGGCGCTGGAGGCGGGGGTCAGTTTCGCGCCGGGGCACCTGTTCTCGGTGACCGGAAAGTTCAGCAACTGCCTGCGGCTCAATTGTGCGGTACGCTGGGACGCACGGGTCGAGCGCGCGTTGGAAGCGCTGGCGCGCCTTCTCAGGGTTTGAACAGGAGCTGGCCATGAGGCATACGGAAAAGCACCGAACCGATCGGATTGGCTGGCTTCGCGCTGCGGTGCTTGGGGCCAATGACGGCATTGTCTCCACCGCCAGTCTGATCCTGGGGGTGGCGGCCGCCGGTGCGGAGACCGAGGCGGTGCTGCTTGCGGGTGTGGCCGGCCTTGTCGCCGGCGCGATGTCGATGGCCGCCGGTGAATACGTGTCGGTCAGCTCCCAGTCGGATACGGAGAAAGCCGACCTCGCCAAAGAGCGGAAGGAGCTGGCACGCGCGCCGGTGCAAGAGCATGCGGAGCTGGCGGAGATCTACGTCGGTCGGGGCCTGGAACCCGCGCTGGCCAATCAAGTCGCCGCGCAACTCATGGACCACGACGCGCTTGCGGCGCATGCGCGCGATGAGCTGGGTATTTCCGAGGTGTCGACCGCGCGCCCGATTCAGGCTGCCTTTGCGTCGGCCGCGACCTTCTCGGTGGGCGCGGCGCTGCCGCTGCTCGTGGTCCTGTTGTTCCCGGCTTCTGCACTGATGTGGGCCATCCCCGGCAGCTGCCTGTTTTTCCTTGCCTTGCTGGGTGCACTGGCCGCCCAAGCGGGCGGCGCGCCTGTGCTGATTGCGGCCGGTCGGGTGACCTTTTGGGGTGCCCTGGCCATGGCCCTGACCGCTGGCGCTGGCGCATTGTTCGGGGTTGCCATTTGATGGCTTGTTACAAGGAGGTAAGCCGGTGATCGCAAGCGCCGTGATCTTTGACATGGACGGTCTCTTGATTGATTCCGAACCTTTCTGGGCGGAAGCGGAGAAAACGGTCTTTTCTGCCCTGGGGGTGGAGTTGTCCCAGGACATGTGCCGACAGACGGCATCCATGACCACCCGCGAGGTGACCGCGTTCTGGTACCGGCGATTCCCGTGGACGGGCCGCTCGCTTGAGGCGGTGGAAAACGATGTGATTGACTGCGTCGACGCCCTGATCCGGCAGCACGGTGCGCCCCTGCCGGGTGTGCCGGAGGTCGTCGACCACTTCCACGGCCGCAATTGCCGGGTGGGGCTGTCGACGAATGCCCCGCACCGCCTGATCGCCACGGTGCTGGAGACCCTCGATATCGCGCCGTTCTTTCACGAAACCTCGTCATCGGAGCATGTCGAACGCGGCAAGCCGGACCCGGCGGTCTATCTCTCCACGCTGCAAAAGCTGGATGTCGCCCCGGCCCAGTGCCTCGCCTTCGAGGACTCGGTCTCCGGCATGCGCGCGGCCCGGGCGGCGGGTTTGCGAACTGTCGTGGTGCCACCGGCGCATGACTTTGACAACCCGGAGTACGCACTGGCCGACGGCAAGTGGCGTTCCCTGCTGGCGTTCTCGGAGCAACTGTAAAGGGCTGCGCACATTCGCAGCGTCCTGTTCAATCGAAAAAGAAAACCCCGCTCTGTGGCGGGGTTTATTCAGTGTGCAAAAGCAATGTCTTTACTTTCTGCGGCGATAATACAGCGCCAGGAAGCTGATCATGCCTGAGAGGATGCCCAGACTCCAAAAACTCATGGCCGGTACCGGTTCGGGTTCCACAGCTTGCTGGGCGGTGACTGTGATAATGACTTCACCATCCCCTACTCGTAACCCGGAGGTGGTAGAGCCACTCAATACGCCACCGATGTAGGAGGAGCCACCGCCCCCACCGCCGCCGAAGTCACCGGAGCCAGGGGCGCCGCCGCCATACCACCCACCGCCGCCGCCGCCGGACTCTAACCCTCTCACGTCGTAGGTGCCGCCGCCATTGAAGGCACCAAAGGTAGCACGATAATCCCACGGGTCTTGTCCGTTATAGAACTCAACGTCAGTGCAAGTGTCACCCCTGCCGAAATAACGCGCATCTCCGCCGTATCCAAAAGCACCCTCCATGGCTCCCAGGCAATTCTCATCACCTTCATCTCCCACGTCGAAGCCGCCACCGCTAATTTGCGTGGCGCCAAGACCAAACTGGGTTCCCTGGGAATCGTCATTCCAACTGCCGTCGGTGCCGGTGTCACCGCCACCCGCACCACCTATACCGACTCCTCCGCCTGCAGAGCCGGAGCCGCCCCCGCCTGCTCCAACGATGAGTCGACTGTTGAGGCTCGTGGGATCGTACCAATTGCCTCCCACGGTTCTGACGTCTGAAGCGCCCCCGCCGGAGCCCTCATCATCGCCACTTGTCTGACCTTGCTGGCCTACATAGATGTACAACTGCTGACCGGGTGTCACATCCAGTAAACCCGTGGCATATCCGCCAGCGCCGCCGGAGCTACCTCCACCGGAGGCACCCCAAGCTTCAATCTGAATTTGGCTGACACCGGCAGGGACAGTGTATGTTTGGGGAGAGCCGGTATACGAAAATGTCTGAGCGTGCGCTTGTAAGCTTGTCAGTGTCATTGCGATGACACATAAAGCCGATGATATTCGGTAGTTCACCAGATCCCCCACATACGATGATTGTTAGATGAACTTGACTATATCCACAATATTCAATCAAGTCTAATTGCAGGTTGCTGGACGAGTCGACCAGCAAGACAGGGGATGTCGATAGTGGCCTTTTGGGGTGCCATGGCCATGACCGCTGGCGTCCTCGCAGCAGTTGTGAACGGCTGCGCACTTTCGCAGCCCTTGCTTTGAGGGGGCGAGGCGGCGTGATATAAGCGAGGCAAGCGGCAGTGCGGCGTCTGATGCTCCGGGGGATGGGCACCGCGTTGCGGGTATGTCATCTGCGCCTGCCCATTTTGGCATCACACTGAGGTGCAGCATGAGTCTGAGGGGCATGAAGCGGATACGGGCCCTGCCACTTGCCGGGCTTTGCCTGACCGGCCTTGCGCTGTCGGGGCAGGCCAGCACCCTGACAACGGCGAACTATCAAATTGAAGTGACCGACCTCTGTGCCGAGGGCAACGTGACTTGCGACAGGGTGAAGTACGAGGGCCCCTCCGTCGACACCGGCAGGAAGACCGTCCTCACGGGCTCCACCCTGCACGGTCTGTGCGCCGATGGTGTGACGCCCTGTCGCTTTCAGGGCTATGTATTTCGCGATGGCTCGGTGATCTATCGCGTGTTTGCCTCCGGCCTGTTTCAGGTGGTCGCCGAGGATGCCGAGATACTGATCGAAGAGAGCGGAAGTTGGGGCTGGTGACTTGAACCTCCACACCATTGTCCCCTGGGGCCGCTCCTTCGAGGAGTACTGCGCCATGTTCGATCTGAACGCAGCGGACCTGCACAAATCCATTCTCGGTTGCGGTGACGGCCCCGCCAGCTTCAATGCGGTCCTCACGCGGCAGGGCGGGGCGGTGGCCTCGGTCGACCCGGTTTACCAGTTCAGTGCCGAGCAGCTGCGCGACCGCATCCATGCGGTCTACCCCGAGGTCATGGGGCAGATGGCGCAGCATGTGTCGGACTATGTCTGGGAGAGCATCCCCAACCTCGAAGCCCTGGGCGCCACGCGCATGGCCGCGATGGAGGACTTTTTGCGCGACTATGACGCCGGACGGTCAGCCGGCCGCTACCTCTGTGCCTCGCTGCCGGCCCTGCCCTTTGCCGATCGGCAGTTCGAGCTGGCGCTGGTGTCGCATTTCCTTTTTCTCTACAGCGACCACCTGAACCGGCAGCAGCATGTCGACGGCCTGCGGGAACTCTGCCGGGTGGCGGAGGAAGTGCGGGTCTACCCGCTGCTGTCCCTGGACGGCGCTCCCTCGCCCCATCTGCCTGCCGTGCGCCAGGCGCTCGCAGACCGGGGGCTGGAAACCGCGCTGCAGCGGGTCACCTACCAGTTTCAGAAAGGCGCGACCGAGATGCTGGTGATTCGCGCCAGGCAGTGAGCCAGGTCGCAATCGCTACGCTAGCTGCCCACTGATTATTCCGATACCGGCCCCGACGAGGCCTGCGGCCACAGGAGGCTGCTGGCTACTGCTTTTTCCCGTCGGTATCCGGCAACTCGCGCAACTCCCAGCCTTGTGCCAGTGCCTCGCCCTGCAAGTCCGCCAGTGCCGCGACAGGCAGGTCCACGGGCAATTCCACGCCCGTCGAGTAAAGCGCCTCGCCGAGGAGTGCATCCTGCCCGGTCAGCCAGTGGCGCAGGTAGTGCTCCTGGGCGAAGTCGCAGGCTACGCGACAGTGGATGCGGGGCACACGCTGTTCGACGGGCAGTGCGTCGATGGCCTGTTGCGCCGCCGCCGAGTAGGCGCGCACCAGGCCCCCCGCACCCAGTTTGATGCCGCCAAAATAGCGGATCACCACGACCACGAGATCGCCAATGCCGCTGTGCTGCAGGACATTCAGGATGGGTTTGCCGGCGGTGCCGGAGGGTTCGCCGTCATCCGACATCGCCAGGCTGCCGGGCTGCTGCGGGTTGCCCAGCAGATAGGCCCAGCAATGATGGCGGGCATCGGGATAGTCGCGGCGGGCCTGTTCCAGCACCGCCATCGCGGCACTGCGATCGGGGGCTATCGCGGCGCGGGTGATAAAGCGACTCTTTTTGACTTCCAGCTCGGTTTCGACGCTTTCGGAAGGAATCGGGTAAGCCATGCGGATGCAGAGGTATAAGCCAGGGCCCGATACTACCGGTTGCCAGCCAGTGGGGCTATAGTCGAAGTCGCAGCGTAGCGCCGCGCAATAATACCAACACTATCTAACGAGGCTCAGGATGAATTTGAGGGGTATCAATCGCATTATCGTGGCCGTTCACGATCTGGAGAAATCGAAGCGCTATTACTCCGAGCTTCTCGGGGCGACCTTCCACAGCGCCGACTGGACGGGTGAGAATTACGGCATCAATGTGGCCATCAGCTGGGATGCCGGCATCGAGCTGTGCGCACCCATGAAGGGGCGCGAGAACGACAGTGTGGTGTCCCCCTACCTCAAGCACAAGGGGGAGGGCGTCATGAATGTGGTGTTCAATTACAACAGTGCTGCGGATGCACTGGAGCGGGCCAGGGCGACCGGTGTCGAGTGTTCACACTCCCTGGACTTTACCCAGGAGGAAATCGACGCGCACCTGGACGCCCTGTTCTGCAAGTATGAAGAGCACGTGCTCAACACGGCCCCTGAGTGTGGCTTTTCGATCACACTGGCGCAGATTACCGGCAAGTAGCTTTGGCAATTGACGGGGCGGCCGCGATACTGGTCGTCCTGATTCGGCAGGGAGGATAGCCTTCGTGAACAGCATTTCCACGCCAGACCTCTGTGATGCCTACCCGGATGCGGTCAGCGTGCTCGAGCCGATGATGATCAACTTCGGCGGGCGCGCCAGTTTCGGCGGCGAGATCGTCACCATCAAGTGCCACGAGGACAACTCTCTGGTCAAGGAACAGGCCGCGCTGCCGGGGCAGGGCCGGGTGATGGTGGTGGACGGCGGTGGCTCCCTGCGCCGGGCACTGCTGGGTGACATGATCGCCGCCAATGCCGTCGACAACGGCTGGGCGGGCCTGGTCATCTACGGTTGCGTGCGCGACGTGGATGCCCTGGCCGAGCTGGATCTGGGCGTGCAGGCCCTGGCCAGTATTCCGCTGAAAACCGACAAGTGCGGCATCGGTGACCTCAATGTGCCGGTCACCTTCGGTGGTGTGACCTTTGTGCCGGGGCACTACCTGTATGCGGATAACGATGGTGTCCTGGTGGCGCCAAGGGAGCTAGCGATATAAATACGGGTTCTTTTTGTAGGCACGACACCAGCTGATGTTCAAAAGGTCCAGCAGTGGTGGCTGGCGTCGGAACATTTCCGGCAAGGAGCGTTCGACCTGATGAAGCGAGCAGTATTGGCCGTATGCCTGTTGTCATGTTTCTCCTGGCGAGTACATGGCGACTACCCGGTTTCGGATGACCACTTTCCCGTACTGCGAGTCCATGCCGAGTACCCCGATTCCGCCTTGAAGGCGGGTATCGATGGAAAGTGCATGGTGAGGTTTGCCATTGATGGCGGGGGGCGCGTGAATCAGCTCAGCGAGCTGACATGCAAGCCGGAGGGTTACTTTGAACAGGCGGTAGAAATGGCCATCACGCAGTTTGTCTATCAGCCATTTATTCACCGGCAGCATGAGCCAGACAGCCAGCCGCTTCCCGTCAGGGGCATGCTTGAACAGTTCTGGTTTTCCCCTGCTGAATTCAGGGAGCGCAGTTATCGCCCGAAGGATCATCCCCACAACCGCGTCAGATGCTCGGTCGAGACCCTGGACTGTACAGCGTCTCAGGTTACCCGCGAAGATGAGCCGAAACCGCCGCCCAGTATTGTCAATGAGATCCGATGAACCCGCGGAAAACATTCTTGTGGCCGTGTATCACCCGAGCCGACATCACCCACGGAGATCACCTTGAACAACCTTTTCGCCAGCCTCAACACGCCCACCCGGGGTGAGCGCTTCGACACGCTCCTCGCCCACCGCAACCTGGTGATCGAGCGCATTGTCAGTTCCGCCGATATCGAGCCGGTGGACTACGTGCAGGAACAGGACGAGTGGGTGCTTCTGCTCCGCGGTGGGGCCGTGATGCAGGTGGCCGGCGAAACGGTGACCCTGGGAGAGGGCGACTACCGTTTCCTGCCTGCCGGCACCGTTCACCGGGTGCTGCGCTGCGAGGCCGGAACCCTGTGGCTGGCGATACACCTCCACCCGGATGCAGGCGCGGCCGAGGCGGCGACACAGGCGTGAATAAGCGGAAATCCTCTTTCGCTATTGAGAATCATTATCGAATACAATAAGATTCGCGGCCATTGAGCGGCCGGATGGCCGTCGCGCTTCGATAATGTTCTATAAGGGGGTTCTCCATGCACCGCAGCCGTCCGTCTGTGTCACTCTCGCTGCTCGCCTGCGGCGTGTTTGCCGCGTCGTCTTTGCAGGCCCAGGGCCTGGTCGAGGAGGTGGTGGTCACCTCCACCCGGGTCGACAAGCCCCTCAGTACCATCCCCAATACGGTGACGGTGATCGACGAGACCGAGCTGCGCCAGCAGCTGGCGGTGCAGAATGACTTGTCCACGGTGCTGGGCAACCTGATCCCCAGCTTTTCCCCCAGCCGCCAGAAGATGACCAACGCGGGGGAGAGCCTGCGCGGCCGCAAGCCCCTGTACATGATCGACGGGGTGCCCCAGTCCAACCCGCTGCGCAGCGGCGGTCGCGATGGCCACACCATCGACCCGATCCTGCTGGAGCGGGTGGAGGTGCTGCACGGCGCCAACGCCATCCACGGCCTCGGGGCCTCCGGCGGCATCATCAACCTGATTACCCGCAAGCCCTCGGAGGAGCTGACCCAGAGCCTGCGGGTGGATACCTCGTTCCAGGAAGAGGACCCGGGCGAGAGCGCGGACTATGGGGTGAGCTACAGTCTGTCCAACAGCTTCGGCGCGGCGGATGTGCTGGCCAGCGTGAGCTGGCGGGAGAGCGGCATTGCCTACGACGCCAACGGCGAGGTGATCGGCGCCGACAACACCCAGGGCGACAGCATGGACTCGCAGTCCTTCGACGCCTTTCTCAAGGCCGGCTACAACTGGGAAAACCAGCGCCTGGAGCTGATGGCCAACCGCTACGATATCGAGGGCAACAACGACTGGATCTCGGTGCCGGGGGATGTCGAGGCGGGCATTCCCAGCGGCGCGGTGAAGGGCGATATTTCCGGCGAGGGCGCGCGCAACAAGGTCACCACCCTCAGCCTCAACTACACCCACGAGGCGGTGCTCGGGCACCAGCTGCGGGTGCAGGCCTTCAGCCAGGATTTCGCCGCCACCTACGGTGCCGAGGCCAACCCGATTCGCACCTTCCAGGACCCGGCCTACGGCCCGGATCTACTGGACCAGTCCCAGAACAACTCCGAGAAGCGCGGGGTGAAGGTGACCCTGGCGCGCGACAGCGTCGCCGGCCTGCCCCTGAGCCTGGTCTATGGGGTCGATGTGTTGGAAGACGAAACCTGGCAGGCGCTGATCCAGACCGGCCGCACCTGGGTACCGGAGACCCTGTACCAGAACGTCGCGCCCTACCTGCAGGCGGAGTACACCGGCGTCGAGCGGCTGACCCTGACCACCGGGCTGCGTTACGAGAAGTCGCGCCTGGAGGTGGACGACTTCACCACCCTGGCGTCCTACGGCAGCCAGTTCGTCCGCGGTGGCGAGCCGGAGTTCTCCGAGACCCTCTTCAACTTCGGCGGCACCTTCCAGGCCACCGAGCAGTGGCGGGTGTTTGCCAACTACGCCGAGGCCTTTTCCATGCCCGACGTCGGGCGGGTGCTGCGCGGCATCAACGTGCCCGGGCAGAGCGTGGAGAGCTTTCTCGACCTGAAGCCGATTCTCACCGAGAACACCGAGCTCGGCCTGGAATACAGCGGCGAGCGGCTCAGTGCCCAGCTCAGCTACTACGAGTCCGACTCGGACTTTGGCCAGCGCCTGCAGCGCGGCGACGACGGGATTTACACGGTGAAACGCGAGCAGACCGAGGTGGACGGCATCGAGTTTCGCGCCACCTGGGCGGTGACCGGGGCCGACCTGCTGGGGCTGCGCTTTGCCCAGACCGACGGTCGCTACGACTCCGACCAGGACGGCCGGGTGGATTCCGACCTCGACGGCAGCAACATCGCCCCGGACCGGGTCAACCTGAGCTGGGATCGTCGCTGGGGCGAGGCCGTCAGTACCCGCCTGCAGCTGAATCACCTGATGGATCGCGATTTCGACAACCGCGAGGGCACGCAAGTCGCCGGCTTCGACGGCTACACCACGCTGGACCTGAGTGCCGACCTGCAGGCCCTGGGCGGTACCTTTACCCTGGCGGTGCAGAACCTGACCGACCGCGACTACTTCACCTACTACTCCCAGGTGAACGCCAACGACGTGCGCAATTTCAAGGGTGTCGGCCGCTCCTTCAGCCTGGCCTACCAGCGCCGCTTCTGAGTTTTCCCTCCGTCCATGGGACGTTGTGCCGCCACCTCCGGGTGGCGGCTTTTTTTTGCTCAGCCGATACGGGTGCCGCCGCCGTCCACCATCAGGGTTTGGCCGGTGACATAGGCGGCGGCATCGCTGGCGAGGAAGACCGCGGCGGCGCCGATATCCTGTTCGCAGTCCCCGATGCGCCGCAGGGGAACCTTGGACAGCTGGCTCTCGTAGGCCTCGGGGAAGTGTTCCGCCCAGGCTTTCACCCCCGGGGAGTTGGCGAAGGGGCAGAGCACGTTGACCCGCACGCCCTCGGGGCCCCACTCGTGACAGGCGACCCGGGAGATGGCGCGGATGGCTTCCTTGGCGGCGGCGTAGGAGGCCTGGGTCGGCTGGGCGGCGTAGCCGGCACCGCTGCCGAAGTTGATGATCGAGCCCCGGGTCTTGACCAGGTGCGGCTGGGCCGCCTGCATCAGGATGAAGGTGGGCCAGAAGCCGGTATCGAAGGCGATATTGGCGTCCTCGCGGCTCTGCTCCATGAACATTTTCTGGCGCGAGGCCTGGGCGGCGTTGACCAGCACGTCCAGCTTGCCGAAGGCGGCCACGGCGGTGTCGACGATGCGCGGCAGTTCGGCGTGGTCGGCCAGGTCCATGGCCATGAACTGCACCGTGCCGAATTCGCGCAGCTCGGCTTCGGTGGCGCGACCCATCTCCTCGTCGCGGTCGACAATCAATACGCTGGCGCCGGCCTTGACGAAGGCCGCGGCGACGCCCTTGGCGACCCCGCCGGCGCCGCCGGTGACGATGGCGGCCTTGTTTTCGAGTGCTTGAGACATGGGTGCAGGTCCTCCTGGCTTGTGATGTTCCCTGAAGGTGTGAAACTCTAGGTCTTCGCGGCGCCGTCAACCAGTCCTGCCAGTGCAGCATGCTAGTCTGCACGGGGCTTGTGGCTGTCGGTCGCCGGGCAGGTGCGGTATAAACGGGGCCTGTCAGAGATACGCGGGGGAGCGTGCATGCAACAGCCGATCAGCGGCTATCATCAGGACGAGAACCGGGACTGGGTGGCGGAGCTGGCCTGTGGCCACTATCAGCACGTGCGCCACCAGCCGCCCTTCACCGAGCGCCCCTGGGTGCAGACCGAGGCCGGCCGGGAGTCCATGCTGGGCAGCCGGCTGGACTGCCGCAAGTGCGAGCTGGGGGCGCCCGCCGACGAGCCCAAGGTGCCCAAGGCCGTGGTGGAGTCCAATCGCGAGCGCACCCTGGCACTGATTCAGGCGATCGCCCGCGGCGATGCCGAACATATCGCCGGGGCCTACGCCGAGGACGGCAAGCTCTACACCATGGGCGGCACGCTGATTTCCGGGGTCTATGACAAGTCGCAGATTCGCCAGTTTGCCGGCAGCGTGCTGGAGGCCTTCCCCCAGGGCCTGCACTACACCGTGCACGCGGTGACTGCCGAGGGCAGCCGGGTGGCGGTGGAGGCCACCGGGCGCGGGCGCCATGTCTCCGGCCAGGACTACGTCAACCACTACCATTTCCTGTTTACCTGGCGCGAGGGCAAGCTGCTGTCGCTGAAGGAGTACATGGATACCGAGGCAATCACGGAGGTGCTGTGCGGTGGCCAGCGCCCCGGGGATGCCTGACACGAATAACGCACAGGGAGTGCCAGCCATGACCAGCCACACCGAATTTCCCGAGCTCAGCTGTTACCTGCTGCCCGGCCACACCCAGACGCCGGCGGATGCCATCGACGAGGCCCGCGCCGCCGAGGCCCTCGGGCTCGGCCGGGTCTGGCTCTCGGAGCGCTTCGACGTCAAGGACGCCGGGGTGATCTGCAGTGCCGCGCTGGTGTCCACCGAGCGCATTCGCGTGGCCACCGCCGCCACCAACCTGCACACCCGCCACCTGATGGTGCTGGCGACGATGTGTGCCAGCCTGCACTACATTTCCGGGGGGCGCTTCGAGCTGGGCCTGGCCCGGGGGGTGGCGATTCGCAACCAGCTGATGGGCCTGGAGAGTGTCAGCAATGCGCAGATCGTCGAGGGCCTGGAGCTGCTGAAGACCCTGTGGTCCGGCGGCAGCGTGCTCGACCACCGCGGCGAGATGGGGCATTTCCCCTACCTGAGCATGGGCAAGTGGCTACAGGCGGAGATTCCCCTGCACTTTGTCGGCTTCGGCCCCGCCAGCCTGCGCTTTGCCGGCGCGCATTTCGATGGCGTGCACCTGCATACCTTCATCACCCCCGAGGGGCTGAGCCGGGCCCGGGCGCTGGTGCGCGAGGGCGCGGAGCGGGCCGGGCGCGACCCCGATGCGGTCAAGCTGCACGCGGTGCTGGCGACGGCCTGCAACCCCAGTCGCGAGGATTACTTGCGCAAGATCGTGGCGCGGATGGCCACCTACATGCAGGCCCCCGGCTACGCCGAACTGCTGGTCAAGCTCAACGACTGGGACCCGGCGGTGCTGGAGCGCTTTCGCGCCAGCGAGGTGGTGCAGTCGGTGCCCGGCGGGATCGACAGCGTGGCCACCCTGGAGCAACTGGAGCAGATCAGTGAGCTGATTCCCGAGGACTGGCTGCACGCCGCGGTGGGCACGCCGGAGGCCTGCGCCGCCCAGTGGCGCCGGGAGCTGGCCAACGGTGCCGACAGCGTGGTGATCCACGGTTCGGCGCCGAGCGAGTTCGAGCCGGTGCTGGCGGCCTATCGCGCCAGCGGTGCCCGGGAGTCCGCGACAGACTCATGAGCGACAGCGATCCCCACGCGATTCCCGAGCGCGAGCTGCGCCTGGCCCTGGTCTGTTACGGCGGTGTCTCCCTGGCGGTGTACATGCACGGCATCAGCCGGGAGATTCTCAAGCTGGTGCGCGCCTCCCGCGCCTACCACGCGCTGCCCGAGGATCGCGCGGCGACCGCCAGTTACGCCGATGCCGGCGGCCACCGGGGCGAGCTGGATACCGAGGCGGTCTACTTCCGCCTGCTGCAGCAGATCGGCGGCACGGTGCGCCTGCGGGTGCTGGTGGACGTGATCGCCGGCGCCTCCGCCGGTGGCATCAACGGCATCATGCTGGCGCGGGCCCTGGCCTGGGACCTGTCCCTGGACAAGCACCGCAAGCTCTGGCTGGATCTGGCGGATGTTGAGGAGCTGCTCGACCCGGAGGCCCGCGCGGGGCGGCTGTCGAAGGTCTACATGCGGCCGCTGTTCTGGCTGTTGCGCTGGCGCCAGCGGCGCCGGGTGCGGCGCGGGGGGCCGCCGCCGGATGCCCCCGAGCTGCTGCAGAACCTGTCCCTGTTCATGCGCTCGCGCTGGTTCGAGCCGCCCTTCAGCGGCAGCCGCATGAGCGCAATGATGCTGGACGCCCTGGAGGCCATGGGCGACGAGGAGAGTGAGGGGGAGGGCGGCAAGCGCTCCCTGCTGCCGCCGGGCCTGCCGCTGGAGCTGTTTGTCACCACCACGGATTTCTGGGGCCACCCCCAGAGCATTGCCCTGCACGACCCGCCGGAGATTCACGAGCGCGAGCACCGCCACCTGTTCCGTTTTCACCACCAGCTGACGCCGGCGGGCAAGGTGCGCTCCAACCTCGACCGCGATCACCTGCCCTCCCTGGCCTTCGCCGCCCGCGCCACCAGCAGTTTTCCCGGCGCCTTTCCCCCGGCGCGGCTACCGGAGATGGACGAGCTGCTGGCGCAGCGAGAGGCCAGCTGGGTGGGGCGCGATGACTTCATACGCACCCAGTTCAAGACCTCCCGGCGCTCCGGGGAGTGGGCCGAGGACGCCGCCTACATCGACGGCAGCGTCCTGATGAACAAGCCGGTCTCGGTGGCCCTGGAGGCGGTGCGCCGCCACGCCGCCCACCGCCAGACCGACCGCCGCCTGGTCTACCTGGAGCCCAACCCGGAGATCCACCGCGAGGTGGAGCACGAGGTGCCGCAGTTTTTCAAGACCATCATCGGTGCCCTGTCGGGGATTCCCCGCCACCAGCCGATCCGCGACGACCTGGAGGAAATCGCCCGCTTCAACGAACAGGTGCACCTGCACCGCGAGGTGGCCGACGG
The DNA here is from genome assembly GCF_054779855.1 of Haliea atlantica. Classification (NCBI taxonomy): domain Bacteria; kingdom Pseudomonadati; phylum Pseudomonadota; class Gammaproteobacteria; order Cellvibrionales; family Halieaceae; genus Haliea; species Haliea atlantica. The sequence continues at coordinate 528,828 of NZ_BAAGXL010000003.1, read as the reverse complement.
GGTGCGCAGCCAGGTATTGGCGAGCATGGGCGATCTGCTGCAGCGTCAGCTCGACGCGCCGCCGGACGCGCGCACCATCGCCCGCTGGCGCAACGACGCCAGCACCCGCTCCGCGGTGCAGGCGGGCTACGCCTACGAGGGCTACACCCGGCTCAAGGTGCTGGGCCTGTTGGAGGAGCTGGGCGAGCTGTTCCAGCACACCACCCGCGGCCTCAGCCGCGCCGAGGCGATGGCCCGGGTGCAGGCCTGGGCGCGCATGGAGCGCATCCGGCCCATGGGGGAAACCGCCCTCAGTGCCCGCCACGGCGAGCAGGCGCCCTGGGTGCGCTTCCTGCGCAACTACGATGTGCGCTACCGCCTGCGCCGGGTGCTGTTGCTGATTCGCCGCTGCAACGAGCTCTACACCGACCCGATCACCGCCGGTATTCCCGGGCGGCACCGCCACCTGGACCAGCTCAAGGCGCGGCTCTACCACTGCTCCGGGCGCCTGCGGGACCTGCTCGACTGGCGCAGTCGCACCCTGGGCCAGCGCGGTGGCAGCCTGCAGGGGGACCACCTGAACGCCTTCCTGGTGCGGGTGCGGGAAAAGCTGGATCTGGTCGACTACGACAGCACCCTGGACGACGTGCTGGCGGAGTGGTGCGCGGCGGTGGGGGACCTGACCCTGATCCGCGAGGTGCTGACGGCCTATTTCGGCTTTGCCTACTACGACGTGCTCACCCTGCCCATGAACCAGCAGCGGGACATGGATGCGCTGGAGGAAATCAAGGTGGACCGCATCGCCGTGGACGACGCCAACACCCTGCGCGAGGGCGGTGCCCGGGATATCCTGCGCGGGGTGCGCCTGGGCAATTTCGGCGCGTTCTTCTCCCGGCGCTTTCGCGAGAACGACTACCTCTGGGGGCGCCTCACCGCCGCCGAGCGCCTGGTGGATATTGTCGGCAGCTCGGTGCCCGAGGCGGTGGAAGCGGGCGTCGACCTACGCGACTTCAAGCGCCAGCTCTTCCTCGCGATCCTGCGCGCGGAGTCCAACCACCTGCCGGCGGTGAGCGAGCTGATCCGCGAGCTGCAGGGGGAGGCCAGCCGGCTCTGAGCGCCGCGCCGCTCGTGGAGCCGGAACGAATGAACGAAAAGTCCAGATGCCCCTAACGGGGCGCTTTCGCCCCGCCGGTGGCCCTGCTAGGATCAAGTGCCCGTGAACATTGAGGTGGCGATCCGATGTTTGATCGAAACAGGAACAAGACCCCGACCCCGGCCGTGCCCCCGGTCGAGGATGCGGTACCCGAAAGCGCCCCGGTGCCGGCACCCCGGCCGTCGTCCAACCCGGTTGCCGTGAGGAGCACTGCCATGATCGGACCCAGCATTCATATCAAGGGCACCGTCAGCGGCGACGAGGACCTGCTGATCCAGGGACGGGTCGAGGGCAGCATCGAACTGGGCCAGCACACCGTTTCGGTGGGGGAGTCCGGCAAGGTGACCGCCGATATCCGTGCCAAGACGGTGAAGATCGAAGGTGAAGTGGCCGGTGATGTCACCGGCGACGAGAAGGTGATCATCGCCAAGACCGGCCGGGTCCGCGGCAATATCGTGGCGCCGCGGGTCACCCTGGAGGACGGGGCGCACTTCAAGGGCAGCATCGACATGGACCCGGGCGAGGCGCCTGCCGCAAAACCCAAGACCAAGGTCGCGGGCAATCTCGCAGCCGGCGCCGAGGGCGGCAACCCGGAGCTGGAGCTGAAACACGGCTGACCCCCGCTTGCGCCGCCAGACTTCCCAGCTGCTGCCGGCACTGCTCGCCCGGGCCGAGGGGGCGGGGCGCCTCGAGGTGCTTGACCTCGGGCCCGCTCGCCCGGAGACCGTGGCGCATTTCTCGGGCAGCCCCTGTCGCCTGCACATCGCCGACCTGTTCGCCGAGCTACCCCTGGCCTGGGAGCAGGAGGCCCCCGACTACGCCGCCGAGCTGTCAGCCCTGCTGCCGTTGGCAACGGATGTGCGTCTCGACGTGGTGTTGTTTTGGGACCTCTTCAACTATCTGCCAGTGGAAGCCATCCAGGCCCTGCAGGCCGTGCTGCGGCCGCATCTCCACCCGGGAAGCCGCGCCCACGCCTTCGGCGTACACAAGCGCAGCGCGCCGGAAAACACCCATCACTTCGGGATTCTGGCCGGGGATACCCTGGCCCTGAGCCCGCGCCCGGCCGCCATCGCCGGCTACGCCCCCCTGTCCCAGGCGCGCCTGCAAGCCTGCCTGAGCGACTTTCGCTTCGAGCGCAGTGTGCTGCTCGGCGACGGCCGGCTGGAGTTGCTGTTGTTGCCGGCCTAGGCCCCGGCCTTAGCCGAGGAAGGCCTGCCCGCCGTCCAGGGCGATACTCTGGCCGTTGACATAGCCCGCGTCCGGGCTGCAGAGGAGGGCGACGAAGCGGCCGATGTCCGCCTCGCAGTCGCCGACCCGGCGCTGGGGAATGGTGCGGAAGAACTCGCTGGCCTCCTCGGGGCGCTCCTCGATCCAGCCGGCGAGGGCCGGTGAGGCGGCCAGGGGCAGGATGACGTTGGTGCGGATGCCCTCGGGGCCCCACTCGCAGGCGGCGGCGCGGCTGATCGAGCGAATGGCTTCCTTGCAGGCGGCGTAGATGCCGTAGCCGGCCATGTCCCAGCGCTTGGCGGAGGTGGAGGCCAGGTTGACGATCACTCCCTGGCCCTTGAGGTGGGGGTGGCAGAGCTTCATCAGGCGCAGGGTGGCCAAAGGGCCGGACTCCCAGCCCGTGGCGACGGCGCTTTCCTCCACCGCCAGCAGGGTGCCCAGGGGCACTTCCTGGGCGTTGTTGACCAGGATGCTCAGGCCGCCGAAATGGCCGACGACGGCATCGACACAGGCCTGCAGGGACTCGGGCGACTTGACGTCGCACTGCACCGGCAGTGCCTCGCCACCGGCGGCGGCAATCGCCTCGCAGGTGTCCTCGAGTTTCGCCAGGGTGCGCCCGGTCACGGCGACCTTTGCACCTTCCGCTGCCAGGGCCAGGGCGATGCCGCGCCCCACGCCCTGGCCGGCACCGGTGACCAGGGCAATCTGTCCGTTGAGTTTCATTGTTGTTATCTCCTCGCTCGGGGCTGCGCCGGGCGTCAGCGCAGCTGCACGGTCACTGTCTCGATCTCGCCGCCCTGGAAGGCGTATCCCAGGTCGCTCTCCGCCGGATAATGGCCGGCGGGGGAGCCGGTGTCCACACCGATATCGAAGGTTTCGTCAATCGAGAAATAGGCCGGCGGGGTAACCTCGATGCGCCCCCGGTCGACCACCTCGCCGTCGACCTCGAGGCGGAATTCGCCACCGCGGGCGTAGCCGCCGCCGTCGTAGTCGAAGTGCACCGCGACCTGCGGGTCACCGTCCAGGGCCTGTTCGCCGCGCAGGGTCAGTTCGCCGCGCTCGAAGACGCGGTAGTGGAAGACCGGGCGCGACTCGGCGTCGAGGAACAGTGACCAGCCGCCGACGGTGCCGCCGAGGGTGGCCAACACGCCGCGGGGCTGCTCCCCGCGCAGCTCGGCAAGCACAGACCAGGAGCGGTTCTTCAGGTTGGGGACCTGGGCCTCGGGGATGCCTACGGTGCCGGCGCGGTAGACGAAGGTATCGCGGCCCTCGCCGAGGTGGGGCACCGGGTGGGACTGCATGGTGTCGAGGGAGCTGCGCAGGGGCAGAATGCCGAGCGCTTCGGCCCGGTCGTGGAAGCGCTGTTTCAGCTCGGCGAGTTTTTCCGGGTGGCTGTCCGCGAGATCGCGGGACTGGCTGTAGTCCGTCTCCAGGTGGTAGAGCTCCCAGGTGTCGGCTTCCATCGGGGTGGGCCGGATCACGCCGCCCACGGTCCAGGGCAGGCGCTGGTGGAAGGCCGAGGCCATCCAGCCCTCGTGGTAGATGCCGCGGTTACCGTGCACCTCGAAGAACTGCGTGGGGTGGTGTTCGGGGGCCTCGGGGTCACGCAGGCTGGCCAGCAGGCTGCTGCCGTCCATGGGGCGTTGTGCCACGCCGTTGACGGTTTCCGGCAGCGGGATGTCCAGGGCGTCGAGAATGGTGGGGGCGATGTCGTTGACGTGGCTGAACTGGCTGCGCAGGCCGCCGGCCTGCTCGCCGATCACCGCCGGCCAGCTGATCACCGTGCCGACCCGGGAGCCGCCCAGGTGGGAGGCCACCTGCTTGACCCACTGGAAGGGCGAGGTCAGGGCCCAGGCCCAGCCGGCGGGGTACTGGGGGAAGGTGTCCTTGCCGCCGATGCGCTCCAGGGCATCCAGCTGCTGGTCCAGGGTTTCCGGCAGGCCCTGCAGGGAACCCAGGTAGTTGATGCTGCCCGCCAGGCCGCCCTCGGCGCTGCTGCCGTTGTCGCCGGCGATGTATACGAACAGGGTGTTGTCGAACTCGCCGCGGGCCTTGAGGGCCTCGACCAGGCGCCCGATCTGCACGTCGGTGTGCTCCAGGAAACCGGCGAAGGTCTGCATCAGCCGCGCCGCCACCTGCCGCTCTTCGTCGCTCAGACTATCCCAGGCGGGCAGGGTGTCCGGGCGCGGGTTCAGCCGGGTATCGGCGGGCACCACGCCGAGCTGTTTCTGGCGCGCGAGAATGGCTTCGCGCATGGCGTCCCAGCCGGCCTCGAACTGGCCGTCGTACTGGTCGATCCAGGACTGTGCCACCTGCAGGGGGGCGTGTACCGCACCCGGTGCCAGGTAGAGGAAGAAGGGCTTGTCGGCATCCAGGGACTGCACCGCGTCCATCCAGTCGATGGCCTGGTCGACGATGTCCTCGGTCACGTGGTAGTCGTCACCGGCCGGGCGGTGGATCGGGGTGGTGCCCTCGTAGAGGGTGGGCTCGTACTGGTCGGTTTCCCCGCCCATGAAGCCGTAGAACTTGTCGAAGCCGACCCCGGTGGGCCAGCGGTCAAAGGGGCCCGCCTGGGAGGCCTCCCAGGTTTGGGTCAGGTGCCACTTGCCGAAGGCGCCGGTGCTGTAGCCCTGCTCGCGCAGGATGGCGGCGATGGTGGCGGTCTCTTCCCGCAGCAGGCCCTGGTAGCCGGGCAGGGCGCTGGAGGAGTTGAGTACCGCGCCGACGTTGGCGGCGTGGGCGTCGCGTCCGGTGAGCAGGGCGGCGCGGGTCGGCGAGCAGATGGCGGTGGTGTGGAAACGGTTGTAGCGCAGGCCCTCGTTCGCCAATGCGCTGAGGGCGGGTGTCTGTACCGGGCCACCGAAGGCCTCGGTGGCGCCGAAGCCGACGTCGTCGAGCAGCACGACCACGACGTTGGGCGCGCCCTCGGGTGCCCGCGATACCGGGATGCTGGCAGTGGTGTCGGGTGTGGCGGTGCTCTGCGCGGCGTTTGCCGGGGCGGCGACTGATGCGGCGGCTGCCGTGACCAGGCCCAGGGCGCCAAACAGGGCGGCGGCGCGGCGGCTCACGCGGGACAGCCAGCCACCGGAGCGGGCGGCGTCACCCCGATGGATGGAATCGACAGTATCGATGGACATGGGCAGGTCTCCTCGGCGCCCGGGCAGGATCCCGGGCCGTGTACTCAGGGTTTAGATCACTTGATTCAAACAGTTGGTGAATCCTATGCTAGGGTATGATGAGCGGTCAACCGGGGTGCTATGTACAAGGGGGTCCAATAGCATGAGCACGAAACACAGCCGTCCGGCGGCGGGGGTGGGCGATACCCGCGAGCGGCTGCTGCGCGCGGCGCGCTCGCTGATTACCGTGCACGGGGTGGAAGGGGTCTCGATTCGCGGCATTAATGCCGCCGCGGGCGCCAGCCCCGGCAGCCTGCACTATCACTTCGGATCCCGGGAATCCCTGCTGGTCGCACTGATCAGCGAGTACATCGAGCCCTTGATGCGCGAGCGCCAGCAACTGCTGGCGCTGTGCGAGGCCCGGGGCCCGCTGGGCGTGCGCGAGATTGCCGAGGTCATGGTGATGCCCCTGGCGCGCACCGCGATCGAGGGCGGCGAGGATGGCATGGCCCACGTCTGCCTGCTGGCGCGGCTCTACGGCGATCGCAACGAAATCCTGTTCAATTACACCGGCGAGCCCTGGATGCGGGCGATCTACGAGCGCCAGTTTACCGCGCTCAAACACTGCCGCCCCGGCGTGCCGGAGGCGGAGTTGATGCTGCGCCTGGATCTGTCGACCCACTGCATGCTGCGGGGGCTCTCGGCACTGCGGGAGGAGGGGGCCGACTGGCAGCTGGGCAGCGGTTACCGCGGTTTTGATCCCTGGGAGCGGGTCGAGGCCATCCTCCGCTTTGTTGCTGCCGGGCTGCAGGCCTAGGCGCGCGGGTCAGGCGGAGAGCGCGACCAGGCCGAGCACCATCATGCCTACCAGGCAGTGTGCGATCAGGGCCAGCAGGCCGTCCCGGGAGACCAGCGCCAGGCCATAGGCACACAGTGCCGCCCCGGCGATGGACGAGGAGAAGGGGATCAGCTCCATCGCTGGCATGGTGAACGCGATGCCGAGGCAGATCAACGCGATCAGCAGATGGGAAGGGCCCTTGACCAGGTAGGTCATGCGTGGCTTGAGTACCCGGTCGATCAGGCTGGCCGGGGTGTACAGGCGCTGCAGCACACGCAGCAGGGTATCCCGCCCGAGGTTGCGCGCCAGCAGCCACCGCGGCAGCCAGAAATGCCGGTGCCCGACCAGCATCTGCAAGGACACCAGCAGCACGATGATCGCCATGGTGGTGGGGAACAGGGGAATGCCACTCAGGGGCGAGGTGACCAGTGCGCCCGTCAACATGAGTACCGGGGCGAAGGAGCGGCTGCCCACCGCGCGCAGGATTTCCCCGGTGGTCACGCGGCTGTGCTCCCGGCGCGCGGCTGTCTCGATCTGCTCCAGCAGTTGTTCCAGGTTTCGGGCTGCGTCGTCGCTCATGGGTTCGCGTTGTAGACCATGGTGCAATTGCGCCCCCCACCTTTCGCGGCATACAGCGCCTCGTCTGCCTGGCGCAGCAAGGCGTCGGCTGCGAGGTCCGGATTCGGTACACAGGCCGCCACGCCAATCGACGCGGTCAGCGGCACGGCTTCACCTTGCCACTGGAAATTTGCGCCGGCAATGGCCTGCCTGATGGCCTCGGCCACCGCGAGGGCGCCCTCGGTGTCGGTACCCGGCAGCAGGACAACCAGTTCTTCGCCGCCGTAGCGGCATACCAGGTCACTACTGCGCTGAACCTGCTCCTGGCAAAGTGCGGCAATAACCCGGAGACATTCGTCACCGCACAGATGGCCGCGGGTGTCGTTGATGCGCTTGAAGTGGTCGGCATCGATCAGGAGCAGTGCAAGGCTGCGCGACTCCCGCGCGTGTCGCGACCACTCCTTCGCCAGGACCTCGTCGAAGTAGGCGCGGTTCTTCAGCTGGGTGAGGCTGTCAAGCTGGCTGAGGACCTTCAACTGATCGTAGGCCAGCTCCAGGGCCTCCGTGCGCTCGGCCACACGCGACTCGAGGACTTCGTTGGCTTCGCGCTGCATGGCGAGGTTGCGCTGCTGCGCCTCTTCACGCCGGGCGCGCTCCAGGTTGATGCGATAGGCCAGGGCGAAGGAGAGCAGGAGCATTTGCAGGACGGTACCGACCTGCGGCAGGTACTCGGTAAAGGTGCTGCTGGGCAGCACACCCAGCTTGCTCAGGTTGAACAGAATATTGCCGGCGAGAAACAGCGACCAGGCGAGCACAAAGATGGGCGCCAGGGTGCTGCCCCGGGCCCAGAGGTGGCAACTGCCGATGAAGATCAGCACCGAGCCAAGCGTTGAGCCAGCCAGGATGGCAATCAGGATCGCCGAGTAGGGCAGCACCAGGCCGCAGAGTGCGATCGCCGCACCGATACCGGCCAGGCCGCGCAGGGCCCGGGACCAGCCCGGGCTGTAGCGTTTTGCGTCCAGGAAGCGGTCAGTGAAGATACAGACGACGGCGAAGCCCACCGAGAAGAACAGCGGGATCGCTTGGTGGTTGAAAGCCGGGTTATCGGGCCAGAGATACTGCAGGCCGAGGCCGCGCAGGGATACCTGCGCCATCAGGAAGGTGCCCAGGAACACCACATACCACAGGTAGGCAACGTCCCGTACCGCGAAGTACAGCAGCAGGTGGTAGGCGGCCAGGGCCAGCATGATGCCAATAAACAGGGCCTGGAGCAGCAGGCCGTGCTGGGTTTCCTCGACGTAGCGGCTGGGCTCCCAGAGGGACGCGGGCAACTGTACCGACCCGGTTGTCTCAACCCGCAGCAGAAGCAGGTAGCGCTCCCCCGCCTTGAACTGCAGGGGAAATACGAAGTGCCGATGTTCAATCGGGCGGCTGTCGAAGGGCAGGCGATCGCCGGTGGCAAAGCGCTGCACCAGCTGGCCCTGGTGCCACAGGGACAGGTCCAGGTGATCGAGGGGTGGGTAGGCGATCACCAGCAGGCGTTCTAGATCGCGCGGGCTCTCCAGCCACGCGGCAAACCACACCGGCTCACGGACCAGGCCCAGGTTGGGGGTTTCGCCACTGGCCGGCTGCCAGTCGGGTTGAACGCGGCCGCCGGCGATGTCGCTGGCGTTCAGCGAAGCACTGCTGTCGACGACATGCACCAGGGAATTGCCCAGCAACTGGCTCTCCGCCGCGGTCAGCGCCAGCTCGGGGATGTCGGCTTTCGCCACGGCCGCCGCGGCCAGCAGCAGGCAGGTCAGCATAATCCGGGCACAGGCCCGGCCTGGTGTCGACAGCCGGGACAGGGGCCATCGGGTCATACGGCTGCTCCCGGGAGTTGAGAATCCGTGGGCAGTATATCGAAGCCGGGTCGCGGGGTGTGGCCATGCCCCCGGGCTTTCACGAGATTCAGCCAGTTTCTTCCGCCACGGCGCGCAGGCGCTGCCTGTCCGCCTCCAGTGACAGCGCGAGCTCCGCGCGGTGTTGCGCCAGTGTCGACTGGCGTCTCGCCGCGGCACGAAAGGCCTCGTCGCCCAGGCGATTCAGTGCGCGCAGGCATTTCTGCAAACGCAGCTGTACTTCGACCTGAGCGGCGCCGTCGCGGGCAATCAGCATGAAGGCATCCTCGAACAGGTCATCAATCTGCAAGGTCGCCACATGCACCCGTGGCAGTTCGGGCTCGGATTCGGACGGGGTCTCCGCCCACAGTATCAGCAGACGTGTCAGGCGGCCGAGCACGTCGATCGCGGTTCCCGGGTCGTTCATTGCCGGGGACAGTGCGCGGCAGGCGATTTCGCTCATGACGGCGAGACCAAAGCGCGGGTCCTGGTCGAAGCTGCGTTCATTGCCGATGGTAAATGCCCGGCGAATTTCCGCGGATGCCGGCTCCAGACGGCCCTCCGGGACATCGGTCGGCAGCCAGGCCAGGGGCGTATCTGGGTAGATCATGTTGCCGGGAATCGCGGTGACGAACAGGTCGCGATCGAGTTGCTCGCAGCACTCTCCCAGGGCCTGCATGTCGACGTGCTGCAGGTAGCCGGTGGTGCCCCCGCAGATGGCCCGGGCGCCGGGGGGAAGTCCGCTCTCGTCGCAAAGCGGTGTGCCGCCCAGGCAGGGTGCCTTGCGCCGCACCTGCATGGCCTCGCGTGTGGTCTGCTCCACCAGGTTCGTGGTCTCGCCGACGCGCCCCAGCCGGGTGAGCTGGTCGATCCAGCGCAGGAGGGAGACCACGATGAGCATGATGACCGCGATGGTAAACAGGAACAGCACGAAGCGGCCGCGCTCGCCGTAGGCCCCGGTCTTCAGCACCACGATGCCGACGATGCTGAAGAGGAAGGAGCCGATAAAGGTCGAGAGCACATTCTGGCTCACCCGATCCTCCATCAGCAGGCGGGTGTCGCGGGGCGAGACATTGCTGGTGGAGGCGCTGTAGGCGGCGGTCATCACGCTGAGCGAAAAGGTGGTCACCGCCAGCATGCTGGTCGCGATAATGTTGAGAACACCGTCCACGGCTTCGGCGCCGATATAGGTGGGCAGAACCGCGGGCACATGATCCTCGATCAGGGCGGCAAAGATCGCGGCACCCACACCCAGCAGCCCAATCAGGGTGGCCCGCACCCACAGCGTGCGGGTCAGCTGTCTCAGTATCCAGTACCAGCGCGGCATGGCGATATCTCCAGCGTGTCGCAGCCGCGGGGGCTGCGATCTGAGCGAAGTTCCAGCATACACCGAATTCGCGAAAAGCCGACTCCGTGTCCATACTGCGAGAAAAGTGCGGGGGCGCCCGGCCATGGAACACAGCGCATCGGTCATCGACCTGGTCAGCGGGGTGGTCTTTCTATTGCTGGTGGCAGCGGCGGTGCTGGCCTTTTGCAAGCGCTTTCGCCTGCCCTTCACCGTGCTCCTGGTCGTGGTCGGCATCGGGCTGTCCGGACTGGAGCCATGGGCGCCGGCTTTCCTCCAGCCCCTGGTGGGCTTTGCCATCTCCCCCGAGGTGATTCTGTTTGTCTTTCTGCCCACGCTGATTTTCGAGTCGGCACTCCATCTCGAGGTGCGCGAGCTGCGGCGCAACCTGCTGCCGGTGCTGACGCTGGCGGTGCCGGGCCTGCTGATCTCCACGGCGATTATCGGCTTCCTGGTAGCCGGGGTCACCGGCATTGACCTTGCCGCGGCGCTGTTGCTGGGGGCGATTCTCAGCGCCACCGATCCGGTGGCGGTGATCTCCCTGTTCAAGCAGCTGGGCGCGCCGCGCCGGCTCACCATCCTGGTGGAGGGGGAAAGCCTGTTCAACGATGCCACCGCGATTGTCGCCTCGCAGATCCTGCTGGCCATCGCCGTGGCGGGCTATGTGTCAACCAACACGGTTGTCGCAGGCCTGGGCGACTTTGTATTCGTATTCTTCGGCGGCGCGGTGGTCGGCTGGGTGCTCGCGGTGGTGACCGGTTTCGTGCTGGGGCGGGTGGAGGAGGACGCCATGATCGAGATATCCCTGACCACCATCCTCGCCTATTTTTCCTTCCTGATTGCCGAGCACCTGCTGCACGTCAGTGGCGTCATGGCTACCGTGGCGGCCGCCCTGACCATCGGCAGCTGGGGGCGCTCCAAGATCTCCCACTCGGTTACCGAATACCTGGAGCATTTCTGGGAGTACCTGGCCTTTGTTGCCAACGCGCTGATCTTCCTGCTGGTGGGGCTGCAGATCAATGTGGCGGCCATCGCGGATGCCTGGTCCACACTGTTGTGGGTGATCGCTGCCATGCTGCTGGCGCGGGCGGTGGTGGTGTTCAGCCTGGTGCCGCTCGTCGGGCGCCTGCCGGGTGCCGAGCATATTGACCGGCGTTTCCAGGTGGTCATGTACTGGGGCGGCCTGCGCGGGGCCATTGCCCTGGCGATTGCCCTCAGTCTCGGTGATTTTGCCTATGCCGATACCTTCGTCGTGCTGGTCACGGGTGCGGTCCTGTTTACCCTGGTCGTACAGGGGCTCAGCATCGAAACCCTGATTCGCTGGTTGGGCCTGAACCGGCCGCCCCTGGCCGACCGCATCGCCGAGAGCGAGGCGCGCCTGAGTGCCCGGCGCACGGCGCTGGCCAGCCTGCCGCGCTTGCAGCAGGAGGGCGGTTTCTCGGCGCGGCGCACGGCACGCGTGGGCACGGCCCTGGAACTGGCAATCGAGGAAGCCGAGCAACAATTCGAGGACCAGCGCCGCCGGGAGCTGACCCGCGAGAGTGAATACAATCTGCTGCTTTTGAAGTGCTTCTCGGTGCAGAAGGCCCTCTACCATGAGATGTTCAGCCGCGGGCACCTGTCGGAGAAGACCTATCGCAACATGGTCTACGCGCTCAACGTGGAGGCGGACAGCCTGCGCTACCACGGCACCTTGCCCAGGATTCCACCGCGCTCGCGCTTCGAGCGCTGGTCGCGCAATACCTGGATGCGCCTGGTGCAGCGCCTGGGCATGGGCCTGCTGGACGACCACGCCGAGTCGATTCGCAGCCACTCGACGGCGCGCGATTACGAACTGGCCTGGGCCGGCTATCACGGCTGCATGCGGGTACTGGCCACCATCGACCAGCTCTCGCGCCTCAGCGACGCACGGGGCGAGGTGGTGGCGGAGGTGAGTGCCCTGTTCCGGCGCTGGGCGCGGGGTGCCCGCAAGCGCATGGAACATGTGATGCAGGACTTCCCGGAGTTCCACCAGGCCAGCGAGCAGCGCCTGGCCGAGCGCATGATGCTGCACAGCCAGCGCGATTTTATCCTCGCCCAGCGGCGCAGCGGTTCCATTCCCAACAGTGTGGCCACGGGCCTGCTGCAGGAGCTGGACGAGGAAATCCGGCAGCGGCGGGGATACGACACCACGCGTTTCCGCATCGATCCCGTGGAGCTGCTGCGCAAAGTGCCCCTGTTCGAGCACGTACCGGAAGCCGAGGTGCCGCGTATCCTGGCCTGCCTGAAGCAGCGCACGGTGCCGGCGCGCCAGGACCTGATTCGCGAGGGTGACTACGACGACTCCCTCTACCTGATCGCCCGCGGCCAGGTGCGGGTACTGCGGCTCAATGCGCAGGGCGACGAGGAGGAGGTTGCGGTGCTGGCTGCCGGCGACTTCGTGGGGGAGAGCGGCTTCCTCACGGGCGCCGCGCGCAGCGCCACCTGCCGCGCCCTGACCCCCTGTGCGATTTACGAGCTCAAGCGCCGCGATCTGGAGCGTTTCCGCCTTAGCTGCCCGGAACTTCACGCAGCCTTGCAGGCGGCCCGTGCACAGCGGGGGGAAGCATGAGCGTTGCGCCGCGACAGCGGTCTGCGGCAGCATAGGGCTTTTGTGCCCAGGGAAGACTCAACCATGACGACGGATTTGCAACGTGCACCCTATACCACCCTGCGGACCCAGTGCCCGCCGGCCTGGATCGACGTCAACCAGCACATGAACGCCACGCATTACACGCTGGTGGTCTACGACGCCCACGTCGCCTTGACCGATATCCTCGGCCTGGGTGACGACTATGTGGCGCAGACGGGATGCGGCAAGGTGGTGCTGGAGAGCCACCTGGTCTACGAGCGGGAGGTGGGTCTGGGCGACGAGCTCGAGGTGCGTTCCTGGCTGCTGGCAGTGGATGCCAAGCGCCTGCATTTCTTTCACGAACTGTATAATCTGAGTCGTGACTGCCGCGCGGCGATTGCCGAGCAGGTGGACATGCATGTCGACCTGGGCGCCCGGCGCTCCGCGCCCTTTCCCGACTGGAAGCTGCGCCAGCTGCAGGATGTGGTGCGCCAGATGCTGTCGCAGCCCTACCCGGAGGGTGTCGGCAGTCGCCTGCGCCCGCCGGTGAATGACTGGCTGCAGACCACACAATCCTGATTGCCCAATAGCGAGGCGGCAGCATGCAGTACTGGCTTTCCATCACCACCATCCCGGAGCAGGACCAGCTGCTGGACCTGGCGCGTCTCGCGGAATCCCTCGGCTTTGACGGCATTACCCTGGCCGACCATGTGCTGATGCCGACGCGCATCGAGAGCCGCTATCCCTACACCGAGGACGGCGAGGTCTGGTGGACACCGGAAACCCCCTGGCCCGACCCCTGGGTCACCCTGGCCAGCATGGGGGCGGTGACCTCGCGCCTGAAACTGGCCTCGAATATCTGCCTGGCGGCATTGCGCGACCCCGCGGTGCTGGCCAAGGCCGTCACCACCGCCGCGGTGCTGACCAACGAGCGGGTTGTGCTGGGGGCCGCGGTGGGCTGGCTGCGCGAGGAGTACGACCTGCTCGGCGTGCCCTTCGAGCAGCGCGGCCGCCGACTGGACGAACTGCTGGCGCTGTTCCATCTGTTCTGCAGCGGCAAGGCCTTTGCTCATGAGGGCGAGTTTTTCCGCTACCCCGAAGTGTTGATGAGCCCCGCGCCGAAACGGCCGGTACCGGTGTGGTGTGGCGGGGCGGCCCCGGCGGCCCTGCGTCGCGCTGCGCGACAGGACGGCTGGCTCGGTCTGCCCCTGGACCGCGCCAGTGCACCGCCGATGATCCAGACCTTGCGCGATGAGCGGAAGCGTGCCGGGCTGCCCCTGGACGATTTTGCCATCAACATCGCCCTGACCGAGGCCCACGAGCCGGCGACGATTCGCGAGCTGGAGGAGCAGGGGGTGACCGGGCTGATGATCATGGCGCCCTGGCTGCCCAATCCCTTTTTCACCGCCGACTGGTACGATCCGGAGGCAGACCCCGCGCGCTTCGAGACCAAGCGCGCGGCCCTGGAGCGTTTTGCCGAGCAGGTACTGAGCAGCGCTGGCCAGCCCTGAGCAGACGCTAGCGAATGGGCTCGAGCACCACCACCGGAATGCGCCGCTCGGTTGCCGCCTGGTACTTGGTGTAGGGCGCGTAGTAATTGACCATGATCTCCCACAGCTTCTCGCGCTCCTCGCCGACCGCATCCCGCGCCATGGCAGGGAAGCGGTCGGAAGCCACCTGTACCTCGACCCGGGGGTTGGCCTGCAGGTTCAGGTACCAGGCGGGGTGCGCGGGGGCACCGCCCTTGGAGGCGATCACGCAATAGTTGCCGTCGTTGGTGGGGCGGTAGATCAACGGCAGGGTGAGTGGCTCCCCCGACTTGCGGCCGGTGGTGGTCAACAACAGCGTGGTGAGCATGCCGCTGCCACCACCCAGCGAGGCATCCCAGAAGTGACCTTTTTCAGGGTCGCGGCGGTAGAGCTCGATATGCTCGCGAATCCAGTCGGGCATGGAGTCCGGTATTTTCTGTGCCATGGTCTTGCCTCCATTGAGGGGAAAGCGAATTTCAGTGTAAATGCAAACACGCTGTGTTTGTAGTCGCGACCTCAGCGCCATAGTCTGCTTCGACTGGGACCAGTCGGCGTGCAGGGAGGGGGTTGTGCTAGCGTTTCTCGGAGCGAAGCGAGTGAGGGCCGGCGCGGCAGGCAGTGCCCCCCGCGAAGCCTTTTCACCCGAGCAGGCACTTCGGATGCGGCTCCCCCACTACCATCCCGACATGCCTTTCCTGGTGTCCTGGTCACAAAAGGCCGGTTGTACCTCGGTGCTGAAATGGTTCCTGTTTCACGCCGGGGTTCTCGAGGAAGCGCTGGCCTATTCCGATTCGGATCCGGGCATGGATATCCACAGCTATGAAATGCGCGTATTCAAGGCGGAGAAGGGCTATCGCCAGGGTGTTCAGCAGGCGCTGCGTGTTGGCATGCCGGTGCTGAATTTCCTGCGCTGCCCCTTCCAGCGAACCTTCAGTGCCTATGTCCACCTGAGCAATCGCTTTTTCATCAACCTGGAGCGCAAAGGCATCACGTCGATGGGCTTGCGCACGCGACAGCGGCTGCTTCGGCATGTGTATGGCGACGACGTCGGCATTGAGTACCCGGTTTCCTTTCTCGACTATCTGGGCTGGCTGGAGGCGGAGGTCGATACGCTGGATGACCCCCATCACATGCCGCAGCACTCGGCAATCTACGCCTGCCCGACCATCGAGCACTACCGTCTGGAAGACTTCGACCAGGTGGTCGTCGAGATCGAACGGCGCTTCGGGCTGAAGCCCTCCCGCGGGCAAGCCCTGGGCAGTGGCCACCACCGTCCCAAGAGCCCGGTGGCGGACCGGGCGGCCCTGCGCCTGCTGGAGCGGGCGCTACCGCTCAATCCCTCGCCGCAGTTCCGCCTGCCCCGGGTCACCCGGGAGCTGCTGGCCGGCACCGAGTTCGAAGCGCGCATCCAGCGCCTGTATGCGCGGGACATCGCCCTTTACGACAGTCTCGGCTGAATGCCGGGATAGGCCATGGGGTCGCCTCGCGTTTATGGAATTTTTATGCGCTGGCCCCTGGAAAGTTATCGACTGTTTACGCGGCCTGCCCCCACACTATAGGTGACGTTGCGGGGGAGGGCGGCATGACGCTCTGGCGGCCAATCATTTTCATTTGCGGGCAGCTGCTGCTGGTCATGGCGCTGCTGATGGGGCTGGTGGCTGCCTTCTCCGTGCTGCGGGGGGACCCGGAAACCGGCGTCTTTTTCCGCTCTGCCCTGATCACCCTGGGTATCGGGCTGGCCATGCTGGCCTGGGGGCGCACACGACACTTTCACCTGGTGGCCAGGCAGCTGTACCTGTTGACCACCGCCGCCTGGCTGCTGATGTCACTGGCGGGTGCCCTGCCGCTGTTTTTCAGCCATTTCCAGTTGAGTTTTACCGACGCAGTCTTCGAGGCGGTGTCCGGGATCACCACGACCGGCTCCACGGTACTCTCCGGCATCGAGACCCTGGCGCCCAGTCTGCTGTTGTGGCGCTCGCTCCTGCAGTGGCTGGGGGGGCTGGGGGTGATCGGCATGGCGGTGTCGATCCTGCCCTACCTGCGCATCGGCGGCATGCGCCTGTTTCATACCGAATCCTCCGACTGGTCGGAAAAATCCATGCCGCGGATCCAGACCCTGGCGCGCCTGCTGCTGGTGACCTATCTCGCGATCACCCTGGCCTGCACGCTGGCCTACGCGGCGGTGGGCATGGGCTGGTTTGACGCGGTGAATCACGCCATGACCACCGTGTCCACCGGCGGTTACGCCACAGACGACCGCTCCCTCGGTCGCTTCGACAGCCCGGTGCTGTGGGTTGCCAGCCTGTTCATGCTGGTCGGCGCGCTGCCCTTCACCGTGATTATCGGCTTTGCCCGGCGTCCCTCCCTGGCGATTCTCGACAACCAGCAGATTCGCGGGCTGCTGCTCATCGTGCTCAGCCTGACCCTGGTCCTGGCCCTGTACCTGGTGTGGCGCCTCGGCATGGAGCCGGGGGCGGCGGTGACCCAGGCCCTGTTCAACCTGATTTCGGTGATTACCACCACCGGCTTCGCCTCTACCGACTACAGCCTGTGGGGGCCCTTCAGCGTGGCATTGTTTTTCTTCGTTACCTTTATCGGCGGCTGCTCCGGGTCGACCAGCGGCGGCATGAAAGTCTTCCGCTTTCAGCTCAGCGCGCTGTTTCTGCGCCAGCAGGTGCGCAAGCTGATTCATCCGCGGGGCATCTATGTGGCGCTCTACAATGGTCGCCCGCTGCCTGACGACATCATGCTCTCCGCAGTGGCGTTTTCCTTCCTGTTTTTTGTCTGTCTGACCGCGGCGACGCTTCTGCTGGCACTGATGGGGCTCGACCTGGTGACCAGCCTCACCGCCGCGGCCACGGCGCTGACCAACGTCGGCCCGGGTCTCGGCGAGATTGTCGGACCGGCGGGGAATTTTGCCTCCCTGCCGGCCCCCGCCAAGTGGCTGCTATGCTTCGCCATGTTGCTGGGTCGGCTGGAGTTGTTGACCATCATGGTGCTGTTCTCGCGCACCTTCTGGAGAGGCTAGGATGAAACACCCGCGCGCTTTCTCCCGGGAAGACTGGCTGGCGTTGACGCTCCCCTGGCTGGGGCCGCTGCTGGCGACCGGGCTGGGCATGCTGTTGCTGCCGGTGGTGCCGGTGGCGAACCTGGCGCTGGTCTACCTGGCCGGGGTGCTGGTCACTGCCGTTGCGACGCGCTGGCGTCCCGCGCTGCTGAGTGCTGTGCTCAGCTTTCTTGCCTACAACTTCTTTCTCACCGAGCCGCGCTGGTCCTTCGCCATGCGCCACGATGAGGACGTGCTTACGGCGGTCATGCTGGTGGTGGTGGCGGTGATCACCAGTCACCTGGCCGGGCGTCTGAAGGAGCAGGTGACGGCACTGCAGGCGGCGGAGGCCTGGAACAACCTGCAGATGGACTGCGCCAGGAATCTCTCCGCCTGTGTCGACCCGCCCTGCGTGGTCGACACACTCTGCCGGCATTTGCGCAGCGCCTTGGGCTGGCACGTGCGGGCGCTGGAGCTATCGGAGCTGGATGCCTCCGGGGTTCCGGTGGCCGAGCTTCAGCGCGGCGTTGTCTGGCGCGAGGATCGCGCCGGGGCGTCGGTATTGCTCGGCGATGACCGCGGCCGCCCGGTTGCCGGCCTGCGCGTTTCGGCGGCGCAGCCGGTGAGCGACTGGCACCGCGACCGGCTGGAGGTATTGACCCGGGTGGCCCGGCTTGCCTGGGGGCGTGTGCAGCTGGCGGAGTCCCTGCGCGAGGAAACCCTGGGCAAGGAACGGGAGCAGCTGCGCGCGGCGCTGCTCTCCTCGGTGTCCCACGATCTGCGTACGCCGCTGTCCAGCATGATCGGCTCGGTTTCCAGCCTGATTGACCTGGCGGATGCCCTGGGACCCGAGCAGCGCCGGGAGCTGCTCGGCAATACCCTGAGCGAGGCGCGGCGCCTGGACCGCTACATTCAGAAGCTGCTGGACATGACTCGCCTCGGTCACGGGGAGCTGACCCTGGACCGCGACTGGGTGGGCCTGGACGACATCGTCAGCGTGGTACTCCGTCGTTTGCAGCCCCTGCTGGGCCAGGTCGAGATCAAGCTGGAACTGCCCGCGGACCTGCCGCTGCTCTACGTCCACCCGGCCCTGATCGAACAGGCCTTGTTCAACGTGCTGGAGAATGCCCTGCGCTTCTCGCCCGCCGAGGGTCGCATCTGGCTCAGCGCCGAGCGCGCCGGGGACAGCGTTGTCATCGACGTGCGGGACAGCGGCCCGGGCATACCCCCCGCCCAGCGCGAGCAGGTCTTCGACATGTTCCATACCTTCAGCCACGGCGATCAGTACGCCGCGGGCAGTGGCCTGGGCCTGGCGATCTGCCGCAGCATCCTGGCGGCCCACGGCGGCGCGGTCGAGGTGTTGGACAGCCCGCCGGGGCAGGGGGCGGTTCTGCGCATGACCCTGCCCCTGGTTCGCCCGCCGCGCGGGGAAAAGGAGGACGCGTGAGCCGGATTCTGGTGATCGATGATGAACCGCAGATTCGCCGCTTTTTATCCATTGGTCTGGAATCCCAGGGCTACACGGTGGTGTTGGCCGAGGACGCCCGGGCGGGCCTGCAGGCGCTGGTGCTCGAGCAGCCGGACCTGGTGATCATGGACCTCGGCTTGCCGGACATGGACGGCCAGGCCCTGTTGCTGCAGCTGCGCGAGATCTTTGCCGGCCCGGTGCTGATTCTGTCGGTGCGCAGCAGCGAGCGGGAGAAGGTCCGGGCGCTGGACAGCGGCGCCAACGACTATGTGGAGAAACCTTTCGGGGTGGCTGAATTGCTGGCACGGGTCAGAAGCCTGCTGCGGCACGTGGCCGCGCGCGAACCGGCGCTGGGGAATTACCACGATGGCCATCTGGCGGTGGACTTTCCCGGCCGGCGGGTGGCGGTGAACGGCACCGAGGTGCATCTCTCGCGCAAGGAGTTCGAGCTGTTGCGGCAGCTGATGGAGCATCCGGGGCGCATCGTCACCCAGCAGCAGCTGCTGGATGCCGTGTGGGGTCCCGGGCACCGCGAGGATACCCACTACCTGCGGGTGTTTATCGGCCGCCTGCGGGCCAAGCTGGGTGACCCGCCGACCGCGCCGCAATACATCCAGACCGAGACCGGTGTGGGTTACCGATTCCTGGGACAGGGGGACTGATCATGCGCATTGTGATTCTGGGTGCCGGACAGGTCGGCGGCTCCCTGGCGGAGTACCTGGTGGGGGAGGGCAACGACGTCACCGTGGTGGACTGCGACAACCCGCGCCTGCAGGCCTTGCAGGACAAGTTCGACCTGCGTGTGGTCTGTGGCCAGGCCTCGCACCCGCGCGTGCTGCGCCTGGCCGGGGTCGACGACGTCGACATGCTGGTGGCGGTGACCAGCAGTGACGAGATCAACATGGTCGCCTGCCAGGTGGCGCGGCGCCTGTTCCGTGTGCCCAAGACCATCGCCCGGGTGCGCGAGTCGGACTACCTGGCCCAGGAGGACGCCCTGTTCGGCCCCGAGGGCTTTCCGGTGGATGTGCTGATCAGCCCGGAGGCCCTGGTCACCCGGCGGCTGGAGCACCTGTTGACCTATGCCGGCGCCCTGCAGGTGCTGGACTTCGCCCAGGGCCGGGTGCAACTGGTGGCGGTGCGCGCGGGCTATGGCGGCGCCCTGGTGGGCCGCGAAATCGCCGAGCTGCGGCGCCTGGCGCCCGGGCGCGATGCCCGGGTGGTGGCGATTTTCCGCCGCGACCGCGCGCTGATGCCCCGGGGCGACACCGTGGTGGAGGAGGGCGACGAGGTTTTCTTCATCAGCAGCCGCCAGGACTCCCGGGAGATCATGCATCTGTTGCGCCCCCAGGATCGACCCTACCGGCGGGTGATGATCGCCGGTGGCGGCAACATCGGCGCGCGCCTGGCGGGGGACATCCAGGCGCAGTTCCGGGTCAAGGTGGTGGAGTGTTCACTGCCCCGCTGCGAAGTGCTGTCCCAGCAGTTGCGGCAGACCACCGTGCTCCACGGCGAGGCCACCGATCCGGATTTGCTGACCGAGGAGGGCATTGCCGGTATCGACGCCTTTCTCGCGGTGACCAACGACGACGAGGCCAACATCATGGCCTCCATGCTGGCGGCCCGCCTTGGGGCGCGCACCGTGATCACCCTGATCAACAACCGCGTCTACGTGGACCTGATCCAGGGCGGCCCGATCGACATCGCCATCTCGCCCCAGCAGTCCACCATCGGTGCGCTGCTGACCTACGTGCGCCGGGGCGATGTGGTGGCAGTGCACGCCCTGCGCCGGGGCGCGGCGGAGGCGATCGAGGCGGTGGCCCACGGCGACCGCGACAGCTCGCGGGTGGTGGGGCGGCGCATCGGCGAGCTCGCCCTCCCGGCCGGCACCCTGCTGGGGGCAATCATTCGCGGGGAAGAGGTGATGGTGGCCCACGACGATGTGGAAATTGCCGCCGAAGACCACGTGATTCTGTTTGTCGCCGACAAGCGCGCGGTGAAGCAGGTGGAGAAGCTGTTCCAGGTCGGCCTGGGTTTCTTCTAGCGCAGTGCCAGCTCGCCCGGCGGCCTTCCGCTGGGGCGGGCTCAGCCCTGACTGTCGGGTTCCAGCACGGTGTCGGCGGCCTCGGCCAGGGTGTCCGGGTAGTCGAGGGTGTAGTGCAGGCCGCGGCTCTCCCGCCGCTGCTGGGCACAGCGGATCATCAGCTCCGCCACCATCGCCAGGTTGCGCAATTCCAGCAGGTCGTTGCTGACCTTGTAGTTGCTGTAGTACTCGGCGATTTCCCGCTGCAGCAGCTGGATGCGGTGTTCGGCCCGGGCCAGGCGCTTGTTGGTGCGCACGATGCCCACGTAGTCCCACATGAAGCGGCGCAGCTCGTCCCAGTTGTGGGAGATCACCACGTCCTCGTCGGAGTCGGTGACCTGGCTCTCGTCCCAGTCCGGCGCCGACCGTGGCGCCTGGGTCGCCTCGATTGTTGCCGCGATATCCTTCGCCGCCGACTCGGCGTAGACGATGCACTCGAGCAGGGAATTGCTGGCCATGCGGTTGGCACCGTGGAGGCCGGTGCAGGAGGTCTCGCCAATCACATACAGCCCCGCCACGTCGCTGCGCCCGGCGGTATCCACCACCACGCCGCCGCAGGTGTAGTGGGCGGCGGGCACCACCGGAATCGGCTCCGCGGCGATGTCGATGCCCAGCTCCCGGCAGCGGGCGCTGATGGTGGGGAAGTGTTCCTCGAGGAACTCCCGCGGCTTGTGGGAGATATCCAGGTACACGCAGTCCAGGCCCAGGCGCTTCATCTCGTGGTCGATGGCCCGGGCCACCACGTCCCGGGGCGCCAGTTCGGCGCGCTCGTCGAAACGCGGCATGAAGCGAGTGCCGTCCGGCAGGCGCAGCAGGCCACCCTCGCCGCGGATTGCCTCGGTGATCAGGAAGGACTTCGCCTTGGGGTGGTAGAGACAGGTGGGGTGGAACTGGTTGAACTCGAGGTTGGCCACGCGGCAGCCGGCGCGCCAGGCCATGGCGATGCCGTCGCCGCTGGCGCCGTCGGGGTTGCTGGTGTAGAGATAGGCCTTGCTGGCACCGCCGGTGGCCAATACCACTTTGCGCGCCTGGTAGAGGTCCACGCAATCGCGCTCGCGGTCGAGCAGGTAGGCGCCCTCGCAGCGCCCCTCGCGCACCACCAGGTCCACCGCCACCCGCTGGCTGAAGACCTCGATATTGTCTGCCTCCAGCACCCGCCGGGTGAGGACCTCGGAAATCGTCTGGCCGGTGTGGTCGGCGGCGTGGATGATGCGGCGGTGACTGTGTCCGCCCTCCATCGCCAAGTGGAAGTGGCCGGGCTCCTCCGCCGAGGCATCGAAATTGACCCCCTGTTCCACCAGCCACTCGACGCAGCGCCGGCTGTTGCGCACGGTGAACTCGACCGCTTCACGCTGGCAGAGACCGGCGCCGGCAATCAGCGTATCCTCCACGTGGGCGTCGACGGAGTCGGTGGCGTCGAGTACCGCCGCCATGCCGCCCTGGGCCCAGTAGGTGGAGCCCTCGTTGAGGTCGCCCTTGCAGACCAGGGCGATGCGCAGGTGGCGGGGGAGACGCAGGGCCACGCTAAGACCGGCAGCGCCGCTGCCGATGACCAGAACATCGTGTTGGAAAAGCCGGCTCGACATGATTTCGGTGCTTGCTGCCTGTATGTTGTCAAATATATTATGCAGCTCAATAACTTACGAATCGAGCCATCGGGGTCGCGAGTATAAACGAGGTGGCGGTCAGGAAGGAAATCGGGGATTGCGGAACTTTTGCGGCAGAAAAATTTCATACAGGCGGCGCGATGCTAAGGCAGCGCATGCCGGCGCAGTGCTGCGCCCGGCCAGGGAGGGGAGGGGAGCATGACGGCCGCGCCGACGGACCAGCAGCTGGTCGCCAAGGTACAGAAGGGCGACTCGCGGGCCTTTGACATGCTGGTACTGAAATACCAGCACCGTATTTTTGGACTCATCGGTCGCTATATTCACGACCCGGACGAAGTGCAGGATGTCGCACAGGAAGCGTTTATCAAGGCGTATCGGGCGCTACCCAAGTTTCGCGGTGACAGCGCCTTCTACACCTGGCTCTACCGGATTGCCATCAATACGGCCAAGAATCACCTGGTCTCCCGCTCCCGCCGCCCGCCGGGCTCGGACGTGGAGATCGCCGACGCCGAGCACTACGAAGGTGCCGGCGCACTGCGGGAAATCGAGACTCCGGAAAACGCTCTCTTCGGTGATGAACTCAAGACCGTGGTGGAGCGGGCATTACACGATTTGCCCGATGATTTGCGAACAGCGGTAACTTTGCGTGAATTTGATGGTCTCAGCTACGAGGACATCGCGGAGGTCATGGATTGCCCCGTCGGCACCGTGCGTTCGCGGATCTTTCGGGCCCGAGAGGCCATCGACAAGCAGGTCAGGCTGCAACTGGACGGCGAGTCCTGAAGCCTGTCGAGTCACAACCCACTCGCGCGGCGGCGCGGAGGACAGCAACAATGACGGAACAACTGCGTGAATCCCTGTCGGCTCTCATGGACGATGAGGCCAACGAACTGGAACTGGAACGCGTATTGTCGCGAATCGGGCAGGACAGTGAATTGCGCGGAACCTGGGTGCGCTACCAGGCCGTGCGCGCCGCGACCAGCGGCCAGGGCGCAGCGTCGATGGAGTGGGATATTTCCGGCCGGGTGATGGCCAGTATCGGCGAGCAGGAAAGTCCTGCCACCGCCGCGCGCTGGCAGCGCATGCTGCGCCCCCTGGGCGGCTTCGCCGTCGCGGCCTCGGTGGCGGCGGTGGTCGTGGTCGGTGGCCAGCAGTGGTCGCAGACACAGGCGCCGGTGGAAGTGGCCAGCCAGTCCGCGGCGGCGCCGGCGCTCGGTTTTGTGAACACCCTCGGCGGTGCACCGGTCCAGGCGAGCCTGGGCAGTGGCAGCGGCGCCGAGCTTGAACTGACACCGGCGGTTCGCACCGCCTACCACGAGCTGGCCCGGCAGCGCATGCTGATGTACAGCCAGCAGCACGCCGAGCAGGCCGCCCTGAATACCCCCCAGGGCCTGATCCCCTACGCCCGGGTTCCCCGCATCGAGGAATGAGGTCACGCGTGAAAGCGGCGATCGGCGCACTCGCAGTACTCTGGTTCTCGCTGGCGGCCCCGGCACACTCGGCCCCGGCCGACTGCCCTGCAGCGGACACGGAGGCCCTGGGCTGGCTGGAGCGCATGTCCCGCAGCCACCAGGAACTCTCCTATCGCGGCGTCGTGACCCTGCAGCGGGGCGATGATTTGCAGGTCTTGCGGGTGGTGCACAATGTGCGCGACGGACGCACCGAGGAGCATCTCACCCGCCTCACCGGCCAGGACGCCCGGGTGACCCGCGCCCATCCCCAGGATTGCCTGCACCCCGGCCACACCCTGCTGCGCACCGCCGACGGCACCGAGGTCAATATCTGCCATCTGGCGCGCCACTATCGCTTCCAGGTCGAGGACGGCGAGCGTGTCGCCGGTCGCAGTACGGTGCGGGTCAGCGCCCTGCCGCGCGACATGTATCGCTATGCCCACATTTTCGAGCTGGACCGGGACACCGGCCTGTTGTTGCGTTCGCTCATCCTCGCCCGCGATGAGCGCGTGCTGGAGCGGGTGCAGTTTGCCGAGCTGAGCATCGGTGATGCCCCGGACACGGGTGGCGCGGCTGCCGTGGAGCACCGGGCCGATCACCCCCATCCCGACCAGGGGCCACCGGCCGAGACCGTCGGGCTGCCCTGGCAGCCAGGCTGGTTGCCGGAAGGGTTTACCCGCACTGACAGCGCCGCGGCGACTCACCCCCGGCGTACCTTCACCGATGGCCTGGTGGTGTTTTCCGTGTTCCTGGAGCCGTTGCGCGAGGGGATCCGCCCCGGTGAGGGGCTGGTGCGGGAGGGCAGTACTGCCTCCTACACCCGCGGCCTGGTACTGGCGGAGCGGCCGGTGCTGGTCACAGTGATTGGCGAAGTGCCGGTGAATACCGCGCGCATGGTCGCCGACGGCGTACGGCTGGAGCCCTGAATGCTGACCGAAACCGGACGTGTAGTGGCCGTGGACGATGACGGCCTGTGGGTTGAAACCGTGCGACGCAGCACCTGCAATGCCTGCGGTGTGCGCCAGGGCTGCGGCCACGGCCTGCTGGAGCGGGTGCGCGAGGGGCAGCGGGGCCTGATCCGGGTGCTGCCCGGCGAGGCCGGGCCCGGCGACTGCCGTATCGACGACCAGGTGCGCATCAGCATCCCGGAAAGTCTGTTGCTGCGCGCGTCTCTGCTGCTCTACCTGTTGCCCCTGGCGACCCTGCTTGCCGGCGCCGCGCTGGGGGCCGCACTGGCCCCCGCAGCCAGCAGCGACCCGGCGGCCATGGCCGGCGCTGCCCTCGGACTGTGCCTGGGCCTGGCGGTGGTGCGCTGGCACGCCTGGCGCCACCGCGACAATCCCGAGATGCAACCGGTCCTGCTGGCCGTGCTGCCCCGCGGCGAGCCCGCGGCCCCGGACCCCGCCGCTGTGCTGGCGCGCAGCGCTTCCTGACGACACATTTTTCGCAAGTGGATGGTGATATGACAATCAAGATGCCCATGCCCCTGTTGTTCCTGTGCGCGCTGCTGCTGATGGCGCCGGCACTCGAGGCACGCAACCTCCCCGAGTTCCGCGATGTGGTGGAGCAGGGTTCACCGGCCGTGGTCAAGATCATGGTGCAGTCCAGCGGCGGCCGGGCGAGCAATGCGCCGCCCTTCGATTCCGAGGAGATTCCCGAATACCTGCGGCGCTTCTTCGAGTACCGCGGTGCGCCGCCGCAGCCGCGGGCGCGGATGTCCATGGGCTCCGGCTTCATCATCAGTGACGACGGCTATATCGTGACCAACAACCACGTGGTGGAAGGTGCCGACGCCGTGGTCGTGCGCATGATCGATCGCCGGGAGTTCGACGCCGAAGTGATCGGCACCGACCCCCGCTCCGACCTGGCCCTGCTGCGCATCGACGCCGAGGACCTACCCTTCCTTGAGCTGGAGCCCGACGACACGCTCCGCGTGGGGGAATGGGTGCTGGCCATCGGCTCGCCCTTTGGGCTCGATTACTCGGTGACCGCGGGCATCGTCAGTGCCATGGGCCGCAGTCTGCCCACCGAGCAGGGCGAGAACTACGTTCCCTTCATCCAGACCGACGTCGCCATCAACCCCGGCAACTCCGGCGGCCCGCTGTTCAATCTCGACGGCGAGGTTGTGGGGGTGAATTCCCAGATCTTCACCCGCAGTGGCGGCTCCATCGGCCTGTCCTTCGCCATTCCCGCGTCGGTGGTGCGCAATGTGGTGGAGCAGCTGCGCGAGGATGGCAAGGTGGTGCGGGGCTGGCTCGGCGTGACCATCCAGGATGTCGACCGGACCCTGGCCGAGTCCTTCGGGCTGGATCGTCCCCAGGGCGCCCTGGTGTCCCAGGTGGCGCCGGACAGCCCCGCCGGCAAGGCGGGCCTGGAACCGGGTGACGTCATTCTCACCTTCGACGGCAAGGAGATCGACTCCTCCGCGGACCTGCCCCATGTGGTGGGCCTGATTGCCCCGGGCGAGACCGTGCCGGTGGAGCTGATCCGCGAGCGCAAGCGGCGCACCCTCAAGGTCGAGGTCGGCGGGCTGGATGCCGACGACAGCTTCGCTCTGCTCAATGACCGCGGCCAGGCCAGTGACGGCAACCGGCTGGGTCTGTCCGTGGAGACCGCGCCGCCGGAGGCCCTGCAGCGCTTCGGCATCAGCGGTGGCGTGGTGGTGCGCCAGGTGGCCCCCGATTCGGTGGCCGCGGAGTCCGGTATTGTCGCCGGTGACGTGATTACCCTGCTGGGCTCGACTCCGACCAAGGACGTCGACAGCTTCCAGCGTGCCGTGGGTGAACTGAAGGCCGGCGAGTCAGTACCGGTGCGGCTGATCCGCCGCGGCAACCCGATGTTTATCGGCCTCAAGCTGCCGCAATAGGCGGCGTTCCTCTGCCGGGCGCCCCCGCACGGGGGTGCATGGCAGCGGCGGGGGAATCAGGGTACAATCCCGCGTCCTTTCGCCGGGCTCACCCCCGGCGCCAACCCCTGACTTCGAGCCGAGCCTGTTTGCGTGAGCGACCTCAGCCATATCCGCAATTTTTCCATCATTGCCCACATCGACCACGGCAAGTCCACCCTGGCCGACCGCTTCATCCAGTACTGCGGGGGGCTGAGCGACCGCGAGATGGCCGAGCAGGTGCTCGACTCGATGGATATCGAGCGCGAGCGCGGCATCACCATCAAGGCCCAGAGCGTGACCCTCGACTACACCGCCCGCGACGGCAAGGTGTACCAGCTCAATTTCATTGACACCCCGGGGCACGTGGACTTCTCCTATGAAGTGTCACGCTCCCTGTCTGCCTGCGAGGGCGCCCTGCTGGTGGTGGACGCCGGCCAGGGGGTCGAGGCGCAGTCGGTGGCCAACTGCTACACCGCCATCGAGCAGGGCCTGGAAGTCCTGCCCATCCTCAACAAGATGGACCTGCCCCAGGCGGACCCGGACAAGGTGCGCGCCGAGATCGAGGACATCATCGGTATCGATGCCACCACGGCCTGCCTGGTCAGTGCCAAGACCGGCCTCGGCATCGAGGATGCCCTGGAATACCTGGTGGAAAACATTCCACCCCCCGAGGGCGACCGCGACGCCCCCCTGCAGGCCCTGATCATCGACTCCTGGTTCGACAACTACCTGGGCGTGGTCTCCCTGGTGCGGGTCAAGCAGGGGCAGCTGCGCAAGCGCGACAAGATCATTCCCAAGTCCACCGGCAAGGCCCACCAGGTGGACGCCGTGGGTATCTTTACCCCCAAGCGGCTGGAGACCGGTGTCCTGCGCGCCGGTGAAGTGGGCTTCGTGGTCGCCGGCATCAAGGACATCCAGGGGGCCCCGGTGGGGGATACCCTGGTCAATGCCCAGCAGCCGGATGTGCCGGCCCTGCCCGGCTTCAAGAAGGTGAAGCCCCAGGTCTACGCCGGCATTTTCACCATCTCCACCGATGACTACGAGGATTTCCGCGAGGCCCTGGCCAAGCTGACCCTCAACGACGCCTCGCTGTTCTACGAGCCGGAAACCTCCGATGCCCTGGGCTTCGGTTTCCGCTGCGGCTTCCTCGGCATGCTGCACATGGAGATTATCCAGGAGCGCCTGGAGCGCGAGTACGACCTGGACCTGATCACCACGGCGCCCACCGTGGTCTACGAGATCGAAAAGAAAGACGGCGAGGTGGTCTACGTCGACAACCCCTCGCGGCTGCCGGAAACCGGCGAAATCGAGGAAATGCGCGAGCCGATCGCCCGCTGCAGCATCCTGGTCCCCCAGGACTACCTGGGCAATGTGATTACCCTCTGTTCGGAAAAGCGCGGCAACCAGATCGACATGCAGTTCCTCGGCACCCAGGTGTCGGTGGTCTACGACATTCCCCTGGCCGAGGTGGTGCTGGACTTCTTCGACCGCATCAAGTCGGTCAGCCGGGGCTACGCCTCCCTCGACTACAGCTTCGACCGCTTCGAGCCCGCCCAGCTGGCGCGCCTGGATGTCCTGATCAACGGCGAGCGCGTCGACGCCCTGGCGGTGATCGTGCACCGCGATCAGATCCAGCACCGCGGCCGGGTGCTGACCGACAAGATGAAGGAGCTGATCCCGCGGCAGATGTTCGACGTGGCGATCCAGGCGGCGGTGGGCGGCAAGGTGGTCGCCCGCACCACGGTCAAGGCACTGCGCAAGAACGTGACCGCCAAGTGCTACGGCGGTGACGCCACGCGCAAGAAAAAACTGCTGGAGAAACAAAAAGCCGGCAAGAAGCGCATGAAACAGGTCGGCTCGGTGGAAATTCCCCAGTCCGCCTTTCTTGCCGTCCTCAAGGTGGATTAAAGCCCATGGCAATCGACTTTCCCCTGGTTCTGGTCATCCTGGTATTCGGCAGTGGCCTGATCTGGCTGTTTGACGCGCTGGTCCTGGCGCCCAAGCGCCGGCTGGTAGAGCGGGACCTGCAGGCCCAGTGGCCCGCCTGGGAACGTGAGGGGAGCGTCGACCAGCAGCGCTACCGCGAGGCTGTCGAGAGCCGCGCGGCCGAGCCCACGCTGGTGGAGTATTCGCGGTCTTTCTTCCCGGTGCTGTTTGTGGTCTTCGTGCTCCGTTCCTTCCTGGTGGAGCCCTTTCAGATCCCGTCCTCGTCCATGGTGCCGACCCTGGAGGTGGGCGACTACATCCTGGTCAACAAGTTCACCTACGGTATCCGCCTGCCGGTGGTGCGCACCAAGGTACTGGACCTCGGCGAACCGGAGCGGGGCGACGTGATGGTGTTTTTCCCGCCGCACATGAACGACACCTACTACATCAAGCGGGTCATCGGCATTCCCGGGGACACCGTCAGCTATCGCAACAAGCGGCTCTTCGTCAACGGCGAGGCCCTGCCGATCGAGCCCCTGGCCGTGGTGCCCGAGGGCCGCTCGCGCTACCAGGTGGCCCTGGAGACCCTGGGCGACGAGCCGCACCTGGCCCAGGTCGACCTGAGCCGCTCCGGGCGCGACTTCACCGTGGTGGTGGAGCCGGGCCACTACTTCATGATGGGCGACAACCGCGACAACAGCAGTGACAGCCGGGTCTGGGGACTGGTGCCGGAAAAGGATATAGTAGGCAAGGCCTTCGCCATCTGGATGCACTGGGAGTCCCTGCTCAGCCTGCCCAGTTTCAGCCGCGTGGGCCTGATTAAATAACCCAGCGGAGAGCCCTGCCAATGCAAATGCGACAGCGTCAGGGGGGCATGTCCCTCCCCGGTATGCTGACCATCGCGGTGATGGTCGGTTTTTTCGTCATGGCCGGTATTCGCATGGCGCCGAGTTACTTTGAATACATGGCGGTGCGCGATGTGGTCGAGCGCGTGGCCCAGGAACACGATCCCGCCACTGAAACCATTGCCGATATCCGTCGCCGGATATCCAATCTCTTCAACACCAACCAGATCTACGGCCTCAAGCCGGGGGATATCGAGATCTACCGCGAAGACGGGCAGACCTGGATCGACGCCCGCTACGAGGCGCGCATCCCCCTGGTGGCCAATATCGATGCGGTGATCAGTTTTGATGACCTGCTGGTGGAGGCGGGGGAGCGGCGGGCCCGCTAGCCAATGAACGACCTGCAAGCACTTGAGCGCCGCCTGGGCTACCCGTTCCGGGACCGGGAACTGCTGTCCCTGGCCCTGCGCCACCGCAGTGTGGCGGGGGGCAACAACGAGCGCCTGGAATTCCTCGGTGACTCCGTGCTCAACCACGTGATTGCCGAGTTCCTGTACCAGCGCTTTCCCCGCGCCCGGGAGGGCCAGCTCAGCCGGCTGCGCGCCAGCCTGGTGAAGGGCGAAACCCTGGCCGAGCTGGGTCGCGAGCTGGGGCTGGGGGAGTACATGGTGCTCGGGCCCGGCGAGCGCAAGAGCGGGGGGCATCGCCGCGGTTCCATTCTCGCGGACGCGGTGGAGGCCATTGCCGGCGCGATCCTGCTCGACAGCGACATTGAACGCTGCCGCGAGTGCCTGTTGCGCTGGTTTGGCGATCGCCTCGAGAACCTGCCCCCGGAGGCGGCGGAGAAGGATGCCAAGACGCGCCTGCAGGAATGGCTGCAGGGGCGGGGCAAGGGCCTGCCCGACTATACCCTGCTGGGCGTGCAGGGGGCGGATCACCGCCAGCAGTTCCGGGTCGTCTGCCGCCTCGCGGACCTGGACATGACTTTCGAGGGGCAGGACAGCAGTCGGCGACGGGCGGAGCAACGCGCGGCGGCGGCGGCACTGGAGGCACTGGATGGCTGAGATGGCTGAGATGGCTGAGATGGAACACACCACGCGCTGCGGCTATGTGGCGCTGGTGGGGCGCCCCAATGTGGGCAAGTCGACCCTGCTCAACCACCTGTTGGGGCAGAAGATCAGCATTACCTCGCGCAAGCCGCAGACCACCCGTCACCAGGTCCTGGGCATCAAGTCCGAGGGCGACTGCCAGGTGGTCTTCGTGGATACCCCCGGCCTGCACCGGGACGAGCCCCGGGCCATCAACCGCTACATGAACCGCGCCGCCGCCAGCGCCATCCGCGATGTCGACCTGGTGGTCATGGTGGCCGACCGCACCGCCTGGACCGAGGAAGACGAGTGGGTGCTGCAGCAGGTGCAGCGCAGCGAGTTGCCGGCGATCCTGGTGCTGAACAAGGTCGACCTGCTGGCCGAGAAGGGGCAACTGCTGCCGCACCTGCAGGCCCTGCAGGAGAAGGGCGACTTCCAGGCCATCATTCCCCTGTCCGCCCTGCGCGGGCAGAACCTGCAGGCGCTGGAGGATGAGATCGCCGGGCGCTTGCCCGAGGCGCCGTTCTTCTTCCCTGAGGAGCAGATTACCGATCGCAGCCAGCGCTTCCTGGCGGCGGAAATCGTGCGCGAAAAGATCATGCGTCAGCTCGGCGACGAGCTGCCCTACGCGACCACCGTCGAGATCGAGGACTTCGCCGTGGACGGGGGCATGCTGCATATTCACGCCCTGATCCTGGTCGAGCGCAGCGGGCAGAAGCGTATCATTATCGGCGACAAGGGCAGCCGCCTGAAGGCGATTGGCAGCGAGGCTCGCCGCGACATGGAGCGCCTGTTCGACAGCCGTGTCATGCTCAACCTCTGGGTGAAGGTCAAAAGCGGCTGGTCGGATGATGACCGCGCCCTGCGCAGCCTCGGCTACGACGACCGCTGAACGGGCCTGCGGGGTGCGCGTCCAGCTGCAACCGTCCTGGCTACTGCACAGCCGCCCCTACCGCGACAGCAGTCTGCTGCTGGATGTTTTCACCGCCGACTGCGGCCGCCTGGGCCTGGTCGCCCGCGGGGTGCACCGGCGCAGCCGCGGCGGCAGCCTGGGCGCCCATCTGCAGCCCTTCCGCCCCCTCCTGCTCAGCTTCAGCGGCCGCGGTGAACTGCAGCAGCTCACCGCCGTGGAAGCGCCGGGGGCCGCCCTCGGCCTGGCCGGCGAGCGTCTGTTCAGCGGCCTCTACCTCAACGAATTGCTGGTGCGCCTGCTGCAGCGCCAGGATCCCCACCCGGAGCTGTTCGCCGGCTACGGGCTGACCCTGGAGGCGCTGGCGGAGGAGGGCGAGGTCGCTCCTCACCTGCGCGCCTTCGAGAGCCAGCTGCTGGATACCCTGGGCTATCACCTGCAGCCGGATATCGATGCCAGCAGCGGTGAGACGGTGCAGGCGGATCGCTGCTACCACTTCGACCCCGAGAGCGGCCTGTGGCCCGCGGGTGTGGCGCAACCGGGGGGCGCGCCGGTCTACCCGGGGCATCACCTGCTGGCGATGGCCCGCGGGGATTACCGCGGGGAGGTGGCCCGCAGCGCCAAGGGCCTGCTGCGCCAGGCCCTCGCGGTGCACCTGGGGGATCGCCCCCTGCGCAGCCGCGAGCTGTTTCGCGCGCGATTGACCGGGGAGGGGCGGGGATGATTGCCGTGGGCACGGATATTCTCGAGCTGGCGCGGATCGAGGCGGTGCTTGACCGCCAGGGGGAGCGCTTCGCCCGCCGCATTCTCACCGAGGGCGAGTTTGCCGACTACCTGGCCAGTGGCCAGCCGGCGCGTCTGCTGGCGCGGCGCTTCGCCGCCAAGGAGGCGGTGGCCAAGGCCCTGGGGACCGGTATCGGCCGCGGGGTCAGCTGGCAGGATATCCACATCGCCCACGACGCCGCGGGAGCCCCCCGGGTAGAGCTCAATGGCGGTGCGCGAGCGGTGCTGCAGGCGCGGGGTGGGCAGGCGGTGCTGATCAGCATCTCCGACGAGCGGCGCTACAGCGTGGCGTTCGCGGCTCTGGTCTAGCGCGTCACCCGGCTGGCTGCGGGGCGCGCGCTGTGTGGCCGCCGCAGCGGGGGCATGCCCCGGGGCGGGAAAGTCGATATACTGCGCGGGTTTTCAGCGGTGATTTATCATGCCCGAGTATCCCACGATAGAAGCCTGCATCGGCAACACCCCGCTGGTGCGTCTGCAGCGCATGCCCGGCGAGACCAGCAACACCCTGCTGGCCAAGCTCGAGGGCAACAATCCCGCCGGTTCGGTCAAGGACCGGCCGGCCCTGAGCATGATCAGCGAGGCCGAGGCCCGCGGCGATATCCGCCCCGGGGATACCCTGATCGAAGCCACCAGCGGCAACACCGGCATTGCCCTGGCCATGGCGGCGGCCATTCGCGGCTACCACCTCAAGCTGATCATGCCCTCGCACATGAGCGAGGAGCGCAAACAGGCTATGTCGGCCTACGGCGCCGAGCTGATCGAGGTCAGTCAGGACGCCGGCATGGAGGGCGCCCGGGACCTGGCCCTGCAGATGCAGGCCGACGGTGTCGGCCGCGTGCTCGACCAGTTCGGTAACCCGGACAATCCCCTGGCCCACTACCGCGGCACCGGGCCGGAAATCTGGCGGCAGACCGCCGGCAGCGTGACTCACTTCATCAGTTCCATGGGCACCACCGGCACCATCATGGGCGTCTCCGCCTATCTCAAGGAGCAGAACCCCGATATCCAGATCATTGGCCTGCAACCACTGGAGGGCTCCTCCATTCCCGGGATTCGCCGCTGGCCGGAGGCCTACCTGCCGAAGATTTTTGACGCTGCCCGGGTGGACCGTGTGATGGACATTTCCCAGGCGGAGTCGGAGCAGACCATGCGCCGGCTGGCGCGGGAGGAGGGGATCTTCTGCGGGGTGTCTTCCGGGGGCGCGATCGCCGCGGCCCTGCGTCTGTCCGCCGAAGTCAGTGACGCGGTCATCGTGGCGATTGTCTGTGACCGCGGCGATCGCTATCTGTCCACGGGCGTGTTCGCCGGCTCCTGAGGTTTGGGTTTTGGTACGAGTACGCGACCAGGCACATCTGTCCGCCAGCGGGGAAATCGACCTGCAGCGCTGGCTGGGGCAGCTGCCGCTGGTCCTGGACGAGGCTGACCGGCAGCGCCTGATGCAGGCCTGTACCGAGGCCCGCGCCGCCTGCGCCCGCCCGGGGCAGGACCAGCCGGACTGGGCGCGGGAATCCAACTGCTACCTGTCGGGCCTGGACATCGCCCAGATCCTGGCCGAGCTGCATGTGGGTGTCGACTGCCTGATCGCCGGCCTGCTCTATCGCACGGTGCGCGAGGGGCGCCTGAGCCTGGACGAGATCGAGGCGGGTTTTGGCCTCGAGGTGCGGCGTCTGCTCAAGGGCGTGCTGCGCATGGCGGCCATCAGTGACCTGCGCACCCAGACCGACGCCGCGGTGCTGGGCCAGGCGCACGGCCAGAAGGACAATATCCGCAAGATGCTGGTGGCCCTGGTGGACGATGTCCGCGTGGCCCTGATCAAGCTGGCGGAGCGCACCTGCGCCATCCGCGCGGTCAAGCATGACGACGAGCGCCGCTGGCCGGTGGCGCGGGAGGTCTTCGATGTCTATGCCCCCCTGGCCCACCGTCTGGGCATCGGCCACCTGAAATGGGAGCTGGAGGACCTGTCCTTCCGCTATATCTATCCCGATGCCTACAAGCGCATCGCCCGCCTGCTCGACGGCAAGCGTCTGGAGCGCGACCGCTTCATCGCCCGGGTGACCGGTGAGTTGACCCGGGTGCTCACCGACGCCGGCCTCAGTTTCCAGATCAACGGCCGCGCTAAGCACATCTACAGCATCTGGCGGAAGATGCAGCGCAAGGGTATCGGCTTTTCCCAGGTCTACGACATTCGCGCCGTGCGCATCCTGGTGCCGGAAGTGAAGGACTGCTACGCCACCCTGGGCCTGGTGCACGGCCTGTGGCGCAACATTCCCAACGAGTTCGACGACTACATCGCCAACCCCAAGGACAACGGCTACCGCTCCCTGCACACCGCGGTCATCGGGCCCGAGGGCAAGATCCTGGAAGTGCAGATCCGCACCATGGCCATGCACGAGGAGGCCGAGCTCGGGGTCTGTGCCCACTGGCGCTACAAGGGCTCCGACGCCGAGGGGCGCTCCGCCAGCAGCTACGAGGAAAAGATCGCCTGGCTGCGCCAGGTGCTGGACTGGCACGAGGAGACCGGCGACGCCGGCGATGTGGCCGAGCAGTTCAGCGCCGACCAGGCCCAGGACCGGGTCTACGTGTTCACGCCCCAGGGGGATGTGGTCAACCTGGCCCAGGGTGCGACGCCCCTGGATTTCGCCTATCACGTGCACACCGAGGTCGGCCACCGCTGCCGCGGCGCCAAGGTCAACGGCGTGATTGTGCCCCTGACCTACACCCTGAAGACCGGCGAGCGGGTGGAGATTCTCACCAGCAAGCAGGCCGCACCGCGCAGGGACTGGCTGCAGGCCAGCCTCGGTTATCTGAAGACCTCCCGGGCCCGGGCCAAGGTGCAGCACTGGTTCCGCGCCCAGGCGCGGGAGGACAACGTCGATGCCGGGCGCCACCTGCTGGAGCGCGAGTTCCGCCGCCTGGCCCTGACCAGTGTCGATTACCGCCGGGTGGCCGAGAAAGTGCACATGCCCAGCGTCGACGACATGTACGCGGCGGTGGGGGCCGGGGATCTCTCCTCGGCTTCGGTGATGACCGCGGCGCAGTCCCTGGTGGAGAAACGCACCGAGCGCCCGCTGCAGGTGGCGCGCCCCTCCTCGGCGCAGAAATCCCCCGGGCAGATCCGGGTGCAGGGGGTCGGCAATCTGCTGACTCACATGGCCGGCTGCTGCAAGCCGGTGCCCGGGGACGCAATTACCGGCTTCATTACCCAGGGCCGCGGCGTCAGCATTCACCGCAGCGACTGCGCGCGCCTGATCCAGCTGCAGGAAAAGGCCCGCGAGCGCATTATCGCGGTGGACTGGGGCGAATCCCCCCGGGACAACTACGAGGTGGATGTGGCCATCGAGGCCTACGATCGCCAGGGCCTGCTGCGCGACATCACCGCGCTGTTCGCCAATGCCCGCCTCAACGTGCTGTCGATCAATACCGCCACCAACAAGAAACAGCACACGGCCACCATGCGCCTGACCGTGGAAGTGCCCGACCTGGGTGCCCTGTCGCGGCTGCTGGAGCGTATCGACCGCCTGAGCAACGTGATTTCCGTGGCCCGTGTCTCGAAATAGGAGCCCGCAATGACCGCACCCCGCTACGACGTCGGCGATCTGCTGCGCGTGATGCAGCGCCTGCGCGACCCCGACAGCGGCTGCCCCTGGGACCTGCGCCAGGATTTCCGTTCCATCGTGCCCTCCACCCTGGAGGAGTGCTACGAACTGGCCGAGGCGATCGAGCAGGGGGACTTCCCGCATGTCGCCGAGGAGCTGGGGGATGTGCTGTTCCAGGTGGTCTTCTACGCGCGGCTGGGGGAAGAGCAGGGGCTGTTTTCCTTCGACACCGTGGTGCAGACCCTGGTGGAAAAGCTGCTGCGCCGCCATCCCCACGTTTTCGCCGCTGGCGAGATCGAGGGCATCGTCGACGCGAGCACCGACGAGGCGGCGGTCAAGGCCAGCTGGGAGGCGATCAAGCGCGAGGAGCGCGCGGCCCGCGCCCATCATGGCGTGCTGGATGATGTGCCGGTGGCACTGCCGGCGCTGCCGCGAGCGCAGAAACTGCAGAAGCGCGCCGCCCAGGTGGGCTTTGACTGGCCGCAGCCCGCGGCGGTGCTGGACAAGCTGCAGGAGGAGCTGGACGAGCTGCGCGCCGCACTGGCGACGGACTCCCGGGAGGCCGTGGCGGAGGAGATGGGCGACGTCCTGTTCACCTGTGTCAACCTGGCTCGTCACCTGGGCCAGGACGCCGAGACCAGCCTCCGCCACGCATCACAGAAGTTCGAGCGCCGCTTCCGCGCCATGGAGCACGCGGCCGACGCCGCGGGGCAGGGCGACCTGGCGGCACTGACCGCCGGGGAGCTGGAGGCGCTCTGGCAGGCGGCCAAGCGCGGCGAGTTGCGCTGAGCGGGCTGCCTGTGTAAGGTTAGCGCCCTTTTTTGGCAATCCTGGGGGCGTTGTGCCGTTTTCGCGGTGCCGGGCGCGGCCCAGATTCGAGGATAAACCTGCATGCGATTGATACTCTTGGGCGCTCCCGGCGCCGGCAAGGGCACCCAGGCCCAGTTCATTACCGAAGCCTTCGGCATCCCGCAAATCTCCACCGGGGACATGCTCCGGGCCGCCGTCAAGGCGCAGACCGAGCTGGGCAAGCAGGCCAAGGAAGTGATGGACGCCGGTGGCCTGGTTTCCGACGAGATTATCATCGGCCTGGTCAAGGAACGCATTGCCCAGCCGGACTGCCAGGACGGCTTTCTCTTCGACGGCTTCCCGCGCACCATTCCCCAGGCCCAGGCCATGGTCGACGCCGGTGTGAACATCGATCACGTGGTGGAAATTGACGTCGACGACGAGGAAATCGTCAAGCGCATGAGCGGTCGCCGTGTGCATCCGGACTCCGGCCGTGTCTACCACGTCGAGCACAATCCGCCGAAGACTCCGGGCCAGGACGACGTCACCGGTGAGCCCCTGGTGCAGCGCGACGACGATCGCGAGGAAACCGTGCGCAAGCGCCTGGAAATCTACCAGTCACAGACCCGTCCCCTGGTGGATTTCTACCGCAACATGCAGGGCGACAATGCCCCGACCTACCACCGCGTCGCCGGTGTCGGCAGCGTCGACGACATCCGCCAGCGGGTGATGGCGGCTCTGCGTCCCTGATCCACGGTGCCCCGGTCATCGCGCCGGGGTTGCCGCGCCTTCTGCCCGGCCCGGATGACCGGGCGGGTCAGCCTCGGGCCCGGGATGATCGGGCCGACAGCGTGTTCCAGTTCGCGAAGGTGTCTTCCGTGCCCGCAAAGGCCACCGGCGCACAGGCCAGGGTGGCGTACCAGTGGCGCACCGCGCGTCCCCCCTCCGCCAGAAAGTCCGCCAGCGTGGCCAGTGCCTGCGTGCGCAGCAGCGCGTGCAGATAATGCGGCTGTGGCCCGACCACGGCGTAGCTGACCTGCAGGTCCGGGTCGCGTTGCAGCGGGCGGGCCAGAGCCTGCCCGAGATCGGCGGGCAGGTGGGGCGTATCGCAGGGGCTTAGCAGCAACAGCCCCGGATGGGTCTGCCAGGGAAAGCTGGCCAGCCCGGCGAGGGGGCCGGCGAAGTCCGGCCGGCTATCCTGCAGCAGGGCATCGGCATGGGCGGCATAGCGCGCCGGGTTGCGGTTGCAGCTGATGAACAGCTGCCCCACCTGGGGCCGCAGACGGCGCGCAACGCTTGCCACCAGGGGCGCGCCGTCGGGGCCGGGCAGCAGGCCCTTGTCGGCGCCGCCCACCCGGCGCCCGGCGCCCCCTGCCAGTATCAGTCCCCAGTCGATGCCCGCCTCGCGCATTTCAGTCTCTCCAGTGCTTGTGGGATAATGCGCGAGTCTTGCGGGGCCGTCCACCGACGGCCCCTTTCTGTCCAGTCACCGAGTTTCTGCCATGCCCACCCTGTTGGCCATTGATGCATCCACCGAGGCCTGCTCGGCCGCGCTGTACCGCGACGGCGAGATCGAGGCTCGCTGGGAGCACGCGCCGCGTCGACACAATCAGCGGCTGCTGGCGATGCTCGCGGATCTGCTCCCCGAGGGCCCGCGGGGCGTGGACGCGGTTGCCTGGGCCTGTGGTCCGGGGTCTTTTACCGGCTTGCGCATTGCCGCCAGTGCGGTGCAGGGTATCTGTTTCGCACTCGACTGTCCGGCGCTGCCGGTGTCGACGCTGGCCGGGCAGGTGCAGACCGCCCTGCGCCAGGGCCTGCTGGCCGAGGGGGAATCGGTATTCAGTTGCCTGGATGCGCAGATCAATGAGCTGTACTGGGCCAGCTACCGTGTCCAGGAGGGCATGGCGGTCCCCCTGACCGAGGCCGCGGTATGCCGGCCAGAGGCACTGCAGGTGCCGGGTGACGTGCCGCCGGTGGCCATCGGCAGCGGTCTGGTTTACCTGGAGCGCCTGCCCGCGCCAGTGCAGGCGGGTTTTGCCTCCCGGCATGCCGAGTTGCTGCCGGATGCCCGCGATCTGTTGCCTCTGGCCCTGGCCGACTGGGAGGCCGGCCGCCTGCAGGCGGCAGAGGCGGTCTGCCCGGTCTATGTGCGCGACGAGATCAGCTGGAAGAAGCTTTCCGAGCAGGGGCCCGCGGCGTGATCGAGACCTGGCAGGCACTGTGTCTCGCACTACTGCAGGGGCTCACCGAGTTCCTGCCCATTTCCAGCTCGGCGCACCTGGTGTTTCCCTCCCTGCTGCTGGGCTGGCCCGACCAGGGGCTGGCCTTCGACGTCGCCGTGCACGTGGGTACCCTGCTGGCGGTCGTGCTCTATTACCGCCGCGACCTGCTGGCGATGGCTGGCGGCTGCCTGCGCGCCGCGGCCCAGCGACAGGCCAACGACGACGCGCGCCTGGTCCTCTGGCTGGCGCTTGCGACACTGCCTGCGGTGGTGGTGGGCTTCCTGGGCAAGGATCTTATCGAGAACCACCTGCGCAGCCTG
Source organism: Haliea atlantica (assembly GCF_054779855.1). Classification (NCBI taxonomy): domain Bacteria; kingdom Pseudomonadati; phylum Pseudomonadota; class Gammaproteobacteria; order Cellvibrionales; family Halieaceae; genus Haliea; species Haliea atlantica. The sequence continues at coordinate 489,595 of NZ_BAAGXL010000003.1, read as the reverse complement.
CCGGTGATTGCGACTACCACCCTGGTTTTCGGTCTCTTGCTGGGGCTGGCGGAATGGCGTGCCCGGCGCGCCTCTGCCGCAGCGGACTCTCCCGGGGCCGGTGGCGGCGGCGCGAGCCGCTGGCGCCCGCTCAGTCTCGGTGTGGCGCTGCTGGTGGGCCTGGCCCAGGCGCTGGCGCCGGTGCCGGGGGTATCCCGGTCCGGTGTGACCCTGACCGCGGGGCTGTTGCTGGGGCTGTCCCGCCAGGCCGCGGCGCGGCTCAGCTTCCTGCTGTCGATTCCGGTGATTGCCGGTGCCGGTCTGCTCAAGGTCCTCGACCTGATCGAGGCGGGCGACGCAGTGAACTGGGCACAGCTGGCCCTGGCCAGCCTCACTGCGGGCCTGGTGGCCTATGCCTGTATTGCCGCGTTCCTGCGCCTGCTGGATCGCGTTGGCCTGATGCCCTTCGTCTGGTATCGCGTGGTCCTGGCCGCGCTGTTGTATGGTGTTTGGCTCAGCCTGTGAGCCGGAGGAGTCTGCGCACATGAGCGAATCCGAATTCAACCGGGGCCTGCTGGCCTTCCTGGCCGAGGCGACGACGCCTTTCCACGCGGTGGCGGCGATGTGTCGCCGGCTGGAGCAGGCGGGCTTTGAACGCCTGCAGGAGAATGCCCCCTGGGACCTGGCGTCCGGGGGCCGCTACTACCTGACCCGCAATGACAGCTCCGTAATCGCCTTCGTCCACGGCCGCGGCGCGTCGCCGGCGGCGGGGCTGCGCATGGTCGGCGCCCATACCGACAGCCCCTGTCTGATGGTCAAGCCCAACCCGGTCAAGCTGCGCCAGGGCTATTACCAGTTGGGTGTGGAGGTTTACGGCGGGGCGCTACTCAACCCCTGGTTCGACCGCGACCTGTCCCTGGCGGGGCGGATCAGTTACGCCGACAGCGCGGGGCGCTTGCGCACGGCACTGGTGGATTTTCGGCGTCCCCTGGCGGTGATTCCCAGCCTGGCCATCCACCTCGACCGCGAGGCCAACCAGTCCCGCAGCGTCAACCCGCAGACCGACATTCCGCCGGTACTGGCGCTGCACGACGCCAGCGATCCGCCGGACTTCCGCGCCCTGCTGCGGGAGCAGCTGTTGCGGGAGCAGCCCGGCTGTGACGTGAACGCGGTGCTGGACTACGAGCTGGGCTTCTACGATACCCAGCCACCGGCGCTGGTGGGCCTGCAGGAGGACTTTATTGCCTCGGCGCGCCTGGACAACCTGCTGAGTTGCTACACCGGTCTCCAGGCCCTGCTGCAGGCCGGTGGCGAGGAGAGCTGCCTGCTGGTCTGCAACGATCACGAAGAGGTGGGCAGCCTGTCCACCTCGGGTGCCCAGGGGCCTTTCCTGAGTGCCACCCTGCGTCGCCTGGCGGGGGATGACACGGCGCTTGCTGCCCTGGTGGAAGGATCGATGATGATTTCCGCCGACAATGCCCACGGCATCCACCCGAACTACGCTGACCGCCACGACGACAACCACGGCCCGCGCCTGAACGCGGGGCCGGTGATCAAGATCAATGCCAACCAGCGCTATGCCACCAATGCCGAAACAGCCGGGCTGTACCGCCTGCTGGCGGAGCAGGAATCGGTGCCGGTACAGAGCTTCGTGGTCCGCACCGACCTGGGTTGCGGCAGCACCATCGGCCCGATTACCGCCGGGGGGACCGGTGTGCGCACCCTGGATATCGGCGTCCCGACCTTCGCCATGCACTCCATCCGCGAGCTGGCGGGGCGGCGCGACGCCCACGACCTGAGCCGGGTGCTGGCGCGTTTCTTCAACCACCCGGGCGCGCTGTTCTCGGCGTGAGCGGTCGCGCACTGCTGCTCTCCGCCTACGCGGCCCGCAGCCACCACTACTGGGCCCGTTCGCTGCAGCAGATGCTGCCGGAGTGGCAGTGGCGCGTGCTGGAACTGCCGCCCCGGCACTTCAGCTGGCGGGTGCGCGGCAATCCGCTCTATTGGGCCCTTGAGCAGCGCGAGCAGCTCGTCGCCGGCCACGACCTGCTGGTGGCCACCTCCATGGTGGACCTGGCCACCCTGCGCGGGCTGGTGCCCGGACTCGCGGCACTGCCGACCCTCCTGTATTTCCACGAGAACCAGTTTGCCTACCCGGCCAGCCCGCGCCAGCACAGTCTGCTGGAAGCGCAGGTGGTCAGTCTCTACAGTGCCCTGGCGGCCGACCAGCTGGCCTTCAACAGCGCCTGGAACCGGGACTCCTTCCTGCAGGGCTGTGCTGCCCTGCTGCGCAAGCTGCCCGACTTCGTGCCGGATGGTGTGGTGGACAGACTGGCCCGCCGCAGCCGGGTGCTGCCGGTGCCGATCGCGGCGCCTGTGGAGGGCGAGCGGTCCTGGTGGCCCGGCGTCCGGCGAAGGCGTTCCGGCGAGAGCCCCCTGCGCCTGCTCTGGCTGGGGCGGCTGGAATACGACAAGGGGCTCGAGGGACTGCTGGCGGTGATGGACGCCCTGGCCGCGGACGGACCGGCGCTGGAGCTGGCGGTGGTGGGGCAGGAGTTCCGCGAAGTGCCCGCGGCACTGGATGCCCTGAAGGCACGCCATAGCCAGGTGCTGGTCCACTGCGGCAACCTGCCCCGTCGGGAGGATTACCTGGGCCTGCTGCGCGGGGCCGACGTGGTGCTCTCCACCGCCCTGCACGAGTTCCAGGGCCTGGCCCTGCAGGAGGCGGTGGCGAGGGGCTGCCAGCCGGTGGTGCCGGTGCGCCTGGTCTATCCCCAGCTCTACCCCAAGGACTGCTGTTATCCGGTCTACCCGGACGACCCCCGTCGCGAGGCCGAAGCCGCCGCGGCGCGGATTCGCCAACTTGCCGGGCAGCTGCCGGTCGCCGCCCTGGACATGTCCGGTGTCTTCCCCGGCGCCCTGGCGCCGCGCTACCGTGAGGCGATCCGCGACTGCACCTTGGTCGCCCGGGCGTAGACACGGGCGGTGCCCGCAGATAGTCACTCGCGGTGCCCGCACATAGCCACTGGCGGTGATAGCCGCTAGAATCTCCGGCTTTGTCGTTTTGGAGTCCAGGGCCGCATGAGCAAGCAACGCATCCTCACGGGTATCACCACCACGGGAACCCCGCACCTCGGCAACTTTGTCGGTGCCATCCGTCCGGCCATCGCCGCCTCCCGGGACGACAGCGTGGAGTCCTTCTTCTTCCTCGCCGACTACCACGCCCTGATCAAGTGCCACGACCCGGCGCAGGTGCGTCAGTCGAGCAAGGAAATCGCCGCCACCTGGCTGGCCCTGGGCCTGGACACCAGCCGCGCGGTGTTCTATCGCCAGTCGGATATCCCCGAGATCACCGAGCTGACCTGGATTCTCACCTGCAACGCCGCCAAGGGCCTGATGAACCGCGCCCATGCCTACAAGGCCGCGGTGCAGGCCAACGAGGAGGCGGGGGAAGACCCCGACTACGGTGTCACCATGGGCCTGTTCAGCTACCCGGTGCTGATGGCGGCGGACATCCTCATGTTTCGGGCCGACAGCGTGCCGGTCGGCCGCGACCAGATACAGCACGTGGAAATGGCCCGGGACATTGCCCAGCGCGTCAACCACCACTTCGCGCCGCTGTTTACCCTGCCGGAGGCCGTGGTCGACGACAACGTGGCGGTATTGCAGGGCCTCGACGGCCGCAAGATGAGCAAGAGCTACGGCAACACCATCCCGCTGTTCCTGCCGGAAAAGCAGCTGCGCAAGGCGATCAACAAGATCAAGACCAACCTGCTGGAGCCGGGGGAGCCCAAGGACCCGGAGGACTCCACCGTGTTTCAGATCTGGGCCGCCTTCGCCGACGCCGCGGAAACCGCGCGCATGCGCCGGGAGTTCGAGGCGGGCATCGCCTGGGGCGAGGCCAAGAAACAGCTGTTCGAATTGATCAATGCCCAGCTGGCGCCCGCCCGCGAGGAGTACGAACGCTTGCTGGCCGACCCCGGCTACATCGAGCAGGTGCTCAAGGCCGGCGCCGCGCGCGCCCGGGAAACCAGCATGCCGCTACTGGCGCAGGTGCGCGAGGCCGTGGGCATCTCACGCATGGGTTGACGACTGGGTCCGGTGCTTCGGACCGTCGGGGCCGTTATAGCCCCTCCTTGGCCAGAGTGCGATAACTCAGTCTTGTCCCCACCGATAGCGCAGTTCGACAAACAGACTGCGCGGATGACCGACGAAGTAGCGGTACTGGCCAAAGCCCACGTCGGCGCGCTCGGCGTAATCCTCATCCAGCAGGTTGGTCAGGCGCAGCGTGGCGTCCAGGTCGGGGGCCAGGGCGGTCTGTACCCGCAGGTTGAGCAGGCTGTGGCCCTCGTACTCGAACTGGTTTTCCGGGTCCAGGTAGTACTCGTCCATGTAGACCCACTCCAGCTCCACCACACCCGGGCGGCCGTAGAAGGGGCGCAGGTCGCGACCGAGGCGGGCGCTGCCGTAGAGGCGCGGGGCAGTATCGATGTCGTTGCCGTCGATGTTGCCGCCGACTCCCAGAGGCCGGGCGTTGTTGGCGTAGCGGTGGCGGGCGCTGGTGAGGTCAATACCGGCGTACCAGGGTCCGTCGCCGCGGTAGTCGAGGCTCAGCTCCAGACCCAGGTGGTCGGTGCTGGCGCCGGAGACGTTGCGGCGCTCGGTGTCCTGGAAGATCACGTCGTCCTTTTCCATGTAATACACGGAGGCGCTGTAGCGCAGGACGCCCTCGAGGCTGCCGCGCAGGCCCAGCTCCAGGTTGTCGATGACTTCGGAGTCGAGGTCGGCCACTGACTGCCCCTGCTGCAGGCGGTAGAGCTCGCTGGTGTCCGGGGCGCGGAAGCCGCGGGCGGCCCGGGCGAAGGCGGTGTGGTCCTCACCCAGCAGACGGCTGATGCCGACGTTGACCGACCAGTCGGTGAAGGTGTCGTCGCGGTCGGCGACCCGGAAGAAGCGGCAGGCGGTGGCCTCGGGGCCACACACGGCGCCGGCTTCGCCGCGGTTGTCGTAGTCGTAGCGGGTGTGCTCCAGGCGCAGGCCGCTGTCGAGGGTCCAGCGCTCGTCGATGGCGTAGCGCAACTGGCCCCAGGCGGCGCTCTGCAGGGCGTCGATCTGGTAGTCGTAGTGCACGCCCTGGGGCTGGTTGGCGCTGAAGGGTTGGTCCTGTACCTCGGTGAGCCAGCCGTCGGTGTAGTCGAAATCCAGTCCGCCGGACCAGGTCACCTGGCCCTCGTCCTGGTGCAGGGCCAGGCGCAGGCCGAGGGAGTCGTGGCCGTTGCGCTCGGTGGATTTCCAGGGCAGGAAGTGCTGCAGGAACTCCATCTGGTTGCGGCGCACATAGGGGGTGACCGTCAGGCGCCGGCCCTGGTCCAGCTCGCGGCTGGCTTCGCTGTAGGCGCGCAGGGACCAGGTGTCCCGGTAGGCCTCGGGGTTGGGATTCTTGCGCCGGGCGCGACTGTCCTTGTAGACCTCGAAGCCCTGTACATAGCCGCCGGTCTCCTGTTGCAGCTGGGTGAGTTCCAGGGCGTTGGTGAAGGACCAGAGGGCACCGCTGTAGTCGTGGCGCAGGGTCAGTTTTTGCTGATCGTAGCCCGCCGCATCCTGGTAGCCGCCGTCTGTGGTGGCGTTGAGGCGCAGACTGATGCCGTGGTCCCCGTGCACGTCGCTGTACTGGTAGCGGCCGCGGTAGTAGTCCCAGGGGCCGGCTTCCAGTGCCAGCTGCTGGCCGGCACCGGCGCTGGGCGCAGCGGTGAGCACGTTGATGACGCCGTGCATGGCGCTCGAGCCCCAGGCGGCGCTGGCTGGCCCCTTGATGACTTCGATGCGCCCGGCCTGCTCGATGTTGGCGTCGAACAGCTGGTTGACGTTGCAAAAGCCCGGGGCGCGCAGGCTGATGCCGTCCCAGGCGGTGAAAAAGGAGCCGCAGCCGCCGGCGCCGGTCAGCACCGGGGAGCGCAGGGCAATCAGGCTTTCCTGGCCGTTGCCGCGGCTGATCCAGGCGCCGGGTACCTGTTGCATGATCTCGTTGACGTGGGTGTGCCCGATCAGGTCGATGGCGCTTTCATCCACGGCGGAGAAGGACAGCGGCAGCCGCGTGGCGTCCTCGCTGATGCGCTTGGCGCTGACCAGAACCTGTTCGAGTTCGACCTCAGCCAGGGTGAGTGGGGCAGCGGCCAGCAGCAGGCTGCCGGCCAGAATTTTCTTGCTGAACATGGTCATTATCCTGCGGCGATGATATTCGGATTGTCGCGGGGGGAGTCGTCGGTGTCGCGGTTCTGCACCGCCTGTGCGATGCGCTGGAAGGGGACGCGCAGCATTTCCCTGACGTCTTCGCTGGCGTCGATTTCCTCCAGGGCGCGCTCCATGCACCACAGCCACTGGGCGGTCACCTTGGGGCCGATGTGGTAGGGGGCGTGGGGTTCGGTCAGGCAGACCCCGCCGTGCTTCTCCGCATAGCGGGGCGGACCGCCCATCCAGCCCACCAGGTAGTCGGTAAGCCGGTCGGTAATGTCGCTCAGGTCGCGGCCGTGCATGGCGCGCAGCTCGCGCGCTTCCGGGGCCCGGTCCATGATGCCGTAGAAGGTCTCGCAGAGCCGGCGAATACCGTCTTCGCCGAGGATCTCGTAGGGAGTTTGCGGGCGGGACATGACTGTCGCTCCGGGTTGTTGCAGGGGCGCATAGTGTACCTGTCCGGGCGCGGAATTGCCCGCCCGGTGGTTGCCATGTCAGACCCCTGGAGCTCCCGTGCGGCGGCTTACATCAGGTCGGTCATGGAGATGCCGAAGCCGATGCGGGTGACGCTGCGATCGTAGTCGATCAGGCTTTCGCCGTAGCCGTTGTAGAGCTGAATATAGCCCTTGAAACGCTCGTTCAGGGGGAAGGTCCACTCCACCTCGACGGCGCCGCGGCTCTCGCTGCGCAGGTTGTTGCGCAGGCGCAGGGCGAACTCGTGTTCGCGCCATTTCCAGATACCGGTGATGTCGCCATAACCCAGGTAGTCGTCGATGTCCGGGTTGTCGTCGTCGGCTTCCCGTTCGGGTACCCGGTACCAGGCGCGGAGCTGCAGGGACATGCGCCGACGCTCGAACACGGCGCTGCCAATGACCCGGTTCCAGCTGCGCGACAGCTCGCCACCCTGGCCGTTGGACTGGTGGTTGAAGCCGATACCCAGCAGGGTGTTGGTGTAGCCGCCGATGCGCCAGTCGTTGTCGAAGGTCATGAAGACCTCCGGCTGGTAGTTGGTTTCCCGGAAGGGGGAGGAGGTGTTGTAGACCTGCCACCAGTTTTCCTGGGTATAGGCCACCCAGAGGTGCGAGCCGGGGCTGAAGACCTCGTGCCAGAGCAGGGTCTTCAGGCTGACCTGGAACTTGGCCTCGATATCGTCCATTGCGCTGTCGCTTTCCTGCAGCGCCCAGGCCTCGCGGTTCGGGTTGCTGTTCCAGGTGACCGGCAGCAGGTAATTGCGCTCGTGGGGCGTGATCACCCAGGCCAGCTGGGTGATTTCCGACTCCGCCGCCAGCCGCTGGCCGAGCATCAGCTCCTCGGTGGCCAGGTTCAGCGGCAGCACCTCCTCGGTCAGGCTGTCGCGGGCCACAGTCTCGCCATTCTCCGCGCCGGCTGCTTCCCCGGCGTCCGCCGCGCGCCGGGCCAGCTGATCGTAGCAGGCGAGGCGCAGCCGGTCCTGTTCGATCGCCGCGCACTCGCCCAGGCCCTCGGCACTCCAGGCCGGGAGAGGTGCGAGGCAGGGCAGCAGGAGCAGGGCGAGGGGCGGGACAAATGGGCGCATGGTTTCGAATGCCTCGCGAGCCGGTACAGGTGACTGGGAATCCCGGTGCCTGGAGGGCCCCGGCTTTGCTATCATGCCGGCTTTTCCGCCCGGTGGCCACCAAGGCCCTGCGTCCCGGGCCGCACAGGAGCTGGCAATGACTCTCGCAAACAAGGTTCTCGCGGTGAATACCGACCTGCCGATTCGCACCGACCAGCCGGTGCACAGCGGCAAGGTGCGCTCGGTCTACTGGCTGACCGCCGAGGACAGCCGCCGGCTGATTGCCGAGCGCGGCTATGCCGCAGCCCCCGATGCGCCGCTGGCGATCATGGTGATCTCCGACCGCATCTCCGCCTTCGAGTGCATCTGGCACGGCGAGGGCGGCCTGCAGGGCATACCCGGCAAGGGGGCCGCCCTGAATGCCATCTCCAACCACTGGTTTCGCCTGTTTCGCGAGCGCGGCCTGGCGGACAGTCACATCCTGGAAATTCCCCATCCCCTGGTCTGGGTGGTGCAGAAGGCGCGCCCGGTGATGATCGAGGCGATTGCGCGGCAGTACATCACCGGCTCCATGTGGCGCGCCTACAGCAAGGGCGAGCGGGAATTCTGTGGTATCCAACTGCCCGATGGCCTGCAGCGGGACCAGAAATTGCCCGAGCTGCTGATCACGCCGTCGACCAAGGGCGTGCTCAAGGGCATCCCCGGAGTGCCGGAGCAGGACGATGTGAATGTCAGCCGCGAGGACTTGCGCGCGCATCCGGCGGCTTTCCGCTTCCGCGATGCGGCTGACGTCGATCGTTACGAGACCCTGCTGAAGGAAGGCTTTGCGGTGATCAGCGAGGAACTGGCGAAGCTGGACCAGATCTTTGTCGACACCAAGTTCGAGTTCGGCTACGTCACCGACGCGTCGGGGCGCGAGCAGCTGATCTACATGGACGAGGTGGGTACGCCGGATTCCTCGCGCATCTGGGATGGCCCGGCCTGGCGCGAGGGCCGCATTGTCGAGAACTCCAAGGAGGATTTTCGCCAGCGCCTGCTCAGCCATTTTCCGGACCCGGACATCCTGCTGAACAAGAACCGCATGGACGAGCGCAGCGCCCTGGCCCGGGACAATGCGCTGCCGCTGGAGATCATGCAGGCCGTCTCCGACACCTACATCGGTATTGCCGAGCGCATCACCGGTGGCCCCCTGCACCTGCCGGAGGACCCCCGCGACGAGATTGTCGGGATCCTCGGGAGTGAATTCGGCCTGGTGGATTGAGCCTGTCCATGCTGAGCGATCCGCTGTTCTGGCTGGTCAGCGTGCCGGCGGTGCTGCTCTACGGCATCGCCAAGGGCGGTTTTGGGGGCAGCATCGCCATCCTCTCGGTGCCGCTGATGTCCCTGGTCATGTCGCCGGCCCAGGCCGCCGCGATCCTGCTGCCGATCCTGGTGGTGATGGACGTGTTCGTGGTGAAAACCTACTGGGGGCATTTCGACCGTCGCGCCCTGCGCCTGTTGCTGCCCTGGGCGCTGCTGGGCATAGCGCTGGGCTGGCTCAGCGTGCGGGTGATGGACGACAACCTGCTGCGCGTGCTGATCGGCCTGATGTCCCTGGTCTTCGGGCTGCAGCAATTGCTGGGCTGGAAGTCCGCCGCCGGCAGCGAGCACCGGCGCGGCCCGGCCAGCTTCTTCGGCACCCTCGCCGGCTTCACCAGCTTCAGCATTCACGCCGGCGGCCCGCCGCTGACCATGTACCTGCTGCCCAAGGGGCTGCCGCCCTTGCTGTTCGCGGGCACCGCCGGCATTTTCTTCGCGGTGGTCAACGCGGTGAAACTGGTGCCCTATTACCTGCTGGGGCAGTTCAGTACGGAAAACCTGCGCTACGCCCTGGCCCTGGTGATACTGGCGCCAGTGGGAGTGCGCCTGGGTCACTTCCTGGTGCGGCACTCTTCCCCCAGCCTCTACTACGGGGTGATCAGCGTGTTCCTGGTGGTGCTGGGGCTGCGCCTGCTCTGGGTCGGCGGTGCGGGATTGCTGGCATCCTGAGGCGCTTCGCGGCAGGATAGAGGTTTTCGGCTGCGGCCCAGTTGCGCAGCACCTTTATGTATCCGGAGAGACAGCATGAAAGTGGTCAGGATCAATCCGCAGTTCGCCGTGGCCGACCAGGTCGCCCTCGAGGATATTCCCGCCATCGCCGAGGCGGGCTTCACGGTACTGGTCAACAACCGTCCCGACAACGAAGTACCCGGCCAGCCGAGCCATCAGGCCCTGGCCGAGGCAGCCGCGGCGCAGGGCCTCACCTACCGCCACTACCCGGTCACCGCGCAGACTTTTCCCGGTCCCGACCCGGAGAGCCTGGCCGAGGTCTTCGACCCCGGGGAAGGGGCGACCCTGGCCTTCTGTCGCTCGGGGACGCGCTCGGTGAATTTGTGGCTGAGCAGTCGCGACCCCGCCGTGCTGGCCGATGAAGCGGAGCAGGTGCGCCGGCTGGGCTACGACCTCTCCATGCTGGCGCTGGCCCTGCAGCGCCGCGGCTGAGTACTCGCCGCAGCCCGTCGATAATCGCCTTGATCAACGGCCCCCTGGCCAAGGAGTTCCGCATGCGTCTATCCCCATCCAAGAGTCTCGCCCTGCTCGGTCTGCTGGCGACCCTGGGCACCCCGCTGTCCCAGGCTGCCCTCGCGGATCTGGAGGCGGCGATCGACCGCGACTACCAGTCCCACCTGGCCGCGCTGTTCGAACACCTCCACCGCAACCCGGAGCTGTCGGGTATGGAGGTACAGACCGCTGCCCGCCTGGCCAGTGAGCTGCGGGAGGCGGGTTTCGAGGTGACCGAGGGAGTCGGCGGCACCGGGCTGGTGGCGCTGTTGCGCAATGGCGCGGGTCCGGTGGTGATGATGCGCGCCGATATGGACGGGCTGCCGGTGCGCGAGGACAGTGGCCTCGACTACGCCTCGCGCGCCACCCAGGTCAACCGCGACGGCGAGGAAGTCCCGGTCATGCATGCCTGCGGTCACGACGTGCACATCACCAGTCTGGTGGGTACCGCGCGGCAGATGGCCGACCGCCGGGAGCAGTGGTCGGGCACCCTGATGCTGATTGCCCAGCCCGCCGAGGAAACCATCAGCGGGGCGCGCGCCATGATGGAAGACAATCTCTGGCAGCGCTTCGGCAAACCGGACTATGCCCTGGCCTTCCATGTGGCGGCGCAGCTGCCCGCCGGTCAACTTTCAGTGACCGAGGAATCGCCGTACTCCGGGTCGGACACCGTGGATATTATCGTCCACGGCGTGGGTGCCCACGGTGCCAGCCCCCACCAGGGGGTCGACCCGGTGGTGCTGGCCAGCCAGATCGTGCTGGCCCTGCAAACGGTGATTTCCCGGGAGAAGGCCCCGCGCGATGCCGGGGTGATTACCGTGGGCAGTTTCCACGCCGGCAGCAAGCACAACATCATCCCCGAGCGCGCGCATCTGCAGTTGACGGTGCGTAATGACGATGCCGAGGTACGCGAGCTGCTGATCGACGGTATCCGCCGGGTGGCGGAGAACATGGGGCGGGTTGCGGGGATGCCCGAGGACCGCCTGCCGGAGGTGATTGTCTCGCAGACGGAGACGGTGCCCCCCACGGTCAACGACGCACCCTTGTCCCGCGAGCTGCGCGGGGTCTGGAGCGAGCACTTCGGCTCGGGGGTGTTCATGGATGGCAAGCGCAAGGGCATGGGAGCGGAGGACTTCTCCTGGTTTACCACCGATCCCTATATTCCCAGCACCTATTTCGCGGTGGGCGGTACACCGATGGCCGAGGTCAGAGCCGCCGCGGAGGGCGGGGCGCCAGTGCCTTCCCATCACTCCCCGCAGTTCCGCGTGGCGCCCGAGCCAGCGGTGACCCTGGGCGTAGAAGCCACGGTAGTGGCCCTGCTGCACCTGCTGCAGGCCGGTGAAGCGGACCGCGAACCGTGACTGCACAGGAACGGAAAGCGGTTCTCTGGGACTGGCCCACGCGCCTGTTCCACTGGGGCGTGGTGATCTGTCTGCCGCTGGCCTGGTGGACGGCGGAAGAGGGCCAGATGAATCGCCACAAGTGGCTGGGCTATACCGTGCTGGTGCTGGTGGTGTTCAGGATTTTCTGGGGCTTCCTGGGCAGCCGGCATTCGCGCTTTGCCGATTTTCTGCGCGGCCCGCGGACGGTGTGGGCTTGGCTGCGGGGGGCAGCCCAGGACGTTCCAGGCCACAATCCCCTCGGGGGCTGGTCGGTGCTGGTGTTGCTGGCACTCCTGCTGGCGCAATCCGTCAGCGGCCTGTTCAATACCGACGACCTGCTCTTTCGCGGGCCCTTCCACTACGCCGCCAGCACCGAGCTGCAGGGCTTCATGGGGGAGCTTCACGAGTGGGCCTTCGATGCCCTGCTGGTCATGATAGCCCTGCATCTGGCGGCGGTTGCCTGGCACCAGTGGGGGCGTGGGGAGCCCTTGATCCAGGCCATGCTGCGAGGCCGCAGTGAGGGCCGCAGTGGCCTGCAGGCGCCGGTTCCCCCCTGGCGTGCCCTGGTGCTGCTGGCTCTGGTGGGCGGCGCCCTGGCGACGGCCGTGGCCCTGGCACCGCAGCCGCCGCGATTGTGGTAAGCATCGGCCCGCTGTTGCGGGCCGGTGGAAAGTGCCCTCGGCCTTGCAGCCTGCGCCCTCGGCGGTGCAGAGAGCGCCTTCAGACCAGAGAGGGCGGCCTCAGTAGAGGTAGTCCTTGGACTTGTAGTCGTCGTGGCAGGCCTTGCAGGCCTGGCCCACGGCGCCGATCTGCTGGGCAATCTGCTCGCGATCACCGCTGGCGGCCACGGCCGAGAGGCCGTCCACGGCATCGCGCATGTCCTGCAGCTTTGCCTCGAAATCGTTCAGGTTTTCCCAGATCTCCGGTTTCGCACGGGTGGTGCCCCGCTCGGAACCCTCGGCGAAGCCGCGCATCAGATTGAGGGAAGACACGGACTGCAGGTCGGCCGCGAACAGCTGCACCATCTCGTCGTTCCAGGGCATGTCGCCCTGTGCCATGGCGCCGAGGGGGCCGAAATTGGCAGCCAGCAAGGCAAAGTAGGACTGGCGGTAGGATTGCAGGGGCTCCTTCTCGTCCATATGGGCAGTGGCCAGGGGGGCCAGGGTCAGTGCGGTGACACACGCCAGGGTGCGGGTGGCCTTGCTTAACGCGGGCATGCAATCTCTCCTTGATGGGGTGGAGCACCATGGTAGCCACAGGCTCCGACGGCGCGCAAGCGCTTCTCTGCGGTGCCCGACGACCAACATGTTGAACTTTGCCGGGGCAAGGCGGCGTTCGCGCCGTCGGTGGTGCCCGGCCTGCGCTAACATTGCGCGGTTTGCACTACGAGGTACGCTATGAGCACGCAAGAGTGGGACTACAGTTTTGACGTCGTCGTGGTCGGCTCCGGTAACGGTGGCCTGACCGCTGCGCTGTGCAGCTATGAAATGGGAACGCGGGATGTGCTGGTGGTGGAGAAGTCCGATCTCTACGGCGGTACCAGCTCCATTTCCGGCGGCGGTGTCTGGATCCCCGGCAACCGCTATGCGCGGGCAGCGGGCGCCGAGGACTCGGTGGAGAAGGCCCGCACCTATCTGCGCCAGCTGATCACCGAGGAAGAAGTCCCCGAGTACCAGCTCAACGCCTTCCTGGAAAACGGCCCGAAGATGGTCGACTTTCTCCACGAGCGCACCCGGGTGCGCTACGTCACACTGGAACACTATCCCGACTACTACACCAATCTGGACGGCGCCATGGTCGGTCACCGCTCCATGGAGCCGGAGACCTTCCAGGCCAGTGAGCTGGGCGAGGAGTGGCGGCGACTGCGGCGTACCCACCCGATGATGCACCTGGGTGGCCTGATCGGTTTTACCCAGGTGGAAGCGGCCCTGCTGGTGGGGCAGCAGCCAGGCTGGTGGAAGACTGCGGCGAAGCTGGTCGCGGCCTACATGCTGGACATTCCCTGGCGCCTCAAGGACAAGTACCACCGCCGCCTGGCGACCGGCTGCGCCGGCGTGGCTCGGCTGCGTGCCTCGATGCTCGACCGGGACATCCCGCTGTGGCTGGAAACCCCGATGACCCGCATCATCGACGACAACGGCAAGGTGTTGGGTATCGAAGTGCGCCGGCGCGGCGAGACCCTGCGCATCCAGGCGCGCAAGGGCGTCGTGCTGGCCGCCGGCGGTTTTGAGCACAACCAGCAGATGCGCGAGCAGTACCTGCCCAAGCCCACGGATCACCGCTGGAGTGCCGGTACGCAGGACAATACCGGCGATGCGATCCTGGAAGGGCAGCGCCTGGGGGCGAAGATGCATCGCCTCGACGAGGCCTGGTGGTGCAATACCATCTCCGTGCCCGGCGAGACGATTCCGCGCCTGTCCATCATGGAGAAATCCTATCCCGGTTCGATCGTGGTCAACCCGGCCGGTGAGCGCTTCAGCAACGAGTCCCAGAACTACATGGCCTTCCAGCAGGAAACCTTCCGCAAGCACAGCGAGGAGTATCCCTGCCACCCGACCTGGCAGGTTTTCGATGCCAATTTCCGCGCGCGCTACTTCGTGGGGCCCTTGTACAACAGCAAGTTCCGCCCGGACTGGGCCCTGCCCAAGCGTTTCGAGGAGGAGGGTTTCTTCGCCAAGGCGGACACCATTCCCGAACTGGCGCGCAAGATCGGCGTCGACCCCGAGGGTCTCGCGGACACCGTATCCAAGATGAACGAATACGCGCGCACCGGTATCGACCCGGACTGCCACCGCGGGGATTCCGCCTACGATCGCTACTACGGCGATCCGCGCATCACGCCCAACCCCTGCCTGGCGCCGATCGACAAGGCTCCCTATTACGCGATGAAAGTGGACCCGGGCGATTTCGGCACCCAGGGCGGCATGGTCTGCAACGAAAATGCCCAGGTGCTGCGCGAGGATGGCGAGGTGATTCCCGGCCTGTATGCCATCGGCAACTGCAGTGCACCGACCCTGCCCTGTTACCCGGGCCCCGGCTCAACCCTGGGCCCGGCCATGACCTTCGCCTACCAGGCCGCGAAAGCCATTACCGGCTACCGGGACTGAGCAAGCCCCGGGCTTCGGCCCTGGTCGAAGACGCCATTCACGGGCGTAATTCGGCCAGGGCCAGCACCAGCAGCGCCGCCGCGGCGCCCCAGGAACCCAGAACCCGCAACAGCACGCGCTGCCAGTGGCGACGGGTGCGCTCAGCCAAATCCCCCACCAGCAACAGACAGGCGAAGGCCCCGAGGCCGGTGCCCAGCAGCGCACCCAGTCGCTGCCCACGGGTACCGCCATCGGGGCCCGAGTCGATGCCGATCATCAGGCCCGCCGCCGCGCCCGCCAGGGTGTACAGGGCTGCGGCTGGCAGGCGCCACTGCAATGCCACCACCAGCCCGGCGCTAGCGCTGAGCAGGAGCAGGGGGTGTTCCAGCGGCCAGTACCCGTCGAATACCGCCAGTCCCAGGCCCAGTACGAGCCCGGGCAGAAAGCCCGCGTAGCCGCGCCGCATGGCTGTCATGCCGGCCTGACCCACCAACAAGCCCAGCATGACCAGGGCCAGCAGATGGGCGGGCACCATCAGCGGGTGCAGGAGGCCGCTGTAAAAGGCGCCGATACCCGCCACCGGGCCGTGGGCCATGGCGGGCAGGGGCGCAGCTGCCAGGCACGGCAGCCACAGGCGACCCGGATTCACAGTGCCTGAATCAGAAACAGCGTGCCGGCGGCGGCGATCACCCCGCCCAGGCCGCGCACCAGCTGGCGGCCGAGGTGGCTGGCGGTGAGCAAGCCAAAGGCGATCCCTGCCAGGTGCAGCAGGCCGGTGCTGATGACAAAGCCGAGGCTGTAGGCGAGGGGGCTGGCGGCGTGGGGCAGTTCGGTGCCGTGGGCGTGGCCGTGGAAGATCGCGAAGGCGCCGACGATCGTGCCCGCCAGCCACAGCGGCAGTCGCACGGCCAGGAGGATCAGTATGCCGAGCACCAGGGCAGAGACGGCGATGCCGATTTCCACCGCGGGCAGCGCTACCCCGGCGAGGCCGAGGACACCACCCACGGCCATGACCAGGGGGAAGATCACCGGCAGCAACCACAGCGCCGGGTTGCCCAGGAAGGCGCCCCACAGGCCCACCGCGACCATGGCGGCGACGTGATCCCAGCCCAGTACCGGGTGCATCAGGCCGGCGGCAAAGCCGCCGCCGATATCCACAGAGGAATGGGCCAGCACAGGCGTGGCGAATACCGCCAGTTGCAGCAGGGCCAGGGGGGCGAGCAGTCGGTGCATGTCGGGTGTCTCCAAAGGTTTGCAGTGAGCAGCCGGCAGCATACCCGAGCCTCTGTTGTATTCCACTGCGGATGGGTGTAGATAGACAGACATTCTCGCAATTTTACCCGGGCCCTGTGATCAGGTGCCGCCAGCAACCGGAGTTTTCCCATGTCGCGGATGCCCGCCAGCCGCAAGTTGACCCGCGAGCAACTTGAAGCCTACTGGATGCCCTACACCGGCAACCGCCAGTTCAAGCGCGATCCGCGCATGATCGTCGCCGCCGAGGGCGTGCACCTGATCGACGACAATGGCCGCGAAATTCTCGACGGCCTCTCGGGGCTCTGGTGCTGCGGCGCCGGCCACAACCGGCCGGAAATTGCCGAGGCTGTCAGCCGCCAGCTGCGCACCCTCGATTACGCCCCCGCCTTCCAGTTCGGTCACCCCGGCGCCTTCGATCTGGCCAACCGCATCGTGTCCCTGACGCCGGCGGGGCTGGACTATGTGTTCTTTACCAACTCCGGCTCCGAAAGTGCCGATACCGCCCTGAAGATGGCCCGCGCCTACTGGCGGCAGAAAGGGCAGCCGGCCAAGACCCGTCTGATCGGGCGCGCCCGCGGCTATCACGGGGTCAACTTCGGCGGTATCTCCGTGGGCGGCATCGGCGCCAACCGCAAGCTTTTCGGTCAGGCGGTGGAGGCCGACCACCTGTCCCACACCCTGCTGCCCGAGAATGCCTTCTCCCGCGGTCAGCCCGCCCAGGGCTGGCACCTGGCGGAGGAGCTGCTGGAGCTGATCGCGCTGCACGATGCCAGCAATATCGCCGCGGTGATTGTCGAACCCATGGCCGGATCGACGGGGGTGATACCGCCCCCAGCAGGCTACCTGCAGCGCCTGCGGGATATCTGCACGGCCAACGACATCCTCCTGATCTTCGACGAGGTAATCACCGGCCTCGGCCGTTGCGGCGCCCTCACCGGGGCGGATGCCTTCGGCGTGGTGCCCGACATCATGACCCTGGCCAAGCAGTTGACCAACGGCGCCGTGCCCATGGGGGCGGTGGTGGCGCGCAGCGAGATCTACCAGACCTTCATGGCAGCCGGTGGCCCCGACTACATGCTGGAGTTTCCCCACGGCTACACCTATTCCGCCCACCCGGTGGCTTGCGCCGCGGGGCTGGCGGCTTTGGACATCCTCGAGCAGGAGGCCCTGCCCGAACGCGTGGCGGAGCTGGCGCCGTATTTCGAGGCTGGCCTGCACAGCCTGCGCGGCGCCCCGCACGTGTCCGATATCCGCAATTTCGGCTTTGCCGGCGCCCTGCAGCTGGAGCACTGGCCGGGGGAGCCCGCCCGGCGCCCCTTCGAGCTCGCCATGCGACTGTGGGAGAAGGGTTTCTACCTTCGCTATGGCGGTGACACCCTGCAGCTGGGACTGCCCTTCGTGATCGAAAAGGCACAGATCGACAGCCTGCTCAATGCCCTCGGCGAGACCCTGGTGGAACTGGCATAATCGACGGCTGTACATTGTCCTGAAGCCGGTACCTTGTCCCTCGCCTCGCTGTTCGCCCTGATCCTCTCTGCGCTCTCGGTTACCCTGCCCACCTTTGGCTGGGTGGTGCTCGGGGCCCTGCTTGCGCGCCTGGGCTGGCTGTCCCCGGGCTTGATCGATGGCTTTTCCCGGCTGGCCTTTCGCACCGCGCTGCCCCTGCTGCTGGCGCTCGGCGCGGCGGGGGTCAACCTGGGGGCACTGGGGGGCGCAACCTATCTGCTGGCGGGCGTACTGGCGACCCTGGTGACCCTCGGCGGTGCCTGGTGCTGGGGCCGCTGGCGTGGGCTGTCACCGCCCGATCTGGGGGTGTTTGCCCAGGCGGCTTTCCGCTCCAACCTGGCGATTGTGGGCATCGCCCTGTGTCACGCCGCCTTCGGCGAGAGCGGTTTGCGTCTGGCGGCGCTACCGGTGGCGCTGCTCACTGCGCTCTACAATGTGCTGGCAGTCTGGCTGTTGCAGCACACCCTGGGGGGCGATCCCTCCCTGCGCGGTGTGCTGCGCGGCCTGCTGCGCAACCCTTTGCTGCTGGGCATCCTTGTCGGCCTGGCGGTTTCCCTCTCGGGAGTGTCACTGCCGCCGCTGGCGGCGACGGTCGAAGGTCTGTTATCCCGCGGCTTCCTGCCCCTGATGCTGGTGGCCATCGGCGGCTCCCTGCGTCTGTCGGCCCTGCGTCACGCCGGGCGGCTCACTTGGGAAGCAACCCTCTGGCGGCTCCTGATCGGGCCCGCACTCGGGGTGGTCATTGCGCTCTTGCTGGGGGTGCGCGGGGAGGCGCTCGGGGTACTGTTTCTGCTGCTCGCCTCGCCGGTGGCCGCCGCCAGCTTCGTCATGGTGGTGGCCCTGCGCGGCAATGGCACGCTGGCGGCCAACATCATCGTGTTGACCACGCTGCTGTCGGCCCTGAGCATTACCGCGGGCTTTGCCCTGCTGGCCCTGCTGGGCCTGGTTCCGGCCTGAGCGGCGCCGACCTGGGACAGAGGCCGGGCGGCCTCGGGCCCCGCTCGCCGCGAGCAGGGCCAGCTCGTGCCGCCCCGGGTGTCAGCGACCGAGCAGGGTCCGTGCCACCAGCTCGCGCATGATTTCCGAGGAGCCCCCGTAGATGCGCTGTACCCGGGCGTCGGTGTAGAAGCGCGAGATGGGGTATTCGACGGTGTAGCCGTAGCCGCCGAACAACTGCAGGCAGTCGTCGATGGTGTCGCACTGCATTTCGCAGGAAGCCAGCTTGAGCAGGGCGGCCTTGTCGGCCGTCAGCTCACCGCGGGCATACTCCGCGGCACACTCCTCGAAGAGCGCCCGGTTGAGGGCGATCTGGGTCTTCACATCCGCCAGCTTGAAACGCGTGTTCTGGAACTTGGCCACGCTCTGGCCAAAGGCCTGGCGCTCCAGCACATAGTCCACCGTCAGCTGCAGCGCGCCCTCCGCGGAGGCGACCGCCTGGGCGGCGATGCCGAGGCGCTCCCGGGGCAGCTCCTGCATCATGATCACGAAACCCTGGTTGACCTCCCCGAGGAGGGCATCGGCCGGCAGACGCATGTCCTGGAAGAACAGCAGGGCGGAATCCGAGGCGTGCTGGCCGATTTTCTCGATCTTCTTGCCGCGCTCGAAGCCGGGCAGGGAGGCGTCCACCAGGAACAGGGAGGTGCCCTTGGCGCCCTTGCCGGGGTCGGTGATCGCGGCCACGATCACCAGGTCGGCGTGCATGCCGTTGGTGATGAAGATCTTGGAGCCGTTGAGCACCCACTCGTCGCCGTCGCGCACCGCGTGGGTTCGGATCCCTTGCACGTCGGAGCCGGCACCGGGCTCGGTCATGGCCAGGGCGCCGACGGCCTCGCCGCTGACCATCTTCGGCAGCCAGCGCTCCTTCTGGGCATCTGTGCCGTGGTGGATCAGGTAGGGGGCGACAATATTCGAGTGGATGCCGTAGCCGGAGGCGAGGCCGCCGAAGCCCATGTGCGAGAGCTCCTCGATCAGCGCCAGGGTGATCCGCGGCGAGGTGCCGGCACCGCCGTAGGTTTCATCGACGTCGGGGCAGAGCAGCCCCGCGGTGCCGAGGGTGTTCCACAGGCTGCGCGGCACCATCTGCTGCGCTTCCCACTCGGCGTAGTGGGGCGCGATCTCCTTGTCGAAGGCGCGGCGGGCCATGTCCCGGAACAGGGTCATCTCTTCATTATCCATAAGTTAATTCTCCCTTCAGGAACGCCGAATGATAACCCCAAGGGGTGGTAGCCCGCCACACACCGGGTGCTACACTAGGTGCCCGACGACATTTGCCAGCATCACAATCAGGAGAATCCGGCATGCGCGAGTACCTGCAGTTTTACATCGACGGGCAATGGGTGGACCCGGTCGAGGCGAAAACCTGCGACGTGATCAACCCGGCGACCGAAGCGGTCTGCGCCCACATTTCCCTGGGTGGCGAGGCGGATGTGGATCGCGCGGTGGCAGCCGCCCGCCGGGCTTTCGAGAGCTACAGCCAGACCTCGCGCCAGGAGCGTGTCGAGTTGCTGGAGTCCTGTGTCGCCACCTACGAGAAGTACTACAACGACATTGCCGATGCCATCCGCGAGGAAATGGGCGCGCCGCGTTCCCTGGCGGTGAAGGCGCAGGCCCACGCCGGCCTGGGCCACCTGCAGGAGGCGGCCCGTGTGCTGCGTGAATATCCCTTCGAGGAAGTGCTCGGCGAGCACCGCGTGTTCAAGGAACCGATCGGCGTGTGCGGCCTGATCACCCCCTGGAACTGGCCGATGAACCAGGTCGGCTGCAAGGTCGCGCCGGCGCTGGCGGTGGGTTGCACCATGATTCTCAAGCCCAGCGAAGTGGCGCCCCTGTCCGCCTACATCTTTGCCCAGGTCATGCACGAGGCCGGGGTGCCCGCCGGGGTCTTCAACCTGGTCAACGGCGACGGCCCGACGGTGGGCGCGGCACTGTCGAAGCACCCGGGGGTGGACATGATGTCCTTCACCGGCTCCACCCGCGCCGGCGCCCAGGTGGCCCAGAACGCCGCGCCGACGGTCAAGCGGGTGGCCCAGGAACTGGGGGGCAAGTCGCCCAACATCATCCTCGACGATGCCGACCTCGAGACCGCGGTGACCCGCGGCGTGCTGCACATGTACAACAACACCGGGCAGTCCTGCAATGCGCCCTCGCGCATGCTGGTGCCCCGGGCGCGGCTGGCGGAGGCCGAGGCGATTGCCAAGCAGGTGACCGAGAGCATGGTCAAGCTGGGCAGCCCCGAGGACGAAGCCACCACCATGGGGCCGGTGGTCTCCGAGGTCCAGTTCAGCAAGATCCAGGGCCTGATCGAGCAGGGCGTGGCCGAAGGTGCCAAGCTGGTGGTGGGCGGCCCGGGGCGCCCGGAGGGCATCGACCAGGGTTACTACGTGCGTCCCACCGTGTTTTCGGAGGTCAACAACAACATGACCATCGCCCGGGAAGAGATCTTCGGCCCGGTGCTGGTGATGATTCCCTACGACAGCGAGGACGAGGCGATCCGCATTGCCAACGATACGCCCTATGGGCTGGCGGGCTATGTGCAGAGCGAAAATATTGACCACGCCCGCCGCGTGGCCGCGCGCATCCGGGCGGGCAATGTGCACATCAACGGCGCCAGCGGCGGCTACGACGTGCCCTTTGGCGGCTACAAGCAGTCGGGCAACGGCCGCGAGTGGGGCGCCCACGGCTTTGCCGACTTCCTCGAGATCAAGGCCGTGGAAGGCTACGGCACCTGAGCATGCGCGAGGTGATACTCGCCATCGACCAGGGCACCACGGGCAGTACCGTGGCCCTGGTCGGGTCCGATGGCCAGGTTCTGGCCAGCGTCAATCGGGAGTTTCCCCAGCACTACCCGCGGCCGGGCTGGGTCGAGCACGATGCCGAGGATATCTGGGGGTCGGTGCTGGCCGGCATCCGCGCGGTCCTGCGCAAGGGCGAGTGCCGCGCCCGGGACATTGTCGCCATCGGCCTCACCAACCAGCGCGAGACCAGCCTGCTGTGGGACCGCAAGACCGGCGAGGCCCTGAACCGGGCGATTGTCTGGCAGTGCCGGCGCACCACCGAGTACTGCGAAACCCTCAAGGCGGCGGGCCACGAGAAACGGGTCTGGCGCAAGACCGGCCTGCTGCTGGACCCCTATTTTTCCGCCAGCAAGTTTCGCTGGCTGCTGCAGAACAGCCGGGGAATCCGGCGCCTGCTGGGCGCGGGGCGGGTGGCCGCGGGGACCGTGGACAGCTTTCTGCTCTGGCGCCTGAGCGGCGGTGATGCACACGTCACCGATGTCTCCAATGCCTCGCGCACCTCCCTGATGAACCTCAAGCGCTGTTCCTGGGATCGCGAGCTGCTCGACCTGTTCGAGTTGCCGGAAGCCATACTGCCCGCCATTGTGCCCTCCAGTGGGGAGCTGGCGCGTACCCGGGGGGTGCCCGGCCTGCCGGATGGCATTCCCGTCTGCGGCGTGGCCGGGGACCAGCAGGCCGCCCTGTTCGGCCAGGCCTGTTTTGCTCCGGGCGACGCCAAGTGCACCTTCGGCACCGGCTCCTTCATCCTGATGAACACCGGCAGCGAGGTGCTGCAGTCGCGCTCCGGCCTGCTGACCACCGTGGCCTGGCAACTGGGGCAGGGCGGCAAGCCGGTCTATGCCCTGGAGGGCGGGGCCTTCGTGTGCGGGGCCGCGGTGCAGTGGCTGCGAGACGGCCTGGGCATCATCCGCACCTCGTCGGAGGTGGAGGCCCTGGCGCGCTCGGTGCCCGACCACGGCGGAGTGGAGTTCGTGCCGGCCCTGACCGGGCTGGGGGCGCCCCACTGGGCCCCGGAGGCCCGCGGCCTGCTGTGCGGCCTGACCCGCGGCAGCCAGCGCGGGCATATTGCCCGCGCCACCCTGGACGCGATGGCGCTGCAGAATGCCGACATTCTGCGGGCGATGGAGCGCGACCTGGGCAAGCGCATGCGGCCCCTGCGGGTGGACGGCGGCGCCGCCGCCAACGACCTGCTGATGCAGACCCAGGCGGACGTGCTGGGGCGCAAGCTGATCCGGCCCCGGGTGGTCGAGACCACCGTGGCCGGTGCCAGTTACCTGGCCGGCCTGGGCGTCGGGCTGTGGCCGGACACGGCGGCGATTCGCAACATCTGGCAGGTGGAGGCCGAGTTCCGGGTGAAGATGCGCCCCGCCCAGCGGCGCCAGCGACTGGTGTCCTGGCAGGCGGCACTGGAGCGCACTCTCGCGTGAGTGACGGACATGGCTGAGATCCTCAAGTTTCGCAAACCCTCCCTGAAGGAAAAACACCAGGGCAAGGTGCTGTGCCGGCACAACCACCACAAGTGGGTGGTGGACAAGGCCCGCCAGTTCGACGTCAAGCAGGGCCGGCTGGTAACCTGCTACCGTTGCCAGCGTTGCGGCAAGGAGCGTGTTAGCGCCCACTGATGCCGCAGGGCCTGCGGTCGCCGCCCGCGGCGGGGCCGTATCCGATCAAGCAGGAGGTATTCCCATGACCCACATGATCTACCCCACCACCAACCTCGCCGCCGTCGAGCAGCTGGTCATTGAACGGGGGGAGGGCGTGTACGTCTACGACAACCGCGGCAAGCGCTACCTCGAGGGCATGAGCGGCCTCTGGTGCACGGCGCTGGGTTACGGCAACGAGGAGGTGATCGAGACTGCCGAGCGGCAGATGCGCACCCTGGCCTACTCCCACCTGTTTGGCGGCAAGACCCACCCCGCCGCGATGCAGCTGGCGGACGAGCTGGCGGAGATGGTGCCGATCGACAACGCCAGCGTGTTCCTCGGCAACTCCGGCTCGGACGCCAACGATACCCAGGTCAAGCTGCTGCGCTACTACTTCAATGTCATCGGCAAACCGGAGAAACACAAGATCATCGCCCGGGAACGGGCCTACCACGGCGTCACCGTCGCCGCGGCGTCACTCACCGGCCTGCCACCCAACCACGCCCACTTCAGTCTGCCCTTCGAGGCGCTGGGGGTGTTGCGCACCGGCTCGGCCCACTATTACCGCGACGCCCAGCCGGGGGAGAGCGAGGCGGAGTTCGTCAGTCGCCGGGCACAGGAGCTGGAGGCGCTGATCCTCGCCGAGGGGCCGGATACTATCGCCGCCTTCCTCGCCGAACCGATCAGCGGTGCCGGCGGCGTCATCGTGCCACCGGCGGGCTATTACGCGGCCATCCAGGCGGTGCTGGACAAGTACGACATCCTCTTCTGGGACGACGAGGTGATCTGCGGCTTCGGACGCACCGGTGCGGATTTCGGCGCCACCAGCCTGAACATGCGCCCGCAGATGATGAGCCTGGCCAAGGCCCTCTCCTCGGCCTACCTGCCGGTGAGTGCCGCGGTGGTGCCCGGCTACATGCACGAGGCGATGATCCAGCCCAGTGCCGAGGTGGGTATCTTCGGGCACGGCTATACCTACGGCGGCCATCCGGTGGCCTGTGCCGTGGCCAGCAAGGTGCTGGAGATCTATCGCCGCGACCGCTTGTTCGAGCGCGCCGCTGAGCTGGGGGAGTACTTCCAGGCCCGTCTGCGGGAGTTTGCCGATCACCCGCTGGTCGGCCAGGTGCGCGGCATGGGTATGATCGCCGCGCTGGAGCTGGTGGCGGACAAGGCCTCGGGGCAGCCCTTTGGCGACAACGCGGTGGGCGGCCACTGTGCCCGGCGCGCCCAGGAGCACGGGCTGATCGTGCGTGCCATGGGCGGCAACAGCATCGCCCTGTGCCCGCCGCTGGTGATTACCCGGGAGCAGGTGGACGAACTGGTGGACAGCCTCGGGCGCGCCCTGGACGACACCCTGGCCTACGTCAGTGCAGAAGGCCTGCTGGTTGCCTGAGAAGGCCCGGGCTGCGCGCCGCGTACCCGGCTCAGCCACAGCACCGCCAAAGCAGCGCTAAAGGGCAGCAGGCGCTCGAAGATCTGCCCCGGTGCGTCCGGGGCCAGGTAGAGCCCCACCGCGAGGGTGAAGCCGGTCGCCATGGAGGCCAGCAGCTGCTTGCTGGGGAAATGCCGGCTCAGGCCCAGGTCAATAGACAGGCTGGACGCGGCCACCAGCAACATGCTGTCTGCCGTGGACATGATGGCGGAGAGCACGGCGGCCAGCAGGATGCCGCTGACCAGGGGCGAGAACAGCAGGGCGATCAACTCGAAGAAGATATTCTCGGCCACTGCTGTCTCCGGCAGCAGAATCCGCCCGGCGAGCCCGACGAAGCACATGCCGGAAAACACCAGTGCATACCAGCTCGTGGCGATCCAGCGCGCCTGCCGCCCACCGCGAGCCAGGCCGCCAGCGGCAGCAGCAGGGCCGCCAGGGCCATCATCAGGCCCTGCAGGGTGTCGGTGAGGCTGACCGCCCAGAAGCCACCGAGCAGTGTGTAGAGCATGATGATGCCGCCGCCGATCAGGATGCTGCTGTCGCTGTCCAGGCCGAAGGTGCTGCTGAAGCTGTTGCCGGCACCCTGGAACTGCGAGGAGATGTAGAACACGAAGGAGACCAGCACGATCAGCGTGGCAAACAGCACGATGCGCTGGCGGGCGGCGCCGCTGCTGCGGTGGGCGAGAAACTCGGTGAGGGTGACGATATTGTGCTGGCGGCTGTAGGCCATCATGCGCGGGGCCACCCACCACCAGGCCACGACACAGCCGAGCACCACGCCAGCCACCAGCCACAGGGTCGAAAAGCCCGCCACATAGGCGATGCCGCTGACCCCGAGCAGGGTCCAGGCGGAGGTGGCACTGGCGGAGTAACTGATGGCGGCGACCACGGGCCCCAGTTGCCGGCCGCCGAGAAAGTAATCCTCGCGGGTCTTGCCGGAGGCGTCAGTGGAAGCCAGACTCAGATTTTAGCCGTGCTGGCCCGCGCCGCGAGTCGGCCGGCGTACTCCCGCAGGTATCCGGCTGCACTGCCACCGTGCACGCGAAAGTCGTAGCGGGCATTGGCATCCAGGGGAACCGTGATTTTGGCGCCTGCAAACAGTGCCTGCTCCCCGCCATCCCGGTTGTTGAAGCGGACGCGGTAACCGCCGGCTCTCGCCAGCAGATGACAGCCCTTCCCCTCGAACACCAGTGCCACCGGTTCGTCATCACTCGCCGTGGACAAGGCTCCCCGCAGGCGCCTGTGGAAACCTTCCGGCCCCATGACCTGCAGGTCATAGTGGCCCTCCTCGCACTGCCAGCTGTCCCGGAAGCGGTTTTTGCGGTCGATGGTGTAGCGGCGGGGCAGTGCTGCGGGATCGCGACGGTCGTAGACCTGAAACACCGCCGCACGCTCACCGCGATTGACCAGGGTCAGGGCGACCAGCCCCTCTGCCGGCTGCACTTTGACCAGGGCCTCCAGGTCGTAGCGATTTGGCCGCTGCGGTCGCAGGCCAGGTTCCTGGCCGGCCTGGGGTGCCCGCAAGGGAACTGGTGGCGTGGTCCGCCCCGGGAGCCCGGCTGCCCGTTTGGCATCTCTGTGCGGGTCGGGGAAGCCTGGCAAATCCCCGCGGTTGGGCTGGGCAAAGTCGAAAGCATTCATGAAGTCGCCGCAGACGGCGCGGCGCCAGGGGGATATGTTTGGCTCGTAGACCCCGAAGCGGGCCTCGAGAAAGCGGATCACCGAGGTGTGGTCGAGCACTTCCGAGTTGATGTACCCCCCGCGGCTCCAGGGGGAAATGACATAGGCAGGGACCCGGGGCCCCAGCCCGTAGGGGCGGCCCCTGTAGGCCTCGCGTTCCAGCTCCGCGTCCGCGGCAGAGTGATGCAGGTGGTATTCCCCCTCCGTGGATACCTGAGAGTGCCCGGCGAAACCGCCTGACGCGCTCTCGAGTCGTGAGGGGGGTGCGGGGGGCGGCATGTGATCGAAGAAACCGTCGTTCTCGTCGAACATGATAAACAGCGCGGTTTTCGACCAGACCTCCGGGCGCGCGGTGAGGGCGTCCAGCACCTCCGCGGTGTAGGCGGCGCCCTGGGCGGGGCTCGAGGGGCCGGGGTGTTCCGAGCCGGCGGCGGTGGCCACGATCCAGGAGACTGCCGGCAGGCTGTCCGACTGCGCATCCGCGCGAAGCTGATCCAGGGCGCGGGTCTTCAGGCCGCGTCGCGCCAGTTCCGGGTCGGAGCCCGGGGCTCCGGCGACAGAGGCCTGGAAGGCTGCGAAGCCGACCAGGGGGTTGTCGGTGAAGTTGTCCGCCATGTCCTGGTAGATGGCCCAGTCGATACCCGCCTGCTGCAGGCGCTCGACGTAGGTGGTCCAGGTATAGGGCACAGGTGCGCCACCATCGGTGGGCAGTCGGTCGTGGGAGTTGCCGATGGCGGGGCCACCGGCCCGGGCGGCGCCGTCATTGGTGCCGCTCCAGAGGAACAGCCGGTTGGGGTTGGTGCCGCCGTGCAGGGAACAGTGGTAGGCGTCGCACAGCGTGAAGGCTTCGGCCAGTGCAAACTGGAAGGGGATGTCGGCGCGCTGGAAGTAGCCCATGGCGTGCAGCTGCTTCGCTTCGGGCCAGCGCGCCATGCGCCCGTGATCCCAGGCCGCCTGGGCATCCGGCCAGGAGTGGGGGGTGCCCTCCACCCGCATGTGGGCGAAGTTCTGGCGCACATTGAGGGGGAAGGGGGCGACGTGAGCGGGACCGGGGTGCTGCTCGTTCAGCTGGGTGAACACGCCGCGGTCATCGCCCGCCAGGGCCCCCGGGGCCGGGTAAGGGTCGGAAAAACCGCGCACGCCGGGCAGCGTGCCAAAGTAGTGATCAAAGGAGCGGTTTTCCTGCATCAGGATCACGACATGCTCCACGTCCTGCAGGGTGCCGGTTTTTACCGCCGCGGGAATGGACAGGGCGCGGGCAATCGCGGGGAAACTTGCCAATAGCCCCGCGGCGCTCGCAGCGCCGAGAAATTGGCGTCGATTGATGTCAGTCATTTAGAAATCGACCCCAACTGAGACAGTGACGGTGCGCGGTGCACCGGGGTAGACGCTGTTGTTGCCGATTGCCGCGATGTAGTTGTCGTCCAGCAGGTTGTTGACGTTCAGGCGAATGCGCATGGCGTCGATGCCCGCGGGCAGGTTGTCCAGATCGGCGCTGATATAAGCGTCGAGCACTTCGTAACTGGGTGCCGTTGCCGAGTTCTGGAAGTTGATATAGCGATCGCCGACATGGCGCATGGCGATCCCGGAGCTGATGACATCGCCCGCATAGTCGGCGGCGATGGTGTAAAAGGTTTTCGGGTCGCCGTAGACCTCGTTGCCGGCGCGAATGCCCGAACTTTCGTCCAGACCGGTGTCGCCGGTGGTCAGGTACTCGGAATCGTTGTAGGTATAGGACCCGGACAAGCGCACGCGGTCAGTCAGCTGGTACGCAGCCAGCAGTTCGGCGCCCCGGCTCTGCTGGCCGCCGACGTTGACATAGGTGCCGTCCACTTCTCCCTTGTAGTCGATGCCCTCCAGGGAGCTGGCGTCGATCTTGACGATGCGGTTGTCGAACTCGATGTCGTAGAAGGTCAGTGCAGCGCGGAAGCCATGGTTGTTGTAGCGCAGGCCCAGCTCGATGTTTTCCGAGGTTTCCGGGTCGATGGTGCCCAGTTCGTTATTGGACAGGCCGGAATCGATAATCCCGGGCACGATGGACTTGTAGTTTTCCGAGTAGCCGACAAAGGTTTCCAGCCCCGCGATCGGTGTCTCGTAGGTCAGGCCGGCGTAGAGCAGCGGGTCCGAGGTCGAGTCGAGCTCGCCGGTGCGGAAGTCGTTGTAGAAGTGGTCGACCTGGGTATCCACGTCAAAGCGCTTGACCCCGATACTCGCGCTCAGCGGGCCGAAGTCGACATTCTCCTGGAGGTAGAACATCAGTTCCTTGGTGTTCGCCTCGGTCTTGTATTGTACCCAGTAGGGGCTGCGATTGAATTCAAGGCTGGTCTCCGGGGCCCGGATCAGGTGCCAGGAGCGGACCACGTCGGCATCATAGTTCTCGTACCAGAAACCGCCGCGCAGGGTGTGTGCCAGATCGCCGGTGTTGAACGCCCAGGAGAGATCGCCAGTCAGGCCGTAGCGGTGGTTGGAGTAGTTGGAGGTGCGGTAGGAGCTCACGCCTTCGACATTGCCCTGGTAGCAGTTGGGGTCCTTGGCCGCGGACAGGCCAAAGCGACCGCTGCAGCCTTCGATCGGGGTGGCCGGGCGCGTGGTGCCGGCGTCGACAAAAAAGATGTCCTCGCCCAGGTAGTCGCCGTAGATGGCTTCTCCGGACAGTTCCGTGGACAGGTCGCCGTCGCCGTCGACATCCGTCACATAGGGCGGAATCCAGTCACCGCGCCCCTTCACCCGGTGATAGTAGGCGGAGGAGTTGAAACGAATGGCACCAAAGTCCTTGTCCGCGGTGAAACTGAAGAAGGTGTTCTCGCGCAGTGCGCGCCAGCCGGCGCGGTAGTTTTCATCCAGGCCCGGGATACCGCTCCAGTTCATGTGCAGGCCATCGTGATTGGGGTTTTCCCGATAGCTTTCCAGGGACACGTACTCGTACTCGTTTTCGTTGGAGTCGTTGTAGGTGGCGAATGCCGTGAGGTTGTAGCCATTGACCTGCGTTTTCAGCTTGCCGGTCAGGTAGTCCTTCTCGGTGATCGCTTCATTGTCCCAGACGTCCTTGTTCTCGGCACTGGAGCCACTGATATAGAAATAGGTGTCCGGGGCGATTTCACCGGAGTCGTAACGGAAGCGGTACTTGCTGGCGTCCTGGTCCCCGGCCATGTAGACCAGGCTCAGGTTCTGCTCGGGCATCGGGTCCGAGGTGATGAAGTTCAGGGTGCCGCCCAGTGCCTCGTTGGAGCGCGAGCTGATATCCGCGGTGCCCTGGCTGACTTCGACGGTTTCCAGATCAAAGACATCGATGAACTTGTTTGCCTTGCTGCCGCCGCCGTAGCCGGAGCCGCCATTGGGCAGGCCATCGATGGTGGTTCCGATCTGGCCATTGTTGGTGTTGAAGCCGCGCATCCTGATGTTGGTCATCCAGTCGGAGGAACCGAAGGTGTCGGCCTCTTCAACAATCACGCCGGGCAGTTCCTGGACCACGGTATTGACCGAGGCGTTCGCCGGGCGTCGGGCGACCATCTCCATGGCCACGCGGTTGGAGGCGAAGGTCTGCTTCTGGCCGAGGACCACCATCTCCTCCAGTTGATTCGCGTTTTGGGCTGCGCTTTCGGAGGCGGGTTCGTTGGCCAGGGTGGCAGCGCTGGCGATAGCGAGCGCAAGGGGTGAGAGCGCAAAATACTTGGCGGGTTTCATCAATATACCTCTGAGGGATAAAACATCGGTACAGGCCAATAGCCTGCGGAACGTCCTGTGTCCGGGAGGGCACTCTAGGGAGGGTGCGTGACACTCGTGTGAACGATCGGTGATGTTTTGTTGATGCCTGCGTAGCGCTATCGCTCAGGGTAATTTCGTGCAGCACCTGCCGCGCCGCTGCCGGTGAGTGGGGGAGTCGGCGCGATCAACAACGCGCTGAGCGGCGCCCGCCGGAGTGGCGGGGCGTCTTTCGGTGAGCAGTTGCGGGAGAGGTGGCGCCCCGGCGAGGGGGCGCGTACTGCTGACCGGTAACTAGCGGCCCAGGCCGCCCATGAGGATGTACTTGATCTCGACGTAGTCGTCGATACCGTATTTGGAACCCTCGCGGCCGGAGCCGGATTCCTTCACCCCGCCAAAGGGGGCCATCTCGTTGGAGATCAGACCCTCGTTAATGCCGACAATGCCGTACTCCAGGGCTTCCGCCACGCGCCACACCCGGCCGATGTCGCGGGTGTAGAAGTAGGAGGCGAGGCCGAACTCGGTATCGTTGGCCATGGCAATGGCTTCGTCCTCGTCGCGGAAGCGCACGACCGGGGCGACCGGACCGAAAATCTCGTTGCGGAATACCGGCATCGACGCCGTGACATCGGTGAGGATGGTCGGGGCATAAAAGCAGCCACCGAGTTCGTGGCGGCTGCCGCCCAGGGCAACCCGGGCCCCCGCGGAAATCGACGCCTGGACCAGCTCATCGACGTCTTCCACGGCGCCGGCGTTGACCAGCGGGCCGACCTGGCTGCCGTCCTCCAGGCCGTTGCCGACGACCAGCTCGCGGGTGGCCTTCACCAGTTTTTCCACGAAGGCGTCGTAGACGCTGTCCTGTACCAGCAGGCGGTTGGAGCAGACGCAGGTCTGCCCGGAGTTGCGGTACTTGGAGGCCAGGGCACCCTGCACCGCGGCGTCCAGGTCGGCGTCGTCGAAGACGATGAAGGGGGCGTTGCCGCCCAGCTCCATGGAGGTCTTCTTCATGGTTTCCGCGCACTGGGCCTCGAGCATCTTGCCCACGGGGGTAGAGCCGGTGAAGGTCAGCTTGCGCACGATGGGGTTGCTGGTCAGCTCGCCGCCAATCGCGGAGGAGGAGCCCGCCAGCACATTGAGTACCCCGGCGGGCACACCGGCCCGCTCCGCCAGCACGGCCATGGCAAAGGCCGAGAGCGGCGTTTCCGTGGCCGGCTTGATCACGATGCTGCAGCCGGCGGCGAGGGCCGGGGCCGCCTTGCGGGCGATCATGGCATTGGGGAAGTTCCAGGGGGTAATGGCGGCGACCACGCCCACCGGCTGCTTGATGCAGACAATGCGCTTGTCGGGACCGGGGCCGGGGATCACGTCCCCGTCGATGCGCTTGGCCTGCTCGCCAAACCATTCGACAAAAGCTGCGCCGTAGGCGACCTCGCCGCGGGATTCCGCCAGCACCTTGCCCTGCTCCGCGGTCATGATGATCGCCAGGTCTTCCTGGTTGGCCATCATCAGGTCGAACCATTTGCGCAGGATCTGTGCGCGCTCCTTGGCCGTGAGTTGCTTCCAGTCCTGCATCGCCCGCTCGGCGGCTTCGATCGCCCGGCGGGTCTCTGCTGCTCCGGTCTTGGCGACTTCGCAGATGGTCTCGCCGGTAGCGGGGTTCTTGACCGCGAAGGTGGCTCCGTCATCGGCGTCCACCCAGGCGCCATCGATCCAGGCGCGGGTCTGCAGCAGGCTGGGATCGGAAAGTTTCAGTTGCATGTGGCTCATCCTTCTGTCCAAAGCGGAAAATGTGCGGGCCCGGTTGTCACAGGCCAGTCTCTCATGCGCTGTGGGGCGCTGTCGCCTTCGCCGTGGGCGCGCCCGGTCCCCGTGGCCGCGCTGCGCGGGGCAGTCTGCCGCTGCCCAGGCTAGCGCCCGGTGCGCCGGCGGCCGGCCAGCCGGTGCTTGCGCAGCAGGCCTCGCAGTTGATCATAGCTGAGTTGCAGGGCTTCTGCCGTGCGCCCCTGGTGGTGTCCGTGGGCCTCCAGGGCCCGCACCAGCAGGTCGCGCTCCGCGCGCTGCATTGCGCGGCGGAAATCCAGCGGAAAATCGCCCCCGGGCTCTGCCGGCTCGCGCTCCCCCGGGCTCGTGCCGCCGGCCGTCGCCGGCGCCGCGTCCGGGCTATCCTCGCGGCTGTTCTGCCAGGGCGGCCGAAAGGGGTCGAGCACGATCTCGTCCACGGCCTCTTCCGGGTCGCCCCAGCGGTGCAGGGAGCGCTCGACGGTATTCTTCAATTCGCGTACGTTGCCCGGCCAGTCGTGCCCGAGCAGCTGGTCCCGCGCGGTCTCGGTAAAGCCCGGAAACAGCGGCCAGCCCAGCTCGGGGCAGACCTGCACGGCGAAGTGCTCGGCCAGCTCCAGGATGTCCTCGCGGCGGTGCTGGAGGGGCGGCAGGTGAATCACGTCAAAGCTCAGGCGGTCCAGCAGGTCGGCGCGGAACTCGCCGGCGGCCACCTGTGCCCGCAGGTCGGCGTGGGTGGCCCCCAGCACCCGCACATCCACCCGCAGGGTTTGCTGCCCACCCAGGCGCTCGAATTCCCCGTATTCGACCAGGCGCAGCAGCTTTTCCTGCAGGCGCAGGGACATGCTGCCCAGCTCGTCGAGGAACAGGGTGCCGCCGTCGGCGCGCTCGAAGCGCCCGGCCCGCGACCGGGTCGCACCGGTGAAGGCCCCCGCCTCGTGGCCGAACAGTTCGGATTCCAGCAGGGATTCGGCGAGGGCGGCGCAGTTCACCTTGACCAGCGGCGCGTCCCAGCGGGAGGAGAGGTAATGCAGGCGCTGGGCGATCAGTTCCTTGCCGGTACCGCGGGCCCCGAGGATCAACACCGGACGATTGATGCTCGCCAGGCGCGAGACCTGCTCCAGCGCCTCCGCCAGGGCGAGGGACTGGCCGACAAGATTTTCCGAGGCCTGCATGGGGTTCTCCGGTCAGGAATGCCGTAGTTGGTATAATTTACCAAAAATATAGGTCAAATATACCAATTTGTCGGAAAGACCCGCCTCCGCAGGCAGTGCGAATTGTAAAAAACCCCGTTTTATCAATGGCTTGATGCTTGCTGGCACGCCTCTTGTAACAGTAGCGGCAGAGACTGCCGGCCATTTTTCGCCGGCCGGAACGGACCCCCGAGCCGCCCACTGGGCGCCGGGGCCAGATTGTCGACGCCTGGAGGGCAGCAGCATGGGAATCTTTTCGCGCATGACCGACATCATCAATTCCAACCTCAGCGCCTTGCTGGACAAGGCCGAGGACCCGGAAAAGATGATCCGCCTGATCATTCAGGAGATGGAGGACACCCTGGTGGAAGTGCGCAGTTCTTCGGCGCGGGTCCTGGCGGAGCGCAAGGCCGCTGCCCGCCGGCTGGAGCTGGTGCGCGAAGACATCGCGTCCTGGGAGGCCAAGGCAAAGCTGGCCCTGGGCAAGGGCCGGGAGGACCTGGCCCGCGCCGCCCTGCAGGAGAAGCAGCTGCTGGGCGAGGAGCTGGCGGCGGTGGAAGCCGAGCTGGCGGCTACCGACGAGCACATCGGTCAGTTGAACGAGGAAATCGGCCAGCTGCAGCAGAAGCTCGGCGATGCCCGGGCGCGGCAGAAGGCCATGCTGATGCGCAGCCAGACGGTGGAGTCGCGCATCCGCGTCAAGCGCCAGATCCAGCGCGAAGCCCTGGACGACGCCTTCCAGCGCTTCGAGCGTTTCGAGCGCCGGATGGACACCCTCGAGGGGCAATTGGAGTCCATGGACCTGGGCCGCGAGGCGCCGGCGGACCTGGCGGCGGAGATCGACGCCCTGGTCGAGGACGAGCGCATCGACGAGGAACTCGAGCGCCTGAAACGCGAACTGGATAACCGCAAGGCGCAGGCCTGATTGGCCCGCCCGGCGGAATGTGTCAGCCTGCGGGCTGACCCCACCGGCCTAGGAAGCGACACCCATGCAATTCTGGCAATTCATGTTTGTGCCCACGATCCTGTTCCTGGTGATCGTGGCGCCCATCTGGATCGTGATGCACTACCGCAGCCTACAGCGCTCGTCCCGCAGCCTCAACGCCGAGGACCGGCAGGCGCTGGAGGAGATGCTGGCGACCGTCGACCAGCTCTCCAACCGCATCCAGGTGCTGGAGACCATACTCGACAGCGACCACCCGGACTGGCGCAACCGCAGCGAGCGGGAAGCGCGTGAAGAGGAGACAGGATCATGACACGAGGACGTCGATACACGGATCAGCGCGGGTCTGGCCACAGGAGCGGGGAACGGCAGTTCCGCCTGGATCGCGCCTCCGGCTGGGGCATCGGCCTGTATCGCGATACCCGCCGCAGCCGGCTCGGGGGCGTGTGCTCGGGCATCGCCGAGTACTGGAACGTGGAGCCCTGGCTGGTCCGCCTGCTGTGGATTGCCGGGATCCTGTTCACCGGTACCCTGGCCCTGTGGGCCTATCTCGCCGCCTGGATTCTGCTGGTACCGCGGCCGCAGCGGGAATCCCGCAGCCGCTGGGAAGCAGAGGGTGGCGACGATGAACCGCCCGTGGACATGGAGTACGACGAGTTCCAGCATGTCTACCGGCCGCGCCGGGCCTTCCGCTACAGCGACTCCAGCACGGTGCGCCTGCGCCGGGCCCGGGAGCGCCTGGATGCCGCCCTGCGCCGGGTCGAGGCCATGGAGTCCTATGTGACCTCCCGGCGCTTCGAACTGGACCGGGAGATCTCGCGGCTCTGAGCCGCGACCGCAGCTGAGCTGTCGCCGCTCTTCCCGCGCGGGGGCGGCAGCTCAGCCGGCGTGGAAGGCGATGTGCTCGCCGATGAAGCTGGCGATAAAGAAATAGCTGTGATCGTAACCGGGCTGGCGACGCAGGGTGAGCGGGTAGTCCGCTTCGGCGCAGGCCCGCTCCAGCAGCTCCGGGCGCAACTGCTCGACGAGGAAGTTGTCCGATTCCCCCTGGTCCACCAGCAAGGGCAGCTGCCGCGCGCCGGCACGGATCAGCTCGCAGCTGTCCCAGTCCGCCCAGGCCTGGCGATCATCGCCGAGGTAATGGCCCAGGGCCTTGTGACCCCAGGGCACCTGGCTGGGCGCCACGATGGGGGCGAAGGCGGAGACCGAACGGTAGCGGTCCGGGTTGCGCAGGGCGATCACCAGGGCGCCGTGGCCGCCCATGGAGTGGCCGAAGATGGCGCGCCGAGTGCCGTCCAGACCGAAGGCCGGCTCCAGCAGGGCCGGCAGCTCTTCCACGATGTAATCGTACATGCGGTAGTGCCGGTCCCAGGGCGCCCGGGTGGCGTTGACGTAGAACCCGGCACCGAGGCCGAAATCCCAGGCCCCTTCGGGGTCGTCCGGCACAGCGTCCCCGCGGGGGCTGGTGTCGGGGGCCACCAGGGCCACGCCGTGCTCGGCGGCGTAGCGTTGGGCCCCGGCTTTCTGCACGAAATTCTCGTCGCTGCAGGTCAGCCCCGAGAGCCAGTAGAGTACCGGCACCGGGCCGTCCTCTGCCTGGGGCGGCAGGTAGAGGCCGCAGTGCATCTCACAGCCACCGAGGGTGTCGCTGCGATGTTGCAGGCGCAGCTGGCGCCCGCCGAAGCAGCGGTTCTCGGCCACGATTTCCACGTTCATCCCCGTCTCCCCGTCAATAGAGCACCACCGAACGGATGCTGTCGCCACCGTGCATCAGGTCGAAGCCCTGGTTGATGTCCTCCAGGGGCATGGTGTGGGTGATCAGGTCGTCGATATTGATCCTGCCCTCCATGTACCAGTCGACGATGGTGGGGACGTCGCTGCGGCCCCGGGCGCCGCCGAAGGCGACCCCGTGCCAGGAGCGCCCGGTGACCAGCTGGAAGGGCCGGGTGGCGATTTCCTGGCCGGCGCCGGCCACGCCGATGATGTAGGATTCGCCCCAGCCCTTGTGGCAGCACTCCAGGGCCTGGCGCATGACCTGGACGTTGCCGATGCATTCAAAGCTGTAGTCGGCGCCGCCATCGGTGAGGTCCTGCACCGCCTCCACCACGTTGTCGACCTGGCTGGCGTCGATGAAGTGGGTAATGCCGAACTTGCGCCCGATGGCTTCCCGGGCCGGGTTCAGGTCGACACCGATGATCTTGCCGGCGCCCACCATGCGCGCGCCCTGGATCACGTTCAGGCCGATACCGCCGAGACCGAAGACCACCACGTTGCTGCCCGGGGTAACCTTGGCGCTGTAGACCACCGCGCCGACCCCGGTGGTGACGCCGCAGCCGATGTAGCAGATCTTGTCGAAGGGCGCGTCCTCGCGCACCTTGGCCACGGCGATTTCCGGCAATACGGTGAAGTTGGAAAAGGTGGAGCAGCCCATGTAATGACGCAGGGGCTCGCCGTCGAGGGAGAAGCGGCTGCTGCCATCGGGCATCACACCCTGGCCCTGGGTCTCGCGAATCGACTGACACAGGTTGGTTTTCGGGTGCAGGCAGAAACTGCACTCGCGGCATTCCGGGGTGTAGAGGGGAATGACGTGGTCACCGGGTTTGACCGATTTCACCCCGGCGCCGACCTCGCGCACGATCCCCGCGCCCTCGTGGCCGAGGATGGCCGGAAAGGCGCCTTCCGGGTCGTCCCCCGAGAGGGTGAAGGCGTCGGTGTGGCAGATGCCGGTGGCCATGATCTCCACCAGGACTTCGCCATCGCGGGGGCCCTCGAGGTCCACCTCGCAGATTTCCAGGGGCTTGCCGGCGGCAAAGGCGACAGCGGCGCGTGTTTTCATGCTGATCTCTCCTGCGTGCGTAGTGCTCGCATGGTACGAGCTGGCCCCGCAGGGGACAAGCTGCCGTGTTTGCATTAGTCTGGGCAAAAACACGGGAGGCCCGGGGTGCAGGACAGGATTGAACAATTTGGCGGGGCCGGAGAGCCCCTGGTATTCGCCCACGCCAACGGCTTCCCGCCGGGCAGTTACCGGCGTCTGCTGGAGCCGCTCACGGCGCGTTTCGCGGTGAGCGGCTTCCGCCACCGGCCCCTGTGGTCTGGCGAGCCGGCGCCGCCGCGGGCCGACTGGCACCTGTTCGCCCGCGATTTCAACCACGCCCTCGCCCACAGCCTGGACCAGCCGGCCTGGGTCATGGGGCACTCCCTGGGCGGGGTGGTGGCCCTGCTGGCGGCGATACAGGAGCCCCGGCGTTACCGCGGCCTGATTCTGCTCGACCCGGTGTTTCTGGGGTGGCGCCAGGCGATTGCCCTGAACCTGACGCCCCGCGGGCAGCTGACGCGCCTGCCGATGATCCGCAGTGCCCTGCGCCGGCCCGAGCAGTTCGCCGACCGCCAGGCCGCCTTCGACTTCCATCGCGGCAAGCGCGCCTTCCAGGGGCTGAGTGACGCCGTGCTCTGGGATTACATCGAGGCCGGGACACAGGCCAGCGGGGAGGGCGTGAGTCTGGCCTGGTCCGGCGCCTGGGAGGCGGCGGTGTATGCCTCGGTGCCCCTGGTCTGGCCGCGCCTGCGCCGCCTGCGCCTGCCCACCCTGGGCCTGCGCGGCGAGCACTCGGATATCCTCACCCCGCGCGCCCTGCAGCGCTGGCGGCAGCTGCAGCCGCGGGCGGAGCTGGACACCCTGCCCGGGGGGCACCTGTTCCCGCTGGAGCAACCCGCGGCCACCGCGGAACGGGTGCTGCGTTTCCTGCGCGAGGCGGCCTGATGCTGCACCGGATCTGGCTGGGCTTCTTTGTCGCGGCCTTCCTCAGCGGACTCTGGCAGTGGCTGGGTCAGGGCGACAGCGAGGTGTTCCAGCGCATGGTGGGCAGCCTGTTCGAGATGGCCGGGCTGGCGGTGCAGCTGGCCATCGGGCTGATCGGCCTGATGGCCCTGTGGCTGGGGGTGGTGGCCGTGGGCGAGGCCTCGGGGCTGGTGGACCGGCTGGCGCGCCTGCTCTCGCCGCTGTTTACCCGCCTGATGCCGGAGGTGCCCCGGGGGCATCCGGCGATCTCCTCGATGACCCTGAACCTCTCCGCCAACGTGCTCGGCCTGGACAACGCGGCGACGCCCCTGGGCATCAAGGCGATGCGCGATCTGCAGACCCTCAATCCCACACCGGGGGTGGCCAGCAATGCCCAGATCCTGTTCCTGGTGCTGAATACCTCCTCGGTGACGCTGTTCCCGATGACGGTGTTGTTGTACCGGGCGCAGATGGGCGCCGGGGACCCGGCGGCAGTGTTCATTCCCATTCTGCTGGCGACCAGTGCCTCGACCCTGGCGGGGCTGCTGGTGACGGCCTGGGTACAGCGCATCCGCCTCTGGGACACGGTCCTGCTGGGCAGCCTGGCCGGGGTGTTTGCTTTCCTGCTGGCCCTGGTGGCCTGGCTCTCGACCCTCGGCGCCGAGCAGTTGCAGCGGCAATCCAGTCTGTTCAGCAATTTGCTGATACTGAGCCTGATCCTGCTGTTCCTGGTGGTGGCTCACCGCCGGGCGGTGAATGTCTACGAGACCTTTATCGAAGGGGCCCGGCAGGGTTTTGAAACTGCCATCGGCATCATTCCCTACCTGCTGGCGATGCTGGTGGCGATCGGGGTGTTCCGCGCCAGCGGCGCCCTCGAGCTCTTGCTGGAGCTGCTGCGCAGCGCGGTGGCCAGTGGTGGCTGGGACGCGCGCTGGGTGGACGGCATGCCCACGGCACTGATGAAGCCGCTGTCCGGCTCCGGCGCCCGGGCGATGATGGTGGACACCATGAACACCTTTGGCGTGGATTCCTTCCAGGGGCGCCTCGCCGCCACCCTGCAGGGTTCCACCGAAACCACCTTCTATACCCTCGCGGTGTATTTCGGCGCCGTGGGTATCCGCCACGGCCGGCACGCGTTGGGCTGCGGCCTGGCCGCGGATGCTGCGGGTATTGCCGCGGCGATTGCGGTAGCCTACTGGTTCTTCGGATGAGTGACTGTCACAAAACTGTCACGCGGGGGATGGGAGAATGCGGCATGCTGTCGTCTCTGCCGTGCCCCCGGGCCTGCGGCACTCACCCGACCTGACCGAGGACCCGACGCAAACCATGCAAAAGTCGCTCAATCGCCGCCTCGCCGACCTCGACCAGAAGCGCTTCATGCCCCGTGAGCTGAGCTGGCTGTCCTTCAACGCGCGGGTCCTGCAGGAGGCCGCCGAGCCCGAGGTGCCGGTGATCGAGCGGCTGCGCTACCTGGGCATCTTCTCCAACAACATGGACGAGTTCTTCCGCGTGCGGGTGGCCGAGGTGCGGCGCCTGATTACCGTGTCCCAGGGCAGTGACCGCCAGCAGGCGAAGGACCTGCTGGCGGCCATCCAGCAGCAGGTGGTCCAGCTGCAGAAGCAGTTCGAGAAGGTCTACACGGGGGTGCTGCGGGAGCTGGCCAGCCGGCACATCTACATGATCAACGAGCGTCAGCTGGACGCCGGCCAGGCGGCCTTCGTGCAGGACTACTTCAGCCGTGCCGTGCTGCCGGAACTGGAGCCCATCCTGTTGCGGGATGGTCATCCCATCCCGCCCCTGAACGACGAGTCGATCTACCTGGCACTGGATGTGCGCACCGGCGACGACTATCACTACGCGGTGGTGGAAGTGCCCACCGACCGGCTGGATCGCTTTGTGCAGATTCCCCGCCGCAAGGGCAAGCAGGGTAAAGTCTTCATCGCCCTGGACAATGTTATCCGTGCCTGCCTGGTGCAGATGTTCCGCGGGGTATTCCGGATCGACGAGGCCGCGGCCTACTGTTTCAAGTTCTCCCGGGATGCCGAGCTGGAGATGGACCAGGATATCACCGAGAGCCTGATCGAGAAGATGGAGAGCAGCCTGCGCCAGCGGCGCCGGGCCGAAGCCGTGCGCTTTGTCTACGATGCGGCGATGCCCACGCGTCTGCTCGATCACCTCTGTACGCGTTTTGGTTTCGGCAAGTACGACAGCCTGATTCCGGGGGGGCGCTACCACAACTCCAAGGACTTCATGTCCTTCCCCAACGTGGGCCCCAAATACCTCGAGTTCAAGCCGCTGCCGCCGATCCGCCTGCCGCGGCTGGATGACCCGGGCAGCCTGTTCGACAACATCCGCGAGCAGGATGTCTTCCTGTATTTTCCCTACCACCCCTTCGACTACATCATCGACCTGCTGAAAACCGCGGCCCTGGACCCCCAGGTGACCACCATCAAGATCTGCCTCTACCGGGTGGCCCGTCAGTCCCGGGTGATTGACGCCCTGGTGAATGCGGTGCAGAACGGCAAGCGTGTGCTGGCGGTGGTGGAACTGGCGGCCCGCTTCGACGAGGCGGCCAATATTGGCTGGGCGCAGCGCCTCACGGAAAACGGCATCCAGGTGATCTTCGGCATCCCGGGCCTCAAGGTGCACAGTAAACTGTTGCTGATCGAGCGCCGGGAGGACGGTGAGGCGCGTTTCTACAGCCACGTGGGGACCGGCAATTTCAACGAGAAGACGTCGCGCACCTACACCGATTTCAGCCTGCTCACCTACGACCAGAATATCGGGCGCGATATTCACGATGTCTTCGACTTCCTGCAGTTCACTTACAAGCGCCACCGCTACCGGACCCTGCTGGTGTCGCCCCACAGCACGCGCCCGGGCCTGCTGCACCTGATCGAACAGGAAATTGCCAACGCCCGCGCCGGCTATCGCGCGGAGATGCTGCTCAAGTGCAACAACCTGGTTGACCGGAAATTGGTAATGAAACTCTACGAGGCCTCGGAGGCCGGTGTCCGGGTCAAGCTGATCGTGCGCGGGATGTGCTCGCTGTTGCCCGGGGTCAAGGGCCTGTCGGAGAACATCCGCGGTATCAGCATTGTCGATCGCTTCCTCGAGCACCCGCGGGTCTATGTCTTTTACAACCGCGGCCACCCGCGCTACCTGATGGGCTCTGCGGACCTGATGACCCGCAATCTGGACCACCGGGTCGAGGTGTTGTGCCCGGTGCGCGACCCGGCGGCGCAACGTACCTTGCAGGATATCCTCGACCAGCAGTGGCACGACAACGTGAAAGCGCGGGTACTGGATGCTGCCCAGTCGAACCAGTTTGTTCCCCGGCGCAAGAAGGCCGCGCGTATCCGCGCCCAGGAGTCCATTCACCGCTACCTGGCCAGCGGCAAGCTGCCGCGCTATGCCCGGGCCACGAAACGCGGCAAGAGCAGCGGGGCGACACGCCGTAGCAAGGGTGGAGGGAAACCCTGATGGCCGGGTTGGTCGGTGCGTGGGTGGGGCTGTCGGTGCTACTGGTGTTGGCGTCGCTGCTGCCCCTCTCGCGCCGCCCGCAGTGGTGGATTCGCGGCCTCGACTTCCCGCGCCTGCAGCTGGCGGTACTGGCGCTGCTGGTCCTGCTCGCCGGTTTCGCCCTGCATCGCTGGCAGCCCCTGGGTCCGGCCGGCTGGGCCCTGCAGGGCCTGCTGCTGGTCTGCCTGGCTTACCAGCTCAGCTGGGTGCTGCCCTACACCCCCTTCTGGCGCCGTCAGGTACCGCGCAGTGGTTCGCCGGGAGGGCCGAGCCTGAGCCTGCTTTCCGCCAATGTGCTGATGACCAACCGTTGTGCCGATGCGCTGCTGGCTCTGGTGCGTCAACAGCGGCCGGACCTGGTCATCACGCTGGAATCCGATCACTGGTGGGAGCAGCAGCTGGCGCCCCTGGAGACCGACTACCCCTGGTCGGTGAAATGCCCCCTGGACAACCTCTACGGCATGCACCTGTATTCCCGGCTGCCCCTGGAGGAGACCGAGCTGTGTTTCCTGGTGGAGGAGGATGTGCCGTCGATACACACCCGGGTGGTGCTCGCCGGCGGGGAGTCGGTGCGCCTGCATGTGCTGCATCCGGCACCCCCCAGCCCCTCGGAAAACGAGGAATCCACCGAGCGCGATGCCGAGCTGTTGGTGGTCGCTCGCAGTCTGCTGGAGAGCCGCCAGCCGGTGGTGGTGGCCGGGGACCTCAACGACGTCGCCTGGTCCTCGACCACCCGGCTGTTCCGGCGTATCAGCGGGCTGCTAGACCCGCGCATCGGGCGCGGCATGTTCAATACCTTTCACGTGAAGTTTCCCTTCCTGCGCTGGCCCCTGGACCACCTGTTCCACAGCCGCCACTTCAGCCTGCTGTCCCTGCGCCGACTTCCGGATATCGGTTCGGACCACTTCCCGCTGTGGGTGGAGCTGGCCCTGGAGCCCGGCCGCGACGATCACGAGGGACCGCAGGAACCCTCCCCGGGGGAGCGCCAGCGGGCGCGCGAAATCTCTGCCCACGGCAACGTGTCGGTGGCGGAAGTGCCGGAACCGGGTCGGGCTTAAGGTTGCCCTAAGACAGCTGACGCACACTACCCTCACCAACTTCCCGTGAGGGTCAGCGATGTCGATGTCAGCCGTGTCTCCACAGGTCTCTCCCGCGCCGCCGCAGCATGTTCAGCCGGCGCTTCCCTCCTTGATGATAAAGGGGCCCGCTGCAGCTGACCGCTGTATCGAGGAAGGTTTTGTGGCGAGTGTTTTCGAGCGGGCCTGGGGGGCGCATGTCACCCGCTTCCTGCCCTGGCTGTGCAGCCTGCAGCCTCAGGCTGACGCTGTGCCGGAGGCGGTGCTGGGGCTTCGCGCCGCCGCCCGGGAGCGGCTTTTCTGTGAACAGTACCTCGACGAGCCCCTGCTGGCGGTGCCGGCGCGCTTGCACGGGCAGGTCTGCGAGCGGGCCGATATCATGGAGCTGGGCAATCTGGCTGCCAGCTCGGCGGGGCGCGGTGCCTTGCTGTATCTGCTGGCAACCCAGGCGGCCCATCGCGCCGGTGTGCGCTACCTGCTGTTTGCCGCCAACCGCGCAGTGCGCTTGTCGATCCTGCGCAGCGGCTTTACCCCGCTGGTTGTTGGGCCCGCCGATGCCGGGCGCCTGGGATCCCGGGCGGGGGAGTGGGGGCGCTACTACGATGGCAATCCGGTGGTCATGCTGGGCGATATGGCGCTGACCGACCGCCAGGCCCGGCAGCGGCAGGGCGTGCCGGCGCTGCTTGCCCACTACGACAGCGCCATTGCCGGCCTGGCGAGCGTCCTGAGTGAGGTGCGCCAGTGACCGCGGGTGTGGAGCAACTGTTGTCGTGCCTGGCTGCGCGCGCTGTCAGTCAGCCGCAG
Source organism: Haliea atlantica (assembly GCF_054779855.1). Taxonomy (NCBI): domain Bacteria; kingdom Pseudomonadati; phylum Pseudomonadota; class Gammaproteobacteria; order Cellvibrionales; family Halieaceae; genus Haliea; species Haliea atlantica. The sequence continues at coordinate 446,697 of NZ_BAAGXL010000003.1, read as the reverse complement.
ATGGACAGTGTGGTCAGTGGTGCGGAGACCCTGAGCGCTGGGGCGCTCTGGTCGCGCAGCGGCGAGCTGGCCGAGTGGTTGCGCGACCACGGTGTCGAGCGCCTGGGGCTGTGGGCGGACAATGGCATCGACTGGGTGCTCGCCGACCTGGCCTGCCTGCGGGCGGACATCTGCCTGGTAGGGCTGCCGACCTTTTTCAGTGCCGAGCAGCGCGAATACGCGCTGACCGCCAGTGGCGTCGACTGTCTCCTGCTGGGGCCCGAGGCCGCCGAGATGCTGGCGGGGCCCTCACAGACCATCCAGCAAGCGTCGGGTCTGCGCCAGTTGGTGGCTCTCGAGTTACCGGCATGCGAGCGCTCGCCGCTGCCTTCGGCCACCGGCAAGATTACCTTTACCTCGGGCTCGACCGGCCAGCCCAAGGGCGTCTGCCTGTCCAATGCGCAGTGCCTGGCGGTGGTGGCTTCTCTGGTGGACGCGGTGGACTGTCCCGGCGCCCGTCATCTGTCTTTGCTGCCCCTGGCGGTGCTGCTGGAAAACATTGCCGGTCTCTACCGTACCCTGCTCGCCGGCGGCGTGGTGATCCTGCCCGATCCGGCGGACCTCGGGCTGAGCGGCAGTTCCGGCGTCCACCTGCCGGGCTTCCTGTGGGCCCTGGAGCGCTGGCAGCCCGAGACACTGATTCTGGTTCCCGAGTGGCTTCAGGGCCTGGACCGTGCCCTGGCAGCGGGTTGGCGGCCACCGCTTTCCCTGCGCTTTGTGGCTGTCGGTGGGGCGCGGGTGGCACCGGCACTGCTGCAACGCATCCGCGATCGCGGCCTGCCGGTCTACGAGGGCTACGGCCTCTCCGAATGCGCCTCGGTGGTCAGTCTGAATACCCCCGCCGCGGATCGGCCGGGCAGCAGTGGTCGTCCTTTGCCGCATGTAGAGGTGTCGGTGGAAGACGGCGAGCTGGTGGTGGCGGGCAACACCTTTCTCGCTTACCTCGGTGAATCGCCCCACCCGCCACACTGTCCCGTGCGCACGGGGGATATCGCCGAACTGGATGCGGAGGGGTTTGTGCGCATCGCCGGGCGCCGCAAACACCTGCTGATCAGCAGCTTTGGCCGCAATATCAGCCCCGAGTGGGTGGAGAGTGAACTGCTTGCCGGCGGCGGCCTGATGCAGGCAGTGGTCCTGGGGGATGCGCGTCCCCATTGCGTGGCCCTGGTCTGGCCCGCGGATGCGCGGCTCAGTGATGCCGAACTGGATGCCCACATTGCACGCGTGAATGCCCGCCTGCCCGATTACGCGCGGGTGCGCCGCTGGGCCCGCCTGCCGCAGCCGCTATCGGCCCAGAGCGGGCTGCTCACCGGCAATGGCCGCCTGCGTCGGGACCGCTTTGCGGAGACCTATCGCAGCTTGATTGAACGTCTGTATTTACCCACCGAGGAGATGACTGCATGAGCGGTTTTTACCAGAAACTTGCACAACGGACGGCCGCCGGTCGCGAGGCCCTGATGCAGACCTCACTGGTCCAGGAGGCGCTCGGCGGGCAGCTCACCAGCGAGCGCTACGTGGCCTTTCTGGTCCAGGCCTACCACCACGTGCGCCACACCGTGCCGCTGTTGATGGCCGCCGGCTCGCGCCTGGGGCCGGAACAGGAGTGGTTGCGCGAGGCGCTGGCGGAATATGTCGAAGAAGAGCTGGGACACCAGGAGTGGGTGCTCAACGACATCGCCGCCTGTGGCTACGACGCCGAGCGTGTGCGCAACTGCCGGCCGAATTTCGCCACCGAGATGATGGTGGCCTATGCCTACCACGTCATTGATCGCGGCAACCCGGTCGGATTCTTCGGCATGGTGCACGTGCTGGAAGGGACCTCCGTGAGTGTGGCCTCGCGGGCCGCCGATGCCATACAGGCAAATACCGGCCTGCCCAATCGTGCCTTCAGCTACCTGCGATCCCACGGTGCCCTGGACGTCGGCCACGTGGACTTCTTCGCCGGCTTGATGAACCGGCTGGACCGCGAGGCGGACCGGACTGCGGTGACCCACTGCGCCGGGGCCTTCTACCGTCTCTATGCCGGCGTATTCGACAGTGTCGAGGCCAGCCAGGCCGCGGCCTTCCTGCCCTGTGAAGAGGAGCTGCAACATGTTCATGTCGGGTAAACGTGTTCTGGTGACCGGTGCCTCTGGCGGTATCGGTCGGGCCATCAGTCTGGCGCTGGCCGCGGCCGGGGCAGAGCTGCTGCTGGTGGGCCGCCATCGCGAGCGTCTCGAGGCGGTGCTCACCGAACTCGCCGGGGATACGCACCGCGTGGTCACTGCAGATATTGCCACTGCGGAGGGCCGGGCTTTGATCCTGGCGGCCTGTGAAGGGACGCTGGACCTGCTGGTCAACAACGCCGGCGTCAATGACTTCGCCCTGTTTGCTGACCAGGCGCCCGAGCGCCTGGCGCAACAGCTGGAGATCAACCTGGTGGCACCGATTCTGCTGACCCGGCAACTGCTGCCTTTGATCCAGCGCCGCCGCGGCCAGATCATCAACGTCGGATCGGCCTTTGGCCAGATTGGTTATCCGGGTTTTTGCGCCTATAGTGCGGGCAAGTTCGGCCTGCGCGGTTTTTCCCAGGCCCTGGGCCGCGAACTGTCGGGTAGTGGGGTGGTCGTGTCCTACCTGGCTCCGCGGGCAACCCATACCGAAATGAACTGCGCGGAAGTCACGGCAATGAACCGCGAGCTGGGTACCGCCACGGACACCCCGGAAGCGGTCGCCGAGGCGCTCATGCAGCTGGTCCATCGCCCGCGTCCCGAACTGTTGATGGGGCGTCCCGAGCGTTTCTTCGCCCGCGTGAATGCCTTTTTGCCCGGCCTGGTGGACCGGGCCCTGTACCGGCAGTTGCCGGTGATTCGCCGGCATGCGCTGGCTGCGGTCCAGGGCCGGGGGTAAACTCGCGGCATGCGCCTGCTGTTGATAGAAGACGACCCCTCCCTGGCTGCCGGCCTGCAAGCCGCCCTGGCCCGTGAGGGTTATGTGGTCAACCCGGTCGCCACCGGTAGCCAGGCCCTGGCCGCCGTGCGCGCGGAGTGTCCGGACATGGTGGTGCTCGACCTCGGGCTGCCGGACATGGACGGCCTGCAGGTGCTGGCGGGCATTCGGCGCCAGGCCGCACAACTGCCGGTGCTGATACTCACCGCTCGCGGTCGCGCTGACGACAAGGTCGCCGGCCTGGACCTGGGCGCCGACGACTACCTGGCCAAGCCCTTCGACATGCAGGAGCTGGCGGCGCGTCTGCGCGCCCTGGGCCGTCGCTTGTCCGGTGCGCCGAGCGCACAGATCACCGTAGGTCCGGTACAGCTCGATGTCGCCTCCCACCAGGTGACGGTGGATGGCGCTCCGCTGGAATTGCCCCGCCGCGAGTACATGCTGCTCAAGGCGCTGATGGAAAGTGCCGGGCGGGTGCTGACCCGGGAGGCCCTGGAGGGCAAGCTTTACAGCTGGGGAGAGGAGGTGAGCAGCAATGCCCTCGAGGTACATGTCCATCACTTGCGCAGGAAGCTTCCCGAGAATCTGATACGCACCGTGCGCGGTATCGGCTATACCCTGGCAGCACCATGACGTCCATCCGCCGTACCCTGGTACTGATGCTGGTGGCCGCGTTTACCCTGGTGTCCTTTCTCGCGGCACTCAACGGCTACCGCGCGAGCATGGCCCGGGCCGAGCAGCTGCTGGATACCCAATTGCGTTATGCCATGGAAATACTGCGGAGCACCGCCGCGGTACCCGGGGCGGGAGGAGTCGCCGCCGAGGGCTCGGGCGAGATTGTCTTCCAGGTCTGGGCGGAGGGACACCTGCAGCTGCAGTCGCCGGGGGCGCCGGCGGAGCCCGTGGCGGCCTTTGCCCCCGGGCTGGATTACCACAATTTCGCCGGCTACCGCTGGCGCACCCTCACCGAGGAGGACAGCCGCGGCCGCTGGTTGATGGTCGGCGAGCGCGCCGATCTGCGCCACCTGATCGCCGAGCAGGTGGTACTGGAGGCAGTGGTTCCCCTGCTGCTGTGGTTGCCGGTGGCGGCGGGGCTGATCTGGGTCGTGGTGGGCTGGGGGCTGGCGCCCCTGCGTCAGCTCTCGGCGGCCATCAACCGCAAGGCCAGCGACGACCTGTCTCCCCTGTCGATATCCGCGCCACCGGTGGAGTTGGCGCCGCTGGTGGCGGCGACCAACGCGCTGTTGCTGCGCCTGGCCGGTGCCTTGCAGCGGGAGCAGCAGTTCGCTGCCCACGCCGCCCACGAGCTGCGCACCCCCATCAGTGTGCTCAAGGTGCACTTGCACAATCTGGCACAGGAGCTGCCAGCAGACAGCGAGGCGCTGAGGCACGCCAATGCCGGCGTGGAGCGCATGCAGCATCTGGTCGAGCAGATTCTCGATCTCAGCCGCACCCAGCCGGACCTGATCCAGGCGAATTTCCAGGGTCTGGACCTGCACGCGCTGGCCCGCCAGGTGACGGCCGACCTGTGGCCGGCTTTTGCCGCGCGTCAGCAGAGTCTTTCGCTCGCCGGCAAGCCGACGCAGGTACTGGGCGACCCGGCGATGCTGGACATTCTGTTGCGCAACCTGCTGGACAATGCCGGCAAATACACGCCCCGCGGCGGCGAGGTCCAGGTCGCGGTGGAGGCGGTCGACGGAGGCGGCGCGCGCCTGGTGGTGGCGGATTCCGGGCGTGGGGTGCCGGCGGCGGAGCGCGAGCGGGTGCTGGAGCGCTTTTATCGCAGCGCCGGCCAGGAAGGGGCCGCGAGCACGGGCGCCGGACTGGGCCTGACCATCGTGCAGCACATCACCCGTCTGCATCACGCCCGCCTCACACTCTCGGAGGGACTGGGTGCAAGCGGCCTGGGTGTCACTGTCGAGTTTCCGGCGCCAGGCGGGGACGAGGTATGAGACGGTCAGGCTGGTTTGCCCTTGGCGCCCTGCTGTCGCTGCTGCCGACCCAGGCTTTGGCGGCCACGCCGGTCTACGAGATCGAGATTCGCGGGCACCTGTTTTTCCCCGAGCAATTGCGTATTCCCGCCGATACCAAGGTCAAGCTGCGGGTGCACAATCGCGATGCCACTCCCGAGGAGTTCGAGAGTTATGAGCTCAATCGCGAGAAAGTGATCATGGGGGGGCGCAGCGCGAGTATTTTTGTCGGCCCGCTCGCCCCGGGGGTCTATCCCTTTTTTGGCGAATTCAATCCGCGCACGGCCCAGGGGCGCATTCTGGTCGTGGAGGGGGACTGAGCATGTTGCTGGATGCGGTGATACTGGTGCTGCGCGAAGTTCTCGAGGCGGCGTTCCTGCTGTGCGTCATGCTGGTATTCGGGCAGGTGCTGGCTCTGCGATCTCGCTGGGTGGGCTTGGGTCTGTTACTGGCCGCGGTCGGGGTGGCCCTGTATGCCGGTGGCATGCAGGGCATCACGGATGCGCTGGAGGGCGCGGGTCAGGAGGTCCTGAATGCGGCGCTGCAAATGACGGTGTTTTTGCTGCTGATGCCCGTGCTGGCGCTCGGCGTGATTGCCGCGCGACGGATGCGGCAGTGCGGGCGGGTATTGCCCGGGTTGATGGCGGCGGCGGTGGGCCTGGCGCTGGTCCGCGAGAGTGCGGAGATCCTGATCTACGTGCGTGCGTTTTCCGCCGTGGATGAATACCGCCTCGGTGTTTATGCGGGCAGCGCGCTGGGCCTGGGTATCGGCGCCAGTGCCGGTGTGCTGGCCTGGTCGGCCCTGCGCGCCCTGCGCCCGGCGCGTGCCTTCCCGGTTTGCCTGGGCCTGTTGGCGGTGATTGGCGCCGGCATGGTCATGCAGGCGGCGCTGCTACTGGAGCAGGTGGACTGGCTGCCCGCACAGCCGCCGCTCTGGGACAGCAGCTGGCTGCTCAGTGAACAGTCCCTTCTCGGACAGTTGCTGTTCGCGGTACTGGGTTACGAAGCCACGCCGGGTCCGGTTCAGGTGGCGCTGTATGTCGGCAGCCTGGGCCTCGCTGCCCTGTCTATCTGGCTGGGCTACCGTATCGGGGGGAGGGCGAATGACACACTGTAGACACTGGGTGGGGCTGTTCTGGGTACTCTGTTCGGGGCTGGCGCTGGCCGACGGGGTATCCATCGGCAAGGTTTATCACCCCTACGTGACGCCCCTGGAGTGGGACCTCGAATGGCGTGCGCTGCATGTCCAGGAGAACCCCGAGGATGGACGCGAGCGCCTCCAGGAGCACGCGCTCGGCCTGGGACGCGCCCTGAGTGATCGCCTGTTCCTCGAGGGCTATCTGATTGGCGAGCGCAGTGCGGGCGAGTCGCTGCGGCTGGCGGCCAGCGAGCTGGAGCTCCTCTGGCAACTCAGCGAGCAGGGGGAGTACGCCCTGGACTATGGATTGCTGTTTGAGCTCGAACACGAACGGGAGTTCGACGACTGGGAAGCGGCGGCAAAGCTGTTGCTGGAGCGGGAATTCGGGCGTTTCAGTGCCACCGCCAACCTGGGCCTGATCCGCGAATGGGGCAACGGTGTCGACAGCGAGTGGGAAACCTCCCTCGCCCTGCAGGGCCGCTACCGTCACGCGCGCTGGCTGGAACCGGCGATTGAACTGCACCTGGGCGAGGATACCCGAGCGGCGGGCCCGGTGCTGCTCGGCAGCGCGCGCCTGGGTACCCGCGAGTCCCTGCACTGGGAGATGGGGGTGATTCTGGGCCTGGATGCGCCGACCCCCGACTATACCCTGCGCGGCCTGCTGGAATACGAGTTCTGAGCCCCCGTGGCCGCGCCGCCGGCTACTTGAGCAGCGACCCGAGCAGGCCGCGGAACAGCTGTCGCCCGAGGCGCCCGCCCACGGCAGACCCAAGGCTGCGCAGCAGACTTTTCACGAAGGCCTCGCCGCCGCTCTGGCGATTGCCGCGGCGACTGCCGCGCTTCGCGCGCTGCTCGAGGCTCGCCTGTTTCTCCGCGGCCTGCCGCGCCGCGGTGCGCTCTGCCAGAATCTCGTGGGCGGAGCGCGGGTCGACGGCATCGCGGTAGCGTCGCAGGTTGTGGTCAGTGGCGAGTAGCGCCTGCCGCTCCGCCGGGGTGATGGGGCCCATGCGGGACGCCGGCGGCCGGATCAGCACCCGCTCCACCGGCGCGGGTATCCCCTTGTCCTGCAGGGTCGAGACCAGGGCTTCGCCAACGCCGAGCTCGCCGATCACCGTTTCGGTGTCCAGGGCCGGGTTGTCGCGGAAGGACTGCGCCGCTACCCGCACCGCCTTGCGCTCTTTCGGGGTGTAGGCGCGCAGGGCGTGCTGGATGCGGTTGCCCAGCTGCGCCAGGACGCTGTCCGGAATATCCGCCGGGCTCTGGGTGACAAAGTACACCCCGACGCCCTTGGAGCGGATCAGGCGCACGACCTGTTCGATCTGTTCCAGCAGGGCCTTGGGGGCATCGCGAAACAGCAGGTGCGCCTCGTCGAAGAAAAACACCAGCTCCGGCTGCTCCGGGTCCCCCCGTTCGGGCAGTTCCTCGAACAGCTCGGCGAGCAGCCAGAGCAGGAAGGTCGAATACACCCGGGGCCTGCGAATCAGCTGGTCGGCGGCGAGGATGTTGATCACGCCGCGTCCCTCGCGGTCGCGTTGCATGAAGTCGCCGAGGGCCAGGGCCGGTTCACCGAAGAAGGCGTCGCCGCCTTCGCGCTCCAGCATCAGCAGGCGCCGCAGAATGGCATTGACCGATGCTTTTGACACGCCATAACCGGGGCCCAGCTCACGGCCGTGCAGGGCCAGGTAATCGAGGACGCTGCGCAGGTCGGCCAGGTCAACCAGTAGCAGGCCCTCGCTGTCGGCGAACTCGAAGACCAGGGTGATGACGCTTTCCTGGGTCTCGTTGAGATCGAGCAGCCGGGTCAGCAGCTGCGGGCCAAGCTCCGAGACGGTGCTGCGCACCGGGGTGCCCTGTTCCCCGAACAGGTCCCAGAAGGCGACCGGGAAGCCGCTTTGCCGGTAGTCGGGGATGCCGATGGTCTGCACGCGCTGATCAATCTTCGCGTGCGGCGTGCCCGCCTGTGCGAGCCCGGAGAGGTCGCCCTTGATGTCGGCGAGAAAGACCGGCACGCCGCGCGCGGAGAAAGCCTCCGCCAGGCACTGCAGGGTCACGGTCTTGCCGGTGCCGGTGGCGCCGGCGATCAGGCCGTGTCGATTGGCGTAGCGCGGCAGCAGGCCGACGCTGGCCTGGCCATTGCCGCCGAGTAACAGGCTCTCTGACATTTCAGCCTTCCTTGCTGGTGCGTTTGCCGGTGCTGCGCCGCGGCCGGCCCTTGCCGACCATGGCCTCGAGTTCCTGTAGCGCCTCTTCCAGGTAGTCGATCAGCCGCTGCATCTGGGGTACCGCACGGCGACAGGCGACGATGCCGAAATCCAGCTGATTGCGGTAGCTCACCAGGGTGATGTTGAGGGCAAAGCCGTCGAAAACGACCGAGGCCGGGTAAATCCCGTCGAGACGGGCCCCGTTCCAGTAGAGCGGCTCGCGGGGCCCGGGCACGTTGGAAATCACTGTGCTGAAGGCGGGGAAGCGCTCGCCGAGGCCGAGGATCGAGCTGAGCAGCGTGGGCGCCTGGGTCAGCACCGTGAACAGGGTGGCTTCCCGCGGCGTGAGCGACTGGTACAGCGCCTTGCCGGCGGCCATCGATGCCTGGATACGGCGCAGGCGCCGCTCGGGATCGGCCTCGTCGGTAGCCAGGTCGGCGGTAATGAAACCGACCGCGTTAGAACTGTCCAGGTCGTGGGTTTCTCGCAGGGAAATCGGCGCCATGGCCTTCAGGGACCAGGTCGGGCATTCGTCGCGGCTGATCAGGTAGCGGCGCAGGGCTCCCGCGCACATCGCCAGAATGACGTCATTGAGTGTGCCACCGCTGGCCTTGCACACCGCCTGCAGACGGGACAAGCGATAGGACTGGGCGACGAAGCGACGCGCCCCGGATACCCGCGTGTTGATCGAGGTGTGCGGAATCCGAAACCAGGGCGCCGAGAGGTCGCCGCCGCGGCCGAGGAAGACGCCGCCAAAGCGGCGCAGGGCACTGCCCAGGTGTACCCCGGTCTGGAAATGCTCGGCCAGGGCGCCGAGCACGTTGCGCACTTCCTGGCGGCTCGGGGCGGACTCGCAGCGCCGTTGCAGCAGGCGCTCTTTGTAGCGTTCGTAGTTCTCCAGGGACAGGGGCGAGTGGCTGGCCCGGGCCGCCGGATCGGTGGAGTACATGGCGTTGGTCATGTGCATGGCCGACACGCCGTCGATGGCCGCGTGATGCAGTTTGCTGTAGAGGGCGAACTGCCGTCCCTTCAGGCCTTCGATCAGGTGCATCTCCCACAGCGGACGGCTGCGGTCGAGCAGCTGGCCGTGCAGCCGCGACACCAGCATGAACAGCTCCCGGTAGCGCCCCGGCCAGGGCAGGCCCAGGTGGCGCACGTGATAATCGATGTCGAAGTGCTCGTCTTCCTGCCAGTACAGCGGCCCGAGGGGGCCGGCCCGGCCCGTGGCGACAAACTCGCCGAAAGGCGGGCGGTAGGGCTCCTGTGTCCGCAGCAGGTCGAGCAACTCAGCCAGGAATTCGTGGCGCTTGACGCCGCGGGGGAAGGTGTACAGGTGCAGTCCGCCGACGTGCATGGGCGTCTGGCGTTTTTCCACCAGCAGGAAGCTGGCGTCGGGCAGGCTGATGGGGCGCATGGCTTCCCCCGGCTGTCACTGGTCCGCCTACAATAGACGCTAAGCGATGCCCGGGGAAGCCTGTGTTACAGCCAACGGTAGCGCCGGAACAGGCCCAGCATGCCCGCCGCGAGAGTGAGCATCACCCCGAGCACCACGAAATAGCCGTAGCGGGTGCGCAACTCGGGCATGACCTCGAAGTTCATGCCGTAGACGCCGGCGAGGAAACTCAGCGGCACGAAAATCGCCGTGATGATGGTGAGCACTTTCATGGTGTTGTTGAGGCGATGCGAGCTGATGGAAATGTGGCTCTCCACCAGATCGCCGCAGATCTCGTAGTACATGTTGGTCAGGCTGTGCACCCGCTCGCAGCGGTCGAAGAAATCCCGCCGTGCGTGATGGCCGGCGTCACGGCCCGTGCCCATGTGCGCGGTGCCGCCGTTGAGAATCTGCTCCGCCAGGCGCTGGTGGTAATTGAAGATGCGCCGCAACTTGCGCAGGCGAGAGCGGTAAGTCACCAGCTCCCGCAGAGCGTGGTCGCTGCGCTCGTCGGGAAGACGGTCCTCCAGCTCTGCCAGGGTGTCGTCGAAGTCGAGGATCCTGTCCAGGTAGCGTCCAGCTGCGTAGTGCAGCATGCGCAGGACCAGGATAGGGGGTGTCTGCAAGAGGTGTTGATGTTCGCGGCTGTCCCAGAACTGGGCGATGCTGACCGAGTGGCCCCGGCGCACGGTGATCAGCAGGCGGTGGCCGACCCAGATGCCCAGCTGTTGCGGTTGCAGGGTCAGGTCGTCGTCGAAGCCGGCCATGCCGCGGAACAGGATGAAGGTGGTGTGTTCGAACTCCTCCACCTTGGGCGGGTGGCTGTTGCGCGAGCAGTCGGCGATGGCCAGCTCGCCACAGCCGAGGGACAGCAGGAGCTCGCGGATTTCGGGCGTGATTTCCGATTGGATGTCCAGCCACAGGTAGCCGTTGCTGTGGGCGCGCCACTCGGCCACCAGCTCCTGCCCGCCGAGCTGGGAGTGATCGCGACCGGAAAGCAGTTTGGCGCGAATCATGAGGCGGGTGCGATCAGGCTGATGGCTCCGCGCACTTCACCCAGCTGATAGCCGGTGGCGCGGTCATCGGGGTAGTGGGTGTCGAGGGCTTCCTGCACCGCGGGGGAGAGGGTTTCCCCGTGGCAGGCGAGGCAGAGACCCTCGGTACCCTGGGCCTGCATGTAGCGGAAGCGGCCGTCGGTGACGGCGGCCTGCTGCAGCTGGCTGGCCGGCGTGCCGGCCGCCTGCCGTGCGGCGAACTGCTGCAGCACCGCGCGCTCCCAGGCATCGGGTTCGGCGCGCTCGGCATTGCGCGCTTGCAGGCTCACTCGGCGCACCTGCCAGCCCGTTTCGGCGCTCAGGCTGTCCATCAGCGCCGGCGCCACCTCGGCACAGACCGCGACCGCCTGGGCGGGGCCGCCCGCCGCCATGGCTTGCTGGAGTTGCGGTTTCAGCTGGCCGACGAAGCGGCCCACCAGTGCGCGGGCCTCTTCGGTCCGGGTTGATGCGGTGCTGTCTGCGGTGTTGCCGCCAGCCAGTGCGCCGTGGCTGAGTAGTGCCGTGGCCAGCAGCAGCGTGCCGAAATGATGCATCCTTCCACTCCCCTGGTTTGCCCCTTGCCTGTCCATGCCCGCTTGCCTGCCGCAGTTCGCGGTGCCCGGGTCATGGGACTATACTCGGTGCATGACAAAAACATGGTTACTCGGTTTGCTGCTGTTGGCAAGTGCGCTGGCAACACCCGCGCGCGCGGCCGAGGCAGTGTGGTTGGTCGATCTGGAAGGGGCGATTGGTCCCGCCACCGCGCAACACCTGCAAAGTAGTCTCGATCGGGCCGAAGCAGCGGGCGTCCAGCTGGTGATCCTGCGGCTGGATACACCCGGCGGTCTGGATACCGCGATGCGCGACATGATCCGGCGGATACTCGCGGCGGATGTGCCCGTGGCCACCTGGGTCGGGCCCAGCGGAGCCCGTGCCGCCAGCGCGGGGACCTATCTGCTCTACGCCAGCCATATCGCCGCCATGGCCCCGGGCACCAATCTCGGCGCCGCCACCCCGGTGCAGATCGGCGGTATGCCCTCGATGCCCGGTGGCAAGGAGGAAGAATCCTCGGGTGGCGGGGCCATGGAACGCAAGGTGGTCAACGACGCGGTCGCCTACCTGCGTGGCCTGGCGGAGATGCGCGGCAGGAACGCCGACTGGGCCGAGCTGGCAGTGCGCGAGGGCGCCAGTCTGCCGGCCTCGGAGGCCCTGGAAAAAGGCGTGATCGACCTCATGGCGGACAACCCCCGGGCCCTGCTGGCGCAGTTGCAGGGGCGCGCGGTCACCGTGGGTGAGCGACAGCTCACCCTGGATGTCGAGGGGGCGCCCCTGGAGACCCGGGCGATGGACTGGCGCAGCGAGTTCCTCGCCATCATCACCAACCCCAACGTGGCCTATATCCTGCTGATGGTGGGCATCTACGGCCTGATTCTCGAGTTCTACAACCCCGGCATGGGCCTGCCGGGCATTACCGGGGCGGTCTGTCTGCTGCTGGCCCTGTACGCCTTCCAGATGCTGCCGGTGAGTTATGCCGGCCTGGGCCTGCTGGCCCTCGGGGTGGCCCTGATGGTGGCCGAGGCCTTCGCCCCGAGTTTCGGAGTGCTGGGGCTGGGAGGCATTGTCGCCTTTGTTTTCGGCTCGGTGATGCTGATGGACAGCGAGCTGCCTGGCTATCGCATCGCCTGGCCGATGATTCTCGCGGTGGCCCTGTTCAGCGCCGGCCTGCTGGTGTTTGCCCTGGGCATGGTGCTGCGTGCGCGCAAGGCCGCGGTGGTCAGCGGTATCGACCACTTGCTCGGGCAGCTGACCACGGTCGGGCGGGTGGACAACGGTCGCAGCTGGGTCTGGCTGGACGGTGAATTGTGGCAGGCGCGCAGCGAGCGCCCCCTGGCCCGGGGTGACAGGGTAAAAGTGGAAGCCATTGACGGGCTGGTCGCGGTGGTCAGCCCGGCGGACAAACAGGGAGAGAACTGATGTTGGAACTGGAGACTTTCGGGGGCGTGCTGCTCCTGCTATTCCTGGCCCTGGTGCTGTCCATGTTCCGGGTGCTGCGGGAGTACGAGCGCGGTGTGATCTTCATGCTCGGCCGCTTCTACCGGGTCAAGGGCCCGGGCCTGATCATCATCATTCCGGTCCTGCAGCAGATGGTGCGGGTGGATCTGCGCACGGTAGTCATGGACGTGCCGACCCAGGACGTGATCTCCCGGGACAACGTCTCGGTGCAGGTCAACGCGGTGATCTACTTCCGGGTGATGGACCCGGAGAAAGCCATCATCCAGGTGGAGAACTACCTGGAGGCGACCAGTCAGCTGTCCCAGACCACCCTGCGCTCGGTCCTCGGCCAGCACGAGCTGGACGACATGCTGGCGGAGCGGGACAAGCTGAACGCGGACATCCAGACGCTGCTGGATCAGCAGACAGAAGCCTGGGGGATCAAGGTGGCCAATGTCGAGATCAAGCACGTGGATCTCAACGAATCCATGATCCGGGCCATCGCCAAGCAGGCCGAGGCAGAGCGCGAGCGCCGGGCCAAGGTCATCCACGCCCTGGGCGAACAGGAAGCGGCGGAGAAGCTGGCCGAGGCCGCACGCACCCTCGCCACTGAGGACTCGGCGATCCAGCTGCGCTACCTGCAGACCCTGGTGGAAATTGCCGGTGACAACAACTCCACGATCGTATTTCCGCTGCCGGTGGATATCCTGCAGAAATTGCGTAGCTGACACAGGGAGCGTGCCATGCAGTGTGTAGAAATTGCCGAGCCCGGTGATCCCGGGGTGCTTCGGCTGGCGGAGCGCGAGCGCCCGGTACCCGGGCCCGGCGAGGTATTGATCGCGGTAGCCGCCGCCGGGGTGAACCGCCCCGATATCATGCAGCGGCGGGGGCTCTATCCGCCGCCCCCCGGTGCCTCTGACCTGCCCGGCCTGGAAGTCGCGGGCCGCATCGAGGCACTCGGTGAAGGCGTGAGCTCCTGGCGCGTGGGTGACACGGTGTGTGCCCTGACCAATGGTGGCGGCTATGCCCAGTTTGTCAGCGCGCCGGCGGCGCAGTGCCTGCCGGTTCCGGCGGGCTGGTCATTCGAGGACGCCGCCGGCCTTCCGGAAACCTGTTTTACCGTCTGGACCAATGTGTTTGATCGGGCTGGCCTGCGCGCCGGGGAACGCCTGCTGGTGCACGGCGGCAGCTCGGGGATTGGTGTGACCGCGATCCAGATGGCGGTAGCCCTGGGCGCGGAGGTCTATGCCACGGCGGGCAGCACGGAGAAGTGTGCAGCCTGTGAGCGCCTGGGTGCCCGGCGCGCGGTGAATTACCGCGAGGAAGATTTTGTCGAGGTGCTCAAGGAGGCTACCGAGGGCGCGGGCATGGATGTGATTCTCGACATGGTGGGTGGCGACTACGTCAACCGCAATATTGCCCTGGCGGCGGTCGAGGGGCGCATCGTCAATATCGCCTTTCAACAGGGTTTTGAGGTGACGGTGAACTTCGTGCCGGTACTGATGAAGCGGCTCAGCCTGATGGCTTCCACCCTGCGGCCCCAGTCCACGGCCGCCAAGGGGGCCATGGCCGCGGCCCTGCGGGAGCAGGTCTGGCCGCTGCTGGAGGCCGGGCACTTCCGCCCCGTGGTGGCGGCGCGCTACCCGCTGGCGGAAGCGGCCGAGGCCCACCGTCTGATGGAGAGCAGCCGCCACATCGGCAAGATCATTCTTCAGGTGCCAGCGGCGGCATAGTCCCGCTGGCGGCCGCGTTCAGGGCCCAGGACTGGAACTCCGCGTACTCCTCGGCGAGGCTCTCGGGGACCTGGTCCCAGGCCTCACTGAAACTCTTCAGCCCCGGCTCGCAAATCGCCTGCATGGCCTCGGGGGCTGCCACCTCGCCCGCGTCCATCTCCCGATAGAGGTCCTGCAGGTCGCGCAGGTTGTCGCAGGCCAGCATCAGCTCGTAACCCGTGACGCCCACCACCACCGCCCAGCCGAGGTAGGGGATCGCCTCGGCGGGCAGGGAGCCGATATTCGCGGCGGCGCTGCGCACAGTGCGCTTCTGGATGCGCTTGCCGGTGTCCTGCACCGTCTTGCGCAGGGTGGCTTCCCGCGCCTCTACCGCGGCCAGTTGCCGGGCCTGGGCCTGCTGGCGGGACTGCATGCGCTGGTACACGGTGTTGATGCCCGCGGCGCCGAGCACTCCGGAGAGGCCTGCCGTGGCGGCACTCCAGGTCAGGGTGGCGACGTTGCCGCCGAGCAGGATCAGGCACAGGAGTATGAGCAGGGGACGGGAAAACATGGCGCGCTCCTCTTTTTATCGATGGGTCAGGAAAACAGCCACGGTGCCAGGTCGTCGCGGTTTTCCACCACGATCTGCTGGGCCATGGGGTCGGACTGCGGTTCGCCGGGCTCGATGTGCAGCAGTTTCAGGGCGTAGGGCACCAGGCGGGCGCGCAGGGGAATGATCAAGACGCCGTCCTGCATGCCGTAGTCGGCCGCCACCACGGCGCGCTGTTCCGGGCGCAGGCGCGGGTCCGGGACAATACGCAGCTCCACTCGGGTGTTCCACTCCTCATCCTGCTCGACCCCGTGGGGTGAGTCGCCCAGTGGCTCGGGGATATCGCGGAAGCGGCTGAGCACGAAGTCGCGGTAGTCCTGGTTTTTCTCGCACCAGGCGCGCACATGCCAGCGCAGGCCGCTGAACACCAGGGTATGGGGGACGATGATGCGGCCCTCGCGATCGGGGTTGTGCAGGGAAACGTAGTCGACCTCCAGTCGCTGGCGGTCGCGGGCGGCCTGGACAATGGGGCGCAGGACCTCGGGCCGCACGTCGCGCACGGGCAGCTGCAATACCTCGATATTGGCCACGTTCAGCGCCAGTGACTCGAAGACATTGGACAGTTCGTTGTTGCGCGCCATCAGGTGGAGATACTCGTCCGCCAGGCCGGCGGTCACCCGTGGCCGGAACTCGGCGGTGGGGCGGTAGCCCTTGAGGGAGCTGTCGTAGAACAGGTTGCCGGGGCCGATCTCCTTCAGGTAGCGGTTGAGATCCTTGCTCGCCTGCTGGCGGCCGATGCCGAAGGTGTCGCACAGGTGTCGCGAGGTGAGGCGACCCTCCCACAAGCTGATGGTCTCGATATAGCGGTAGCGAACCAGCAGGTCCCAGCGTATCGGCCAGCGCCCCGTATCCTGCGCGTCCATGCAGCCTCCCGTTCCACGATGAATGCCTGTATCGTACACGGACCGGATGCCAGCGAACACACGGAGGACGACTTGCGTCGACGCCCCGATCTCAGCGACCTGTATCGCCTCGCCGCGCAGGTCGAGCGCGACCGCGATTTGCCACTGGCGGAGCTGCAGAGCCGCGATCGGCAGGTGGGCGCGGGGCTTGCGCCGGCTGCTGCCGCGGGCGGGCGTCTCGACCTGGTGCTGGGCTGGCTGGAGGCGGTGGCGCCGCCGGCGGAGGAGAGGGGGTTCTGGCGGCCCGCACTGGCAGCGCAGCTGGCGGGTTTGCTGGCCTTTGCCCTGGGCTTCTCCGCGCTGGCCGGCCTGCTGCTGGGCAGCGAGCGGGCGCTGGTCAATGTGCTGGTCTTCCTGGCCCTGTTCGTGGTGCTGCAGTGGCTGCTGATGCTGGGCAATGTCGTGGTGCTCTGGCGGCTTTGGCGCGGCGGCGTGCCACAGGTGCTGCCGGTTCACCCGGGTCGCTGGCTGGTCGCTCGCAGTCCCCCGGATGCGCGCGATCTGCGCGAGGCGCAGCCCCTGCTGCGCTTGCTGTTCCTGCGCCACGGGCAGGCCCTGGGAGCCCTGTTCCTGTTGGGTGCGGCACTGGCCTTTTTGCTGCTGCCGCTGCTGGCCGACTACAGCTTTGTCTGGGGCTCCACCTATGCATTGGGTGAGTCCACCCTGCAGACGGTGGTGGATGCTCTCGCCAGCCCCTGGCAGTCAGTTCTGCCCGCCGCCACCATCTCGCCCGAGCTGCTGGCCAGCAGCCGTTATCACGCCGCCGCCAGCCGCCTCGACGCCGAGCAGATCGCCAGCATGCGCGGCTGGTGGGGTTTCCTGATGCTCTGCCTGCTGAGCTACGCGCTGTTGCCGCGGCTGCTGCTGTGGGAGCTTTCCCGGCGCTGGTATCGGCGGCAGCTGGACCGGGCGGTCCTCGCTTACCCCGGGGTGGAGCGCCTGCTGTCGCGCTTGCAGGCCCCCCTGGTAACGACCCTGGGTGAGGCCGCCGGCGCAGCGTCGGAGCCGAGCCGGGCAAGCGGGGAAGCGGCGCCGGATGATCCCCCGGCAGTCACCGAGCCGGACTCCCTGCTGGTGGAACTGGCCGGTGCCCTGGGGCCGGCCGGTACCGCGGGCTTCGAGGAACTGAGCGACTGGCGACCCCTGCACCGCCTGGCCCTCGGCACGGGTGACCTGGAGCAGGACCGGCAGCAGCTTGCCTCGCTGCCGGTGGAGGAAATCCGGCATCTGCACCTGGTGGTCAAGGGCTGGGAGCCGCCGGTTGCCGAGCTGGCCGATTTGCTCGAGGTGCTGGGTCCGGTGCCCCGTTGCAGCGTCTATCTGGCGCCCCTGCCCGGGCAGGCGATTCCGCATCGCAAGGTGGAGGACTGGCGTCTGTTTGCCCGCGGCCTGCCTTTCCACGCGGTGGATCTGCAGTTGCTCAGCCCAGTGGTGAGTGCATGAATCTGCCGGTCTTTGCGGTGGTCGGGCGCCCCAACAAGGGCAAGTCCAGCATTGTCGCTACCCTGGCGCGGGACGATTCCGTGGCGATCGAGTCGCGCGCCGGCTCGACCCGCGAAACGCGCGCCTTCCCCATGCGGGTGGACGGGGAAACCCTCTACACCCTGGTGGATACACCGGGCATCCAGCGGGCGCGTGCGGTCCTCGAGTGGCTGCAGGCCCACGGCACCGATGCCGCCAGCCGACCGTCGACCGTGCGCGCCTTCGTCGAGGCTCACCAGGGCGAGGCGAAGTTCCGCGACGAATGCGAGCTGCTGCGCCCGATCATCGAAGGCGCGGGCATCATCTACGTGGTCGATGGCTCGGTACCTTTCGGGGCGGACTACGAAGCGGAGATGGAGATCCTGCGCTGGACCGGCAGGCCCAGCCTGGCACTGATCAATCCCATCGACAACGAGGACTTCGCCGAGGAGTGGCGCGCGGGTCTCGGGCAATATTTCCGTACCGTGCGCCTGTTCAATGCCCAGCGCGCGGAGGTCACCAAGCAGCTGGAGCTGCTGGAATTGTTCGGGCATCTGGACGAACAGTGGCGGGCTTCCCTGCAGCGGGCGGTGGAAATCCTCCGCGCCGAACGCAGTCGCCAGCACCGCGAGGCTGCCCTGCTGATCGCCGAGTGGATTGCCGTGGCGCTGGAGTTCCAGGTCAGCCAGCGGGTGCCCGAGGGCCTGCCGCTGGAGCCGGTGCAGAAAACCCTGTATGCCCGCTTTCGCCAGGAACTGCAGGCGCGGGAGCGCCGCTGCCGGCGCCAGGTGGAGGAGGTCTACCACTATCATCGCCTGCAGCGCCAGGAGGTCGACCTGGACCTGGAGGCGGAGGAACTGTTCAACATTGAACAGTGGTATCTGTGGGGTCTGGACCGACGTGCTCTGGCGATGGTGGCGGCCTCCGCCGGGGCCGTGGTGGGGGGCGGCACCGGGGTGGTGCTGGACACGGTTACCGCGGGCCTGACCGGTGGCCTGGGCACCCTGGTCAGCGGGGCCTTCGGGGCCGCCTCCGGCGGTGTCGCGGCTTTGCGCTACGCCGACGAGATCGCCCAGCTGCGGGTCAAGGGCATTCCCAGTGGTGGCAAGCTGCTCAGCGTCGGGCCCTCGCGCAATCCCAACTTTCCCTTTGTGCTGCTGGGGCGCGCACTGCTGCACCAGCAGCGCCTGTGTACGCGGACCCACGCCGACCGCAGTGCCCTGCAGCTGGACGCGCCGCTGATGGGCGAGGTGGAAGACCGCGATCGCCGGCAGCTGGCGCGCTGGTTCGCCGCCCTGCGGCTGCCGCGCAAGGCCGGCGAGGCGCGGCACGCACTGGCGGACTGGATCCTGGCCCGCAGCGAGGGGCGCTAGCGGCCAAGGTGCTTGCTCCGCCCGCTAGAATTCGAAGTGCGCCTGGCGCGGTGGCGCTTCCGCCACGCTCTGTGCTGCGTCGAGCGGGGTGCGGGCCTCCAGTCCCGACAGGGTCAGGCCCAGCAGGCGGACCCCTCGGGGGACCGGCAGCACGCCCTCCAGCAACTCGTCCGCCAGGCGCGCGAATTCCCCGCGACCCGATATGGCGCCCGCCAGGGAGCGCGCCCGGGTAATCTGACGGAAGTCGCTGTATTTGAGTTTCAGGGTGACCGTTCGCCCGCGCGCAGCCTGCCGTTCGATACGCTCCCACACCAGGTCGATGATCGCTGTCAGCGCCGAGCGCAGGGCCTCGTCCGACAGCAAGTCCTCGCGGTAGGTGCGCTCGCCGCCAATCGACTTGCGGATGCGCTCGGAGCGGACCGGGCGGAAGTCGATGCCGCGGCTGGCGCGGTAGAGATAGTCCGCCGATTTGCCGAAATGCTCCCGCAACAGCTCCAGCGGCTGGGCACGCAGATCGGCCCCGGTGTGAATACCCAGACGGGCCATGCGCTCCGCGGTGCGCGGGCCGACGCCGTGGAAGCGACGAATCGGCAGGCCGGCGACAAAGGCCGGGCCCTGCTCCGGTCTTACGACACAGAGCCCGTCGGGCTTGTTCTGGTCCGAGGCTATCTTGGCGATGAACTTGTTGTAGCTGACCCCCGCGCTGGCGGTCAGGCCGGTTTCTTCGAGGATCTGCTGGCGGATCCGTTGCGCGATGCGGGTGGCGCTGCCGACGCCCTGCAGATCCTCGCTGACGTCCAGATAGGCTTCGTCCAGTGAGAGTGGCTCAATCACGCTGGTAAAGCGCCGGAAAATATCGTGGATCTGCCGGGACACGGCGCGATAGGCCTCGAAGCGCGGCGGCACAAAAATCAGCTGCGGGCAGCGGCGGCGGGCGGTGACCGAGGGCATGGCGGAGCGCACGCCGAAGACCCGGGCCTCGTAGCTGGCGGCGGCGACCACCCCGCGTTCCGCCGAGCCCCCCACGGCGATCGGCTTGCCACGCAGGGCTGGATTGTCGCGCTGCTCGACACTGGCAAAGAAGGCATCCATGTCGATATGGATGATCTTGCGGGGCGCTTCGTGGGTCTCTTCCGGCATGCTGCGAATGGTATTGCGGGGCCTCGCGACCGGCAAGCGCCCGGCTGCACGGGGAGACCTGGCGTGTCCGCCGATACGGCAGCTGCTGCAGGCAGCGGCGGTTCGGCGCGACGGAGCCTAGAGCAGGCCGATCCGCTGGGCCATGCGCGCCGCCGGAATTAGCAGGCGGCGGATGATCAGATGCTGCTTGCGTGGGTTGTTCACCGGCTGTGGCCGGGTCAAGGGGAAGGGCAGAGTATCCAGCCGCTCCCTCGCCAGTCCCTCGGCAAGCAGCTTGCCCATCAGCGGCGCCATGACATTGCCCCAGGCGTTGAAGTGCATCAGGCCGAAGACGCCGGGGTGCAACTCGAACACGCCCGGAAACTCCTCCTCGCGCAGGGCGACCCGCCCGGTCCAGTAGTGCTGCAGGCGAATATCCGCGTCGCGGGTTGCGGGCCAGGTGCGATGAATCCAGCGCAGGTGCTGCTCGAAGTGCCAGTCGCCGTCGGCGGGGCGCGCGGTGGAGGGCAGGCTGGAGACCACAATGCGCCGGTTTTCATCGATCAGGAAGGGGTGCAAGTCAACCGGTTCCTGGGCGAGGGTGGCCCCGCCGGGCATGATCTCGGCCGCGAGTTCCGCGGGCAGGGGTGCCGTGGCAATTCCGTAGGCGGTCAGGGGGTAGAAGTTGTCGGTCACGCGGGGCTCAATCGGACCCGGGTAGGCATTGGTACACAGGACCACTCGGTCCGCCAGGACACTGCCGGTTTCGGTGGTGACGCGCCAGCGTCGCCCCTCGGCCTGCAAGGTCAGCGCCGCACTGTCTCCGAACACGCGCGCCCCTCGTGTGCGCGCCGCGCGAATCATGCCGTTGGTGAACAGATAGGGGTTGATCCGACCGCCGTCGCGATAGAGCACGCCGTGGCTGTAGTAGGCACTCCCGGTCATCTCGCGCATCGCGTTGGCACCCAGGAAGTCGACCGGCTGCCCCTGCTGTTCCCGCCAGAAACGCGAGCGCTGTCGGAGATCCTCGAAGGTGCCTTCCCGGTGGGTGGCGTGCAGGTAGCCGCTGCGGGTGGCGTCGCAGTCGATGGCGTACTCCCGGGCCAGCTCGAAGGGGATGCTGTGGTGTTCCCGGAAGGCCGCCAGAAAGGCCTTGCCGCCATCCGGGAAGCGCTGGAACACGCTGCGATCCCGCAGGGTTGGCAGGACGTGGCCGGCGTTGCGCCCGGAGGCGCCCCAGCCGGGCTGGCGCGCCTCGAGCACAGCCACATCCAGCCCCGCCCGGGTGAGGTGCAGGCATAGTGAACTTCCGGCCAGGCCTGCGCCTATCACACAGACATCCGCCTGGATGGATTGCGCGAGCGCCGGGTAGCGCGCCACGTCCGGTACCCAGCCGCTGCCCTCGAGCGGAGACATGCCCTGCTCGAACTGGGCCTCGCGCTCGGTCGGCACCTGCCACGCGGCGCCGCCGGGAGCTGAGGTCGTATGATCATCGCCGCCACAGCCCACCAGCAAGGGACTACTGGCGGCGCCGAGTACACCTGCCTTGAGGCAGCTGCGGCGACTGATCCGCGGTCCGGACTCAGTATTCATAGGTGATGTCCAGGCCATAGGTGCGCGGTGCGCCGTACTGTTCAGTGATCGGCCCCAACTCGCCGAAGTTGATCGAGTAGACCGGGTGATCGTCGTCACTGAGGTTCCGGCCCCACAGGCTCACGTTCAGGGTGCCGTCCCCTGCGGGAATCTCTTCCAGGCTAAGGCGGGCGTTGATCAGCGTGCGGGCATCCATGACCTGCGTGTCGCGAATGACCGGCACGCCGTCGATCACTGCGGCATTCAGGGCAGAGGGGTACCACTCGTCCTGCCAGTTGGCCTCCAGGTAGGCTCTGAGATTCCCCGCGCCGGTTCGCGCCAGGAGTGCGTCGAGGTAGACGTTGAGCTGGTTGCCAGGGGCCGAGGTGCGTTTGGCGTAACGCTCGCCCTGCAGGCAGACCTGGGGCTCGGCGGAGCCGCAGACATCCGGGTAATCCTCGAAGTCGCCGTGGATATAGGCATAGTTGAGCCCGATCAGAAGGTCCGCGATGGGGTTGACGGTGATTTCCACCTCTGCGCCCCAGCGCTCGGCCTCGCCGGCATTCAGGATCGAGGTGGTCGGCGTGCTGTCTTGCAGCTGGATGGTGGACAGTTGCACATCATCCCAAGTGTAGGTGTAGAGGGAGCCATTGATTCGCAGGCGGCGATCCCACCAGTCGCTCTTCAGGCCGACCTCCAGGGTTTCGATGGTCTCCTCTGCGTAGGGATTGTCGAAGACCTCGCCGTTGAAGCCACCGCTGCGATAGCCGGTAGCGTAGCGCAGGTAGAGATTGGCATCCGGGGTCAGATCCCAGGCCACGGTGAGGTTGCCACTGATATTGTCAAAACTCTCCTCGCGGCTGACGGCCTGGGCCGGGACCGGGCCAAAGGGCGTCTGGTAGGATGCGTAGCGGTAGTCGATTGCCTTGTCTTCCTCGGTGTAGCGCAGGCCGAGGGTCAGCGCCAGGCGCTGGTCAAAGCCGTCGGGGCGCCAGGTGCCCTGACCGTAAGCTGCGAGAGCCTCGGTGCGGGTTGCGTAGTTTTGCGAGGGGACACCGCCCAGGGGGGCAGCGTAGACCCCCGGGTTGATGTAGCGGGCGTCGTCGTCGAAGTAGTACAGGCCGAAGACGTATTCCAGGGCATCGGTGCTGCCGATCAGTTGCAACTCCTGGGACCACTGCTCGTAGTCGCTCCAGGTATCCTGCTTGCTGTGGAAGGCGCCGATGTCGTCTATCGCGGCCCAGACACCGTCCAGCAGGGGATAGGCGTAACCGCCGGACCCGCCGTAGAGCTGTCCCAGGGTCAGGTGCAGCAGGTCGTGGTAGGCACCGACTCCGTCGCCGTCCAGGCGGCTGTCGATGTCCTCGAGGTCGCCGAAGACATAGGTGGACATGTCGCGGTAGCCGGTAATCGACTTCAGTGTGATCTTGTCCAGATCCCAGCTGATGGTCAGTGCGTGACCGTCGACTTCATTGCGGGAAATCGGGGTGAAGTCCGCGCGGCCCTGCTTTGCGCGCCCCTCGCCCTGGGCGATGGCCTGCTGATAGGCGTCGATGCTTTGCTCCAGCGAGGGAATCCAGCGCTCCGCAATGCGCGGGTCGCTGCCGGGCAGGGTCGACCAGTAGCGGGCGCCCGCCAGCACATCCTGCATGGCGGTCACGCGGTCGTAGAAGCCACCGGCGTCGAGGCTGGTGAAGCCGACGATCTGCTCCAGGGCATTCACCTCGTCCAGCTCGCTGTGGTCATAGCTGTAGTCGACGCTGAGGCGCTCGCTGGGCTCCCAGGCGACGGCGATACGCCAGGCTTCCCGATCCATGTCATTGAAGTCCCGGCCGGGGTGGCTGAGGTTGTCCTGGAAGCCATCCCGCTGGCGCAACTGGTAGCCACCACTGACCGCAAGGTAGCCCAGTCCCTCCCCGGTGACACCCACGGCTGGCAGGTCCAGGTTGACCTTGGTGTGGCGATAGTCGTAATTGCCGACGCCGGCGGTGGCGCGCAGCGCGAGCTCGCCCAGCGGCTTGCGCGAGATGAAGTTGACCGCGCCGCCGGTGGCGTTGCGGCCGTACAGGGTACCCTGTGGGCCCCGCAGGACTTCGATGCGCTCCAGCTCCGCCACGTCCATGGCCGAGCCCAGCTGTTTGCCGACAAAGACCCCGTCGAGGTAGATGGCGACGGCGGGATCCACCGAGAGGTTGGCGGGGGAACCGCCGGAGACCCCGCGCAGGGTCAGGCCGGTAGTGCCGCGGGACCCGGGGGATTCGAAACCACCGACGCCGGGAATCGCGCCAATCAGATCCCCGGAATTGGTCAGGCCGCGCTGCTCCAGGGTGTCCGCCCCCAGTGCGGTGATGGAAATCGGCACGTCCTGACTGCTTTCCTGGCGCTTCTGCGCGGTCACCACGACCTCTTCAATCCCCTGTGCGGCAACCGATGCGGCACCGGCAAGCGTCGCCATGGCAATGGCGCTGCTGATGGTGTTTCTGGCAAATCCCCTGTTCATGCTGCAGTCCCCTGTGATGATTGTTGGTCTGTTCGGCAGGATCTGACCATAGCAGGACAAATGGCTTGCTAGCAAGCCATTTGTCCTGTGGTATGCTTTCCGGCAATTTCGGGTCGCCGTACACGGGCCGGGGCAGGGGTGTCGATGCGGTTCTCTGGCTCTGGAGTACGTCGTCCCCCGGTGAGCATGGAAGTGGAGCGGGATGAGCAAGGCGGAATTTCCGCGCGTGGCGGAAGGTGGTGATGAGCGCCGCGCGCACATTGAATCGGCAGTTGTCGGCGTGATTGCGCGTGCGGGTATCGAGCGTCTGACGGTACGCGCAGTGGCCGAAGCGGCGGGTTGTTCCAAAGGGCTGGTCGAACACTATTTCGGCAACAAGGCCTCGCTGGTGGCGGCGGCTGCGGAGTGGGCCAACCGGACCTATCTGGCGCGTGTTCATCGCGCGGTGGGGGATCATCGGGGCCTGGCGGCGCTGGAGATCCGCCTGCGCCAGTTGCTGCCCTATCGCGAGGAGATCCTGCACGAGTGGAAGGCGCGACTGGCCTTCTGGCAGCAATCCTCCCGCGACGCGCGGGTAGCGGACAGCAGCCGCTCAGCCTTTCAGGAAGTCTACGACCAGTTACTGGACGATGTGCAGGTTGCGAGTGCGCTGGGCGAGATCCCGGATTCCGTGCCGATCCAGGAAACGGCGGAGATGGTGCTGGTCATGCTGGTTGGCTGGAGCACCCTGTGCATCAACAATCCGCGTCTGCGGGAGCAGGCGCCCCTGGACCGTCGGGTCACCATGCTGCTCACGCTGCTGCGCAGTGCTGAACTGGGTGGCTTGGTGGTGGGCGACCCCGACGTGGAGTATTGACCCTATCGAGAAAGGATCGAGTACATGCGAAAGACCGGCCTGGTATGGGAGGAGCGCTTCATGTGGTTCGACTTCGGTTCCTATGCCGATGTCTTCGGCCATACGCCCTGGCTGCAGCCCGGTACGCCGGCCGAAACCCCCGAAAGCAAGCGTCGCATCCTCAATCTGCTTGCGGCCACCGGCCTGCTCGAGCGGCTGCACAGGATCCCGGCCTTTGCGGTGACCCGCGATGACCTGGCGCGGGTGCACACAGCGGCTTACATCGACCAGATCCAGGAACTCTCGCGCCGGGGCGGCAGCGCCGGTCGTGGGGTATCCATGGCCCCGGGAGGCTACGAACTGGCTTGCCTGGCGGCGGGTGGTGCCGGGGCGGCTATCATGGCGGTGCTGTCGGGTGAGGTCGACAACGCCTACGCACTGGTGAGGCCGCCGGGACATCATGCCGAGCCGGATGCGGGTATGTCGCTGTGTATCTTTGCCAACATTGCAGTTGCCGTGCGCCTTGCCCAGGCACGGGGCGCCTTGCGCCGGGTCGCCATCGTCGATTGGGACGCGCACCACGGCAATGGCACCGAAACGGTCTTTCTCCACGATCCGCAGGTATTCACCCTGTCGATTCACCAGGATGGCATGGTGCCGGGGCGCGGCGGCGTGGAGGATACGGGTGCCGGCGAAGCACAGGGTTGCAACCTCAATATTCCGCTGCCACCGGGTTCGGGTTCCGGTGCTTACCTCGCTGCCATGGAACGTGTGGTGGCGCCTGCGTTGCGCCGTTTCCGCCCGGAGTTGATCGTGGTGGCCAGTGGCCTGGACGCCGCGGCCAACGATCCCACTGCCCGGCAGCTGCTCGTGCCGGAGAGCTACCGGCAAATGACACGGCAACTGTCCGCTGTGGCTGATGAGGTCTGTGGCGGGCGGCTGGTCATGGTGCACGAAGGTGGCTATGAGCCGAACATGAGCCCTTTTTGTGGCCTGGCCATTTTCGAAGCCCTGAGCGGCTGCGAGGCGCTGATCCCGGCGCAGGAGAACCTGATGCAGCAGACCTGGGAGCTCCTCAGCCAGGACTATCAGTCTCTGCAGCCCTGGCAGGAGCCCTTCATTGCCGCTGCGGAGGCCCGCGTGACCGGGGTGCCCGAGGGCCCACGGGAGCCGTGATGGCCCGCGGGCGTCAGGTGCCGAATGGCAGCTCTTCGGCCTAGCGAATCTGTGCCGCCGGGCGCTCCTGCCAGTACAGCGGCGCCAGCTCTGCCTCACCGGTGACTTCTTCGTCGAGTGTGCGGGCGTCATAGAGCCGGCCGTTGAGCATCACCCGGGTGATCTTGTCGCTCTGGCGGATATCCGCCAGGGGATTGCCGTCGATGACCACCAGGTCGGCGAGCTTGCCCGCCTCCAGGGAGCCCAGGTCCGCTTGCATGCCCAGGTAGTGTGCCGGGTTGATGGTGGCGGCCGCCAGGGCTTCCATGGGGGTGAAGCCGCCGCGCACGAAGCTCCACATTTCCCAGTGTGTGGCCAGGCCCTCGCGCTGGCCGTGACCGCCGGTGTTGACGCGGATACCCGCCCGCAGCAGGGCGCGAGCCGATGCCGCCGCTTCATCGTCGCGATAGTCCGCCGCCGGTGCCATCGGGCGGCGCACCGAGCGCGGCTGCAGCACCTGTGGCGGCACCCAGCGGGAGAGGATGGGGTGTTTCCACACCTCGGTGTGCTGGTAGTAGTAGTCCTCGGCGGTCAGCCCGCCGTAGCTGACCACCTGGGTCGGTGTGTAGCCGGCGCCGCTCTGGCGCCAGAACTGCATCACGTCATCGTACAGGCTGAGCACGGGGATATTGTGCTCGATACCGGTGACGCCGTCGGCGATCAGGCTCATGTCCATGTGGTAGAGGGAACCGCCCTCGGCCACGGACAGCAGGCCTTCGCGCCGCGCCGCGGCATTCACCTGCTGGCGCTGTTCACGCCGGGGCTGGTTGTAGTTCTTCACCGATATAGCACCCTGGGCCTTGAGGCGACGCGCGTGGGCGAGGGCGTCCTCGAGGGTGTCCACCGGCGACCAGTAGGTGCTCTTGGCGCCGTAGATGATTTCCGCGGTGGAGAAGAGTCGGGGTGAAAGAATGCGCCCGGTGCGGGCGTATTCGGCGGCGGCAAATACCTCCGCGGCGCGGCTCGAGGGGTCGTGCAGGGTGGTGACCCCCAGGGCCAGGTGCGCCAGCAGGTTCCAGTTCTTCTGCGGGATGATGTCCTCGTGGCCGTAGGGGCCGTGGGCGTGGGCATCCACGAAGCCGGGGACGACCGTGCTGCCCGCCAGATCCACCCGGGTGTAGCCCGCGGGAATTGCCAGGTCGGCGTCTCCGACTGCCTGGATGCGATTGCCCTGCACCAGCAGGGTGCCGTTCTCGATCACCCGGCGTTTTTCATCCATGGTCGCGATGCGCGCCCCGGTCAGGGCCAGGCGGCTTTCCGGGGCGGCGTGCTCGACGCTGACTTCCAGGGGGCGCGAGGGGTCCGCGGGGGAGAACTCCGGCTGCATGGCGGTGGCCACCGCCACTTGCTTGAAGTTGGGCCCGGTACTCCAGTGCACGGCGCTGCCGTCCTGGTTCCAGCCGGGAAAGGCCCCCCCGGTCTCGCTGACCCGGACCACCGGGAAGGCCGGCTCGGCGGCATCCAGTACCAGCGGCTTGCCGCTGGGGGTGAATTCGGCCAGGTGCAGGTGGTGGGCGTTTTCAAAGGCGATATGGCGGCCGGTGGGGGAGAGCATGATGCGGGTGGCGAAATCCGCCTCCGCAAGCACGCGCACATCCTGCCCGTCCCGCTGCATGGAGATCAGCTGCGTCTTGGCGGTGGAGCTGCCGCGCCCGGTGGCGGTTTCGGCCCGCTCCTGGGCGTAGAGACGCGTACTGTCGGAGCCGAAGTGGGGGTGGCTGCCGCGCTGGCTGACAAAACGCAGCTCGCCGCCTTCGCTGTCGAGCAGGTAGAGCCCGGGCTTCACGCCCCAGTCCGGGTGCAGCAGCGCATTCCCCGCCAGCTTGCGCAGGGCCAGGGTCTGCCCGTCGCGGTCGATGGCCAGCTCCACATACTGACCCGGGGGGTGTTCCAGTGCCGTTGACTTGCCGCCGCGGGCACTGACCCGACGCACGCTGGTCAGCTTGTTGTCCTGCCAGCGCAGGAAATACACACTCTTGCCATCCGGTGACCACACCGGCGCGTAGTCGAAGCCCTCGCCGCGATCCCGGGTCAGGGGCTCGGGTCTGTCATCACCCCGCTGCAGGTAGAGCTGCCCCAGGGCTTCAAAGACCACCGACTCGCCATCGGGGGAGGGGCTGGCGAAGCGCAGCATACGCAGGGGGAAGCTCTCGGGGGCAACCTCGACGCTGGCGCGGATCGGCGGGTAGAGGCTGCGGGTATCCTGCACGTGAAAGGGGATATCCTGCAGCAGGCCGTTATCCACGGCGAGTCGCCACAGTTTTCCTCCGGCCCAGAACACCAGCTCGCGGCTGTCCGGGGTCCAGGCCATGTTGGGGTAGAGGCCCTGCACCGCCCAGGTTTCCTGCATGTCGAGGTCGAGGTCCGGGTAGACCATGCGCTCGACGCCGCTGTCCAGGTCCATGACGAACAGGCGCGACTCGGCGCGCACGCGCTTGACGTAGGCGAGGCGCTTGCCGTCGGGGGAGGGAGTGGGACGAACGGCGCCACCGGGGCCGCCGGCGACGGTGCTCACCTCGCCGGTGGTCAGTTCCACCCGGCGGATCTGGAACAGCTCGGTGTTGCTGTCCTGGTGGTAGATAAAGGTGTCCCCCGGGGTGACGTTGAGGGTGAAGTAGAGGAAGCGACCGTCGGGGCTGAAGGCCGGTTCGCCCTGTTCCTTTTGGAAGGTCTCGCTGGGCCGTTCTACCACCTGCTGTCCGCTTCGCCCCTTGCCACCGTCGGTATGGTAGAGCCAGATCTCCCCGGTGCCGAGGGAGCGCGAGGTGGTGAAGTGCTTGCGGGCGGCGAGGTAGTTGCCATCCGGGCTCCAGACCGGGTTGTTCAGCAGACGGAAGTCCTCGAAGGTGACCTGCCGCTGCTCGCCACTCTGGCGGTCCAGCAGCCAGAGGTTGTCGCCGCCCTGGCGATCCGAGGTGAAGGCGATATGCCGGCCATCGGGGCTGTAGCGGGGCTGCATGTCCCAGGCGTGCCCGGAGAGCAGGGGAGTGGCCTTGCCGCCGGTGATGGGGATTTCGTAGATGTCGCCGAGCAGGTCAAAGACGATATGGCGCCCGTCCGGGGACACGTCGAGGCTCATCCAGGTGCCTTCCCGCACATCGATTTTCGCGCTGAGGGGGTCGGCGCCGAGTTGCGGTTCGGCCACCGACCAGTCGGCGGGCGCGTCGCCGGCTGCGAGTGTGCTGGCCGCGAGGCCCAGCCAGAGTGGCAGCAGGTGACGGATCAATCGGAACAAGCGCATGTTTTTCTCCTGAATGCGACGGCGCCGGGGGTGATCCAGCCCGGGCCAAAGGCGTACCATACAACGATGCGCGACGCGTATGAACCTCATCCCAGGGAGTCCCATCCATGTCATTGCCATCCGTCCTTCGCCGCTTCGCCCGCCAGTCACTGGCAGTGCTGTCCCTCGCTCTGCTGGCACTGCCCGCCAGTGCACAACCCGTCGTGGGGGAACCCGCTC
Source organism: Haliea atlantica (assembly GCF_054779855.1). Classification (NCBI taxonomy): domain Bacteria; kingdom Pseudomonadati; phylum Pseudomonadota; class Gammaproteobacteria; order Cellvibrionales; family Halieaceae; genus Haliea; species Haliea atlantica. Next base: position 417,207 of record NZ_BAAGXL010000003.1, on the reverse strand, counting down.
CGGATTTCACCCTGCCCGCCAGTGACGGCGAGACCTACCGTCTCGCGGACTATGTGGGCAAGCAGGCGGTTGTGCTGGCCTGGTTCCCCCGGGCCTTTACCTCGGGCTGCACCATTGAGTGCAAGTCCCTGGCGGAGAACGGCCACCTGATCCGCGAGTACGACGTGCAGTATTTCATGGCCAGCGTGGACCCACTGGAGAAGAACCGCGAGTTCGCCGAGGACACCGGGGCGGATTTTCCCCTGCTGAGTGACGAGGAAAAAGACGCTGCACGCGCCTACGGGGTGCTCTCTCCCCTCGGCTTTGCCAAGCGACACACCGTCTACATCGGTGCCGACGGCACGGTGCTGAAGGTCGACACTGACATCAATCCGGAAACCGCCGCCCAGGACATGGCGGCCACCCTGGGCGAGCTCGGTGTGGCCCGGCGATCGGATTCTTGAGGGTTCCCGCGTCGGGGTAGCGGCGCCCCAAGGGCGGTTCCGGCGCCCTTGGGCGTGAATTTCCGGCAATTCGTCGCTTTGCTGCATTGCGGCCCGTGTCCCCCGGCCTCGCGGGGACTATAATCTCCGCTTTTGCTATCACCCTATTCCCACCCGCGCGCAGGCACGGGTGGCGGGGTGCTTTGGACGTTGGGCCGGCCCGTCATGCTGAGTGTCAAGGAAACCCGCGAGCTGTTCCGCCTGGCCCTGCCCATGGTGGTGTCCCAGAGTGCCTTCGCCCTGATGGTATTCACCGACCGCCTGTTCATGGCGCAGATCGACGCCCTGCACATTGCCGCGGCCCTGGGTGGTGGGGTGACCTTCTTCGTGACAGTCGCTCTTTTTATCGGCGTCATGTCCTACGCCACGGCCCTGGTTGCGCAGTACCAGGGTGCCGGCCAGCTGGCCAAGTGCCCGCGGGTTCTCACCCAGGGCATCATCATGGCGGCTGCCTGCCAGCCCCTGTTGTGGTTGCTGGGCTGGTTCACGGGCGACCTGTTTGCGCTGATGGGACACCCGCCGGAACAGGTGCAGCTGGAGCGCGACTACTATTACGTGATGCTCGCCGGTGCCTTCTTCGGGCTGAGCAAGGCCTGCGTGGCGGGCTACTTCTGTGGCATCTCCCGCACGCGGGTGGTGATGATTGCCGATGTGCTCGGGGTGATGGTCAACGTTCCTCTGACCTGGGCCCTGGTATTCGGGCACTTTGGCTTGCCGGAACTGGGTATCCGCGGGGCGGCCCTGGGGACAGTGATTGCGACCGCTTTTACCCTCTGCGTGTACGCCGTCTTCTATTTCAACCGCGTGCATCGCGAGCGTTTCCAGGTGTTGCGCTCCTTCCATCTCGACCTCGCCATCCTGCGGCGCTACGTGCGCCTGGGCCTGCCCTCCGGCTTTGAAACCTTCGTCGGCGCGGCGACCTTCAACTTCTTCCTGCTGCTGTTCCAGTCCTACGGCGTCGCCGAAGGTGCCGCGATGGCCATCGTCTTCAACTGGGACATGCTCAATTACGTGCCCCTGATCGGCCTGAATATCGCGGTCACCAGCATGATCGGCAACGCCGTGGGGGCCCGGGACATGACCCGTACCAACCAGGTGATCGCCGCCGGCTTTGCCATCGCCCTGGGTTACTCCGCGGTGCTGGCCGTGGTCTTCGTGATCTTTCGCGTGCCCTTCATGGAGGTCTTCAGCACCCCGGAAGAGGACTTCAGCGTGATCGTGGAGATCGGTGCCCGCATGATGATCGGCATGGCCACCTACGTGCTGGCGGATGCGGTCATCCTGGTCAGCAGCGGCGTTCTGCGCGGCGCCGGCGACACCCGCTGGCTGATGAACACCAGCATGAGCCTGCACGTGCTGATGCTGGCGACCCAGTGGGTGATGATCAAGGTACTGGACTACCCGCCGCTGGTGAGCTGGTGGGGCTTCGTGGCGATGCTGCTGGCCCTGGCGGTGATCTACCTCCTGCGCCTGCTCGGCCACCGCTGGCGCCACCCCGACCGCCTGGCGCGGGTCATGGCCGAGTAGCCCCGCACCGACCACGCATGCCCGCGTGTCTCCCGTGAGTCGAGTTCTGCGCCTCGGGCATGCCACTTGTCTGGATTGCTTGGTGCATTCTGCGGGACCGCCGTGCCTCCGCAAGCGGGGCTATGGGGACACGCAGTGAATACGTCCCTGTAGCTCGACGGCGACATCCCTGTCGCCGACGGTCCCCATAGCCCCGCTTGCGAAGCCACGGCTCCGGGTAGCCTGAGAGCGCGCATCCTGTCTGCAAGTGTCTGCCGCAGTCAGGTATCCCGCTATGCAGCTCTTTTAGAGGAGCGGGGCCACCCAGCGTTTATCGTCCCACGGAGCAGCGTGTCGCAGTCATGACCTGTTTGGGACCTTCGGCCGCATGGACGCGGCCGAAGAGCTACAGGGACGTATTTACCGCGTGTCCCAAACAGGTCATGACTGCGACCCGCTGCGGACCCTCTGGAGCTGGAGGCGCGCGCAGCGGCTACAGCGTCAGGATGCGCCGCAGCAGGCCGTCCTCGCTGCGGTGCTGCTCCCGGTAGAGCAGCAACTCCCGCAGTTGGCCGTCAATGCGCCCGGCGATATCGTCCCGCAGCTTCTCCAATTGCCGCGGCGTCGGGGTGCGGCCGGCGAAACGGGACAGATCGAGGGGCTCGGCGAAGCCGATAAAGCAGCGCTTGGGCTTCGGCAGGGGGCTGCCCAGGGCGCCCAGGGGAACCGGGGGCAGGATATCCCGCCGGGTATCGGGCGTGAGAATGCCGAGTTGCCGGAGCAGGCGACCCGGGGGTGAGTCGGGCAGGTCGGCGCTGCTGATCAGCTGGTCGTAGAATTCGTCGGGGCCGACCATGCCGAAGGGCTGGATGGTGTAGCCCTGGCGGGCGGCCAGGCGCAGGAAGCCGAAGCGCTCGCGCCACTGCAGCCGGTAGCGCTGGCTGGCCGGCTTGACCGCCTCGTGGGCGCCGCCGGGAAAAACCAGCAGGTCTTCGCCGGCCTCCATCAGGGCGCGGCAGACCTCGGGGTGTCCGATGATCGCACCGCGGCTGAGCAGGGCCCGTTCGGTCAAGGGGTAGTGGAACAGGAAACGGTCCCCGAGGGCGCGCAGGAAGCGCTGCTGCTCCCGCTGCATCACGGTGGCCACGATGACCGCGTCGAGGGCAAACAGGCTGTGGTTGCCGACGAACAGGCAGGGCCCCTCGGACAGCCGCTCGAGTCCGCTGAGTTGCGGCCGGAATACCCGCTGCACCAGCTGCTGACGGGCGAACGTTTCCAGGTCCCGGGGCGGGCTGACCTGCAGTGCCTGTTCGATGTGCCGTTGCAGGCCCGGGTCGGGTGCCTTCGGCGCTGCCGCTCGTCTGTCGGCCGCCACTTGCTACTCGCTCCCCAGCAGGCGGCCCAGACCGCGCTCGTGCAGGGCATTTTCCAGCAGTGTCCGGATGGCCTGGCTGTTGTCCAGTTGCAGCGCCCTGCCGGCCAGATCGGCGGCTTCGGTCTCGGTGATGGAGCGCAGCAGCCACTTGATGCGCGGCAGTTTCGAGGCACTCATGCTGAGCTGGCGCACACCGGTGCCGAGCAGGAACAGCACCGCCGCCGGGTCGGAGGCCATTTCCCCACACAGGCTGAGGGGCAGGCCGGTTTCCCGCGTGATCCGCGCGATCCGGGCAATTTCCTGCAGCACGGCGGGGTGAATGTGATCGTAGGCTCCGGCCACCCGTGGATTGTTGCGGTCGAGCGCGAGCAGGTACTGGCTGAGGTCGTTGGAGCCAATGGAGACGAAGTCGAGGCGCTTGGCCCAGGCCGGCAACAGCGAGATCGCCGCCGGCACTTCCACCATGATGCCCACCGGTGGACGGCGCACGGGCAGGCCCTCCTCCGTCAGCTGTGCCAGGGCGTCGTCGAGGAGGGCGTGAAAGGCGACGATTTCCCCGGTGTTGCTGATCATCGGCAGGAGGATGTGGAGTTCTTCCCCGCCCGCCGCCGCGCGCAGCATGGCCCGCACCTGGGTCATCAGCAGGGCGCTGTTGTCGAGGCAGAAGCGGATTCCCCGCCAGCCCAGCGCCGGATTGTCCTCGTGGATCGGAAAGTAGGGCAGGGGCTTGTCGCCGCCGATGTCGAGGATACGCATGTAGACCGGGCGACCGCGATAGGCAGCCAGCACCTGGCTGTAGGTGTTGACCTGGTCTTCCTCCGAGGGAAAGGTGTCGCTGATCATGAAGGGCATTTCGGTGCGGTAAAGCCCGATGCCCTCGGCGCCATTGGCCAGCCCCGGGGAGATGTCCGCCAGCAAACCGGTATTGGCCAGCAGGCGGATGCGCACGCCGTCGGTGGTGGTGGCCGGCAGGTCGCGCAGGCCGGCCAGCTCGCCTTTCAGCGCCTGTTCGGCGTACTGCAGGCGCTCGAACTCTCGCCGCACCGAGGTACTGGGGTGGACGATGACCTGGCCGACATTGCCGTCGACAATCAGGGGCACGCCGTTGTCCACGCCCTTGAGCTTGCCGGTGCCCATGACGGCGGCCACGCCCAGGGCGTTGGCCAGCACGGCGGTATGCGACAGGCTGGAACCGCTGAAGCAGACGATCCCCGCCAGGCGCTGCGGGTCACAGGCGGCGATGTCGGAGACACTCACCTTGTCCCCGACCAGGATGATGGGGCCATCAATGCCCTGGGGCCGGTGCTCCGGGGCACCGCTCCAGGCCTGGTAGAGCTTGTTGCCGAGATGGTGGAGGTCCTCGTGGCGGGCCTTGAGGTAGGGGTCCTCCATGGCGCGAAACAGCTCGGCGTAGTGGTGCACCACCTGGCGCAGGGCGCCGGGGAGCCAGTTGCCCTGGGCAATGGCCTGCTCTACCCCCAGTCGCAGGCCCGGATCATTGAGTAGCATCTGGTAGGCGGAGAAGACCGCCGCCACTCCCTCCGACAGTTCCTGCTCCATGCTGCGCCGTTCGGTCTCGACGTCCGCGCTGACCTGGGCCAGCAACTGTCGCCATTCGTCGATCGCGGCCTCGACGTTTTCGCAAGGTCGATCGGGTACGGCGTAGAGGTCCACCGTATCGCACAGCCAGGCCTGCCCGATACCCGTGCCCGGGGCGCCCTTGACCCCGCGAACGCGGCGCAGGGTGTTGCTGCCGCCCGCGCTGGCCAGGGGCTCCGGGGGCAGCACCAGTGCCAGCTGTGTGGCCAGGGTGACCAGGAAGGCCTGCTCTTCCTCGGACATCAGCCGCGGCTCCCGCGACTGCACCACGAGTACGCCAATGACGGCGCCGGCGCGCACCACGGGCACCCCGCAAAAGCTGCGGAATTCGTCCTCGTGGGTCTCGGCGAGGTAACAGAAGTCGGGGTGTGCCGGGGCGTCCGCCACGACCACCGGGTGGCGTGTCTGGGCTACCCGTCCAACCAGGCCGCGGCCTGGTGGCAGGCTGCTGTGGCCGACGGCGCGGGGGTCGAGGCCCTCGGTCGCGGCCAGCAGCATGCTGCCATCGGCCGCGGCGATATACAGGCTGCACACTTCCACACCCATGCTGCGGTGAATGGCCTCCACAATCAATCGCACCTGGTCGTCGGTTTCCTCCGCCTGGGCGGCGGCCTGGACGATACGGGTGAGTTGTAGCAGGGCATTCATCGGGTGGAGCTTCCGGGTGGCAGGCATCAGTAAACAGTATCCGCTATAGTGACCGGGCCATGCCAGTCACCAATAAGAGGGAAAATACCATGAGCGACACGGGATTGCAGTTGCGTACGCGGGTCAATGCCGAGGGAACCCTGACCCTGTGGCTGGAGGAGCAGCCGGTTCCGCGCCCGGGGCCGGAGGAAGTCGTGCTGCGGGTTGGCGCGGCACCGATCAATCCCTCGGATCTCTTTCTGCTCTTCGGTCCGGCGGACCCGGCGAGCGCCCGGGTCGAGGGTACGCCGGAGCGTCCCGAGGTCACCCTGACCCTGCCGGAGGGAACGTTGCCGCTGGTGCAGGCGCGCGTTGGACAGGCCCTGGCGGCCGGCAACGAGGGCGCGGGAACGGTGATTGCCGCGGGTGATTCCGCCCAGGCCCAGGCACTGCTCGGTCGCACCGTCGGGGTCTTCGGCGGTGAGATGTTCAGTCAGTATCGCTGCGTGAATGCCCTGCAGTGCCTGCCGCTGGAGGAGGGCACAACCGCGGAACAGGGCGCGTCCTGCTTCGTCAACCCGATGACCGCCCTGGGAATGCGGGAAACCCTGATGATGGAAGGGCACAGTGCCCTGGTGCACACCGCGGCCGCCAGCAACCTCGGGCAGATGCTCAATCGCCTCTGCCAGGCGGACGATATTCCCCTGGTCAACATCGTGCGGCGCCAGGAGCAGGTTGCCCTGTTGCGCTCGCAAAGCGCCGCGCATGTACTGGACAGCAGCAGTGACAGCTTCATGTCCGACCTGGTGTCGGCGATAGAGGCGACCGGGGCCACCCTGGCCTTCGACGCCGTGGGCGGCGGCAAGCTGGCCAGTCAGATTCTCACCGCGATGGAGTCGGTGGCGGCGCAACAGATGAGCGAATACAACCGCTACGGCTCGAATACCTACAAGCAGGTCTATATCTATGGAGCCCTCGACCTGGCGCCGACCACACTGACCCGCAACTTCGGCTTTGCCTGGGGCGTCGGCGGCTGGTTGCTGCCACAGTTCCTGCAGCGCGCCGGGCCCGAACGCACCGAGTCGATGCGCGCGCGAGTCGCCCGGGAGATCAACACCACCTTTGCCAGTCAGTACAGCCATCGTATCAGTCTGGCGGAGATGCTCGACTCCGCGGTGATGCAGGCCTACAACCGCCGCGCCACCGGCGACAAATACCTGGTGCTGCCCTGAAGAAAGTGCGCGGGCGCTTGTTGGTTTCGCGTCCGCTCCCCGCGCCGGGAAAGCCCCTCGCTGGCATTCGATGGAACAAGGAGAAAACGATGCAGAAGACCCTGAACGGCGTGTTGCTCGCGTGCCTGCTGGTAGTCGCGGGAATGGTTCGCGCCGACAGCCCGGCGGCTGATTTCGAGCAGCTGCTGGAGGCACACTGGAACTGGCAGCTGAAGGTCTCGCCGCAGCTGCGCACCCACCTCGGCGATCCGGGGGCCAATCATCGCTGGGACGACATGAGTCTGGAAGCCCACGCGGAGCGGGATGCCGCGCGCGAGCGCTTCCTGGCGCGGCTGGACGCCATCGACCCGGCGGCGCTGGATGCGCAGGACCGGCTCAGCCACCAGATGCTGCACCAGCAGCTGAGCCTGGAGCGCGAGGCCTACGCACTGGGTCTGCACCTGATGGCGGTGAACATGCGCAGCGGCCCCCAGCACCTGCATAGCCTGCAGGAGCAGATTGCCTTTCGCGGCGAAGCCGATTACCGCGACTGGCTGGTGCGCCTGCAGACCTACCCCGAGCTGCTGGAGCAGTATCGCGAGCTGCTGGAAGAGGGGCTGATGCAGGAGCGCACCCAGGCGCGGGTGATCATGCAGCGGGTGCCGGAGCAGATTCGCCGTCTCACCAGCGTGCCGGTGGAGGAGAGTCCCTTCTTCAAGGCCTTCGCCGAGCTGCCGGAAACCCTGTCCCCGGCGACGCGGGAGGAACTGCGGCGCAGTGCCCGAGGGGCGATTGAGGCCGGCATCAATCCCGCGCTGGAAAGCTTCGGCGATTTTCTCGCCAACCGCTATCTGCCGGCCTGTCGCGACGAGGCCGGTGTCGGCAGCCTGCCGGGGGGGGATACCATCTATCGCCACCTGACGCGGCGCTTTACCACGACGGACATGACACCCGAGGCGATTCACGCCGTGGGCGAGCGCGAGGTGGCGCGTCTGTTGAAGGAGATGGAAGCGGTCAAGGAGGAGGTCGGTTTCGAGGGGGACCTGCAGGCCTTCAACGACTTCCTGCGCACGGACCCGCAGTTCTACTACGAGACCCCGGAAGCCCTCTACGAAGGCTACCTGGCTATCTCCAAGCGCCTCGACCCCGAGCTGGTGACGCTGTTTGGCAAGTTGCCACGCATGCCCTACGGGGTCAGACCGATTCCCGCCTCGATCGCGCCGGATACCACCACTGCCTATTACAGTCGCCCCGCGGCCAACGGCACCCGGGCCGGCTACTACTACGTCAATCTGTACCGGCCCGAGGTGCGGCCCAAGTACGAGATGGAGGTGCTCAGTGTGCACGAGGCGGTGCCCGGCCATCACCTGCAGATCGCCCTGGCCCAGGAGCTCGACGACCTGCCCATGTTTCGCAAGCTCGGTGGCGAAACGGCCTTTATCGAGGGCTGGGGTCTTTATTCGGAGCGCCTGGGCTACGACATGGGCCTGTACAGCGACCCCTACTCGCGCTACGGACAGCTGACCTATGACATGTGGCGGGCGGTGCGGCTGGTGGTGGACACTGGCATGCATCATTTCGGCTGGAGTCGCGAACAGGCGATCGACTACTTCAAGGCCCACGCCGGCAAGACCGAGGCGGATATCGTCAATGAGATCGACCGCTACATCGGCTGGCCGGGCCAGGCCCTGGCCTACAAGATCGGCCAGCTGAAGATGCTCGAACTGCGCGCCCTGGCGGAGCGGGAACTGGGTGAGGCGTTTGATATTCGCGCCTTCCACGACCACCTGCTGGGGGCCGGCGCCATCCCGCTGAATGCCCTGGAAAGCCGCATGCGCGAGTGGGTGGCACAGCGCCAGTGAGCCTCGCGGCCGCGGGAGCGTGACACTTTGTCGCATCCCGCGCGCCCCCCGCATTCCCTATAATCCGCGACGCGTTTTTTCCTGCAGGTGGTTTCCCGATGCGTCGTCCGTTGCTCCTTTCCCCGCTGTTCTGCGGTCTGATTCTCGCCCACACTCCAGCAGTGTGGGCCCAACGCGATCACGACCAGGCAATCGAGCTGGTCGAGGTCTCCGCCCAGCGGACCCGCGCGGACGCGCAGCTGTTCAGCGAGAGCGCCGTGACCCGGCCGACCCACGATGCCGGCGAGCTGCTGCGCTCGGTCACTGGCATGCAGGCGCTGCGGCGGGGCGGTCGCGGCTTCGACCCGATTATCCGCGGACAGAGCCAGAGCAACCTCAACGTGGTGGCCAACGGCGCCTACAATTTCGGTGCCTGCCCCGGCCGCATGGACCCGCCGAGCACTTATATTGGCGTCGAGAGCTTTGACCGGGTGGCGGTGATCAAGGGCCATCGTTCGGTCATTCACGGCCCGGGCGGCAGTGGCGGAACACTGCTCTTTGAACACGAGCGCCCGCAACTCGGCGAGCGGGGTGTGAGCGGTTCACTGACGACTGGCTATACCGGCAACAGTGACCTGCGCAGCCTGTCGGGGGATGTCGCCGCGGGCAATGACCGGGGCTACCTGCGGGTGTTCGCCGCCAGTAAACGCGCCGATGACTACGAGGACGGCGATGGACGCCAGGTGGCTTCACGTTTCGACTCGGACTCCCTGGGGCTGGTGGCCGGCATGGAGCTGGGCTCCCGGGGAGACCTGCAGCTGTCCCACGAACGCTCGGCGGAGGAAGACATTGCCTACGCGGGCAACGGCATGGACGGCGTCTACGCCGATTCCCGCTCCACCAGCCTGCGCTGGCGTCAGCAGGATCTCGGGCCGCTGGACGGTCTGGAGCTGTCGGTCTACCGCAGTGATGTCGAGCACCTGATGGATACCTATTCGGTGCGCGACCGCAGTCCGATGCCGATGGGCATGGCGGCCCCATCCTCCTCCGACACCTGGGGCGGGCGCCTGCTGGCAAGCTGGCAGAGGGGTGCCGTGGAGTGGCGATTGGGGGCGGACTACCGGGTCAACGAACAGGGCGCCACGCTCTACAGTGACCAGGGCAAGGACGGTATCTACGACGCCCTGGTGTCGCGGATGTGGCCCGATGTGCGCCACCGTCATCGCGGTGTGTTTGCGGAGCTGGACTACGCGGCGAGCGCGGTGGACAGTCTGCGCCTGGGACTGCGCTGGGACGATCACGCCAGCGAGGCCCGCGGCAGTGCCCTGCCGGCGGGGATGCAGGGAATGGCCACGCCCGAGCGGCTCTACGCGAGCTTCTATGGCAGCGCCGCCGGGCAGCAGGATGATGCCGGCCTGAGTGTGGTGCTGGGCTGGGACCGCCAGCTGGACAGCGCCCTGCTGTTCAGCGCCAACCTGAGCAGCACCCTGCGCATGCCGGACAGCTCGGAGCGCTGGATGGCGCGGCAGACCCCCATGGGGGCCTGGGTCGGCAACCCCGCCCTGGAACCGGAGCGGCATCAGCAGATCGACCTGCGCCTGGAGCGCGGCGACGCCGCCTTGGGTTGGGCGCTCAGTGTCTTTGCCGATCAGGTGGACGATTACATCGAGCGCTACCGCGAGGGCAGTACCGACCTGTACCGCAATACGGACGCCCTGCGCCACGGTCTCGAGCTGGATGGGCACTGGAGCCTGAACGACGCCCTGTCAGCGCGCGCCGGGCTTTCCTGGACCCGGGGCGAGAGCGACCGCGAGGACCTGGCCCAGATTGCGCCCCTGGAGCTGCGCCTGAACCTGGACTACCGCCGCGACGACTGGGCTGTCGGCCTGGAGTGGCTGGTCGCCGACCGGCAGACGCATTTCAATCCGGCGGTCGACGCCGAGGGGCCGACCCCGGGCTTTTCCGTGCTGCACCTCTACGGTCACTACAGCCTGGCGACAGACCTGACCCTGGAGCTGGGCGTGGAAAACCTGTTTGACCGCAGCTATGCCTACCATGTCAATGCCGGCAATCAGGATCCCTTCGAGCCGACCGCGCCGCGCGTCAATGAACCGGGCCGGCAGGCCTGGGTCAGGCTGCGCTATGCCTTTGGTCACTGAGGGCCGGCTGCCTGAGCCCGTTCGGCAGCCCGGCGCGGGGTGAGGTGACGAGCAGGTCCCGGTAGCGCAGTTCCAGCTCGCGGGCGAGTTGCCGCACATTGCCCCCCGCCGCGGCATCCAGGGGCGGCAGGACGGTGATGCGAATGGTCGTGGGGCGAATCAGCAGCGAGCCCTTGGGCAGCGCATCCTTGACGTTGTGCAGGACGATGGGGACCAGCGGCACACCGGCCTTGCGCGCCAGTAGCAGAGCGCCGGGACGGAAGGGCCGGATATCCCCCAGGCTGCTGCGGGTACCCTCGGGGGCCACCACCAGTGAGCGCCCCTCGCGCAGCACCGCCATCGCGCGCTGCAGCACCTCGCGCTGGTCCTGTTCCTCGCGCTGGACGAAGATGGTGTCGGTCTGGCGCAGGAGGTTTCCCAGTACCGGCACCCGCGCCATCTCCGCCTTGCACAGGGCAACGGTATCGCGACGCAGCAAGTGCGCGATCACCATGCCATCGAGCAGGCTCTGGTGGTTGAAGATATAGACGGCCGGGCGCACCGCGTGGAGGTGCTCCGCGCCCTCCACCTCGAACTCGAGTCCCGCCAGGCCACTGCCCACATCCCCCAGCAACTGGGCCACCCGGCTGGCGTTGGCGAGGCGGTTGCCGCCCAGGCGCGAGGCGAGGCTGCCAACCAGGGCGGTGGCCGCCAGGGCCTGGCCGGTAAGCGCAGTGCGCAAGAGCGACTCCAGATCCGGCGTACCGCGACTGGAGAAGCGCAGGATTGGCCAGTCGTTGCGCGCTGCCTCCCGGGCGAGATCTTCGCGCGGGTTGATCGCCACCGGGTGACCCACGCGTCGCAGCAGGGGCAGATCGGCCAGGGAATCGGTGTAGAACCAGCTGCGGCGCAGGGCCCCACGGCGGCGGCGCAGGACCCGCCGGGCGGCCAGTGCCTTGCCTTCGCCGTAGCAGAGTGGGTTGAGCACGCGCCCGGTAAAATGGCCGTCGATAACCTCCAGGCGGGTGCAGCAGATCTCGTCGATCCCCAGCAGGCGGGCCAGGGGGGCCACCTGGTAGTGGCTGGCGGCAGTGACAATCACCAGGTGGTGTCCGGCGGCACGGTGGGCCTCGACCAGTCCAATGGCTTCCGGAAACAGCTGCCCCAGCAGGTGGCGCTCACAGGCGCGTTCCCCCAGCTCCAGCAGTTCCTCCTCGCGAATGCCCGCCAGGCTGCGACCGAGTCGCCGCACCAGCCGGTGGTAGTGGCTACCCTTGTCGGTGCGCGCGGTTTTCTGTCCGACGATATCCGCGAGCAGCCGCAGGGACTCGCGGAAACGCCGCTGGCGGAGGCCCTCGCGGAGGGTCTCCAGGGCCAGGGCGATGATCGAGTATCCCGCGATCAGGGTGCCATCGAGGTCGAAGAAGGCGACGCCCCGCGGCTCGCTCTCCCGTTCCACGGATTCCAGGTGCTGCTCCAATGCGGCTGCTGCCATGCCCACCTCCCGACTGGGGAATCGCCGGCGGCACGCTGTGGCCGCCGCTGGCCATCTCTTCCGATTACCGGTGCAATTGTGATGCCAGTAGCCTGACAGCCGCGGATGACAGGCCGATGACGGCGCAGCGCGCTCCGCCCTTGCACCAGAAAGGTGGCGGCTGCACCAGCTCGGTGCCGACGGGAAGCGCTTTGGTCCCGGCGGTGGCTGGCGTATCCTTGCGCCATGACAGCGTCCCTACTGCCTGACTTGCCGGTCAACCGAATACTCCCCGAATTGCGCGACGCCCTTGCGGCAGGCGCTGACGTGGTGCTGGAAGCGCCCCCCGGCGCGGGCAAGACCACCCTCGTACCCCTGGCCCTGCTGGACGCCGAGTGGCTGCGGGGGCAGTCGATTGTGCTGGTGCAGCCCCGGCGCGTGGCGGCCCGGAGCGCGGCGGCGCGCATGGCAGCGCTGCTCGGCGAGAAGCCGGGGGACACGGTGGGCTACCGGATCCGTCTGGAGAGCCGGGTCAGTGCCGCCACCCGTATTGAAGTGGTGACCGAAGGGGTGTTGACCCGGCGCCTGCAGCAGGACCCGGGACTCATCGGGGTAGGCCTGCTGATCTTCGACGAGTTCCACGAGCGCAACCTGGACGCTGAACTGGGCCTGGCGCTCGGGCTGCAGGGGCGCGAATTGTTTCGCGAGGGCGAGCCCCTGCGTCTGCTGGTGATGTCGGCGACCTTGTCGGGCATTGACCTGCCGCGCGTGCTCCCCGGTGCCCGTGTGCTGACCTCCGAGGGCCGGCGCTATCCGGTGGACCTGCACTATCGCGCCGGGCCGGGGCCCGGGGAGTCGCCGGTTCCGGCGGTGGTCGCCGCGGTGCGCGAGGCGCTGCGGGATCACCCGGGACATGTGCTGGTCTTTCTGCCCGGCCAGGCGGAGATTCGGCGCGCCTGCAGGGAACTGGCGGACCTCGCCGGGAAGCACCTGCGCCTGGCGCCGCTGCACGGCGGGCTCAGCCTGGAGCAACAGCAGTGGGCGATCGATCTGCCACCCGAGGGTGTGCGCAAGGTGGTGCTGGCAACCAACATCGCCGAGACCAGCCTGACTATCGAGGGCGTGCAGGTGGTGGTGGACTGCGGCATGGAGCGGCTGGCGCGCTTTGACCCCGCCACCAGCACCACGCGCCTGACGACCCGGCGCATTTCCCGCGCGTCGGCGGAGCAGCGCGCCGGGCGGGCGGGGCGCCTGGGCCCGGGGGTGGCCCTGCGGCTGTGGTCCCGGGAACAGCAGGGGCGCATGGTGGCCCAGCGCGAACCCGAGGTGCTGCGCGCGGACCTGGCGCCGCTGGCCCTGCAGATGCTGGCCTGGGGGGTGTCCGAACCGGGCGAGCTGGCCTGGCTGGACACGCCGCCGCCGGCACTGTTCCAGCAGGCGCTGGATCTGCTCGCCGCCCTCGGTGCGCTGCGGCAGGGCAGCCCGCCACAGCTGACGCCCCGCGGCCTGCGCCTGGCGGAACTGCCCCTGCACCCGCGCCTGGGCACGCTGTTGCTGACCGGTGCCGGCCTGGGCGCGGCGCCGCTGGCAGCACAGCTGGCCGCCCTGCTGGAGGCGCGCGACCCGGGCCTGTCCCGCAGTGTGGACCTGCAGGAACTGCTCCGGGACCTGGAGGGTGCGGACGCGCGCAGGGGGGGCTGGGCGCGCGACGTGTCGCAGCAGGCGCGGCGCTATCGGCAACTGGCGCAGCGGGCGCCGCAAGCGGGCCACATGCCCGACGGGCATCTGACGGCAGAGCAGACGCTTGCTGTGCTGGTGGCCGCGGCCTGGCCCGACCATATCGCCCGGGCGCGCGCAGGCTCCGCGCCGGGGCAGTACCAGCTGGCCAATGGCCGCAGTGCCGAGTTGCCGGGGGATGCCCCCCTGGCGGGAAGTGAATGGCTGGCCGTGGCGGAACTGGGGGGGCGCGCCGGGGAGGCAGTGGATCGCATCTGGCGGGCCGTGGCCCTGGATCCGCGCTGCTTTGAATCCGCGCTGGCGGACCGGGTCGAGGTGGCCGAGCGGACCGTCTGGGAGGGGCAGCGCCTGCGCGCCTGGCGGGAACAGCGGGTCGGTGCGCTGCGTCTTTCCCGCGAGGCGCTGGACGCGGTCACCCCGGCAATGCGTGCCGATGCCTGGCTGCAGCGCTTGCGGGAGCGGGGGCTGGCGGAGCTCCCCTGGACCGAAGCCGCGCGCCAGTGGTGTGCCCGGGTGGACCTGCTGCGGCGACTGGACCCGCGGCAAGACGCGAACTGGTCCGCGACCGACGAAGCCGCGCTGCTGGAGCGCGCGGGGGACTGGCTGTGGTCGGCGCTGTGCGCGCCGGAAATCGCGCGCGGTCTCGGCAGCCTGGACCTGTTGGCTCTACTGCAGCAGCTGCTGCCCTGGCCCCTGCCGCGGGAGCTGGAGGCCGAGGCGCCGCTGGCGGTGACGGTGCCCTCCGGGGCGGCGAGACGGATCGACTATCGGCAGGATTCGCCGGTGCTGGCGGTGAAACTGCAGGAGATGTTCGGCTGCCTGCAGACACCGCGCATAGCCTGGGGTCGCCAGCCGCTGTTGCTGCACCTGCTGTCGCCCGCCGGGCGTCCGTTGGCAGTCACCGCGAACCTGGAAACCTTCTGGCGCGATGTCTACCCGCAGGTTCGCAAGGAGATGAAGGGCCGCTACCCCAAGCACCCCTGGCCGGAGGACCCGCTCACTGCCACCGCCACCACGCGCACCCGCCGCCGCGAGGGCGCTGCCTGAGCTGCTTCCTGCACGGCGGCGTGTGCCCTCAGTGCAGGGCGCCGGGCTCCAGGTCGCGGACCAGGGAGGCCCGCACGGGCTCGTCCAGCAGGACCGCGTCGATATGACAGGCCGGGTGATCGACCCCCGCGCGGATCGCTTCCCCCGCCCGGGCGGCGGCAATTGACTTGGCGCCGGGCTCGAAACGCAGGAAGTGTACCGAGGAGGTCTTGGTGGCATTGCTGCGTTCCAAGTCCTCGTTGGCAATGGGGTAGATGCGTGCGCCGCTGCCGACCTGCAGCCAGACCTGGTCCTCGATGCCCCGCAACTCCTGCAGGCGGCGGGCGCGCTCCGCCGGGTCGGCATACTCGAGCATGAAGGTGGCCTTCCAGTTGTGCCCATCCGGGATCAGCGGATTGTAGGCCGCCAGCTCCTCGCGGATGCCCTCCGCCTCGAAGACTTTTTCGATCCGCAGCATTTCCTGGATCTGGTACTTGATGGTCAGGGCGTCCTCGAAACAGAGACGGGCATGGTCCCCCAGCGCCAGCTGGCGGCTCTTCTTGTGCTGCATGACCTGCTGGCGGAAAGCCGGTCGGATCTCGGCGTATTCTTCCAGTGACCAGAGATCGGCGCGTGAGAGCTGTGGCATGGTGTCTGGCTCCTGTCGCTTTACAGTCCGTAGGCCAGTCGCAGCAGGGTCATCGGATGCAGCGCCCGGTCGACGGTCTCGGAGAGGTGGGCAATCTGGGTGGCGGCCATCGGGCAGTCGCTGATGAAGTGGTCGGGGGACTGCTGGTCGACCTTGCGCACCACCGGCCGCGCGATTTTCAGCGAGCGCTCGCGGGTTTCCCGCTTTACGGCATAGGTGCCGTCGTGGCCGGAGCAGCGCTCCTGAGGCGTGATCGCGGTATCCGGAATCAGCGCCAGGACGTCGCGGGTCTTCAGGCCGATGTTCTGTACTCGCTGGTGGCAGGCGACCTGGTAGGCGACATTGCCCGCGGGGTTGGAAAAGTCGGTCTTCAGGGCGCCGCCCTTGTGGCGCAGCCAGAGGTACTCAAAAGGATCGTAGAAGGCCTCCTGCACTTTCCTCACCGCCGGGTCGTCGGGGTACATCAGGGGCAGCTCCTGCTTGTACATCAGCACGCAGGAGGGAATCGGTGCGGTCAGGTCGTAGCCCTGGTCCACCAGGGCGGCCAGGGCCGGAATGTTGGCCTGCTTGAGGCGATCGACACTGTCCAGGTCCCCCAGCTCCAGTTTCGGCATGCCGCAGCACTGCTCCCGGGGCACCAGGTCGATGTGTATGCCATTGTGCTGGAAGACCCGGATAAAGTCCTCGCCGAGGTCGGGGCTGCTGTAATTGCCGTAGCAGGTCGCATAGAGCGCCACCTTGCCGGTGGTTTCGCCCACCGCCAGGGGTACCAGCTCGCGCACCAGCGGCGCGGCACGCTTGCGCAGGGTGCGGCTGTGCAGGGTCGGCAGCGGGGCCTCGCGATGGATGCCCAGGCTGGATTCCAGGCCCTTGCGGAAGGTGGCGTTGCGATTCAGCGCGTTGACGGTGACATCCACCAGGGGAATGGTGGCCAGCCCGAAGGTGCGATCGGTGCTGGTCAGTACGCGGTCCCGCAGCCGCGCGCCCTCGGCGCGGAATTGCACTGCCTTGGCACGCAGCATCAGGTGCGGAAAGTCCACCGCCCACTCGTGGGGCGGGACATAGGGGCACTTGGTCATGTAGCAGAGATCGCAGAGGTAGCACTGCTCGACCACCTTCGGGTAGTCGCCCCGGTCTACGCCGTCGACCTCCAGGGTCTCCGACTCGTCGACCAGGTCAAACAGGGTCGGGAAGCTGGCGCAGAGGCTGACACAGCGGCGGCAGCCGTGACAGATATCGAAGACGCGCTCCAGCTCGGCGTCGAGTTTTTCCCGCTCCCAGAAATCCTCGCTGCGCCAGTCGATCGGGTGGCGGGTGGGTGCCTCCAGGCTGCCTTCTCTCACGGCGTTCCCTCTCTTTGCTTGCGCAGACGCGTCAATCGGGCGGGCCGCCCGGGAAGGGCGTCCCGGATGGCTCGCAGCCCCGGCGCTCAGTCGTCGAGGGTGTCGAGCGCCTTCTGGAAACGGTTGGCGTGGCTGCGTTCGGCCTTGGCCAGGGTTTCCATCCAGTCGGCGATCTCCTCGAAGCCCTCGTCCCGGGCGGTCTTGGCCATGCCCGGGTACATATCGGTGTACTCGTGGGTTTCGCCGGCAATCGCTGCCTTGAGGTTGTCCGCAGTAGCGCCGATGGGCAGGCCAGTGGCCGGGTCACCGGTTTCCTCCAGGTACTCCAGGTGGCCGTGGGCGTGGCCGGTTTCGCCCTCCGCCGTGGAGCGGAAGACCGCGGCGACATCGTTGTAGCCCTCGACGTCGGCCTTGGCCGCAAAATACAGGTAGCGGCGGTTGGCCTGGGATTCGCCGGCGAAAGCGTCCTTGAGGTTCTGTTCGGTCTGGCTGCCTTTCAGTTCCATGCTGCGTCTCCTTGTCTGCGAGCGGCATCAGCGTGCTGGATAAAGTCGCGCCTGCCAAACCAGAAACGTAGACCACGGCGGGGGATGCCGTCCAGTGGAAAATGGCGCCGACGCGGGCTGCTGCGGCATGAACTATACTCGCAGGGTGACATGCTTGAACTGGCGGACACGATCCGCAGGGAGTACGCCAATGACAGTCATTTCACAACAGGCTCAGCGCGACGTTCAGCCCCGCGAAACGGGTGCCTCACTGACTTTGCGTCCCTTCACCTGGGTATTGGCCGCCGCCAGGGATCTGCTGGCCCACCCACTGGCCAGCCTGGCTTACGGTGTTCTCGTGGTCGCCCTGGGCATCCTGGTGCTGGCCTATCAGCAGCACCCCCTCTACGTGGCCGCCGCGGTCCTCGGCTTTCTGCTGGTGGGGCCGGTGTTTGCCGCCGGCTGCTGCGAGCTGTCCCTGCGTCGCGAGCGCGGGGAGGAGGCCGATTTCGGGCACTCCCTGGAGGTGCTGGTGCGCTGTCGCGGCCCACTGTTGAGGCTGGCCAGCGGCCTCTTGCTGGTGGCGCTGCTCTGGTTTGCCGTCGCCCTGGGTGTGTTGTACTGGGCTCACGGCAGTGTCGCCCCGAGCATCGAAAGCACGGTGTGGGGTAACGTGCTGGCGCAGCTGAGCCCCGTGCAGTTGCTGGTCTACGCCGGCGCCGCGCTGGGCCTGGCGGTGGTCAGCTTTACCCTCACGGTTATCAGCGTGCCGGCGATCATTGATCGCGGCCTCAGCGCCACCGAGGCCATGGGCGCCAGCCTCGCGCTGTGCCGCCGGCACCCGCTGGTGATGCTGGTGTGGGCGGTGCTGGTCGCCGCCCTCGTGGCCCTCGGCACTGCATTCTGGCTGGTGGGGCTGGCGGTGATCTTCCCGCTGCTCGGGCACGCCACCTGGCGCGCCTATGTCGAGCTGGGGCGCGAACCGCGATAGCCAGCCGGGGTCAGCCGCCGCCGGCTCGGGCGGTCAGCGCCGCCGGCGCGCGGGATTGCGCGGCAGCCCGTTGTGCTGGGTGGCGAAGGGCCTCGCGTCGGCGGGCACGCGGGCGTGGCGCTTGGCCGGCTGGCGCGGGGGCACCAGGTGCACCTTGCCGTTGCCGATCAGGTTGGCACGGCCCATTTTCTTCAGGGCGGTGCGCAGCAGCGGCCAGTTGTCGGGGTCGTGGTAGCGCAGGAAGGCCTTGTGCAGGCGGCGCTGGGACAGGCCGCGCACCGCGGAAACCTGTTCACCCTCCCGGCGCACCTTGTGCAGCGGGTTGCGGCCGCTGTAGTACATGGCCGTCGCGGTGGCCATGGGGGAGGGGTAGAAAGTCTGCACCTGGTCCGCCCGCAGCTTGTGCCGCTTGAGCCAGAGGGCCAGGTTCATCATGTCCTCGTCGCTGGTACCCGGGTGGGCGGCGATGAAGTAGGGGATCAGGAACTGCTTCTTGCCGGCGGCCTGAGAGTACTTGTTGAACATTGCCTCGAAGCGGTCGTAGGTGCCGATGCCCGGCTTCATCATCTTCGACAGCGGCCCGTCTTCGGTGTGCTCGGGGGCGATTTTCAGATAGCCGCCGACGTGGTGGCGCACCAGTTCCTCGACGTACTCGGGAGTTTCCACCGCCAGGTCGTAGCGCAGACCCGAGGCAATCAGCACTTTTTTCACCCCGGGAACCGCGCGGGCGCGCCGGTACAGGTGCACCAGGGGTGTCTGGTCGGTGTTCAGGTTCTTGCAGATGCCAGGGAACACGCAGCTCAGCTTGCGGCATTTCGCCTCGATTTCCTCGCTCTTGCAGGCCAGCCGCCACATGTTGGCGGTGGGGCCGCCGAGGTCGGAAATGACCCCGGTAAAGGCCTTCGAGGTGTCGCGGATGCGCTCCACTTCGCGAATGATGGAGTCCTCGGAGCGGTTCTGGATGATGCGTCCCTCGTGCTCGGTGATGGAGCAGAAGGTGCAGCCGCCAAAACAGCCGCGCATGATGTTCACCGAGTGACGGATCATCTCGTAGGCGGGAATGCGCGCCTCGCCATAGCTGGAGTGGGGCAGGCGGGTGTAGGGCTGCTCGAAGACCCAGTCCAGTTCCTCGGTGCTCAGGGGGATCGGCGGGGGGTTCAGCCATACCTCGCGATCGCCGTGGGCCTGTACCAGCGGCCGCGCGTTGTGGGGATTGGTTTCCTTGTGCAGGATCCGTGAGGCGTGGGCGTAGAGCGGTGGATCGTCCCTGACCTGCTCGTAGGCGGGGATGCGGATCACCGACGGGCCGGCCTCCCGGGGGCGGTCCAGCAGGGTCACGGGTTCCGCCTCCACGGCCGCCACTGCGGTGGCCGTGTTGGGGGCGCCCGTCCCGGCGGGGTCCATGACCTCGACGCCGCCCTCGCCGGTGGTTTGCGCTTCGGGTCCGCCCTCGGCGCAACTCGGGCCACTGGTGTCCACGTAAGGGCTCAGCAGGGGTTCCACCGGCCCCACCACGTCCAGGTGGGTGGAGTCGATCACGCGGTAGTCGGCGGGCAACTTCTTGCACACGAAGGCGGTGCCGCGGAGGTCGCGGATCTGGCTGATCGGCTCGCCGGCCGCCAGGCGGTGGGCGACGTCGACGATGGCGCGCTCGGCGTTGCCGTAGAGCAGCAGGTCGGCGCGGGAGTCCACCAGGATGGAGCGGCGCACCTTGTCGCTCCAGTAGTCGTAGTGGGCGATGCGGCGCAGGCTGGCCTCGATGCTGCCGATGATCAGGGGCACATCCTTGTAGGCCTCGCGTACCCGCTGGCTGTAGACGATCACCGCCCGGTCGGGGCGTTTGCCGCCGACGTTATCCGGCGTGTAAGCATCGTCATTGCGACGCTTGCGGTCCGCGGTGTAGCGGTTGATCATCGAGTCCATGTTCCCCGCGGCGACACCGAAGAACAGGTTCGGTTTGCCCAGCACGGTGAAGGGCTCGGCACTGGTCCAGTCCGGCTGGGCGATGATGCCGACCCGGAAACCCTGGGCTTCCAGTACCCGGCCGACCACCGCCATGCCGAAGCTGGGGTGGTCCACATAGGCATCGCCAGTGACCAGGATGATGTCGCAGCTGTCCCAGCCCAGGGCGTCCATTTCGGCGCGGGACATGGGCAGCTCGGGAGCCGGGCCAAAGCACTCGGCCCAGTACTTGCGGTAGGCGAACAGGGGGGTCGGCATGATGCGGGGGTGTCGGGAAGACGAAAATGTGAGCGGATTATACCCGATTTGCGCCGTTTTCGCGCGGTAAGTCTGGCAGCTCGGCACCGCAGTGCTTGCAGTAGTCGGCGTCCGGGTCGTGATCGGCGCGGGCGCACTGGGTGCAGTTGCGCACCTGGCGCAGTCGGCGCTGCTGGGCGGTCACCGCCAGCTCCGCGGACACGATGCCGGTGGGGACGGCGATGATGGCGTAGCCGGTGAGCATGCCGATCGAGGCGATGGCGCGCCCGGCCCAGGTCATGGGCGTGATGTCGCCGTAGCCAACGGTGGTGATGGTGACCACGGCCCAGTAGATGCTCAGGGGGATGCTGGTGAAACCGTGGGCGGGGCCCTCGATCACGTACATCAGGCTGCCGAAGACCACCATCATCAGCAGGATCATGGAAAAGAACACGAAGATCTTGCGGCCCGAGCGGCGCAGGGCGCCGGCGAGTTCATTGGCCTCGTCGAGGAATTCCAGCAAGCGCAGGACCCGGAAAATGCGCAGCAGTCGAAGCAGGCGTACCACCAGCAGGGGCATGGTCCCGGGGATCAGCAGGGCCAGGTAGGTGGGAACGATGGCCAGCAGGTCGATCACCCCGTAGACGCTGCCGACGTAGGCCCGGCGATTGGGCGCGCACCAGATACGCACCAGGTACTCCACGGTAAACAGTACGGTAAAGCCGATCTCGATACGCCAGAACAGCTGCGAATAGGCGTCCAGCCCGGGCATCGAGTCGAGCAGGATGACGGTGACGCTGCTGAGAATCACCAGGATCAGCAGGATGTCAAAGAGCTGCCCGGCGCGGGTCTCGGTGCCAAAGATCACTTCATAGAAGCGCTTCTGCAGCGGGCTCTGCCGGTGTTCCGCGTTCATGCGAGCTGCGCCACCGTATCGACCATGGCCGCGGTCAGGGTGGCCAGGTCATCGGGGTTCATGACATAGGGCGGCATGCAGTAGACCAGCTTGCCAAAGGGGCGCACCCAGACACCGCGCTCGACGAACATCGGCTGGATGCGATCCATGTCGACGGCCTCCTTGAGCTCGATCACCCCGATTGCGCCCAGGGTGCGTACCTCCGCCACGTTCGCCAGTTCCCGTGCCGGGGCCAGGCCGATTTCCAGCCCCCGGTTGATTTCCTGCACCCGGCGCTGCCAGGGTTGCGACAGCAGCAACTCGATGCTGGCACAGGCGGTGGCGCAGGCCAGGGGGTTGCCCATGAAGGTGGGGCCATGCATGAAGGCACCGGCTTCGCCTTCGCTGATACCGCGACTGACCCGCTGGTTACAGAGGGTGGCGGCCAGGGTCAGGTAGCCGCCGGTCAGGGCCTTCCCGACACAGAGAATATCCGGCTCCACCCCGGCGTGCTCGAGGGCGAATAGCTTGCCGGTACGGCCGAAGCCGGTGGCGATCTCGTCGTAGATCAGCAACACGTCGAAGGCGTCGCAGAGGGCGCGCAGACGCACCAGGTAGTCGGCGGAGTAGAAGCGCATGCCACCTGCGCCCTGCACCACCGGCTCCACGATGACCGCGGCGATCTCCTGGTGGTGCCGCTCCAGCAGCCCAGCCATCTCGCGCAGGTCGTCGTCGCTGCAGGGCTCGCCAAAAGGGGTGCTTGGTGCGGGGGCGAAGAAATGCTTCGGCAGCACGTCGCCGAACAGGTGGTGCATGCCGGTGACCGGATCGCAGACCGACATCGCGCCAAAGGTGTCGCCGTGGTAGCCGTTGCGCAGGGCAACCAGCTTCTGTTTGCGCGGCTGGCCCACCGAGAACCAGTACTGGATGGCCATCTTCAGGGCGACTTCCACCGACACCGAGCCGGAGTCGCTGAGGAAAACCCGGTCGAGACCCGGCGGGGTGAGGTCGGTGAGCATGCGCGCCAGGCGTACAGCGGGTGTGTGGGTCAGGCCGCCAAACATGACGTGGGCCATGGCCTCCAGCTGCTCGGTGACCGCCCGGTTGAGGACCGGGTGGTTGTAGCCGTGGATGGCGCACCACCAGGAGGCCATGCCGTCGATCAGTTCGCGGCCGTCTGCCAGTTGCAGGCGCACGCCACGGGCACGGGTTACCGGGTAGATGGCCGGCACCTCGGTGGCGGAGGCGTAGGGGTGCCAGAGGGTGCTGGCGTCCAGGATCTGCAGCTGGCTGGCGGTCCAGTCCTTCACGTCAGAGGGTCTCCTTCAGGTGGGGCAGCAGGTTGGCCAGCAGACGTGGCTGTGCCGCCGCGGTGGGGTGAATGCCATCCGCCTGCATCAGGGCGGGGTCGGTGGCCACGCCCTCGAGCAGGAAGGGCACCAGGCGCGCGCCAGTGGCCTCGGCGGCGCTGCGAAAACTGTCGCGGAAGGCCGCGGTGTAGCGGCTGCCGTAGTTGGGGGGAATCTCCATGCTCAGGAGCAGCACCTCGGCGCCGGCATCGCGGGCCAGGCTGGCCATGCTGGTCAGGTTGTCGGCGATGCGCGCCGGCGGAAAACCACGCAGGCCGTCGTTGCCCCCCAATTCGATCAGCACCACGCCGGGTTGGTGTTCTTCCAGCAGCCCGGGCAGGCGGCGCAAACCGCCACCGGTGGTCTCGCCGCTGATGCTGGCATTGACCACCCGCACGCCGGGGTGTGTCCGGGCCAGCTTTTCCTCCATCAGTGAAACCCAGCCCTCTTGCAGCGACATGCCATAGGCCGCGCTGATACTATCCCCCAGGACCAGCAGCGTGCGCGGCTGTGCGGCCAGCACCTGCCAGCTCAGCAGCCAGCAGCATCCGATAGCCAGCAGCGCGCGTACAGAGCGAAAGAGGTAATGCTGCATGATCAAGGTAGACAATCTCCACAAACGCGTGCCCATGGCCGGCGACGAGCTGGAGATACTGAAAGGGATCACTCTGGAAATCAAGTCGGGGGAGACGGTTGCCATCGTCGGCGCCTCCGGCTCCGGGAAGTCGACACTGCTCGGCCTGCTCGCGGGTCTCGATGACGTCAGCAGCGGGCGGGTGGTGATCGACGGCACCGAGCTCAGCGCCCTGGACGAGGATGCCCGGGCGCTGTTCCGCGGCCAGCGGGTGGGCTTCGTATTCCAGTCCTTCCAGCTGCTGCCGGCCCTGACGGCGCTGGAAAACGTCATGCTGCCGCTTGAGCTGCAGGGGCAGCGGCAGGCAGAAAAGGACGCCAGGACCTTCCTCGAGCGGGTCGGCCTGGGCGAGCGCATGCAGCACTACCCGCGCCAGCTCTCCGGTGGGGAACAGCAGCGGGTGGCCATAGCCCGGGCCTTCGCTGCGCGCCCCGACATCCTGTTCGCCGATGAGCCCACGGGCAATCTCGACACCGCGACCGGGGCGCGGGTGATCGAATTACTCTTCGATCTCAACCGCGAGGAAGCCACCACCCTGGTGCTGGTGACCCACGATCTGGGCCTGGCGGAGCGCTGCCAGACCTGCCTGCGCCTGGACAGCGGCCGCCTGGTCGCGGAGGGCTGAGGGGTGTCGATGACGGCGAGCCGGATGCTGGTCCGGGACTGGCGCGGCGGTGAGCTGGGGATCCTGATGGCGGCGCTGGTGTTGGCGGTGGCCCTGGTCTCGGGCATCAGTGCCTTCACTGCGCGTCTGCAGGGTGCGCTGGAGCAGGAGAGTCATCGCTTCCTCGCCGCGGATCGCGTGGTGCGCAGCGCCGAGGCGCTGCCCGACGACTGGCTGCAGGCGGCCCGAGATCGCGGCCTCGCGGTGGCGCAGACGTTAAGTTTTCCCTCCATGGTCTACGCCGGCGAGGAGAGCATGGTGCTGGCCTCGGTCAAGGCGGTGAGCGGGGCGTATCCCCTGCGCGGCGTGCTGCGCTACAGCGCTGAACCTTTCGGTGAGGTGCGCGAGGCCGGCGCGGGCCCCGGCCGCGGCGAGGTCTGGCTGGACTCGCGTCTGTTTCCACTGCTCGGGGTGGCCATCGGCGATCGTGTCGCGGTGGGCGATGCCGAGTTTCGGGTGACCGCCGCCGCGCGCACGGAGCCGGACCAGAGCGCCTCGTTGTTGTCCTTCGGGCCCCGGGTGCTGATGCACTACGACGACATCGCGGCGACACAGGTGGTGCAGCCCGGCTCGCGGGTGGAATACCGGCAGCTCTTCGCCGGGCCGGCGACCGCCCTGGATGCCTTCGTCGACTGGCTGGAGCCGCAGCTGGGGGATCGCCAGCGCCTGCTCAGTGTCGACAGCGCCCAGCCCCGCCTCGGCCGCGCGCTGGAGCGGGCGGAGCGCTTCCTGCTCCTCGCCGGCAGCCTCGGGGTGGTGCTGGCGGGTGTCGCCATTGCCCTGGCCGCCCGCCGTTTCAGTGAGCGTCACACCGATTATGTGGCGATCATGAAAAGCCTGGGGGCCACCGCGAAGACCATCGGCTGGCTCTATGGGCGCAGCCTGTTGCTGCTCGGCAGCGTCGCCACGACCCTCGGCTGCGCCCTGGGTTGGGCGCTGCAGGCCGGCTTCTTCGCGGTGTTTGCCGACCAACTGCCGGTGCAACCCGGGCCCTCTGGCTGGCGCCCCTACGGTATTGGCGCCCTCACCGCCCTGGTCTGTCTGCTCAGCTTCGCCTGGCCACCCCTGCGTCGCTTGAGCCAGGCAATCCCCCTGCGGGTGCTGCGCCGTGACATGCCCCTGGAGCAACGGCGCAGCCTGCGCGACTATGCCGTCGGTCTGCTCGCGGTGACCGGTCTGATGTGGTGGTACAGCCGCGACCTGCTGCTCACGGCGGCCGTGCTCGCGGGGCTGGGGGTGACCGTCGGCCTGGGGCTGGTGCTCGCCCTGACGCTGCTGCGCGGCGGGCGACTGGTGGGCATGAGTGCGGGCAGCATCTGGCGCCTGGCGCTGGCCGGGCTGCAGCGGCGGGGCGCCGCCAACGCGGTGCAGGTGGTGATCTTTGCCATGGCCATCATGCTGTTGCTGGTCCTGGTGCTGGTACGCACCTCGCTGATCGACACCTGGCAGACGCAGCTGCCCGCGGACGCGCCGAACCACTTTCTGATCAATATTGCCCCGGAGGACGTGCAGGGCGTCGAGCAGGCCCTGCGGCAGGCGGAGATCGACAGCGCACCGCTCTATCCGATGATCCGCGGGCGGGCGATGGCGGTCAACGGCAGCGAGTTGCCGCGGCGGGACGAGATAGAAGAGGGACCGCGTCAGCGGGAGGCGAACCTGACCTGGTCGGAAGACCTGCCCGCGGGCAACCAGCTGCTGGCGGGAGAGTGGTGGCCCCCGGGGAGCGACAGTGCGGAGGTGTCGGTGGAGGAGGAGTTTGCCCAGCGCATGGGGCTGACCCTGGGGGATCGGGTTACCTTTCTGGTTGGCGCACGCAGCCTGGAAGCCACCGTGAGCAGCATTCGCGCAGTCGACTGGCAGAGTTTCAACCCCAACTTCTGGCTGGTGTTTCCGCCGCGTCTGCTGGATGACTTTCCGGCCACCTTCATGACCAGCTTTCACCTGGCGGCAGAGGACAAGTCTTTCCTCAATGGCTTCATCCGCGATTTTCCCACCGTCACGGTGATCGAGATGGATGTGGTGATCGACCAGGTGCGCGGGATTGTCGACCAGGTTTCCGCCGCCGTGGAGCTGGTACTGTTGGTGATTCTGGCGGCCGGCGCCCTGGTCCTGGTCGCTGGCGTCCAGGCCTCGGTGGACGCGCGCATGCACGAGAGCGCGATTCTGCGGGCCCTGGGTGCTCCGCGGCGCCTGTTGCTGGGGGGCTTGCTGATCGAATTTGCGGCCCTGGGCCTGTTCGCCGGCCTGCTGGCGGTTGTCGGTGCCGAGCTCTCGGTGTTCATTCTGCAGGAGCAGGCGATGGATCTGCGCTACGCGCCGTCACCCTGGCTGTGGCCACTGGGGCTGTCCGCGGGTGTGTTGTTGATCGGGGGGCTGGGGACCTGGAGTTGCCGGCGCGCTGTCTCCAGCCCGCCCTTGGCGGTGCTGCGGGAACTCTAGTGGGTTGTGCGGCGGTCCGCGCAGTCAGCTCGAGGAGCTGTGCGCCGAACTGGCCTCAGGTCAGGCGCTGATGCCCTTGAGGAAGGTCTGCACGCCCAGTTCCACCTGGCGTGCCAGGTCAATGTGGCGCTGGAACAGGTGCGGTGCGTCGACGCGCAGTGTCGCCAGGCCGTGGATGCCGGCCCAGGCGGCGTTGGTCAGGTAGGCCAGATCCTGGTCGCGGAACTCGCCCGAGGTGATGCCCTGGCGCAGAATGGCCTGCACCTGGTGAAAGGTCGCGCGGCTGATTTCGCGCAGTTCGGGGTGTTCCTCGACCGGCTGTACCGCGGGCCCGAACATCAGCTTGAACATCTCCGGGTAGTCCGCGGCGCAGGCCACATAGCTGTGGGCCAGGGTGCAGAGCTGTTCCCGGGGGCAGTCGGGGGTGGTGTCCGCGGCTTCCTGCAGGCGCGCCATCAGGCGCCGGTAGCCGCGGGTGGCGACCGCCGCCAGCAGCTCACCCTTGTCCTCGAAATGCCGGTAGGGCGCCGTCTGGGAAACGCCAATCTGGCGCGCCAGGGCGCGCAGACTGAGAGCGTCCGCCCCCAGCACTTCCAGCTGTTCCACCGCGGTATCCAGCAGCGCGGAGCGCAGGTTGCCGTGGTGGTAACTGCGTGTGGCCGGGGGCGAGGTCATGCTCAGGGCAGCAGGTGCTGAACGGCGTCGCGTTCTTCCGCCAGTTCCCGCTCGGTGGCAGTCATCTTCTGGCGGCTGAAGTCGCCCACGTCCACGCCCTGAACAATTTCCCAGTCGCCGTTCTTGCAGCGGCAGGGGAAGGAGTAGATCAGGCCTTCGGCGATGTCGTAGGAACCGTCGGAGTAGACGCCCATGGAAACCCAGTCGTCACCGTCGGTGCCCAGGGCCCAGGAGCGCATGTGGTCGATCGCCGCGTTGGCTGCGGAGGCTGCGGAGGAGGCACCCCGGGCCTTGATGATGGCCGCGCCGCGCTGCTGCACGGTGGGGATGAAGTCGCCTTCGTACCAGTCCTGGTCGATCAGGGAGATGGCCTTCTGGCCGCTCACTTCGGCGTTGAACAGGTCGGGGTACTGGGTCGCGGAATGGTTGCCCCAGATGGTCATTTTCTTCACGTCGTTGACCGTCTTGCCGGTTTTCTGGGCAATCTGGGTCATGGCCCGGTTGTGGTCCAGGCGGGTCATGGCGGTGAAGTTGCGCGGGTCGATGTCCGGCGCGTTGCGCTGGGTGATCAGGGCGTTGGTATTGGCCGGGTTGCCGACCACCAGCACCTTGATGTTGCGGCTGGCGTTGTCGTTGATCGCCTTGCCCTGGACCGAGAAGATCGCGGCGTTGGCTTCCAGCAGGTCCTTGCGCTCCATGCCCGGGCCGCGCGGACGGGCACCCACCAGCAGGGCGTAGTCGGCGTCCTTGAAGGCCACGTTGGGGTCGTCGCTGCAGGTGATGCCGGCGAGCAGTGGGAAGGCGCAGTCATCCAGCTCCATGCGCACGCCCTCGAGAGCTTCCATGGCCGGGGTGATGTCCAGCAGCTGCAGGATGATCGGCTGGTCGTCGCCCAGCATGGCGCCGGAGGCGATGCGGAACAGCAGGGCGTAGCCGATCTGGCCGGCGGCGCCGGTAACGGTCACTCGAACGGGAGATTTCATGGACAGGGAATCCTCGCAACGTGGGGTGTATGGGTGTTTCAGGGGCGCACATTGTGTGGGGAAACGGGTGAAAAAACAAGCGATTGGCGGTAAACTAGTCGGCTTTACAGCGACCGTGGACCGCAACATCGTGCGCGAACTTCCCCGCAAGGAACGAACCGAGTTCAACAAGCTCCAGAAGCGCCTGCGCCGCAATGTGGGCAAAGCCATCGCCGATTACAACATGATCGAGGAAGGCGACCGGGTGATGGTCTGCCTGTCCGGCGGCAAGGACAGCTACGCCATGCTCGACGTGTTGATGAACCTGCGCCAGAGTGCGCCGGTGGATTTCGAGCTGGTGGCGGTGAACCTGGACCAGAAGCAGCCGGGCTTTCCGGAGCACGTGCTGCCGGAGTACCTCGGCGAGCTGGACATCCCCTGGTACATCCTGGAGAAGGACACCTACAGTATCGTTCGCCAGGTAGTGCCCGAGGGCAAGACCACCTGCGGTATCTGCTCGCGCCTGCGCCGGGGCAGTCTCTATGGTTTCGCCAGCGAGATCGGCGCCACCAAGATCGCCCTGGGTCACCACCGGGACGACATCGTCGAGACCCTGTTCCTCAACATGTTCTTCGGCGGTACGCTCAAGGCGATGCCGCCCAAGCTGCTTTCCGACGACGGGCGCAACGTGGTCATTCGTCCGCTGGCCTACTGCCGGGAATCCGACCTGGTGGCCTACGCCGACTACAAGGCCTTCCCGATCATCCCCTGCAACCTCTGCGGCTCCCAGGAGAACCTGCAGCGAGTGCAGATCAAGCAGATGCTCAAGGACTGGGAGCGCCAGTACCCGGGGCGCACCGAGACCATCTTCCGCAGTATCTGCAATGTCGCGCCCTCCCAGCTGGGGGACACGGAGCTGTTTGATTTTCAGTCCCTGCGGGCCGAGGTGGACACCGATCTGCACCTGCCCGCCATCCGCGTCGTCAATCTCTAGATGGCGCCGGAGGGGCCTCTGCTGGAGGCCGAGGGCCTGGCCCTGGAGCGCGGTGGGCGCCAGTTGTTCCAGGGGCTGTCCCTGTCGCTGGGGCGCGGGCAGCTGGTGCAGGTCGAGGGTGCCAACGGCGCCGGCAAGACCAGCCTGCTGCGGATCCTGGCGGGACTCTCCCGCTACGGCTTCGAGGGGCGGGTGCGGCGCCGGGCGCCACTGCTTTACCTGGGCCATCACGGCGCGGTGAAGGCCCTGCTCACCCCGCGGGAAAACCTGGCCTGGCATATCAGCGGCGAGGCCGATTGGCGCGACAGCGAGATCGAGGAGGCGCTCGCCGCGGTCGGGCTCTACGGCTACGAGGATGTGCCCAGCCACGCCCTCTCCGCAGGGCAGCACCGGCGGGTGAACCTGGCCCGCCTCTATCTCTCTCGGGCGCCACTGTGGCTGCTCGACGAGCCCTTCACGGCTATCGACCGGGCCGGGGTCGCCGCCCTCGAGGCGCGCCTGGCGGCCCACCTGGGGCAGGGCGGCGCCGTGCTGCTGACATCCCACCAGCCGGTGCGGGTAGACCACCCCCTGCAGACCCTGAACCTGGACACGGGAGAGCTGGCGTGAGCCGTGTGCCCGGCAGCGCCGCCTTCTGTCTGCGTCTGCTGCGCCGGCAGCTGGTGCTCGGCCTGCGGCGCCCGGTAGAGATCGGCAACCCCCTGCTGTTCTTTGCCATCGTGGTGGCGCTGTTCCCACTGGGGCTGGGGCCCGAGCCCGCCGCCCTGGCGGAGTTTGCCCCGGGTATCCTGTGGATCGTGGCCCTGCTGGCCGGTCTGCTGACGGCCGATACCGCCTTTCGCAGCGATTTCGATGACGGCAGCCTGGAGCAGCTGCTGCTGGCGCCACAGTCGCTGTATTTTGCCAGCCTGACCTACGTGGCCGCCCACTGGCTGCTCACCGGTGTGCTGCTGGCCCTGCTGTCGCCGGTGTTCGCGCTGATGCTGGGGCTGCCGGTTGCCGCGATTCCGGCGCTGGTGCTGAGTCTGCTGCTGGGCACCGGGGTGCTCAGCCTGGTGGGCGGTATCGGTGCGGCGCTGACCGTGGGTCTGCGCCGGGGGGGCATGTTGATCGGCCTGCTGATCCTGCCTTTCCAGATGCCGGTGCTGATTTTCGGCAGTGGCGCCGTGCAGGCCGCGGTGGACGGTGTGCCGGCCGGGCCCTACCTGGCGCTGCTGGGCGCGATGCTGTGTCTCGCGGTGGCGCTGGCGCCGCTGGCGATCGCCGCCGGCCTGCGCATCAGCACGGACGCCTGAAGCCTGTCGAGAAAATCGTTCCGCTTTGGATTGTCCGGGCCCCCGGGGTCTGTATAATTCGGCGCACCATGTGGACTCTCTTTCACAAGTTCGGCTCCCCGCCCTGGCTGTATCGTCTGTCCGGCAGCATATTGCGTTGGCTGCTTCCCCTGACACTGCTGGCCCTGGTGGCCGGTGCCGTCTGGGGCGTACTGTTTACGCCACCGGATTTTCGCCAGGGCAACAGCTACCGGATCATCTACATTCACGTGCCCGCAGCGGTCGTGGCCCTGGCCGGCTACTATGTGATGGCCATTGCCGGGGCGATCAGCCTGATCTGGCGGATGAAGATGGCCGATGTCGCCATGCGCGCCACCGCGCCGGTGGGTGCCGCGCTGACCTTCGTCGCCCTGGTGACCGGGAGTATCTGGGGCAAGCCCACCTGGGGTACCTGGTGGGTGTGGGACGCGCGGATTACCTCCATGCTGATCCTGCTGTTCCTTTACCTGGGGGTGATTGCCCTCTACGAGGCCTACGAGAACAAGGCCCTAGCGTCCAAGGCCTGTGCCGTGCTCAGCCTGGTTGGCACGGTGAATATACCCATCATCTACAAGTCGGTAGACTGGTGGTACAGCCTGCACCAGCCTGCCTCGATCAAATTTACCGGCGGCACCACCATTGATCCGAGCATGCTCTACCCGCTGCTGTGGATGATCGTGGCCTTCTACGCCCTGTTTACCTGCTGCCTGCTGCTCAACATGCGCGCCGAGATTCTCGAGCGCGAGTCGCGCACCGCCTGGGTGCGCCGCCTGGCCGCCGGGGAGTGACACTGTCCATGTATTTCGAGTCCCTGTCGGCGGCACTGACCATGAATGGCCACGGGGCCTTTGTCTGGTC
Organism: Haliea atlantica; assembly: GCF_054779855.1. Classification (NCBI taxonomy): domain Bacteria; kingdom Pseudomonadati; phylum Pseudomonadota; class Gammaproteobacteria; order Cellvibrionales; family Halieaceae; genus Haliea; species Haliea atlantica. The sequence continues at coordinate 385,741 of NZ_BAAGXL010000003.1, read as the reverse complement.
CGCCTACGCCATCACCGCGGTGGTGCTGGTGGGCATGCTGGTCGCCCCCTGGCGGCGACAGCGTAGAACCCTGCGGCAGTTGACGGGTCTATTGAAACGCGAGGCAGGGCAGCCGCCCCCCCGCGACAGGTCTCGGGAGGTCTGATGCATCCGGTTCGTCGACAGCGCCTGTTTCTGGTGCTTTTTATTGTGCTGGTCTCCACCGTGGCGATCAGCCTGGTGGCCTACGCCCTGCGCGGCAACATCAATCTGTTCTACCCGCCGGTGGAAGTGGCCCAGGGCAAGGCCCCGGTGGGTCAGAAAATCCGCGTTGGCGGGATGGTGGTGGAGGGCAGTGTCCAGCGCAGCAGCGACAGCCTGGAGGTGCGCTTCGAGGTCACCGACTACGAGGCGACGGTGCCGGTGGTATACACAGGCATTCTCCCGGACCTCTTCGACGAGGGGCAGGGTGCGGTAGCCGCGGGCAAACTGGACGAGCAGGGCGTCCTGCAGGCCAGTGAAGTGCTCGCCAAGCACGACGAGAACTACATGCCCCCGGAAGTGGCGGAGGCTTTGGAGGCGTCCAAGCAGCGGCGGATGGAGGCAGGGCAATGATTCCCGAGTTCGGACACTTCGCCCTGATCATCGCCCTGTGCCTGGCGGTGCTGTTGACCCTGGTGCCGCTCTGGGGTGCCTGGCGCCGCGACATCAACGCCATGGCCCTGGCCCCGGGGCTGGCCATGGGCCTGCTTGTGTTCACCGGGATCAGTTTCGCCTGCCTGGCGGCGGCTTTCCTCCAGGACGATTTCTCCGTCGAGGTGGTGGCCAACAACAGCAACAGCCTGCTGCCGGCCATGTACAAATTTTCCGCGGTGTGGGGTAACCACGAGGGCTCCCTGCTGCTCTGGGTACTGATTCTCGCCGGCTGGACCGCCGCGGTGGCGGTTTTCAGCCCCCAGTTGCCGCTGCTGATGCTGTCGCGGGTGCTGTCCATGATGGGCTTCGTCGCGGTCGGCTTCCTGTCCTTTTCCCTGTTCACCTCCAACCCCTTTGCGCGCCTGCTTCCCGGCACGCCGGCGGACGGGCAGGATCTCAATCCCCTGCTGCAGGACCCCGGGCTGATCATTCACCCGCCCCTGTTGTACATGGGTTACGTGGGGTTTTCGGTGGCCTTTGCCTTTGCCATTGCCGCCCTCCTGGGCGGGCGCCTGGACGCGGCCTGGGCCCGCTGGTCCCGGCCCTGGACCAACGTCGCCTGGGCTTTCCTCACCCTGGGCATCATGCTCGGCAGCTGGTGGGCCTACTACGAGCTGGGCTGGGGCGGCTGGTGGTTCTGGGATCCGGTGGAGAACGCCTCCTTCATGCCCTGGCTGGCGGGCACGGCCTTGCTGCACTCGCTGGCGGTGACCGAGAAGCGCGGGCTGTTCAAGAGCTGGACCGTGCTGCTGGCGATTTTCACCTTCTCGCTCAGCCTGCTCGGAACCTTCCTGGTGCGCTCCGGCGTGCTGACCTCGGTGCACGCCTTCGCTACCGATCCCGCCCGCGGCCTGTTCATCCTGGTCTTCCTGGGGATCGTGGTGGGCGGCTCGCTGACGCTCTACGCCCTGCGCGCGCCGGCGGTTAGCAGCCGGGTCGGCTTTGGCTGGCTGTCCCGGGAATCGCTGTTGCTGGTGAACAACGTGGTGTTCACCGTGGCCACACTGACGGTGCTGTTCGGCACGCTGTTCCCGCTGCTCATGGATGCGCTGGGGCAGGGCAAGTACTCCGTGGGGCCGCCGTACTTCAACGCGGTCTTCGTGCCCCTGATGGCCCTGCTGATGCCCTTCATGGGCATCGGTCCGCTGTCGCGCTGGAAGCAGGACAGCGTCCGTCGCTGGCGCCGTGAACTGCTGGTGCCGGCAATTGCCACGCTGGCCTGTGGCGTGACCCTGCCGCTGTTGCACGGCGACTACAATATCTGGGCGGCCCTGGCCATCCTGCTCGCCGCCTGGCTGCTGCTGGCCCTGCTGCGGGATCTCTGGAACCGGGTGAAAAACGCCAGTTCCCCGGTCGCGGGGCTGCGGCGCCTGGCGCCGAGCTACTGGGGCATGCTGGTCGCCCACCTGGGCTTTGCTGCCGCCGTGCTGGGGGTTGTGCTGACCAGCCAGTTCGCCATCGAGCGCGATATCAAGATGAGCCCCGGCGACCGCGAGACCCTGGCCGGCTACGAATTCCGCTTCCTCGAGGTGGGTGGTGTGCGCGGCCCCAACTACGTCGCCGACGAGGCCCGTTTTGCGGTCTACCGCGATGGCCGTGAGCTGGTGCGTCTGGCGCCCCAGAAACGCCGCTATCTGGCCAGTGGCGACATCATGACCGAGGCGGCGATCGACGCCGGCTTCTTCCGCGACCTGTTTGTCGCCATGGGCGAGCCGGTGGGCGAGGAGGGAGCCTGGGCCATCCGTCTGCACTACAAGCCCTTTGTCCGCTGGATGTGGGCCGGGGCCGTGCTGATGGCCATCGGTGGCTTCCTCACCGTCGCCGACCGCCGCTATCGTCGCCAGCGCCGGGCCGCGCGCGAGCGCCTGCGGGAGGAGGCTGCCCATGGGGCCCAGGCTTAAGCTCTTCCTGCCGCTGCTGCTGTTTGTGGTGCTGGCGGCCTTCCTCTTTCGCGGCCTGTCCCTGGACCCGCGGGAGTTGCCCTCGGCGCTGATTGACAAGCCCTTTCCCGCCTTCCGCCTGGCGGCCCTCGAGGACGGTCGCGAGCTGACGCGGGAGTCGGTCACCGGCCGCGCTGCCCTGTTCAATGTCTGGGCCACCTGGTGTATTTCCTGCCGTGTGGAGCACCCCTACCTGGAGCAGCTCGCCGGCGAGGGCATCCCCATCTACGGGGTCAACTACAAGGACAACGACGAGGCGGCACGCCGCTGGCTGGCGGACCTGGGCGACCCCTACGTGCTGAACATCGTCGATCGCGAGGGTACCCTGGGTCTCGACCTGGGCGTCTACGGGGCGCCGGAAACCTACCTTGTCGACGCGGCGGGGGTGATTCGCTATCGCCATGTCGGGGTCATCGACGAGCGCGTCTGGCGCAGCACCCTGGAGCCGCTGTGGCGTGAAATCACGGCGGGAGGAGAGATTTGATGCGGCTGCGATGGATACTGCTGGCGCTGTTTGCCGGCCTGTGGCTCGCGGGTCCGGCGCTGGCCGTGATCGAGACCTATGAATTCAGTGACCCCGCCCTGGAGGAGCGCTACCGGGCGCTGAGCCAGGAGCTGCGCTGTCCCAAGTGCCAGAACCAGAACATTGCCGATTCCAACGCGCCGATATCCCAGGACCTGCGCCGGCAGCTCTATCAGCAGCTGGAAGCGGGTGCCAGCGATGCGGAGATTCTCGAGTACATGGTGGCCCGCTACGGCGAGTTCGTGCGCTACCGCCCGGAGTTCAGTCGCGCCACCGCGCTGCTCTGGCTGGCGCCCGCGCTGATGCTGGCCATCGGTGCCGCCGTGCTCGGGGTGATGCTGCACCGCCGGCGCCGGGCGGTCTCGGCGCCCCTGGATGACAGCGAACGCCAACGCCTGGCGGCACTCATTGACAGCGCGGAGAAAAAATCGTGACGACCTTCTGGCTGGCCTGCGCGGCGCTGGTGCTCTTCAGTGGTGTCTTTTACCTCCGGCCCGGCAAGGTCCGGCAGCGCCCGCTTGACGATACCCGCGAGGCCAACCTCGAGTGGTACCGCCTGCGCCAGCGCGAACTCAGCGAGTCGGGCGAGCAGGACCTGGAGGCCGATGCCCAGTTGCGTCTGTTGGAGGATGCGCCGGAAGCCAATGAGCGCGCGCCGCTCCGCGGGCAGCGCCGCTTTCCGGCCTGGCTCCTGCTGCCCCTGGTGGCACTGCTTTCGGCAGCGCTTTATTACCAGCTGGGGGGCGCTGCGGATGTGCAAATCGCCGAGCGCCTGCAGGCCCTGGACGAGCACACCGAAGAGGCCGACCTGCTGGCCCTGATGGCGCATATCGAAGCGCGCGCGGAGCAGCGCCCGGAGAATATTCACTACCGCTCTCTGCTCGGGCGTTTCCATATGGGGCGCGGCAACTACCGCGCTGCCGCGGCCCACTACGATCAGTTGCTGGAGGCAGCCCCGGAAGATCCCCAGGCCCTGGCCTATGCGGCCCAGGCCCGCTATCTGGCCGCCGGGCGCGAACTCGACAGCCGGGCGCAGGCCATGGCGGAGCAGGCCCTGTCCATCAACCCGCACCAGCGCACCGCCCTGGGGCTGCTGGGAATGGTCTCCTTCGAGCGCGAGCAATACCGCGCCGCGATCCAGTACTGGGAGCGCCTGCTGGCCATGGAGGCACCGGGCAGCGAGGGTGCCGAGATGATCGCCGGGGTGATTGACCAGGCGCGGCGAGCGCTGGGTGAGCCACCGGCTGAGGCCGGTGCGCCGCCCGCGGCCGATGGCGGCGCGGGTGTGACGGTCGCTGTCAGCCTGCCTCCCGGGGCCGAACTGGACCCCCGCGACACGGTCTTCGTGCTGGCGCGCAAGGCCGAGAGCGACAGCCGCATGCCGATCGCCGTGCAGCGCCTGCAGGCGGGTCAGCTGCCGGTGACCCTGCGCCTGGACGACCGCAGCTCCATGGCCGGGCAAAAGCTTTCCGAGGCGGAGTCGGTCGTGGTCGTGGTACAAGTGTCGCCCGACGGTACCCCCGGCGAGGCCAGCGCCACCTGGCTGGGCCGCGCCGGGCCCCTGAGTCCCTCGATGTCGGAGGAGGCGCTTCCCGTGGTGCTGGAGCCCCGTCCAGGCTGAATGCTGCCAGCACCGTCCCGGCTATAGAGTATCGCCGGGAAGTTGGATACACTGTGAGCCAGTCGGCCGGGAAATGTCCCCTGGTGCGGAATTTCCTTGATTTTCAGCTGGATAAGCTCATAACTTAAAGTCAGCATGCGATTAAAATCCATCAAACTGGCCGGCTTCAAATCCTTTGTCGACCCCACCACGGTGAGCTTCCCCAGCAATATGTGCGCGGTGGTGGGCCCCAACGGCTGTGGCAAGTCCAATGTCATCGATGCCGTGCGCTGGGTGATGGGGGAGAGTTCCGCCAAGAATCTGCGCGGCGAGTCGATGACCGATGTCATCTTCAACGGCTCGGTCAACCGCCAGCCCGTTGGCCAGGCCTCCATCGAACTGGTCTTCGACAACAGTGACGGCGGTGTCGGCGGGGAGTACGCCCGCTACGCGGAGATTTCCATCAAGCGCCTGGTTACCCGCGACGCACAGTCCGAGTACTACCTCAACGGCACCCGCTGCCGGCGCCGGGACATCACCGATATCTTCCTCGGCACCGGCCTGGGGCCGCGCAGCTACGCGATTATCGAGCAGGGCATGATTTCCCGGCTGATCGAATCGCGGCCGGAGGAGCTGCGCATCTTCATCGAAGAGGCCGCGGGCATTTCCAAGTACAAGGAGCGCCGCAAGGAGACCGAGTCGCGCATGCGGCGCACCCTGGAAAACCTCGAGCGCCTCACCGACCTGCGCGACGAGCTGGAGCGCCAGTTGCAGCACCTGCAGCGGCAGGCCCAGGCGGCGGAAAAGTACACCGAGATGAAGGCCGAAGAGCGCCAGAAGAAGGCGCAGCTGCTGGCCCTGCAATACCGCGAGCTGGACGGGCAGCTGGGCGACTGTCGCCGCGCCATCGGTGAGCTGGAAGTTCGCCTGGAGGCGGTCAACGCCGAACACCGCCAGGTGGACGCGGCCATCGAGCGCCACCGCGAGGCCTTCAGCGAGCGCAGCGACGCCTTCAATCAGGTGCAGGGCACCTACTACAGCCTGGGGGCGGAAGTGGCCCGCCTGGAGCAGACCCTCAAGCACCAGCAGGAGCGCGGTCAGCAGTTGCACGAGGACCTGCGCCAGACGACCGAGGCGCTGGCGGAGTCGCGCAGCCACCTGGATCAGGATGAAGAAAAGCTGCTGGTTGCGGAAGAGGAGCTGGAGCAGCTGGCTCCGGACCTGGACATGCTGGCCGCGGTGGAGGAGGAGTCCGCCGAGGCCCTGCTGCAGGCGGAAGAGGCGATGTCCCGCTGGCAGCAACGCTGGGACGAGTTCAATCAGGTGGCGGCGGAGCCCCGCCAGCAGGCGGAGGTGCAACAGAGCCGCATCCAGCACCTGGAGCAGGCTCAGCAGCGTCTGCAGCGCCGCATCCTGCAGCTCGAGGAAGAGCAGGGCGGCCTGGCCGAGGGGCCCCGGGAGGGGCTGGACGCCCTGGAGGAGGAAATTGCCCGCAGCGAAGAGCTGATGGCGCGCCACGAGGCGGAGGCGGAGACCCTGGGTCAGCAGCTGGCGGATGTGCGCGAGCGAGATGCCGGGCTTTCCAGCCAGCTGAACGAGGCCCGCTCCAGCCTGCAGCGTCTGCAGGGCCGGCAGTCCTCCCTGGAGGCACTGCAGCAGGCCGCGCGGGAAGACAGTGATCGCGGGGTGCGCGACTGGCTGGCCAGTCGCCAGCTCGACCAGCGGCCCCGGCTGCTGGATCAGATTCAGGTGAGTGCCGGCTGGCAGCTGGCGGTGGAAACCGTGCTCGGTGACAGCCTGCAGGCGGTCGAGGTCGACGATCTCGGCGAGTTTGTCGAGGCCCTGGCCGACCTGGAAAGCGGGCAGCTGGTACTGGTGGAGTCGGCCGCGCACCGGGACGCGGCGGCGGAAACCCTGGCGTCGCAGGTCAGTGGCAGCGCCGCTGCCTCGGGTCTGCTGGCCGGTATCTACACGGCGGCGGACCTTCCGGCAGCGCTGGCGCGCCGGGTCAGCCTGGCCGAGGGCGAGTCGGTGATTACCCCCGAGGGCATCTGGCTGGGGCGCCACTGGGTGCGCTGCAGTCGCCAGGCCGGGGAGCAGGGTGGTGTGATCGAGCGCCAGCAGGTACTGGAGGCCCTGGCCGAGGATATCGCCGCGACCGAGGCGCGGGTGGAAACCCTGGAGGAAGAACAGGCGGCCGCGCGGGAGCAGCTGGAAAGCCTGGAGGAATCCCGCCGCGAGGCGCAGCGGGAGCTGCAGGCCGCCACCCGCCAGCATTCCGAGCTGGGGGCGCGCCTTTCCGCCCAGCGCGCTCGCCAGGAGCAGATTCAGGCCCGCCGCGAACGCCTGGGCGAGGACATCAGCGAGACCCGGGAGCAGTTTCAGCACGAGCAGGAGGCGATGGCCGAGGCCCGTCTGCTGCTGTCCGAGGCCATCGAGCGCATGGAGAGCGACTCCCGTCAGCGGGAGGCCCTGCTCACCGAGCGCGATCAGGTGCGCGGGCAGCTCGACGGGGTGCGTCAGAAGGCCCGCCACGACAAGGATCAGGCGCACCAGGCCGCCATGCGGCACCAGTCCCTGCAGACCCAGGTCCAGGCGGTGCGCGAGGCGATCCAGCGCGCGCGGGGTCAGATGCAGCAGCTCGAGGAGCGCCGGGCGAGCCTCGCCAGCTCGCTGGAAGAAAACGACAATCCCCTCGAGGACGTGCGCTTGGCCCTCGAGGAGCAGCTGGAGCAGCGCCTGGAGGCCGAGGCGGAACTGAGCCGCGCGCGGGACGCCGTGGCCGAGGTGGAGCAGGCCCTGCGCACGGCCGAGCGCGAGCGCGCCGGTATCGAACAGCGCGTCGGCGAGGTGCGCGGGGAATTGGAGCAAGTGCGTCTGCGCCAGCAAACCCTGCAGGTGCAGCGGGATACCGTGCTGCAGCAGCTGCGCGAGGGTGAGCATGACCTCGAGGCGGTGCTCGCCGCTCTTCCCGAGGAGGCCAGCCAGCAGGCATGGCAGTCGGAGCTGGAAAAACTGGCGGCGCGAATCAGCCGCTTGGGGCCGATCAACCTGGCCGCCATCGAGGAATACAGCCAGCAGTCGGAGCGCAAGCACTACCTGGATGCCCAGAACGAAGACCTCGAGGCCGCACTGGAAACCCTGTCGGCGGCGATCCGCAAGATCGACAAGGAGACCCGCAGCCGCTTCCGGGACACCTTCGACCGGGTCAACAGCGGCCTGCAGGAACTGTTCCCGCGGGTTTTCGGGGGGGGTAGCGCCTATCTGGAGATGACCGGCGAGGACCTGCTGGACACCGGTATTTCGATCATGGCGCGCCCGCCGGGCAAGAAAAACAGTACCATCCACCTGCTGTCGGGGGGAGAGAAGGCCCTGACCGCCATTGCCCTGGTCTTTTCGATCTTCCAGCTCAATCCGGCGCCGTTCTGTATGCTGGACGAGGTGGATGCGCCCCTGGACGACGCCAATGTCGGGCGCTATGCGCGGATGGTCAAGGAGATGTCGGAAAAGGTACAGTTCATCTATATCACCCACAACAAGATCTCCATGGAGATGGCAGATCAGTTGATGGGGGTGACCATGCACGAGCCGGGGGTGTCGCGGCTGGTGACAGTGGACGTCGAGGAGGCGGCCGAACTGGCGGCGAGTTAGGCGAGGGTAGCGTACGCGATCGAGATGGAACTGACTCTACGGGACTGGATGGTAATCGTCGGTGTCTTGCTGATCCTGGCGGTCTTGCTGGACGCCGGCCGGCGTATCCTGCGCGAGCGGCGGGCCGAGGTGCGCCTGAAGCTCTCCCGCAGCGATCAGCGTGAACTGGACCCGGAAGACCTGGGCATCAGTTCGCCCCGGGTCGTGCCGCGACACTCGCCGCCGCCCGAGGGGCTACGGGTGGGTCGCGGTGCGGCACAGGCCGAGCCCGCTTCGGCGCCGGCTGCCGGCGAGATGCACCCGCGGGACCAATCCGCCAGCGAGGCGGCGGCGCAGGCCATGGCCGCCTCGGCCGCCCGGCGCGAAGGGGCGGCCAGCGCCGAGCCGTCGAGCTCGGACGGCGACCCGGCTGAGGCCGCGGGAGAGGCTGTCGCCTCGCCCGAGCCCGCGCCCGCACGCGAACGGGGTTTTCGCCGCGGGCGGCGGCGCGACGCAGCGCCACCGCGCCGCGAGCCGGTCCTGTCCGCGGCTTCGGTGGACCCGGAGGCGGCCAGCGATGTGGACCCGGCGCCCCCGGAACCGGAAAACCTGGACTGGCTGGACGCCCTGGACGCCGCGCCCGCCAGTCCCGAGCCTGCGGCAGCGGCTGCAGTGCCGCCCCGGGATGTCGAGCCGGAAGTGTTCATGCTCAATGTGGTGTCCCGTCGCCCAGAGGGTTTTGCCGGCGAGGATATCCTGCACATCCTGCTTGCCTGCGACCTGCGATTCGGCGAGATGAGCTTTTTCCACCGGCACGAGCAGGAGGCCGGCCGCGGGCCGATCCAGTTTTCCGTGGCCAACATGCTCAAGCCGGGTGTCTTCGACATCGACAACATGGCCGATTTCCGCACCCAGGGCCTGACTTTTTTCCTGACCCTGCCGGGGCCGCAGAACATGATGCGCGCCTTTGACTACATGCTGGAGACGGCGCAAACCGTCGCCCGCAATCTGGACGGCGACGTGCTCGACGAGACCCGCTCGGCCCTGACCCGGCAGACCCTGGAGCACCACCGCCAGCGCATTCGCGAGCTGGAGCGCCGTCTGCTCCTGGCCCAGCCTCCCCGCTAGGAGCCCCCGGTGACACCCCAGGAGGAAATTGCCCGGCTGCGGCGTCAGCTCGAGGACTGGAACTACGCCTACTACGTCCTCGATGCGCCCGAGGTGCCCGACGCGGAGTACGATCGCAGTTTCCGGCGCCTGCAGGTCCTGGAGCGGGAACACCCGGAACTGGTGACACCCGACTCGCCGACCCAGCGGGTCGGTGCCGAGCCGCTGAGCCAGTTTGGCGAGGTGCGCCACGAAGTCCCCATGCTCTCGCTCGACAATGCCTTCAGCGCCGAGGAGCTGCGCGATTTTGATCGCCGGGTCCGTGAGCGCCTGGGGGCCGGTGACGAAGCGGTGGAATACGCCTGCGAGCCCAAGCTGGACGGTGTCGCGGTGAGCCTGCTCTACGAGTCGGGTCGACTGGTGCGCGGGGCTACCCGGGGCGACGGCACGACGGGCGAGGACATTACTCATAACGTGCGTACCGTGGCCTCGGTGCCCCTGCGCCTGCGCGGCAAGGGGTACCCGGAGCTGCTGGAGGTCCGGGGCGAAATCTACCTGCCCCGGGAGGGTTTTGAGCGCATCAATAACGAGGCGCGAGAGCGCGGCGAGAAAATTTTTGTCAATCCGCGCAATGCCGCCGCCGGCAGTCTGCGCCAGCTGGATGCTTCGGTAACCGCACGCCGGCCGCTGCAGATGTGCTGCTACAGCGTCGGCCTGTTCCGCGGTGGCGAGATGCCCGACCGCCACTCCGAGATTCTCGACCGCCTGCATCGCTGGGGTCTGCGCCTCAATCCCGAATCGAAGGTGGTCCACGGCGTGGAGGCCTGCGAGGACTACTACCAAAGCCTCGCGGAGCGTCGCGATGGTCTCCCCTACGATATCGACGGCATTGTCTACAAGGTGAACGACCTCGGCGCACAGCAGCGTCTGGGCTTCGTCTCCCGCGCGCCGCGCTGGGCGATCGCCCGCAAGTTTCCGGCCCAGGAAGAGGCGACCCGGGTGGTGGCGGTGGAGTTCCAGGTCGGTCGCACCGGGGCGATCACGCCGGTGGCGCGCCTGGAACCGGTGTTTGTCGGGGGCGTCACCGTCAGCAACGCCACCCTGCACAACTTTGACGAAATAGAGCGCCTGGGCCTCCAGGTCGGGGACCGGGTGATCGTGCGCCGCGCCGGCGACGTGATTCCCCAGGTGGTTTCGGTGATTGCCGCCGACCGGCCCGCTGACGCCCGCGCGGTGCAGGCCCCGGAGGCCTGCCCGGTGTGCGGTTCGCCGGTGGAGCGGGAAGAGGAGGGCGCCGTTCTGCGCTGCCTGGGGGGGCTGATTTGCCAGGCGCAGCAAAAGGCCGCGATTCGTCATTTTGTCTCGCGCCGCGCCATGGATATCGACGGACTTGGCGAGAAGCTGGTCGAGCAGCTGGTGGATCGCGAGCTGGTCGCCACGGTGGCCGACCTCTACCGGCTGCCGCGGGAAGCCTGGCTGTCCCTGGAGCGGATGGGGGAGAAGTCGGTCGACAATTTGCTGGCGGCGCTGGAGGCGAGCAAGGACACCACGCTGCCGCGCTTCATCTTTGCCCTGGGTATCCGGGAGGTCGGGGAGGCAACGGCCAATAACCTGGCCAGCCATTTCGGCAGTTGGGAGGCCCTGGCCGCCGCCGACGAGGAGGCGCTGCTCGAGGTGCCCGACGTCGGGCCTGTGGTGGCCGACCACCTGCGGCAGTTCCTCGATTCCCGCGACAACCTCGCGGTCGTCGGGGCACTGCGGGAGGCGGGTGTGCACTGGCCGGACGTGGCGCGTCCGCCGCGGGAGCAGCTGCCCCTGGACGGTCAGACCTGGGTGGTCACCGGCAAGCTGGAGGCTCTCGACAGGAATGCCGCCAAGGCGCGCCTGGAGGCCCTGGGTGCCCGGGTCGCCGGCAGTGTCTCGGCCAAAACCCACACGGTGGTCGCCGGGCCGGGGGCCGGCTCCAAGCTGGGCAAGGCCGAGGAGCTGGGGGTGCCGGTGATCGACGAGGCGGCCTTCCTGGACCTCCTCGCGCGCCACGGAGCGCAGCCGTGAGGGCGCTCTGGCGAGGCCTGCTACTCGCCGCGGTCCTGCTGGGGACGGGCTGCGCCACCGCGCCGCCGGTGAATGTCGACAATTTGTGCAGCATTTTTCGCGACAAGGATGACTGGTACGCGGAGGCCGCCGATGCCCGCGAGAACTGGGGCAGCCCGATTCCGGTGATGATGGCGATCATGTACCAGGAGTCCCGTTTCCAGGCCAAGGCCAGGCCGCCGCGCGGGCGCATTCTCTGGGTCATTCCGGGGCCGCGACCCTCGGATGCCTACGGCTACAGCCAGGCGCTCAAGTCCACCTGGGCCGAGTACGAGGAAAGCGCCGGCCGCTGGAGTGCCAGCCGCAGCGACTTCGGCGACGCCATCGACTTTATCGGCTGGTACAACGACCGTTCCCGGCACCGCAGCGGAATTCCCTCAGACGATGCCTATCGCCTCTACCTCGCCTATCACGAGGGTCACGGCGGTTACAATCGCGGCACTTACCGCGACAAGCGCTGGCTGCAGAGCGTGGCCCGGCGGGTCGATGATCGCGCCCGGCGCTATCGCGGGCAGCTGGCCAGTTGCGAGGAGGAGCTGAAGCGACAGAGCCGCTGGTTTGGCCTGTTCTGATGCAGTTCAAAAAGTCGCCGCGATGCCCTGAAATCACCTGCCAATGGATGGGAAAGGTGCGCATTTATACGCATTGCTGGATGCAAACTTGAGTGAAATGTGACAGTATTTGCGGCTGCCTGTGCCCGCGTGCGGGCACTCAATTCCATTTTGGAGCCCACAGGCCAGAGCAGTGAAACCTACCGATATTTCCAACCCCGAATACTTCCACAAGGTCGTTGATTGTCAGTACGCCTGTCCGGCACATACCCCTGTGCCCGAGTACATCCGGCTGATTGCCGCAGGCCGCTACGACGACGCCTACATGATCAACTGGGAATCCAACGTGTTCCCCGGCATCCTGGGGCGCACCTGTGATCGCCCCTGCGAACCCGCCTGTCGACGCGGTCGCATCGCCAAGGGCGAGGAGCCGGTGGCGATTTGCCGGCTCAAGCGGGTCGCGGCGGACAACAAGATGGATATCCGTGCGCGCCTGCCGAAGATTCCCGAGAAAAAGAACGGCAAGCGCATCGCCCTGATCGGTGCCGGTCCGGCGTCCCTGACGGTGGCGCGTGACCTCATGCCACTGGGCTACAGCATCGACATCTACGACAACCAGCACGCGGGTGGCGGCATGATGCGCAGCCAGATTCCCTCCTTCCGCCTGCCGGGCGAGGTGCTGGACGAGGAAGTGAATTACATCCTCGACATGGGTGTGGTGAGCTTCTTCAACACGGAAGTGGACAGCCTCAAGGAAGTGCTCGACAAGGACTACGACGCCGTCTTCGTCGGCACCGGGGCCCCCCGGGGCAAGCTGCTGCAGCTGCCGGGCCTGGAAGAGGCCGGCAAGCAGGTGCACATCGGCATCGAGTGGCTGGCCAGCGTGGCCTTCGAGCACACCGAGAGCATTGGCAAGCGCGTCCTGGTCCTGGGTGGCGGCAACACGGCAATGGACTGCTGTCGTACCTCCCGTCGCCTGGGTGGCGAGGATGTGCGGGTGGTGGTGCGCAGCCCCTTCGCCGACATGAAGGCCTCGCCCTGGGAAAAAGAGGATGCCATGCACGAGGGCATCCCGATTTACGACAACCACACGCCCAAGGAATTTGTCATCGAGGATGGCAAAATGACCGGCATGCTGTTCGAGAAGGTCGAGGCGGTCTACGACGAGAACGGCAAGCGCAGCCTGGTGCCCACCGGCGAGGACCTGGTGTTCATGCCCGCCGATGAGGTGCTCATGGCCATCGGCCAGGAGAACTCCTTCCCCTGGATCGAGCGGGACATCGGCATCGATTTCGACAAGTGGGACATGCCGGTACTGGATGCGACCACCTTCCAGTCCAGCAACCCGCGGGTCTTTTTCGGTGGCGACGCCGCCTTCGGTCCGGAAAACGTGATCACCGCCGTGGCCCAGGGCCACCAGGCGGCGGTCAGCATCGACCTCTTTTGCCGCGGCGAGGATGTCTCCCAGCGTCCGGACCCCTACACCAACCTGGTCAGCCAGAAGATGGGCATCCACGAGTGGAGCTACGACAACTCGGTGGAGAATGACCCGCGCTACGTGGTCCCGCTGGCACCGCTGGAAGAGACCCTGCGCAACCGCAAGCTGGAAGTCGAACTGGGCTTCGACCAGGATACCGGTTTCAAGGAAGCCGAGCGCTGCCTGAACTGCGACGTGCAGACCGTGTTCGATGCCCCGCGCTGCATCGAGTGCGACGCCTGCGTGGACGTCTGCCCCACCGACTGTATTACCTTCACGGAAAACGCCGAGGAAGAGGAGGCGCTGCGCCAGCGTCTCAATGCGCCCGCGGGCAACCTGGCCCAGGACCTCTACGTTTCCACCGAGCTGCCCACCCGCCGGGTGATGGTCAAGGACGAGAACGTGTGCCTGCACTGTGGTCTGTGTGCCGAGCGTTGCCCGACCACGGCGTGGGACATGCAGAAATTCCTCTACAGCGTTACCAAGGCAGGACTCTGAACCATGCAATCCCTGCAATCCGTCAACGAATTCGTCATCAAGTTCGCCAACGTGAATGGCACCGGCTCCGCCAGTGCCAACAACCTCTTCGCCAAGGCGATCTTCCGAATGGGCGTGCCGGTGTGCCCGAAGAACATCTTCCCCTCGAACATCCAGGGGCTGCCGACCTGGTACGAAGTGCGGGTCAGCGAGCGCGGTTACCTGGGCCGTCGGGGCGGCGTGGACATCATGCTCTCGGTCAACCCCCAGAGCATGCCCCAGGACATCCGCGAAGTGGAGCCGGGCGGCTATTTCATCTACGACAATACCAAGCCCCTCGACCTGCGCCTGGTGCGCAATGACGTCAACATCATCGGGCTGCCGCTGACCCGGATCTGCAACGACGAGTACAAGGATCCGCGCCAGCGCCAGCTGTTCAAGAACGTGATCTACGTCGGTGCCCTGGCGGCCCTGCTGGACATGGATTTCGCCGTGCTCACCGGGCTGGTCAGCGATCAGTTCAAGGGCAAGGACAAGCTGATCCTGCCCAATATCCACGCCCTGGAGCTGGGCTACCAGTACGCCAAGGAAAACTTTGCCTGCCCGATCGGCGTGCGCGTGCGCACCGCGGACAAGGTGGGCGACAAGGTCCTACTCGACGGCAATACGGCCCTCGGTCTGGGCGCCATCTACGGCGGCGCCACGGTTGCCGCCTGGTACCCGATCACGCCTTCCACCTCGGTGGTGGATGCCTACGAGAAGTATGCCAAGCGCCTGCGTATCGATCCGGGCACCGGCCGCAAGAACTACGCCATCGTGCAGGCGGAGGACGAACTGGCGGCGATCGGCATGGTGGTTGGCGCCAGCTGGAACGGCGCGCGGGCTTTCACCGCCACCAGCGGCCCCGGTCTCTCGCTGATGGCGGAGTTCCTCGGTCTGGCTTATTTCGCCGAGATCCCCACGGTGCTCTTTGACGTGCAGCGGGCGGGTCCCTCTACCGGCATGCCCACGCGCACCCAGCAATCGGACATTCTGGCGGCGGCCTACGCCTCCCACGGGGATACCAAGCAGGTACTGCTCTTCCCCTCGACGCCGAAGGAGTGCTTTGACTTTGGCGCCCTGTCCTTCGACCTGGCGGAGCGTCTGCAAACCCCGATCATCCTGATGACCGACCTCGACCTGGGCATGAACGACAACATGTCCGAGCCGCTGGAATGGGACGACGAGCGTCGCTACGACCGCGGCAAGGTACTCAATGCCGAGGACCTTGACCGCATGGAGCGCTTCGGCCGCTACCTGGACGTCGATGGCGACGGTATCTGCTACCGCACCATCCCCGGTACCCACCCGGAGAAGGGCGCCTTCTTCACCCGGGGGACATCCCGGGACGAGTACGCGGTCTACACCGAGCGGGGCGAGGAATACGCCAAGAACATGCAGCGGCTGCTGGCCAAGTGGGAAACCATCAAGGAGTGGGTGCCCAAGCCGATCGAGCAGGACTGTGGACAGGACACCGACACCGCGGTGCTCTACTTTGGTACCAGCGAGGAGTCGGCCCGGGAAGCTCTGGATTACCTGGCCGAGGACGGCCTGCGCATCAACGCCATGCGCGTGCGTGCCTTCCCCTTCAACCGCGATGTGGAGGCCTTCCTGGAGCGTCACGAGCGTGTCTTCGTCATCGAGCAGAATCGCGACGCCCAGCTGCGCACCCTGCTGATGGCCGAATTCGAACTCGGGCCGGACAAGCTGAAATCGGTGCTCTGCTACGACGGCACCCCGATCAGCGCCCGCAACATCCGCCAGCAGATCCTGCAGCAGATGCCCGGCCACAACGTGACACCATTGCGCCGCGACCGCCTGGTCAGCGCCGCAGGAGAGTAAGCGCATGAGTTACCAGATTCCCAAGTTCCGTCACCCCGACCTGCCGGTCAATGAGCTCGGTTACACCCGTGCCGACTACGAGGGTGCCATTTCGACCCTGTGTGCCGGCTGCGGCCACGACTCCATCAGCGGTTCCATCGTGCGCGCCTGCCACGAGCTGAACCTGGAGCCCCACCGCATCGCCAAACTGTCCGGGATCGGCTGTTCCTCCAAGGCGCCGACCTACTTCCTGGGCAAGTCTCACGGCTTTAACTCGGTCCACGGGCGCATGCCCTCGGTGGTCACCGGGGCGGCCATGGGCAATCGCGATCTGCTCTACCTGGGTGTGTCCGGGGACGGTGATACCGCCTCCATCGGCATGGGCCAGTTTGCCCACGCCATCCGCCGCAACCTGAACATGGTGTATATCGTCATGAACAACGGTTGCTACGGCCTGACCAAGGGGCAGGACTCGGCGACCGCCGACGAAGGCTCCGCCAGCAAGAAGGGCGACCCCAACCCCTTCTCCGCCATCGACCTGCCGGGCCTGGCCCTGCAGCTCGGCGCGACCTTCGTGGCGCGCAGCTTCTCCGGCGACAAGGGGCAGCTGGTACCGCTGATCAAGGCGGCCATGTCCCACCGCGGCTTCGCCCTGATTGACGTGGTCTCGCCCTGCGTGACCTTCAACAACAATGCGGGCTCCACCAAGAGCTACGAGTTCGTGCGCGAACACGCCGAGGCCACCGGTACCGTGGACTTCGTACCGATGCGTGAGGAAATCACCGCCCACTACGCGCCCGGCACCGGCACCGAGGTGACCCTGCACGATGGCTCCGTGCTGCACCTGGAGAAGCTTGACGAGGAACTCGATCCCTTCGACCGGCTCTCCGCGATGGTGGCGATCGAGAAACACCGCGCGGCGGGGGAGATCCTGACCGGGCTGATCTATATCGACAAGGACTCCCGGGATCTGCACGATGTGCTGGAAACCTCCCGCAGGCCCCTCAATACCCTGACCGAGGAAGACCTGTGTCCGGGCAACAAGGTGCTGGCCAACATCAACAGCAGCCTCCGCTAGGCGGCCGCTGCACCGACAAAGCGGCGGGAAATCGCCGCTTTGTCACACTGTTGTCACAAAAACCCTCTCTAATACGCAGTTTATGGTGTCCGGAGGGGAGATTGTGACCAATGAATGAACGCAAGGTACTGATCGTCGACGACGAGTTCGCCATCCGGGACATGTTGCGGATGGCCCTGGAAATCGCCGACTTTCGCTGCCTCGAGGCGGAAAACATCCACGACGCCTACACCCTGATCGTGGATGAACGCCCGGATATCGTCCTGCTGGACTGGATGTTGCCCGGGGGCAGCGGCCTGGAGTTGCTGCGCCGTCTCAAGCGCAACGATACGACCCGGGAGTTGCCGGTGATCATGCTGACTGCCAAGAGTGCCGAGGATAATGTGATCCAGGGTCTCGATGTCGGTGCCGATGACTACATTACCAAGCCCTTTGCCCCGCGCGAGCTGATTGCCCGCATCAAGGCCCTGCTGCGGCGCACCAGTGGCGGCGACGAGCAGGAGCGCCTGCAGGTTTCCGAGCTGGTGCTGGAGGGTGAGAGCCGGCGGGTGTTCCTGGGGGAAGACCCCCTGGACATGGGCCCCACGGAATTCAACCTCCTGCAGTTCTTCATGTCCCACCCCGAGCGGGCCTACACCCGCAGCCAGTTGCTGGATCACGTCTGGGGGGCCAATGTCTATGTGGAAGAGCGCACGGTCGACGTGCATATCCGCCGCCTGCGCAAGGCGCTGCAGAGCCCCGCACACGATTACAGTGACCTGATCCAAACGGTGCGCGGCACGGGCTACCGCTTCTCCTCCCGGGGAGCCGGCAACCGGTGAGGGCACGGGTGACCTGGCTGGTGGAACTGCGCCGCCTGGTCCTGCTGGTCCTCCTGGCCCTGGCCCTGGGCTGGCCCCTGGGTTATCCCTTTCAGGTCCTCTCCGGGCTCTTGCTGCTGCTCTTGCTGCGCTGGCTGGTGCAGCTGAAGCGCCTGCGCGCCTGGCTCGATTCTCCGGATGTGGAGCCGCCCGAGGCGCGGGGTATCTGGGGCGATTTTTACGACCGCCTCTACAGTTTGCGCCGGGAAAGCCGCGAACAGCAGACATTGCTGCAGTCGCGCCTGGACTACCTGCAGGACTCCCTGTCGTCGATGCAGGATGCGGCGGTGATGGTGTCGGCCAGTGGCGCCATCGAGTGGTGCAACAGCGCGGCCCAGAAGCTGCTCGGCCTGCGTTTTCCCAAGGATCGTGGCCAGGCGCTGCTCAACCTGGTGCGCCTGCCGGAGTTTCACCGCTATTTTCTGGCCGAGGATTACAGCCTGCCCCTGCAGGTGCGCCTGGGCAGCGAGCGCGAGCAGTACCTGCAGTTCAGTATCAGCCGCTTTGGCAACAATGATCGACTGGTATTTGCCCGGGACGTGACCCGCGAGGCGCGCCTCGAAAACATGCGGCGCGATTTTGTCGGCAATGTCTCCCACGAGCTGCGCACGCCGCTGACCGTGATCAAGGGTTACCTGGAGACACTCCTGGGCCAGCCGGAGCAGGTGCCCGAACGTCTGCAGCGACCGCTGGGTCAGATGGCCCAGCAGGCGGAGCGGATGGAGGCGCTGTTGCGGGATCTGCTCTGGCTGACCCGCATCGAAAGCGTGCAGCCGCGGGAACGGCGGGAGTCGGTCAACGTGGGCCAGCTGCTGCGTGAATTGCAGTCGGAGCTGGCCACATCGCATCCCCAGCGGCGGGTGGAGTTCCGGGTCGAGACGGAGGCCAGCGTGCCCGGGGATTTGCGCGAGCTGCACAGTGCCATCTCCAACCTGGTGCTCAATGCGATCAAGTACAGCCCGGATGACAGTTGTGTGACAGTCACCTGGGCCGAGGAGCCGGATGGCCTGCGGCTGTCGGTCCAGGACCAGGGGGTGGGTATCGAGGCGAGCCACATTCCCCGGCTCACCGAGCGTTTCTACCGGGTCGATGACAGTCGCTCCTCGCGTACCGGGGGCACGGGGCTCGGCCTGGCCATCGTCAAGCATGTCGCCGCCAATCACCAGGCCCAGCTGCAGATCGAGAGCCGGCCGGGCAAGGGCAGCACCTTCAGCCTGTGGTTTCCGCGCGGCTGACATGCCAGTGTCATCATTCTGTCATATATTGGGGGTAACGTGAGCGCCGAACACAGTCACAGCTTATGGAGCCTACCCATGCTGATACAACGTTTCGTCAAGCAATCGCTGGTCGCCCTGGGCGCCGCTTTCCTCGCCCACACTGCCGCCAGCGTTGAGGTCGACCCGGCCCTGGAGGACTACCAGGTGGCCAGCGGCGTTTCCGGCAACCTGTCCAGTATCGGCTCGGACACCCTGGCCAATCTGATGACCCTGTGGGCGGAAGAATTCAAGCGTGCCTACCCCAACGTCAATATTCAAATTCAGGCGGCGGGATCGTCCACGGCACCGCCGGCGCTGACCGAGGGTACCGCCAATCTCGGCCCCATGAGCCGCGACATGAAAGACAAGGAAATCGAGGCCTTCGAAAACCGCTATGGCTACAAGCCGACCGCGGTTCCGGTCGCCATAGATGCCCTGGGTGTCTACGTGCACAAGGACAATCCGATCGAGTCGCTGAGCATCGCCGAGGTGGATGCCATTTTCTCGTCCACCCGCCGTTGCGGCGCCCTCGAGGGTGTCGATCGCTGGGGCCAGCTGGGCCTGACCGGTGCCTGGGAGAATCGCGACATCCAGCTCTTCGGCCGCAACTCGGTATCCGGCACTTACGGTTACTTCAAGACCGAGGCCCTGTGCAAGGGTGACTTCCGCAACACGGTCAATGAACAGCCGGGCTCGGCCTCGGTGGTACAGTCGGTGTCCACCTCGATCAATGGCATCGGGTACTCCGGCTTCGGCTACCGGACGTCGAGCGTGCGGGCAGTGCCTCTGAGCCGGCAGGCCGGCGGAGAAGCCTTCGCCGCCACCGCGGAAAATGCAACCAGCGGCCGTTATCCGCTGTCGCGCTTCCTCTACGTCTACGTGAACAAGGACCCCAACAAGGCCCTTTCGCCGATGGAGCGCGAGTTCTTCAAGCTGGTGTTCTCGCGCCAGGGCCAGGAAGTGGTCGCCAAGGACGGCTATATCCCGCTGCCGGCCGCGGTAGTCGAGCGCTATAGCGCGCAGCTCGGCCTGTAAGGCTGGCCGACGTCATCTAGCCCCGCGGGAGCGGGCCCGGCACGGGCCGCTCCCGGATTCATTACCACGCGCGAGAGGGAGCCACCCTTGTCCAGCCTGACTGAGCACCTGTCCCCACGTACCAACCAGTGGCGCCGCATCAAGGACCGCATTGCGACGGTCTCGGTGACTGCCGGTGGTGCCGGGGTGCTGTTTGCCATCCTGCTGATCTTCTTCTACCTGCTCTACGAGGTTGTACCACTGTTCAGTGGCGCGTCAGTCGAAGCGCGCGAACCGGTCGCCACGAGCCTGCGGAGTGCGCCGATGTACCTCGCGGTAGAGGAGCAGGGGGAGCTGGCACTGGCGGTCAGCGGGCAGGGCGTGGCCCATTTCCTGCGCCTCTCGGACGGCAGCACGGTGTTGCGGGAAGCGCTGGATCCTGCCCTGGGCAGCCCCGACCTGGTGGTCGCCGAGAGTGCCGAGAGCCGCCTGTTCGCCGCTGCCTGGCGCAATGGCGAGGTCGCCCTGTTCCAACACCAATACCGGCTGACCTACCCCGGCGGCGAGCAGGTCGTGACGCCGCGGCTGGAGTCGGTCGAGCGGCTGCAGCTGGCGGAGGAGCCGCTGGTATCACTGACTTTCGCCAATACCGACGACGCCCTGGTGCTGGTCGGCGGCACTCGCAGCGGCGCCTGGGTCGGCGCGCGCCTGGTCCGCGAGGAGAACTTCCTCAGTGGCGAGGTCACCACCCGTGTGGAGAGCCTGCCGCTGCCGGCGATGCCGGTGCAGGGGGCCACCATCCATCTCTCGGGCGACCAGCGCTGGCTCTATCACGTCGATGCCACCGGCGCCTTCACTGTGCTCGACCTGCAGGCCCGGGATGCCAGCGGGCTGGCGGCGGTGGTGAGCCGCGGCAGGCTGTTTCAGGAACCGGGGCGCCTGCAGACCTCGACCATGCTGCTCGGCGGCATCTCCCTGCTGGCCAGCTCCGACCGCGGAGAGCTGGTCCAGGCCTTCATGGTTCGCGACCCCGGGGAAGGCCACCGCTTGCAGCGCATTCGCAGTTTCGATACCGACGGCGTGCCGGCGCAGCAGCTGGTGCCCGAGCACCGTCGCAAGGGTTTCCTCAGCCTGGGCAGCGACGACACCCTGCAGATCTTCCACACGACGGCCCACCGGCGGGTGCTGAATGAGACGATCGCTACCGGGGCAGCGCCGGCGGCCATCGCGCCCCGGGGCGACCTGTTGGTGCAACTGCAGGCCGATGGCCAGTTGCACAGCTGGGAGCTGCACAACAAGCATCCGGATATCTCCTGGACGGCTCTCTGGGACGAGGTGTGGTACGAGAGTTACGACGAGCCGGCACACATCTGGCAATCCTCGGCGTCGGACAACGATTTCGAACCCAAGCTGAGTTTTGCGCCTCTCGCTTTTGGCACGCTCAAGGCGGCTTTTTACACCATGCTGATCGCCGCCCCCCTGGCCATTTGCGGGGCAATCTACACCGCCTACTTCATGGCCCCGGCCCTGCGTCGCAAGATCAAGCCCCTGGTGGAGCTGATGGAAGCTCTGCCCACGGTGATTCTGGGCTTCCTGGCGGGCCTGTGGCTGGCGCCCCTGGTGGAGGACAAGCTGACGGCGGTGGTGACACTGTTGCTGGCCATGCCGGTGGGTGTTCTGCTGTTCGCCTTCCTGTGGTCGCGCCTTCCCCTGTCGGTGCGGGCCCGGGTGCCCGAGGGATGGCACGCCGCGGTGCTGGTGCCGGTGGTCATTTTTATCGGCTACGTGAGCTTTGCCGGTAACGACGCCCTGGAGCTGTGGCTGTTTGGCGGTGACATGCGCCGCTGGGTGACCAATGAGCTGGGGATTCCCTTTGACCAGCGCAACTCCCTGGTGGTGGGTATTGCCATGGGCATGGCCGTGATCCCGACCATTTTCTCGATCGCCGAGGACGCCATCTTCTCCGTGCCCCGGCACCTGAGTTACGGCAGTCTCGCCCTCGGGGCGACCCCCTGGCAAACCCTGGTGGGCGTGGTTCTGCCCACCGCCAGCCCGGGTATTTTCTCCGGTCTGATGATTGGCCTGGGGCGTGCGGTGGGCGAGACCATGATCGTGCTGATGGCCACCGGCAACACCCCGATCATGGACGCCAACATCTTTGAAGGCATGCGCACCCTGTCCGCCAACATCGCCGTGGAGATTCCCGAGGCCGAGGTCGACAGCACGCATTACCGGGTGCTCTTCCTCGCCGCCTTCGTGCTCTTCCTGTTCACGTTTGTCGTCAATACCGCGGCGGAGATTGTCCGCCAGCGGCTGCGCATCAAGTACGGGTCCCTGTAATGGACAAGCAACAGTACCAGGATATCCACGCCACCAACCGGGGCCGCCAGCAGGGCTGGTTACGCAGCGGCGAACCGATGATCTGGCTGAACGCTGCGGCCGTGAGCGTGAGTATCATCGCCGTGGTGGGGCTGCTCCTGCTGCTGGCGGTGCGCGGTCTCGGCCACTTCTGGCCAGCCGACGTGCTGTCGGTGGACGTGGAGTACCAGGGCCAGACGCGCGCATTGCTGGGCGAGGTGGTCGAGCAGGTTGAAGTGTCCGGGGAGCAGCTGCGCGAGGCCGGTTTTGAACTCAGCGGGCCGGGACCCTTTTATCAGCGTACCTTGCTCAAGCAGGGCAACCGGGACGCCTTGGGGACAGACTTCGTCTGGCTGATTGACGAGCAGTTTGCCAATCTTGCCTGGCCCGAGGGCGTGATGGTTCTCGAGCGCCTGGAGTGGGGCAACTTCTACGGTTATCTGCGCAGCGTCACCCCGCGGGGCGGGCCGGCGGTAGATGCCACCGACGAACCGCAGCGGGCCTGGGAGACCTTGCAGGCGCTGATCGCCGAGACGGTGTCGGTCAGGGAGAATATCCGCGAGATCGAGCAGGGCGCTATCGGAGCCATCAACCACGACCTCGAGCGGCTGCGCCTGCGCGAACGCGGCCTGGAGATGCGCGGTGAACTCGATGCCGCCGCCCAGGCCGAGCTGGCGGAGGAGCGGGCGACACTGGATGCCCGCTTCCGCAGTCTGCAGGACGAACTGAACGCCCTCTACGAATCCATCCGCGGCCATCAAATCGAGGCGGAGCTGGCGAACGGCCAACTCAGGCAGCTGCCCATCGCACAGATTGTTCGCGCCTACCGGCCCAATGCGCTGGGGCCGGTGGAAAAACTGGGCCTCTACGCGGAGCGCCTGTGGGAGTTCCTTTCCGACGAGCCCCGGGAGGCAAACACCGAAGGCGGGGTTTTTCCGGCGATGTTCGGTACCGTGCTGATGGTCATCCTGATGTCGATCATCGTTACCCCCTTTGGTGTGGTGGCCGCTGTCTACCTGCGGGAATACGCGGGCCAGGGCCTGGTGACGCGCACGATTCGCGTTGCGGTAAACAACCTGGCGGGGGTACCGTCGATTGTTTACGGGGTCTTTGGTCTCGGCTTCTTCGTGTACTTTGTCGGCGGCGAGCTGGATCAGCTGTTCTTTCCCGAGTCCCTGCCGCGGCCGACTTTCGGGACTCCGGGTTTGATGTGGGCCTCGCTGACCCTGGCATTGTTGACCCTGCCGGTGGTTATCGTCGCGACGGAGGAGGGGTTGACCCGGATCCCCAAGGCGGTCCGCGAGGGCAGCCTGGCCCTCGGGGCGACCCGGGCGGAAACCCTGTGGCGCGTGGTACTGCCGATGGCCAGCCCGGCCATGATGACCGGGCTGATCCTGGCCGTGGCCCGCGCCGCCGGCGAGGTGGCACCGCTGATGCTGGTGGGTGTGGTCAAGCTGGCGCCCACGCTGCCCCTGGATGGCAACTACCCCTTCCTGCACCTCGATCAGAAGTTCATGCACCTGGGCTTTCACATTTATGATGTCGGCTTCCAGAGCCCCAATGTGGAGGCCGCCAGGCCCCTGGTCTACGCCACGGCTTTCCTGCTGGTGGTGATCATTGCCCTGCTCAACCTGGCCGCTGTCAGCCTGCGCAATCGCCTGCGCGAGCGCTACAAATCACTGGAACATTAGGAGTTTTCCAATGTCTTCCCACGCTATCGACCTCAAGGCGCTCAAGCGCGACCTCCCCGGGAATGCGGCACCGGTCCGCCGGGAAACCTGCCTGCGCATGGAGAACCTCAACCTGTACTACGGCACAGCCCAGGCCCTGCACGATATCCAGCTGGACATTCCTCGCCAGCAGGTGACTGCCTTCATCGGGCCCAGTGGCTGTGGCAAGTCCAGCCTCTTGCGCTGCATCAACCGCATGAATGACCTGGTGGACGGCTGCCGGGTGAGCGGCAAGCTGCTGCTCGACGGCGAGGATGTCTACGACCGCAGTGTGGACGTGGCGGCCCTGCGCCGCCGGGTGGGTATGGTTTTCCAGAAGCCCAACCCCTTTCCCAAGTCGATCTACGAGAACGTGGCCTACGGCCTGCGCATCCAGGGCATCAACCGCAAGCGGGTGCTGGACGAGGTGGTGGAAAAGGCCCTGCGCGCCGCGGCGCTCTGGGAGGAGGTCAAGGACCGTCTGCACCAGAGCGCCCTGGGCATGTCCGGTGGTCAGCAGCAGCGACTGGTCATTGCCCGCACCATCGCCGTGGAGCCGGAAGTGCTGTTGCTGGATGAGCCTGCCTCGGCGCTCGATCCCATCTCCACGCTGAAGATCGAGGAGCTGATCTACGAGCTCAAGTCCCGCTACACCATCGTGATCGTCACCCACAACATGCAACAGGCGGCGCGGGTCTCCGACATGACCGCCTTCATGTACATGGGCAAGTTGATCGAGTTCGACGACACGGATACGCTTTTCACCAATCCCGAGAAAAAGCAGACCGAAGACTACATTACCGGCCGCTACGGCTGAGGAGGTTGAGCATGCTCAATCAGGATAGCTACAAACAGCATATCTCCGGGCAGTTCAACGCCGAACTGGACGCGGTCAAGAATCACCTGCTGGAAATGGGAGGGCTGGTGGAGCAGCAGGTCGCGCGCTCCGTGGAGTGCCTGCTGTCCCGGGACAGCGGCGTTGCCGAGGACGTGGTGGCCACTGACGAGGCGGTCAACGACCTGGAAATCAGCATTGACGAGGAAGTGTCGCGGATTCTGGCCCGGCGCCAGCCCGCCGCCAGTGACCTGCGGCTGGTGCTGGCGATCGCCAAGGTGATTACCGACCTCGAGCGCATCGGCGACGAGGCCAGCAAGATCGCACGCCAGGCAATCAAGGCCGCGGAGGAGGGGGGGCAGACCCGCACCTTTGTCGAGATTCGCCACATCGGCGCCCACGTGGGCGACATGCTGCGCAAGGCCCTGGACGCCTTTGCCCGCCTCGACGTCGACCAGGCGGTGGAGGTGGTGGTAGCCGACCGCGATGTCGACGCGGAGTACGCCACGGCCATGCGCAGCCTGGTGACCTTCATGATGGAGGATCCGCGCACCATCGGGCCCGTGCTGGGGCAGATGTGGGCCCTGCGCAGCCTCGAGCGCGTGGGGGATCACGCCGCCAACATTGCCGAGCACGTGATCTACCTGGTGCGCGGGCTGAATGTGCGGCACGTCGAGCCCGACGAGCTGATCGCCCAGGTCGAGGACAGCGAGACCGAGTGAGCCGTCCGGTCTCGCTGTCACAATTCTGTCATCCAAACGCCATATAATCGTCGCCTTTCTGTAACATGGCCTTCGGGCCACGGAATAACACGAAGGGGAGAAAGGCGTGTCCAAGTCACTCAAGCAAGTTGCGCCGGCCTTGTTGCTGGCCGGTCTGTCACAGGCGTCGCTGGCCGCCGTCAGCGACGCGGAATTCGAGGCACTCAAGGCCGCCATGGGCGAGCTTGCCGGCCGGGTAAGCGCGCTGGAAGCCGAGAACGCCCGCCTGCGGGAGATTGCCGGGAGCACGGTGCGGGAAGAGACGCTGACAGCGGACTCGCAGGCAGCGGCGCCGGCGGCGGCCCCGGTGCCCGACTGGGTGCGCAGCGTGCGGGTAAGCGGCGATTTGCGTTACCGCTATGACGATATCGAGGTGGGGGATGCCGACGCCAGGACCCGTCACCGCCTGCGCAGCCGAACCGCTCTCGACGTTGCCCTGAGCCCGAAGCTGGATCTCGGCGTGCGCATCGCCGCTGGCAGCGAGAGCCCCACCAGCGGCAACGTCACCTTCGGCAATGGCGGCAGCTCCAAGGAGCTCTAC
Organism: Haliea atlantica; assembly: GCF_054779855.1. Lineage (NCBI taxonomy): Bacteria > Pseudomonadati > Pseudomonadota > Gammaproteobacteria > Cellvibrionales > Halieaceae > Haliea > Haliea atlantica. The sequence goes on along the minus strand of NZ_BAAGXL010000003.1, from coordinate 359,395 downwards.
CTGGACCGTGCCTGGGCCCGCTGGCGCCCCTTCGACGGGGCCTACCTGACCCTGGGCAAGATGGCCAACACCTTTGCCACCCCCCAGGGTACCCAGCTGCTCTGGGACGGCGACTACACCCCCGAGGGCATTGCCTTTGGCTGGTCCAGCGACACCCTGTTTGTCAACGGCGCCTTCCACCACCTGGAGAGCGACAGCCGGCGCGCCAACCGGACCACCTACTGGGGGTTGCAAGCGGGTACCCGGCTGTCCCTGACGGATACGGTTGAACTGGAAAGTGCCGTCAGCTATCTGCACATGCCCACCTCGGGCAAGGGGAGCTATTACGGCGACGTCGATGATTTCTACGGCAACAGCATTCGCTGTGCGACCAGTGCGGTGTCCAGCTGCGTCTATGCCAGTGATTTTGAAGTGCTCGAGTGGTATGCCAGCCTGAGTGCGCGTGTGGCCGGCCTGCCACTGGCGCTCTACGGCGATCTGGCCCAGAACCTGGATGCCGACGACCACGACAGTGCCTGGCTGGCAGGCGTGCGCCTGGGCAAGGCCAGTGCGGCGGGTAGCTGGCACCTCGGCTATCAGTATGACGACGTGGGTGCCGATGCCGTGCTCGGCCTGCTGCGCGACTCCGATGCCGCTGGCGGCGGCGCCGATATCACCGGCCATCGCTTCTACGGCGCCTATGCCCTGGATGCGCGCTGGCAGGTGGGGCTGACCTGGTACTTCAACAACGAGTTCGGCAAGGACCTCACGGGCAGCGCCACGGACTACGACCGCATTACGCTGGAGACGCAATTCAAGTATTAAGGCTTGCATCGGAGCCGGCCTTCGGTACAATGGCGCGCTTCCGGTCAGCCGGAAGCTTGCGTCCCCTTCGTCTAGTGGCCTAGGACATCGCCCTTTCACGGCGAGGACAGGGGTTCGAACCCCCTAGGGGACGCCACTCTTCTCCCGCGGGCCACCCTCAGTGGTGGTCCGCGTGGCATACCACCCACACCCGCGGATAGCCCGATGAGTCGTTTCTGGAGTGATGTGGTTCGTCACCTGAACCCCTACGTGCCCGGGGAACAGCCCCGTCATGCCCGGCTGGTCAAGCTGAACACCAACGAGATGCCCTATCCGCCATCGCCGGCGGTGCTCGAGGCCCTGGCGGCGGTCGACGGCGAAGCCCTGCGCCGCTACCCCGACCCCGAATCCGTCGAACTGTGTCAGGCGCTGGCCACCTACCACGGCTTGCAGCCAGACAACGTGTTTGTCGGCAACGGCTCCGACGAGGTCCTGGCGCACGTCTTCCAGGGGCTGCTCAGGCAGTCCGAGCCGCTGCTGTTTCCGGATGTGACCTACAGTTTTTACCCGGTATGGTCCGACCTCTACGGCGTGCGTTATCGCAGGGTCCCGCTGCGGGCCGACTTCAGTGTCGATCCCGCGGCCTTCGACGGTCCCTGTGGCGGCATTATTCTGCCCAATCCGAACGCCCCCACCGGGCTTCTGCTGGGCCTGGATGGCGTGCGCGCCCTGTTGCGCAGCCACCCGGACCGAGTCGTGGTGATGGACGAAGCCTACATCGACTTTGGCGGGGAGTCGGCGCTGGCGCTGGTGCCCGAGTTCGATAATCTGCTGGTGGTGCAGACCCTGTCCAAATCCCGGGCCCTGGCTGGCCTGCGGGTGGGCATGGCCTTCGGTCACCCGGATCTGATCGAAGCCCTCAAGCGGGTCAAGAACTCCTTCAATTCCTACCCTCTGGACGCCCCTGCGCAGCGGGCGGCCGTGGCTTCCCTGGCTGATGAGTCCTGGTTCCGGGACAGTTGCCGGCGGGTGATCGCCAGCCGGGAGCGGCTCACTGCCGCCCTCGAGGGCCTGGGCTTCTCGGTGCTGCCCTCGCGGGCAAACTTTGTGCTCGCCAGTCCCGGTGAAGGGCGCGATGCGCGGGCCATTTTCCTGGCACTGCGCGAACAGGGCATTATCGTGCGCTGGTTCGACCAGCCGAGGGTGCGGGACTACCTGCGCATTACCGTCGGCACCGATGCCGAGTGCGATGCGCTGCTAGACGCCCTGCCGCCCTTGCTCTGAGTCCGCCTCCCGCGCCGCGCACTCAAAGCCGGCGCAGGACCACGCTGCCGATGCTGTAGCCGGCACCGAAGGAGCAGAGTACGCCGATATCCCCGGAGCACAGGTCGCTTCGGTAGCGGTGAAAGGCGATGATCGAGCCCGCCGAGCTGGTGTTGGCGTACTCGTCGAGGATCGTCGGCGCTTCCTCCGCGCTGGCCTCGCGGCCCAGCACCCGGCGCGCAATCAACTGGTTCATGCCCAGGTTGGCCTGGTGCAGCCACAGCCGGCGAAGCTCCCCGGGGGCCAGCTCGAGTCGCCGCAGTTGCTCGCCGATCTGCTCGGCGACAGCGGGGCACACCTCCTTGAAAACCTTGCGCCCCTCCTGCACGAACAGCTTGTCCGGCTGACCCATCCCCGCCGGCGCGGCGCGGTTGAGAAACCCGAAGTTGTTGCGAATATTGTTGGAGAAGCGGGTCTGCAGCTGGCTGTCGACGACCAGGAAACGCTCGTCGGCGATCGCGTCCTGTGCGCTTTCGACGAGTACCGCCGTGCACACATCACCGAAAATGAAATGCGAATCGCGGTCGCGGAAGTTCAGGTGGCCGCTGCAGATCTCGGGGTTGATGATCAGCACACGGCGGGCGCTGCCGGCGAGGATGGCGTCCCGGGCCTGCTGAATGCCGAAGGTGGCGGAGGAGCAGGCCACGTTCATGTCAAAGGCATAGCCCTGGATGCCGAGCGCGCTCTGGATTTCGATAGCGATGGCGGGGTAGGGGCGCTGAAGGTTGGAGCAGGCGACAATCACCGCGTCGATGTCCGCGGCCTCCCTGCCGGCCTGCTGCATCGCCTCCCGGGCGGCGGCGACACCGATTTCGCACTGCAGTGAGGGGCTCGCGTCGGGGCGCTCGGGAATGTCCGGAACCATCCTCTCGGGGTCCAGTATGCCCCGCTTGTCGATCACGTGTCGCGAGCGGATGCCCGAGGCTTTCTCGATGAAGGCCGCCGAGGAGGGCTCCATCGGGGCCATGTCGCCAGCGGCGATCGCTTCCGCATGGGTCTCGTTGTGTGCCTGGGCCCAGGCGTTGAAAGCGTCGACCAGCTCCGCATTGCTGATGGTTTCAGGGGGTGTATAAAGCCCAGTACCGCTGATCACAACACCGCGCATGGCTGGAGATCCTGTCAGTCTTGGTTATGTGACGACAGTGTAACGCATAAAAAAGGCCGCGCGGGGCGGCCTTTTCGGAGGCGGTGAGAGCTCAGCCGCGCTGGTCCACCGGCACGAAGTCGCGCTTGGGGTGGCCGGTATACAGCTGGCGGGGACGGCCGATGCGGTAGTTGCCGCTGATCATCTCGTGCCAGTGGGCAATCCAGCCAACGGTGCGGCCCACGGCGAAGATCACGGTGAACATGCTGGTGGGGATGCCGATCGCCTTGAGGATGATGCCCGAGTAGAAGTCCACATTGGGGTACAGTTTCTTCTCCACGAAGTACTCGTCGTTGAGGGCGATTTCCTCCAGGCGCTTGGCGATTGCCAGCAGCGGCTCGTTTTCGATGCCCAGTTCTGCCAGCACCTCGTCCGCGGCCTCCTTCATGACCTTGGCGCGGGGGTCGAAGTTCTTGTAGACCCGGTGGCCGAAGCCCATCAGGCGGAAGGGGTCGTTCTTGTCCTTGGCCCGGGCGACGAACTCGTCGATGCGGGAGACATCGCCGATTTCCTCGAGCATCTCCAGTACCGCCTCGTTGGCGCCACCGTGGGAGGGGCCCCAGAGGGCCGCGATGCCGGCGGCGATACAGGCGAAGGGGTTGGCCCCGGAGGAACCCGCCAGGCGCACCGTCGAGGTGGAGGCGTTCTGCTCGTGATCCGCGTGGAGCAGGAAGATGCGGTCCATGGCGCGGGCCAGCACCGGGTTGACCTTGCTCGGCTCGCAGGGGTTGCCGAACATCATGTGCAGGAAGTTCTCGGCGTAGCCCAGGCTGTTGTCGGGGTACATGAAGGGCTGGCCGATGGAGAATTTGTAGCTCATCGCCGCCAGGGTGGGCATCTTGGCGATCAGGCGGAAGGCGGCAACTTCGCGGTGGTGCTCGTCGGCGATATCCAGGGAGTCGTGATAGAAGGCGGAGAGTGCGCCAACCACGCCGCAAAGGACAGCCATGGGGTGCGCGTCGCGGCGGAAGCCGTTGAAGAAGGTGCGGATCTGTTCGTGCACCATGGTGTGGCGCTTGACGGTGTTCTCGAACTTGCGCTTCTGTTCGGCGCTGGGCAGCTCTCCGTACAGCAGCAGGTAGCAGGTTTCCAGGTAGTCGCTTTGCTCGGCCAGCTGGTCGATCGGGTAGCCGCGGTGCAGCAGCACGCCCTCGGCGCCGTCGATGTAGGTAATTTCGGAGGTGCAGGCGGCGGTGGAGACAAAGCCGGGGTCATAGGTGAAAAGACCCTTGCCGGTCAGGGCGCCGACATCGACAACGTCAGGGCCTAGGGTGCCGGAGTAGACGGGCAGTTCAATCGCGTCCTCGATCCCGTCCACTTTCAGGGTTGCATGCTTGTCACTCATAAGGGGTCCTGCGTTGTGGTTTCGTGGGGTGCCCAACTATAGAGACTCGCGGCTTTTTGTCAATTGATCGGGCCCAAAACTCCCGCTGTGGCGGCGAACTACCCGGTAATCAGCGACTTCTCAAAATCGGGAGTTAAGCGACGTTCGCCGCACTTTGTCCACCTGCTGTCCGTCTGCCGGATTCCGCTGCCCGTTTGGGGCGGGTTTGTATTTGAACCGGTAACTGCCTATAATTCCGCGCGTTTTATCCGTGCCTGCATTGTGCGGATAGCGAGAACGCCGCCTCCGCGGCGGGCCCCATTAACCGCCCCAGAGAGGGCGTCACAACGGTGGTACCTGACCTGTGAAAGACAATCGTCCCGTCAACCTGGACATCGGCAGCATGCGCCTGCCCATCACTGCATGGGCATCAATCACGCATCGTATTACCGGTGTCATTCTATTTGTCGCCATGGGCTTCCTTATCTGGGGGCTGGACATGAGCCTGCGCAGTGCCGACAGCTTCGCCTTTCTGGCGGAGGTGCTGACCTCGCCCCTGGCCAAACTGGTGTTCCTGGGCATTGCTGCCGCACTCATCTACCACTCCCTGGCCGGCGTAAAGCACCTGGTCATGGATTTTGGCATTGGTGAGTCCATGGAGGGCGGCACCCTGGCTGCACGCCTGGTGATCGTGGCAACGATCGTACTTACAGTATTGATGGGGGTGTGGATATGGTAACGTCGGTAACCAGCTTTGGTCGCTCGGGTCTGTCGGACTGGCTGCTGCAACGCGTCAGCGGCGTCATTCTCCTGGCCTACTTTCTGTTTATTCTCGCCGCGGTGGCCGGCGGCGTCGATTACGCCAGCTGGCGCGCCCTGTTTGACCAGGTCTGGGTCAAGGTCTTCAGTCTCATGGCCTTGCTCTCCCTGGCCGCGCACGCCTGGATCGGCCTCTGGTCGGTGCTGACCGACTATCTCACCGAGCGCCTGATGGGGACCACGGGGAACGTTCTGCGTATTTCCCTGCAGTTGCTGATCAGCCTGGCTCTCTTCATTTATGTGGTCTGGGGTGTCCAGATCCTCTGGGGATATTGAAATCATGGCAGCTTTGCGAACCCTTACGTTTGATGGAGTAATCGTGGGTGGCGGCGGCGCGGGCATGCGCGCGGCGCTGCAGCTGGCTCAGTCCGGCTACAAGACCGCGGTGATTTCCAAGGTATTTCCGACCCGTTCCCACACGGTGTCCGCCCAGGGTGGTATCACCTGTGCCATCGCCAGCTCCGATCCCAACGACGACTGGCGCTGGCACATGTATGACACGGTCAAGGGCTCCGATTACATCGGCGACCAGGAAGCGATCGAGTACATGTGCAGCGTCGGCCCGGAAGCGGTCTTCGAGCTGGAGCACATGGGCTTGCCTTTCTCCCGCACCGAGGAGGGCCGCATCTACCAGCGTCCTTTTGGTGGCCAGTCCAAGAACTTTGGCGAAGGCGGCCAGGCTGCGCGGACCTGTGCCGCGGCCGACCGTACCGGTCACGCCCTGCTGCACACCCTCTACCAGGGCAACCTGAAGAACAACACCGTGTTCCTCAACGAGTGGTTCGCGGTTGACCTGGTGAAGAACCAGGACGGCGTGGTTGTCGGCGTGATCGCGATCAACATGGAGACCGGCGAGACGGTCCATGTGAAATCCAAGGCGACGGTCTTCGCCACCGGCGGTGCCGGGCGCATCTACGCCTCCACCACCAACGCCCACATCAACACCGGCGATGGCATCGGCATGGCCCTGCGCGCCGGGTTCCCGGTGCAGGACATCGAGATGTGGCAGTTCCACCCCACCGGTATCCACGGTGCCGGCGTGCTGGTGACCGAGGGCTGTCGGGGCGAGGGCGGCTATCTGATCAACAAGGACGGCGAGCGTTTCATGGAGCGCTACGCGCCCAACGCCAAGGATCTCGCCGGCCGCGACGTGGTGGCCCGCTCGATGGTGCTGGAGATCCTCGAAGGCCGCGGTTGCGGGCCCGAGGGCGACCATGTATTCCTCAAGCTGGACCACCTGGGCGAGGAAGTGCTGGAGTCCCGTCTGCCCGGTATCTGCGAGCTGTCGCGCACCTTCGCCCACGCGGACCCGGTCAAGGAGCCGATTCCGGTGGTGCCCACCTGCCACTACATGATGGGCGGTATCCCCACCAACGTTCACGGCCAGGCCCTGACCGTCGACGAGAACGGCAACGACAAGATCATTCCCGGGCTCTACGCCTGTGGCGAGGTGGCCTGTGTGTCGGTGCACGGTGCCAACCGCCTCGGCGGCAACTCCCTGCTCGACCTGGTGGTCTTCGGTCGCGCCTCCGGTCTGTTCATTGAGAAGGCCCTGCGCGAGGGTATCGAGGCCCGGGAAGCCAGTGCGGACGATCTCGACGCCGCGACCGCGCGCCTCGATCGCCTCAACGCCTCCGAGGGTGGCGAGTCTGCCGCCGACCTGCGCAAGGAGCTGCAGAACACCATGCAGAACCATTTCGGGGTGTTCCGCAACGGCGAATTCATGCAGGAAGGCATCCGCAAGCTGGCGGATCTGCGCGAGCGCATCGCCAATGTGGCCCTGGCGGACAAGAGCCAGACTTTCAACACGGCGCGTATCGAGGCCCTCGAGCTGCAAAACCTGTTCGAGGTGGCCGAGGCGACTGCCGTGGCTGCGGAAGCCCGCAAGGAAAGCCGCGGCGCTCACGCCCGGGAGGACTTCCAGGATCGCGACGACGAAAACTGGCTGTGCCATTCCATGTACTACCCGCAGGAGAAGCGTGTTGGCAAGCGGGAAGTGAATTTCACGCCGCGCACCATGGACGCCTTCCAGCCCAAGGTTCGGACTTACTGAGAGGTCAGGGACAATGCTGCAAGTAAGTATCTATCGTTACAACCCGGAAACGGACGCGAAGCCGCGGATGCAGGACTTCCAGTTCGATACCCAGGGCAAGGACCTGATGGTGCTGGACGTGCTGGAGCAGATCAAGGCCCAGGACACCACGGTCACCTTCCGCCGTTCCTGCCGCGAGGGTGTCTGCGGCTCCGATGGCCTGAACATCAATGGCAAGAACGGTCTGGCCTGTATCACCCCTCTCTCCGAGGTGGTGAAAAACAACAAGCTGGTGATTCGCCCGCTGCCGGGTCTGCCGGTGATCCGCGACCTGATCGTGGACATGAGCCAGTTCTACGCCCAGTACGAGAAGATCCAGCCCTATTTGATCAACAACACGCCGGCGCCGGCGATCGAGCGGCTGCAGTCGCCCGAAGACCGGGCCAAGCTGGACGGTCTCTACGAGTGCATTCTGTGCGCCTGCTGCTCGACCAGCTGCCCGTCCTTCTGGTGGAACCCCGATCGCTTCATCGGTCCCGCCGGTCTGCTGCAGGCCTACCGCTTCCTGGCGGACAGCCGCGATACGGCGACCGACGACCGGCTCTCGCGGCTGGATGACCCCTTCAGCGTCTTCCGTTGTCACGGCATCCAGAACTGTGTCAATGTGTGCCCCAAGGGTCTCAACCCGACCCGAGCTATTGGCCACATTCGCAACATGTTGCTGACTCGGGCCACCTGAGGATCGAGTTTTCAGGGTGCCATTCGCCGGGTCACCGCCGGCTCCAGCCATCCGCGGAACAGTGACGATGCAAGACAGTCCCATGGAGCTCCTGCGCAGGAGCTCACACATCGCAGGTGGCAATGCCGCCTACGTTGAGGATTTGTACGAGAAGTATCTCGTGGACCCCAACGGGGTCCCCGAGCAATGGCGGGACTACTTTGACAAGTTGCCACGGGTGGAATCCGGGCAGGCCCAGTTCAAGGATGTCCCGCATTCAACGATTCGCGAGCACTTCGCCCGCATCAGCAAGATGCGGGTGCGCACGGCATCCACCGTGGCGCACGATTCCCAGGCCACCGAGTACGAGCGCAAGCAGGTCAAGGTGGTCCAGCTGGTTTCGGCCTACCGTCAGCGGGGTCACCAGAAGGCGCGGCTGGATCCGCTGGATCTGCATGTGCGCGAGTCGGTGCCCGACCTCGATCTTTCGTTTCACCAGCTTTCGGTCGCCGACCTGGAGACGGTCTTCCAGACCGGCAGCATGTATATCGGCAAGGCCGACGCCAGTCTTGGCGAGATCGTCGAGGCGCTGGAGCGGACCTACTGCCACACCATTGGCGCCGAGTTCATGCACATCGTGGATACCGAGCAGCGCCACTGGATCATGCAGCGCATGGAATCCGTGCGTTCGGCACCCAGTTACTCGCCCGAGGTGCGCAAGCAGATCCTGCGCCGCCTGATCAAGGCCGATGGCCTGGAGAAATCCCTCGGCTCCAAGTATCCGGGTACCAAGCGCTTTGGCCTGGAGGGCAGTGAGTCACTGATCCCCATGCTGTCGGAGATGGTTCAGCGCATCGGTTCCTACGGTGCCAAGGAAATTGTTATCGGCATGGCACACCGCGGCCGCCTCAATGTGCTGGTGAACATTTTCGGCAAGAACCCTTCCGAGCTGTTCGCTGAGTTCGAGGGGCGGGCGGTTTACGACAAGTCGGGTGACGTGAAATATCACCAGGGCTTTTCGTCGAACATGATGACCCCCGGCGGGGAGGTCCACCTGGCGCTGGCCTTCAACCCCTCTCACCTGGAGATTGTCTCGCCGGTCGTCGAGGGTTCGGTGCGCGCCCGCCAGGACCGTCGCGACGATCCCAGTGGCGACACGGTGGTGCCCATCGTAATCCACGGCGACGCCGCCTTTGCCGGGCAGGGCGTGGTCATGGAAACCTTCCAGATGTCCCAGACCCGCGCCTACAAGACCGGTGGCACCCTGCACGTGGTGCTGAACAACCAGGTCGGCTTCACCACCAGTGCCCGTGAGGATGCGCGCTCCACGGAATACTGCACCGACGTGGCCAAGATGGTCCAGGCGCCTATTTTCCACGTCAACGCCGACGACCCGGAAGCGGTGATGTTTGTCACCCAGCTGGCGGTGGATTTCCGCAACACCTTCAAGAAGGATGTGGTGATCGACCTGATCTGCTATCGCCGCCGCGGGCACAACGAGGCCGATGAGCCGGCGGTCACCCAGCCGCTGATGTACGCCAAGATCCGCAAGCAGAAGTCCACCCGCGATCTCTACGCGGCGCACCTGATCGAGCAGGGCGTGGTGAGTGCGGAGGAGGACGACTACCTGGTCAACGCCTATCGCGAGTCCCTCGATCGCGGCGAGCCACTGGTCAGCGGCCTGGTCTCGGAGCCCAACAAGAGCCTGTTCGTGGACTGGACGCCGTACCTGGGGCACGAATGGACCCTGGAGTGCGACACGCGCATGGACCTGCACGCGCTGCAGGCCCTGGCCCACGACATCAACGTGGCCCCCGAGAACTTTCCCCTGCAGAAGCAGGTAAGCAAAATCCTCGAGGACCGGCGCAAGATGGCCGCGGGGGCCATGCCTCTGAACTGGGGGGCGGCGGAAACCCTGGCCTATGCCTCACTGCTGCAGGCCGGCTATCCGGTGCGCATTACCGGTCAGGACGTGGGTCGCGGGACCTTCTCTCACCGCCACGCGGTCTTGCACAACCAGAAGGATGGCAGCCGGCACATTCCCTTGCAGCACATCGGTGAGGAACAGGCGGCGTTTACCATCTACGACTCCCTGCTGTCCGAGGAAGCCGTGCTCGCCTTCGAGTACGGCTACGCAACCACCTCGCCCACGGGGCTGGTTATCTGGGAGGCCCAGTTCGGCGATTTTGCCAACGGTGCCCAGGTGGTGATCGACCAGTTCATCACTAGTGGCGAGCACAAGTGGTCGCGCCTGTGTGGCCTGACCATGCTGCTGCCCCATGGCTACGAGGGCCAGGGGCCGGAGCACTCCTCCGCGCGCCTGGAGCGTTTCCTGCAGCTCTGCGCCGAGCACAATATCCAGGTCTGTATTCCCACCACGCCGGCACAGGTCTTCCACATGCTGCGCCGCCAGGCCATCCGGCCCCTGCGCAAGCCGCTGGTGGTGATGTCGCCGAAGAGCCTGTTGCGGCACAAGGAGGCGGTATCCTCGCTCGAGGACCTCGCCCACGGCCACTACCACAACGTGCTTGACGATCCCGAGCTCGACAATAGCGAGAAGGCCTCGGTGGACCGGGTCATTCTGTGCAGCGGGAAGGTATACTATGACCTGGCGCAGGCGCGCAGGGACCGGGAGCTCGGCAACATCGCCCTGATCCGGCTGGAGCAGCTCTACCCCTTCCCGGAGGCCGAGCTGCTCGAGGTGCTGGGGAATTACCCGCGCGTGACCGACGCGGTCTGGTGCCAGGAAGAACCGCAGAACCAGGGTGCCTGGTACTCCAGCCAGCATCACATGCGGCGGGTACTGGCGGCGCACAAGGACAACGTTTACCTGCGCTACGCTGGCCGCGAGCCCTCCGCAGCACCGGCGGCTGGCTACATGGCACTGCACCTGCGGCAGCAGGAAGCCTTCATTAACGACGCCTTGGAGCCTCGCGAGAGCGGGGCGGCCCAGGCGGGCGATACACAGCAAAGGAACTGACATGGCGATCGAGATCAAGGCCCCGACATTTCCCGAATCCGTCGCGGACGGGGAGGTGGCCACCTGGCACAAGCAGGAAGGTGAGTCAGTTGCCCGCGATGAACTGATCGTTGAAATCGAAACCGACAAGGTGGTGATGGAGGTCGTCGCCCCCGCGGATGGCGTACTGGGCAAGATCCTGGCGCCCGAGGGTGAAACCGTTCAGAGCGGCCAGGTGCTGGGCGAGTTGACGCCGGGTGAGGGTAGAGGAAAGGCCCCCGCCGATGGCGACAGCGGCAGCGCTGGAAAGGAAGACCAGTCGGAAAGCGCGGCCCCGGAGTCCGGGAGCGACGCCCAGGAGCCGGTCATGGGCCCGGCGGCCCGCCAGCTGGTCGAAGAGCACGGCCTCGAGGCCGGTGATATTCGCGGCACCGGCAAGGGTGGGCGTATCACCAAGGAAGATGTGCTCGCGCATCTGAAGGAGCCCCGGGGCAAATCGGAGGGGGCGGCGGAGAAAGCCGCTGCGCCGCCTTCTACCGCCAAGGGAGGCGAACGCGCTGCTCCGAGTGCGGATGCGCCCGTCGGTGAACGCATCGAGAAGCGGGTGCCGATGACCCGCATGCGGGCGCGGATTGCCGAGCGCCTGTTGCAGGCGAGTCAGGAAACCGCCATGCTGACCACCTTCAACGAGGTCAACATGGCGCCGGTCATGGCGCTGCGCGAGCGCTACAAGGCGCAGTTCGAAAAGACCCACAACGGTACCCGGCTGGGCTTCATGGGCTTCTTCGTCAAGGCCTGCTGCGAGGCGCTCAAGCGCTTCCCCGAAGTCAACGCCTCAATCGACGGCAGCGACGTGGTTTACCACGGCTACCAGGACGTGGGCGTGGCCGTCTCCACCAACAACGGCCTGGTCGTGCCGGTGCTGCGGGATGCCGACTTCATGAGCCTGGCGGACATCGAGGCAGCGATTCGCGACCTTGGCCAGCGGGCCCGCGACAACAAGCTCAGTATCGACGACATGACCGGTGGCACCTTTACCGTGACCAACGGCGGCGTGTTTGGCTCCCTGCTGTCGACACCGATCCTCAACCCGCCGCAGACCGGTATCCTCGGCATGCACAAGATCCAGGAGCGGCCGATGGCGGTCAACGGCGAGGTGGTTGTCCTGCCGATGATGTACCTGGCGCTGTCCTATGACCACCGGCTGATCGACGGCAAGACCGCGGTGCAGTTCCTGGTGGCGGTCAAGGATCTGATCGAGGATCCCGCGCGCATACTGCTGCAACTCTAATGCAATGCCGCGGCGGCGCGGTCCGCCCGGCCCAGTAAACCGGATTGGAAACGAGCATGGCTGACAAGTTTGATGTAGTTGTAATTGGTGCGGGCCCCGGGGGCTATGTCGCCGCCATCAAGGCCGCCCAGCTCGGGCTCTCCACGGCCTGTGTGGAGCAGTGGCTGGATGATGACGGCAAGGTCCGCCTGGGCGGTACCTGCCTGAACGTCGGTTGCATCCCCTCCAAGGCACTGCTCGACAGCAGCCAGAAGTTTGTCGAGGCACGGGATCACTTCGAACTGCACGGGATCAGCGTCGGCAAACCGAAGATTGACGTCGGCGCCATGCTGGCCCGCAAGGAAAAGATCGTCGACCAGCTGACCGGCGGTATCACCGGCCTGTTCAAGCACAATGGCGTCACCAGCATCCAGGGGCGTGGCAAGGTGCTGGCGGGCTGCAAGGTGGAAGTGACCGACAAGGACGGCAAGACCTCGGTGATTGAGGCGGGCAATATCATCATCGCAGCCGGCTCCGTGCCAGTCTCCATTCCGCCGGCGCCGATCGACGGCACGCATATCGTCGACTCCACCGGCGCCCTGGAATTCGACAAGGTGCCCAAGCGCCTGGGTGTGATTGGCGCCGGCGTGATTGGCCTGGAGCTCGGCAGCGTCTGGGCCCGGCTGGGCTCCGACGTGGTCATGCTGGAAGCGCTCGATTCCCTGCTGCCGATGATGGATGCGCAGATCGCCAAGGAATCCGGCAAGATCTTCAAGAAGCAGGGCCTGGATATCCGCCTCGGCTGTCGCGTGACGGCCACGTCAGTGGAGAAGGGCAAGGTCAAGGTGACCTTTGACACCGCCGACGGCGAGCAGGAAGAAATATTTGACAAGCTGATTGTTTCCGTGGGTCGCCGGCCGCGCACGGAGGACCTGCTCTCCTCGGACTGCGGTGTAAACCTGGACGAGCGCGGTTTCATCTACGTCAATGACTACTGCGCTACCGATGCGCCCCATGTCTACGCCGTGGGCGACGTGGTCCGCGGGCCGATGCTGGCACACAAGGGCTCCGAAGAAGGTATCATGGCGGTCGAGCGCATCGTCGGCAAACCGGTGCAGGTCAACTACGACTGCATCCCCTCGGTCATCTACACCCACCCGGAAGTGGCCGCGGTGGGCAAGACCGAGCAGGAGCTCAAGTCCGACGGCGTCGCTTACAAGGCGGGGGTATTTCCGTTTGCGGCCAGCGGCCGAGCCCTGGCCGCGAACGATACCGACGGCATGGTGAAAATACTTGCCGATGCCGAAACCGACCGGGTACTCGGCTGCCACATCGTCGGCCCCTCCGCGGCCGACCTGGTGCAGCAGGTGGTGATCGCCATGGAGTTTGGGTCCAGCGCCGAGGATCTGGCGCTCACCGTATTCGGTCATCCGACTCTGTCGGAAGCCGTCCACGAGGCGGCGCTGGCAGTGCATGGCCAGGCCATTCACATCGCCAACCGCAAATCGCGGAAATAGACTTTGCCAGGGCGCGCGCGCATAACAACGACTCTTGCGCAGCTGGGGCACTGGGGGTTTGGACGGCTACCGTCCATGCCGGGTAACAACCTCAAATACACACAGGACAGAGCATGAATCTTCATGAGTATCAGGGCAAACAGCTGTTTGCCGAATACGGCTTGCCTGTGTCCAAGGGCTATGCTGTTGACACGCCCGAGGATGCAGTCAAGGCGGCAGAGACCATCGGCGGTGACATGTGGGTAGTCAAGGCCCAGGTGCACGCGGGTGGCCGCGGCAAGGCGGGTGGTGTCAAGCTCGTCAAGACTACCGACGAAGTGCGCGAGTTTGCCGCCAACTGGCTGGGCAAGAACCTGGTGACCTACCAGACCGATGAAAACGGCCAGCCGGTGAGCAAGATCCTCGTGGAGTCCTGCACCGACATCGCCGAGGAACTCTATCTCGGCGCCGTGGTTGACCGCTCCTCCCGCCGCATCGTTTTCATGGCCTCCACCGAGGGCGGCGTGGAAATCGAGAAAGTCGCCGAGGAAACCCCCGAGAAAATCCTGCGCGCGACCATCGACCCCCTGGTGGGGCCGCAGCCCTACCAGGGCCGCGAGCTGGCTTTCAAACTGGGCCTGCAGGGCGAACAGATCAAGCAGTTCGTCAAGATCTTCATGGGCCTGGCGCAGCTGTTCAAAGACAAGGACCTGGCGCTGATCGAGGTCAACCCGCTGGTAATCACCGAGGAAGGCAATCTGCACTGCCTGGACGCCAAGCTGGGTGTCGACGGCAACGCCCTGTACCGCCAGCCGGCCGTGCGTGAAATGCACGACCCCTCCCAGGAAGATGCCCGGGAAGCCCACGCCGCGAAATGGGAACTCAACTACGTGGCGCTGGATGGCAACATCGGCTGCATGGTCAACGGTGCCGGCCTGGCCATGGGTACCATGGACATCGTCAAGCTGCACGGCGGCGCACCCGCGAACTTCCTCGACGTGGGCGGTGGTGCCACCAAGGAGCGCGTCTCCGAGGCTTTCAAGATCATCCTGTCCGACGACAACGTCAAGGCAGTCCTGATCAACATCTTCGGTGGTATCGTGCGCTGCGACCTGATCGCGGAAGGCGTGATCGGTGCGGTTGAGGAAATCGGCGTCAAGGTGCCGGTGGTTGTGCGCCTGGAAGGCAACAACGCCGAGCTGGGTCGCCAGGTACTCGCCGACAGCGGCCTGAACATCATTGCCGCCACCAGTCTCACCGACGCTGCCCAGCAGGCAGTCAAAGCAGCCGAAGGAGCCGCCTGACATGAGTATCCTGATTGACAAGAACACCAAGGTCATCTGCCAGGGCTTTACCGGCTCCCAGGGGACCTTCCACTCCGAGCAGGCCATTGCCTACGGTACCCAGATGGTCGGCGGTGTGACGCCGGGCAAGGGCGGCCAGACCCACCTGGGCCTGCCGGTCTTCAATACGGTGGCCGATGCGGTCGCTGAAACCGGTGCCGAAGCCTCGGTGATCTACGTACCCGCACCCTTCTGCAAGGATTCCATCCTGGAAGCGGCCAACGCCGGTATCAAGCTGATTGTCTGCATCACTGAAGGCATCCCCACCCTCGACATGCTGGACTGCAAGGTGAAGTGTGACGAACTGGGTGTACGCCTGATTGGCCCGAACTGCCCCGGTGTCATCACCCCCGGCGAGTGCAAGATCGGCATCATGCCCGGTCACATTCACCTGCCCGGCAAGGTGGGCATCGTGTCCCGTTCCGGCACCCTGACCTACGAGGCGGTCAAGCAGACCACCGATGCGGGCTTCGGCCAGTCCACCTGTGTGGGCATTGGCGGTGACCCGATCCCCGGTTCCAACTTCATCGACATCCTGGAGATGTTCGAGAAGGACCCGGCCACCGAGGCGATCGTGATGATCGGTGAAATCGGCGGTACCGCGGAAGAAGAGGCAGCAGCTTACATCAAGGCCAATGTCTCCAAGCCGGTGGTATCCTACATTGCCGGTGTAACCGCGCCCAAGGGCAAGCGCATGGGCCACGCCGGTGCCATCATTTCCGGTGGCAAGGGCACGGCGGACGAGAAGTTCGCGGCCCTCGAAGACGCCGGTGTGAAAACCGTGCGTAGCCTCGCCGAGATCGGCAGCGCGCTGGCTGAAGTGACCGGCTGGAAGTAAGCTTCCCCGGGCACGTTTACAACAGAAGGGGCGGCACCGGAAGGTGTCGCCCCTTTTGCGTTGTAAGGGCGGGGTGCCCCGACGAGTTGGGGCGCGTGCCTCAGGGCACCTGGGACTGCCACTGCAGGGGCGCCACCGCGCGGATCCGCGCCGCGTCTTCCGGCAGCAGGAAACCCTTGGCAATCGCCGCTTCCAGTGCCTGCTCCACGGCGGCCACATAGCCAGCCTGGTCCACATACAGTGAGGCCATGTGGTCGGCATCGAAAAGCTCGGTGGTACCAAACAGGAAGCACAGGCGATCGCCGCTCTGCCCTTCGCCGGAGAGGGTGGCGGCGGGTGCGTCGACCCAGGGTGTGCGGATACCCCCGCGCGCGATACCCAGGCTGTCGCGCTCGAAAGCACTCTGGCTGTCGTCGACCTGCAGGCGCTCCGCGGCAGGCGGTAGCGTGCCGTCCCGCACCCAGGTATCCAGTGCCCTGACAGCAGCGCCGAAGACCCAGGCCATGGGGCCGGCGTTGACCGGGCGATCACACTGCAGGAAACCGGGAATGCCGGTGGCTTCCTCGACCAGCAGGAAGCGTGGATCTTCCCCGGTATCGGCGCGACCGATAATGAACGAGTAGTAGTCGCCGTGGGCCGTGCCCGCGACCTCCCACAGCCGGAAGCGCTCGCTGTCAGCCTGGCGGTCGCTGACCGCGCCGAGCAGAAACAGGTCGGTCTCGGTCTGGAAATTGAGCACGGGTACGTCGAGATCGTCGCGGATCAACACGCGCTCCGGTGTCGGGATCTCGATCTGTGGGGGCTGCGACAGGGGTGGGCTGCCGTCGCCTCGACTGTGCACCAGGTAACCGTCGAAGGGGCGGTAGACCGGGTGGATGGCGTTGATGTAAGTGACCAGCCGGCCGGCGGACTGTGATTCTCCGAGAGCCAGGATCTGCTGTGGCTCGAGGTCGGGCAGCAGGTTCCGGTTGCCGGGTTCACGCAGTGCCTGCAGCGCCTGGGAAAAGATATCGTAGGAAAAGCTGTCCCCGGGGTGTTGCAGGCTCTCGTAGCGCTCGGGATTGGCCGCTTTCAGGTGCAGCGGTGCCACTGCATTGGCTGAGCCCTCGATACCCACCTGCTGCGCGGAGACACCGACCCAGACGTGGCCCTGGCGCAGGATTTCCACGTGGCCGGTGGCGTAGGAGGGGGCTGTATCGAAACCCGCGGTCACATTCAGCCATTCCACCAGGACCGTGCCACTGAAGTCGGCGGGGTCCTGGGGGCGGTAGATGATGATACGGGTGCGGTAGTCGGCGGTTGCGCCGGCTTCGACGTCCCACTCGCCGTTCTCTGTCAGTGGTGAGAGATTGCGGAAGGCCCTGGCCTCGCCGGTGAGAAAGTACTCCTCCTGGCGATAACCCAGCAGGCCGAGGTCGAAGGTGGTCGCCAGCAGAGCCGGCGACCCGGCCTCCGGCGGTTCGCTGACGCTGGCTTGTGCAATGGGCTCGAAAACCGGGGGTGGCGGGGGCAGAGGGATTTCCACTGGCCCCTTGGGGCCATCGCTACTGTCGCTGCAGGCAGACAGGGCAAGAGCCAGCAGTGCTGCCAGCAGACCAACCCGGTTATTTGTGCTTATTCTCATCATTCGGGCTCCTGTTTCAGGAACCCCGACTATGACGCATTCCGGCGCGGCGGGGAAGTGCCGAGGCGTGACCTGGTGCTCAGGCGTTGGCAGCTCGTCTGGTTTCCAGTCTGGCCAGGCGGATCTGGTTTTTGCCGCGTTGCTTGGCCTCGTACATCGCCTGGTCGGCCGCCGCCAGGATCGCCTCCTGGTGATATTCGGTCCCGGGGTCGTCACACGCACAGACACCCATGGACACAGTGACCGGCCAATCCTTGTCGTGCAGGTGCTCGAGGAATTGCAGACGCACCCGCTCCAGCACCTGCAGGGCGTCTTCCTGGCTGGCGTTGGGGTGCAGAGTGGCAAATTCGTCGCCGCCGATGCGTGCCACCAGGTCGGTGCTGCGGCAGGCCTCGCGAATCAATTGCGCCAGTTCCCGCAGCACGCGATCCCCCAGTTCGTGACCGAAGCGATCATTCACCTGTTTGAAGTCGTCGAGGTCGATGAAGCCGATGGCGAACTGACGGCCCTGGTTGCGCAATTCCCTCAGTTCCTCGTTGAGCTCAAGGTCAAAGGCGCGCCGGTTACCCAGGCCGGTGAGCGGGTCGGTCAGAGCCATGGCTCGCTGCTGTTCCAGCTCGTGGCGGATGCGGTCCTCCGCCGCTTGCTGGTGGGTATGGTCGCGCACGAAGGCCATGGCGTGGTCTTCGCCGTCGAGATGGGCCTGGCTCAGCATGATGGCCACGGGAAAGGTCTCGCCGTCTGCCCGCAGTCCGCGGAACTGGAGCCCGCGCCCCATGGGGCGGTGCCGCATCTGGGCGAAGAAACCGGCGACAGCGGCATCGTGGCGGCTGTGCGATTCCGGCGGGACCAGTCGTTCCAGGGAGCAGCCACACAGGGCCTCAGGTGGGTAGCCAAACATCTCGTGCAGTAGCCGGTTGGCGAACACGATGTGGCCCCGGCGATCTACCACCAGGGCGGCGTCCGGTATCACCTCCATGATCTGTCTGAAGTTGTCGTCGAGTTTCATCGCGTGATTATGCCGGGAAGGCACGGGTCAAGGGAATCACTGCGATATCCGATTACCTGGACGAACTTGAAATCTCGCCTATCCGACCCCATTTACTGCTGCCTAACGGCATTGTCCAAGCGAGGAGTCCCATGACCGCAGACGTGAACAAGCAGACCCTGGGTTTTCAGACCGAGGCGCGGCAACTGCTGCACCTGATGATCCACTCCCTGTACTCCAACAAGGAGATTTTTCTCCGCGAGCTGATCTCCAACGCTTCCGACGCGATCGACAAGCTGCGTTTCCTGGCGCTGTCGGACGAGTCCCTGCTGGAGGGGCAGGCGGACTTCGAGATCCGCGTGGACCTCGACAAGGAGGGCAAAACACTCACCATCACCGACAACGGTGTGGGGATGAATCGCGACGAGGTCGTCGAGAACCTGGGTACCATTGCGCGTTCGGGAACGGCGGCATTTCTGGAGAACCTGACCGGTGACCAGAAGAAGGATTCCCAGCTGATCGGTCAGTTCGGCGTGGGCTTCTACTCGGCCTTTATCGTCGCCGACCGCGTCGAAGTGCGCACGCGCAAGGCCGGTGAGCCTGCCGCGAATGGCGTGCTCTGGGAAAGTCATGGCGAGTCCGAGTTCTCGATTGCGCCCCTCGAGCGCGAGCAGCGCGGCACCAGCATCACCCTTTACCTGAAGTCCGATTGCCTCGACTTCGCCGACGACTGGCGCGTTCGCAGCGTGATCAAGAAGTACTCCGATCACATTTCGGTGCCGGTAAAAATGCTCGAGCCCGCAGAGAGTGACACCGAGGAGGGCGAGGAGCCGGCTCCGCAGGAGTACAAGACGGTCAACGAGGCCACCGCGCTGTGGACGCGTCCGCGTAACGAGATCAGCGACGACGAGTACAAGGCCTTCTACCGCCACGTCTCCCACGACTTCGAGGATCCCCTGATCTGGAGTCACAACAAGGTGGAGGGCAAGCAGGAGTACACCAGCCTGCTGTATATTCCCCGCCGTGCCCCCTTCGACCTGTGGCAGCGGGACATGACCCGGGGGTTGAAGCTGTATGTGCAGCGCACCTTCATCATGGATGACGCGGAGCAGTTTTTGCCGCTCTACCTGCGTTTCGTCAAGGGTGTCGTGGACAGCAGTGACCTGCCTCTCAACGTGTCTCGGGAGATCCTGCAGCAGGACAGCCAGGTCGAGGCCATGCGCAGTGCCCTGACCAAGCGCGTGCTGGACATGCTGGGCAAGCTGGCAAGCAAGCAGCCCGAGGACTACGCGACCTTCTGGAAGGAGTTTGGCCAGGTCCTGAAAGAGGGGCCCGCCGAGGACTTTGGCAATCGCGAGAAAATAGCCGGTCTGCTGCGCTTCTCCACCACCCACACGGACAAGCCCGAGCAGGACCAGTCCCTGGCGGACTACGTCGCCCGCATGCAGGAAGGCCAGGACAAGATCTACTACGTGGTCGCGGAGAATTTCAACACCGCGCGCAAGAGTCCGCACCTGGAAGTCTTCCGCAAGAAGGGTATCGAGGTCCTGTTGCTTAGCGATCGTGTCGACGACTGGCTGATGAACCAGCTGCAGGAGTTTGATGGCAAGTCCTTCCAGGACGTGGCCCGGGGCACGCTGGAGCTGGATGATGAAGCCAAGGAAGCCCAGGAGCAGTTGAAGAAGGACAGCGAGGCCCTGGTCGAGCGCCTGGGCAAGGTGCTTGAAGCGCAGGTGGCGGAAGTGCGGCCGACTGTGCGCCTGACCGACTCCCCCGCCTGCCTGGTGGTCGGCGAGTATGACATGGGAGCCCAGATGCGGCGCCTGCTCGAGGCCGCCGGGCAACAGGTCCCCGACACCAAACCCATTCTGGAGATCAACCCGGCACATCCATTGCTACAAATGCTGGACGCCGAACAGGATGAGGCGCGCTTTGCCGACCTCGCCCACATTATTTTCGACCAGGCCAGCCTGGCCGAGGGCGGGCAGCTAGAGGATCCGGCGGCCTACGTCGAGCGTCTCAACAGCCTGCTGCTGGAGCTGAGCCGGCGCGACTGAGCCGGGGATGCCGCTGCCCGGCCGGCCTGTTAGACTGGGCCGCCAGGGCGTAATGCGCAGGCAGGAGGCGGACCTTGCGGACACGGACAGGCTCGGTAGGGAAGACACTGGTACAGGGCCTCGGCCTGCTGATGCTGCTGGCGGCACACGCCCGTGGCGGCGCTGCGGGCCCGGGGGTCCTCGAGACCCTGGAGGCCTTTCCCCACGCGGAGTCCATGGAGCGTCGTGAGCTGCGGGTGGTCGATCACCAGGTGGGGCTCGGCGCCCTGCAGAAAATCCACGGCGACTGGGAGTTCCGGGACAGCGAGCGCCTCAGCGGTCTCCTGACCCGGGAAACCTTCCGTATCGTCGACGGCTTTGCCGCCGCGCAGGTGCTGGGGTCGCTGGAGGAGCAGTTGGTCGAGCGGGGTTCGCGGCTGTTGTTCCGCTGCGAGGGCCGGGCCTGCGGTCACGCTGCCCAGTGGGCCAACCGGGTCTTCGGGCAGCGTGTGCTCTACGGCCGCGCGGACGAACAGCGCTATCGGGTACACGCCCTGCAGCGGGACGGTCGCGAGTGGCGCGTGGTCCTCTATGCCGGCGCCCGCACCAGCGACCGGCAGTACGTTCATGTGGATGTGCTGGCGCTGGAGCGCGCCGGGGAAGACTCAGCGACGCAACTGGAGGAGTGAGAGAAATTCCTCTCGGGTCTTCTGCTCGCTGCGGAAAGTGCCGAGCATCGCCGAGGTTTTCATCACCGAGTTCTGCTTTTCCACACCGCGCATCATCATGCACATGTGCTGGGCCTCGATGATCACCCCGACGCCCTCGGCCTGGGTGACCTCCATGATGGTTTCCGCAATCTGCGTGGTCAGGGATTCCTGGATCTGCAGGCGGCGGGCAAAAACATCCACCAGCCGGGCAACCTTGGACAGACCGAGGACCTTGCCGGTGGGAATGTAGGCGACGTGACACTTGCCGATAAAGGGCAGCAGGTGGTGCTCGCAGAGGGAGTAGAGCTCGACATCCTGCACCAGCACCATTTCGCTGGAATCCGAGGGGAACAGGGCGTTGTTGACCACCTCATCGACCGATTGCCGGTAGCCGCGGGTGAGGAATTCAAAGGCTTTTGCCGCCCGTTTCGGGGTGTCCGCCAGGCCGGGGCGGGAAAGATCTTCCCCGATGGCGGTGATGATGCTTGACCAGTGCTGCTCCACGCGTATTCTCCCTGCGGCATGGCGGTGCCGCGACACCATGGGGGCCGCGACCAGTAAAGGCCCGCGATAGTAGCACAGCGCCCGGGGCGGGCAAATGTGGCTTACAGGATGTTCATTAACGGATGGTGGTGACGCAGAACAGGCTGCGCGCCGGGAGCGATAGCATGAGTAGGAGCGGACAGGCGAGCGTGGCCAGCGCGCTGGAGTCGGTGTCGGCGGCCCTGGAGAGCGCCGGGGTCTATTGTGGACACGGCACCGACAACGCCTGGGACGAAGCGGTGCAGCTGGTGTTGGCAGTGGCTGACCTGCCCGCGGACAGCGATGACAGCGTCCTCGGGCATCTCCTCGACGAGGCCCGTCAGGCCCGCCTGCAGGCGCTGCTGGACCGGCGTATCCGCGAGCGCGTGCCCCTGCCTTACCTGCTGGGCTGGGTGCATTTCGCCGGCCTGCACCTGCGCTGTGACCCGCGCGCCATCATTCCCCGCTCGCCGATCGCCGAGCTTGTGCTGGC
The DNA here is from genome assembly GCF_054779855.1 of Haliea atlantica. Classification (NCBI taxonomy): domain Bacteria; kingdom Pseudomonadati; phylum Pseudomonadota; class Gammaproteobacteria; order Cellvibrionales; family Halieaceae; genus Haliea; species Haliea atlantica. The sequence continues at coordinate 336,973 of NZ_BAAGXL010000003.1, read as the reverse complement.
TGACTTTCAGCCCTGGTACACCGGCCCCGAGCCGCTGCGTCTGCTGGACCTCTGCTGCGGCGGCGGTTGTCTCGGTCTCGCCGCCGCGCACTACCAGCCGGCGCTGGCGGTGGACCTGGTGGACCTGGACGCCGATGCGCTGGCCCTGGGGCGGGAGAATGCCGCCCTGCTGGGTGTGGGGGCCCGAACCCGGCTGCTGCAGTCGGACCTGTTTGCCGCGGTGGCGGGGCAGCGCTACGACATCATTGTCAGTAACCCGCCCTACGTGGATGCCGCGGACCTGGCCAGCATGCCCGCGGAATACCATCACGAACCCGCGCTAGCGCTGGGCTCTGGCGCCGATGGCCTGGATCTGACCCGGCGCATCCTGGCTGAGGCGGAGGATTACCTGGAGCCCAGCGGTCTGCTGGTGGTCGAGGTCGGCAACAGCTGGGAGGCACTCGAGGCGGCCTATCCCAGGGTGCCCTTTACCTGGCTGGAATTCGAGCACGGCGGGCACGGTGTATTTGTCATGACGGCCGCGGAACTGGCCGAACACCGGGCAAGCCTGCGGCAATAAGCGGTATACTTGTCACTTTTGCGGAGAACGAGGCAGCATGGCCGGTAATACCCTGGGGAAACTGTTTACCGTGACCACCTTTGGCGAGAGCCACGGGCCGGCGCTGGGTTGTATCGTTGACGGCTGCCCCCCGGGTCTGGCGCTGAGCAGCGCTGACCTGCAGACCGACCTCGATCGCCGCAAGCCGGGAACCTCGCGCTTCACAACCCAGCGTCGTGAGGCCGATGAAGTGCGCATTCTCTCGGGGGTTTTCGAGGGCCGTACCACGGGTACGCCGATCGGCCTGCTGATCGAGAATACCGACCAGCGGTCCAAGGATTACTCCAACATTGCGACGACCTTCCGCCCCGCTCACGCCGACTACACCTACCAGCAGAAATACGGTTTCCGCGACTACCGGGGTGGCGGGCGCTCCTCGGCCCGTGAGACGGCCATGCGGGTGGCGGCGGGGGCCATCGCCAAGAAATACCTGCGGGAGCGCTGCGGCATTCAGGTGCGCGGCTACCTGGCTCAACTGGGGCCGATCAGGATCAGTCAGCTGGACTGGGACCAGGTGGAACAAAACCCCTTTTTCTGCCCGGACCCCGATCGTGTGGCGGAGATGGCCGACTACATGGCGGCCCTGAACAAGCGCGGGGACTCCATCGGCGCACGTATCAACGTGGTGGCCAGTGGCGTCATGCCGGGGCTGGGCGAGCCGGTATTCGATCGCCTGGATGCTGACATCGCCCACGCCATGATGGGCATCAACGCCGTCAAGGGCGTGGAGATCGGTGCCGGTTTCGCGGTGGTCGAGCAGCAGGGTAGTGAGCACCGAGACCTGCTCACGCCCGGTGGCTTTGTCGGCAACCAGGCCGGCGGTGTGCTGGGCGGTATTTCCAGCGGCCAGGACATCACGGTCAGCCTGGCCCTGAAGCCCACCTCCAGCATTCGCCAGCCGGGTGCCAGTATCGACACTGCGGGGCAGCCCCTGGAGGTGGTGACCCACGGGCGTCACGATCCCTGCGTCGGTATTCGCGCAACTCCCATTGCCGAGGCCATGCTGGCACTGGTGTTGATGGATCACCTGCTGCGCCACCGGGGGCAGAACGCCGATGTCCAGTGCGAGACCCCGGTCATCCCCGCGGCAGCGCCGGAGCGGGGCTAGGTATGCGCCTGTTTCGCCGCGGTTACTTGCGCACGGCGGTGCTGGGTACGGCCGCCATGGGGGTGCTGGTCTGGGCGGCGGTGGATCGCTTCGAGGTGCCCGCGGAGCGGGTCTGGGAAATGTTCCAGGTAGCGCTGTTGCTGGTCGGCCTCCTGGTGCTGGCCGCCGCGCTGCCAGCGGCGCTCTGGGTGGCCTGGCGGCACTGGCGCAGCCCGCGCTGACAGCCTAGCCCGCGGGGCTGAGGTCGATGTCCAGGGTCATGGCGTCGGCGACGCTGTCCAGCGCGCCCTGCAGGGCCTCGAGGGTGGCGCCCGCCGGCAGTTCCGCCTCGATACAGGCGTGAAACAGCTGCTCTCCGCTCATCGGCGCGCTGCTGACTTCGCTTTCCATTTCCACCACGTTCAGTTGCTCGGCCGCCAGGGCGCGGCTGATTTCCCGGACAATACCCGGACGGTCGGGGCCCACGACGGTCAGGGTAACCCGCCGCTCGCCGCGGGGTGCGACCTCGCTGGCCGCCGGCGTGACGCGCACACTCAGACCGCTGTCGGCAAGGCCGCGCAGGGTCTCCTCCAGTCCGGGGCCCGCGCTTTCCGGCAGGTTGACCAGCACCAGGCCAGCGAACTTGCCGCCGAGCTGGGACAGCCGGCTCTCCAGCCAGTTGCCACCACTGCGCTCAATGGCGCTGGAGACGGCCTCGACCAGCCCCGGGCGGTCGTCCCCGATAAAGGTCACGATAAAAGCTGATTCCACGCTGCAGGCTCCACTTTGTGAGTTTGAGCCCGTATAGTAAACCGCCACGCCTTCAGGGATAAGGAGTTTGCCATGAAAACACTGCTCGGATTGTTGCTCGCCCTCGCGGTGCTGCCCGCGCACGCGCAGCTGGACTGGGATGCGGCACTGGCCGGTGAGCATCGCAGCGAAGCCAATCGCGCCCGCGATGACGCCCGGCACCCGCGGGAAACACTGGAGTTTTTCGGTTTGCGTGAGGGCATGACGGTGGTGGAGCTGTCCCCGGGTGGCGGCTGGTATACCGAAGTCCTGGCGCCGCTGCTGGTGGATAATGGCACCCTCTATGCCGCGCACTTCGGCCTCAACGCACCGGGCGCCTATTTCCGCAAATCCCTGGGCGGCTATTTGCAGAAGCTGGCGGCGAACCACGAGCTCTACGGCCCGGTCGTGGTCACGCAGTTGCAGCCCCCCGCGGAGACCACCGTCGCACCGGCCGGTTCGGCGGACCTGGTGGTGGCCTTCCGCAATGTCCACAGCTGGATGCGCAGTGACAGCCTCGACGCCGTGTTCCAGGCCGCCCATGCCGCGCTCAAGCCCGGTGGTGTGCTGGGTATTGTCCAGCATCGCGCCGAGGCCGGTCGCAGCGAGGAGCAGATGGCCAGCACCGGCTATGTGACCGAGGCCCACGTGATCGCCGCCGCCGAGGCCGCCGGCTTCACCCTGGACGGTCGCAGCGAGATCAATGCCAATCCGCGCGATACCCGCGATCATCCCCAGGGGGTGTGGTCACTGCCACCCTCACTGGTCGGTGGGGACGAGGGTCGCGAAGGCTTCATGGCCATCGGCGAGAGCGATCGCATGACCCTGCGCTTCCGCAAGCCGGAGTAAGCGCTTGGCGGCATTTCTGGACATTCCCCCGCTGGCGCTCAGCGAAGAAGCCCTGGAGGGTTTGCTTGAGGAGTTCGCCAGCCGCGATGGCACAGACTACGGCGAGCGGGAGCGCAGCCTGGCGGAGAAAGTGGCCGATCTGCGCAGTCAGCTGACCCGTGGTGAGCTCTGCCTGCTCTTCGACCAGGACAGCGAAACCTGGGACCTGTGCCCGCGGGAGGAGGCCCACCGACTGCTGCAGACACAGGATGCACCCGGTGACAGTTGAAGCGGAACACACCCTGGACACCTCGGGTCTGTTCTGCCCGGAGCCGGTGATGCTGTTGCACAACAAGGTCGCCGAGCTGCAGACGGGGGAGACCCTGCGGGTCATTGCCACCGACCCCACCACGCAACGCGACATTCCGCGTTTCTGTCGCTTTCTCGGGCACGAACTGCTGGTCGAGGAGGTCGCTGACGGGGTGTTTGTTTACCTGCTGCGCAAGGGGGCCGGGTGACGGCAGCCCAGCCAGTACCCCATTGTGCCGCTGCACTGGAGGCGATCTTTGATCGCTGCTTTGCCGGGAGTGAGGCGACGCGCCTGCGCGGCGGTGTCGACGAACCGCTGTATGTGCCCGCTTCCCCGGACCAGGGCCATGCCGTGATCTGGTACCGCGAGGATTATTTCGCGAGTGCGCTCCATGAGGTTTCCCACTGGTGTATTGCCGGCCCCGAGCGTCGGCGCCTGCCGGACTTTGGCTACTGGTATCACCCCGACGGGCGCAGCCCGGCACAACAGGCTGCCTTCGAGCGGGTGGAGGTCAGGCCCCAGGCGCTCGAGTGGTGCCTGTCGCGGGCTTGCGGTTTCCGCTTCCGGGTCAGTATCGACAACCTGATGGGGGAGGGGCCCGAGGCAGCGGATCACTCGCGCTTCGAGCGGGCCGTGGTGGTGCAGGCCAATGACTATCGAAAGCGTGGTCTGCCGCCACGCGCGGCGGTTTTCGCGAGCGCCCTGGCGCGACACTGGCAGTGCAGGGATCCCCTGGCGGAGTCATTCAGTCTGCTCGAGTTGCGGACGGGGCAGCCCGGATGACGGCACTGCGCATTGTGGCCGACAGTAACCTCCCCGGTGTGGAGACGGTGTTTTCACCCTGGGGCGAGGTGCGGCGGGTAGAGGGTCGGACGCTGCAGCGGGAACACCTGCTCGAGGCCGATGTGCTGCTGGTCCGGTCGGTGACCCGCGTCGATCGCGACCTCCTCGAGGGTACGCCGGTGCGCTTTGTGGGTAGCGGCACGGCGGGCCTGGATCACGTCGACCGCGACGGCTTGCGGGCCATGGGCATCGGTTTCGCCGCGGCCCCGGGTGCCAATGCCAACGCCGTGGTTGAATACGTGTTGGCGGTTGTCGGCGCGGTGGATGACTTTGCCGAGCGCCTGTTGAATGGCGGCCGCGTGGGTATTGTCGGGTGTGGCCACGTGGGGCGCACGCTCGCGGCGCGCCTGGATGCGCTGGGCATCGCCAACTGCCAGTACGACCCCTGGCTGGCGGAGGACAGGCTGCCGACGCCCGGCAGTCTCGCGGAGGTGCTGGCCTGCGATGTGATCAGTCTGCATTGTGAGCTCACCCGCCAGGCCCCCTGGCCCAGCTACCACCTGCTGGATGCTGCCTGTCTTGCGGCCCTGACTCCGCAACAGTTGCTGATCAATGCCTCGCGCGGTGCGGTGGTCGACAACCGCGCGCTGGCCGCGCGTCTGCGCGCCGCTGATGCCCCCCGTGCCGTGCTCGACGTGTGGGAGGCGGAACCCCGGGTGGATGCGGCACTGCTCGAACGCCTGGCGCTGGGCACGCCACACATTGCCGGTTACAGCCTGGATGCGAAGTGGGCAGCCACACGCCTGCTCGCCGATGCACTGGCCGAGTTTCTCGGTCGCGCCGGTGCCATGGCGGGTGCGCTTCCTTCACCCGAGACCATCGCGTTGCCCGGCCACCTGGCGGGTGCCGGCCTGTGGCGGGTGCTGCTCGGCAGTCGCTACGACCCGCGGGAGGACGACAGCGCCCTGCGTGCCCTGGTGAGCGCCTCGGAGCCAGCGCAGGTGCCCGCCGGTTTTGACGCCCTGCGTCGCCACTACCGCGAGCGCCGGGAACTGGCGGGCAGTCGCGTGCAGGTGGCGACGGAGCACCAGCGCGAATTTGCCGAGGCGCTGGGCTGTCAGGTGACTCTCGGCTGAGCGAGCCGCACGACCCGGCGTTCCCGTATTTGCTTCCTTGAACCCGTGTGGCTACCCTTGAAAGGAGTGGCAAAGTTGCCTGTTAAGTGGCTGATCGACGGACATATCCGTCAATAGACGCCGGCTTCAGCCACACCCAATGCCATTTTCGTGCATCCTCCATTCGCCCGGCCTTGCAGTTCCCCAATCGTTGATGAAGACACTCAAGCACAAACTGATCGTTTTTTTTATTGTCGCCCTGCTGATTCTCGGCAGCCTGACAGCCGTGACCCTGGTGATCACGCGTCAGGAGCAGGCCAACAATCGCCTGTCGGAACAGAGCGTCGAGCATCTGCTCTTGCTGGATAGCGTGGTGACAACCCTGTTCGAGGCGGAATCGAGCCAGCGGGCCTATGCCGCGACGGGCAGCGGAATTTTTCTGGTAGAGCACCAGGTGCAGCGAGACCACCTCGCCCGGGGCATTGCAGAGCTGGAAAGTGTTGCGAAGGCCCACAGCGAGACATCGCTGGCGCGGGATTTCGTCGGGCTGGTTCGCCAGCGCCTGGCGATGATGGACGAGTTGATACTCACCGTCGAGGCGCAGGGGAGTGATGCCGCAATCGACCAAATTGCGCTCGGCACTGGCAAGCGCCTTATGGATCAAATCCGCAATTCGGCATCCGCGCTCCTCGGTTTTGAACAAGACCAGATAACAGCGCGCAGCATGATTACCGAGCGACATTTGCAGCAACTGCTGGTGATGGTCCCGCTGGCATCCGGTGTAAGCATTGTGCTGTTCATCATCGCGATTGTCTTTACCCTCGCCGCGATGCGACGCAATCAGCGTCTGCTCGACGAGCTCGACAGCACCGGTCGGGACATCCGGGTCATTAATGAGCTCAGCAGCAGCCTGCAATCCTCGGAGAGTCGTGAAGACGCAGCAGCTATCCTCAGTCACTACCTGACGAGGTTGTTTCCCGCGTCTGCGGGTGGCCTGTACCTGATGCGCTCATCGCGCAACCATCTGGAGCTGGTGGCCACTTGGGGGGAGCCCGGTAGCGCCATGGCGGTGTCCATGGCGCCATCGGATTGCTGGGCGCTGCGCCTTGGCAGGACCTATCAGCGAAGCGGCGACAGTGATCTGCGTTGCCACCACCTGACCCTCGACGATCATTCCACCCTCTGTGTGCCGCTGACGGCACAGGGGGACATTGTCGGCATGATTCACATTGAGAGCTCTACCCTGGAGACGCTGGAGAAGATCAAACCTCTCGCCGAATTCACCGGCACCCACATCGGCGCAGCGCTCGCCGGTATCTCGCTGCGGGAATCCCTGAGACAGCAGAATATCCGGGACCCTCTGACGGGTCTGTTCAACCGCAGATACCTTGAGGAAACCCTGGACCGCGAACTCCATCGCGCGCGCCGCGGCAATACGCGGCTCAGCCTGATCATGCTGGATATCGATCACTTCAAGCAGTTCAACGATCATCACGGGCACCAGGCGGGCGACCTGCTGCTCAAGGAGTTCGGCAATAACCTCCGGGCCCATGTGCGGGGGCAGGATATCGCCTGCCGTTACGGTGGTGAGGAGTTCATGCTGGTGATGCCGGAGGCCAGCCTGGAAAATGCGGTCAAACGCGCCGAGACACTCCGCCAGAGCCTGGTGTCCCTGGCGGTCGATTACCAGGGCGCCAGGCTGCCGAGCATCACCGCGTCCTTCGGCGTTGCCGCCTACCCCCAGGATGGTGATGACGCTGAAACCCTGCAGCGGCTGGCTGACCGGGCGCTCTACCATGCCAAGGCCAGTGGCCGAGACCAGGTGGCCGTCGTCGCGGATCTCTAGGGGAAGTGAAAAGACTGGAGCGGGAAACGGCCGGGGTGGCGATCCACTTCGAACCGGCAACCTTCAGTCGCAGGGCAACATTCGGGTAGGAGGCAATGCCTGGAACGGTTCGGGTAGGGAGTAAAGTGGGGAGTTAAAGATTGGAGCGGGAAACCGGGTTCGAACCGGCGACCTCAACCTTGGCAAGGTTGCGCTCTACCAACTGAGCTATTCCCGCAACAAACGCTCTTATTTGAGTGGCGTCCCCTAGGGGGTTCGAACCCCTGTCCTCGCCGTGAAAGGGCGATGTCCTAGGCCACTAGACGAAGGGGACGCAGCGGTCTCAAACAAGAGGCGCGCATTTTAGGCAGCGGCCGGGGGGGCGTCAATACCCTGGGCAATAATTTTCCCGGCTTTGTGTCAGGCGAGGGGCAGGACGTCCCTGGCAGCAGCGTCCCAGTCCAGAGTTTCGCCGCGCGCCGCGGCGGCCTCGCGCCGGGCCTCCAAGGTCTCGAACCCTTCAATTTCCTCGTCCGTCAGCATCTGCAGGCAGTCGCTGCCGAGAAACCATAGCAGTGTGCGGGGCAGGGTGGGTGCGAACTCGGTGTGATGGGTGAACAGGCGCATGATCAGGCCGGGGCCGTCTTCGTAGATATCGGCCTCGCCGCGATCCACGGCGCAAAAGCCCTGTGCCAGTTGGCGCAGGGGCTCGTCTTCCTCCAGACTGCGGGTGCGCAATTCCAGGGTAGTGGCGAAGTCGTGCCAAAGTTGGCGGCAGTGTTGAAGGTAGCGGGCGTCATCCATCGTGTCGTGTACCGGGCCGATTGCGAGTACAATGGCCTGCTTCATTGATTGCGGAAAAAGTCGGGAGTCATGATACCAGCACTGACCATCGAAAACCTGCGCAAGTCCTATGGCAATGGCTTCGAGGCCCTCAAGGGCATCAGCCTGGAAGTGCAGCAGGGGGATTTCTTTGCGCTGCTTGGGCCAAACGGCGCAGGCAAGTCGACCACCATCGGTATCATTTGCTCCCTGGTCAGCAAGACCGGTGGCCGGGTTGCGGTCTACGGGACGGATATCGACCAGGACTTTCCGGGGGCCAAGAAGAATATCGGTATCGTGCCCCAGGAATTCAATTTCAACATGTTCGAGAAGGTCTTCGACATTGTCGTCAACCAGGCGGGCTACTACGGTCTGCCCCTGCCCGTGGCGGCGGAGCGCGCCGAAAAGTATCTGCGCGAGCTGGGCCTGTGGGACAAGCGTGACGTTGCGTCGCGCATGCTCTCGGGCGGGATGAAGCGGCGCCTGATGATTGCCCGTGCGCTGGTGCACGAGCCGCGCCTGCTGATCCTCGACGAACCCACTGCGGGCGTGGATATCGAGATGCGTCGCAGCATGTGGGATTTCCTCAAGAAGCTCAATGCCGAGGGCACCACCATCATCCTCACCACGCATTACCTGGAGGAAGCCGAGGCCCTGTGCCGCAATATTGCGATCATCAACCACGGCGAGATCGTCGAGCACAGCTCGATCAAGGAGCTGGTGCGCCGGCTGCACCGGGAGGTGTTTATCCTGGACTGCGTGGAAAGCCTGCCCGAGGTGGTGAGCCTGGAGGCCTTTACGGTACGACGCATGGACGAGCACACACTTGAGGTCGAGGTGGAAAAGGGTCAGACGATCAACCAGGTCTTCGATCTGCTCGATGACCGGGGTATCCGCATCAGCAGCATGCGCAACCGCGCCAACCGGCTGGAGGAAATGTTCGTGAACCTGGTAGAGGGGGCTGCATGACGCTGCAGGAGCAATACGTTGCATTCATGACCATCCTGCGCAAGGAGGTCAAGCGCTACCTGCGCATCTGGACCCAGACTCTGCTGCCATCGGCGATCACCATGTCGCTGTACTTCGTCATCTTCGGCTCGCTGATCGGCTCGCGCATCGGTGAAATGGACGGCTTCACCTACATGCAGTTCGTGGTGCCCGGCCTGATCATGATGGCCATCGTCACCAACTCCTACAGCAATGTGGTGTCCTCCTTTTTCGGCTCCAAGTTCAACCACAGCGTGGAGGAGCTGCTGGTTTCGCCCACGCCCAACTACGTGATCCTGCTGGGCTATGTGATAGGCGGTGTCAGCCGGGGCCTGTTGGTGGCCATTGTGGTGACCCTGGTGTCTCTGTTTTTCACCCACCTGCAGATCCACAACCTGCTGGTGGTGGTGGCCATCGTCACCATGACGTCGCTGCTGTTCGCGCTGGCGGGCTTCATCAACGCGGTTTACGCCAACAATTTTGACGACATTTCCATCATTCCGACCTTTGTGCTGACGCCGCTGATCTACCTCGGCGGGGTGTTCTACTCGATGGATCTGCTGCCGCCCTTCTGGGCCGCGGTGTCCAAGCTCAATCCCCTGGTCTACGTGGTGAATGCCTTCCGCTACGGCGTGTTGGGAATCTCGGACGTGAGCATCTGGATTGCCTTTGGCATGATCGGGCTGTTTACCGCCATCGCCTGGTTCTACAGCATGCATCTGCTGAACACCGGCAAGCGGCTGCGGCAGTAGGGGGTGGTGATGGAACAGGGTGACCTCCTGCTCGGGCGGCAGACGCCGGTTGTCGACCATTACGCTCCGGAGCTGCTCTATCCGATTCCCCGGCGCGAGGGCCGCGATGCCCTGGGCCTGGGCGAGCCGCTGCCCTTCGAGGGCGTGGACGTCTGGCACGCCTGGGAGCTGTCCTGGCTGGATGCTGCGGAGCGGCCCCAGAGCCGTATCGGGCGCTTCACCATTCCCGCCAGTTCGCCCAATCTGGTGGAGTCAAAGTCCCTCAAGCTGTACTTGAATTCGCTCAACAACGTGGTCTTCGACGATGACGCCGCCGCGCTGGCCTGCATCACGCGCGATGTCAGCGCGGTTGTGGGCGCACCCGTGGCGGTGGTTGCCTTCGCGCCGGATGACCCGGCCATGGCGGCGAGCCAGCCGACAGGCACCTGTATTGATGACAGTGATGGACGCTGGCCGCGCTGCGAGCCGGATGCGGGCCTGCTGGTGGCGGGTGATGATGTCGTTGAGGAGTCGCTGTTCAGCCATGGCCTGCGCTCCCTGTGCCCGGTAACCGGTCAGCCCGATTGGGCGACCTTGTGGCTGCACTACCGCGGTCGTGCACTGGATCACGGTGCCTTGCTGACTTACCTGCTGTCCTACCGTCAACACCGCGGCTTTCACGAACAGTGTGTGGAGCAGATCTTCCGCGACATTCACGCCGTCATCGCTCCCGAGTTCCTGCACCTGCAGGCCTTCTACACCCGCCGCGGCGGCCTCGACATCAATCCCTTCCGCAGCAGCGGGGGCGCTGCACCGCCCTGGTGGCGTCTGGCGCGGCAGTAAGTGACAAACGGCCTCTTGGGGCTGGTAAACAAGGCGCGTTGTGGTATGATGCGCGCCCTCACGGTGAGGTGGCCGAGTGGTCGAAGGCGCACGCCTGGAAAGTGTGTAACGGGAAACCGTTCGAGAGTTCGAATCTCTCCCTCACCGCCATATCCAAGCAGAAGGGTCCCGCAAGGGGCCCTTTTGCGTTTTACGGCCCGCAGCGGCATCATCCTTCCCAACGTGATTGCGAGTCGCGGCCTTCCGTCGCGACCCCTGGTGAAAGGATACGCCATGCCCCTGCGCTTGCTGACTGATCTCGAAATTCCCCAACTTGAGGAAGACCTCGCGCCCCTGGGCGGGCAAGTGGAGCTGGTGCGCCTCGGCCAGCTGGAGCAGCTGCCCGCATCCGTCACCGGGGATGTCCTGCTGACCACGGCCTTTGCGGGGCGTCACCGCGAAGCGCTGCTGGCGCCGGAGCGGGGGGTTCGCTGGGTGCACGTCTACGGCACCGGTGTCGATGGCTTTCCGCTGGCGCAGGTACAGGGGCGGCAGCTGACCTGCTCCCGGGGAGCCGCGGCAATTCCGATTTCGGAGTGGGTCATGGCCATGCTGCTCGCGGATGCCAAGCAGCTACCGGCGAGCTGGGTGAAGGAGCCGCCCGAGCGGTGGTATTTCGCTTCCCTGGAGGTCCTGCACGGCAGGCATCTGGGGCTGCTGGGGCTGGGCACCATCGGCGAGGCCGTGGCCGAGCGCGCCGCGGCCTTTGGCATGCGTGTCAGTGCCCTGGTGCGCTCACCCCGCGATCTTCCCCAGGGTATCGAGGGTGTGGCGGACGAACGGGCACTGCTCGCCGACTGCGACTACCTGGTGCTGGCGGCGCCGGCAACGCCGGAAACTCACCACTGGCTGAATCGGGAGCGCCTCTCCATCGCGCGCCCCGGTCTGCGTGTGGTGAATATTGCGCGCGGTAGCCTGGTGGACCAGGAGGCGCTGCACTGGGCCCTGGAAGCGGGCATTGTCGCCCGCGCCTACCTGGATGTGGTCGACCCCGAGCCCCTGCCCGAGGGGCACTGGCTGTACGCTCACCCGCGAGTGCACCTGAGTCCCCATATTTCCTGGAGTGACCCCATGGCGCATCAGCGCCTGATGGCACCCTTCCTGCGCAATCTCGAACGTTTCCTGGCCGGTCAGTCACTGCAGGGCGAGGTCGATACCCGCGCGGGCTACTGAGGAGGGAGCGTCAGCATGCGTGACGAGGAGCGAGCCGCAGCACACCTGGCCCGATTTGCCGGCCGGGTGGCGAAGCTGGGTTACTGGCGTGCCGAGATTGATGCCGGTACCGTGGTGTGGTCCGAGGAGACGGCGCAGATTCACGAGCACTCGGGGGATCGCGTGGTGTCCCTGGAGTACGCCCTGTCCTTCTATTCGCCGGGGGACCGCGCAGCGATCCAGCAGGCCTTCAGGCGCTGTGTCGAGCGGGGGGAGCCCTATGATCTGGTGGTCAGGCTGCATGCCCGCAGCGGGGTGAAGCGGCATGTGCGCGCCATTGGCGAGCGCGACGGAGGCAGCGGGGAGCCGGGGCTCGCAGTTCACGGCGCCTTTCAGGATGTCTCCGATCTGATGCAGGCCCGCGAGGAGACCCAGCGCCTGTCGAATACCCTGTATCACACCCTGGAGGGCATGCGCGATGCCTTCTTCCTGCTGGACCGGCAGCAGTGTTTTATCTACCTGAACCCACTGGCCGAGGAACTGTTGCAGCACTCCCGCGACGAGCTTTTGGGGCGGGTGATCTGGGATGTGTTTCCCGAGGCTGCGGCGCTCGGCCTGCAGGAGCTCTACGCGGAGGCGCTGGCCGGGGACAGTCAGGCTACCCGGGAAGTGTTTTTCCCCGCGCCGTCCAGCTGGTTCGAGGTCACGGCAAATCCAACCCCGGAAGGGCTGGCGGTCTCGGTGCGCAATATCGACCGGCGCAAGACTCTCGAGGCTGCCGCCAGCCACAATGAGGAGCGTTTCCGCCTGCTCGCCCGGGCCACCAACGATGTGATCTGGGACTGGGATCTGCGCGCCGACCGGATCTGGTGGAATGACGCCGTCGAGTCCTTTTCCGGTTATCCGGTCAAGGCGCTGAGCGGGGGTGAGGCGGCCTGGGCTCGCTGCGTCCACCCCGACGATGTGGAGCGGGTGACCGGCAGTCTGCACGCGGTGATCGCGAGCAAGGGCGATCACTGGGAGGAGGAGTACCGCTTCCTGCACGCGGACGGGCGCGCGCTGACGGTGATCGACCGCGCCTTCCTCGTACGCGACGAGAGCGGCCGCGCGGTGCGCATGCTGGGCTCCATGGTCGACGTCACCGAACGTCGCAACCTCATGGAGCGGGTCAACCAGTCCCAGCGTCTGGAGGCCATTGGCCAGTTGACCGGCGGGGTGGCGCATGACTTCAACAACCTGCTGACCGTAATTCTCGGCAATACCGAGTTGCTCAGCGAGCAGCTGGAGGACCGGCCGCCGCTGAAAGCCCTCGCGGATATGACGGTGAAGGCCGGCGGACGCGCCGCGGAGCTTACCAGCCATTTGCTGGCCTTTGCCCGCCGGCAGCCACTGGCGCCGCGCCAGGTCGATGTTAACCGCCTGGTGGGGGGCATGGAGGGCCTGCTGCGACGTACGGTTACCGAAGATATCGAGATCGAGTGGATTCGTGCAGGCGGCTTGTGGCCCGCCGAGGTGGATCCCGGTCAGCTCGAGTCCGCGGTACTTAACCTGGCCATCAATGCCCGCGATGCCATGCCCGACGGTGGCCGTCTGACCATCGAAACCGCCAACAGCCGGCTCGATGATGACTACGCGGCGACCAATCCCGGCGCCATACCCGGTCAATATGTCATGGTTTCGGTGTCGGATACCGGCAGCGGGATGACAGCCGATGTTGTCGCGCATGCTTTCGAGCCCTTTTTCACCACCAAGCCGGCAGGCAAGGGCAGTGGCCTGGGTCTGAGCATGGTCTACGGCTTCGTCAAGCAGTCGGGGGGCTTCGCCAAGATCTACACGGAGCTTGGTGAGGGCAGCACGGTTCGTTTGTATTTCCCGCGTGCCTCGGCCCGCGACGAGGCGGCCAGTGCGACGGCACCCGAGCTGTCGGTGATGGGCGGTAGCGAGCACGTGTTGGTGGTGGAGGACGATGCGCTGGTGCGTGAGCATGTCGTGTCACTGCTGCAGGGCCTGGGTTACCGCGTCAGTGAGGCGGCTTCCGGGGAGGGCGCCCTGCAGGCGCTGGCGCGGAGCCCGACAGTGGATTTGTTGTTTACCGACGTAGTGATGCCAGGTGGCATGAGCGGTCGGCAGCTGGCGGAGGAGGCGACCCGGCGCTACCCCGGGCTGAAAGTGCTGTATACCTCGGGCTATACGGAAAACGCCATTGTTCACCAGGGGCGTCTGGACCAGGGGGTCCAACTGCTCTCCAAGCCCTACCGGCGTCAGCAACTGGCGCTGAAAGTGCGCAAGGTGCTGGATGACCAGGGCCCTCGGGAGCGGCCGCGGGGCGCGGATTAGCTGGCGTCGTTGTCTGTCGGGTCGCTACTGCCGGCGTGGGCGCGGCACCAGGCCAGGGCGTCGTCGCCGTACATGGGGCGGGCGATGTAGTAGCCCTGGGCCAGGTCGCAGCCGACCTCGCGCAGAAATTCCAGTGTGGCCAGTTCCTCCACCCCTTCGGCGGTCGCGCGCATATCCAGGTTGTGGCCGAGCTCGACAATCGAATGGATGGCGGTGCGCGATTCCCGCGAGCGGTTGGCGCTCATGACGAAGGTCTTGTCCACCTTGATCTCGGAGAAGGGGAGACGCACCAGCTGCGCCATGGAGGAGTAGCCGGTGCCGAAGTCATCCAGGGAGAGCTGGAAACCTTTCATGCGCAAGCGTGTCATCAGGTCGAGTGACGTGACCGGATCGTCCATGGCGCTGGTTTCCGTGAGTTCGAGAATCACCTGGTCACAGTCGATTGCATGGTGCCGGCAGAGATCCTGGAGCGTGTCGGCGAAATCGATGTCATGCAGGTTCTTCGCCGACAGGTTGAAGGACAGGGTGGGGCGCGAGGCGTCTGCCGCTTCTCCCTCGCCAGCTCCGTAGCAGGGGCGGCAGGCCTTGAAGTGGTTGCTGAACCACGCCAGCCCCTGTTGCAGCACTTCCCGGGTAATCAGGTCCATCAAGCCCAGGCGCTCGGCACGGGGAATGAAGCGGTCGGGCATGATGACCCCGTGCTCCGGGTGGTGCCAGCGCAGCAGCGCCTCGAAGCCGGCCAGTCGGCCGTGGCCGCAGTGTACTTTGGGCTGATAGGCCAGTCGGAACTGGTCGCTCTCCAGGGCCAGCATCAGCTGTCTCTCGGAGACCATGGGCTCACTGGTGGGGAACGGCGCACTGGCTGCCGGTGCATTTGGACGCGCGCCGATGATCAGCTTGCGCAGCTCGAGGCTGGAGAAGGGTTTCGGCACCGCGCCGATGATATTCAGGCCGTGTTCCAGGGCCGAGCGCTCGGCCGCCCCGAGGACACGTCCGCCCAGCCCGCTGATCACGATAATTTGAGCCGAGCACTCGCGCTCAGCCAGCCGGCGCATGACCTCGACCCCATCCATGTCCGGCATCACCATGTCCAGGGCGATGAATTCGGGCATGCGCCGGTCGATTTCCTCGAAAAACGCGCTGGCTGTGGGTGTGATCACCGGTTCCAGCCCAACCGAGCCGACTACCAGCGCCACGGTCTGCGCCACATCGGGCTCGTCGTCGAGTATGACAATACGGCCGGTGTTCACGGCTGACTCGGTTCTGGCATCTGTGTTGTCATGCGCTCAGTTTTCATGCCAAAGTGCGTCCGGGTATGGCATTGCCTGTCTACCTGTCTGGGGTGCTTCCGTTCGCGGAGTGTGGGGGTCTGTCCAGAAAGCGTCAAGTTTAATGGAGTACTTGGAATGAATTTACCGGGCCCGGGCAATTCCGCGGACGAGGCGGAGCATGCGGCGCTGGAGCGGCGCTCTTTTCTCGCACTCCTGCTTGCCGTCAGCCTGCTCTTCATGGCCCTGTTGGAGCCCTTTTTCAGCGCCATTTTCTGGGCCTGTGTGTTTGCCATTCTGTTTTCGCCGCTGCAGCAGCGGCTGCAGCGGCGCATCACCAGCCCCAGCGCGGCAACCCTGGTGACGCTGCTCGTGGGCATGACCATCGGTGTGCTGCCCGCGGTATTTCTGTTTACGTCGTTCGTTCAGGAGGGCGCGGCGCTGTACCAGAAACTCCAGAGTGGGGAGATCGACCCGGCCCGCTATCTCGAGCAGATTCGCGGGGCCTTTCCCGTCGTGCAAAACCTGCTGGATCGCTTCGATGTGCGCCTGGATGCCCTCCTGGAGCAGCTCTCGGGCATTGCCCTGAGCGGCAGCCGTCAGCTTGCGCAGAATGCCTGGCAGGTCGGACAGAACACGCTGCAGTTCTTCGTTCAGCTGGCGATCATGTTGTACCTGGCTTTTTTCGCGTTGCGCGACGGCCACTACCTGGTCGATCTGCTGGTGCGCGCACTGCCGATTGGCGACCAGCGGGAGCGGCAGCTGCTGGGCAAGTTTGCCGAGGTGACTCGCGCCACGGTCAAGGGCAACCTGATGGTGGCCGTGGTTCAGGGCAGCCTCGGTGGCCTGATCTTCTGGGTGCTGGATATTCCCGGGGCATTGCTCTGGGGGGCCGTGATGACCCTGCTCTCGCTGATTCCGGTAGTGGGGGCCAGCCTGATCTGGGCCCCGGTTGCCGTCTACCTGTTCGCCGTCGGCGAATGGCAGGAAGGGGCGGTGCTGGTGGCCTTTGGCGCCGGGGTGATTGGCCTGGTGGACAATGTCCTGCGCCCGATACTGGTCGGACGGGATACCAAACTGCCGGATTTCGTGGTGCTGCTTTCAACCCTGGGGGGCTTTGCCCTGTTCGGCATGAATGGCTTCGTTATCGGGCCGCTGATAGCGGCCCTGTTCGTGGCCTTCTGGCAGATCTTCATGCTGGAGTTCTACGCCGAGCCCGCGGGGCCACCGGAATCGCCGGCGGTGTCCGAGGACGGGGTGGCCTGACTCACGCCACCGCCAGGCCCTCTTCCCGGCGCCGTTCGAGGTCGGCGGGCAGCTGCCGCGCTGCCAGCCAAAGCAGGCCCAGTGCCACCAGGCCAGTCATGGCGCTGATCACCATGGCGTAGCGCAGACTTTCGGTGCCGAAACGGGGGGCCAGCAAGTCGCTGGCGAGGCCGGTGAGGAAGGGGCCCAGGCCCAGGCCGATGATATTCAGCACGAAAAACAGGATGGCCGAGGTCAGGGCGCGCATGGCCGGAGGTACCAGGGCGTGGGAGATGGCGATGCAGGGCCCGAGATACAGGGTGGTGAGGAGGTTGGTCACCACCAGGACGCTCAGAACCAGCGCGGTGTTGCTGCCCAGCAGCACGTAGAAATAGGGAAAAAAGGCGGTCGCGCCACCCACCAGCGGCACCCACAGGTACCAGCGTGGGTCCCGGGCGCCCAGGCGGTCCCCCAGGTAGCCTCCGAACCAGGTGCCCAGCGCGCCGGTGACACCCGATACCAGGGCCAGAATGACTCCCACTTCGCCGATGCCCAGGCCGTGGCTGCGAATCAGAAATGATGGAAAGAAGTTGCCGACGCCGTAACTGACAAAGGAAGTCAGCGCGCAGGCGAAGCAGATGTACCAGAAGGAGGGGCGGTTGCGCAGTACCCTCAGCGTCTCGCGCAGGCTGGGTTGTCGCTGGCTGTCACCGCCGCCGTCCCAGCGTCCCCGGGGGGGCTCCCTCACCGTGAAACGCAGGACAAGCGCGAACAGGACGCCGGGTATCCCCACCACCAGGAAGGCCGTGCGCCAGCCAAAGGTATCGGCGATGACCCCGCCGAACATGAAGCCCAGCAGGATGCCGATGTAGATCCCGGTGGAATAGAACGACAGTGCGCGACCACGCTGCTCGGGCGGGAAGTAGTCGCTGATCATGGAGTGCGCTGGTGGGCTGCCACCGGCTTCGCCGAGCCCGACCCCGATGCGGGCCAGCAGCAACTGCGTGTAGTTCTGGGCAAAGCCGGAGAGGGCGGTCATCCCGCTCCACACCGCGAGAGCCAGGGAGACGATGTTGCGCCGGTTGCTGCGGTCGGCCCACCAGGCAATGGGAATGCCGGCGGTAACGTAGATCAGGGCAAAACTGAAGCCGCTGAGCAGGCCCAGCTGGGCATCGCTGAGCCCCATGTCGGCCTTGATAGGCTCCTGGAGTATGACCAGGATCTGGCGGTCAATGAAGTTGAAGGCGTAGACGATCGTGAGCATGACCAGCACGAATCGCCTGTAGCCGGTGGAGGCATCCCGGGACTGAGGCACGCTGCTATCCTTATCGTTATTTATCAGACTACTGTAAGGGAATCGCGACCCGGGACAAAGCCCGACGGTGCATTCCCGGGGGTGATTGGATACACTCGCGGCTTGCGCAATCAGGATACCGAGGACAGGCATGGCCGAATTGACCCACCTCGATGCCACCGGCACGGCGCGCATGGTGGACGTGGGCGACAAGCCAGTGACCACCCGCGAGGCTCTCGCCGAGGCGGTGGTCGAGATGCAGGCAGAAACCTTCGCGCTGCTGCAGCGCGGCGGACACGCCAAGGGCGACGTGCTGACAGTGGCGCGTATTGCCGGCATCCAGGCGGCGAAACGCTGCGCCGACCTGATCCCCTTGTGCCACCCGCTGCCCCTGAGCAAGGTGGATATCGATTTTCATCTGGACGAAGCGGCACATTGTGTCGGTATCCGCGCCCTGTGCCGGGTAAACGCCCGCACCGGTGTGGAGATGGAGGCGTTGACCGCGGCTTCTGTCGCCGCACTCACGATTTACGACATGTGCAAGGCCGTCGACCGCGGCATGCGTATCCGCGATCTCGGGCTGGCCGAGAAGCGTGGCGGCGCGTCCGGGCACTGGGTTCGCGACGGGGGCGGCGCGGACTGATGCTGGCCGTGCGCTTTTTTGCCAGCCTGCGCGAGCGCCTCGACTGTGCGGCGCTGACCCTGGATTGGCAGCCCGAATGGGCCTGCATCGCCGACTTGCATGCGGCATTGATGGCGCGGGGTCCGCTTTGGGCGGAAGCCCTGGATAAGCCGGATCTGCGCTGCGCGCGCAACCAGCAGGTGGCCGATCTGCAGGCCCCCCTGGAAGATGGCGACGAGGTGGCTTTTTTCCCGCCGGTGACCGGGGGCTGAGGGATGACTGGGCGTTTCTGGAGTCGTGTACAGACGCCGGCCCTGGACCCCGCGGCCCTGGAGCAGGCACTGGCTGCGGCCAGTCCCGAGGCGGGTGCCGCGGTCACCTTTATCGGCAGGGTGCGCGGGTTGGACGGCGGTCGCGAGGTCGCTGGCCTGGAGCTCGAGCACTATCCGGGCATGACCGAGGCCAGCCTCGCGGCCTTGATCGACAGGGTGCGCGAGCGCTGGACCCTGGCGGCGGCGGCGGTGGTGCACCGGGTCGGCTTCGTGGCTGCCGGGGAATGTATTGTCTGGGTCGGGGTGAGTGCCGCTCACCGCGCCGACGCCTTTGCCGCCTGCGAGTGCCTGATGGATTACCTGAAGACCGAGGCGCCCTTCTGGAAGAAGGAGCACGGCCCGGGGGCAGCCCGCTGGGTCGAGGCGAGAAAGGCAGATGAACAGCGGGCTTCGCGCTGGCGGCGGTGATCGCCCGGGCGCTGTCGACCGTAGATTGATTTTAGCCAGATCCCCCCGGGGGGATTCAACCACAGGAGATGACTATGCAACTGGATGGGCGCGAGCTGCGCAATGCACTGGGACGCTTTGCCACGGGGGTATGCCTGATTACCACCGTCAACGAGGAGGGCGAGGCGCTGGCGCTGACGGCCAACTCCTTCAGCTCGGTGTCCCTGGAGCCGCCGCTGGTGCTGTGGAGCCTGCAGAACAACTCGGACGTGTACCACATCTACTCCGGGGCCAAGCGCTACGCCATCAATGTGCTCTCCGACGGCCAGCAGGAGCTGTCCAATCGCTACGCCCGCAAGGGCGATCACGGTCTCGAAGCGGGCCATTACCGGATGGGCGACAGCGGCGCGCCGATCATCGAAGGGGCTCTGCTGAGCCTGGAGTGCAGTCTGGAAGCGGCGCACCCCGGTGGCGATCACATCATTCTGGTGGGTCGGGTCGAGGGGGTTCACCTCGCCGAAGGTGACCCGCTGTTGTTCTACGGCGGCGCCTACCGCGCCCTGGCCTGAGCATGAAGTACTGCACCTGGTGCGGCGCCAGCGTCACTCTGCGCATCCCCGAGGGTGACGACCGCGAGCGCTATGTCTGCACCGCCTGCGAGGAAATCCACTACATCAACCCGCGGGTGATCGTGGGCTGCCTGCCCGTTCACGAGGGCAGGGTGTTGCTGTGCAAACGGGCGATCGAGCCGCGCCGCGGCTACTGGACCCTGCCCGCCGGTTTCATGGAGAACGGCGAGACCAGCCAGCAGGGCGCGGCCCGGGAAACCTGGGAAGAGGCCCGTGCCCGGGTGCAGAATATGGAGCTCTACCGCCTGTTCGATGTCCCGCACATCAACCAGGTCTATCTGTTCTACCGCTGCGACCTGGTTGACGGTGTTTTCGGGGTGGGCCCCGAGAGCACCGACAGCGGCCTGTTTAGCGAGAGCGAGATACCCTGGGACGAGATCGCCTTCCCGGTTGTGCGGGAAACGCTGCGGGAGTATTTTGAGGACCGGCCCGATGGCGAATTTCCGGTGCGCATTTCCGCGATCGAGCGACGCGGGCGTCTCTGAAACCGGCTTTGCCCGGCGGCATGCCCCGGCAGAAACAAGGAGAAAAGCAAGCATGGCATTCCCCAAGATCGGCAATCTGGCTCCGGCCTTCACGCTGCCGGACCAGGATGGTAACAAGGTCAGCCTCCGGCAGTTCCGTGACGACAAGAATGTCGTGCTGTATTTCTACCCCAAGGCCATGACGCCGGGTTGTACCGTGCAGGCCTGCGGTCTGCGCGACGCCAGGGCGGAGCTGGAAGCGCTCGACACGGTGGTTCTTGGCGTCAGCCCCGATCCGGTGTCGCGGCTGGGCAAGTTCATCGACAAGCAGTCGCTCAACTTCACGCTCCTGTCCGACGAGAACCACGCGATCGCGGAAAAGTACGGCGCCTGGGGCTTGAAGAAGTTCATGGGGCGCGAGTTCATGGGGATTCTGCGCACCACCTTCATTATCGGCAAGGACGGACGGCTCAAGCACGTCATGGACAAGGTCAAGACCAAGACCCACCACGATGATGTGCTGGCGCTGATCCGCGAGTTGCAGCTGTGAGCAGTGTCGAATTCCAGTTGAATGGCCAGCCGGTAGCCATCGAGGCCGACCCGTCCATGCCCCTGCTCTGGGCCCTGCGCGAGAATTTGCGCATGACTGGCACCAAGTTCGGCTGTGGCATGGGGCTGTGCGGTGCCTGCACCGTGCACGTGGACGGTGTCGCCACCCGCAGTTGCACGCTGCCGCTGCAGGGGGTTGCCGGGCGTTCCGTCACCACCATTGAAGGCCTGGATGCCGAGCACCCACTGTTTGCCGCCTGGGTCGAACACAAAGTGCCCCAGTGTGGCTATTGTCAGTCGGGGCAGGTGATGGCTGCCGCCGCACTGCTGGCGGAGAATCCGTCGCCGGATCGCCAGCAGGTGCGCAACGCCCTGTCGGGCAACCTGTGCCGTTGCGGCACCTACAACCGTATCCAGAATGCGGTGCTCGGCGCCGCCGAGGTGGGCCACTGGGAGCCCGGGGCCGAGGAGGAGCAAGCGTGAAGCTCTCGCGTCGACAGTTTATTCGCAATGTTTCCGTGGCCGGTGGGGCGCTCACCCTGGGTTTCCACCTGACGGGCTGTTCCGACCGCCCCCTGGTGGTGGGCGAGCCGGAGGATTTCCGCCCCAATGCCTTCCTGCGCATTGACCCGGAAGGTGCCATCACCCTGCAGATTCCCAAGGCGGAAATGGGGCAGGGGATCGTGACCGGCATGGTGACGCTGGTGGCCGAGGAGCTGGAGGTGTCGCCACAGCGCATCGACTGGGAGATGGCCCCGGTACACAGCGCCTTTGCCGACCCCGAAATGCAGTTGCAGATTACCGGGGGCAGCGCCTCCATCCGCGTGTTCTACGATGTCCTGCGCCAGGTCGGTGCCTCCGCCCGCGAAACCCTGGTGGCTGCGGCCATGCAGCAGAGCGGGCTGCCGCGGCAGAGCCTCGAGGTGAGTGACGGCGAAGTGCTGGCCAGCAACGGCAGCTACCGCGCCACCTATGCCCAGCTGGTGCCCCTGGCGGGCAGTCTGCCGGTGGTGGAGGACGTGGCCCTGAAAACCGCGGACCAGTTCCGCTGGATCGGTCGCTACGACGAGCGTGTCGATGCCCGCGTCAAGTCGGACGGCAGTGCCCGCTTCGGCATCGACGCCGCGCCACCGGACGCCCTGGTTGCGGTGCTGTTGCGCTGCCCCTGGTTCGACGGCAGCGTCGAGGGCTTCGAGGCCGAGGCGGCGCGGAGCATGCCGGGGGTGGTGGATATTTTTGCCACCGATTACGGCGTCGCGGTGGTGGCCGAGGGCTACTGGTACGCGCGTCAGGCCGCCGCAAAGGTCGAGGTTCGCTTCACCGGTCCCGAGGGCGAGCTGCGCGACAGCGAGGCGATCTCCTCCGCCATGCAGGCCGCGCTGGACGCCGATGACTTCGCCAGTATCCGCGAGGATGAATCCAGCCGCGAGGCCGGCGGCAAGCTGCTGCGCTCGCGCTACGAGCTGCCCCTGCTGGCGCACGCGCCCATGGAGCCCCTGAATGCCACCTGTCGCCTGCGCGACGGCCACTGCGAAATCTGGGTGGGCAGCCAGGCACCGGATATTGCCCGCGATGCGGCCTCCCGCCAGCTGGGCATTCCCCGGGAATCGGTGCGGGTCTACAACCAGTATCTCGGCGGTGGCTTCGGGCGCCGTGCCGCGGCGGACAACGTGGCCGAGGTGGCGGCGATCGCGCAGCATGTGCAGCGCCCCGTCCAGTTGGTCTGGAGTCGCGAGGACGATATCCAGCACGATCACTACCGGCCGCCCTTTGCCGGTGAGCTGCAGGCGCGAGTGCATCCCGACGGTGTCGTCTCCCACTGGCGCCACCGTTTGGTTGGCCCCAGCATCAACCAGTTCATGATGCCCGAGCTGGCCAAGGCGATGCTGCCCCAGTGGGTCCCCGGGGGGGCGCGCCAGCTGATCGGCACGGTCGTGGCCAGCGAGGACTTCGCCTCGGTGGAGGGCGCCGACAGCCTGCCCTACCAGTTCGATGGTATCCAGGTTGAATACCACAACCTGCCCATTCCGGTGCCGCTGGGCTACTGGCGTTCGGTGGGCCACAGCCATACGGCCTTTGTCGTCGAGAGTTTTGTCGACGAACTGGCCCATGCGGCTGGCGAGGATCCGCTTGCTTTCCGTCGCCGCCACCTGCCGGAGGGCTCCCGCGAGCGCCGTGTCATGGAGGCGGTGGCGCGCGCCGCCGGGTGGGGAGAGGCCGCGCCGGGGCGCTATCAGGGCCTCGCCGTACACGCCTCCTTCCAGAGCTATGTGGCGGAAGTCGTGGAAGTCTCCCTGCAGGACGGCAAGCCGCGCATCGAGCATGTCTACTGCGCCATCGATTGCGGTCAGGTGATCAATCCGCAGATCGTCAAGGACCAGATGGAAGGCGGCATCGCCTTTGCCCTGAGTGCGGCCCTCTCCGGCGAGATCACCCTGAAGGGTGGGGCGGTGCAGCAGAGCAATTTCCACGATTACGGCATGCTACGCCACACTGACATGCCGGATGTAACCGTGGTGCTGGTGGACAGCGACGCGCCGCCCACCGGGGTGGGTGAGCCGGGTACGCCCCCGGCCGCCCCCGCCCTGGCCAATGCCCTGTTTGCCGCCACCGGCGAGCGGCAGCGACGGCTGCCCCTGCAGCTTGGCTGAAATCGGCTGAAGACCCCCGCCCCGGGCGGGGGTTTTCAGGAGTCGCAGAAAGCGGCTACACTGCATAGACTAACGATCATTAGTCCGCCTGTGTGGCGGATGCCCTGTCGAGGTCTGCTGCCATGTCTGTCTGTCCCTATCACATCAACCTGAACGACCCGGATACCTACCACGGCGGCCTGCCGCGGGCCTCCTTCCACTGGCTGCGGGAAAACCAGCCGGTCTCCTGGCACGAGCCCCGGGACGATCAGCCTGGCTACTGGGTGATTACCCGCCAGGAAGATCTGGACTACGTGTCGAAACACCCGGATCTGTTTTCCTCCGAGGAGCGCACCTGTTTTCTCCAGGACCTTCCCCCGGATCAGCTGGCGATGCAGCGCCTGCTGATGATCAACATGGACCCGCCCAAGCACCTCAAGTATCGCCGCCTGGTTCGCAGCGCCTTTACCCCGCGCAAGGTGGACAGCTATGGCCCGCGCTTCCGCGAGATCGCCTCGGAGATCCTCGATCGCGCCGTCGAAGGTGGACGTTGCGACTTTGTCGAGGATGTCGCCATGGAGCTGCCGCTGATCGCCATCTGCGAGCTGATGGGGGTTCCCCTGGATCGCCGGAAACGCCTGTTCGAGTTGACCAATATCATGCTCGGCATGGACGACCCGGAGCTGACCACCTCGGAAGAGGACGGCATGAATGCGATGATGGAGATGTTCATGCTCGGCATGGAGCTGGCGGCGGCGCATCGGGAAAGCCCTTCCGAGGGCATTGTCGGCACCCTGCTGGAGGGAACGGTCGAGGATGAACCCCTGTCCGACGATGAGTTCTGCTACTTCTTCCTGTTGTTGATCGTGGCGGGCAACGAAACCACCCGCACGGTAACCAGCCACGGCATGCGTCTGCTGCTGGAGAACCCGGAGCAGTACCAGAAGCTGGTGGATGACCCCGAGCTGATTCCCGATGCCATCGAGGAGTTCCTGCGCTACAACCCGGCGGTGATCGCCTTCCGGCGCACCGCGATGGAGGACGTCGAACTGGGCGGTGCGACGATCCGCAAGGGTGACCTGGTGCAGCTCTTCTACGGCGCCGCCAGCGCCGACGAGGCGGTATTCTCCGACCCCGACCGCTTCGATATCCAGCGCAACCAGTACGAGGATGTGCGCAACGGCCACCGGGCTTTCGGCATCGGGCAGCACTTCTGCCTGGGTTCGCACCTGGCCCGGCTGGAGCTGGAAGTGATATTCCGCGAGATCGTCAAGCGCATCCGCAAGCCGCGACTGGATGGCGAGATACGCTGGCTGAGATCGAACTTTATTAATGGAATCAAGGAAATGCCGATAGCATTTGAGGTCGCTTCGTAACCTGCTGTCGGCGCCGCTGGCGGGCGGTTCATGCTTTTGTGCCCCGGGGCAAATTGTGCGCATCCGGGGGCCTTGAAGCTTGGGATCCCCGGCGCCAGCGCGCACAATGTCAGTTTGCCCAATGACAGGAGAAGCCCCCATGCCCATGCCCACGGATGTCGGCGTTATTGACCTGATGCTGGCAGTGCCCGGCGATGACAACAGCCACTTCTACGAGTGGATCAAGCCGATGCTCATGGACAAGCAGAGCCATGAGATGTTCAAGATGCCGGCCCAGTACATGTTCAAGGACATTCCGCAGATTGACGGTCAGGACGACTACGTCGCCTACACCGTGGCGCAGATGGACAAGCACGGGATCGAGCGGGCGATGATCGGCGTCGGCCCCTACGCCGAGCAGCACAAGGAGGCCCTGCGCCGCTACCCGGATCGTTTCTTTGCCTGTTACGAAGCCAACCCCAACAACGGCATGGACGAAGTGCGCACCATCGTCGCCATGAAGGAAGAGTTCGACATCAAGGCGGTGACGGCGTCTCCGGCGATGATCTGCCCGCCGGTCCCGGTCAACGACAAGAAGTGGTACCCCATCTACGCCAAGCTGGTGGAGCTGGACATTCCCTTCTGCCCCTGCATGGGCATTCCCGGCCCGCGTCTGCCCTTCGGCCCGCAGAAGGTCGAGTTGCTGGACGAGGTGCTGTGGTTCTTCCCCGAGCTGCGGGTGGTCACCCGCCACGGCTGCGAGCCCTGGACCGACGTCGCCTGGAAGCTGATGCTCAAGTATCCCAACCTGCACTACATGACCAGTGCCTTCGCACCAAAGCACTACCCCAAGGATATCGTGCATTTTGCCAACACCCGCGGTTCCGATCAGGTCATGTACGCCGGGTACTTCCCCATGGGCCTGTCCCTGGATCGTATCTTCCGCGAGCTGCCTGACGTGCCCTTCCGCGACGAGGTGTGGCCGAAGTTCCTGCGCGAGAACGCCATCCGCGTATTCAAGCTGGATCAGTAGCCATGGAATACGCCAGTGTGGAGGAGGGGCGTCGAGCCACGGGGCTGCGCCTGGTGCTGACGGCGGGTGCGCCCGGTCCCTGGGGCGAGGCCGCCAAGGCCATTCTGGGCTGGAAGGGCCTGGATTACCTGCCGGTGCGTCAGGTGGCCGGTGAGGAGAATTCCGAGCTTCGCGAGTGGACTGGCCAGGCCTCCGCGCCGGTGGCGGTCTACAACGACGAACCGCCGGTCTGTCACTGGCTGGATCTGCTGTGCCTGGCGGAGCGCCTGGCGCCGGAGCGGCCGCTGCTTCCCGCGGACCCCGCAGGGCGGGCCCGGGCGATAGGCCTCTCGGCCCTGGTTGCCGGGGTCGAGGGCATCGGCTGGCAGCGCCGCCTGCAGCTGCTGGCACCCGGCATGCAGATGCCGGAGCCGCCGGCCATGGTGTCGGCGATAGCGCAGCGCTTTGGCTGGTCGGAGACGGCCGCCGCGGAGGCCGAGCCGCGACTGGTCGCGTTGCTGGCTCACCTGGACGAGGTTCTGGCGGCCAGTGAGGCGGAAGGCCACGCCTACTTCCTCGGGGCGGAGCCGGCCGCGCCCGACTTCTACTGGGCGGCCTTCGCCGGCATGCTGCGGCCCCTGTCAGCGACTGACTGCCCGATGGACCAGGGCCTGCGCGCCATGTACAGCGATCTCAGTCCGGCGGTGGCAGCGGTGCTGACCCCGCGACTGCTGGCCCACCGCGACCGCATGTTCGCCAGCCATATCCCCCTGCCGATGGACTTCTAGCCTTGCCGCGGGCCACGCCCGGCCTTGGTCCGCGGTCTATATCTAGTAATAAATAACATTAAGAGGAATTTATAAGATGTTGTCTCAACAGGAAATTTCAGACCGCTTTGAAATCCAGGATTTGCTCTATCACTACGCTGACCTGATCGATCGCAAGGACTTTCAGCGACTGCGCGATGAAGTCTTCACCGCCGATGCCCACATCGACTACTCGGCCTTTGGTGGCGGTGTCGGCAATGTCGAGGAGACCGTTGCCTATCTGAGCGATGCCGTCTCCGACGCGCGCTTTCCCCATTCCCAGCACCTCAACGCCAATCTGCAGGTGACAGTGGACGGCGACACCGGTCGCGGGCGCATCATGTGCTTCAACCCGATGGAGATGAACCTGCCGGAGGGGGGCACCCAGATTTTCCTGATCGGTCTGTGGTACCTGGATGAATACCGCCGCACGGACGCTGGCTGGCGCATCAGTCGCCGGGTGGAGGAAAAAAGCTGGGTCTTCAACGCCCCGGACTTCATGGGGCTCTGAGTGCGCTAGACGCCGGGTTCCACTGACTCTCTTTCGCGCGGGAACGCATTGGCGCTCTTTCGCGCGAGAACCTGCTGATGGCGCCCCGGTGCGGGGCGCCGCCGGCCTTCCTCAGTTGTATTCCCAGTTCGCCAGGTGCGCCTGGCGAACATCCCGCTTGAGTATCTTGCCGGTCGCGTTGCGCGGCAGCGGCTCGCTGGCGAGCACCCACTGGGTGGGAATCTTGAAACCCGCGAGGTGCGCTTTCAGGTAGCTGCGCAGCTCCTCGGCGGTGACGCCACCGCGCCCGTAGACGGTCGCCGCGAGTTCTTCGCCGAGTTGGGGGTGGGGCAGCCCGTAGACGGCGGCCTCGATGACCTTGTCATGGGCGGTGAGCACACCCTCGACCTCGATCGGGTAAATGTTTTCCCCCGCCCGGATCACCATGTCCTTGATACGGTCGACGATGAAAACAAAGCCATTCTCGTCGACGTAGCCAATATCCCCGGTGCGCAGCCAGCCGTCTTCGACGATGGTTTCCGCGGTGGCGTCGGGGCGGTTCCAGTACTCGCGCATATTGGTCGGGCTGCGCACCTGGAGTTCGCCAGCCTCGCCCCGGGGCAGGACCTCGCCCTCGGGGCTGACGGCGCGCATCTCGATGATCGGCGGCAGCGTGCCTGAAGAGCGCGGCTGCAGGCGCCAGGCTTCCCCGGTGCAGCTGCTGCCCGCGGCGTTGGTTTCGGTCATGCCGTAGCCGGTGCCGGGGTAGGCGTGGGGCAGCTTGCCGTAGATCATGTCCTTGAGGTGGGGCGGGCAGGCGGTGCCGCCGGCTCCTACGGAAAACAGGCTGCGGGTGTCGGCTTCCTCGAAGGCCGCTGACTCAAGCATGGCGATGGTCATGGCCGGCACCCCGGTGAACACGGTGATGCGCTCGCGCTCGATGATCTTCAGAGCTTCCTCGGGGTCCCACTTGTACATGATGCTGGTCTTGCGCCCGCCCACCAGGTTGAGCAGGAACACGGCGTAACAGCCGGACACGTGGAACAGCGGCACGGCGAGCAGGGTGGAGGGCTCGAAGCCGGACTCCATCATCCGGCCCACGGCCTCGGGGTTGGCCATGGCCGAACTGAAAGCGTGCAGGTTGAAGTTGTGCAGGGACTGGCCGATCGCGAAGTGGGTTGAGGCGGCACCCTTTGGCTTGCCGGTGGTGCCCGAGGTGTACATGATCAGAGCCAGGTCGTCAGGGGCGATCTCCACTTGCGGGCATTCCGCGGGGGCGCTCTGGGTGGTTTCCCAGGATGTCGCCTCGCCGATATCCGTGTCGCCGGCGCGCACCACAATCGCCTTGCACTGCAGTTCCCCGAGCTGCGGGGCAACCAGGACGTGGCGCTCGATGTCGCAGATCACCACCCGCGCCGCCGCGTCCCCCAGGGCGTAGCCGAGCTCCTCGGCACGGCCCCAGCTGTTCAGGGGGACCGCCACTGCGCCCACGGAGACAATGGCGACAAAAGACATCATCCATTCCGGATAATTGCGCATGGCAATGGCCACCCGGTCGCCCTTGCTCACGCCGGCCTGATTAACCAGGTAGTGGGCCAGGCGGTCGGCGGCGGCGAAGAACTCGTTGAAGCTGTAGCGTTCGTCCTGGTAGGTGATACAGGTCTTGTCGCCGTGCTCCCGCGCCTGTGCCAGCGCGGCGGGCAGGGTGCGCGGTGCGTTCTTGTAGACCCGCAGCGGTATGCCGTTGACCTCGCGGGTTTCCAGCTCGAACGGGGCGCCGGGTGCGGTCAACTGCTCGGTCGCGGTCTGCAGTCGCTGGGTGATCTCGGCCAAGTCACTCATGATCTCGGGTGTCTCCCTGTTATAGTGGGCAGCGGTGCCCCGTGGGTTGATTGATGCAGGCGGTATGATACACCGCCCTCGGTCGGCGTCATATCTTGACCGTGGTTAGGTTTTTATGTCTCTCAAAGGCGCCCGCGGCGATGGTCTACGGATTGCAGCGGGTCGGCCATTACGGTTACATTGTGCGTCTTCCCGCGGCGTCGACGGCGCCTGTTCTGACCATTCGCAGCAAGGAAATTCTGCATGAGCCTATTTATCAGCAGTGCCTGGGCCCAGGCCGAGGGCGCCGCTCCCCAGGGTGGCGGTGAACTGTTCCAGATCGTGTTCCTGATCGGTCTGTTCGCCCTGTTCTATTTCATCGCCATCCGCCCCCAGCGCAAGCGGCAGAAGGAGCACGCCGCCATGGTCTCCGCCCTGAGCAAGGGCGATGAGGTGGTGACCACCTCGGGTATCCTCGGTCGCATCACCTCGCTGGACGACAATTACATGGTGCTCAACGTCGCCAACAATGTGGACATGAAGTTCCAGCGTATCCATGTACACGCAGTCCTTCCCAAGGGAACCCTCAAGTCCATCGGCTGAGGCATGACCTCGCTGACCTTCCCGCGGCGGGTCGAGCTGGCCCGCCGTCCAACCCCCCTCCAGTTGCTGACCCGGGCCACCGAACACTGGGGGCGGGGGCACCGGCTGTGGATCAAGCGCGATGACCTGACCGGCTGCCTGCTCAGTGGCAACAAGGTGCGCAAGCTGGAATTCATTGCCGCCCACGCTCTCGACCACGGTTATGACACGCTGATCACCTGCGGCGGCCTGCAGAGCAATCACTGCCGCGCCACGGCTTTTGTCGGCGCGCAGCTGGGTCTCAAGGTCCATCTGGTGCTGCGCGGTGATACTCCGGAGCGGGCCGAAGGCAACTATCTGCTCGACCATCTCGCCGGGGCCCGGGTCAGCTGCTATCCCCGGGCGCAGTACCTGCGCGAGCAGGCCGATCTGCTCGAGCACTGGCGCTCTGACTACGCCCGTCGCGGGCACAAGGCACTGGTGATTCCCACCGGCGGCAGCGATGGTCTGGGCGCCTGGGGCTACCTCGCGGCCTGCGAGGAGTTGGCCCGGGACATGGCTGCGGCGGAACTGCCTGCCGCGCACCTGGTCACTGCCACCGGGTCGGGGGGCACTCAGGCCGGCCTCACTCTCGGGGCCGGACTCCTGGACCTGCCGCTGACGGTCTGGGGGGTCAATGTCTGCGATGACGAGCAGACCTTTCTCGACAAGGTGGCCGCGGACGCCGCCGACTGGTCCCGCCGCAGCGGTGAAGCGCTGCCGGCAAAACTCGACGTGCGGGTGCTGGACGGCTATGTCGGCGAGGGCTATGCCCGCGCCAGCCGCGAGGTGTTCCAGCTGATCGCCGACCTGGCCGCGCTCGAGGGGGTGCTGCTGGACCCGGTTTACACCGGCAAGGCCTTCCTGGGCATGCTGCGGGAAATTGCCGCGGGCCGTTTTGAGGGCTGCCGGGACATCGTGTTCCTGCACACCGGTGGTGTGTTCGGGGTCTTTCCACAGGCGGCTGGCTTCGATCTTTCCCGCTGAATAACAACGAGGTGTCGATGGACATCGAAGGAATCATTCGCACCGTCAACGGCTGGGCCTGGGGCCCGGTGATGCTGGTTCTTCTCCTGGGTACCGGGCTGTGGTTAACCCTGGGCCTGCGGGGCATGACCGTGCGCAATATCCCCCGGGCCTTCCGCCTGCTGTTTGCTGGCCGAACGGGGGAGGGCGGCGGCGATATCTCGCCCTTCAGTGCCCTGATGACATCGCTGTCCGCCACCATCGGCACCGGCAACATTGCCGGCGTGGCCACGGCCCTGGCCCTGGGCGGGCCGGGGGCGCTGTTCTGGATGTGGATGACAGCCCTGGTGGGGATGGCCACCAAGTACGCCGAGGCCGTATTGGCGGTGCGCTTCCGCGAGCAGGATGCGCGCGGCAACTACAGTGGCGGCCCGATGTACTACATCCGCAACGGCTTGCACCGCCGCTGGCACTGGCTGGCCTGGGCTTTTGCGCTGTTCGGCAGCCTGGCGGGTTTCGGGATTGCCAACACCGTGCAGTCGAATGCGGTCTCCCAGGTGCTGGGGGACGCACTGTCGGTACCGCCCCTGGCGACAGGGCTGGTGCTGGCGGTGCTGGTCGCCGCCGTGGTGCTGGGCGGGGTGCGGCGCATCGCCTCGGTCGCCAGCTTGCTGGTGCCCTTCATGGCGGTGGCCTACCTGCTGATGGGGCTGGTGGTAATTGTCAGCCACCTGCAGGCCGTTCCCGCGGCCGTGATCACGATCGTCGAGTCCGCCTTTACCGGTTCGGCAGCCGCAGGCGGTTTCGCCGGTGCCACGGTCTGGGCCGCCCTGCGCTTTGGTGTGGCCCGGGGCATCTTCTCCAACGAGGCGGGCCTGGGCAGTGCGCCAATTGCCCACGCAGCGGCCCGCACCAATCAGCCGATCCACCAGGGGATGATCGCCATGCTGGGCACCTTCATCGATACCCTGGTGGTGTGCTCGATCACCGGCCTGGTGATTGTCATCATGGACGTCCTGCCCTCGGGTATCAGCGGCGCCAGCCTGACCTCGATGGCCTTTGGGCAAGCCTTCCCCGGGGGCGAATATGTGGTCACCATCGGTCAGTGCCTGTTTGCCTTCACCACGATGATCGGCTGGTCGTTTTACGGCGAGCGCTGCGTGGTCTTCCTGTTCGGCGTGCGCGGCAGTCTGCCCTTCCGCCTGCTCTGGGTGCTGGCGATTCCGGTGGGCACCCTGATCGAACTGGAGCTGGTATGGCTGATTGCCGACACCCTGAACGCCTTCATGGCGATTCCCAACCTGGTCGCCTTGCTGCTGCTTTCCCCCCTGGTTTTTCGCATGACCCGCACGTATTTTGCGGCTGGCGAGCAGAGCCCCTGAGGGAGTAAGCTGAAGGCATGAGTGCAGCAACGCAAAGCGACGATCGCCAACTTGTGGTGGCCATTTCCTCCCGCGCCCTGTTCGACCTGGACGAGAGTCACCGGGTGTTCCGGGAGGAGGGGCTGCAGGCCTATTCCGAATACCAGATTGCCCGCGAGGAGGAGCCCCTGGAGCCCGGGGAGGCCTTTCCGATGGTGCAGAAAATGCTCCGGCTGAATACGCTGCTGGGGGATGCCGCGCGGGTGCAGGTGGTGCTGCTGTCCCGCAACAGTGCGGATACCGGCCTGCGGGTCTTCAACTCGATCCAGCACTACGGCCTGGACATCAGTCGCGCGGCGTTCTGTGGCGGCGAAAGCCCCTGGCGCTACATCCACGCCTTCGGCTGCCAGCTGTTTCTCTCCAGCGAGCCCGACGACGTGCGCTCGGCCCTGGATAGCGGCGTTGCCGCCGCCACCCTGGTGTCCAACAAGGCCGCCAGCAGCAGCACCGACCAGCTGCGCTTTGCCTTCGATGGCGACGCGGTGATCTTCTCCGACGAGGCCGAGCGCATCTACAAACAGGAGGGACTGGAGGCCTTCACCGCCAGCGAGCGGGCGGCGGCGCGCACGCCCCTGAGTGGCGGTCCCTTCAAGCCTTTTCTGGCCGCCCTACACACCCTGCAGCAGGCCTTTCCCGCCAGTGAGGCGCCGATTCGCACAGCCCTGGTGACCGCCCGTTCGGCGCCCGCCCACGAGCGCGTGATCCGCACCCTGCGGGCCTGGAACATCCGCATCGACGAGTCGATTTTCCTCGGCGGGCTGAACAAGACCGAGTTCCTGCGCGCCTATCAGGCCGATGTGTTTTTCGACGACCAGGAGACCCACTGCCGCCTGGCGAGTCCACACATCGCCACCGGGCATGTGCCGCACGGGGTGGCGAATCCGCGGGCGACCTGAGGGGGTTGTGCCATCGGCCTTTGGGCGACGTTGTTAGCGGGTTCGGTGCGGGCGTTTACATGGCCTTGGGGGACACGCTGCGAGTACATCCCTGTACGCTCGTCGCCGGCCATCCATGGCCGGCGACGGTCCCCCAAGGCCAAGTAAACGCCCGCACCTCCGCGGTAACGTCGCGGGGTGGTGGCTCTGATCAGCATCTGCAACCATTCTTATTCCAAAACTGTTGGCTTTCAGTGCCCTGAGGTACTATTGTTTCATAAGCCTTGGGCGCTACCGGACACACCGCCGGTGGCGGAATCTGTCGCGGAGGTGGGTCGTGAAACTGCAGCAGTTGCGCTACATCTGGGAAGTTGCCCATCACGAGCTCAATGTGTCCGCGACCGCCCAGAGTCTGTTCACCTCGCAGCCGGGCATCAGCAAGCAAATTCGCCTGCTGGAGGACGAGCTCGGGGTGGAGATCTTTGCCCGCAGCGGCAAGCACCTGACCCATGTCACGCCTGCCGGGGAGGCCATCCTCGAGGCAGCGGGGGAGGTGCTGCGCAAGGTCGAGAGCATCAAGCAGGTGGCCCAGGAGTTCTCCAACGAGAAGAAGGGCAGCCTGTCGATCGCCACCACCCACACCCAGGCGCGCTATGCCCTGCCCGAGACCATTCGCGCCTTTATCAAGCGCTACCCGGACGTGTCGCTGCACATGCACCAGGGAACGCCGATGCAGATTTCCGAAATGGCCGCAGATGGCACCGTGGATTTCGCTATTGCCACCGAGGCGCTCGAGCTCTTCAGCGACCTGATCATGTTGCCCTGTTACCGCTGGAATCGCTGCGTGCTGGTGCCCCGGGACCACCCCCTGACGCAGCTGTCACAGCTCACCCTCGAGGATGTTGCCGCCCACCCCATCGTCACCTACGTGTTTGGCTTCACCGGACGATCGAAGCTGGATGAGGCCTTTGTCGCCCGGGGCTTGACACCCAAGGTCGTATTCACCGCGGCAGACGCCGACGTCATCAAGACCTATGTGCGCCTCGGCCTGGGTATCGGGATCGTTGCCGGCATGGCCTACGACCCCAAGGCGGACAGCGACCTGGTCCCGCTGGATGCCAACCATCTCTTCGCCAGCAGCATCACCAAGATCGGCTGTCGCCGCGGCACCTTTCTGCGCGGTTACATGTACGATTTCATCACCGATTTTGCGCCTCACCTGACCCGCGACGTCGTCGAGGAGGCCTTCCGTCAGCACAGCAAGACTGAACTGGACGAGCTTTTCTCGCATATTGAGCTGCCGGTCTATTGACGGCCCCTTGTGGCAGCCGCCGCCCTTGGGTAGATTGTGCGCCTTTCTGAACGAGTGGGAGAACAGCACGTGGAATTGGCTTGCCTGGATCTGGAAGGCGTACTGGTACCGGAAATCTGGATCGCCTTCGCCGAGCGCACCGGCATCGACGAACTGCGTGCCACCACGCGCGACATTCCCGACTACGATGTCCTGATGAAGCAGCGTTTGCGCCTGCTGGATCAGCACGGCCTGAAGATTGACGACATTCAGGAAGTTATCGCCGGCCTGGAGCCGCTGCCCGGCGCCGCGGAGTTTCTCGACTGGCTGCGCGAGCGCTTCCAGGTGATCATCCTCTCCGACACCTTCTACGAGTTCTCCCAGCCGCTGATGCGCCAGCTGGGCTGGCCGACCCTGTTCTGCCACCGCCTGGAAGTCGACGACAGCGGGCGGGTGGTCGACTACAAGCTGCGCCAGAAGGACCCCAAGCGGATGTCGGTACAGGCCCTGCACGGCCTCAACTACCGGGTCATTGCCGCGGGGGACTCCTACAATGACACCACCATGCTCGGCGAAGCGGACGTGGGCATCCTGTTCCATGCGCCGCAGAATGTGATCGACGAGTTCCCGCAGTTCACGGCGGTGCACGATTTCCCCGCCCTCAAGCAGGCCTTCCTCGACGCCAGCAACCGCAAGCTCAGCCTCTGACACCCTGCCGCGGACACCTCGCCGCTTCGTTAGCGGGTTCCGGTGCCGGTGCGCAGGGCGCCGGTGGGGACACGCAGCAAGTACGTCCCTGTAGCTCTTCGGCGGCGTCCATGCCGCCGAAGGTCCCCACCGGCGCCCTGCGCACCGGCACCTCCGCGGCAAATTTGCGGCGTGGTGGTTTCTGCGCGCTCTACTCACTCGCTCAAGCGTTTGTGCTGGCCCCACTCCAGGATGTGTTCTCGGCATTGGCCCGAGGGGCTGCTCGCCTCGCGCTATCACCGCGCGCTGTTTACTACGAGCCCTCCCGCTGAGCTCGTTGGCGCTTGATCGAAGCGTCAGTGTTTCCGGTCACCGCCGGACCTTAATGCGGGCAATACTCATGTCGGAGCGAGATGTCGCTAACGTACCCGGCAGCGAAACCAAAGCTACGGGGCGATCAGTGCGCGGGGTGATTCAGAGGAAACGCTCCTCCAGTGCCGCCAGCAGTCGCCCGACCTTGTCCAGCGTCTCCTGGTACTCCGCATCCGCCTGCGAGTCCGCCACGATGCCGCCTCCTCCCCAGCAGCGCAGTTCACCGTCCTGGCAGAGCAGGCTGCGGATGGCAATGTTGCTGTCCATGCGTCCATCGGCGCTGAGATAGAACACCGAGCCGCAGTAGGCCTCCCGCGGGCAGGCCTCGAGCTCGGCGATGATCTGCATGGCGCGGTGCTTGGGCGCGCCGGTGATCGAGCCACCGGGGAAACTGTCGCGCAGGAGATCGAGGGCGTGGCGGCCCGGGGCCAGCTCGCCGCGGATGGTGCTGACCAGATGGTGCACCGTCGGGTAGCTCTCGAGGGCGAAAAGGGCATCGACGCGGATACTGCCCGGCAGGCAGTTGCGGCCGAGGTCATTGCGCAGGAGGTCGACGATCATCAGGTTTTCTGCCCGGTCCTTGGTGCTGTTCTTGAGGGACTGGGCGCTGCGCAGATCCTCGGCGGCGTCCGGGTGGCGGGGGCGGGTGCCCTTGATCGGGCGGGTTTCCACCTGGTGGCCCTGAAGCGAGAGAAAGCGCTCGGGGGACAGGCACAGCAGCGCATCCTGCTGGTCGAGGCTGATAAAGGCCGAGAAGGGCGCCGCTGCCACCCGGCGCAGGGTCTGGTAGGCAAGCCACGGATCACCCTCACAGGCCGCGGTGAAACGCTGGGCCAGGTTGACCTGGTAGCAGTCGCCGGCGTGGATGTAATCCTGGATGCGCTCGAAGGCCTGTCGATACCACTGGCGGTTGCGGGTCGGCTCGAAGCGCCGCTGCAGGGCGAAGCCCGGGGCGAGGGCCCGCGGGGGCTGGGTGGGCGCGGCCTGCAGTGCCCGCAGCAGCCCGGCCTTTTCACTGGCGGGCAGGGCGGACTGGCTGACCAGCAGGGCCCGGCGCAGAAGGTGATCCTGGACGACGCACCAGCGGTAGCCCTGAACCTGGGCGACAGGGGCGGCGACCTCGCCCGGGGCCTGGCAGGGGACGGCTACGCCCTCGAGGGCGCTGCCCGCCTCGTAGCCCAGGTAGCCGAGGAGTCCGCCGCAGAAAGGCAGCGGTGGGTCGGTGGGAGGGTAGTTTCCCCAGTGCTGGGAATGAAAGGCCTTGAGGTCCTCGAGCCAGCTGCGCCAGGCGGCGGCCTGGGCGTTTGCGGCGGGCGCGCGCGGGCAGTCCGGCATCGGGTCCGCGACCATGATGTCGTAGCGGCCCCCGCTGGCGGCGGGTTGCGCGCTGTCGAGCCAGGCGGCACCGGGGCGCTGGCGCAGTGTCTCGAACAGTGTGCTGGCGTCTTCCCGGTAGGGGATTTCGTCCAGCTGCAGTCGCGGTGTCGTCAAGGGTCGATTTTCCTGTCACCTGCAGTGAATGGGCATTGCCTTGTTGCGTAGTACACTGCCGCCAAGGCTACGCAATTACTCGGTTGTTCAAGTAAATACAAGGGCTTACGCAAAAAAACAATGGCTCGTATCGGGCCTGTCCAAATTGACTTTTGCGGGTCGTGGAATTAAGGTGGTGCGCCGATTTCAGGCCGGGTCGGTCATCGTAAGCCCCGCCATTGTCGACTGTAAACCCGGGACCCACGACCACTGGTACAGGTATCTGCCGGCTCGGAAGAGCAGACAGCCCATCAGCATGGACTACACACCTATGACAGACAAGCACTCAGACCTGATCGCCTCCCTCAGCAACCCCTTCGCCACCCATGACGAACAGGAGTTCCGGGTGCCGGGTCAGCTGGCCACTGCGCCGGGCCTCTACGAGAAAGCGCTCAAGGCTGGCTGGGAGCTGCAGCAGCGGCCCTTCCGCGCCGCCGGCGTGAAGAACACCCAGCGCCAGCACCAGAAGCACCGCATGACCATCTGGGAGCGTATTCGCTGCCTGTCTGACAACGAGCCGACGGTCCTCTACCAGAACTGGGGCCCGAATCTCGACGGCGCCTCGCTGGTGACCGCGCTGATACAGGTAGGGGGGCGCGACGTCGCCATCTACGGCCACGATTTCACCGTGCGTGCCGGCTCCATGGACGCCACCAACGGCGAGAAGCTGGCGCGCCTGTTCGAACTCGCGGCCCAGCGCCGCATTCCCCTGGTAGGCCTGAACGACTCCGCCGGTGCCTACATTCCGGCTGGTGTTGGCGGGCTGGACGGCTACGCCGATGCCTTCACCGCCCTGCGCAAGATCAGTGGCGTGGTGCCGAGCATCATGTGCATGTTCGGCTTCAATGCCGGCGGCGGCTCCTACCTGCCGCGCCAGGGCAGCTTCCTGATCCAGCCCAACGACACCTTCTTCGGCCTGACCGGCCCCGGTGTGGTCAAGTCGGTCCTCGGCGAGGACGTGACCCCCGACGAGCTCGGCGGGCCGGGTGTGCACAGTCAGAGCGGTGTGACCGATTTTGTCGTGCCCGACGAGGTGGCGGCCCTGCGCAAGGTGCGCGAGCTGCTCAAGTACCTCCCCAGCAATAACGGTTCCCTGGCGCCTTACCAGGCCTCTTCCGACCCGGTAAACCGCAAGACCTGGGATATCGATATCCTGCTCAAGAAGGCTTTCAATTCGCCCACCGGCTACAACACGCCCTTCGATATCAGCATCATGATCCAGCAGCTCTGCGATCACGGCGATTTCCTGGAAATCCAGCCGGAGCGTGCGCGCAACACCATCACCGCCCTGGGTCGCCTGGGGGGCAACGTGGTCGGCTTCGTGGCCAACAACTCCGCGGTGGCCTCGGGTCAGATCGACATTGCCGCCGCCTACAAGAACGCGCGCTTCATCCGCTTCTGCAACCTCTACAACATCCCCGTGATCTTCCTCGAGGACACCACCGGCTTCCTGCCCGGCAAGGAACAGGAGGCGGGCGGTATCGTGCAGGCGGGTCGCGCCATGCTGGATGCCATCGTCGACCTGCGCACCCCGCGCTTCCTGGTGCTGGTGCGCAACGCCTTCGGCGGCGCCTATGCCTCCTACAACAACTACGCCACCGGCGCCGACTTCGTGGTGGCCCTGCCCACCACGCGGGTCGCCGTGATGGGGCCGGCCGGGGTCGAGTACGTCTACAAGGATGAACTGCGCAAGATCCGCGGCAGTATCGGCAAGAAAGTGGCCGATGAAACCGAGGCGCAGATGCGCGCGGGCCTGCCGGCGGATCAGGCGAAATCCGCTGCCGAGCAGCTGGTGCACGCCTGGGTCAAGTCCGAGGAGCAGGCCCTGGCCCAGCGCTACGAACAGGAGTTGATGAACCCCAACGAAGCCCTGAGCCTGGGGTCCATCTCCCAGATTGTGATGCCCTCCGACCTGCGCACCGTCCTGGCGGAGCACATGGACTTCTGTCTCCGACACTACACGCCGGAACCGCTGGGCTCTGTCCAGCGTGAATTCCACTGATCGACGCCCCGGCCAACGCCTGATTGAGGAAAAAAGCGTGTCCAACGAATACTATCTGCGCAACCCCCTGATTCACCGTGACCGTCGCCTGGGTCGCCACCATTCACCCTGGGTCCGCCAGTTCGACTGCACCGGCCTGCGTCCCCTGATCATCTGCCGTGGTCCGATCCGCAAGGAAGCCATGGACGTGTTTGCCGAGATGGGGATCGAGCACTACGGCATCCTGCTCTCGGAAAAGGACTCGATCGTCTACCAGAACGCCCTGGCGCCCGAGCTGCGCGCCATTGCCGATCCCGACCGGGTGCACCGGGTGCCCGACTACACGGGGGCCAACAAGGAAGAGCGCGACCAGCGTATCCAGCAGATCATCAGCATCGCCCGGGACAATGACTACAACGCGGTTTTCGCCGGCTATGGCTTCATGGCCGAGGACGAAAACATGGTTGCGGCCATGGAAAAGGCCGGCCTGAATTTCATTGGCCCCTGTTCGCGCACGGTCCACGATGCGGGCCTCAAGGATGAAGCCAAGCGCACCGCGCTGAAGTCCGGGGTATCGGTCACTCCCGGGATCGACAACGGCACTGCACTGACGCTGCTGCGCAAGCACCCCGACGTGGATGCGCTGAAAGCCTTGTGCCAGGCCAACGGTCTGGATGTGGACGATGCGAAACTCGACGATCCGGACATCAGCCTGGAAGACAAGGCGGATCTGGTGCTCGCCGCGTCCTACAACAAGGGCGTCGACCTGTACACGGTTGACGAGTTGTGCGAAACCCTGACCGAGGCGGTCAAGAAAATGGCCGCCGACTACCCGGAAAACCGTGTTCGCCTCAAGGCGATCAGCGGCGGCGGCGGCAAGGGCCAGCGCATCCTGGGTATCGGCGAGGCGGATCGCACCGCCGAGCTGGTCCGCGAGATCCTCAACGAGGTCAAGACCACTGGCGTCGGCGACAACAAGAACGTGCTGGTGGAGCTCAACATCGAAACCACCCGTCACCAGGAAATCCAGGTGATCGGTAACGGTGAGTGGTGCATGACCATGGGCGGCCGCGACTGCTCCCTGCAGATGCACGAGCAGAAATTGCTGGAAGTCTCGGTCACCGTGGAGTCCCTGGAAAAGGCCATCGCCCAGGCCGAGGCCTCCGGCCGCGGCACCGAGGCGGCTATCCTGCGCCAGGACCTGAAGACCCTGCAGGAGATGGAAGACGAGGCCTCCCGCTTCGGCGCCGCCGTCGGTCTCGACTCGGTTTCCACCTTCGAGTGCATCGTCGACCGCGACAAGCACTTCTTCATGGAGATGAACACCCGGATCCAGGTGGAGCACCGGGTCACCGAGCTGTGCTATTCCCTGCGCTTCAGCAACCCCGAGGACGACAACGACTACTTCGTGGTCGAGTCCCTGGTGGAAGCCATGGTACTGCTGGCGGCCCACGGCCCGAAACTGCCCCGGCCGACCCGCCACCTGCGCCACAACGACTCCGTGGAGGCGCGCCTCAACGCCACCAACCAGGCTCTGCAGCCCTCGGCCGGTGGTGTCATTGAAGGCTGGAGCGATGCCCTGGAAGGCGAGATCCGCGACGACCAGGGCATCAGCCTGCACAACCCGGACACCGACGTGTTCATGAAATACACCCTGGCGGGTGCCTATGACTCCAACATCGCCCTGCTGCTGACCGTGGGCGAGTCGCGCCTGGAGACCTACGAGCGCATGGCCGAGGTCATTCGCCGCACCCGCATGCGCGGCAAAGACCTGGCCACCAACCTCGAGTTCCACTATGGCCTGGTCAACTGGTTCATCGGCCAGAACATCAACGCCCGTCCGACCACCCGCTTTATCGTTCCCTACCTGACGGCCGTGGGTGAGCTGAAGAGCCAGGCCAACCACCTGGACCTGCACTTCGCCTGGGATCAGATCTGCCGCCGGGCCCTGGAAGGCCACAGCGACGCGGCCGCCAAGGCCCTGCGGGACAGCCTGGACCGCAAGGGCACCCTGCTGCTGCGCCCGGTGGAGCGGCTGCTCCAGGAGCCGCATATCCTCAGCGGCTGGCTCAGCGTCAACCGCGACTGTTACACGTTGATCGACGGCAAGGTGAGCTGGAACGAGAACCCGATCGAGCTGCTGGCGGACACCTACCACTTCCTCAACATGGACTACTCGCCCGAGGCGCCGGCGGCCACGGTGATCTGGGATCACGATCACCAGGTATTGCAGGAGGCCCTGGATTTCTACGCCGAGCTGTCCCAGCAGCTGGATGCCGAGGACTGGATCGCCCTGCAGTCGGCACTGGAGAGCGAGCAGGCGCCGGCGGGCATGTCCGAAGCCACCTGGCTGCAGGTGCGCGCGGCCCACAAGGGCTTCCAGTCGGGGGTCAGCATCCTGGCCATCCTGCCCAGCATTGCCGAGGCCACCGGCTTCTACGATCTGACGGTGAACGAGGATCTGTCCATCCACATTCCGGAGCGCCTGCTCGACGCCGAGCTGCAGGGCCGCATGGCCAAGGTGCTGGTGCCGCCACCGGTGGCCAAGTCCGACGAGATCCTGGCCGAGAGCGGCGGTATGTTCTACGGTCGCGAGTCCCCGGAGCACGAGCTCTATGTACAGGAGGGCGACCACTTCGAAGCCGGCGATCCGCTGTACATCGTCGAAGTGATGAAGATGTTCAACAAGGTCTACGCGCCGTTCTCGGGTACCATCGACAAGGTGCTGGTGGACACCGATGGCGTGATCATTCACAAGGGGCAGCCCCTGTTCAAGATCACGCCGGACGAGAAGATCGAGGTGGAATCCCCCGAGGAACTGGCCGAGCGCCGCCGCGAGGCCACCGCACGCTTCCTGACACAGGTTATCTGAGAGGGTTTGCCATGATTACCGCACTGGATCACATCGCCATTGCCGTGCCCGACCTGGAGAAGGCCATCAAGCGCTTTATGGAAGACTTCGGCCTGCCCTTCGAGGGTACCGAGGACGTGGTGCCGGCGAAGACCAGCACTGCCTTCTTCCCGCTGCCGCCGACCAACATCGAGCTGGTGCACCCGCTGAACGGTGAGGGCCCCATCGCCACCTATCTGGAGAAGCGCGGCGGCGGCCTGCACCACCTGTGTTTCCGCTCGGACAACATCGAGGAGGACGTGGCGCGACTGAAGGAAAAGGGCTACCAGTTCCTGTCCGATGCGCCGGCGCCGGGTGCCCACAATTCCAAGGTGATTTTCATTCACCCGAAGAGCTGTGACGGCGTCCTGATTGAAATTAACCAGCCGGGCGACGAGCACTGAGCGGACCCGCGGAGAACCCCATGAGCGACAAGATCTACGACAAGAGCAAAACCAACCTGGACGACTGGCGCAACCTGGCGGAGAAAAGCCTCAAGGGCAAGCCGCTGGACAGCCTGACCTGGCAGACCCCCGAGGGTATCGCCGTCAAGCCGCTGTACACCGCCGAGGACCTGGACGAGCTGCAGTTCACCAATACACTGCCCGGTCTGTCGCCCTATATCCGCGGGCCCCAGGCGACCATGTACGCCGGTCGTCCCTGGACTATCCGCCAGTACGCCGGTTTTTCCACTGCCGAGGAGTCCAACGCCTTCTACCGCAAGGCGCTGGCAGCCGGTGGCCAGGGGGTTTCCGTGGCCTTCGACCTGGCGACCCACCGCGGCTACGACTCCGACCACCCGCGGGTTTCGGGTGATGTCGGCAAGGCCGGTGTCGCGATCGACTCCGTGGAAGACATGAAGATCCTGTTTGACGGCATCCCGCTGGAGCAGGTGTCGGTCTCCATGACCATGAACGGTGCGGTGCTGCCGGTCCTGGCGGGCTACATCGTCGCCGCGGAAGAGCAGGGCGTGAAGCAGGAGCAGCTGGCGGGGACCATCCAGAACGACATTCTCAAGGAGTTCATGGTCCGCAACACCTACATCTACCCGCCGCAGCCGAGCATGAAGATCATCGGCGACATCATCGCCTACTGCTCGAACCACATGCCGCGCTTCAACACCATCTCGATCTCCGGTTACCACATCCAGGAAGCCGGCGCCAACGCCGCCCTGGAACTGGCCTATACCCTGGCCGACGGCAAGGAGTACATCCGTACCGCCCTGGCCTCGGGCCTGGATATCGACCAGTTCGCGCCGCGCCTGTCCTTCTTCTGGGGCATCGGCATGAACTTCTACATGGAGATCGCCAAGCTGCGCGCCGCGCGTCTGCTGTGGGCGAAGATCGTTTCCGAGTTCAACCCGAAGAACCCGAAGAGCTCCATGCTGCGGACCCACAGCCAGACCTCCGGCTGGTCCCTGACCGAGCAGGACCCCTACAACAATGTGGTCCGCACCACCATCGAGGCCATGGCCGCGGTCTTTGGCGGCACCCAGTCGCTGCACACCAACGCCCTGGACGAGGCGATTGCCCTGCCCACGGAGTTCTCCGCGCGCATTGCCCGCAACACCCAGCTGATCATCCAGAAAGAAACCGGGATCACCAATGTGGTCGATCCCTGGGGCGGCTCCTACCTGATGGAGAAGCTGACCCAGGATATCGCCGACAAGGCCTGGGAGCTGATCGAGGAGGTCGAGGAAGCGGGCGGCATGGCCAAGGCCATCGAGACCGGCATGCCCAAGCTGCGCATCGAAGAGGCGGCGGCCCGCAAGCAGGCGCGCATCGACCGCGGTGACGACGTGATTGTCGGGGTCAACAAATACCAGACCGACGACGCCAGTGAAGTCGACGTCCTGCAAATCGACAATGAAGCCGTGCGCAAGTCGCAGCTGGCACGCCTGGCTGCCGTGCGCGAGAATCGCGACGAGGCCGCGGTCGAGGATATCCTCGAGCAGCTCTACCAGGCCGCGGTGAGCGGCCAGGGCAACCTGCTCGAGCTGTCCATCGAGGCCACCCGCCGCCGGGCCACCGTGGGGGAGATCTCCTTCGCCCTGGAGCGCGAATACGGGCGTTTCAATGCCCAGGCACAGACCGTCTCCGGGGTCTACGGCTCGGCGTTCCAGGAAGACGAGAACTGGAAGCAGATCAGCATGGATATCGATGCATTCGTAGAGAAATTCGGTCGCCGCCCGCGCATGCTGGTGTGCAAGATGGGCCAGGACGGTCACGATCGGGGCGCCAAGGTGGTGGCCACGGCCTTCGCCGATGTCGGCTTCGACATCGACCTGTCGCCGATGTTCTCCACCCCCGAGGAAGTGGCGCGTCAGGCGATCGAGAACGACGTCCACGTGGTGGGAGCCTCCTCCCTCGCTGCCGGCCACAAGACCTTGATTCCCGAGCTGGTGGAAGAACTGCGCAAGCAGGGCGCCGAGGACATCGTGGTAATCGCCGGTGGCGTGATCCCGCGGCAGGACTACGACTTCCTCTACCAGGCGGGGGTCAAGTGCATCTTCGGCCCGGGCACGCCGATCCCGGTCTGCGCCCGGGAGGTGATGGACGCGGTCAGCGAAGCCCAGGGCAAGTCGGCCTGACGTGACTGCCCTTGACCTGGAAGCTCTGGTTGGCGGCAATCGTCGCGCTTTGGCCAAGGCCATCACCCTGGTGGAGAGCAGCCTGCCG
This sequence comes from Haliea atlantica, assembly GCF_054779855.1. Taxonomy (NCBI): domain Bacteria; kingdom Pseudomonadati; phylum Pseudomonadota; class Gammaproteobacteria; order Cellvibrionales; family Halieaceae; genus Haliea; species Haliea atlantica. The sequence continues at coordinate 292,511 of NZ_BAAGXL010000003.1, read as the reverse complement.
CAACACCGCGAAGAGGCCCAGACGGTACTCGAGCAGGTGCTGCCGCAGGCCGGCAAAAGCATCCGCATCGGTATTTCCGGCGTGCCGGGGGTGGGCAAGTCCACCTTCATCGAGGCCTTCGGCCTCTACCTGATCGAGCAGGGCAAGCGTGTCGCCGTGCTGGCGGTGGACCCCAGCTCCCCGGTAGCGGGCGGGTCCATCCTGGGCGACAAGACCCGGATGGAGCAGCTGTCCCGTCGCCCGGAGGCCTATATCCGGCCCTCGCCGTCTTCCGGTGCCCTCGGTGGGGTGGCCCAGAAAACCCGCGAAACCATGTTGCTCTGCGAGGCTGCGGGCTTCGACGTCATCCTGGTGGAAACCGTGGGTGTCGGCCAGTCGGAGTACCAGGTGGCGGGCATGGTGGACTTCTTCATGGTGCTGATGCTCCCCGGTGGCGGCGACGAACTGCAGGGGATCAAGCGCGGCATCATGGAGCTGGCCGACGCGCTGGTGATCAACAAGGCGGACGGCGACAGCGAGCTGTCCGCCAAACGCACTCGCCAGCACTACAACTCGGCCATGAATCTGCTGCGTCACAGCACCTGGTGGACGCCCCAGGTGACGACCTGCTCCGCCCTGAAAAACATCAACATCGACAAGGTCTGGGGTATGGTGGTGGATTACTGGAGCGCGGCCCGCAAGGCGGACGCCTTCGACGCCAAGCGCGCGCGCCAGAACCGCGACTGGATGCGTTCCCTGATGAACGACATGCTGATGCTGCGCCTGAAGCAGAACCCCGAGGTCAAGCGCCTGCTGCCCGAGCTGGAGCAGCAGGTGGAGGCGGGCAAAATCACCGCCTGGCATGCGGCCAGGCAGCTGATTGACCTGATGTGAGCTGCGGTTGATGCGCTTCTTCTCCCTGGAAAAGCTCATCAACCTCCACGACGGCTACCGTCGCCAGTACAAGATCGACGAGCTGGAACTGTTGCTGATTCAGGAGCAGGGCCAGCGCTATCTGCTGGCGGCCCGTTGCCCCCATCGCGGGCATCCGCTGCTGGACGCCGCTGTGGCGGATGGCGCCATCGAATGCCCCTTGCACGGTTACCGTTTTGCCCTGGACTCGGGTGCCGTGCTGCGCCACAGCGAGGAGCCCTGTCGCATGCTGAGGTCCTACTCCCTGGTCTACGAGGGCAATGCCGTGGGCGTCATGCTGCCCTGAGCTCCGGCCAAGACCTGCCCGAGGCAGCGTCTGTCACAGGGGCGTGCTGCGAAACTCCACGTGGGTGGCGCTGTGTCGCCACAGCTCCTCGAAGCGATCCAGGTAGGGGCGGACCTCCGCGGCTGAGTCCGGTTGCCAGAAGCCGCTCTTGTCGCTTTCCCCCGGCTGCCACAGCAGACCGCTGCGGTCCCGGATCAGCAGGGTCTCGCCTTTCCAGTCGGGATGCTCGGTGAGCTGCTGCAGGCGCACCGAGGAGGGCAGCCGGCGGGCCAGTGCCAGCAGGCGGTGGCCCCGCTGCACCATCGGACGCCAGTCACTGACCAGGATGCGCACCTCCGACTGGCGGGAGTCCCGGGCCAGTTGGCTGAGGGCGTCCACCAGGGGTTGGCGGTCGAACACCCGGTGATCGAGGGCGGGGGAGAGCAGGCACAGGCTGCGCCGGGCCGACTGTGCCAGGGCGACCGCATAGTCGGCAAAGGGCTGCGGATAGGTGACGCCGCCCTGGAAACCCGCTGGAGGTAGCTGCAGCAGCGGACGGCGCATGGCAACGTGCGGGATGCCGGCTTCCTCGAAAGGCGCGCCCGTGGGAACAAAGCCGGCGCGGCGGTAGAAATCCGCAGCATGCTGTTGCGCGTGCAGGTAGACTTCCTCGAGCCCCGCCTCGCTTGCCGCGTCGAGCAGTGCTTCCAACAGTCGATGGCCGATGCCCCGGCCGCGCTCCGACGGCAGTACCGCCATGCGGCCGATCTTGCCATCCGGCAGCAGTCGGCCGCAGCCCAGGGGGCGCCCGTTGCGCAGAGCGAGCACATGGCTTGCCTCGGCGTCGCGGCCATCCCACTCGATCTCCGGGGGCACACCCTGTTCTTCCACGAATACCGCCTGTCGCAGCTGGCGCAACAGGCTTTCCTCCTCGGGCCATTGCGCCCGGCGAATCGTGGTCTCCGCTTCCTCAGTCGACATCCAGTCCTCCCATGACCACCAGGAACTCGAGCACCGCGCCGGCGCTCTCATGCTGATCCAGTATGGTCGAGACCGGCAGAGTCTGCCCGTCACACAGCGCGCCGAGTGTGTCGGTCAGGGCGGGAGCACAGCGCTGGCTGTGGCCGTTGACAAAGACCCGCAGGTCGCCGTCGGGCAGCGCCTGCCAGGCCAGTCTGGCCTCGGGTGAAAGGCAGACCCGGGCGCCGGGGGTCGACAGCGCCACAAGGAGCGCGTCGATCACCTCGCGGTCGGGGTCGGGGGGCTGCCCCTCCGTGATCACTTCGCCGAACCACTGGGGGTCGCTGTCTGCCTGCAGCAGGGCGCGCAGCTGCGCGACGGCCCGGTCGATGTCCGAGGGGTCGATTTCCCCCGGGCGCCGCGCCGGCCCGCGGCAGGCATCGCCGAAGAGCTGGTGGTCGCCGAGCTGTTCCAGGCGCACGTCGGTCCAGCGCGAGAGCAGGTCGGCCAGGCGCGGTGCGCGAAAGCCGATGGAGAAACAGGTGGATTCGCCACAGGAAATGCCCCAGTGGGCGACCCCGGGGGGCACGTAGAGTACATCGCCGCACTGCAGGCGGTATTCCGCCTGGCACTTGAAGTCCTCCAGCAGGCACAGCTCGTCGTGGGGCAGCAGCGCGCTGTGCTCGTCGCAGCGCTGGCCGAGACGCCAGATCCGTTCGCCTTTGCCCTGCAGCAGGAAGACGTCGTAGCGGTCGAAGTGCGGCCCGACACCGCCGCCGTCGCTGGCGTAGCTGACCATGATGTCATCCAGGCGCCAGAGCGGTGGACCATTCACCAGCCGGCGCAGTTCGGCCACCTCCGGCAGCAGCTGGTCGACGCCCTGCACCAGCAGGGTCCAGGGATCGGGGCAGTCAAAGTCCCCGGCGTCGAAGGGGCCGTGACGCAGTTCCCAGTCCTGGTCGCGGCGCACCACGATGCGCGACTCGACCTCCGCCTCCAGCGCCAGCCCGGCGAGCTCCCCGGCGCTCACCGGCGGCTGGAAGTCGGCCAGCGCGCCGCGGATCAGCAGCGGCTCCCGTTGCCAGTGGCGCTCGAGAAAGCCGGCGGGATCGGGTAGCAGGCCGCGGGCTGCCACTTCAGGACTTCCGGATGGCCCGGGCCTGGTCGGCGGCGTTGCCGGTGTAATTGGCCGGGGTCAGGGCCAGCAGCGCCTCCCGTGCATCCGCCGGCAGTTCCAGGGTCTGCAGGAAGGTCTCCAGGGACTCGCGGGTGATGGCCTGGCCGCGGGTCAGCGCCTTGAGTTTCTCGTAGGGCTGCTCGATGCCGTAGCGGCGCATCACCGTCTGGATCGGCTCGGCCAGCACCTCCCAGCTGTGGTCCAGGTCTTCCTGCAGCTTTGCTGCGTTCAATTGCAGCTTGCCGATGCCCTTCAGGCTGGCCTGGTAGGCGATCAGCGAGTAGCCGAAGCCCACGCCCATGTTGCGCAGCACCGTGCTGTCGGTGAGGTCGCGCTGCCAGCGGCTGATCGGGAGTTTGCTGGCGAGGTGCTGGAAGATGGCGTTGGCCAGGCCCAGGTTGCCCTCGGAGTTCTCGAAGTCGATCGGATTGACCTTGTGCGGCATGGTCGAGGAACCCACTTCCCCTGCCACGGTGCGCTGGCGGAAATAACCCAGGGAAATGTAGCCCCAGACGTCCCGGTCCAGGTCGATCAGGATGGTGTTGAAGCGCGCCATGGCGTCGAACAGTTCGGCCATGTAGTCGTGGGGCTCGATCTGGGTGGTATAGGGGTTCCAGGTCAGTCCGAGCCCGGTGACGAACTGTTCGGCGTTGGCCTGCCAGTCGACGTCGGGATAGGCCGCCAGGTGCGCGTTGTAGTTGCCCACCGCGCCGTTGATCTTGCCCAGGTATTCGATCCGCTGCAGGCCGTCCAGCTGGCGGCGCAGGCGCGCCACCACGTTGGCCAGCTCCTTGCCCAGGGTGGTGGGGCTGGCGGTCTGGCCGTGGGTGCGCGAGAGCATGGGCACCGCGGCGTGCTCCTCGGCCAGGTCGGTCAGGGCCTCGACCACGGATTGCATGGCGGGCAGCAGCACCTGCTGCATGCCGTCGCGCAGCATCAGGGCGTGGGACAGGTTGTTGATGTCCTCGGAGGTGCAGGCGAAGTGCACGAACTCGCTGATCGCGGCGAGCTCCGCCTGCTCTGCCAGGCGCTCCTTGATGAAGTATTCCACCGCCTTGACGTCGTGGTTGGTGGTCGCCTCGATATCCTTGATGCGCTGGGAGTCCTGTACGCTGAAGTTGTCCAGCAGGTTCTCCAGGTAGGCGTTGGCAGCGTTGGACAGGGCCGGCACCTCGGGGATCCCGGGCAGGGCGGCCAGCTGCTGCAACCAGCGGACTTCCACCAGCACCCGGCGCTGGATCAGGCCGTGCTCACTGAACACCGCCCGCAGGCTGTCGGTCTTGTTGCCATAGCGGCCGTCGATGGGGGATACCGCGGTGAGGGGGGTGAGGTTCATGCCGTTCTCCGGTAATTCAGTGATGAGGTGCGGTGTCGAGATCCCGGGCCAGGTCCCGGGCGATCAGTCCCAGCCTGCGGCGCTGCAGCAGCAGTTTCCAGCGCCGCCCGCCCAGCTGGCGCCAGAGGAAGGCCGAGCGTACCCCTGCCAGCAGCAGCGCGCGCACGCGGTCCGCGCACTCGGGCTTCTGCAGCTGCTCCGCGCTGCCGGTGACCTGGATGCGGAAGGGCAGGGTGCTGAGGGTGTCCTGGTAAATACCTGAAATGCTGTGACAGAGGGTGTTCAGGGAGCTGTCAAAATGTTCGCTGCGAAAGCCGGTGTGCTCCAGGCGTGAGCGCACCACCGACATCATCTCGCGGTTGGCGGCGAAGCGGCGCTCCAGGTGCAGCAGGTTGAAGAGGTAGCGCACCACCGCCGCCTGGCGGACTTCGGCGCGATTCAGCATGAATCCGGCCAGGCTATCGAGACCCAGGCGCAGGTTGGCGGTGCCGCCGAAAATCTCCTCGGCGCGCTCCTGCTCGAAGACAAACAGACTATCGAGGGAGGCCTGCAGGAAGTTTTCGGGGCAGCTGCCGGTGCGGGCCACCTGTTCCACCAGTCTGGCGGCCTGGGTCACGCCGGCCAGGGCGATGGTCTGCTGGACCAGGGGATTGTCCGTGTCCATAGGCATCTCAGCGCGTGGTCTCGATGACGCCGCCGCCGAGGCAGCGCTCGCCCGCGTACAAGACCACGGACTGGCCGGGGGTCACGGCGCGCTGGGGGCTGTCGAAGGTGACCCGGCAGCGTCCGTCATCCAGGGCTTCCACCCGGCAGGCCTGATCCGGCTGGCGGTAGCGCACCTTGGCGCTGCAGGCGAGGGGCAGCGACGGGGCTTCGCCGGCAATCCAGTAAAACTCCCCGGTTTCCAGGGCATTGCTGAACAGGGCGGGATGCTCATTGCCCTGGCCAACCAGCAGCACATTGTGCTCGAGATCCTTGCCCACCACGTACCAGGGCGCTTCGTCGTGGCCCGCCAGGCCGCCGATGCCCAGGCCCTGGCGCTGTCCCAGGGTGTGGTACATCAGGCCCTGGTGCTGCCCCAGGTGCTCGCCCTCCAGGCTGCGGATTTCCCCGGGCTGCGCCGGCAGGTAGGTCTGCAGGAAATCCTTGAAGCGGCGCTCGCCAATAAAGCAGATGCCGGTCGAATCCTTCTTGCTGTGGGTGGCCAGACCGTGGCGGCGGGCAATCTCGCGCACCTCCGGCTTGGGCAGCTCGCCCACCGGGAACAGGGTGCGGGCCAGCTCCTGGTGACCCACCGCGTGCAGGAAGTAGCTCTGGTCCTTGTTGCTGTCGAGACCGCGCAGCAGAGTGGCCTTGCCATCGGCTTCGCCGCGGCGGGCATAGTGCCCGGTGGCGATGCAGTCGGCGCCGAGCAGCAGCGCGTAGTCGAGGAAGGCGCGGAACTTGATCTCGCGGTTACACAGGATGTCCGGATTGGGGGTGCGCCCGGCGCGGTACTCGGCGAGGAAGTGCTCGAACACATTGTCCCAGTACTCGGCGGCAAAATTGGCCCCGTGCAGGGTGATGCCGAGGCTGTCCGCGACCGCCTGGGCGTCCGCGTAATCCTCTTTCGCTGTGCAGTACTCGGTACCGTCGTCCTCTTCCCAGTTCTTCATGAACAGGCCTTCCACCTGATAGCCCTGCTCGCGCAGGAGCAGGGCGGCGACGGAAGAGTCGACGCCGCCGGACATGCCGACGATCACCTTGGTGGCAGAATTGAGGCCCATGCTGGCGGTTTCAGTACTCGTGTATCAGGTCCAGGGGGTAGAGGGTGCCGCGGCGGTGTCGCTCGATGTCCGCCAGCACCAGCGGGCTGCGCATTCTATCAGAAATGGCGCGCAATTCCTCGCCGCTGAACCAGTGGGTGGCGATGATGTCCGGGTCCAGGGTCGCGCCCTCCAGTGGGCCGACGGGGGTGGCGAGGAAGCTGCTGCGGTAATAGGTTTCGCCGTTGGACGGGGCCCGGTAAAGCGAGAAACCGAGGATGCCCGCCAGCGTCACCCCCCAGCCGGTTTCCTCGCGGGTCTCGCGCAGGGCTGCCTGGGCCAGGCTCTCGCCCGGCTCCAGGTGTCCCGCGGGCTGGTTGAAGACCACCGCGCCAGTCTGCTTGTCGCGCTCCTCCACCAGCAGGTAGCGGCCGTCCCGGTGCACCACGGTGGCCACGGTCAGGTGGGGGTGCCAGTGTCTGCTCATGACGTGTTCCTTCTCGAATGGCGCTTCCCGGCTCGCGCGCCGGCGCGGCGCTTCGGCTGCGGGCGATTCGGTGGCCGGCGTCGCTGTGACGTGCCGGTCGATGGCCTGCCCTCCGTGGCGCCAGGCAATTCGGGCAGCTCGTGGAAACAGTGCCCCCCCGGGGGCAGGCCGGCCAGTGACCAGTCGCCGACCGCGACGCGCAGCAGGCGCAGGGTGGGCAGCCCCACCGCGGCGGTCATGCGCCGCACCTGGCGGTTGCGCCCCTCGCGGATGCGGATCTCCAGCCAGCAGTCGGGCACGTTCTTGCGCTCGCGCACGGGGGGATCCCGGGGCCACAGCCAGTCGGGCTCGGGTACCTGGCGGACCCGGGCCGGCAGGGTGGGGCCGTCCTTCAGTTGCAGGCCGCCGGCGAGGGTCGCCAGTGCCTGCTCGCTGGCTTCGCCTTCCACCTGCACCAGGTAGGTTTTCCAGTGCCGGTGCCGCGGGTTGGCGATGCGCTGTTGCCAGCGGCCGTCATCGGTGAGCACCAGCAGGCCCTCGGAATCGCGGTCCAGGCGGCCGGCCACGCGGAAGCCCGGCGCGTCCAGGTAGTCGGCCAGGGTGGGGCGCCCGGCCTCGCGGTCGGTGAACTGACTGAGGACTCCCCAGGGCTTGTTGAACAAGAGAATACGGGCCATCCCGGCTCCGGGTTGCGCTGCACAAGGGCGGGCCTGCGTGCTACAATCCCGCCCGTTTTGCCGTGCTGCAAGTTCCAGTTGGCTGCATGATAAGCGATTCCCCCGGCGATGGGACAGGCGGCGTGCCTCTCTTTCCTGAAACTCCTTAGACGTCAAGGAAGCACCATGACAGCAAAGATCATCTATACCCTGACCGATGAAGCGCCAGCGCTGGCTACCTACTCGCTGCTGCCCATCGTTCAGGCATTTGCCGGCCCGGCCGCCGGCATCGGCCTGGAAACCCGCGACATCTCTCTTTCCGGTCGCATCATTGCCCAGTTCCCCGAGCGCCTGAGCGATGAGCAGCGCATCGGCGACGACCTGGCCGAGCTGGGTGAGCTGGCCAAGACCCCCGAGGCCAACATCATCAAGCTGCCGAACATCAGTGCCTCGGTGCCGCAGATGAAGGCGGCGATCAAGGAGCTGCAGAGCCAGGGTTACGACCTGCCCGAGTACCCCGACGAACCGAAGAACGACGAAGAGCGCGACATCAAGACGCGCTACGACCGGGTCAAGGGCAGCGCGGTGAACCCCGTGCTGCGCGAGGGCAACTCCGACCGCCGCGCGCCGGAATCCGTCAAGGCCTATGCGCGCAAGAACCCGCACAAGATGGGCGCCTGGAGCGGCGACTCGAAAAGCCACGTGTCGCACATGGAGCAGGGCGATTTCTACGGCAGCGAGCAGTCTGTCACCGTCGCCGATGCCGGCGAGGTGAAGATCGAGTTTGTCGGTGCCGACGGCGACACGCGGGTCCTCAAGGAGCGCACGCCGCTGCTGGCCGGCGAGGTGATTGACTCCGCGGTGATGAATGTCCGCGCCCTGCGCGAGTTCTACGCCGCCCAGATCGAGGACGCCAAGGCCCAGGGTGTGCTGTTCTCCCTGCACCTGAAAGCCACTATGATGAAGGTCTCCGACCCGATCATGTTCGGCCACGCGGTGGAAGTCTTCTTCAAGAATGTGTTCGAGAAGCACGCCGACAGCATTCGCGAGCTGGGTGTCGATGTCAGCTATGGCTTCGGCGACCTGCTGGCCCGCCTGCAGGAGCTGCCCGAAGACAAGCGCGCCGTCATCGAGGCGGACATCCAGGCCGCCTATGCCGAGCGCCCGGCGCTGGCCATGGTCAACTCCGACAAGGGTATCACCAACCTGCATGTGCCCAGCGACATCATCATCGACGCCTCCATGCCGGCAATGATTCGCGAGTCCGGCCGCATGTGGGGTCCGGACGGCGAGCTGCAGGACACCAAGGCGGTGATTCCCGACCGCTGCTACGCTGAGGTCTACCAGGCGGTCATCGAGGACTGCAAGGCCAACGGCGCCTTCGACCCGACCACCATGGGCAGTGTGCCCAACGTCGGCCTGATGGCGCAGAAGGCCGAGGAGTACGGCTCCCACGACAAGACCTTTGAAGTGCCCGGCAACGGCGTGGTGCGCGTGGTCGACAGCGCCGGCAAGGTGCTGATGGAGCAGCGTGTGGAAGCCGGCGACATCTTCCGCATGTGCCAGGTCAAGGATGCGCCGATTCGCGACTGGGTCAAGCTGGCGGTCACTCGTGCCCGCGCCTCCGGTGCCCCGGCGGTATTCTGGCTGGATGAAAAGCGCGCCCACGACGCCCAGCTGATCGCCAAGGTCAATACCTACCTCAAGGAGCACGATACCAGCGGCCTGGAAATCCACATCATGGCGCCGGTGGATGCCTGTCGTTTCTCGCTGGAGCGCATCCGTGCCGGCCAGGACACCATCTCCGTGACCGGCAACGTGCTGCGGGATTACCTGACCGACCTGTTCCCGATTCTGGAGCTGGGTACCAGCGCCAAGATGCTGTCCGTCGTGCCGCTGATGAACGGCGGCGGCCTGTTCGAGACCGGAGCCGGTGGCTCCGCGCCCAAGCACGTGCAGCAGTTTGTCGAGGAGAACCACCTGCGCTGGGATTCCCTGGGTGAGTTCCTGGCCCTGGCGGCCTCCCTGGACCACTACGGCGAGGTGCACGACAACGCCCGGGCGCGCCTGTTGGGCAAGACCCTGGACCAGGCCAACGCCAAGTTCCTGGACAGCAACAAGTCGCCCTCGCGCAAGGCCGGCGAGCTGGACAACCGCGGCAGCCACTACTACCTGGCTATGTACTGGGCCGAGGCCCTGGCGGCCCAGGACGAGGATGCCGACCTGCGGGCGCGCTTCGAGCCGGTCGCCCGGCAGCTGGTCGAGCAGGAGTCGGTGATCCTCGAGGAGCTCAACGGCGTGCAGGGCGCACCGGTGGACATCGGCGGCTACTACCGCCCCGATGGCCAGAAGACCGAGGCCGCCATGCGCCCCAGCCAGACGCTCAACGCGATTCTCGCCAGCATCGGCTAAGCCCCCTCCGCGCGGGGCCCGTCCGGGCTCCGCGCTGTTTCCCCCCGTTTTTTCGCGAAGTCCCGGCACCGGCTTTCGGCGCCGCGGGTTCGCCTGTCCCCACAAGCCGCCCCCATTTCGCTTATAATCGGGGTGACACACGGTAACTGCGCACGAGCGAGGTCTGGCTAGCGTGATGGAACAACAGGTTTTCCGGGGCTGGCAGCTGGCCGCTGACGACCAGGAACACCGCGACGGAGACGGCGATCTGGCACTCCAGGAGTCGCGCCCTGAACTCAAGCGGCCGCCGCTGTTCAAAGTGGTATTGATCAACGACGATTACACCCCCATGGAATTTGTCGTCGAGGTGCTGGAAGTCTTCTTTCGCATGAATCGCGAGCAGGCCACCCGGGTCATGCTCACCGTACATACCCAGGGCAAGGGTGTGTGCGGGGTCTACACGCGGGATATCGCCGAGACCAAGGCCACCCAGGTCAATCAGTACGCGCGGGAGAACCAGCATCCCCTGCTGTGTGAAATCGAGGCATCGGAGGGCTGAACGCCCGGGAGTGAGCACTATGCTGAACAGGGACCTTGAACTGACGCTCAACGAGGCCTTTCGCGAAGCGCGCAGCCGCCGTCACGAGTTCATGACGGTGGAGCACCTGCTGCTGGCACTGCTGGACAACAACGAGGCAGTGCGGGTTCTCAAGGCCTGCGGGGTGGATCTGTCGGCCCTGCGCGGTGACCTGGTGGAATTTGTCGACGCCACCACGCCATTGATTCCGGACGACAGCGAGGAGCAGGAAACCCAGCCCACCCTGGGCTTCCAGCGCGTGCTGCAGCGCGCGGTATTCCACGTGCAGTCCTCCGGCCGCAGCGAGGTGACCGGAGCCAATGTGCTGGTGGCGATCTTCAGCGAGCAGGAGAGCCAGGCGGTCTACTTCCTCAAGACCCAGGGGGTCAGCCGTCTCGACGTGGTCAATTTCATCACCCACGGCATCTCCAAGGTCTCCAACGAGGGCGAGGGTGCCGAGCCCGGCCAGGTGGCCGGCGAGCCGGCGGCGGCCGAGGAGGGTGAGGGCAATCCCCTGGACAACTTCGCCACCAATCTCAACGAGGAAGCCCGCGCCGGGCGCATCGACCCCTTGATCGGCCGCAGCCCCGAGGTGGAGCGGGTGGCTCAGGTGCTGGCCCGGCGGCGCAAGAACAACCCCTTGCTGGTGGGGGAGAGCGGCGTCGGCAAGACCGCCATTGTCGAGGGCCTGGCCAAGAAGATCGTCGACGGCGAGGTCCCGGAGATGCTGCGCGACAGCGTGGTCTACTCCCTCGACCTGGGCGCGCTGCTGGCGGGTACCAAGTACCGCGGCGATTTCGAGAAGCGCTTCAAGGGCTTGCTCGCGGCACTCAAGCAGCGCGAGGGCGCGATCCTGTTCATCGATGAGATCCACACCATTATTGGCGCCGGGGCGGCCTCCGGTGGGGTCATGGATGCCAGCAACCTGCTCAAGCCCCTGCTGACTTCGGGCAAGCTGCGTTGTGTCGGCTCCACCACCTTCCACGAGTACCGCGGTATTTTCGACAAGGACAAGGCCCTGAGCCGTCGCTTCCAGAAGATCGATGTGCTCGAGCCCAGCGTGGAGGACGCCTACAAGATTCTGAAGGGGCTCAAGAGCCGCTTCGAATCGCACCACGGCCTGCGCTATACCAATCGCGCCCTGCGGGTGGCCACGGACCTGTCGGCCCGCTACATCACCGACCGTTTCCTGCCGGACAAGGCCATCGACGTGATCGACGAGGCCGGGGCCTACCAGCAGCTGCAGCCCCCCTCCAAGCGCAAGAAGGTGATCGGTGTGGCGGACATCGAGGCAGTGGTCGCCAAGATCGCCCGCATCCCCCCGAAATCGGTCAGTTCGGATGACAAGGAGACCCTGCAGAAGCTGGAGCAGAATCTGCGCATGGTGGTCTTCGGTCAGGACGCCGCGATCGGCAGCCTGGCGACCTCGATCAAGCTGGCCCGGGCCGGCCTGCGCTCCGGCGACAAGCCGATCGGTTCCTTCCTGCTGGCCGGCCCGACCGGGGTGGGCAAGACCGAGGTGACCCGCCAGCTGGCGCGCCAGCTGGGTCTGGAGCTGATCCGTTTCGACATGTCCGAGTACATGGAGCGGCACACGGTGTCGCGCCTGATCGGGGCCCCGCCCGGCTACGTCGGCTTTGACCAGGGTGGCCTGCTCACCGACGCAGTCACCAAGCACCCGCATTCCGTGGTGCTGCTGGACGAGATCGAGAAGGCCCACCCGGAAGTCTTCAACCTGCTGCTGCAGGTGATGGACCACGGCACCCTGACCGACAACAACGGGCGCAAGGCGGACTTCCGCAACGTGATCCTGGTGATGACCACCAACGCCGGCGCCGAAAGTGTCAGTCGCCGCAGCATCGGTTTCACCACCCAGGACCACAGCACCGATGCCCTGGAGGCGATCAACCGGATGTTTACCCCGGAGTTCCGCAACCGCCTGGACAGCATTGTGCAGTTCGAGCCCCTGGGCGAGGACGTGATACTCACCGTGGTGGACAAGTTCCTCACCGAGCTGCAGGGTCAGCTGGACGAGAAGCGGGTGACGCTGGAGGTGGACGAGGATGCCCGCCTGTGGCTGGTCGAGAAGGGCTACGATCGCAACATGGGCGCGCGCCCAATGGCCCGGGTAATCCAGGAACACATCAAGAAGCCCCTGGCGGAGCTGGTGTTGTTTGGCGCCCTGAGCGAAAAGGGCGGCGTCGCCCATGTCGGGCTGGATGCCGACGCTGATCGCCTGGTGGTGGAGGCCCTGCGGGAGGAAGAGGCGGAGCCCGCCTGAGTCCGCTTGCGTCGCCGCGCCATCCCTGCCGTGCGTCGGGGCTGGCGCGCCGCGATCAGCGCTCCCGGTAGGTGATGCGACCCTTGGTCAGGTCGTAGGGGGTCAGTTCCACGCGTACCTTGTCACCGGTCAGGATCCGGATGTAGTGCTTGCGCATCTTTCCGGAAATGTGAGCGGTCACGACGTGGCCATTTTCCAGTTTGACCCGGAACATGGTGTTGGGAAGGGTGTCGATGATTTCACCCTCCATCTCGATCTGGTCTTCTTTCGCCATGCGCAAGTGGTCCCTTGAAAAAACAGGGGCGCATTTTGCACCAAAGGCGCGGCGTGTGCCAGACCCCCGTGGGAATCAGCGCGACGCGGTCCAGCGGCCGTCGAGCAGCAGCTCCAGGGGCTGGTAGCGGTCCTTGTAGCGCATCTTCTGGCAATTCTCGATCCAGTAGCCGAGATAGACGTGGGCCAGACCCAGGTCCCGGGCGCGCTGAATCTGCCAGAGAATCGCGAACACACCCAGGCCGCGGCGTTCCTGTTCCGGCTCGAAAAAGGTGTAGATGGCCGACAGTCCATCCTCCAGTTCGTCCACCACGGCCACCGCCACCAGCTGCTCGCCGTCGTAGAAACGCAGATAGCGGGTGACCTGCCAGGGGTCGTTGAGGAAGGAGAGGTACTGCTCGCGGTCGGGGGGGAACATGTCGCCGTCGGCGTGACGCTGCTCGATGTAGCGGTAGTAGAGGTCGTAGGCTTCCTCGTCGCGAATGTCCTGGCTGTGCATCACCAGCAGGTCCTGGTTGCGACGCCAGATGCGGCGCTGGGAGCGGTCCGGCTGGAAGCGCTCGACCGGGATGCGCGCCGGTATGCAGGCCCGGCAGTCGGCGCAGTGGGGCCGGTAGATATGGCTGCCGCTGCGCCGGAAGCCGAGCTGGGACAGGCGGCTGTACAGGGCCTGGTCGATGTCCTGCCGCGGGTCGATAAACAGGGTGGTGGCCTCGCGATCCGGCAGGTAGCTGCAGGTGTGCGGGTAGGTGGTATACACCTTCAGGTCGCGCAGGGAAGAGGTCACGTCAGCAGCTCTCCGCAATTGGCCTCGAACGCCCACACGGAGGAATCCGCGGGCGCTTCCACAGTTTGCGCAAGCAGGGCCTCAAAGTCCAGACGGGAGAGGGTGGTCGCCCCCATCCCGGAGAGGTGGGCGCTTTCCACCTGGCAGTCGAGTAGCCGGTAGCCGCCAAGTGAAAGAATTCGCGTCAGGGCCACCAGGGCGATGCGCGAGGCGCTGGGTACCCGCGAGAACATCGATTCGCCGAAGAAAGCCTGGCCCAGGGCGACGCCGTAGAGGCCGCCTACCAGCTGGTCGTCGGCATCCCGCAATTCCACCGAGTGGGCCAGCCCCCGTCGGTGCAGTGCCGTGTAGGCGCGCAGCATGTCGCCGGTGATCCAGGTGCCCTCGACCCCCTGGCGGGGTGCCGCGCAGGCGGTCATGACGCCGCTAAAGTCGCGGTCGCAGCAGACCCGATAGCTGCCCCTGCGCAGTGTCCTGCGCAGGGAGCGCGCGACATGCAGTTGCTCGGGGAACAGGACCGCCCGCGGCTCGGGGGTCCACCAGAGCACCGGTTGCGGGGGCTCGTACCAGGGGAAGATGCCCTGGCGGTAGGCCTCCACCAGTCGCTCCGGGGTCAGCTCGCCGCCCACCGCGAGCAGGCCGCTGGGGTAGTCCAGGGCCCGGCTGGTGGGCGGAAAGGGGGCGCCGGGGCGCAGCCGGGGAATGCTGGCCAAGGGTCAGCCCTGGGCGTCGAGGAATTTTTCCGCGTCGAGGGCGGCCATGCAGCCAAAGCCCGCCGAGGTGATGGCCTGGCGGTAGACGTGGTCGGCGACGTCGCCGGCCGCGAACACGCCGGGCACACTGGTGGCGGTGGCATTGCCCTCGGTCCCGCTGGTGATGCGGATGTAGCCGTTGTGCATCTCCAGCTGGCCGGCAAACATGTCGGTATTCGGCTTGTGGCCGATGGCGATGAAGACGCCGGCCAGGTCGATCTCCTGGGTGGCCCCATCGCCCACTGCCTTGACCCGCATGCCGGTGACGCCACTGTCGTCGCCGAGCACCTCGTCCAGTACATGGTTCCACAGGATGCGCACCTTGCCCTCGCGCTCGCGGGCAAACAGCCGGTCCTGCAAGACCTTTTCCGCGCGCAGGCTGTCGCGGCGGTGCACCAGGGTCACCTCCGAGGCAATATTGGCCAGGTAGAGGGCTTCCTCGACAGCGGTGTTGCCGCCGCCGATGACGGCAACTTTCTGGTTGCGGTAAAAAAAGCCGTCACAGGTGGCGCAGGCACTGACACCCTTGCCCATGAAGGCTTCTTCGCTGGCCAGGCCCAGGTACTGGGCCGAGGCACCGGTGGCGATGATCAGCGCATCGCAGCTGTATTCACCGCTGCCGCCGAGCCGGAAGGGTTTCTGGCTGAGGTCGACGCGCTCGATATGATCGAACACCACCTGGGTCTCGAAGCGCTCGACGTGCTCCAGCATTTGCTGCATCAGCTCCGGTCCCTGCAGCTCGGCGTGCCCACCCGGCCAGTTTTCGACCTCGGTGGTGGTGGTCAGCTGCCCGCCCTGCTGCATGCCGGTGATCAGGACTGGCCGCAGGTTGGCGCGGGCGGCATAGACCGCTGCGGTGTAGCCGGCGGGGCCCGAGCCCAGAATGATCAGGGGGTGGTGCTGCGCATCGCTCATGGTAGTCAATTCCTGGTTGCTGGTGTTAAATGGCGGGCTGGGTAGTGCGGGGCCACTCCGGTGCGATCCAGAGGGCGCAGCGCGACCCGGCGGGGAAAGCGCTCATGGTAATGCAAAGCCCGTCGCGCGGCAAAGCCAACACTGTTTCTAAATAATCCGCATAACTTTTTGAAAATAATCGGAAATTAGGTCAAAATCATGCATGTTTGCGTGGCTACTGGGCCACGTATCGAAGAGGGGTGAGTCGGGTGCCGGAGAAGGCCGTTTCACAGAGCACGCTGGGGCCGCGTCTGCGCGAGGGCGCCTTTATCGGGGTGACCGCGCTGTGCCTGTACCTCCTGCTGGCACTGCTGACCTACAGTCCGGCCGATCCCGGCTGGTCGGCTACTGGGGTCGGCGGGGGCATTCGCAATGCCGGCGGCCCCACCGGGGCCTGGCTGGCGGACGTGGTGTTTTCCCTGATCGGCATCGCCGGCTACCTGCTGCCGCCCCTGCTGGGCTGGCGCGCCTGGGTGATCCTGCGCGAGCGGCATCGCGCCCCGGCCTTCGACTGGGTGACCGCGGGTATCCGGGCGCTTGGCCTGGTCTTGGTGGTGCTCTCGGGCACCGCCCTGGCGGCCCTCAATGACCGCGGCGGTCTGGCCCTGCCCCAGGGCACGGGGGGCATCCTCGGTCAGGCCATTGGCGACGCCTTCCTCGCCGCCTTCAACCCGGTCGGCAGTCGGCTGATCCTGCTGGCGGTGTTCCTGTTTGGGGTAACCGTCTTTACCGATTTGAGCTGGCTGCGTCTGAGCGAACGCCTCGGGCGCTGGAGCCTGGTGGCCGGGCAGTGGCTGCGCTTGCGTGTGCTCGCCCTGATAGACCGGGTGCGCGATCGGCGGGCACGGGAAAAGGCCCTGGAGGCGCGCAAGGCGGTGATCGAAGAGCACGTGGAAAAGACCCGCCAGCGCACCCCGCCCAAGATCAAGCCCTTCAACCCGAAGCCGGAGAAAAGCGTCCGCGCGGAGAAGGAAAAACAGCAGCCGCTGTTCGACGCCCCGGTGACCGGCGAGCTGCCACCCCTGGGGCTGCTGGACGCCCCGGTACACGACCCCGACAAGGGGTTTTCCGAGGAGGCCCTGCAGGGCATGTCGCGCCTGCTGGAACTCAAGCTGGCCGACTTCAATATCAGCGCGGAAGTGGTGGCCGTGTACCCGGGGCCGGTGATCACCCGCTTCGAGATCCAGCCGGCGCCGGGGGTCAAGGTGTCGCGTATCTCCAACCTGGCCAAGGACCTGGCCCGCTCCCTCGCGGTGATCAGCGTGCGGGTGGTGGAAGTGATACCCGGCAAGTCCGTGGTCGGTATCGAGATTCCCAACGAGGACCGGGAGATCGTCAATTTCCGCGAGGTGCTCTCCTCCCGGGCCTTCGACCAGAGTCGTTCGCCCCTGACCCTGGCCCTGGGGCACGATATCTCCGGCGAGCCGGTGGTTGCGGACCTGGCCAAGATGCCCCACCTGCTGGTGGCGGGGACGACCGGCTCCGGCAAGTCGGTCGGCGTCAACTGCATGCTCATCAGCCTGCTCTACAAGTCCTCCCCGGAGGAAGTCCGCCTGATGCTGGTGGACCCGAAAATGTTGGAGCTGTCGGTCTACGACGGCATTCCCCACCTGCTGACGCCGGTGATTACCGACATGAAGGACGCCGCCAACGGCCTGCGCTGGTGTGTGGCGGAAATGGAACGTCGCTACAAGCTGATGGCCCACCTGGGGGTGCGCAACCTGGCCGGCTACAACCGCAAGGTGGACGACGCCAAGAAGGCGGGCACGCCGATTATCGACCCCTTCTGGCAGCCCGACCCGATGCTGGCGATGACCGACGAGGAGCAGGAAGCGCCGCCGCTGGAGCATCTGCCGGCCATTGTCGTGGTGATCGACGAATTCGCCGACATGATGATGATCGTCGGCAAGAAGGTCGAGGAACTGATTGCCCGTATCGCCCAGAAGGCGCGGGCGGCGGGTATCCACCTGATCCTCGCCACCCAGCGCCCCTCGGTGGATGTGATTACCGGGCTGATCAAGGCCAACGTGCCCACCCGGATCGCCTTCCAGGTGTCCTCGAAGATCGACTCCCGCACCATCCTCGACCAGGGTGGTGCCGAGCAGCTGCTGGGCCATGGCGACATGCTCTACCTGCCGCCGGGCTCCGGCCTGCCGACTCGGGTCCACGGGGCCTTCTGCTCCGACGAGGAGGTGCACCGGGTCGTCGCCGACTGGCAGCGGCGCGGCGAGCCGGAGTACATCGACGACCTGCTGGACGAGGGCAGCAACACACCGGTCACCGCCGGGGAACTCCAGGCCAGCAGCGGTGACGAAGGCAGTGAGGAAGATGCCCTGTACGATGAGGCGGTGCACTACGTGTGCAAGAGCCGGCGGGCGTCGATTTCTTCCGTGCAGCGCAAGCTGCGTATTGGCTACAATCGCGCGGCCCGCCTGATCGAGGCAATGGAAATGGCCGGCGTGGTTTCCGAGATGGGCAGCAACGGCCAGCGCGAAGTGCTGGCGCCGCCCCCCCCGGAAGGATGAACCGTCCCGCTGATGCCCTGGGAGGCACCTGGTGAAATTGCTTGCAGCGTTTTTTCTTTCCCTCGCCGGCTTGCTGGGCAGCGTTTTGGCACAGGCCGAGGCCTCTGCCCTGGAGGCCCTGCAGGCTACCCTGCGCCCGATCGAGCAGATGCAGGGGGCCTTCAGCCAGCGACAATACGCCGCCGATGGCAGCCTGGCCGGGGAATCGTCGGGGCGCTTTCGCCTGTTGCGCCCGGGTTACTTCGCCTGGGAAATCACTAGCCCGGACAGCCAGCTGATCATTGCCGATCCCGACTACCTCTGGCAGTACGACCGCGATCTGGAGACGGTTACCCGCCGGCCGGTGGATGACAGCCAGGCCCTCTCGCCCCTGCAGGTCCTGGGCGGGGACGCCGACGCCTTGTCACAACATTATGCGGTGGCACGGGATGAGCGGGGGCGTTTCCTGCTGCTACCCCGCGCGGCGGAGGCGGGCTTCCAGTCCCTGGCGCTGGATATCTCGGGCGAGCTGTTCCGCGGCATGGAAGTGCTCGATAACCTGGGTCAGCGGGTGGTCATCGAGTTTGCCGATGTGCGCTTCGGCGGCGAGTTGAGCCCCGCGGACTTCGACTTTGCGCCGCCGCCGGAGGCCGACCTCTTCTACCATGACGGCGAATGACCTGTTCGCCGGTGCCGATGCCGGCTACCGGCCCCTGGCAGCGCGCCTGCGCCCCGAGGATCTGGGGGCGTTTGCCGGCCAGGCCCACCTGTTGGCGCCGGGCAAGCCCCTGCGCGAGGCGATCGAGCGCGGCCAGCTGCATTCGATGATTTTCTGGGGCCCGCCGGGCGTGGGCAAGACCACCCTGGCGCGTATCGTTGCCGGCCGTGCCGACGCGCACTTCCTGCAACTCTCGGCGGTGCTGTCGGGGGTCAGGGAGATCCGCGAGGCGATTGCCGAGGCGCGCCAGCAGCGTGCCCAGGGGCGGGACACGGTGCTCTTTGTCGATGAGGTGCACCGCTTCAACAAGTCCCAGCAGGACGCCTTCCTGCCCCACGTCGAGGACGGCACGGTCATCTTCATTGGCGCCACCACGGAAAATCCCTCCTTTGAGCTGAACAATGCGCTGCTCTCGCGCTCCCGGGTCTATCGCCTGCGGGCGCTGTCCGACGAGGAATTGCTGGCGGTGCTGCGCCGGGGGGCCGCAGAGCTGGGGGGCGACCTGCGGGTGACCGACGCACTGCTGCAGCGCATCGGTGTCGCCGCCGACGGCGATGCCCGCCGGGCCCTCAACCTGCTGGAGCTGGCGGCCGATCTCGCCGAGACCTCCGCGAAGGGGCGGGAGATCACCGAAACCACCCTGTCGGAGGTGCTGCAGGCCTCGCTGCGCCGCTTCGACAAGGGTGGCGACCTGTTCTACGACCAGATCAGCGCCCTGCACAAGGCCGTGCGCGGCTCCTCGCCGGATGCCGCCCTCTACTGGCTCTGTCGCATGCTGGATGGGGGCTGCGATCCCCTCTACCTGGCGCGCCGGGTGGTGCGCATGGCCAGCGAGGACATCGGCAACGCCGACCCGCGCGCCCTCGGGCTGTGCCTGGACGCCTGGCAGGTCCAGGAGCGCCTCGGCAGTCCCGAGGGGGAGCTGGCACTGGCCCAGGCGGTGGTCTACCTGGCCTGCGCGGCGAAAAGCAATGCCGTGTACCAGGCGTACAACGCGGCCCGGGCCGAGGTTGCCGCCCAGGGCAGCGAGGAGGTCCCCCTGCACCTGCGCAATGCCCCCACTCAGCTGATGAAGGCGGAGGGCTACGGCGAGGAATATCGCTACGCCCACGACGAGGAGGGCGGCTACGCAGCGGGGGAGAACTACTTTCCCGAGGCCCTCAGGGATCGCCGCTACTACCACCCGGTGAACCGCGGGCTGGAACAGAAGATCCGCGAGAAGCTGGAGTATCTGCGCGAGCGGGACCGCGCCAGCCCCCGCCAGCGCTACCCCCGCTGACCCGGGTGTACCGACCGCGCGCCCGGTGCCCGCGTCGACCGCCTGCCGTGTCCGCGGCAAAACCTGTACAATGCGGGCGGCAAAACAGGGGGCAGGACCCATGTTACTGAATACGCTCTCGCTGGTGGCCCTGGGGGGCGCGATGGGCTCGGCCCTGCGCTATCTGGTGGTTTACGCCGCCGCGCGCTGCTGGCCGCAGGCCCAGCTGCCCTGGGGTACGCTGCTGGTCAATCTGCTCGGCTCCATTGCCATCGGCCTGCTCTACGTGCTGCTGGTGGAGCGCCACGGCGGCTCGCCGGCCTGGCGTGCCCTGCTGATGACCGGTTTGCTGGGCGGGTTCACCACCTTTTCCACCTTCGCCCTGGAGTCGGCTTCCCTGTGGGAAGCGGGTTCACTCGCCACGGCACTGGCCTACATGCTGGCCAGCCTGGTGAGCTGCGTGCTCGGCGTGGTGCTGGCCCTGGCCCTCGGGCGCACCCTGTTGCTGTGAATCACCGCCCCGCTGGCCGGGGTTTCGAGTAATGACTGACGGGATTTCCTCATGCTGGACATCAAACTCGTGCGCAAGGATCCGCACGTGGTCGCCGAACAACTGGCGCGCCGGGGTTTCGACTTCGACACCGAGCGCTTCCTGAGCCTGGACGCGCGTCGCAAGGAGGCCGACATGGGCAGCCAGCAGCTGCTCGCCGAGCGCAAGTCCGCCTCCAAACAGATCGGGCAGCTGGTGGGGCAGGGGATGAGCGTGGAGGACGCCAAGGCCCAGGTGAACGAGACCCTGGCGCGGATCGCCAGTGATCTCGATCGCCTGACCGAGGAGGCGCGCGCGGTGCAGGCGGAGCTGGACGACTTCCTGGCCGGTGTGCCCAACCTGCTGGCCCCGGAAGTGCCCGATGGCGCCAGCGAAGACGACAATCTCGAGCAGAGTCGCTGGGGCAAGCCCGCGGACTTCGACTTTCCGGTGCGCGATCACGTGGATATCGGCGAGGCGCTGGGCCTGCTCGACGGCGATACCGCCGCGCGCATGACCGGCAGTCGCTTCACCGTCCTCTATGCCGGGCTCGCCCGTCTGCACCGTGCCCTGGCGCAATTCATGCTCGACCTGCACACCCGCGAGCACGGCTACCGCGAGGTCTACGTACCCTATATCGTCAATGCCAATGCGCTCTACGGTACCGGACAGCTGCCCAAGTTCGAGGAGGACCTGTTCCGGCTTCAGGGGGAGCAGGACTACTTCCTGATTCCCACCGCGGAGGTACCGGTGACCAATATCGGTCGCGAGCGTATCTTCGAGGCGGATGAGCTCGGGGACGCGGGCCTGTGCATGGTCTCCCACACGCCCTGTTTTCGCAGCGAGGCGGGCAGCTACGGGCGCGATACCCGGGGCATGATCCGCCAGCACCAGTTCGAGAAGGTGGAGCTGGTGCAGCTGGTGCGTCCCGAGCAGTCGGAACAGGCGCTCGAATCGCTCACCGGCCACGCCGAGGCGGTGCTGCAGCGCCTGGAGCTGCCCTACCGCAAGGTCCTGCTGTGTGCCGGCGACATCGGCTTCTCCGCGCGTAAGACCTACGACCTGGAGGTCTGGCTGCCGGCCCAGCAGACCTACCGGGAAATCTCCTCCTGCTCCAGTTTCGGGGATTTCCAGGCGCGGCGCCTGCAGGCGCGCTGGCGCAACCCGGCAACCGGCAAGCCCGAACTGCTGCACACGCTGAACGGCTCTGGTCTGGCGGTCGGGC
Organism: Haliea atlantica; assembly: GCF_054779855.1. Classification (NCBI taxonomy): domain Bacteria; kingdom Pseudomonadati; phylum Pseudomonadota; class Gammaproteobacteria; order Cellvibrionales; family Halieaceae; genus Haliea; species Haliea atlantica. Next base: position 270,724 of record NZ_BAAGXL010000003.1, on the reverse strand, counting down.
GCACCCTGGTGGCGATCCTGGAAAATTACCAGCAGGCGGATGGCAGCGTGCGGATTCCCGACGCCCTGCGCCCCTGGATGGGCGGCGCCGAGACCCTCTGACATGGAGAGCCTGCCGCTGTTTCACCGCGCCCGCGGGCGGCTGGCCGTGCTGGTCGGCGGTGGCCAAGTGGCGGCGCGCAAGGCGCGCCTGTTGCTGGCCGCAGGCATGCGTCTGCGGGTAGTCGCCCCGGCCATCGGCGCCGAGTTGCGCCAGCAGCTGGCCGCCGCCGCGGATGTGGAGCACGAATTGATCGAGCGCGCCTACGAAGGTGCCGGGGATCTGAGCGAGGCCATGCTGGTGGTGGTGGCGACCCCCGATGCGGCTGTCAATGCACGGGTCGCGGCGGATGCGGAGGCCCGGGGTACCGCGGTCAATGTGGTTGATACCCCCGCGCTATGCTCGGTGTATTTTCCCGCATTGGTGGACCGTTCGCCGCTGACAGTGGCCATCGGCAGTGGCGGCGCCAGCCCGGTGCTGGCCAGGCAGCTGCGCAGCCGGATCGAGGCCATGCTGCCGGCCTCCCTGGGGCGGGTCGCGGCCTTCGCCGGCCGCTGGCGGGAGGCGGTGGCCCGGGCGCTGCCCGACCTGGAACAGCGGCGGCGCTTCTGGGAGTGGCTGCTGGATGGCCCGCTGGCAAGCCAGGTACTGGCCGGCCGGGAAAGCCAGGCCGCGGCCGACCTCGAGCAGGCACTGGAGAGTGCCGCCCGGGGCGAGGGTCTGGATCGGGGCGAGGTCTACCTGATCGGTGCGGGCCCCGGGGATCCCGACCTGCTGACCTTCAAGGCCCTGCGCCTGCTGCAGCAGGCGGACATCGTGCTCTACGATCGTCTGGTCAATCCGGCGATTGTCGATCTCGCCCGCCGCGATGCCGAGCGCCGTTATGTCGGCAAGCGCCGCGGTGACCACAGCGTGCCCCAGGCGGACATCAACCAGCAATTGCTGGACCTGGCGCTGGAGGGCCGGCGGGTGGCCAGGCTCAAGGGCGGCGATCCCTTCATCTTTGGTCGCGGCGGCGAGGAAATCGAGCTCCTGGCGCGGCACGGCGTTCCCTTCCAGGTGGTGCCGGGGATTACCGCCGCCAGCGGCGCCGCCTGCTATGCAGGTATTCCCCTGACCCATCGCGACCACGCCCAGAGCGTGCGCTTTGTCGCCGGTTACCTCAAGGGGGACCGGGTCGATCACGACTGGGCATCCCTCTGCCGGGCTGGGGAAACCCTGGTGTTCTACATGGGCTTGCTGGGGCTGCCGGAGATCTGCCGCCAGTTGCAGCGGCATGGCCTGGCCGCGGAGACGCCGGTCGCGCTGGTGGAGCGGGCCACCTTGCCCGACCAGCGCACCATTACCGGGACCCTGGCGGACATGCCCGAGCGGGTGGCAGCCGCCATGCCGCAGGCACCGACGCTGATCATCGTCGGCGACGTGGTCCGGCTGCACGGCGATCTGGGCTGGTTTGCCCCGCGGCAGGATGCCGACTGATCCCGCGCATCTGGTAAGCTGCCGGGTACAATAACAGACCCGGGAATTTACCATGTGTCGTATCAGGTCGTTTCTGGCCGCTGTGCTGTGGGCCCTGGCCGGCTCTGCGGCATCAGCGGCAACCGGTCCAGCATCGGCCCCGCCCTGCAGCCATCACCAGCCCCTGCGCCAGGCTTTCTTCGGCGACCTGCACGTGCACACCCGCTACTCCCTGGATGCCAGCACCCAGGGCACCCGCACCACGCCGGACCAGGCCTACCGCTTTGCCCGCGGTGAGCCCCTGGGGATCCAGCCCTGGGACGAGGCGGGCCGACCGCAGCGCTCCCTGCAGCTGCGGCGCCCGCTGGATTTCGCCATGGTTTCGGACCACGCCGAGTTGTTGGGCGAGGTGGAAATGTGCACCACCCCCGACATCGACGGCTACAACAGCTGGCAGTGCCTCATCTACCGCTACTGGCCGCGCGGGGCCTTCTACCTGTTCAATGCCACCGCGTCTCTGCGGGCCAAACACCTGGGCATGTGCGGCGAAAACGGCGAGCGCTGTCTGGCCGCGGCCCTGGAGCCCTGGCGCGAGATGCGGGAAGCGGCCCAGGCCCACAACGACCGCAGTACCGACTGTGCTTTCACCACGTTTATCGGTTACGAATGGACCGCCTCGGAGCCGCGCAGCGGGGGCAACCTGCACCGCAATGTGGTTTTTCGCAACGCTAGCGTGCCGCCGCTGCCGATCAGCTTTATCGACGCGCCCGCCGCCAGCCTGCTGTGGTCGCGCCTGGAGGCGGACTGCAATCGCGGCGGCGAGGGCTGCGACAGCCTGGTGATCCCGCACAATTCCAACCTCAGTGCCGGCTTCATGTTCGGCGACCCGAGCGGAGAGCGCGAGCCCCTGGATGCCGCGGCTGCCGCCCAGCGCCGGCGCATGGAGCCGCTGGTGGAGATCATGCAGCACAAGGGCGCCTCGGAGTGCTTTTTCGACCCGGGGGTAACCCGCGACGAGCTGTGTGCCTTCGAGCAGCTCCCCGAGGACAATATCTCCGGTTTCGACAATCCCCCGGGGCCGCACACCGGCTTCCTGCGTCAGGTCTGGCAGCAGGGGCTGGGTCTGCAGGCGGAGCTGGGTATCAACCCCTTCCAGACGGGGGTGATTGGCAGTTCCGATACCCATCTGGGTGCCCCGGGCGCGGTGGAGGAAGACCGCTTCCTGGGGCACGGGGGTGCCGGCGTGCCGGCGCGCGGGGCGGTGCCGCCGGGCTTGCCGGACAAGCTGGAGTACAACCCCGGCGGGCTGGCGGTACTGTGGGCCGAAGAGAACTCCCGGGAAGCGCTGTTCCAGGCCATGCGCCGCCGGGAGGCCTATGCCACCAGCGGGCCGCGTATCCTGACGCGCCTGTTTGCCGGCCCGGATCTGCCGCCGACCCTCTGTGGGGCCCCGGACATGCTGGAAACCGCCTACGACCTCGGAGTGCCCATGGGGGGCGAGCTGAACTGGGCCGACAGCGGGCGGATGCGCTTGCTGCTGAGTGCGCAGCAGGACCCCGGCACGGCGGATGCCCCGGGCCTGCCGCTGCAGAAGATCCAGGTGATCAAGGGCTGGCTGGGGGCGGATGGGCAGACCCGGGAGCGGGTTTACGATGTCGCCGGCGAGGCGCGCAGTGACGCCAGTGTGAACCTGGCCACCTGTGAGCCCGAGGGGGCGGGTCACGCCAGCCTGTGTGCCGTCTGGGAGGACCCGGATTTTGACCCGGAGCAGGCCGCGTTCTACTACAGCCGCGTGGTGGAAAATCCCAGTTGTCGCTGGAGTCAGCGCCAGTGCGTCGCCGCCGCGGTGGACTGCGGCGACCCCGCAACCGTTGGCGAAGGCTTTGAGGCTTGCTGTGCCCCCGAGCACCGACCGGTGATTCGCGAGCGCGCCTGGACCTCACCCATCTGGTATCGACCGGCGTCCGCCGCGCTCAGGGAACCGCCGGACCCGGTTTGAGAGCGGTGGCACGCGCACCGGGGGCGCGGGCTGGAGGCAGTGTACGCGCTGCCAGTGCCAGCACCGCCTCGGGGGCCACCCGCTGGCGATGCTCCGCCAGGAAGGTCTTGGCCACCACCCGCTGGTCCCGGTCCACCACCAGGCTGCCCGGCAGTGGCAGCCCGAAATGCCGACTGCCACGGGGATGGGCGGGGTCGAGCAGTCCCAGGGTGGCGAAACTCAGGTGATCGCGGTCGGAGAGGAGGGGCAGGGTGATGCCCAGCTCCCGCGCCGTCGCCGCAAGTGCCTGCGGCGGGTCGCGGCTGATCGCAGCCAGGCCAATGCCCGCCTCGCGGTAGGCGGGCAGCAGGGCCTGCAGGCGGCGCAGCTCCTCGCGGCACCAGGGGCTCCAGACCACCGAGCGCAACACCACCAGGACCGTGCCCCGGGGTCCGGCGAGGGGTTCCAGCAGGGTGATTTCACGGCCCTGCCACTGGGCGCGCAGGCCGGGAAAATGCGAGCCGAGGGCCGGGCCGGGGTCGAAACTGTCGCGGTCGGCGGGCACGAACATGTTGGCCACCCGCGCGGTGTCCAGCTGCCGCTGCAGGGGTTCGCGGCCCCAGAGCAGGAACAGCACGGCCCCCGCCACCATGGCCGCGGTAAACACCGCCCAGCGTCCCATCCTCGGCCTCCACTATGCTGAACCAGTGGGCAGTGTAACGCCTGTGCCCTTGTCCGCGGCAATCCCTTCACCGTATGCTGGCGGCCCCTGTACCTGGATGTCGCCCTCTCGATGCTCGACCAGCTGTTGATTTCCGGCCTGTTTCTCTGGCTGCTGGCCTGCCTGCTGTTTACCGACTGGCCCGCCTCGAAGATTTTCGTGGGTACCATGCTGGCCGCTTATTTTCTCGGGCTGGTGGATACCCGCGACGTGCTCGACAAGGCCTCCAACCCGGGGCTGGTTACCCTGATGCTGTTGCTGCTGGTCTCCATCGGCCTGGAGAAGCTCTCCTGGCTCAACCGGCTCTCGGGGAAGCTGATCGGGCCCAGTTACAGCCTCAGCCTGCTGCGTCTCGGCGGCGTGACTGCGCTGTTTTCGGCCTTCGTCAACAATACGGCGGTGGTGGCGACCCTGGCCACCACGGTGCGCGCCAACCGCCATCACCCGGCGTCGCGCCTGCTGATCCCCCTGTCCTACGCCGCGATTCTGGGCGGCACCATGACTCTGATCGGCACCTCGACCAACCTGATCGTGAGCAGCTTTCTGGAGGACGCCACGGGGGTTTCCCTGCAGTTTTTTGACTTCCTGTTGATCGGTGCCGTGGCCACCGCCCTGGGCTTGCTGGTCCTGCTGTTCGCCGGTCACCTGCTGCCCCGGGACAGTGCCGAACAGATCCAGGTGGCGGAATACGTGGTCGAGGCCGAGGTCAATGCCGGTTCCAGCCTGGTGGGGCGCAGCATCGCGGAAAATGGCCTGCGTGAGCTGGAATCCCTGTTCCTGGTGGAGATCGTCCGCGACGAGCACCTCATCTCACCGGTGGCGCCCAACGAGTTTATCGAAGCGGGGGACAAGCTGATCTTTTCCGGTGACATCACCCAGGTCAATTCCCTGGAGCAGTTCGACGGTCTGACGCTGTTCGCGGTGGAGGAGGGGCTGTTACGGGAGAACATGATGGAAGTCATCGTGATGCCCAATGCGGCCATCGAGGGCAAGACCATCAAGGAGTCCGGTTTCCGCTCCCTGTTCGATGCCGCGGTGGTGGGTATGCGCCGCGGGGGCAAGCGACTGTCGGGCAAGCTGGGGAACATCACCATCCAGGCCGGCGACAACCTGATGCTGGCGGTGGGGCCCGACTTCAACGAGCGCAAGAACCTGGACAAGAACTTCGTCGTGGTCGACGACGCGGTGGCGGGCAACGGCACGACGCCCCTGCAGAACTGGTCGGTGAGCGGCGGTCTGGCCCTGGTGGTGACCCTGGCCTCGCTGGAACTCATGCCCCTGATCAAGGGCCTGGCCCTGCTGCTGGTCTGGATGCTGGTGCTGGGGATGGTCCGCGCCTCGGAGCTGCGCCGGCGCTTTCCCTTCGAGCTGTGGCTGATTATCGCCTCGGCACTGACCCTGTCCCAGGCCCTGAGCAATACCGGCCTGGTGAACAGCCTGGCGGACATGTTGCAGGTGCACCTGCAGGCCATGGGCCCCATGGCGGCGCTGGTGGGAGTCTACCTGGTGACCCTGGCACTGACCGAGTTGATGACCAACAACGCGGCCGCGGCACTGAGTTTCCCGGTGGCCTTTGGCCTGGCAGAGAGTCTCGGGGTGAGCGTCATGCCCTTCGTGATGGCGGTGGCCTATGCCGCCAGCGCCAGTTTCCTGACCCCCTACGGCTATACCACCAACCTGATGGTGCAGAACCTGGGCGGGTACAGCCTGCGGGATTACGCCCGCACCGGGCTGCCCCTGTCCCTGGTTTACGCCGCGACAGTGCTGGTGCTGCTGCCGCGGGTCTTTCCCTTCTGAGCCCTCAGGCCGCCGGGCGCCAGCTGTCGCTGGTGTAGAATTGGGCGTACCACTTGCGGAACTTGGCGAAGGGACCGTCGTTGTCGCACAGCATGGGCTTCTCGAAATACTGCTTGTGGGCCCAGATGATACGGTCCTCCTCCATCTGGCGGTGGATGTCCTTGACGATGGCATCGGCCACGCCACCCACCGGCTCCTTGCCGTCCACCTTCTTCTGGATGAAGGCGTAGAAGGCGCGGGTGTTTTCCTGGTCGATGGGGGTCAGGTTGGCCATCAGCACGGTGTCACAGATACCGCTGAAGCGCACCGTGGCCTGGCCGGGTCCGACACTGCGGTTGGCGATGATGCCGGTGACTTCACCCCGGGGGGTGGCCATCTTGCTCACCAGCTTGCCCCAGCGGTAGATGCCGTCGAAGTTCATCTCCTCGGGCTCGGGGATGTTCTGGGTGCCGTGCACATAGAGGAAGTGCGCCGGGTCCACGGCATTCTCGCCGATTTCCTGCATGTGGGTGCCGATGTCCCAGGTCTTGATCTTCAGGCTGCCCCACTCGGTGTTGTCCGGCGCGGCCTCCTCGATCACTTCCGGCTCGAAGCTGGGCGCTTCGCCCTCGGGGTGGTACCAGACCCAGATCACCTGGTTGATTTCCCGCACATGCCAGGGACGAATCACCTGTTCGCCGCGGGCGACCTTCGGCGGCAGGTTGTTGGCGTAGGGGACATCGGTGCACTGGCCTTCGCCGTTGTATGCCCAGCCGTGGAAGGGGCAGACAATGGAGTCGCCGCGCACTTCCGAGCCGCCGCCGGACTGGTCGCGAATGCCGTAGCCGAGGTGTGCCCCCATGTGCGGGCAGTAGGCATCGAGCACCTTGGCCTCGCCGCTCTCGGTGCGGAACAGCACCAGGTCCTGGCCGAAATAGCGCAGGGGCATGGACTGGGCGGTCTCGACCTCGTGGGAGTAGGCAACCTGAAACCATCCCAGGGGGATTGGCATGGGGATACGCGTGCTCATGGTTCGTCTCCTTGGGGAAACTGTGGATGTGATGCCCCTACTGTAAGTCAGGAAATGGGCGATTGGGAGGGCTTGTAAAAAGCTGTCAATCCGTTACTCGAGTAAATAATTATACCTTGATCATAAAATATGGTATAGCAGTTCGTTCAGCGTGAGCGCGATGCCCCCCGGTCGGTTGACCGAGGGTCGGGCGCTGCCTAAGCTGCGGCATCTTTTTTGAACAGAGCATGACGAGGAGTCAGCATGAGACTGCAGGGCAAGGTCGCGATCATTACCGGCGCGGGTCAGGGTATTGGTGCCGCTACCGCCAGGCGCTTTGCCGAGGAGGGGGCCGCGGTGGTGCTGGCGGCTCGCAGCGAGGACAAGCTGGCCGCCGTAGCTGCCGAGATCGAGGCGGCCGGGGGTCGCGCCCTGGCCCGGGCCACCGACATCAGCGATGAAAGCGCGGTGAAGGGGCTGGTGGCAGACACGGTGGAAGCCTTTGGCCGCCTGGACATCGTGGTCAACAACGCGGTGCTGATGGTGCCGGGCATGCTCGCCAGCCACGATACCAAGGCCTGGCGGCAGAATTTCATCGTCTCCCTCGACGGTGCCATGTTCCTGATGCGCGAAGCCTACACCCAGCTCAAGGCCAACGGCGGTGCCGTGGTCAACGTTTCCTCGGTCTGCGGTCTGCGCGGCTCCCCGGCCACGGCCGGTTACAGCAGCGCCAAGGCTGCGATGCTGGGCCTGTCGCGCAATGCCGCGATCGAGTGGGGCAAGAAGGGCATCCGGGTGAATACGGTTATTCCGGGGGCCTTCCTGACGCCGCCCACCGAATCCGTGCTGCCGGATGATGCCTCGCGGGAAGCCACCGCCAAATCCATCCCCGTCGGCCGTATCGGCGATCCGCGGGAATGCGCCAACGCGATTCTCTTCCTGGCCAGCGACGAAGCCTCCTACATTACCGGTGCCGAGCTGGTGGTGGACGGCGGCCGGGTGGCTGAACTGAACGCCGGCACCGCGAGCTGGGAGTGAGCGATATGAGTGATCAGGACCTGTTGCGGCGCATTGACCGCCTGGAATCCCTGGATGAAATCCGCCAGCTGGTAGCCAAATATGCCTTGTCCCTGGACATGCGCGACCTGGATGCCCATGTGAACCTGTTTGCCCCGGATATCCGGGTCAGTCGGGACAAGGTTGGCCGGGCCCATCTCAAGCGCTGGCTGGACGATACCCTGCGCCTGCAGTTCACCGGGACCTCCCACCACATCGGCAACCACATCATCGAGTTCGACGACCCGGATCACGCCCGCGGGGTGGTGTACTCCAAGAACGAGCACGAGACCGGCCCCGAGTGGGTGATCATGCAAATGCTTTACTGGGACAATTACGAGCGCGTCGATGGGCGCTGGTATTTCCGTCGCCGCCTGCCCTGCTACTGGTATGCGACCGACCTCAACAAGCCGCCGATCGGCGACATGAAAATGCGCTGGCCCGGCCGCGAGCCCTACCATGGGGCCTACCACGACCTGTGGCCCTCCTGGGCGGATTTCTGGTCCAACCCGCCGTCCGCGGACGAGCCGGAGGTAGCCGCCCCGGCACCCCTCGACGAATTTCTAACCACCATGCGGCGCGGGGCTCCGGAACCGCGCATTCGCGTACGCTAAAAGGATTTGCCATGGATCTGCTTTCTCCACTGGAACTGGGCGCCCTGCGCCTGCGCAACCGCATCGTCATGGCGCCCATGACCCGCAGCCGCTCCGACGAGGCGGCGATGCCCAACGAGCTGATGCGCGAATACTACCGCCAGCGCGCCGGTGCCGGTCTGATCATCACCGAGGGTGTGGCACCCAGTGCCAACGGTCTGGGCTACTGCCGTACCCCGGGTATCTACACCGAGGCCCAGGTGGCCGGCTGGCGCGAGATCACCGATGCGGTACACGCCGAGGGTGGCGCGATTGTCGCCCAGATCATGCACGTGGGCCGCGTCGCCAGCCACTACAACAAGCCCGAGGGCAGTGAAACGGTCGCTCCCTCGGCGATCCAGGCCAAGGCGCAGATCTACACCGACCAGGCCGGCATGCAGGACATGGACATGCCGCGGGCGCTAACCCTGGAGGAGATTCCCCAGGTCATCGAGGAGTACCGCCAGGCCACGGCGAATGCCCTTGCCGCCGGTTTCGACGGCGTCGAACTGCACTGCACCAGCGGCTACCTGCCGGCGCAGTTCCTGTCCACGGGTACCAACCAGCGCGAGGACGCCTACGGTGGTAGCCTGGAGAACCGCGCCCGCTTCGTGCTCGAGACTCTGGAGGCGATGATCGCAGAGGCCGGTGCCGGCCGCGTGGGTATGCGCATCTGCCCCGGCAATCCCTTCAATGACCTGCACGACGACGATCCCGGTGAGACTTTCGACTACCTGCTGGGCAAGGCCTCGGCCCTGCCGATGGCCTATCTGCACGTGATCCGCACGCCAAAAGGTCCGGTGGACAACCTGGCCCTGGGGCGCAAGCATTTTGCCGGGCGCCTGATGGGCAACGAGAGCTTCAGTCTCGAGGAGGCCGATGCGGCGGTCGCGGCGGGTGAGCTGGAGGCGGTGTCCTTCGGTCGCGCGTTCATCGCCAACCCGGACCTGGTCAGCCGCTGGGAGCAGAAGCTGCCACTCGCGGAGGTGGATTTCTCCACCATCTACACACCCGGTCCGAACGGCTATACCAGCTACCCGAACGCGGCCTGAGTCAGGCTCGCTCGATAGCGCCCACCCGGTAAGGCAGTAGCCGGGTGGGGGGCTGGGTCGCGGGGCAGCTTAGCGGACCGCGCCGCCGCCATCCACCGACAGCAGCTGTCCGGTGATGAAGGAGGCGCGATCGCTGAGCAGGAAGACCACGGCCTCGGCGATTTCCTCGGGTTCACCCAGGCGGTTGAGGACGGCGGCTTTTTTCAGCTGCTCCGCTACCTGGGGCTGTTCGGTGAAGTACTTTTCCAGTCCCGGGGTACGGATGACGCCGGGGGAGACCGCATTGATGCGAATCCCCTTGCTGCCGTACTCCGCGGCGGAGCTCTTGGTGAGGATGTTGACGCCACCCTTGGCCGCCGCGTAGGCGGTGTTGAAGGCCTGGCCCTTGAGCGAGGAATTCGACGAGATGTTGACGATGGCGCCGCCACCGTTTTCCAGCATCGCGGCAATTTCGTACTTCATGCACAGCCAGGTATTGGTCAGGCACATTTCCACGGTCTGGTCGAAAACATCGCGAGTGAACTGGTGGATAGGACCGGAGCCACGGGAGAGGGCGGCACTGTTGCAGGCGATATCCAGTCGCCCCCAGGTCGCGACAGTCTTCTCGACCATGGCCTTGACCGATTCCTCCTGGCTGACGTCGCCGTGCACGAATTCCGCTTCGCCACCGCTCTGGCGAATCAGCTCGACGCTTTCGGCCCCGGACTCGGCGTTGAAGTCGGCCACCATGACCCGCGCCCCTTCCCGGGCAAAGGCCTGGGCGATGGCGCGGCCGATACCCTGGCCCGCACCGGTGACGATCCCGACCTTGTCCTGCAGTATGCCCATGTCCTGTACTCCCTGTGAATGCGTGAGGTGTCGCCGGCGCACTGCCTGTCCAGCGCCGGGCGGAACCCGCTATGGTAGCCTGTTGCGGCGCGGGGTGTAGGACCTCCGGGTTCGTCCTTATTGACATCTTCTGTCAGGAGTCTGCATGTCGGAAATCACCGTCAGGGTCGCCAAGTTTGTCCGCCTGCTGGATTATCTCGCGGCACTGGAGCTGGACCAGCACGCCGCCGCCAGGGAGGCCGGGCTGTCGGTTGCCCAGCTGCGTGCGGCCGCCCCCGACAGCACCCTGTCTGCCCGCCAGTACGCCCGGCTCTACAAGACCGCGGTGGACCAGATGCAGCGACTGGGCCAGCCGGTGCCCTGGGGTGCCGGCGTGGGCAGCGAGGCCTTTGCCCTGATGTGCCACTGCCTGATCAGTGCCCGCACGCTGGGCGAGGCCCTGGCGCTGGCTGAGCGCTTCGGCCGCCTGCTGATGCCGCAACTGGGCTATCGCGTCAGCCTCACCTTGGCGGAGGGTGGCGACCGCGCGGGGCTGGTCTATCAGGTGGAGTTCGATGAGCAGTCCTCCGGTTTCATCCCCCCTGACTGGGGGCTGATCGGGCAGCAGTCGGCGGTGATCCGCGCCTCGGGCCTGCAGGTCTGGCACGCCCTGTGCGGCTGGCTGACCGGGCAGCCCCTGCGGGCGGAGGCGGTAACGGTTGCGGCGCCGCCCTTCAGTGCCGGCTATGCCCAGGCGCTGGGGCTGGTGTTTCGCTGCCCGGTGACCTTTCACGCTGAACGCAATGCCCTCTGGTTTTCCGCCGACCACCTGCAGCGGCGCATCGTTCACAGTGGCGAGAGCCTGCGCGAGTTTCTCGCCAATGCCGTCTACCAGTTGATTGCCATCGACCGCGAGCCCGCCAGTGTCAGTGCAGCCATTCGCTCGCTGGTGGTGGTCGAGCTGCCCGGTCCACTGCCGGGCTTTGCCGAGATCGCCCGGCAGCTGGGGCTGTCGGAGTCCAGCCTGCGCCGACGCCTGCAGGCCGAGGGCAGCAGCTACCAGGAGATCAAGGACGAAGTGCGCTGTACCGTGGCCATGGAGCGCCTGCGGGCGAGCCGGGATACGGTTGCCGAGCTGGGTGAGTACCTGGGCTTCGCCGAGCCGGGCTCCTTCGTGCGCTCCTTCAAGTCCTGGACCGGGGTGACGCCCCAGGCCTGGCGCGAGCAGCAGAGCGCCAAACCCGGTAAATAGCCAACTGCTTGAACCGATCGCAGGCGAGTCGCCGCCGGAGTGGCCGTCGCCTGTTACCGGCGGCGGCCTGACGCTATGCTTGCCGCCTTCAATGCTCAGACAGAGGAGACAGACATGTCCTTGACAGGCAAAGTGGCACTGGTGACCGGCGCGGGCCAGGGTGTGGGGCAGGGCATTGCCCTGGCACTGGCGGCCCAGGGTGCGAAGGTGGCGGTGACCGGCCGCACCCTGGAAAAACTCGAAGCGACGGCGGCGAGCATCCGCGAGCGCGGCGGCGAGGCCCTGCCGCTGGTCTGCGACGTCAAGTCACCGGAGTCACTGCAGGCCTGCGTGGACACTGTCGTGGAGACCTTCGGCGGCCTGCAGATCCTGGTCAACAATGCCCACGAGGTGCCCCTGGGCAAACTGCTCGAGCTGAGTGACGTGAAAGTGCAGGCGGGCTGGGATTCGGGCCCCATGGCGACCCTGCGCCTGATGCGCCTGTGCTACCCGCACCTCAAGGGGGACGGTGTCATCATCAACCTCGGCAGCTCGGCGGCCAAGCGCTGGGACATGTCGGGCTATGGCGCCTACGCCGCCACCAAGGAGGCGATTCGCTCCCTGACCCGTGCCGCGGCCTGCGAGTGGGGCCCCGATGGCATCCGCTGCAACGCCATTTTGCCCCACGCGCTGAGCCCCGGCCTGGCCTGGTGGATCGACAACAACCCCGAGGAGGCCGAGGAGTTCTTTAGCCAGATCCCCCAGCGTCGCGTGGGTGACTGCGAAAAAGACATCGGCCAGTTCGTGGCCCTGCTGTGCAGCGAGGGTGCCGGCTACGTAAACGGGCAGAGCATTGCCCTCGATGGTGGTCAGGCCTTCCTCGGCTAGCCTCCGGTGTGCCAGTTGCCGCCGGTCGCGACGCGCCGGCGGCACGGCCATTAGTCCGGGCTAAGGGGCAGATCCACGATCAGGCACAGGCCGGTGTCGGTGTTTTTCGCCCCCAGGGTGCCGCCGTGGGCCTCGATGGCGCGCAGTGCAATGGCCAGTCCCAGGCCGTTGCCACCGGTCTCCCGGGTGCGCGCGCTGTCCACCCGGTAGAAGGGAGCAAAGATGCGTTCGAGGTCTGCTTCGGGCACGCCCGGACCCTGGTCCTCGACCTGTATCCGGGCTTGCGACGGTGACACGCAGCGCAGGCTCACCCGGATCGTGGAGCCGCGCGGCGAGTAGGTGAGGGCATTGCGTAGCAGGTTGTCGAAGGCTCGCCGCAGCAGGTCGCTGTCCCCCACGACCAATGCCTCCGTCTCCCCGGTGTCACAGATTACCCGGCAGTCGCGCTGGCTGCCCTCGAAGCGGGCGTCGGCGCAGATGTCCCCCAACAGGGCGCGCAGATCCAGGTGTTCCTCCAGGGCGACCTGTCGGCGCTGGCTCTGCAGCAACTCATCAATCAGGGCCTCCAGTCGTTGCACCTCCCGCTCCAGGCGCGGCAGCTGCGCACCCGCCTGACCCGGCTGTCGCTCGGCCAGTGCCAGGGCTACCTGCAGACGGGCGAGGGGAGAACGCAGCTCGTGGGAGACGTCCGAGAGCAGCTGGCGCTCGGCGTCAATGCGCTGCTGCAGTTGCTCCGCCATGCTGTTGAAATCCCGGGCCAGCTGGTCGGTCTCGTCGCCCCCGCGCTGGCGCACGGCCAGGCGGGTGTCCAGGTGGCCCGCGGCCAGTTCCCCCGCCGCCCGACGCAGATGCTCCAGGCGCCGGGTCAACAGGCGCGAGAGCGCGAAGCAGAGCAGCCCGGAGACCAGCAGTGCGACCAGCAGGCGCAACCAGAGGTGGCTGCCCAGGGTCCGCGCCAGCCAGGAGCGGCTGGGGGTGAAGCGCAGTACCACCTGCAGCCGGCCGATATCCTCGCGGTGCAGGCGATGTGCCACCAGGTGATAGCGCTCCGTGCGCAGGAAGGCCCGCCGCCCGCCGCGGTCGAGCCGGGCGGTGATTTCCTCGACAGCGGGCGGCAGGCGTCGCGAGAGCAGTTCACGCCCGGCGTTATCCAGCAGGTAGATGCGCACGGCGTGCTGTTGTTCCACCGTCTGCACTACCTCTTCCAATGCGCTCAGTGGCTGGTGCTGCAGGTCGTAGAACAGGCGCACCACGAAGCGCGGCGGCCCCCCTGGCCCGTGTCGGTCCTCCGCTTCGGTAAACAGCGAGTCCAGGTATTCCCCCGCCAGCAGCCAGCTCCCGAGCACGGCGGCGGTGACCAGCCAGAAGCCCAGGAAAATCCGCAGGAACAGGGGCATCAGTTCTCTCCGGCAGGGAGCGTGAACTGATAGCCGGCTCCGCGCACGCTGGTGATGGGGTTCCCGGCGCCGAGGTCGGCGAACTTGCGACGGATACGCGAGACATGCACATCGACACTGCGGTCGTAGGCCGTCAGTGGGCGCTGCAGTGCCTGGCGGCTCAGGGTTTCCTTGTCCACCACCGCTCCCGCCTGGGCCATCAACACCTGCAGGATGTTGAACTCGGCACTGGTGAGACCGAGGTCCCGGCCGTCCCAGGTGGCGCTGCGCCGGGCGGGGTCCAGGCGCGCCTTCCCGGCGCTCAGCACCGTGTCGCCCGGCGGGCTGTGGGAAGCCCGCGTGCGTCGCAGGATCGCGCGCAAGCGCGCCGAAAGCTCCCGCGGGTTGCAGGGTTTGGGCAGGTAGTCGTCGGCGCCGAGCTCCAGGCCGACGATGCGGTCGGTGTCGCCGCCGCGGGCCGTCAGCATCAGGACGGGGGTGCTGTCGTGCTCGCGCAGGCTGCGGAGCAGATCGAGCCCCTGCAGGCCCGGCAACATGATATCCAGTACCAGGGCGTCAAAAGGCGTGTCCCGGCAGCGTCGCAGGGCTTCGTGCCCCTCGTGGCAGAGGCTCACGCGGAAGCCTTCCAGGCTCAGAAACTCCTGCAGCAGGCTGCACAGCTCTCGATCGTCGTCGACGATCAGAATGTGGTCGCTCATTCTTCTTCCCGCGAGAAAACCCGTGGCAAGTGTGCCCCGCCACAGATTGGCTGTCACCGTGGCGGCACGCTTCTTTACAGTTTTTTACCCGCCGCGCGCACTGCTTAACCCGGCTCCGCTCTATTCTGAATGCGGGTACCACAACAGGAGAAAACCCCATGGACAAAAATCGCATAGGCAAACTGCCGCTGGCCCTGTCGCTGTGCACCGCCATCCTGGCTGCGGGGGCGCTGGCCGGCCATCCGGACGGCCCGGGCGTCGCACGAGGCGAGGTGGGCCCCCGCTTCGAAAAGATGGCCGAGAAGCTGTCGCTGAGCGAGGAGCAGCGCGCCGCCTGGCAGGCACTTTTCGACTCCGGTCGCGAGGCGGCAGCGGCTGACCGGAAACGCCTGCAGGCCATCCACCAGTCTCTGCGCGACTTGCGCACGGACTTCGATCAGGCGCGGGCCAGGGCGCTGACCGAGGAGCTGGGTGCCATCCAGGCGCGCCAGGCGCTGCGGCGGGCGGAGCATCAGGCAGCGATCTATCAGCTGCTGGAACCGGAGCAGCGGGAGCGCTGGGAGGCGGCGGCGGAGCGGCGACAGGGGCGGGAGCAGCGCGGCCACGGCCCGCGTGCTCACGACGGCCGGCACGGGGCGGATACTCCACCCCGGGGCGCCGGCGATCAGTGAGCGGCGGGGCTCAGAGCTCGCGGATCTCGAGCCCCTGCTCGCTCACCCAGCTGCCCAGTGACTCCAGTTGCTTGCGACTGGTCACCACAGCGGTGCTCGCGCGCTCCGGCTTCAACCAGGTGTCCGCGACTCGCAGAAGGTCCTCCAGCGTGACACTCAGTACGGCGCGCCGGAAGGCCTCGCGCTGGGCGTGGTCCCGGCCGTAGAGGCGGTGGTGGAAATCCTGCCGGGCTTCGCCGGCGGGTGAGCCCGGCTTGTCCAGGCTGCTGATCACACCCAGCACCGCCTCTTCCAGACTCTCGGAGCTGTGCTGGTGATGCTGTAGCCAGTGCAAGGAGGCCTGGAAATCCTCCAGCGTGGCCTGCAGGCGCGGGTCGCGGTAGGAAAAGAAGCGGAATGCCGCCACGCCGGAGTCCTGGCTGGCGCCGCCGCCGTAGGCACCTCCCTGCTCGCGGATGCTGCGATGCAGGAAACCGTTGCGGAGAAAGCCCCCGAGTACGGTGAGAGCGGCGGCGTCCGGGTGCCCCACGGGCACTGTCGGGAAGGCAGTGGCACAAAAGTTCACCTGGGTGTTGGCCAGCCAGATTTCCCGCCGCACCTCGCGCAGGGGCGTGCCGTGATACGCATTGGTGTCCTCGGTGGGCAGTGTCTGCCACTGCGCCAGGGCGCTGTCGACTGCGCTGTCCAGGTGCGGCTCGTCGGCGATGGTCAGGACCTGCCGCGGTGCCCGCGCGAGGCGTCGGTGCAGGTCACCCAGGCTGGCGGCAAAGGCCTCCAGGCGGGAATCATCGTCGAGGCTGTCATCCAGTGACTTGAGGCGACGCAGGCCCTCCAGCCCTCCCTGCTCGTGGTGCAGGCGGCCGAGCGGGCTCATGCCGGCGCAGGCGGCGGTCATGGCCAGAACGTGACCCTGCCCGGTCACCGCCTGTTCCCGCCGGGCGCGCTGCTGGCTGACCAGTTCGCGCAGCCGGGCGCGTTCGTCGAAACGGGCCTCGAGCAGGGTGTCGCGCATGAGTGTCACCTGTTCCTGCGACAGGCGGCCCAGGGCCTTGCTGGAGAGGACCAGGTGCGCACTGACCTGCTGTTCGTCGTCCACGCCGCCGCGGGCGGATGTCCAGGCGCTGATGCTGCCCACCGTGGCCGACTGGCGGTGCTGGACCGACAGGTAGTCCGCGTCACCCAGGCCGGTTTCTGTCAGCAGCCGGGTGTACAGTGGCAAGAGCTCGAGGTCGGCGTCGGCCAGCGCCGGCAGTTCCGCAATCAGCTGCTGGTAGACCAGGCCGTTGGTGCCGCGGGCATAGGCGGTCAAAGGCAGGCCCGCGACGTCGCGGGTACTGTAGTCGAGGCGCGGCAGGGTGGGAGCGACATCCGCCAGCGTGACCTTGGGCAGAATGCTGAGGTCGTCCACCCGCTGTTGGCGGGCTTCCAGGCGCTCCGCCTGCTCCGCAATCGCATGCAGAGCCGACGTGTCCATGCCGGCCTTGAGTGTCTCGAGGCGCTCGCGCTCCTCGGACTCGCGGCGCGCCGACAGGCCGGTATCCGGTGTCATCACCAGGGTCACCCGGTGCGGATTGTCCAGCAGCAGGCGGCGCGCCAGGGACTGTATATAGCCGGGTTGCGCAATGCGTTCGCGCAGGGTCTCGAGGACCGGCTCGAGATCCAGCACGGCGATCGGGTCGGCATAGTGGGTCGCGGGGCCCAGTGCCTGCATGATCAACTGCAGACCGTAGGGGAAACCGTCGCCACTGACTTCCCGCTGGTGCAGTTCCAGCTGGTGCAGCACGGCCTCCAGTTGCTCGCGGGCGACGCCTTCCTCGGCCACCCGCTGGATGACCTCCAGTACCAGGGCCTCGAAGGCATCCGCGTTCTCGGCCTCACTGCCGGTGATACCGCAGCTGAAGACCATCTCCCGCTGGGAGTCCTCCAGGCCGCAGAGGGAGGAGGGCGACTGTCCGAGGGGCGTGGTTTCCAGGGCGTGGAGCAGGGGCGAGGCGCTGTTGTCCAGCAGGACACTGGTCAGCAGCTCGGCCTCCAGCTGGGCCTCGAGGTCGGTGCTCTGACCGAGCAGCCAGCCGGTCACGATGTGGGTCTTGCGCCCGGTGTCCTCGCCGTCGTCCAGGGCATAGGGCAGTACCACCCGCCGCGGGGCGGGGAGCCGTCGTTCCAGGGCCACTTCGATGCGGGGGCCACCCGAGGCGTCAAAGCGCGACAGGACCCGCTGCTGGAATACCGCCTGGTGCTCCGCGGCGGGTATATCCCCGTAGGTCATGAAAATCGCGTTGCCGGGATGATAGTGCGTCTGGTAGAAGGCCCGCAGCTGTTCGTAGCTCAGCTCCGGAATATGCGCCGGGTCGCCACCGCTGTTGTAGTGGTAGGTGTTGGTGGGAAAGAGCTGCTCGCACAGGCTCTGCCAGAGCACGCTGTTGATGCTGCTCATGGCGCCCTTCATTTCGTTGTAGACCACCCCCTTGTGGACCAGCGCGCTGTCCAGGTTGCCCGGCTCGGCAAAGTCCAGGCGGTGGCCCTCCTGGGCGAAATCCAGGGGGTCGAGGCGGGAGAAGAAGACCGCGTCGAGGTAAACATCCAGCAGGTTGGCGAAGTCCTTGCGGTTCTGGCTGGCGAAGGGGTAGGCGGTCCAGTCGCTGCTGGTGAAGGCGTTCATGAAGGTGTTCAGCGAGCGACGCAGCATCATGAAGAAGGGGTCGCGCACGGGGTAGCGCTCGCTGCCGCACAGGGCGGTGTGCTCGAGGATGTGGGCGACGCCCGTGGAGTCCATGGGCACGGTGCGAAGGGCCACCAGGAACACGTTTTCGCTGTTGTCGGCGGCCAGGTGGTAGTGTTCGGCACCGGTATCCCGGTGGCGGTAGTGTTCCACCCGGATGTTCAGGCTGTCGATGTTGTGGCTGCGCAGGTGTTCAAAGGCCCCGGGGGCCGCTGCCGTGGCCGGCTGCTGCTGACTCATGCTGTCTCCCTGAAAAGTCAAAGGCGCACAGTCTAACGCGATTCGTTGCCGGCTGCCTCGGCCGGCACCAGCTCGATCCGGTAGCGCCAGGGCCAGCGTTTGCCGGTCACCCAGAGGGCGCCGTCCACCGGGTTGTGGGCGATGCCGTTGAGGACATCGGTGCCGGGGCCGCGCTCGGAGTCCGGCAGCAGGCCGGCGAGATTGACGCTGTCGGTAACCTCTCCGGTGTCGGGCTCAATGGCGACGATGCGGTCTTCCTGCCAGATATTTGCCCAGACCTTGCCGTCGATCCATTCCAGCTCGTTCAGCCGCGGTAGCGGGGTGCCATTGTCGCGCACGGGGACCCGGCGCAGCTCGCGGCCGCTGTCGGGGTCGAGGTAGATCAGTTCGTGGCCGCTGTCGGTGTAGATCAGCTCGCGGCCGTTGTCGGTGAGGCCCCAACCCTGGCCGGGCAGCGGGAGCGTGGTTTTGGGTGCCAGGCCCTCGCGCTGGAAAACCAGCAGTCGCCGCGCGCGCCAGGTCAGCTGGTAGACATGTTCACCCATGACGGTCAGGCCCTCCCCGAACAGCCGCGGATGCAGCCGCCGCACCCGCAGCAATTCACCGTCCGCGAGGCGGTACTGCAGTAGCCGGGAGCTGCCGTAACCGCCGGTGCTCACGTAGAGCATCCCGTCGACGATTTGCAGCCCCTGGACGAAGTGATCGCGGGGCTGTGGCTGCTTTTCCATTACCCGGTAGGACCATTCGCGCGGGGCGGCGGCTTCCAGCGTCGCCGGCAGCAGGGTCAGCGACAGGGCCAGTGTGAGCAGGGGCTTTTTCAACATAGGTTTCTCGCCAGGTTGCGGGCCAGGAATCGGTTGGGTGACAGCGCTCGCTGCAACTCCGGCTCGAGAGGCAGCGGCTCGCCGCAGACCTGGCTGGCGATGAGCTCGGCGACCAGTGGGGTCGAGGTCAAGCCCCGGGACCCGTGCCCCGCGCTCAGATACAGCCCGGGCAGGCAGGGGGCGCCCTGCGGGATCACCTGCCGGGCATTGCTGCGCAGACCGGCGTAGCGGTCGAGAAAGGCGGCCCGGTCCGCCACGGGCCCCGCGAGGGGAAGGTAGTCGGGGGTCGCGGCGCGCCAGCCGACCCGACCGGGCAGCGCGTCGCGCCCCAGCGGGTTCAGCGCCGTACACAGCGTCGGCAGGGCTTCTGCGAGTGCCGACAGGTTGGCCTGCTGATCGGCCAGGCGCAGCTGCGGGTCCGGGTCTGAAACCTGAAAGGTGGCGCCGATGCAGTGACCGTCCGGCGCCGCGGGTGCGAGATAACCGCTGTGGCAGACGACGCTGCTCAGGCCGGCTAGCGCGGACAGGGGGGGCAGTTGGGTGGTTTGTCCCCGCACGGCTTTCAGGGGCAGCCAGTCCAGCCCGGACAGGGTCGGGGTCTGCAGGCCTGCAGCGAGCACCACGCAGGGGCTCTGCGCAAGCTCGCGGCCCCGGTCGTCGAGCAGCGACCAGAGATCGCCCTCGCGACGCAGGGTGACGGGCCCCAGGCCCTCGCGCACGCGGATACCCGGGCCCGACAACAGGGCCCGGCAGACCGCCGCGGGCTTGAGCCAGCCGGAATCGGGAAAATGTAGTGCGGGCCCCGGCAGGGCAATGCCCGCCGTGCGACTGGCGGCCTCCTGCTCGAGATAGGCGTAGAGTGTCGCCAGCCCCGGGGGCTCGACGCGCTCGCGCTCCTCCGCGAGAAGCTGCAGGCTCCCGCAGAGTGCACCCTCCACCCCCTCGCGCAGTTGCCGCGCCTGGAACATTTCCCGGTAGCGCCGCGCGGCGAAGGTGTAGCTGGCGAGGGCGAAGTCGACCAGGGTCGAATGGCGCTGCGACAGGCGCGTGTAGAGAACGCCCTGGGGGTTTCCCGAGGCGGCGCCGGCGATAGTGCCGGCCTCCAGCACGGTAACGTCAATGCCGCGACGGGCGAGTGCCGCCGCGCAGTGGCTGCCGGCCAGCCCCGCGCCGATCACCACGGCCTGATGCGGCGGCCCGGGTACCGGGCCCGCTTGCTCCCACGGGGTATCCGGCCAGGGCAGGGCGGCAGCTGGCCGCAGGCAGCGCCCGACAATGCGCTCCCGCTTGCGGCCAAAGCCCGGCTGTTTTTCCACCTGAAAGCCGGCGGCCTGGAGGCCCCGGCGCACGGCGCCGGCGGCGGTGAAAGTGGCCAAACTGGCCCCCGGCTGGCTGAGTCGGGCCATGCGCTGAAAGAGGCCTTCGCTCCACAGGCCGGCGTTTCGGGACGGCGCGAAGCCGTCGAGGTACCAGGCATCCACCTGCGGTTGCCGGCTGCGCTCCCAGTCGGCAAGGGCCTCGTCGGCGTCGCCCCACCACAGGTCCAGGGTCACTCTGCCGGCCTCCAGCAGCAGCCGGTGAGGGCCGGGGAGCGCCGGCGGGTACTGGGCCAGCAGTTGTGTCGCCAGGGGGGCCAGCATGGGCCAGGCGGCCAGGGCCTGCTCCAGGGCTCCTCGGTCCAGGGGAAAACGTTCCACCGAGAGATAGTGCAGTCGCGGCGCGCCCCGGGCCTGGCGCCAATGCAGCCAGGTCAGCAGGAAGTTCAAACCGGTGCCAAAACCGGTTTCGGCAATCACGAAATGCGGGCGCGGGTGTGACGACCAGCGTTCGGGCAGATGATTGCCGCGCAGGAACACCGCCTCGCTTTCGGCCAGGCCTTCGCCCGGGGCGTAGTAGATATCGTCGAACTGCGACGAACGCGGCGTGCCGTCGGGCTCCCAGGAGAGTGCCGGCGCCGGCATGCCCGCCAGTGCTTGTCCCTCACGGCGCATGCTGGCCACCCCGTCTCTTGTCGTGCAGGCTGGCGTTTGTCAGGGTCAGGCAGTAGACTGCCTCGGCGTCGATCAGAGGGGGTGACATGTCGCAGGGTTCACAGACCGTTTCCCGGGAAAAGTTTCTGACCATGTCGGTCAATTTGCTCTACAAGGCCTTTCTGGAATCCCGCCGGACCGAGGCCAAGCAGGTCTTTCGCGACATGCTGGCGGGCAAGTCGGTGGCCTTGACCAACGTGCAGATGGAGGACAAGTCCCTGGTGCGCTTCGATGTCGCCCTGGACCACGACCTCTACCGCGGCAAGCTCAATTTCGGCAGCTTTCGCGCCGGCTTGGCGCTGCTGGTGGCGCGGCTGAGCGATGCGCTGCGGGAGCAGCGCGACATTACCGTGTTCACCGCCGAGCACGACCCCAATGTGATGATCTTCGGGGTGACCGCGGTGACCTGGGAGGAGGGCGAGCCCAGCGTCATGGTGCTCGGCGCCGATGCCAGCTCCACACGGGGTACGGTCGAACTGCGTCTGCAGTACCTTGACCCCGAGCAGTTCCAGAACGGGGAAGCCGACGCCGCGCCCGCCTGACCCGCGACGGCCGCGTCCCGCGCGCCGGGGCGGCGCGCTCACCGTGCGCTCCGCCTCTCGATCCAGCCTTCCACCTGACGGCTCAGCAGTGGCAGCGGCAGGGAGCCCCCGCCGAGCACCACATCGTGGAAGCCGCGAATATCGAAGTCATCCCCCAGTTCCGCCCTGGCCTGCTCTCGCAGCTCCAGGATATGTTGCATGCCCATCTTGTAGGAGAGGGCCTGGCCCGGCCAGACCAGGTAGCGCTCGATTTCCGAGCGCACCTGTGACTCCGGCATGGCGGAATTTTCCAGCATGTACTGGACCGCGCGCTCCTGACTCCAGCCCATGGCGTGCATACCGGTATCCACCACCAGGCGGATGGCCCGGAAAATCTCGGCGGCCAGGCGGCCGAATTGCATGTAGGGGTCGTCGTAGACGCCCATCTCTGCCGCCAGTAGCTCGCTGTAGAGGGCCCAGCCCTCGCCATAGGCGGAGTACCAGACATTGCGGCGGAAGGCGGGGAGCCCGGTGTTCTCCAGGCTCAGGGCCACCTGCATGTGGTGGCCGGGGTTGCCCTCGTGGTAGGCGGTCGTCTGCAGGTCGGTGCGGTTGTTGGCGCGCATGTCCGAGAGGTGCATGTAGTACACCCCGGGGCGGCTGCCGTCGGGTGTTCCCTGCTCATAGAAGGCCGCGCTGCCATCCCGCTCGCGGAAGGCCTCGACCCGGCGCACTTCCAGGGGGGTGATCGGCAGCCGGCCGAAATAGTCCGGCAGGTGCGGCTCTATGCGTGCCAGATAATCGCGGGTTTCATCGATAATCGCCTGACGCCCCGCCGGAGTATTCGGGTAGTAGAAGCGCTCTTCCTCGCGGATGAAGGTGAAAAAAGCCGCCAGATCGCCCTCGAAATCCACTTCCCGGCGGATGGCCTCCATAGCCTCGCGAAGCCGCGCCACCTCCTGCAGACCCAGGGCGTGGATGGCTTTCGCGTCCCGGTCCAGGGTGGTGTACTCGCGGATGCGGTTGGCGTACCAGGCTTTGCCGTCGGGCAGGGAGAGTGCTCCCCGCGCCTCCGCCGGGGCCGCGCTGCGATCCTCCCGGTACCACGCGATCAGGGCGCGGTAGGCGGGGCCGACCCGGTTGATGAGGGCTTCCCGGGTGCGCTGCTGGAGCACTTCTGCCCGCTCCAGGTCGATGACGCCGCGTTCGCGCAGGCCGTCGATTTTCGCCCGGGCGTCGGCCCAGAGTGCGGAATCCTCCCCGGAGGTATCGAAGGGCGCCCCCCGCAGGAGCTCCTGGGACTGCCCGATCACGTAGTCGTAGGCAAAGCGGGGTGGACGGATGCCCTTGTCGGCCGCGTCCTCGGCCCGCTGACGCATCTGGCCCAGTGCCCGCTCAAAGGCTTCCAGGCGGCTGATGTAGGCGAGCATGTCGGCTTCGCTTGCCACCTCGTGGTAGTTGATCAGGAGCTGGGGCAGGTCGGTGTGACTGGCGCTGACCTGGGTCAGCACGTAGGGGTGCTTGCGGAACTGCCAGTTGTCCTCCAGGCGCTCCAGACGGAAATGCCAGAAATCCCAGGACAACTGCCCCTCGGCATCCAGGGCCCCCCGGTCAAAGCGGTCGCCCAGGCGGGCGACGCTGTCCCGGTACCACTCGAGGTAGGCCCGCTCACCGGCCTCGCTGTAGTCATCCAGTTGATCCTGCAGGTCGCGCCGGCCGAGTTTGGTCAGGTATTCCGGCGAGAAGCGCAGCTCTTCCTCGTACAGCGCGTCGAGGAATGCGTGCAGGCGGCGGCTTTCCTCGGCCGGGCTGCTCGCCAGCGCCGCCAGGGGGGCCAGCAAAAGCAGGGCGAGAAGGCCGATCAGAGGGGCTGCGTGAGGGGCTTGATGACGGCGCATGGTCACTCTCTCGAAGGCGGATTGCGGGCTATTGTGCCAGTGCCTCAGGGGCTGTCCAAGTCCGGACTGCGGGGCATCACGGTCAGGCTTTCCGTGGGGGCGATGACGGTGGCGGTACCGGTGGCGACCCGCTTGCCATCCTGGTTGACAACCTCGCAGTCGAGCACGACTCGCTGGCCGCGGTCGCGTTTCTCGCTCACGCTGACCCGGGTTTCCAGGGTGTCGCCGATGTGGACCGGAGCGCGAAAGCGCAGCGCCTGCTCCAGGTAGACGGTGCCCGGGCCGGGCAGCTGGTTGGCGAGCACCGCGGAGATCAGGGCGCCGGTGAACATGCCGTGGGCAATGCACTCGCCGAAGTGGGTGGTGGCGGCGTAGTCGTCGTCCAGGTGCAGCGGGTTCCAGTCGCCGCTGGCCAGGGCGAAGAGCTGGATGTCCCGCCGGCTGACGACACGGGTACTGCTGGCCTGCTGGCCAATGCTCAGGGTGCTGTAGGGTACGTTGCTCAAGGCGTCCATAGGGGCTCATTCCTGCGCGGCAAAACCAGGGCGGTGATGATACCCTGTACCGGTTGATTTGGCCTGTCCGGGAGCAGGAAAACATGAGCGAGGAAAGCGTGATCGAGCTGCAAAAGCGGGTTGCCGCGACCTGGCGCGAGCTGGGCGTGAATAGCCGGATTGATCTGGAGCGCTTCGACAACCTGATCGAACTGATTGAGCACGCTTTCCGCGAGCACGCCGACGAAGCGGCTTTCACCAGCCTCGGCCACACCATCACTTTTGCCGAGCTGGACGACCTGTCGGGGCAATTTGCCAGCTATCTTGAGCACCACACTGGCCTGGAAATGGGTGATCGCATTGCGGTGCAGCTGCCGAACCTGGTCCAATATCCGGTAGTCGTGCTCGGGGCCCTGCGCGCCGGCCTGGTGGTGGTGAACACCAATCCGATGTACAGCGAGCGGGAATTGCGCCACCAGCTGCAGGACTCCGGTGCCCGCGCCCTGGTCGTGCTGGAGGGCATGTCCGCCACGGCGGCGGCCGTGTTGCGGGACACTGGCGTCGAGCACGTGGTCATGACCCAGCCGGCGGATCTGCACCCCCCCTTGCGGCGCTGGCTCTTGAATACCGCGGCGCGCTACCTGAAAGGCAGCCGCCAGGCCGCCGGCCTGGAGCATGCCGTGCACCTGCGGGCGGCTCTCGCACTGGGCGGGGAGCGTCGCTTTACCTGGATCCCGACGCACCGGGACAGCCTGGCGCTGCTGCAATATACCGGCGGTACCACGGGGGTCGCCAAGGGCGCACGACTGTCCCACGGCAACCTGGTGGCCAATGTGCTGCAGGTAGATGAGTACATGGTCAGCCAGCCGCAGTCGCCGGGGCGCGAGGTGCTGATGCAGCCGCTGCCGACCTACCATATCTACGCTTTCATGACCTGCGTGTTTTCCATGGTAAACGGCTTTCACATGGTGTTTATCCCCGACCCGCGCAACCAGAAGGACCTGATAAAGCGCTTCCGCCAGTACCGCCCCTCGGTCTTTTTTGGCCTGAATACCCTGTTTGCGGCCCTCTGTGCCCGGGAGGATTTCCGCCGCCTGGATTTTTCGCAACTCAAGGTCACCATGTCCGGTGGCATGGCGCTGTCCCACGCGGCGGCCCAGCACTGGGAGTCGATCACCGGCTGCGGTATTTCCGAAGGCTACGGGCTGACCGAAACGTCGCCGGTGGTTGCCGCGAACCCGGGCAACCGCCGGGTGCTGGGTACCATCGGCCTGCCCCTGCCGGGGACCCGGGTCAAGCTGGTCAATGATGCCGGCGAGCCGGTGCCGATGGGCGAGCCCGGGGAGCTCTGCGTGCAGGGGCCGCAGGTGATGCAGGGCTACTGGAACCGGCCGGAAGACACCGCGGCCGTGCTCGACGAGCGGGGCTGGTTTCACACCGGTGACATTGCGCTTATCCGCGAGGACGGCTACCTGAAAATCGTCGACCGCAAGAAGGACATGATTCTGGTCTCCGGTTTCAACGTCTACCCCAACGAACTGGAAGATGTGCTCTACGAGCACGACGACGTGGTCGAGTGTGCGGCGGTGGGGGTGCCCGACGAGGAGACCGGGGAGGCGGTCCGCATGTATGTGGTCAGCCGCTCGGGCCAGCTCACGGTCGAGGCAGTGCGTGACTTCATGCGCCGCAGCCTCACTGCCTACAAGGTGCCGAAGCAAGTGGTATTCCGCGATGAGCTGCCCAAGTCGAATGTGGGCAAGATCCTGCGCCGGGAGCTGAAGGAGCCGGGTGACGCGTGAGTGAAGTTGCAGCAAGTCCGGTCGCCAGGGTGATTCCGCCCATTCGCTGGCCGGAAGACCTGCCTGTCGTACAGCGCCGGGAGGATATCGCCGCCGCGATCCGCGACCACCAGGTGGTGATCATCGCCGGCGAGACCGGTTCCGGCAAGACCACCCAGTTGCCCAAGATCTGCCTGGAGCTGGGGCGCGGCCAGCAGGCGCGCATCGGCCACACCCAGCCGCGGCGGCTGGCCGCGCGCACTGTTGCCCAGCGCATTGCCGCCGAGCTGCAGGTTCAGCTCGGCGACCTGGTGGGCTACCAGGTGCGCTTCAATGAGAGCGTTACCGAGGCCACCGCGGTCAAGTTGATGACCGACGGCATCCTGCTGGCGGAAATTCAGCGGGACCGCCTGCTGCGCCAGTACGATACCCTGATCATCGACGAGGCCCACGAGCGCAGCCTGAGCATCGATTTCCTGCTCGGTTACCTCAAGCAGCTGCTGCCGCGACGCCCCGATCTCAAGGTGATCATCACCTCGGCGACCATTGACCTGGAGAGTTTCTCGCGGCATTTCGACGATGCGCCAGTCCTCGAGGTGTCCGGGCGCGGTTACCCGGTGGAGACCCTGTATCTGGATCCCGCCGAGGACCGCGACCTGGGGCTGCAGCAACAAATTGTGCAATTGGTGGAGTCGGTCGAAGCGGGGGAGCTGGGGCCGCGGGGCGACGTGCTGGTGTTTTTGTCCGGCGAGCGGGATATCCGCGAGCTGGCCCACGCTCTGCGCGGGCGGGAGCGCCTGGAGGTGCTGCCGCTGTATGCCCGACTCTCCCAGGCCGAGCAGAACCGTGTGTTCGACCCCGCGCGGCGGCGCGGGCTGCGGGTGGTGCTGGCCACGAACGTCGCGGAGACCTCGCTGACGGTACCTGGCATTCGCTATGTCATCGACCCCGGGGAAGCGCGGATCAGCCGCTACAGTGCCCGCACCAAGATGCAGCGCCTGCCCATCGAGCCGATCTCCCGGGCCAGTGCCGATCAGCGCCGGGGCCGCTGCGGACGGGTTGGGCCCGGCGTGTGCCTGCGTCTCTACAGCGAGGACGACTACCTCGCCCGGCCGGCCTTTACCGATCCCGAGATCCTGCGCACCAACCTGGCCGCGGTCATCCTGCAGATGCTGCAGTTGCGACTCGGCGAGGTCCAGCGCTTCCCGTTCATCAACCCGCCGGACCCGCGCATGGTGCGCGACGGCTACCGCCTGCTGGAGGAGCTGGGCGCGGTGGAGCGTTCCGGCAAGCTCACCGGGCTGGGCCGCCAGATGGCGCGCCTGCCGGTGGATCCGCGGCTGGCGCGCATGGTGCTGGCCAGCGGTCAACTGGCTTGCCTGGAGGAGGTCCTGGTGATCGCCGCCGCCCTGGCGGTACAGGACCCCCGGGAGCGCCCCGCGGACAAGCGGCAGCAGGCGGACCAGCTGCACGCGCGCTTCCGCCACCCGCAGTCGGATTTCATCAGCTGGCTGAATCTCTGGCGCTACTACGAGGAGCAGCGCCAGGCCCTGAGTCAGAACCAGTTGCGCAAGCTGTGCCAGCGGGAGTTTTTGTCCTATCTGCGCCTGCGCGAGTGGCGCGACCTGCACGCCCAGCTGCGCATTGCCTGCCGCCAGATCGGACTGCGGCCCCGTGCGGAGATTGCCGCGGCGGAAGAAGAGCCTTTCGAGGCGATTCACCGGGCGCTGCTGAGCGGGCTGCTGTCGAATATTGCCCAGCACCAGGAAGGGCGCGAGTATCTCGGCGCGCGCAACCGCAAGCTGCAGATCTTCCCCGGCTCGGCCCTGGGTCGCAAGACGCCCAAGTGGATCGTCGCGGCGGAGGTGGTGGAAACCTCCCGGGTCTTCGCCCGGAGTGTCGGTGCGATCGATCCGACCTGGGCCCTGGAGACCAATACGGACCTGCTCAAGCACCACTACTACGAGCCCCGCTGGGACCCGCGCCGGGGGCGGGCCACGGCCTGGGAGCGGGTGTCCCTGTTCGGCCTGGTGCTGGCCGACCGGCGCCCCGTGCACTATGGACCCCTGGCCCCGGGGGAGGCACGGGAGCTGCTGATTAGGGAGGGCCTGATCGCCGGCCGTTTCCCGCGTCCACCCGCTTTCCTCAAGTTCAACCAGCGCCAGGTGCGCGAGCTGGAGGAGCTGGAGACCCGGGTCCGCCGCCGCGATCTGCTGGTGGACGAGGAGGTGCTGTTTCGCTTCTACGATGAGCACCTGCCCGGTGATATTACCACGGCGGAGAGCCTGCGCAGCTGGCTGAAACGGGAGCCCGCGGCGGAGCGGAATTTGCGTGTCTCGCGGGAGCTGCTGCAGGCGCGGGCACCGGAGGCCGGCCTTGAGGCGCAATTTCCCGACCGGCTGGCGTGGGGCGACCTGTCGCTGCGCCTGAGCTATGCGTTCGAGCCGGGCGGGGAGGGTGACGGTGTCTCGGTGACCATCCCCGTGGGCTTGCTCAACCGGGTGCCGCGCTATCGCTTCGAGTGGCTGGTACCCGGCCTCCTGCGGGAGAAGTGCATCCAGCTGGTCAAGGGCCTGCCCAAGGATCGCCGCAAGGCGCTGGTGCCGGTGCCGGACAGCGTCGACCGGGCCCTGGCGGGAATGGAGCCCGACGATGTGCCCCTGTGCCAGGCCCTGGCCCAGCGACTGTCGCGGCAGGCAGGGCAGCGCCTGGAGGCGGGCCACTTCAACCCGGAGCGGCTCGAGAGCTTCTACCACATGAATATCCGGGTGGTGGATGCCCGCGGCAAGTTGCTGGCCCA
Source organism: Haliea atlantica (assembly GCF_054779855.1). Taxonomy (NCBI): domain Bacteria; kingdom Pseudomonadati; phylum Pseudomonadota; class Gammaproteobacteria; order Cellvibrionales; family Halieaceae; genus Haliea; species Haliea atlantica. The sequence goes on along the minus strand of NZ_BAAGXL010000003.1, from coordinate 242,004 downwards.
GGGGCGCGACTTGCAGGCCCTGGTTGACCGCTTCGCCGAGGACACCCGGGAGAGTGTCGCCGGTGGCGGTGGCGACAGCCCCGCCCGGGAGGGGCTGACCCGCTGGGATTGCGGCCCGCTGCCGGCGGAGTGGCGCAGCCGCCAGGCCGGCATCGAGATCGTCGCCTGGCCGGCCCTCGAAGACCGCGGGGAGAGCGTGGCGGTGATTCTCTGTGACTATCCCGGGCAGGCCCGTTTGCAGCATCGTCTCGGCGTGTTGCGACTGGTCGAGCTGCAGCAGCGCCAGCAGCAGCGCTTCCTGCGCAAGCAGCTCCTGCGGGGCAACCAGAGTCAGTTGCTGGTCGCCGGGGCGGGCCTGCAGCGGGACGCCCTGGTAGCGGACCTGGTGGACGCCGCCTATCTGCAGTCACTGGATCTCGGGGATGCCTGGTCGGTTCGTGATGCCGCCGCCTTCCAGGGGCTGCTGCAGCGCTGTGGCGGCGTGGTCGAGGTGGCCAACGAGCTGGAACGCAATGTGCTATCGGCGCTGGCCGCACTGGCCGAAGCGCGCCAGTGGCTGCAACGCAACCGGGACAAAAGCCGGACAGAATCACTGGCCGATATCGAGGCGCAAATCGAGCGCCTGTGGGGCGGGCATGCCCTCAGGGATGCCCCCCCTGAGTGGCTGGGTCAGTATCCGCGTTACATGAAGGCCCTGCAGCAGCGCGCCGAGCGGCTGGCCGGGCAGGCGGAGCGCGATCGCGAACGCACCGAGCAGCTGGAGGCCCTTCGTGAGCCCCTGGACAGCGCGATGCAGCGCTATCCCGGCCTGCTGGCCCTGTGTCCCGAGGCCGCCGAGTACCACTGGATGCTGGAGGAGTTCCGGGTGTCCCTGTTTGCCCAGCAGCTGGGCACTCGCCGTCCGGTGTCCGAGAAACGCCTGCGCCAGCAGTGGCAGTCGGTCGCCGAGTGGCTGACCCGCAACCCGGGTTGACGCGGCGGCTGACCGGCGCGGAGAGGGCGCGGGACCGCCCGGGGCCCTTGTAACATATTACCGTTTTCTGTATCCCTGTGACGGAACCGAGCCTGTCGGTTTCGTTCATACTCAATGAAGGACGATGGCTCAGGCTGTTGTTCGCCCCCGTCCGCGCGTGCTGGCGGGGGAGGATGCAAACTCAGATCACGGGAAGGACATAACCATGACACACTCCAGGAAACCCCTCGCCATGGCACTCGGTGCCGCGTTCCTCGCCAGCTCCGTGGCGCCGGTGGCCTCCGCCGCCAGCGACCCTTTTTCCGCCGAGACGCTGCGCGGTGGCTATGACCAGGCCAACTATGCCGACCACGAAGGCAAGTGTGGTGAAGGCAAATGTGGCGAGGCCGGTGGCGAGAAGAAGGATGCCGAAGGCAAGTGCGGCGAAGGCAAGTGCGGTGAGGCCAGCGGCGAGAAGGATGCCGAGGGCAAGTGCGGTGAAGGCAAATGCGGCGACGCCGGCGGTGAGAAGGACGCCGAAGGCAAGTGCGGCGAAGGCAAGTGTGGCGGCGCCTGATGCCTGATGCGCCGGCCATGCCCGCCGGCGCGGGCCTCGGTCTGCGGCGCTCCCTGATGGGGGCGCTGCAGGCCGCGGATCCCGCTGCTGTGGATTTTTTTGAGGTGGCCCCGGAAAACTGGATCGGTGTCGGTGGTCGCCTGCAGCGGCAGTTTCACCAAGTCGTGGCCGACCGGCCACTCCTGTTCCACGGCCTGTCCCTGGATATTGGCGGCCCGGACCCCCTGGACCGGGACCTGATCACTCGGATCGGTGCCCTGATGCGCGAATTGAAGGTGCCGGTCTACAGCGAGCACCTCAGCTTCTGCGGCGCGGGCGGTCATCTCTACGACCTGCTGCCGATACCCTTCACCCAGGAAGCGGTGGACTGGGTCGCCGGCCGCGTGCGCCAGGTGCAGGACATGCTGGGTGCGCCCCTGGTGCTGGAGAATGCCTCCTACTACGCCCAACCCTGGCAGGACATGAGTGAAGCGGCCTTCATTGCCGCGGTCGCATCGGAAAGCGGCTGCGAGCTGTTACTGGATGTCAACAATGTCTACGTCAACAGCATCAACCACGGCTACGACCCCCGCGACTTCATTGCCTCGCTGCCCCTGGACCGCGTTCGCTACCTCCACGTTGCCGGGCACTATGACGAAGCGCCGGATCTCAAGGTGGACACCCACGGTGCCGATGTCATCGACCCGGTCTGGTCCCTGCTGGCGGACACCTACGCCTTGACCGGTCCGCTGCCGACCCTGCTGGAACGGGATTTCAATTTTCCGCCCCTGGAGCAGTTGCTGGCCCAGGTGGACAGGATTCGCCAGCTGCAGGTTGCCGCTCAATCCGCGGGGGAGGCTCTGCGTGCCTGACCTGCACAGCGCCCAGCAGCATTGGGCTGCCTACCTGCGCAACCCGACGCATGCGGCACCACCCCCCGACGTCGAGCCGCGCCGATTGCAGGTCTATCGCGATCTGGTGTTCAACAATATCGAGGGTTTTCTGCGCAATGGTTTCCCGGTGCTCCACAGCCTGTACGCGCGCGAGAGCTGGCGCGAGCTGGTCCGCGCCTTTATTCGGGATCATCCCTGCAGCAGTCCGTACTTTCTGGAGATCAGCCAGGAGTTTCTGGCTTTCCTGATGCAGCACTACCAGCCGCTCCCGGCGGATCCGCCTTTTCTCCGGGAACTGGCCCATTACGAGTGGGTGGAGCTGGCCCTGGACGTTGCCGAGGACTCCCTGCCGCCCCCGGTCAGCCCGCCGCAGCCACTTCTGGAGACGAGCTTGCAGCTGTCCCCGCTGGCCTGGCTGCTGGCCTACCGTTTTCCGGTACACCGGATCGGACCCGATTTTCAGCCGCAGGAGCCGGGGGAGCCGGTCTACCTGCTGGTGTGGCGGAACCGCGCGCAGCGGGTGGAGTTCATGGTGCTGAACGCCGCGACCGCGCGCCTGCTGGAACTGTGTCGCGACCAGCCCGGGTGCCGCGCCGGTGAACTGATCGACGCGCTGGCCGGTGAGCTGCAGCAGCCGGCAGCGTCGCTGGCGGAGGCGGGGGCGCGACAGCTGGCGGAATTCGTCCAGCGCGACATCCTGCTGGTCGAGCCGTGAGGCGCATGCGCGTGGTTGCGGGGCGATCAGTGCAGGCGTACCATTCCGCGAATTTTTTCGTGTACGGATCGATGATGTCTAGTCTGCGCGCCCTGTTGCTGGTCTGCTCACTCCTGGTTCCCGGGCTCGCCCCCGCTGCCGAGTCGGACCCTCTGGAGTCCATCAACCGTCCCATTTTCGTATTCAATGACCAGCTCGACCGCTATCTCCTGAAACCGGTGGCGGAGGGTTACCGCTTTGTCCTGCCGGACCCCGCGGAGCGCGGTGTCAGCAATTTTTTCGATAACCTCCAGGACTTCAACGGTACCCTGAACGCACTGCTGCAGTGGCGCCTGCCGGAGGCCGCCCGCAATGGCGGCCGCTTTCTCTTGAATACCTCCTTCGGCGTGCTGGGTTTGTTTGATGTGGCTACGCCGATGGGCGTGGATCGCTACCGTACCGACTTTGGCCACACCCTGGCCCGGTGGGGCGCTCCGGAAGGTGCCTACCTGGTGGTGCCCCTGTTCGGGCCGCGCACGGTCCGCAGTGGTCTTGGCAACATTGTGGATACCTATGGTTCACTGGAAACCCAGGTAGACGATGTACGCACCCGCAATACGCTCTACGCGCTCGATATTGTCGACAGTCGTGTGCGCCTGCTGAAGGCCGAAGAGTTGATCACCGGCGATCGTTACATTTTCATCCGCGATGCCTATCTGCAACAGCGTCGGGCGCTGGTGACCGAAGGAGTCGTGGAGGACAGCTTCTCCGACTTCGAGAACGGTTGGGAAGATGATCTCTAGCGGTGCGGTTCCCGGCGGCGAAGCAAATCTGTGAAATCCTGCCCAAACCCGCTGCCCCGCATTGCTCCCGAGTGCCCGGGGGCGTACTGTCGGCGGCAATCAAGCCAAGTATTCCATGATGTCTGATAACGGCTACGTGCTGGTCATAGATGATGACACCCCGCGGGCACAGGCCCTGGCGGAAACGCTGTCGGGGGAGGGCTTCCGCGCCTCGGTGGCGACGACGCCGGACGAGGCCCTGGCCACCCTGCTGGGTGAAGAGGAAGTCGACGTCATGCTCTGTGAGCTGGACCTCGATGCCGACGCCTGGCGCCCGACCCGGCACGCCCTTCGCGAGCGCGACATGCAGGTGCCGACGGTCATTATCAGCGACCGGGCGGAGGTCGACCGCATGATGACGGCGCTGCGCCTGGGTGCCAGTGACTTTTTCGTGCGGCCGGTGGATGACCTCCAGGCACTCACCAAATCCCTCGACCGCTGCGTGCGCCAGCGGCGCCTTCGCCGCGAGCTGAAAGAGTCCCGGGAGCGCCTGGAGCAGGCCAATATCGAACTCAGGGGCACCGTCCACATGCTGGAGCAGGACCAGCAGGCGGGGCGCCAGGTGCAGTTGCGCATGCTGCCCTCGAGTCCCCTGGAGGTCGGGCATTACTGCTTCAGTCACCGGGTCATCCCTTCGCTGTTCCTGAGCGGCGATTTTACCGATTACTTCACCGTCGGCGCCCACCATGTGGTGTTCTTCATGGCGGATGTGTCCGGACACGGCAGCTCTTCGGCCTTCACCACGGTGCTGCTGAAAAACCTCTTTGCGCGCAAGCGCTCGGATTTCTTCCGCCGCGCGGACGCCACCATTCTCGACCCCGTGGACATGCTGCAGCGGGTGAACAAGGAGCTGCTCGGGCTCTCGGTCGGGAAGTTTGCTACCATTGTGGTGGGTGTGCTGGACACCACGGCCAACAGCCTGCGCTACAGCGTGGCGGGGCACTTGCCCCTGCCGGTACTGGTGAGCGAGGGCAGGGCCCGATACCTGGACGGCGAAGGCAGTGCCGTGGGCATGCTGGAGGACGCCGAGTTCTCGGAACAGTTCCTGGAGTTGCCCGAGCGGTTTACCCTGGTGCTGTTTTCCGATGGCGTCCTGGAAATCCTGCCGCCGGGGGACCTGATCGCGCGGGAAAAGGCCCTGCTGCAGGTGGTCGAGGAGACATTGGGGTCGCCGAAGGCGCTGGAGGCCCGCCTTCAGCTGGACCAACTGGAAACGGCCCCCGACGACATTGCTGCGCTGTATATCAGCCGACGGGATTGAGATGGACGAAGGCCGCATTCTCGCTGCAAGCAAGGACGGTGCCTATGTCATTCGCATGACAGGGGACGTGCGTCTGACCCTGTGCACCACCATCGACGATTACTTTCATCGCATGCTGGAAAACCCCGAGTTTGCCAGCGTCTGGGTCGATCTCTGCGACGCCGAGGGGGTGGACAGCACGACCCTCGGCCTGCTCGCCAAGCTGGCGCTGGAAGTGCGGCACCGCTTTGGTTTCATGCCCGCCATCTATTCCAGCAACCCCGGCATTACCCGCCTGATCAAGAGTATGGGCTTCCAGCGCCTGTTCGAGCTGCACGAGGATGTCTGTGCCAACCCCGACAACGTGCACCGCATCCCGGTGGTTCAGGGCAGTGAGGATGCCGTGCGCGAGAAGGTGATCGAGGCCCACCGGGTACTGATGGGGCTCAACGAGGAAAACCGCGTGCGTTTCAAGGATCTGATGGCCGCGCTGGAACACGGCTGAGGCGCCGCCACGCAGCCCGGGTCTGTGCTTCTGCCCTCAGTCGGGACGGGTCTCCAGTTTGGCGCGGATGAAGTCCTCGTGGGGCACGTAGATCAGCTCGGCGACCTTGCGGATGAGGTGTTCTTCGTAGTGGTGCAAGCTGCCATCGGCCCAGGCCACCTGCCACATCAATGCCACCAGCTCGCGCTTGCGCTCCGGGCTGAAATGATCATTGATCACCCGCGTGAATTCATACAGGGAGGTGGCGTGATCGGCGCGGGTTCCGGCTTCGGCCAGCAGGGACCGGACTTCCGTATCCGGCAGATCCAGGGCTTGCCGCAGGGCCTTTTCCAGCGCTGCGTCCTCCTCGAAATCCGACCGCGCCGTTTCCACCAGCAGTGCCGCGGCAGCCAGTTTCAGGCGGTGCTCGCGCTGCGCCGGACTCTCCTGTTCATCCACGGCAAACAGCTTGACCAGGGAACGGATCACAGCGCCGCAACCTGCTGTTCCAGGCGCACCTGGTCGGCGATGAAATTGCGAATTCCCTCGGCCAGCTTCTCCGTGGCCATGGCGTCCGCATTCAGTTGCAGGCGAAAGTTCGCTTCCACCAGCGACTGTGGTGTATCGGAGCTCTCCAGGGCGGGGGAGAGACGCCGGGGCAGCTCGCCGCTGTCCTGTTCCAGCTCTTCCAGGAGAGCGGGACTGATGGTCAGGCGGTCACAGCCGGCCAGGGCTTCGATTTCGCCGGTGTTGCGGAAACTGGCACCCATCACCACCGTGTCGTAGCCATGGGCCTTGTAATAGCGATAGATGCGATCCACTGACTGTACCCCGGGGTCGTCGGTGGGGCTGTGCACCTGCAGGTCCGTGTTGGCCAGGTGCCAGTCGAGGATGCGGCCCACGAAGGGGGATATCAGGTAGACGCCGGCATCGGCACAGGCGGCGGCCTGGGTAAAACTGAAGAGCAGCGTGAGGTTGCAGTGGATGCCCTCTTTCTCCAGGACTTCACCGGCGCGGATACCCTCCCAGGTCGAGGCAATCTTGATCAGCAGACGGTCGCGGCCGATCCCCAGCGATTCGTAGAGTGCCACCAGTCGGCGCGCGCGCGCGATGGTGCCCTGGGTGTCGAAGGAGAGGCGGGCATCCACTTCCGTGGACACGCGCCCGGGAATGATGCGGTTGATCTCCCGGCCCACGGCAACCGCAAAGCGGTCGCAGCAGTCCGCAAGTTGTTCGGCATCGCTGCCGCCCTGTTTTTCTGCGGCGCGCCGGGCCTCCCGCAACAGTTCCGCGTAGTGGGGTAGCCCCGCGGCCTTCAGCAACAGGGAGGGGTTGGTGGTCGCGTCGGTGGGCTGAAAGCGCCGGATGGCTTCGATATCGCCGGTGTCGGCAACGACCTGTGTCATGTCCTTGAGCCGGGACAACTTGTTGGGCATCTGCTGAGGTCCTGTGTCAGGCGGCGCGCCGCTCGGCGGCACGGCGGGTGTATTCTCGGGCCGCCAGCAGCACGTCAATGCCGGCACCCGGGCGGTGCGCGTACTCGCTGATGTGACGGCGGAATTGGCGGGCGCCGGGCTGGCCCTGGTAGAGGCCCAGCACATGGCGGGTCATGTGTTTGAGGGGAACACCGCGGGCGAGTTCCGCCTCCAGGTAGGGCAGCAGCCGGTCGATCACCTGGTCGCGGCTGCTGACCGGGTCGGGCTCGCCGAACAGTGTGCTGTCGACCGTCGCCAGCAGCCAGGGGTTCTGATAGGCGGCCCGCCCCAGCATCACGCCATCCAGCTGCTGCAGGTGCTGGTCACAGGCAGCGAGGCTGTCGATGCCGCCGTTGAGAACGATCCCCAGCCCCGGCAGCTCGCGCTTGAGCCGGTACACCCAGTCGTAGTTCAGGGGCGGGATTTCCCGGTTCTCCTTCGGGGATAGGCCCTGGAGCCAGGCCTTGCGGGCGTGCACGATGAAGGTGTCACAGCCGGCCTCCGCGGAGGGGGCGACAAAGTCCAGCAGCTGCTGGTAGGACTCCATGTCGTCAATGCCCAGCCGGTGCTTCACGGTCACGGGTATGTCGCAGGCGTCGCGCATGGCGCGCACGCCCGCGGCGACCCGCTGCGGCTCTGCCATCAGGCAGGCGCCGAACTGGCCCGACTGCACCCGGTCCGAGGGACAGCCGCAGTTGAGGTTGATCTCCCGGTAGCCCCAGTCCTCGGCCCAGCGGGCGCAGCGCGCCAGATCCGCCGGCTCGCTGCCGCCGATCTGCAGTGCCACCGGCTGCTCGGCCGCAGCGTAGCGCAGGAAGCGCTCGCGGTCGCCATGGATCAGGGCCCCGGTGGTCACCATCTCCGTGTACAGCCGCGCGCGCCGGGTCAGCAGGCGCCAGAAATAGCGACAGTGGCGGTCCGACCAGTCCATCAGGGGAGCGGTGCAGAAACGGTGGCTGTGGGCTGTTGACGACATCGGTTTCGCTTGCGGAATGATCCAAACCCGTATTCTATCGCGATTCGGCACCGACTACAGGTCGTGCATGCGATTGGCCTGGTGGGAGAGCAATTGGGTTTCCTTCTCCTCCAGCTCGAGCACCTCCTGCAGGATTTCCGCTGCATGGGGTGGCTCCACGCGTTCGCCCAGGAAGCGATAGAGCTGGATCAGCCGGTTGTGGCAGTCGAGAATGCGCGCGGTGAAGGCATCCCCGTTGCCCGATTCGACAGCACCCAGGCGGAGTTCGCCATCGCCGGGCAAGCGGGTTTCCAGGTAATGCTGCACGCGCGTGGCCAGAACATCGTCGTGGCAGTCGGCAACGAAGCGCTCCAGTGCCAGCGCCAGGTGCTCCTCGTGCTCGGCGAGATAGTCCAGCAGATAGCTCACCGGTTCGTCACCGGTGCCCTGGCGGGCCCGCTCCAGGTCGGCGGCCAGGTGGCTGTGGGCCTTCTGTGTCCACGTCAGCAATTCTTTGAGTGTCACCGGAGTCATGTCGAGTTCCTTCTGCGTCAGTGAGGTCTGTCCTCAGGTTCCAGTGTAGTGCACTACACTAGCAGTGTTGACCGCTGCGGCCCAGGGTCCTGGCCGCAGTTTGGTATTCGGCCGCAGGCGGAGGCATAATCGGGACATGCATTATATCTTTGAGGTTTATCTGCATCCGGGCTACAGCGCAGAGCAGTATGCCGAGGCCTGGATACGCGCCAGCGAGATCATTCAGCGCGCACCCGGTGCCCGGGGAACGCGCCTGCACCGCAAGATCGGCGACCCCTCGCGCCTGCTCGCCATCGCCACCTGGGAAAGCAAGGCGGCCCGGGACGCCATGGAGGGCAACCTGCCGCAGCAGGTTGCCGACATCATCGCGGAGCAGTCGCCCCATGTGGACATTACCCTGATCGGCGAGTTCGAGGCGCCGGAGTGGGAGGTGATACCACCGGCGCTGAAAGCCGACGCCTAGTTGTGATCTTTCAGTCGGCTGTGGGCTCACGCGGCGGCGCGAAGACCACCACGTGTTGCAGGTTGAAGCGGATCGGCAGCTCGCCGCCCAGAGGGACGTCGATGTGGCTCGGGGTAAGGCAGGGAACGCGCTGGCCGTCCGGCAGCAGCAGGTCGTAGAAATAACTCGCCCCGCGGAAGGCCTTGCCCACGACGCGCAAGCGGGTGCGGCTGTTTTCCTCATACTCGACGTCGTCGGGGCGCACTAGCAGCCGCAGGTGTTCCCCGGGCTCCCAGTGGCCGTGGCTGCGATCCAGGCTGCCCAGGCCCTGGTTCAGCTCGCCCGCCGCATCCACCGTGGCGCTGACCATGCTGCCGTGGCCAATGAACTCCGCCACGAACTCGTTGGCCGGGTTGTGGTAGAGATTGTAGGGCGTATCCGACTGCGCGATCCGGCCCCGGTGCAGCAGGCTGACCCGGTCGGCCATGGCAAAAGCCTCGTGCTGGTCGTGGGTCACCAGGATGGCGGTGACACCGTTCTGTTTCAGCAGCTCGCGCACTTCCCCCGCCAGCTGCTCGCGCAGTTCGCTGTCGAGGCTGGAGAAGGGCTCGTCGAGCAGCAGAATCTCCGGATTGGGCGCCAGCGCCCGGGCCAGTGCCACACGCTGCTGCTGCCCGCCCGAGAGTTCGTGGGGGTAGGCACTCGCGTAGTCGTCCAGGGAGACCAGTGCCAGCATTTCCTCCACCCGAGCGCGGCGGGTGCGCCGGTCCAGGTGCGAGAGGCCGAAGGCGATATTGCGGCGCACATTCAGGTGGGGGAAGAGGGCGAAATCCTGGAATACCATGCCCACCTTGCGCTGCTCGGCCGCGACCTGCTCGCGCGGCGTCGACAGCACGCTGCCGTGGAGGGCGATGGAGCCCTCCGCGACCCGTTCAAAGCCGGCGATGGCGCGCAGCAGTGTGGTCTTGCCGCAGCCGGAGGGGCCCAGCAGGCAGCCGATCTGTCCCTTTTCCAGGGTCAGTGACACATCCTCTACCGCCGTGAATGCACCGTAGCGCACGGTAACCTTGTGGACTTCGAGTTGACTGTTCACGCGTTGTTGTCGCCTCGGGACAGATTGCGGGTCATGAGGATAACAGGCAGCAGACCGATCAGCACGATGGCCAGAGCCGGCAGCGCGGCGTCCGCCAGGCGCTCGTCCGAGGCCAGCTCATGGGCGCGCACTGCGAGTGTGCTGAAGTTGAAGGGGCGCAGGATCAGGGTGGTGGGCAGCTCCTTGAGGACATCCACGAAAACCAGCAGCAGCGCGGTCAACAGGCTGCCCCGGAGCATCGGTAGGTGTACCCGGCGCAGTACTTGGGCGGGGCTGTGCCCCAGGCTGCGGGCCGACTCGTCCAGGGCCGGGCGGATCCGCCCGAGGCCGGACTCCACCGATTGCAGGGCGACGGACAGGAAGCGCACCACGTAGGCAAATACCAGCGCGGCGAGGCTGCCGCTGAGCAGTAGGCCAGTGGAGACGCCCAGCCACTCCCGGGCCAGGCTGTCGATGCCATTGTCCAGCCAGGCGAAGGGGATCAGGACACCCACGGCGATCACGGTGCCGGGTACGGCGTAGCCCATGCTGGACACCCGCACGGCGAGGGTTTCCAGCCTGCCGGGATGCAGGCGCCGACCGTAGCCCAGCAGCAGGGCCAGGACCAGGCAGCACAGCGCCGCCATCGCCGCGAGCATGAAGCTGTTGCCTACCAGGTCGAGGAAGGGAGCCTCGAGGGCACGCGCGGGATCGTCGAAGGCCCAGCTGGCCAGCTGGAGGGCGGGCAGGAGAAAGCCGGCGCTGACAATGGCCAGTGCCAGCAATGTGCAGAGTGCCGCGCGCGCACCGCGCAGCTGGATGCGCCGGGACTCCTGGCGCGCCGACGCGGGATGGAAGCGCAGTCGCAGGCGCGAGTAGCGCTCCAGGGCAAACAGCGCGAACACAAACAGCAGCAGGAAGGCGGCCAGCTGCGCCGCTGTCTGCAGCTCACCCAGGCCGTACCAGGTACGGAAAATCCCGGTGGTGAAGGCGCTGACGCCGAAATAGGCCACGGTGCCGTAGTCGGCCAGGGTTTCCATCAGGGCCAGGCTGATGCCCGCGGCAATGGCCGGCCGGGCCATCGGCAGAGCCACCAGGAAAAGGGTCTGCCAGGGGGTCTTGCCGAGGCTGCGGCTGGCCTCGAGTACCGCGGTGGACTGCTCGCTGAAGGCGACGCGGACCAGCAGGTAGACGTAGGGGTAGAGGACCAGGGACAGCATGCAGATGGCGCCGCCGAGGGAACGGATGCTGGGAAACCAGTAATCCCCGTAGCCCCAGTCGAAGCTTTCCCGGAGCAGGCTCTGCACCGGGCCGGCATAGTCCAGCATACCGGTGTAGGTGTAGGCGATGATATAGGCGGGCATGGCCATGGGCAGCAGCAGGGCCCAGCTGAACAGCCGTCGCCCGGGGAACTCACACATGGCGGTCAGCCACGCGGCGCTGACCCCCAGCACGAAGGTGCCGACGCCCACGCCGAGCATCAGCAACAGGGAGTTGACCACATAGTCCGCCAGTACCGTGTCCACCAGGTGGCCCCAGGCGGGGCTGTAGCCACCAGCCAGGCTGCCCACGATGACCAGCACCGGCAGGCTCAGTATGGCGGCACACAGAAGCAGACACCCCCGCCAGAGGCGGGGGCGTCGCAGGGGCAGGGCTGCTGCCGGGGTCGCTGTGGTGCTTACTTCCAACCGGCGCGATCCATGGCCATCACGGCGTCGGCATTGCGTTGACCCAGTTCGGTGACATCCAGGGTGTCGCCGCGGAATTCACCCCAGGCCGAGAGAACGGCGCTGACCGGAATGCCATCGCGCACCGGGTACTCGTTGTTGGTTTCCGCGTACCACTGCTGGCTCTCGGCGGTCAGCAGGAAGCGGATCAGGGCCCGCGCCGCGTCGGGATTCTTCGCGGCGCGGGTCAGGCCGGCGCCACTGATATTGATATGGGTACCACTCTCGCCTTCAGCCTGGTTGGGCCAGAACAGGGCCACCGCGTCCGCCGCGGCCCGCTCTTCGGGTTCGCTCGAGCGCAGCATGCCGCCCAGGTAGTAGCTGTTCACCACGGCAACGTCGCACTGGCCCACGGCGACGGCCTTGATCTGGTCGCGGTCACCCCCCTGGGGCGGGCGCGCGAAATTGCCGACCAGGCCCTCCAGCCAGGCCATGGTTTCCTCTTCACCGTGGTTGGCCAGGAAGCTCGCCACCAGGGACTGGTTGTAGATGTTGCTGGAGGAGCGGATACAGACGCGGCCCTTCCACCGGGGCTCCGCCAGTGCCTGGTAGGTGCTGAGTTCTTCGGGATCCACGCGGTCGGGGGCATAGACGATCACCCGGGCGCGCAGGGAGAGCCCGATCCAGTAGTCTTCAGAGCTGCGCAGGTGAGCCGGCACCAGGGCGTCCAGCTCGGGCGCGCCGAGGGGCTGCAGCACACCGGCTTCCTGGGCGCGGTAGAGGCGGCCGGCATCGGTGGTCAGCAGGAGGTCGGCGGGGGAGTTGCGACCTTCATTGCGCAGCCGGGTAAGCAGGGCGTCACCATCGCCGGTCACCAGGTTCACGTCGATACCAGTGTCGGCGGTGAAGCGATCCAGCAGGGGCTTGATCAAGGCTTCCTGGCGGGCGGAATAGATGTTCACTTCCGTGTTCTGGGCCTGCGAGGGTGCCGTGAAGGCCAGCTGCAGGCCCAGCGTGGCGCCCAGCAGGCCGCGCAGCAGTGTGCGATATCCCATGACGTGCTCTCCCGTCCTGTTTGATGGTAACGCTAATTATTCGCATTAACGCCACCTTTGGCAAGGGTGTAGTTTGCGGCCTCGTCATCCGGCCCGCAAGCGCTCTGTCTGGCGGGAGGAGCCGGGGAGGGGCGCCCGTCTGTGTGCAGGCGCGGGCGGGACCCGTATAATCGCGGTTTTTCTTCAGGGATGATTGTCGCATGACCGTACGCACAAGAATCGCACCCTCGCCGACCGGGGACCCCCACGTCGGCACGGCCTATATCGCCTTGTTCAACCTCTGCTTCGCCCGCGCCCACGGTGGTCAGTTCATCCTGCGCATCGAGGATACCGACCGCGCCCGGAGCACCCCGGCCTCGGAGCAGGCGATCCTGGACTCCCTCCGCTGGCTCGGTCTGGAATGGGACGAAGGTCCCGATATCGGCGGCGACTGCGGGCCCTATCGCCAGAGCGAACGGATGGAGCTCTACGGTGAGTACGCCATGCAGCTGGTGAAGGCAGGCAAGGCCTTCCGCTGTTACCGCACCCCGGAGGAGCTCGAGACCCTGCGCGAGGAACGCCGGGCCGCAGGCAACAGCACGGCGCTGAAGCCGGCTGACCTGATGCTGCCTGAGGACGAGGTGGCGCGCCGCGACGCCGAGGGCATGCCCTATGTGATTCGCATGGTGGTACCGGATGAGCCCGGTGCCTGTGCCGTCGACGATCTCCTGCGCGGTACCATCGAGCTGGACTGGAGCATGGTGGATGCCCAGATCCTGCTCAAGTCCGACGGCATGCCGACCTACCACCTGGCCAATGTCGTCGACGATCACCTCATGGGCATCACCCATGTCCTGCGCGGGGAGGAGTGGATCAATTCCGCGCCCAAGCACAAGTTGCTCTACGAGTATTTCGGCTGGGACATGCCGGTGCTCTGCCACCTGCCGCTGCTGCGCAATCCCGACAAGTCCAAGCTGAGCAAGCGCAAGAACCCCACCAGCATTCTCTACTACCAGCGCATGGGCTTCCTGCCCGAGGCCCTGCTCAACTACCTGGGGCGCATGGGCTGGTCGATGCCCGATGAGCGCGAGAAGTTCTCCCTGTCCGAGATGCTGGAACATTTCGATATCCAGCGGGTCTCCCTCGGCGGTCCCATCTTCGATGTGGAGAAACTGCGCTGGTTGAACGGCCTGTGGATTCGCGAGGATCTGAGCCAGGCGCAGCTGGCCCAGCGTCTGGTGGCCTGGGCCTACAACGCCGATACGTTGAACGCCGTGCTGCCCCACGCCCAGAAACGCATGGAGGTCCTCAGTGATTTTGCGCCGCTGGCGGCCTTCCTGGTGTCGGGTGAGCTGCCCTTGCGGGAGAGTGATTTCGATGGCATCAAGGCGGAGCGGGAGACGCTGGTGGCGAACCTGCAACTGGCCCTGTGGCGCCTGGAAGCCCTGCGTGAATGGGATCGCGACCAGGTGTGGTCGGCCCTGAAGACGCTGGCGGATGCCCGGGGCGTGAAGATCCGCGACTTCCTCGCACCGCTGTTCATCGCCGTGGCCGGAACCAGTGCCTCCTTCTCAGTGGTCGACTCCATGGCGATTCTCGGCCCCGACATGAGCCGCGCCCGACTGCGCCACGCCATTGGGGTGCTCGGCGGCGTGTCCAAGAAAGCGGCAAAGCGTCTGGAAAAGGAATACGCGGCGCTGACCGCGGAGGGCTGAGCGTGACGCCGGCCCTGGATTTTCTGCTGGTCGGTGCCGGGCGCTCCGGTACCAGCCTGCTGACAGCGCTGCTCGACCAGCATTCGGCGCTGACCGTCGGCTTCGAGGTGGGCGGGACCGGGGGACTGCGCGGGCGCAGTATTCCCGAGCGCTCGGGGCGGGTGCTCGAGGACCGTATCGAGGCCTTTCTCCACGCCTGCTCGGCGGCCGCTGCGGCGGCACCCACACCCCGCTGGGGCAACAAGATCACCACGGAGCAGCTCGCCGGGCTCAATCGCCACAATCTGCACCAGGCCCTGCGCGGGGAGCCCGCCGAGGCCATTCTGGACACTTTCTTCAACCGGGCGCTGGCCCGGGTCCCGGTGATCTACCTGATGCGGGACGGTCGCGCCTGTGTGGATTCCAAGATGCGCCGCGCCGGTCAGGATCTGGCCCAGGCCTGCGACAACTGGCTGTACGCCGTGGAGGTTCACGATTTTCTGCGCGGGCGGGACAAGACGCTGTTCCTGCGCTTCGAGGATCTGGTCGCCAATCCGCGGGGGGAGCTCACACGGGTTCTGGATTTTCTCGGCCTGACTTTCGAGTCGGCGCAGTTGTCGGAGCAGGGCACCGCGCACCCCTCCATGCCCGCGGCCTATCGACGCGCGGGTATCGAGGCGGATCGCGCGGCGGCCCCGGCGGCCGACCATCCGGCCCTGCCGAGGATCGGGGCAGCCTTGAGGCGCTGTGGCTACCTTCCGGCCGACGACGATGAAAAAGTTTTCCGCCAGGCGCTTGACAGCCCAGGACGGCCTCTCTAGAATTCGCGTCCTCAGTGATTGAGGCGGCCAACAAAGGCTGCTGATTCAACCGTTTACGGGGCTATAGCTCAGCTGGGAGAGCGCTTGCATGGCATGCAAGAGGTCCGCGGTTCGATCCCGCGTAGCTCCACCAAATCAAACCCCGAGGGCAGCGCTCCTCGGGGTTTTTTTTATGCCCACGGTGATTGCCATGAAGACCTCGGAGCAACCCGGACAGCTTCCCCCAAGGCGTCGCGGCTGGCGCAGGCTCCCCTGGGCGCTGCGTTACTCCTGGCGTGGCCTGCGTGTTGCCTGGGGCGAGCCGGCTTTCTTTCTCGAGGCACTGCTGGCCCTGTGCATGCTGCCTGCGGCTTTCTGGCTGGGGCGGGACTGGGTGCAGGTCGCCGTCCTGCTCGGCAGTGTCGTCCTGGTGCTGGTGGCAGAACTGCTGAATACCGCAGTTGAGGCCGTGGTCGACCGCATCGGCGATGAATGGCATGTGCTCTCGGGGCAGGCCAAGGACCTGGGCAGCGCGGCGGTGCTGCTGACGCTGCTGTTCTGTGGCGGCGTCTGGGGCGCGGCCCTGTGGGTGCGGCTGGGCTGAGACGGCATCCAATAGCGCCACTGGCTCGACTTCCCCCGGCGCCCGGTGTAGCTTGATCCGGTGTTTTGACTTCGGGTTGCCCCATGTTGCTGACGTGTCTCCGGCTCTCTGGCCGGCATTTCATCGGTCTCCTGATCGCGGCTCTGCTGCTTGCCTGCCAGCCGGTGCAGACCTCGGATCAGCCAGTGCACCCGCTAACCAGCCCGAATGACGAACGCAGCTACCGCAGCCTGCAGCTGGAGAACGGCCTGTCGGTGGTGCTGGTCTCGGACCCCACGGTGGAGAAGTCCGCCGCTGCCCTGAGTGTCGGCGTCGGCCTGCTGCAGGACCCGATGGCCTACCAGGGCATGGCGCACTTCCTCGAGCACATGCTGTTCCTGGGGACCGAGCGTTACCCGGACCCCGACGGCTATATGGCGTTCATGAGTCGCAATGGTGGTACCAACAACGCCTACACCTGGCTGGATATCACCAACTACATGTTCCGCATCGACAATGCGGCCTACGCCGAGGCGCTGGCCCGCTTCAGTGATTTTTTCCAGGCGCCGCTGCTGTCGCCGGAGTATATCGAGAAGGAAAAGAACGCGGTCAACGCCGAGTGGTCCATGCGGCGGGAGATGGACGAGTTCGCGATGTTCCGGATCGGCCGCTCCCTGCTCGGCGAGCACCCCGCCAACCGCTTCCTGATCGGCAACCTCGACTCGCTTGCCGATAAAACCCCCGGCGGCCTCCACCGGGCGACGGTGGCCTTCTACCAGCGTTATTACGCCGCCGGACTGATGAAGCTGGCGATGATCAGTCCGCTGCCACTGGACGACATGGCCGCCCTGGCGCGGACACACTTTTCCGGCATTCCCGAGCGCGCGGTGGAAGCGCCCGCGGTGGAGGTAGCGCTGGACTTCGAGCAGGTGGGCGGGCAGCGAATCCACTACGTACCCCAGCAGGATCGGCGCGAGCTTCAGTTCGATTTTATTATCGATAACAACCAGGAGCGCTTTCGCCACAAGCCGAATGAATACCTCGCCTACATCATCGGTTCCGAGATGCCCGGCACGCCGGCTGCGCTGCTCAAGGAGCGCGGCTGGGTGAGTGGGCTGTCCGTGTACGCGGACCCGGCCCAGTTTGGCAACTACGGCAGTTTTACCCTTTCCCTGGAGGTGACGCCGGAGGGTATGGCGCACCGCGACGAGATGGTCGAGCTGGTGCTCGGGTATCTCGACATGCTGCGTGCAGACGGGCTCTCCGGGCGCTATGCCGGGGAGTTCCGCACCTCCCTGGCCAACCGCTTCCGCTTTCTCGAGAAAACCGATGATTTCAGCTATGCCAGCGAACTGGCGGCGGCGATGCAGGACTATCCGCTGCGACACATCATCGATGCGCCCTATCGTTTCGAGAGCTTTGATCGCGCGGCTACCGAGGCGGTGCTGGCGCAACTGGTGCCCGAGCGACTGCAGCTCTGGTATGTCTCCCCCGGGGAACCTGCCACGCTGCAGGTGCCGCACTATGCCGGGCGCTACTCGGTAGCGCCGCTCGCGCTGCCGGATAGGGAGCAGCGCCTGGCGAGTGCACGTGCGGCAGGGCTGCACTGGCCGGCGCGCAATACCCTGCTGCCGGAAAGCTTTGCCCTGCGCGAGACCGACCCGGAGCCGCGCCGGCTGGTGGCGAAGGAGGGCCTGGACCTGTGGCTCCAGGGGAGCCGGTATTTCCCCGATCAGCCCCGCGGCGAGCTGCACCTGTACCTGAATACCGATGCCCGTCTGGAAAGTCCCGCTGGCAGCGTGATGCTGTCCCTGTGGGCCGACCTGTACCGACAGCAGCAGGCCGCGCTGCTGACCGAGGCGCAGATTGCCGGCATCCAGGTTGCCCTGGAGGTCGACAACGGGCTAATGCTCTCGCTCGAGGGCTTCACGGACAAGCAGCCGGAGTTGCTGGCGCGATTGCTGGAAGGCTTGCGCGTATCGGTTGACGAGGCGAGCCTGGCACAGGCACTGGACCGCTACACCCGCGGCATTCGCAATGCCCGTCACGCCTTTCCCGTTCGCCAGCTGTTTCCGGCCCTGACCACCCTGGTGGAGTCCGGCAACTACGCGGACGAGGCACTGCTTCAGGCGGCCGGGGAGGTTCGTGTGGCGGGTTTTCGCGACTTCCTGGCCCGGCAGCTGGGGCGCAATCATCTGCGCCTCTACCTGTTTGGCAACTACAACGAGGCGGATGCCCGGGGCCTTCTGGCGACGCTGGAGAGCGTCCTCCCCGGGCGGGAGGCGCTGGCCTACCAGCGCAGTGATATCCTGGCTCCAGTGCGCGGGCAGGCCCTGCAGAGGCACCTGGAGTTGCCGGTAGAGGACCTCGGCATGCTGTCCCTCTATGCGGCTCCCGAGCCCGGCGTGGACGGCCTCGCCCGTGCCAGGGTGCTCGAAGTCCACCTCGCCAACCGCGTCTTCACCGAGTTGCGCACCCAGGAGCAGCTCGGCTATGCGGCGGGCGCCGTGGGTCGGGAAATGGGCGATCACGCTTTCCTGGCGCTGTATATCCAGACCCCGGTCAAAGCGCCGGTGGACATGCTGCAGCGGCTCGGGCGCTTTGCCGAGAGCTACGCCGGGACCCTGGATGCGCTCGACGAGGAGGCCTTCCAGCAGTTGCGTGCCGGGGTGCTGACGGCCTTGACCCAGCCGCCGAAAACCCAGTCCGAAGAGGTCGCGCCGTTCCTGCGTGACTGGCAGCGCGAGCGCTATGCCTTCGATAGCCGCCAGCGTTTGATCGAGGCGGTCCGCGAGCTGACTCTGGCTGACCTGCAGCAGTTCTACGCGCAGACTGTGTTGTCGAGGGAAGCCAGCCGGATACTGCTGCAGCTTCGGGGCGAACGTTTCCGCGAGGCGCCCCTGGCGGAGTTGCCCGATGGCAGGCCGGTCCACTCGCCGGCCGACTTCCACCGGAAGATGCCCCGCCAGGCGGCGGGGCCCGATAGCGCTAGCGGAAGCTGATTTCCCGCGTCAGCGTGGTACTCATGATGCGGCGCAGTTCCTCCCGGGCGATGTTGCGCTTGGCGCCTTCCTCCCGCGAGCCGACCATATTGCTCATCATGTTGTCCCAGTAGCTGTCGGGCAAGTCCAGCATGGCGGCCGCTGATTGCCACTCCACCATGAGCCAGAGGTCGGGCTCGCCGTCCCGGCCGTGCACATTGTTCAGCAGCTTGTAGCTGACCACCTTGCCGTCCTTGATCAGCTGGTCCATCTGTTTGCGCCAGAGGCTGTTGAGGTTGCTGATGTAGTCGTCGAAATGCCCGGGATGTACGTCGACCGAGGTGACTTCCCAGTAGCTGCCCTGCTCGAAGGGGGCTTCGGCAAAGGCGATCAGGGGGCTTAGCAGCAGAATGGCGATGATTTTTTTCATTATGGGCATCCTCCGGGGATGGCTGAGGGCTACGCGCCGCGACAGGCGACGGTCCTTCAAGACTAGACTCCAGTCTCCACAATGCAAATGTATCGCTCGAGCGGCGGGCCGTCGCTCAGAACAGGTAGTAGAGCACGACGTAGATCATCAGCAGCAGCACGATCCACAGTGCCGTGGTGCCGATTTCCCAGGAGCGCCCCAGGGGACCGGTGTGCCCCATGGTGTAGTCCGAGGAGCGATCGACGCGCTGCCACAGTGACTGGGCACCCTTGCGCAGGGACTGCAGTCCAGGCCCGAAGACCTGGGCAGTCCACAGGGCCAGACGCGGCAGGCCGCGGCGCCAGAGCCAGTCGACATCCAGTGACACCGTCAGCGTACGCTGCATCCAGGGCAGCATGAGGAAGAAGGCGAGCCCGGAGAACAGCAGCAGCTGCAGGTAGAACAGGACCTTGCCGGCCTTGTAGGGCACGTAGTCGACCGGATAGGGCAGCAGGGGGTAGAGCAGCTCGGGGTACACTCCCAGCAGGATACAGAGGAAGGCGAAGAACAGCATGGCCAGCTTCATGTTCCAGGGCGCGTCCTTGGGCCGCAGGCCGGAATCCTTCTGGAAGAATACAAACCAGGGGAACTTGATGCCCGCGTGCAGGAAGACCCCCGCGGAGGCCGCTGCGAGGAGGAAGTACACCGCCACCAGGCCCTGGTCCACGGCGGCCTGGGAAATCAGGGTCTTGGTGGTGAAGCCCGAGGTGAGGGGAAAGGAGGAGATCGCCAGGGCACCGACCACGCCGCACCACATGGTGACCGGCATGGTGCGGAAGAGACCGCCGACATCGGTACAGAGGTTCTTGCCGGTGCGCATGACCACCACACCGGCACTCATGAACAGCAAGGCCTTGTAGATGATGTGGGCAAAGGCGTGGGCCGCGGCACCGTTCAGGGCCATCTGGGTGCCGATGCCCACGGCGCAGACCATGAAGCCGACCTGGTTGACGATGGAGTAGGCCAGTATGCGGCGGACATCGTTTTCCAGCAGGGCGTAGAGGATGCCGTAGAAGACCATGTACAGCCCCACGGCGATCAGGATCGGCTCGCCGGGGAACAGCAGGATCAGTGCGAGTACCGCCGTCTTGGTGGTGAAGGCGGAGAGGAACACGGAGCCGGTGGGGCTGGCGTTGGGGTAGGCGTCCGACAGCCAGACCGACAGCGGCGGTGCGGCCGCATTGATCAGGATGCCGATCAGCAGCATCCAGGTGTTGAAGTCGGTGGCCAGGAAGGGACGCACGTCCAGGGAACCGGTGCTGACCAGGATGCCCTCGATGCCTACCTTGAGCACGACCCCGCCCAGCAGGTGCATGATGGCGTAGCGAATCCCGGCGGCGCGCGACGCTTCGGTGCCGCCACACCAGACCACCAGGGTCGAGAACAGGGCCATCAGCTCCCAGAAGATGAACAGCGTCAGCAGGTCACCCGCGAAGGAAACCCCGATCGCGCCGGCCGCGTAGAACTGCGCGGCCACCAGCTCGGTTCGCCGGGCGTGATTCAGGGCGAAAACCGCCCCGGTGGCGGCCATGATGGCAAAAATGGTGGCGAACAGTCGCCGCACCGGGCTGGCTTCCACCAGTTCCAGGGGGTAGCCGAGGAAGCTGCCGCGCAGCTGCACGCCGTCTGGCAGCTGCCAGATCATATACAGGCAGACCAGGGGGGCGAGTATGGTGATCGCGGCGCGCCATTGCCGCGACGAGGCAACCGCGGTGAGCAGCGCGCCGGCAATCAGCGCCAGGGCAGGGGGCAGAAAATCAGGCATCGTAGTAGGTATCCGGTCGTTTGAGCAGCACACCGACCAGCTTGGCCACCACGACCATGGCCACACAGCTGAAAAAGCCGAACAGGGCGCCGAAGCCGAACCAGCCATCGACGCCAAAATAGCCCTTGATGTGAATCACTGCCTGCAGCAGGACCGTGATGGCCAGTACGCTGCAGCCGATAATCCACAGCCAGCGAATGGTGCCCGGCCGGGTCAGCCAGTGGTCGTCTCGGGTGCTCATGGGCGACTCTCCAGGGGCAGACTCTGCACCAGCTGCTGTTCGAGGTCGATCAGCGGCTGGTTGAAGAAGAAGAACACGATGGTGAGCGTGGCAGTCACCGACAGGGCCAGCAGTATCGGCCAGGGCGCCTCACCGTGATTCATGTCGACATCCGGCGAGGGCGGAGCCAGCCAGGCGAAATAGACCACCGGCAGGAAGTACATGGCATTCAGGGCGGTACTGGCAATGATGGTGAAGATCGCCAGGTAGTTTTCCGCCTGGAAGGACCCGGCGAGGATGAACCACTTGGACACAAAGCCCACGGTCGGCGGCACCCCGATCATGCTCAGGGCCCCGATGGTAAAGGCCGCGGTGGTGATCGGCATGCGCCGGCCAATGGCCGCCAGCTGGCTCAGCTCGGTCTTGTGGGCAGCCGTGTAGATGGCGCCGGCGGCGAAAAACAGGGTGATCTTGCCGAAGGCGTGACCGGCGATATGCAGGGCGGCTCCCACCTCCGACAACGGCTTCAGCACCACGGTGGCAAGTACCACATAGGACAGCTGGGCGATGGTGGAGTAGGCCAGCATGCGTTTCAGGTTGGTCTGGTAGAGCGCGACCACACTGGCGGCGATGATGGTGAAGGCCGCGGCATACTGCAGCCACTGGGCGCTGGGCTGGGCGAACAGGAAGTCCACCCCAAAGATGTAGATGATGATCTTGGTCACGGCGAACACACCGGCCTTGACCACGGCCACAGCGTGGAGCAGGGCGCTGACCGGGGTAGGTGCCACCATGGCAGCCGGCAGCCAGCGGTGCACGGGCATCACCGCGGCCTTGCCGATACCGAACACAAACAGGCCCAGCAACAAGCCGATGGCGGGCCCGTCGAGGTTGCCATCGATGATGCCGCCGAGGGTAAAGCGGGTGGTTCCCGCCGTGACGTAGGTCCAAATGATCGCCGGCAGCAGCAAGCCGATCGAGGTGGTCAGCAGCAGCCCCAGGTAGACCCGGGCCGAGGCCAGGGTTTTCTGGTCACCCTTGTGCGCGACCAGGGGGTAGGTGGACAGCGTCAGGCATTCGTAGAACAGGAACAGCGTGAACAGGTTGTCTGCCAGCGCCACGCCCATGGCCGCGGCGATGGCCAGGGCGAAGCAGACGTAGAAGCGGGTCTGGTGTTTTTCCCGGTTGCCGCGCATGTAGCCGATGGAGTAGATGGTATTGATGATCCACAGGAAGGATGCCAGGCAGGCGAACATCATCCCCAGGGGCTCCAGGGACAGGGCAATGGGCAGTCCCGGCAGCGGTTCGGTCAACAGGATGTAGGGGCGGGCGCCATCCATGACGCCGCCGGCCTGGCTGAACACCAGCACCGCGAGCGTGACGGCAGTCAGCAGGCTGATGCCCTCGCGCAGATTGGGCCAGCGGCCGCAGAAAGCGATCGCCAGCGCACCCAGCAGGGGCAGAACGAGAATCCAGGGCAGCATCTCGGCGGACATCAGTAGAGCCCTCCCTGCAGCAGGGCACTGGTGCCACTGCGCGCCAGCGCCAGGGGCAGTTGCGGGAACAGTCCGAAGAAGATGTTGCTCAGGGCCGCCACCCAGATCAGGCAGCGCAGGGGCAGGCTCACCTCCATTGGGCTGCTTTCACCCGCCGGCGGTGTGCCGTAGTAGGCGCCCTCGACAAAGTGCCACAGGTAGGCGACGGCCATCAGGGAGCTGACGACAATCGCGGCCACCAGCAGGAAGCCAACCTGGCCGAATTCCAGTGCGGCGACGATCAGGTACCACTTGCTGATGAAGCCCGCCGTCCCCGGAACGCCGATCAGGCTGAGGCCGGCGATCACGAAGGCGCCCATGGTCCAGGGCATGCGCCGCCCGATTCCCTGCAGACGTTTGAGTGAGGTGTCGCCGGAGACCAGGGCAAAGGCCGCGACGCAGAGAAACAGGCTGCCCTTGGCCAGGGCGTGGTTGAACATGTGCAGCATCGCCGCCAGCAGGCCGGAAGCGGAGGTCAGGCCCGCCGCCAGGGCGATATAGCCCACCTGTGCCACCGAGGAGAATGCCAGCAGCTTTTTCAGGTTGGTCTGGTACACGGCGACCAACGAGGCAATCAGGATCCCCGAGAGTGCCAGGGGAATCACAAAGGCGCTGAACAGCTCGGAGTGCCCCAGCAGGTTGCCGTGGAAAACCGCGAAGTTGAAGCGCAGCAGCACATACAGCGCCACTTTGGTCGAGCAGGCGGCAATAAACACGGTGACGGCGTTCGGGGCATAGGTATAGGCCCGCGGCAGCCACACGTGCAGGGGAAAGATCGCGGCCTTCAGGGCCAGGCCGATGGTGATGAAGCCGGCGGCAATCACCACGGGGCGGGTTTCGATCACGCCTTCCAGGCGCACGGCCATGTCGTCGAAATTCAGGGTGCCGGTCATCATGTAGATGAAACCCACGCCGATCAGGTAGAAGGTGGCGCCAATGGTGCCGATGATCAGGTACTTGAACACCGCGGAGAGTGCGCGCCGGTCGCGACCGCCGGCAATCAGGATATAGGTGGCGAGGGAGGAGATCTCCATGAACACGAAAACGTTGAAGGCATCCCCGGCCACGGCGATGCCGCTCAGTCCGGCAACCGCGATCAGCCAGGCGCCGTAGAACATGGGGGCCCGGCGATTGTCGATATCGCGGCGCAGGGAGAGGCGCCCCCCGGCAAGGGCGAGACAGGAGGCACCGCTGATCAACAGGACCAGCAGGGCGCTGAAGGCGTCCACACTCAGGGAGATACCGAAGGGCGGTGCCCAGCCACCGACGTGATAGTGCTGCGGGCCGTGGGCCAGTACGGTCGCCGTGAGCTGGCTCCCCAGACCCAGGGCGCACAGGCTGGTCAGCAGGGTCGCCAGCCAGGCGAGGAAGCCGTTGCGCAGGAGAATGACCAGGGGCGCCGCCAGCAGCGGCACGATGACCTGGAGTACCGGTAAGTGGTCGGAGAGCGTCACGCGTTGCGATCCATGGCCAGAATTTCATCGTCCTCGATGGTGCCGTACTCCTCGTAGAGGCGCACCACGATGGCGAGCCCCAGCGCCATGGTGGAAATGCCCACGACAATGGCGGTCAGGATGAGTACCTGGGGCAGGGGGTTGGAGAAAATCTGCTCCCCCGCGCCGGCACGAAAAATGGGTGCGGTACCGCCCTCGATCTTGCTCATGGTGATGAAGAACAGGAACACCGCGGACTGGAAGATGGCCAGGGCCAGCATCTTCTTCACCAGGTTCTGCTTGCTGATCAGGGTGTAGAGGCCAATCATCAACAAGACGGCGAACACCCAGTAATTGAACAGGCCCAAGAGCTTCATGCGATTTCAATCCCTGGCGGCAAATGCGTGGAAGATGGACAGCAGGACCCCGGTCACGGTCATGCCAACGCCCAGTTCAATGACCAGTATGCCGAGATGCTGGCCGGCGATGCTGTCGCTGGCCAGCACGGAGTAGTTGAGGAATTCCCCGCCCAACAGCATGCCGGCGACGCCCACGGAGCCGTAGAGGAAGGCACCGCCGGCGCTGAGCCAGAGCAGCACCCGCGGTGGAATCACCGCCAGGGCGCGCCGCTCACCGCGGATCAGCGCGTAGAGAATCAGGCCGGCCACCAGCAGGGCCCCCGCCTGGAAGCCGCCACCGGGCGAGTATTCCCCGTGGAACTGGATGAAAAAGCCGAACAACAGGATGAAGGGGATCAGGATGCGCGCCACCACCTTCAGAATCAGGTGCTCCTGCAGCCCGTCTTCGCCCTGGCTGTCGAGGCCGCGGAAGGGCTTACCGCGACCGCCGCCCAGCAGGAACATCACCCCGATGCCTGCCGTCAGCACCACGAAGACCTCGCCCAGGGTGTCGTAGCCCCGGAAGCTCGCCAGTACAGCGGATACGATATTGGGGATATCCACCAGCTCCGGGGTTTTCTCGATGTACCAGGGCGCCACATGCTGTTGCGGTGGTGCCTGGGGGTCGCCCAGGGTGGGCTGACCGAAGGAGGCATAGATCATCAGCAGTGTGGAAACCACGACCACGGCCACCGCCAGCCCGCGGGCGCGGCGGTGCCTGGCTTCGGTAGCCGGCGCCATGCGCAGGGCGGCGAGCTGCAGCACGGTGGCCACCCCGGCGCCCACGGCCGCCTCGGTGAGGGCGACATCCGCCGCGTCGAGCAGGAAGAAATTCAGGGCCATGAGCAGGCTGTAGATGCCGCTGAGCATGACCGCGGAAAACAGATCGCTGGCACGCACGATGGCCAGCGCGGTGACCACCAGCAGGCTGAGCAGGAAGATGCCAATCAACAGGGAGGTGATCACGACCTTTCCCCCTTTTCAAGCTGTTCGCCGGGGGTCCCCGCGTAGCCTGCCGGACGCAGCCCACTCAGCAGGGCGGCATTGGCCAGGGCGTAGCTGGCGGTGGGGGAGGTGATCATCAGGAAGAGCAATACCGCGGCCAGCTTGAGTGTCACCAGTGACAGGCCCGACTGCAGCATCAGCCCGCCGAGGACCAGCACCGGCCCCAGGGAGTCGGTCAGGCTGGCACCGTGGATGCGGGTGTAGAAATCCGGCATGCGCAGGGCACCGATGCCCCCGGCCAGGACGAAGAGGGCGCCGCTGACCATCAGCAGCCCGGAGAAGATGTCCAGGATTCCGTTCATGACTTGTCTGCGTCCTTGCTCACGGAGGACCCGCCCTCGGCTACCGCGGGCAGGTGGTCCTGCTGCACGGCGGGTGGGTGGCTGGGACCGGCAGGCACCGGATCACCGGCGGCTGAGGCTGCGGCATCCAGTCGCGCACGGCGGCGCTGTTGATGCTGCTGCTGGTGCTGCTGGTTGTCCTTGACGAACCAGAGTACCGCGAGCACACCGATAAAGTTGATCAGCGCATAGGCCAGGGCCAGGTCGAGGAAGTCGGTGCGGCCGACGGCGAAGGCCATGACCGCCAACAGCAGCACGGTCTTGGTGCCGAACATGTTCACCGCGAGCACCCGGTCGTAGACACTCGGCCCGAGGATGGCGCGGGCGAGGGCCAGGGCCATGGTGGCAAGGATGGCGACAGCGGTAACCAGCAACATCAGTCTGGGTCCACCTGGGCAATACGGCGGTTCATGCTGCCCTCCAGCAGTTCGTCGGCGGTTTCCCGGGTCAGACAGTGCACAGTAACCTTCCGTTGATCGATGTCGATGGTGAGTGTCCCGGGGGTGATGGTGATGGAATTGCCCAGCAGGGCCAGTGCGAAGGGGCTGCCGGCCTCCGCCTCGAATTCCACCACACGCGGTTGCAGGGCGGAGCGGGGGCCAAGCACCAGTTTCAGCACCTGCAGGTTGGACAGCACCATCTGCCAGACCAGCCAGACCCAGTAGCGGGGCATGCGATGCAGCAGGTGAACGCCCAGCAGGTCATTGCGCGCGAGCCCCATACGCAGCGTCAGCCACAGGACCAGCACGCAGGACACCAGGCCCAGTTGCCAGACGGGCGTTTTCATCAGGGCACCCCAGAGCACCCAGACCAGATACAGCATGGCGATGGCTGCCACCAGGCGAACCGCTTGCATTACTCGTATACTCTCGCCGAAAAGTCCCGATCATACCCCAAGCCTTTCGCCTCACGCCACCGCTTGCCAAGCACCCTGATGCTGTGGTTCAGCCAGTCGGCCCGCGCGTTTCCAGCGTGCTAGACTCCGGCCCTCGACAATCATCGAAGAGGTGCCGCGTGCGGGAAAGAGAGCTGCCGGATCACATCTATACGCTGCTGGTCGAAGACGAGGATTCGCGTGTCTGCCGGGATATTCCGGAGGCAGCCTGCCACGAGCAGCCGCGGGCCTTCACCCTGCAGCTGCTTGCCCAGAGTCTGACCAAGCTTGGCGACGCCCTCGCCAGCAGTCGCCTAGTGCTGGCCTGGATGTTGTCATCCCTGGGTGCGCCCGCCTTTTTTACCTCTTTGCTGGTGCCCGTGCGGGAGTCCCTGGCGCTGTTGCCGCAGCTGTTTGTGGCCAGCGCCGTGCGCCGTCACGCCCGGCGCAAGTTCTTCTGGGTCGGGGGCTCGGTGGTCCAGGGCCTGGCACTGGCGGCGATGGTGCCGGCGGTGCTGTTGCTGCAAGGCACGCTGCTGGGTGTGGTGATCGTGTCGCTACTGGCGGTCTTCAGCCTGGCGCGCGGCGTGTGCTCCGTGGCGGCCAAGGATGTCCTGGGCAAGACCATCTCCAAGACCCGCCGCGGGCGGGTGACCGGCTTGTCGGCGTCGATCGCCGGTGGCGTGACCCTGCTGGTCGCCCTCTGGCTCGCCTGGGGGCCTGCGGCGGGAAGCGGCAATGGCGAGGCGCCGGCGCTGCTGTTCGCCGGCATCCTCGGCGCCGCGGCGCTGCTGTGGTGGCTGGCGGCCGGCACCTACGCCGGAGTGCCCGAGGTGCCGGGAGCCACCGAGGGAGGCGGCAACGCCATTGTCGAGGCCCTGCACAGTCTGTCGCTGCTGGTCACCGATCGCCATTTTCGCGATTTCGTGATTGCCCGCGCTCTGCTGGTGAGTACCGCCTTTGCCATCCCCTATCTGGTGGTGATGATTCAACAGTCGGCAAGCGGTGCGGTGGTCAGTTTTGCCGCCCTGATGCTGGCGGAGGGGCTGGCGGGCCTGCTGTCGGGGCCACTCTGGGGGCGCTGGTCCGACAGCCGCGCACACGGGGTGATGGCCGCGGCGGCGGGCCTGTCCCTGTTGGCCATGCTGGCGACCCTGGCGCTGTACAGCGCGGGCGGGGAATGGCTGGGCCTCGCGCCGGTGGCGGCGGGGCTGCTGTTTCTTGCCTCGGTATCCCACCACGGGGTTCGCGTGGGTCGCAAGACCTACCTGGTGGACATGGCCGGAAGCGGCAAGCGGGCCAGTTACACCGCTGTCAGCAATACCGTCATCGGGGTGTTTCTGTTCGCCGGTGCCGGCCTCGGGGTGCTCGACGCCGTCTACGGCACTGCGGCCGTGTTGCTGCTGCTCTCGGCGGTGGCGGTGTTGGCGATCTGGCGGGCGCTGGCGCTGCCCGCCGTCTCGGGCTAGGGCGGCGGGATTACTCCGCGCCGGGGAACTGGTACTCGTGGCCCCAGTAGTCGCCCTCGGTGCTGACCGTGGGCGTGAAGGTGCTCCAGTCGACCAGCAGGCCGTCGTAGCCGTACTCCACGGCGATGCCGCCGGGAGCCAGGACGTAGAAGGAACACATGTTGTCGTTCACATGCCGGCCCAGGCTGGCCAGGATCGGGTGGCCCGCCCGCTTGGCGCGGTCCAGAGCGCGGCCCACTTCGTCCAGAGTCTGGACCTCCACCATCATGTGCACGATGTCGCCCGGGTGCGGGTTGTTGTAAAGCGCAAGGCTGTGCTGGCGGGGGTTGTCGGCGTGCATGAAATAGACCCTCGCCTCCGGGGCGCCCTCGGGCATCGGCGGGTAGAGGTCGTCGCTGACGCCGAAACCCAGCAGCTCGGTATAGAAGGTGATGGCTGATTCCATGTCCGGGGTGGGAAGGACCGCGTGGCCAAAGCCGAGATCCGTGCCGTAGTCGTCGCGGGTCACGAAGCCGCTGACCCCGGTTGGCGATATCAGGGGCTGGTAATCCAGGCGCCGGCCGTAGTAGAGCTCCAGGGTGTTGCCACTGGGGTCCTGCAGGGTGACGAACTCGGTCACGCAGCGGCGGGCGGCTTCCGCCGGGTCCCCGGCTTCCAGGGCGACATCCGCATTGCGCAGTTTTTCGCACAGGGCCAGCCAGTCGCTGCGGGTGCGGCACTCCAGGCCCGCGGCCAGCAGGCGGTCGGTATCGGTGGGCTCGAGCATGAAGCGGAAGGGGTGCTCGTCCATGCGCAGGAAGCGCGCGCCCTGGGCATCGTCCCGCGCGGCGGTCATCAGGCCGAGTACCTCGGTACCGAAGGTCATCCAGGCCTCGGCATCGGTCGTGCCGATACGCAGATAGCCGATTGCTGCAATGCTCATGAGGGTCTCCTTGTCTGTTGCCTCTGTCGTCTATGGTACGGGGCTTTGACAGTCGCGGACAGCGTCACGGTGCTTGCCTGTCTCGGCTGGTACAAGTAACAGAACCTTAGCCCGGCCCCGTGCGCTGATCGGAAATGTCAGCCCGGTCGGCAGCGAGCCGTCATTGAGGGGGTGGCGGGGCTGGTCGATACTGCTCCGATAATTCCAACAAACCGCGGAGATCGCGCTGGTGACGACGATGGATACACTGGAAAAACCCTTCGAACTCGGTTTCACCTATACCCGTTCCACCGGGCCGGTGATCGGGCGCTTTCTGGGGGCCTTGGCCGAACACCGCATTCTCGGCGTACGGGGCAGCGACGGCCGCGTTCTGGTGCCGCCACCGGAGTTTGACCCGGTGACCGCGGCGCCGCTGGACGAGTGGGTCGAACTGGGCACCGAGGGGGTGGTCCTGAGTTGGTGCTGGGTGGCACAGCCGCGCGCCTCCCACCCCCTGCAGGAGGCCTTTGCCTGGATCATGGTGCAGTTGGATGGGGCCGATGTGCCGATGATTCACTGTCTGCGGGCACCGGCTATGTCGGCGCTGCGCAGCGGCGCGCGGGTGCGCGCCTGCTGGGTCGCCGAGCCGGTTGGGCGGATTACCGATCTGTGCTGCTTTGAACTGGTCGAGGGGGGCAAGGCATGAGCGAGGATGTCACGGTGATGCAGGCGCCGGTCTACCTGCAGTATCACTTTACCGCCGGGCGCGCGCCGACGCGTTTCCTGCGCCGCTTGAAGGAGGGTGTCCTCAGCGGCCAGCGCTGCCCGCGCTGCAGCCAGGTCTATATTCCCCCGCGGGGCTCCTGCCCCGCCTGCGGGGTGGCCACGGAAGAGGAGGTCATTCTCTCCGACAAGGGCACCGTGCAGTCCTTTACCATCGTGCATATTCCGATTCCGGGAAATCCGATCGATCCACCCTATGTGGTGGCGAACATTGTTCCCGACGGCGCCAATATCTCCTTCATTCATCTGCTCAGCGAGTGCGACAACCGCGAGGTCCGCATCGGCCAGCGGGTGGAAGCCGTCTGGCGTCCCCGGGAAGAGTGGACCTGGGCGATGGAAAACATTCTCTATTTCCGCCCCCTGGACGAGCCGGATGTGGCGGTGGAACGCATCGGCACCTTGCCGGTCACCGGGCTGGAGGGCTGACGTATGCGGGATATTGCCATTGTTGCCTACAGCCAGTCGCCCTGCGTGGCGGATGCGGGTGCCGCCAACGAAGTCGAACTGATCATGCCGCAGCTGCAGGCGGTCTACGCCCAGGTGGGAATCGACAACGCCCAGGCGGTGGATTTTGTCTGCTCCGGCAGCTGTGACTACCTGCAGGGTGCGGCCTTTGCCTTTGTCGCCGGGGTGGATGCCCTGGGTGCGGTGCCGCCGATCAAGGAATCCCATGTCGAGATGGATGCGGCCTGGGCGCTCTACGAGTCAGTGCTGAAGATCCGCATGGGGCATGCCGATTCCGCGCTGATCTACGGCTTCGGAAAGTCCTCACCCGGGGAGCTCCCCACCGTGCTGTCCCAGCGCCTGGATCCCTATTACCTGGCGCCATTGTGGCTGGATACGGTCTCCCTGGCGGCCCTGCAGGCGCGCCTGCTGCTCGAGCAGGGCCGGGTCAGCGAGCGCCAGATGGCAGAGGTGGTGCAGCGCTCCCGTCGCAACGCCAGGGACAATCCCCTGGCCCAGCTGGCCGGCGACCCGAGCCTCGATGACTTGCTGGCGGAAGAACCTTTCGTGGCGCCCCTGCGCCGCAGCGACTGCGCGCCGGTTTCCGATGGCGCCGCGGCCATGATCATCGCCACCGTCGAGCAGGCCAGGGCCTGGGGCGTGCCCTACGCCCGCCTCACTGGCATCGATCATCGCATGGAAAACCACAACCCCTGCCTGCGCGATCTGACCCGCTCGGTGTCGACGCGCCAGGCAGCAGAGGCCCTGGGTGTGTCGGACGCTCCGGTGGATGTGGCCGAAATCTATGCGCCTTTCAGTCACCAGGAAATCCTGCTCTGTGAGGCCCTCGGGCTCGGCCAGGAGACGCCGGTCAACCCCAGCGGCGGGGTGCTGGCGGGGAACCTGATGATGGCGTCGGGGCTGGCCCGCGTGGGCGAGGTGTTCCGTCGCGTGGTCGCGGGCGAGGCACGGCGCGGGGTGGCCCACGCCACCAGCGGGCCCTGTCTGCAACACAATCTGGTGGCAATCGTGGAGGGCGCGTGATGGCAGAGCGGGCAGCAGTGGTCGGGATCGGCCAGACACGCTACAAGAGCAAGCGGCAGGACGTCTCCATGGCGGGCCTCCTGCGCGAGGCGGTGGATCGCGCCCTGGCGGATGCCGGCGTGAGCTTCGACGACATCGACGCGGTCATCATGGGCAAGGCGCCGGACATGTTCGAGGGTGTGGTAATGCCCGAGAGTTATCTCGCGGATGCCCTGGGGGCCGTCGGCAAGCCGATGCTCCGGGTGCACACCGCCGGGTCCGTGGGCGGGTCGACGGCCATTGTCGCTGCGTCCCATGTGCAGAGCGGCAGCTTCCGGCGTGTGCTGGCGGTGACCTGGGAAAAGCAGTCGGAATCCAACGCCATGTGGGCCCTGTCCACCCCCCAGCCCTTCGCCGTGCACCTGAATGCGGGGGCCGGGGGCTATTTCGCGCCGATTATTCGCGAGTACATGCGCCGCTCCGGCGCCGACCCGAATACCGGCATCCGGGTGGCGGTCAAGGATCGCCGCCACGGGGCTCGCAACCCCCTGGCGCATTTGCAGTTGCCCGACATCACCGAGCAGGAAGTCGCGGACTCGCCGATGCTCTGGGATCCCATTCGTTTCCTCGAAGCCTGCCCCTCCTCGGACGGTGCCTGTGCGATGGTGATAGCTGCCGAGGATGCACTCAGCGGCGACAAGCCGCCGGCGTGGATTCAGGGGGTTGCCATGCGTTCGGAGCCGACCATGTACGCCGGTCGCGAGGAGGTCAATCCGCGCGCCGGGCGCGATTGCGCGGCGGATGTCTATGTCCAGGCGGGGATTCGCGATCCGCGGCGCGAGCTCGACTGCGCCGAGATCTATGTCCCCTTCAGCTGGTACGAACCGATGTGGCTGGAGAATCTCGGCTTCGCCGAGGAGGGTGAAGGCTGGAAGCTGACACTCTCGGGTGCGACCTCCCTGGACGACGGGGGCGACATTCCCTGGAACTGCTCCGGCGGCGTGCTCTCGTCCAACCCCATCGGCGCCTCCGGCATGATCCGCTTCGCCGAGGCGGCGCGCCAGGTACGCGGCGATGCCGGTGACCACCAGGTGCCCGGTGCCCGCAAGGCCCTCGGTCATGCCTACGGCGGCGGCGCCCAGTTTTTTGCCATGTGGGTGGTCGGGGCAGACAGGCCCTGAGCCCGCATCATTGTGACAGGAGTAGATGAATGACACGGCATTTCAATATCGCGGATCTGTTCGAGCTGGTGGTCGACCGGGTGCCGGAACGCACGGCCCTGGTCTGCGGTGATCAGCGGGACAACTACGCCGAGCTGGATGCCCGGGCCAATCGCCTGGCGCACTACCTGGCCAGTCGCGGTGTAGGGGCGGGGGATCACGTCGGGTTGTACCTCTACAACTGCAACGAGTATCTCGAGGGCATGCTCGCCTGCTTCAAGATTCGCGCGGTGCCGATCAATATCAACTACCGCTACGTCGAGGAGGAGCTGGTCTACATCTTCGACAACGCCGATCTGGTGGCGGCGATACATCACAAGGAATTCTCGCCGCACATCCACGCGGTGCGCGACCAGCTGACGGGCCTGCACACCCTGGTGCATGTGGATGACGACAGCGGCGCCGACCCCGCCATCATCGACAGTCTCGAGTATGAGGCAGCGCTGGCCGGCCAGAGCGCCGAGCGGGATTTCGGCGAGCGTTCCGACGACGACCTCTTCATTTTGTATACCGGTGGCACCACTGGCATGCCCAAGGGCGTCATGTGGCCCCACAAGAATGTGTTCTACGCGGCCCTCGGCGGTGGCGGCTTCTTTCACCCGGACGGCCCCATCGAGCGACCGGAGCAGATTGCCGAGCGGGTGGGTGATTTCGTGATGGTTGGCATGGCCCTGGCGCCCCTGATGCACGGCGCCTGCTGGTGGTTCGCCTGCATCCAGTTGCTGGCGGGGCACACCGTGGTGCTCAATCCCAACCACCACCTGGACGGGGAGCAGGTCTGGGACATCGTCGAGCGCGAGAAGGTGAACTCCCTGACCATTGTCGGTGACGCCATGGCGATTCCCCTGCTGGACGCGCTTGAGGCCAACCCCGGTCGCTGGGACCTGGGCGCGGTATTCAACGTCGGCTCCGGTGGTGCGGTGTTCTCCCCGGCCAAGCAGGATGCCTTCAAGAAACACTTTCCCAACGTATTCATCACCAACAGCTTCGGTTCCTCCGAGGGCGGCGCCATGGGCATGGACGGCGGCGGCAAGCGCGGCCAGGGTCTGGGCAACGTCCAGCGCAGCCCCTTCATGTCGGTGCTGGTGGAGGAGGCCGATGGCAGTTACCGTGAGGCGCGCCCGGGTGAGAAGGGCATCTTTGCCCGCAGCGGCCACATTCCCGTCGGCTATTACAACGACCCGGAAAAGACCGCCAAAACCTTCGTCCAGGCCGAGGGCAAGACCTGGTCGGTGCTGGGCGATGAAGCGGTGCTGGAGGAGGACGACAGCATCACCGTCTACGGGCGCGGCTCCAATTGCATCAACAGTGGCGGCGAGAAAATCTACCCGGAGGAGGTCGAGCAGGCCCTCAAGCACCACCCCGCGGTCTTTGACTGCCTGGTGGTGGGTACACCCGACGAGCGCTTTGGCAGCAAGGTCACGGCGGTGGTCACGGCCCGGGACGGCCAGCCCATCGACCTGGACAGCCTGAAGCAAGTGGCGCGGGAGCATATCGCCGGCTACAAGCTGCCCCGGGAGCTGCACCTGGTCCCCGAGATTCCCCGGGCGCCCAGTGGCAAGCCGCTGTATCCGAAGGCGCTGGAGCTGGTCAGCAGTGGGCAGTACCGGCAGGCGTGACCACCACTGCAGGCTGCCCAACCCTGAGGGGGCACTGCGCACCAGGGCGCCAACCCGGGACACGCGGTGAATACGTCCCTGTAGCTCTTCGGCCGCGTCCATGCGGCCGAAGGTCCCGGGTTGGCGCCCTGGCACGCAGCGCCTCAAGTATGGGCACGCTGGCATCCGCTCCGATATCGGCTACGGAGTGGGAGGCAGCGGTCTGCAGGGCCGTTCCGGGACTCTGGGCGACATGGATGTCGCCCAGAAGCCTACAGGGACGTATCCACGGCGTGTCCCGGAACGGCCCTGCAGACCGCGGCCGTACCCCGACGCCCCTCCGTCGCCAAGCAATGCTGCGGTAAGGGCGTCCGAACGTACTCACAGCGTGTCCCAGTTCGGTAGCCGGGAGCGCAGTCACCTCAGGCCTAGAACAGGAGATGTCATGCAGGAACTGGATATCAGCACCGAGACCTGCCTGGTCCACCAGGACGACGGCGTGCTTATTGTTACCCTCAACCGCCCCGAGGCGAAGAATGCCTTCAATCCCGCCATGTTGCTGGGCATGTACCGCGCCTGGCGGCGGCTGGACGAGGACCCGGCGCTGCGCTGTGCCATCCTGACCGCCAACGGGGACACCTTTTGCGCCGGCATGGACCTCAAGGCCGGTCCCGATGGGGACCAGGGCGCGAGTGACGCGTTCATGGCCCTGATGGCAGAGGTGCCGAATCTGCACTGGCAGGCGCTGCTGCGGGACAACCGGCCCAGCAAGCCACTGCTGCTGGCGGTCGAGGGCTACGCGCTTGCCGGCGGCACGGAAATCCTGCAGGGTACGGATATTCGCGTGGCGGCGGATAACGCGGTGTTCGGCGTGACCGAAGTGGCCCGGGGGCTCTACCCCATGGCCGGCTCGACGGTTCGGCTGCGACGGCAGATTCCCTATTGCCTGGCGGCGGAACTGCTGCTGTGTGGGGAGCACATCAGTGCCCAGCAGGCCCTGGAGTGGGGGCTGATCAACCGGGTGGTGCCCGCGGGGGAAGCCCTGGCCGAGGCCCGACGCTTCGCGGCGCGCATCTGTGCCAATGCGCCGCTGGCAGTGCAGGCAGTCACGCGCTCCCTGCGGGAGCACCAGGAGTGCATGGCGGAGGAGGCGGCGATGGAGGCTTCGGATGCCCTGGCGGGGCCGGTTTTCGCCTCCGCGGATGCCCGCGAGGGCATGCGTGCCTTCAAGGAAAAGCGGCCCGCTCGCTTTACCGGCGAGTGAGCGCCAGAGCCCATTTGCAAGTGCCACAGCCGATTGGCAGGAGAGAAAGCAGAGCATGACAGCAGCAGAGACGCACATTGAGGCGAGCGACAGCGCCGCCTTCGCCCGTATCGTACAGGCCCGGCGCTCCATTCGGGCCTTCCTGCCGGATCCGGTGGCGCCGGAGATTCTGCAGGCGGTGTTTGCCGAGGCGGCGCGGGCGCCGAGCAATTGCAACACCCAGCCCTGGGCCGTTCACGTGGCCTCCGGCGCGGCGATCGAAGCCCTGCGGCAGCGGCTGCCCGCCGATTTCATGGCCGGCAAAATGCGCATGGACTTTCCCTATGACGGCAAGTACGACGGTGTCTACCGGGAGCGTCAGCACGCCGCCGCGCGCGCGCTTTACGATGCCATGGGCATTGCCCGGGAGGACAAGGCAGGACGGCACGATGCCTTCATGCGCAACCTGACCTTCTTCGACGCCCCCCATGTCGCCTTTCTCTTCCTGCCCGAACCCTTTGGCCTGCGCGAGGCCTGTGACCTGGGCATGTTCGCCCAGACCCTGATGTTGGGCATGACTGCCCGCGGTCTGGGCAGTTGCCCGCAGACGGCCCTCAGTTTCCAGGTCGACCAGGTGCGCGAGATACTGGGTGTCGATCCGTCCCTGAAACTGCTGTTCGGCATTTCCTTTGGGTACCCCGATCCTGCGGCGAGCGCCAACGCCTGTGTAACGGAGCGCATGCCCCTGACGGATCTGGTTACCTTTCACCAGGCCCCCAGCGAATGACAGACGTGCTGCTGCAGTCCCTGAACCGAGGCGTCCTGGAGCTGACCCTGAACCGGCCGGCGAAGAAGAATGCCATCGACAATCCCTTGTGGATGGCCCTGGGAGACGCCTTTCTGGAGGCTGCCGAAAACCCCGCCGTTCGTTGCGTGCTGATCCGCGGTGCCGGGGACAGTTTCAGCGCCGGTGTCGACCTCGCCAGTTTCGGTCAGGCCGAGGGCGGCGGCGAGCACCCCTTCGAGCGCGCCGCGCGGGCGGTGGCCAATTTCGACAAGCCACTGGTGGCGGCGGCGCACGGCGTGGCGGTGGGCGGGGGCGCGACCCTGCTGTTTCACGCCGACATGGTCTACGCGGGGGAGAGCCTGCGCCTGCGCCTACCCTTCGCGGCGCTGGGCCTGGTGCCGGAGTGGGCCAGCAGCTACATGTTGCAGGCGAATATCGGTGCCCAGCGCGCGGCAGAGCTGATGTATACCGCTGACTGGGTGCCCGCAGAGCGCGCACTGGCACTCGGGCTCGTCGCCGAGGTGCTGCCCGATGATGCGCTGGTGGCACACGCCCGGGAGCGCGCGGAAAGCGTGGCGCAGTGGCCGGTGTCGGCACTGCGGGAAATCAAGCGCTGCATGCGCCTGCCGCACCGTGAAGGTATCGAGGCGGCCTTTCGTGCCGAGGCAGCGGGGATGCAGCGACAGGTCGGTTCAGCGGACAATATTGAAGCGGTCACCGCCTTGCTGGAGCGACGGCCACCGCGGTTTCATTCCGACGATCAGACGGGCTGAACGAACTCCGCGACTTCCAGGTTGAAGCCCGACAGGGCATTGAAGCGCACCGGCGCCGACATCAGGCGCATCTGTCCGACACCCAGGCGCTTGAGTATCTGTGCCCCGGTGCCGATGACGCGGTAATTGCCGACCCCGTTGGCGCTGTTGCCCGCGACGCTGGGAGCGTCGGGGAATTGCAGAACCTCGGCCAGGGCCAGTTCGCTGTTGTCGGGCTGGCCGATGAGCACCAGGACGCCCAGTTCCTCCCGGGCGATCTGCTCCAGGGCCCGCCGGCACGACCAGCCGGGCTCGTTGTCGATCAGCGTGCCCAGGACATCCCGCAGTACGTTCAGGGTTTGCACCCGCACCAGGGCCGGCGTCGCTTCCTCGAGCTCACCCCGGGTGAGGGCGTAGTGCAGCGTATCGTCGATCAGGTCGGCAAAGGTGTGCAGCTGGAATTCACCGAACTCGGTCTGCACCGCCCGGGAATCGCGCAGCTCCACCGACTGCTCGTGCAGCGAGCGATATTCGATCAGGTCGGCAATGGTGCCCATCTTCAGGCCGTGGCGCGCGGCGAACTCCTCCAGCTGCGGCCGCCGGGCCATGGTGCCGTCCTCGTTCATGATCTCGACGATCAGGGCCGCCGGCTCAAAACCGGCCATGCGGGCCAGGTCGACCCCGGCTTCGGTGTGACCGGCGCGGCGCAGCACACCCCCGGATTTGGC
This sequence comes from Haliea atlantica, assembly GCF_054779855.1. Classification (NCBI taxonomy): domain Bacteria; kingdom Pseudomonadati; phylum Pseudomonadota; class Gammaproteobacteria; order Cellvibrionales; family Halieaceae; genus Haliea; species Haliea atlantica. The sequence continues at coordinate 204,118 of NZ_BAAGXL010000003.1, read as the reverse complement.
CACCAGGGGAAAGATGTGGCCCGGCTGGGCAATGTCCGCGGGGCGGGCATTGGGGGCGACCGCCACCCGCACCGTGTGGGCGCGCTGTACCGAGCTGATGCCGGGGCCCTTGCGTTCCGCGGCATCGATGGAAACCGTGAAATTGGTTTCGTGCTGGGAGCGGTTGTCCCGCACCATCAGGGGTAACTGCAGACGCCGCGCACGGTCCTCGGTGATGGGCATGCAGATCAGACCGCAGGCTTCACTGGAGAAGAAGGTGATGACCTCGGGGGTCACTGCCTCGGCGGCAATGATCAGGTCGCCTTCGTTCTCCCGGTCCTCGTCATCCATCAGAATGACCATCTTGCCGGCGCGGATGTCGTCGAGGATGTCAGGAATGCTGCTGAGTGCCATGCGCGTGTCCCCGGGGCCGGTGGCCGGCCCCTGCTGTCAGATGAGTTCGATCGCCACCGCGGTCGCTTCGCCGCCGCCGATGCACAGCGCAGCGACACCGCGGGTCTTGCCGTATTGCTTGAGGGCGTGCATCAGGCTGACGATGATGCGCGAGCCGGTGGAGCCGATCGGGTGGCCCTGGGCACAGGCGCCGCCGTGGATGTTCACCTTGGCGGGGTCGAGGCCGAGGTCCTGGGTGGCCAGCATGGTGACCATGGCAAAGGCTTCGTTGATCTCGAACAGGTCGACATCCGCCGCATTCCAGCCGGTCTTGGCAAACAGCTTTTCCATGGCACCAATGGGGGCGATGGTGAATTCTTCCGGTGCCCGGCTGTGGCGGCTGTGGGCGACAATACGCGCCATCGGCTGCAGGCCGCGGCGCTCGGCTTCGCTGCCCGACATCAGCACCAGGGCACTGGCGCCGTCGGAGATCGAGCTGCTGTTGGCGGCGGTAATGGTGCCGTCCTTGGCAAAGGCGGCGCGCAGGTTGGGAATCTTGTCGATCGAAGCCTTGTGGGGCTGCTCGTCGTCAGTGACCACGCTTTCGCGCTTGCGCGAGGTGACGGTGACCGGCACGGTCTCCGCCTTCAACGAGCCGTCCTCGATGGCGCGCTTGGCACGCGTCAGGGACTCGATGGCGAAGGCGTCCATCTGCTCGCGGGTGAGCCCGCGGGCATCCGCGGTTTCCTGGGCGAAAGAGCCCATGGCGCGGCCGGTATAGGCGTCCTCGAGACCGTCGAGAAACATGTGATCGTAAAAAGACGCGTGGCCGGTGCGCACGCCGCCGCGGGCGCCGGGCAGGAGGTGCGGGGCATTGCTCATGCTTTCCATGCCGCCGGCCACGACCACCTTGTTGGTGCCGGCGAGGATGCTGTCGTGGGCAAAAATGGTGGCCTGCATGCCGCTGCCGCAGAGCTTGTTGAGGGTCACGGCCCCGGTGCTGTCGGCGATGCCGGCGCCGCGGGCAGCCTGCCGGGCGGGGCCCTGCTTGAGGCCGGCGGGCAGGACGCAGCCCATGAAAACTTCGTCGATGTCATCGCCGGAGAGGGTGGCGCGCTCCAGGGCGGCGGCGATGGCGGTGCTGCCCAGCTGGGTGGCACTGACACTGGCCAGGCTGCCCTGAAGGCCTCCCATGGGGGTGCGGGCACCGCTGACGATGACGACAGATTCCTCTTGCATGATGAGTTCCCTTAGCGGGTGAACAGATGCTGGCGCAGGGCCAGAGAACAGCGCGCCATTAAGCCACAGGGCGCGTCGGGACTCAAGAAAGCGGGGGCTGGAACAGCTTGCCGCGCACCGCCGCGCGATACTGCCCCGGCGTCATGCCGACCTCGCGGCGAAACAGGGCGGAGAAATAGCTGGCATCCTGCAGACCGACCTGCCACGCGACTTCAGCTACGCCCAGGTTACTGCGCCGCAGCAGCTCGCGCGCCGTCTGGATACGCAGGTTGTTGAGGTACTGCTGGGGGCTGAGCCCGGTCGCGTTGCGAAAGCGGCGACTCAGGGTGCGGGTGCTGAGGTCGAGCTGTTTCGCCAGTGTCGACAGCTGCAGTGGCTGCTGGAGATGATCCTGCAGCCACTGCTGTGCCTGCAGGATGTGTTCGTCATGGTGCGCGGTGTGCTGACGGTCCTGCCAGGCCGCGGCGCGGAAGGGGCGGCGGATTTCCGGCGAGAACTGGTGCTCGATGGCGCGGGCGATCGCGCTGCCAAACCACAGCTCGGCGATGTGCACGCTGAAGTCGGCGATGCTGTTCACGCTGCCGGCACAGTACAGGTTGTCGCTTTGGGTGATCAGGTGGCGGGTTTTCAGCAACACTCGCGGGTAGTGCGTGCGAAAGCGATCGAAGTCGCCCCAGTGTGTGGTGGCAGCGCGACCGTCGAGCAGGCCGGCCTCGGCGAGGATGTGGCTCGCGGTGCCCACGCTGCAGATCCGGGTGCCGTCGGTGCAGATCTCGCGCAGCGTCGCTTGCCAGGGCGCGAGGCTGCGCAGGCAGGGCTGTGGATTGCGCCAGATGGCGGGCAGCAAGAGCAGGTCGAGGCGCGGCAATTCCCAGATACTGATGTCCGGTACCAGCTTCAGGCCGCTCTGCAGGGTGACCGGTGCACGGGACGGCCCGGCGAGCAGAAAGCGCAGGGGGCGCCGCCGACGCTGCTGACTGCCCGCCAGCTGCGCCGCAGCACCGAGTATCTCCATGGGCAGCGTCAGGCTGCTGGCCAGGGCCTGGGGATAGAGCAGGGCGGCGGCGGTGTACATGGGCGCGGTTCCAGGGAGTCAAATGACAAAAATACCATAATGTGTGGCCATATCCCCCTATGTGTGTGGCTCGGCACTCCTTACACTGTGCCGCCTGCGTCGTGCTTGCGTGGCGGGCGCGACCGCCATCACTCAGGAGTTAAGGATTGACTATGGCAAGACAGCCACTACCGGTATTCGTGGGCCTGGGAGGCATCAATGGCGCCGGCCGTGTGTCGGGTTACCACGCCCTGCGGCGGATGGCCTGGGAGGCCCTGTCCTCCGATGAGCGCGCTGGTACCCGCGCCGCCCTGGCGCAGCTGATGGGGCTGAAAGGCAGTGATGCCGAGGAGTCCCGTGTGCTCGCCCACACCCTGGTTCGCCGGGTGGAAGCGGCGCATTTCGATCCCAATGCGGTGCCCTGGAACCAGCGTCTGGTGACCCAGGCGGGGGATCCGCCCCTGACCTTCCGGCTTCGTCGCAACCATTTACCCCAGCGGGTCCCGGATCACTGGGAGGTCACTGAGCTGGACAGCGGCGAGTTCCAGGTGCGCACCGCGGAAACCCAGGATTGGCTGCTGCCGGTGGTTCGTGAGTTCGAGGTGAAGGCCGCCGGTCAGCTTCCCAGTGGTTTTGACCCGGGAACGCTTTACCCCTCGCGGAATCACCCCCGCGGGCTGCAGATGATGATCTACGCCGCTTCCGATGCCCTCGGCGACATGGGCATTTCCTGGGATGCCCTGCAGCGGCATGTTTCGGTGGATCAGGTCAGCGTCTACGCCGGCAGTGCCATGGGGCAGCTCGACAGCGCCGGCGGTGGCGGCATGCTCAAGGCCCGCTACAACGGCCAGCGTGTCACCTCCAAGTTCTGCCCGCTCAGCCTGGCGGAGATGCCGGCGGACTTCGTCAACGCCTATGTACTCGGCAGCATGGGCTCCACCGGGGCCAGTCTCGGTGCCTGTGCCTCCTTCCTCTACAACCTGCGCCTGGGCATCGACGATATTCGCAGCGGCCGTTCCCGGGTGGTGTTCGTCGGAGCCGCGGAGGCACCGGTGGTGCCCGAGGTGATGGAGGGCTACGCCGCCATGGGTGCCCTGGCCACCGACAAGGGGCTGCGCGAACTGGATGGCTTGTCTCCGGACCAGGAGCCGGATCACCGTCGCGCCTGTCGGCCCTTTGCGGAGAACTGTGGTTTTACCATCGCCGAGTCGGCGCAGATGGTGGTGCTCTTCGACGATGCGCTGGCCATGGAGATGGGTGCCAGTATCCTGGGCGCCGCCGCCGATGTGTTCGTCAACGCCGACGGTTACAAGAAGTCCATTTCCGGCCCCGGGGTCGGCAACTACATCACCATGGCCAAGGCCCTGGCCGCGCTGCGGGGCATCCTGGGTGAGGAGGGGCTTCGCGCCGGTGGCCAGGTGCAGGCCCACGGTACCGGGACGCCGCAGAACCGGGTAACCGAATCGCGGATTCTCTCCAGTGTTGCCGAGGCCTTCGGCCTGGAAAATTGGCCAGTGGCCGCGCTGAAGTGCTACCTGGGCCACTCTCTGGGGGCCGCCTCGGGCGACCAGATCACCGCGACCTTGAGCAGCTGGGCTACCGGGCTCTTGCCCGGGATTTCCACGATCGACCGACTGGCTGATGACGTGGTGAGTGACCGCCTGGATTTCTCCCTCGCGCATCGCCGCCTGGACCCGGCGGCCCAGCGGTACGCGGTAGTCAATTCCAAGGGCTTTGGCGGCAACAATGCCTCTGCCGCGCTGCTCAGTCCCGCGGTTACCCAGCGCATGTTGCAGGCGCGCTACGGTGCCCGCGAGTGGCAGGCCTGGCAGGCGCGCAACGAGCAGGTCGAGGCGGCGCGTCGGGACTACGACGAAGCGGTTACCGCCGGTCGGGTCAAGCCGGTCTACCGTTTTGATCACGGGGTGCTGGGTGACGAGGACGTTGCGCTCAAGGCATCGTCTTTGCGCGTGGGGGATTATGAGATTGCCCTGGATCTGCGCAACCCCTGGGACGACATGACACCCGGGGACTGAGGCCGGACCCGGCGCTCGTGCTGTGTTGAAACGGACTCGCGGCGAGGCCATGGCCCCGCCGCGAGATCGACTCAGAGGTTGTAGGTGACCTCGAGACCGATGCGACGCCCCTTGGACATGGGGGCAAGGGTCCCGCCGACCGGGAAGCCAAAGATGTCCGCCGGCAACTGTGTGTCATTGCCGTGGAGGACATCATCCAGCAGGTTGCGGCCGTAGATCGAGAACACCCAGTGGCCGTCGTTGCTGTAGAAGTCGAGGCCGGCATCCACCCGTTCCTGGGAGTTGAGCACACCGAGGTTGTTGTCGGTGTAGGCTGACTCGTCGCGGAAGGAGTAGCTGATGCGCGAACCGAGGAAGCCCCAGTCACCCAGCTGCAGATCGTGGTTCAGCCCCACCATATAGGTCAGGTCCGCCGCCCGGGGCAGGTCGAGATCCTCGTCCTCGCCATTGATCACGCCATCGCCATTGAGGTCGAACTGCACCTCGTCATAGGAGGCGTCGATGGCCCCCACCGAGGCGATGGCCACCAGATTGTCGGTAATGGCGAAACTGGCGTCGATCTCGATACCGTAGATCGTGGCTTCCGCGGTGTTGCGGACCAGCTGGATGACCCCGATTGGCCCCGGAAGGTTGATCTCCCGCTGCATGTCGTCGATGGTGTTGTGGAAGATGGCCGCGTTCAGCACACCCCGGCCAAAGAAGTTCGACTTGTAGCCCAGCTCGAAGCTGTCCACGGTCTCCTGATCAAAGGGCCCGGGGATATCCGCGGGATTGAAGGAGGTGTTGCGCATGTTGTAGCCGCCGGAGCGGGTGCTCTGGGTGTAGTGGCCGTAAATGCGCGAGCTGTCGTCGATGTTGTAGGTGAAGCCCACCTTGGGCGAGAAGCTGTTCCAGCTGTCCTCGTCGACGAAATCGTAGACACAGTCGCCGCGCAATACCACATTGCAGGCTTGTGCCAGGGGCACGGTGGGCAGCGGAATCAGTGCCGGCAGGTCGCTGGAGGCGTTCTGGCTCAGGGAGGCGATGCCGGTTTCCTTGTCCTCTTCGGAGTAGCGGGCCCCGAAGGTCAGCGTCCATTTGTCATTGAGATCGTAGTCGACCTGGGTAAACACGGCCCAGCTGTCGGTGTCCAGCTCGCCGCCGCCGTCGAAACGTACCAGTGGCATGCCGCGGCCGATCAGCTCGCCGGCCATGTTGCGGCGCTCGTGGTAGTCGATCTCGCTGGTAAACCAGAAGACACCGGCGGTGACGTTGAAGCGCTCGTTGAACAGGCCGTTGTAGCGCAATTCGTTGCTGACCTGCTCGTACTCCAGCCAGGACGGCGCATGGAACATGAAGGTGGGTTGGGAATCGATGTCCGCCAGCCCGATGGACTCGTAATCCCGCCAGCCGAAAATGTTGGTGATGGTGCCGTCGCCAAAGCCCACATCCCAGTTGAGCTCTGCCGTGAAGGCATTGGTCTCGCTGTCCTGGGAGCCTGGCTCGTCGATGGAGACCCCGAAATCGTAGCGACTGTTATTGACCGGCGTGCCGTCAATGCCGGAGCCGTTGGTGTGACTCTGGCCGATCGGGCCGTCGCCGGTAATGTCGCTGTATTCGTAGCGCAGTACCAGTTCCACGGTATCGTTGGGAGTCAGGACAACGACGGGTCGCACCATCGTCTGTTCGATGGCGCCGATGTCCTCGCCGTCAAACTGGTTTTCGATAAAGCCTTCGTCATCGTTGTAGTAGGCCGTGATACGGGCCGCGAGCCAGTCATTCACCGGGCCGCCGACACTTCCCATCAGGTAACTGCTGGGACCGCCGTCGGGACCCTGGTCGATCGCGGCGCGAACGCTCAGTTCGAACTCGTCACCCGGCTCCTTGCTGTTGAGCAGCACGGCACCCCCGGTCACGTTGCGTCCGAACAGCGTGCCCTGGGGCCCGCGCAGGACTTCGACGCTTTGCAAGTCGAAGGTGTCAAACAGGATACCGTTGTTGAGGCCCACATAGACGCCGTCGACCACGACCCCCACGGTGGGGTCGATGCCCGGAATGGAGCTGTTGACGCCGAGACCCCGGATGGAGAAGTTGGCGGTGCCGCGGGCGGTACCGACATCGTCCATGGCCACGTTGGGCAGTCTCACGGCGAGATTGGTCAGGTCGCGGATCTTGAGCGTTTCCAGCTGGTCAGCACTGAGCGCGGACACAGCCAGCGGGACTTCCTGGGAGCCCTCCTCGCGCTTGCGCGCCGTGACGATCACTTCCTCCAGAATGGTGCTGACGCCTCGCCGGGCCTCCTGGGCCTGGATGGCTTGGGGCAGGGTGCCCGCGAGCACGCCCCCAAGTAAGGCCGAAAGGCTGCGTGCCAGGGGAGTCATGCGCTGACGTTGCGGCTTGATTGGGTTCATGCCTCTACTCCTTGATCATTATCGGTATTGTCCCGAGTATCTTCCTGCAGGCGGTTCCCTTCCTGCAATACCTTCCTCGTGGTTGTTTGCAGCATGCCCGGACAAAGTTAGCACAACACACATGGCGCTGTGTGACCCAGGTCAAAACTCCGCGAAAAATTACCGCAGCTTGCAAGCCAGCGGAGCCGCCGTGAAATTCTTCTGTCGCGGGTCCCAACGGCCATCCGGGGTTGTTATCATGCAGGCCTGAGGTTTACAGCGGGTTCCCATGAACAGCATTCTCGAGTTTCTGCAGCAGCGCAATTCCGCGGCGCGCCTGGCGGCGCCAGCTCCCGATGACACCGAGTTGGCGGAGATATTGCGCGCCGCCCTGCGCGCGCCGGACCACGCCTGGTTGCGTCCCTGGCGTTTTATTCGCCTGCGTGGCGAGGCGCGCGAGGCTTTTGGCGAAGTGCTGGAGCAGAGCCTTCTGCAGCGCGAGCCCGGCGCCGATCAGGCCGCCCGGGCCAAGGCGCGCCGGGCGCCCCTGCGGGCACCACTGCTGCTGGTGGTGGTGGCCTCACTGAAGACGCACCCCAAGGTACCGGCGGTAGAGCAGCGGCTCTCTGCCGGGTGTGCCGCCCACGGTGTGCTGCTGGCGGCCGAAGCCCAGGGCTACGCGGGCATCTGGCGCACCGGCGCGCCGGCCTTCGACCCCGTGGTTCACCGGGCCCTGGGGCTTGCTGCGGACGAGGAAATTGTTGCCTTTCTCTACCTGGGCACTCGCGAAGGGGACGCCAAGCCCCTGCCGGACCTCGCGGTCGCCGATTTCCTGAGTGACTGGCCGGCCCCCTGAAGCCGTCTGATGGCGGCATTGCCGCCAGACGTCCCCCCAATAACAGCGATGACAAGGACATGACGATGACGCCCCCCAGTTTTACCACCCTGAGTCTGACCCTGGATGGCGCCGTGGCGCAGGTGAACCTGAACCGGCCCGAGCAGGCGAATGCCATGAGCGCGGCCATGTGGCCGGAACTGCAGGCCTGCTTCGAGTGGCTGGACGCCGAGCCCCGCGTGCGCGCGGTTGTCCTGGCGGGGGAGGGGCGGCACTTCTGCTCGGGCCTCGACCTGGCCGTGTTTGCCGGTCTAGTGGCCGAGCATGCGGATCCCGCCCGCCGTGCCGAGCAACTGCGCCGGCAGATACTCTCGATGCAGGACAACCTGACTGCGATAGAGCGCTGCCGCAAACCGGTACTCGCCGCCATTCACGGCGCCTGTATCGGCGGGGGCGTGGACCTGGTGACCTGCTGTGACATGCGCTATGTCAGTAGCGATGCCTGGTTTGCGGTACGCGAGATCGATATCGGCATGACCGCGGATGTCGGCACCCTGCAGCGCCTGCCGCGACTGATTGCCGACGGGCTGGCCCGGGAGCTCGCCTATACCGGCCGCCGCCTGGAGGCGACGGAAGCGCGGGAGATCGGCCTCGTGAACCGGGTCTTCGAGAGCCGCGAGGCACTCCTCGAGGGTGTGCTCGCGCTGGCAAAAGAGATCGCAGGCAAGTCGCCCCTGGCGATTCGCGGCACCAAGGAAATGCTGCTGTACACCCGCGATCACCCGGTGCGCGATGCCCTGAATTACATCGCCACCTGGAATGCCGGAATGCTCAGCGAAGAGGATCTGCAGCGCGGTATCCGCGCCCAGGCAGAGAAAACCACGCCGACCTATTCGGACTGAGCCCATGCTGACAACCCTGACTGGCTGGCTGCGGCGGCCGTGGCTGCATTTTGTCCTGCTGGGGGCGCTGGTCTACTGGCTCCAGCAACTCTGGTTTCCTCCACCCAAACCGGTCATTGGCCCGCTGCCGGAAGCGCGCGTCGGCCTGCTGCGCGACCAGTGGCGAATGGCGACAGGCAGCGAGCCGGATACCGCGACACTGGCGCGGCTCACCGAGCTGGAGCTCGAGCGCGACCTGCTGTTTCAGCACGCTCTCGGCCTGGGTATCCACGAACAGGACCGGGTGGTGCGGGATCGGCTGCTGCGCAACATGGACTTCCTCAAGCTGGGGCAGGACAGCGACGAGGCGGCGCGCGTCGAGCAGGCCATGGCCCTGCGCCTGCACGTGGGTGATGAAGTGATCAAGCGCCGCCTGATCCAGGTGATGGAACAGTTGCTGCTGGCGGCCAACCCGCCCGAGGCGGTCGATGAGACGGACCTGCGCGCGGCCTTTGAGGCGCGACGCGAGGCCTTCCAGGAGCCTCCCCGCTATACCCTGACCCAGGTCTATTTCAGCCGTGAGCGGGAAGCCGACGCCGAACCGGCGCTGCTGCAGATCCGGGAGCAGGATCTGTCGCCGGAGGACGCGGTCGCCCTGGGTGCGCCCTTCCTGCCAGGCTACCACTTTCGCGAGCAGAGCCCGGAGCAGCTGGCCCGCCAGTTTGGCGCGGCCTTCGTCAGCAACCTGCAGGCGCTATCTCCCGAGCCGCAGTCCTGGATCGGGCCGGTGCGCTCCACCTATGGCCTGCACCTGGTGTGGCTGGCGTCGCTGCAGCCGGGTCGACCCTCGACCTTCGAGGAGGTGCGGGCGCGGCTGCGCCGGGATCTGGAGCGCGATGCGCGCCGGGAAGCACTGGCTACCTCGGTGTCGCGCTTGCGCGAACACTATGAGGTGCGCTCGTGAAAGGAGGTCACAGCGTGTTATTCGGTCGTCTCTGTCTTGTGTGGCTGGCTCCACTGCTGATGCTGCTGTCGCTGCAGGCGCAGGCCCACCGCTTTGCGCCCGTGCTGTTGCAGCTCACCGAGGTGGACTCGCAGCAGTACCAGGTGGTGTGGAAAGTGCCCCTGCAGGCCACCAGCCCGGTGCCTCTCGAGCCGCGCTGGCCGGAGGGCTGTCGCCCGGCCAGCGCCGGAGCCCCGCAGATCGAAGGGACCGGACGGGTGGTCAGCTGGCGGCTGGACTGCCAGATGCTCGGTGAGGTCGGACTGGTCGGGGCCAGCCTGGGCATCGACGGCCTCGGCGCCAACCAGACCTCGGCGATGCTGCTGGTGAGCCTGCGCGACGGGCGTGAGTACCAGCAGGTGCTGAGCGCCGAGCAGCCGCGCTTTACCTTGCCGGAGGAGCCGGGGGCGGGTCAGGTGATGACCGATTACTCGCGGCTTGGCATCGAGCACATCTGGACCGGCCTGGACCACCTGCTCTTCGTCTTCGGGCTCCTGCTGCTGGTGCGCAATATCCGCTCGCTGCTCTTTACCATCACCGCCTTTACCGTGGGCCACAGCATCACCCTGTCACTGGTGACCCTGGGGGTGATCGGTTACCCGGTGGGACTGGTTGAATTCAGCATCGCCGTGAGCATTTTCTGGCTGGCAGTGGTACTGACCCAGCCGGACCGCGGCGGGGTCTTTCACCGCCATCCCTGGTGGCTGGCGGGCGGTTTCGGACTGCTGCACGGGATGGGCTTTGCGGGCGCGCTGGTGGAAACCGGGCTGCCCCAGGCGAATCTGCCCCTGGCGCTGCTGTTTTTCAACGTCGGTATCGAGCTGGGGCAGATTGCCTTTATTCTCGTGGTGGGGCTTTTCTGGGCCCTGTTGCGCCGGCCCCTGGGGGAGTGGCAGCGCCAACTGCGTCCGCTGCCGGTCTATCTGCTGGGGGTACTGTCGGCCAGCTGGTGCATCGAGCGGGGCCTGGAGATGCTAGCCGGCTGAGTGGGAAAGGGCCGCCCGCGGGGCGGCCTCCTGCTGCGGCTGGTTTCAGTCGGGGTTGCCGGGCCAGTCTTCCATCACAATGAAGGGGTGGAAGGCCAATGCGATGCCCTCCTTCACGTGGGATTCGTTTTCGAGTATCGCCCGGCGGCGCACGTAGCCCCCCGAGGAGGAGCGCGCGTCGATGGCATCGGTGGCATCCAGGCCGCCGCGACTGGCGAACAGGCGCTGCAGTTCCATGTCGTAGATGCTGATCTGAAGCGAGGCGACAGCGGCGGGGCGGTTCCAGTCGAAGTCGGCGGACACGCTGTTACCCGGCCCCTGCAGGGAGGGCGTGCGACTGACGCCGTCCCAGCGGGCGACGTGCTTCATGCCGCCGTTGAACGCGGTCTCTGTCTCGATCAGGTCGGTAAACACGAAGGCGTCGACGTCGGTGGTCTCGCGCAGCTGGTCGCGCACGTTCTGCATGATCTGCACGAAAGTGCGCATGTTGACCCGCCCGGTGGTCGGGTCGACCGGGTCCCCGAAGGCGCGGACCGCGGTATTCCAGTGCTGGGTAAATTCGCGCTGGGGCAGAACTTCGTAGCCGTTCTCCTTGAGGTAACTGCGCACCATGCCGTCGACACGCGGCGCCTCGTCCTCCAGGTAGTTTCGCGACGGCGGCCCCAGGTTGACATGGGGAATGATGACGGTGCGGATCCGGGTCTCCGCCAGCCGAGCCTCGTCGAGTTCCCACTGCACCACGGTGGGGTTGTAGGTCGGGGTACTGCTGCAGGCGTAGAGGCCTGCCAAGGCAGCGCACAAGGCACCTGCACCCAGGATACTGCGGAAATGACGCATGGGGACTCCACTTCGTTTATAGTGGCGCCATGGTAACAAAATCTCGTGGAGGAGAAAGCGGGCATGGGGGCTGAGGTCTTTGATTCGGTGGCTGGCGAAGGCCCCGATGTGGTGCTGTTGCACGGGCTTTTCGGCATGGGAAACAACCTCGGGGCGCTATCCCGTGCCCTGCAGGAGCACTACCGGGTGCACAGTCTGGACCTGCCCAATCACGGGCGATCTGCCTGGACTGACAGCATGGATCTCGCCGCGCTCGCGGATGCGGTATCCCGCTGGATGGAGCACCGCAAGCTGGAGATGGCACACTTCGTCGGCCACTCCCTGGGCGGCAAGGTGGCGATGCAGCTGGCTCTCGACCAGCCCTACCGGGTCGACGCGCTGGTGGTCGCGGACATCGCGCCGGTCACCTACCCGCCGCATCACGATGCTGTCTTCGCGGCGCTGGCGGCGGTGGATCGAGCCGCCTGCCGCAGTCGCAACGAGGCGGCCGCACTGATGGCGGAACACCTGCAGGAAGATGCGGTGATCCAGTTCCTGCTCCTCAGCCTGTCCCGCGACAGCGAGGGGGTTTTCCGCTGGCGCTTCAATTACCCGGTGCTGCGTGACTGTTACACCCAGGTCCGAGCGGGCGTCCCGGCGCAGATGCCCTTTACTGGCCGCACACTGTTCATCAAGGGTGGCGCCTCGGACTATATCCTGCCGGAGCACGAGACCGCCATTCGGGAGCGCTTCCCGCAGGCGGAGATCTCCGAGTTACCGGGCGCCGGTCACTGGCTGCACGCGGAACAGCCCGCCCGTTTCAATGCCCTGGTCAAGCAGTTCCTGGATGGGTGACGGCGTTTGTAAGGCGGACGGGCTGTCGTGGTGAGCCTGACGCTGACTGACCTCCTGGTGGTGTTCCTGCTGGGCCTGTTGGTGAGCTGGTTTCTCTCATCCATCCGGGTGCGCGAACTGGCGATCGAGGCGGTGAAACAGGCAAGCCGGCGGGATGACTTCCAGTTGCTTGATCAGAATGTCCAGCTGTGTCGCGTGTCCCTGAGCCGGGATGGGCAGGGCCGCTGGCGCGTCTGGCGACAGTACCGCTTTGACTACAGTGTGGATGGGGTAGAGCGCCTGGAAGGTTTCGTTATCATGCTGGGTAATCGCCTACAGGCCGTGGTCGTGCGCGAGCCTGGTGCCACGCTGCACTGAGCCGGTGCGCGGCCGCGAAGGGGGCGGGGCGCGTGGGTCAGGCGCCGCTCAGCATCAGCCTCGCCAACATCATCAGCCCGAGGGCTGTCAGCAGCACCGCAAATACCCGCTCGATCAGCGCGCCGCGCCGCCGCAGGCGGTCACTGAAGCCCGGCAAGCCGGCCAGCACCGCCACCAGGGCATACCAGAGGGCATCGGTGAACGCCGCCGTGGCGACCAGCAGGGCAGCGACAGCGCCTGAGGGCCGCTCGGGCAGGAACTGGCTGAACAGTGCCAGCATGAACAGGGCCAGTTTCGGGTTCAGTACCGCGACCAGCAGGCCGTTGCCGGCAGCCTGCCACAGCGGTGCGCGGCTGTCCTGGGTCTGTGGGCCCCCGGGTGATCCTGCCCGGGTCCAGGCACGCCAGCCCAGCCACACCAGGTAGGCGGCTCCAACCGCCTGCAGCAGGTCGGCAAGCAGGGGCCAGCGCACCAGCAGCAGCGAAAGACCGGCGACCGTGGCCAGGGCATAGAGACCGACACCGAGCCCGTGGGCCAGTGCGCAGGCCAGTCCGGCGCGGCGTCCGCCGCGGGCGGATTCGCGCAGGACAACGGCGAGACTGGGGCCAGGGCTCATGGCGCCGGCCAGGCAGATGCCCAGGAGTCCCAGCCAGGCGCTCATCAGCATTGTCTTGTGCCCTCCGTCATGCTAGGCCCGCGTCCATCATTTTTTTCCACAGAATCTGTGGATAAGTCCGTGGGTATTTTGTTCAACCGCAGCCTGAGGCCAGTAAGTGACAGCATCTTTACAGATTGGTTAAAAAATCAACAAAAACAATAAATTCAATAAAAACAACAAGATACAAAAATCATGTGAGAAAGCGCTAGGAAAGACAGGGCTAACTGCGGCACGTTCAGCAGGTGCACGCAAAGTGTGCATAACATTCTCTTATCGTGCTACGGAAAGTAACTTGCCTTCAGTGCATAAATGAAACAGTTGTGGTTTCGGGCGACCGATTCACTCGCCCCGGTAGCGGCAGCCTGAGGTACAGGTTTCCCGGATCTCGATGCAAGAGAGCTCGGGCAGCGCGGGTTTGAGTGCCGCCCACAACCAGCGCGCCAGGTTTTCACTGGTGGGGTTTTCCAGGCCGGGGATCTCGTTCAGGTAGTAGTGATCGAGGCGCTCGATCACCGGTTTCACCGCCGCCTTGAGGTCGCCAAAATCCATGATCCAGCCACTCGGCTCCGTGACTTCACCACTGACCCATACCCGCAGTTGGAAAGAGTGGCCGTGGAGTCGGGCGCACTTGTGCCCCTCGGGTACATTGGGCAGCCGGTGGGCGGCTTCAAAATGAAAGTCCTTGAAGATTTCCATGGGGCATCTCCCGGCGGCGAATGAGGGGTGAGGGCGGGGTGCAGATTGTAGCGGTAAACGGGCGCTCGCTGCAGCCCTGCAGAGAATTGAAAAAAATCTGACGAGACTTTTGACAGGGGAGAATTTCTCTCTATAATGCGCGTCTCCGGTTCAGGGGTGGTTAGCTCAGCTGGGAGAGCATCTGCCTTACAAGCAGAGGGTCGGCGGTTCGATCCCGTCACCACCCACCAAATCGGAAGCTTTTAGTGGAGCGGTAGTTCAGTTGGTTAGAATACCGGCCTGTCACGCCGGGGGTCGCGGGTTCGAGTCCCGTCCGCTCCGCCACTATGAGCCCACGGAAGTGGTCCTGCCGAAGGCACTTCTCAAGCCGTGAAACGGGTGGTTAGCTCAGCTGGGAGAGCATCTGCCTTACAAGCAGAGGGTCGGCGGTTCGATCCCGTCACCACCCACCATTCGGCACAGTTCCTATGGAGCGGTAGTTCAGTTGGTTAGAATACCGGCCTGTCACGCCGGGGGTCGCGGGTTCGAGTCCCGTCCGCTCCGCCATACAAGAAAGCCCGGATCGCCAAGCGGTCCGGGCTTTTTCTTTTTACCTGGCATACAGGCCCGGCAAGCCCCGCACGATGACGCGGGTCCGCTTATTGCCGTCGGCCACACACCTCAGTCGGCGGTCTCCGACGCCGCCTCGGCAATCGCCTCTTCGAGCGGTGCCAGCATGCTCGCTGCGCGGGGATAGCCCGCGTACTGGGCGATAAACAACAGCATCTCCCGGGCTTCCTCGGCGGTCATCTCGCCGCGCTTCAGGGAGGCCTTGAGCTGGATCTTGAAGGTCGCGGGTTCGCCCTTTTCGGCGATGATACCCAGCAGCAGAATGCGCTTGTCGCGCATTGACAGGGTGTCTCGCGTCCAGACTTCTGCGAACAGCTGCTCGAGCATGACGTCGGTAAACACATAGCCCTCGGGCGGGGTCACCACGTCGCCGGCGTAGACCTCCTTGATCATCGCTTCGCCGCGGGCGCGGCGTTCCTGGTCACTCATCAGGTGTTCTCCTTGTTGTCAGTCGAGTGTGCCGAACAGCTTGTCGTAGAGCAGGGTGATCGTGGCGTAATTGCCCTTGTGCATGTTCTCGTGGTGCACATGGTGTTTGGCCACGATCCAGTTCAGCGTGCGGTAGGGGAAACGGGGCAAGTCCACCCGGGTGTGGTTGATGGTGTTCAGTTGGGTGTAAATGACGTAGGTGAGCACCAGCGTGACCACGTGAAAGGGGCCCAGTAGCGCGCCGAGCACTGCGATCGTGGCACAGAAAAGTCCGAGGCCGACCAGGGTCTCCAGCGGATGGACGTAGAAACCATCGATGTGACTCGGGTTGCGCGCCTGATGATGCACGGCGTGGACCTGCCGCATCCTGCCTTGCCCGTGAAACCAGAAGCGGTGCGCCAGGTAGTAGAAAAAGTCGTAGACCATCAGAATGACAACGATATCCAGGGCGCCTTTCCAGAGGGGCTGGGGCTGCAAGGTGACAACCCAGGGAAGCAGCAGCAGAAAGAAGGCGGCATTGACCGCCAGGCCCACCCGCTGTGAGGCGCGCACCATGGGCGGGTACTTGGGTTTCGCCAGCTTTTCCCGGTCGACGTCGAGGTTGGTCTGTCGCGTGGCGGCCAGTGCCGGCACGCGGAAAGCCAGGAATTTGGCGGCTTTGGTGAGCAGGATAATCCCCGCCAGGGTGAGTAGCGCCGCCTGCCAGTGATACTGTGCGGCCAGGCTGTTTATGATGTTATCCATTCCTCGCTCCTGTGCATTGTCCGACCGGCCGTTTCCGGGTGTGCGTTGCCTTGTTCGCCCGGGGCGCTCGACGCCAGCGCCGTGAGCAGCTCCGCCAGTTCCCTGGCCCGCGCCGGGCCCAGCCGCGACAGCAGGTTCCGGGCCATGTCGTCGAGATCGCCCGCGTTCAGTCTCGGTTCGGGTTGCAGGGCGTTGTAGAGTGCGCGCAGGCAGCCCTTGAGCGCGTGCAGGGCCTCGTCTCCAATCATGCCCGCCAGCTCCGCTTCCAGCTCGCGGATCGCATTCACCGAATCCCGCAGCAAATCCAGACCCGCCGGCGTGAAGTGCAGCAGCAGTTGGCGGGCATCCCGGGGATCCGGGCGCCGCTCGATGTAGCCGAGCTGCTGTAGTTCGGTGGCTATGGCGTTGATCGCCTGCTTGCTCACTTTGTGCACCTGGGCCATGGTTTGCATGCGGCCGCCGTCGCGCCCAATCAGGGTCAGCACCTGCTGGTAGGACAGCTTCAGGCCGGGGTGGCCCCGGTTTATGGTCAGCAGCATTAACTGGCGACTGACGTAGTCGCCCAGGCGCGGCAGCAGCGCGGCAAAGCGGGCGTCTGCAGGCGTATTTTCGATACTCAGCCAGATCTCCGGCGAGGTGTCGGGCAGGCGTGCGACCAGGCTCTCCAGTCCGTCGAGGCAGTGGGTGAATTCGGCGTCGCCCAGGGTGCGCCGGTACTCGGTCTGCAGAGCGGCGGCGACCTTCAGGCCGTCCGCGCGCAGTTGCTCGCCGAAAGGGGTAAGTACCAGATGCTTGGCGCGGCCGTCCTCCGGGTCGGAGACCCGCTGGATATAGCCCAGGGACTGCAGCTCGTTGGCCACCGCATTGGCGGCCTGGCGGGTCACCCCCAGGCTATCGGCAATCTGGCTGATACGCGTGGCGCCGCCCGCTGCCAGGGAAATGTAGGGCTCAAAACTCAGGCGCAGGCCCCGGTGGCCGCGCTGCTCCACCAGCCGCTCCATGATTCCGGCATCGAGTTGGCGATTCACCGCCAACAGATGGCGGGGAAAATTGTCCTGGTAACGCTGCAGCACCTGATTCATGGCTTCCGTTGTGTCCTGATCGCTGAACAAATAGTAAGCTCCGGTTGACTACAAGTCAAAGCGTGTTGACATAAATGCCGGCGGCTGCCTATCATCGCCGTTGACAGATTCATCGCAATAACAGGGATAAGCGAGCATGTCACACCCGTCGGATGTGGGCTATATCGGCCTCGGTAGCATCGGCAAGCCTTCTGCGAGGCACTTGCTGGGAAAGCGCTGGCGCGCGCATGTCTATGATCTGGCTCGGCCCGCCGTGGAGGAGCTGGCGGCGGAGGGTGCTGTAGCCGCCGAGTCGGTCGCGGAGCTGGCGCATCAGTGCCAGCACATCGGAATCTGCGTGCGCGACGATACCCAGGTCGAGGAACTGCTTTACGGTCCCTCCGGCATCTTCGAGAGCGCCGCTCCGGGTAGCGTTATCTGCGTGCACAGCACGGTGTCCCGGGCGGGATTGCTGCGCTGGGCGGAGGATGCCACGGCGCGAGGCCTGCATTTGATTGACGCCGCCATTTCCGGCGGTCCCCAGGGCGCTGAAGCGGCGAAACTCTGCTACATGGTCGGCGGCGACGCGGCGATTGTGGAGCGGGCCCGGCCGGTGTTCGAGACCTCGGCGGACAATGTGATTCACGCCGGTGGCCTGGGTACCGGCATGTTGCTGAAGCTCTGCAACAACCTGATTACCTATGCCGAGTTCCTGGCCATGTCCGAGGCTGTTCGGCTGGCAGAGGGGGGCGGTCTGGCACCGGAGCTGCTGCGCGAAGTCGGCAAGTCCAACGGCGTGATTAACGAGGCCATGTACCAGTTCATTAGCAATCGCAACGCCCTGGCGAGCCAGTGTACGCCGGCGCAGATGGACGCGGCATTCGGCGCTTTCGGTCGTCTCGGCGAGAAGGATCTCGACTGCGCCTTGCAGTCCGCCGAGGAGATGGGGCTGGAGCTACCGGCCACCCGACGCCTGCGCGACCAGGTACTCGCACTGTTTCTCAACCAGGCTTAGGAGTTCCCATGCAAGTCGAGTCACGTCTGTTTATCGACGGCAAACTGCTTCCCGCAGCATCGGGCCGTACCTATACGAACCTGAATCCGGCCACTGAGACGGTGGCGGGGGAGGCTGCGGACGCCGGCCTCGAGGACCTGGATCGCGCCATCGGCGCCGCCCGTCGGGCCTTCGACGAGAGCGACTGGTCGACCGATCACGCTTTTCGTCTGCGCTGCCTGCAGCAGCTCAAGGCGGGTTTGCTGGCCGAGCGGGAAAGCCTCAAGCAACAGATTGCCACCGAGACCGGCGCGCCGCTGGGCATTTGTGGTCAGGGTGGCCCGCAGTGCGATGTGCCCATCGGCTTTATCGACTATACCCTGGAAAGCCTGCCCCGCTTCCCGTGGAGCCGCGACATCGGTGTGGCGGAAATGATGGGCATGAAGTCCCGTCGGCTGGTGGAGAAGGAGGCCATTGGCGTGGTCGCCTGCATCACCCCCTGGAACGTGCCGCTGCAGATCAACCTCGCGAAATGCATCCCCGCACTGGCCGCCGGTTGCACGGTGGTGCTGAAGCCGGCACCGGACACACCCTGGTCGGCGACGGCGCTTGGCTACATCGTCGAGAAATACACCGACATTCCCCCCGGGGTGTTCAATGTCATTACCTCGGAGGACCCGGTGACCACCGGCGATGCGCTGGTACGCGATCCGCGCGTCGACATGGTGTCCTTCACCGGTTCCACCGCCGTGGGCAAGCACATCATGGCGGCGGCATCGGGGACCGTGAAAAAGGTCTTCCTCGAACTGGGGGGCAAATCGGCCAACATCATCCTGGACGACGCCAATCTCGAGCAGAGCCTGATGAGTGCACTGAGCGTGTGCTTCCATGCCGGCCAGGGCTGTGCCCTGCAGACCCGCCTGCTGATTCCGCGGGCGCGCCAGGCCGAGGTCGAGGCGCTGCTCACGGCCTATTTCGGCTATATCGAATACGGCGACCCGGCGTCCGAGTCACAGATCATGGGCAGCCTGATCAACGCCCGGCAGCGCGAGCGGGTGCTCGCCTACATAGAGAAGGGCAAGGAGGAGGGCGCGCGCCTGCTGGTCGGTGGTGGTAAACCAAAATACCTGGAGCGGGGCTTCTATGTCGAGCCCACCGTGTTCGTCGACGTGAGCAATGACATGACCATTGCCCGGGAAGAGATCTTCGGCCCCGTCCTCGCCGTGATTGCCTATGACGGTGAGGAGGATGCCATCCGTATTGCCAATGACTCGGATTACGGCCTCTCCGCTGGCGTCTGGTCCGCCGATGAAGCGCGTGCCCTGTCCGTGGCGCGGCGTCTGCGCACCGGCACGGTCAACGTCAACGGCGGCAATTTCTACGGCGCCGACGCGCCCTTCGGGGGCTACAAGCAAAGTGGCCTGGGGCGCGAGATGGGGGCCGAGGGTTTCGAGGAGTACCTGGAAACCAAAACCATCGCCGTGGGAGTTCCGGCATGAGGGCGCCGCTGCATGTGATTACCGGTGGTGCCCGGGGGTTTGGCCTGGCCATCAGCCAACGACTGCTGGCCGACGGCGGGCGGGTGTGTCTGCTGGGGCGCTCTCAGTCGAGTCTGGATACAGCGGTTGAGGCCCTTGGCGAGCAGGCCTCGGGTTTCGTTTGCGATGTTGCGGACAGCGACAGCGTCGACGCCGTCTTCGCCGCGATTCGCGAGCGCTTTGGCAGCATCGACAGCCTGGTTACCAATGCCGGTGTCGCCCGACCCAACAAGGTGGAGAACCTCGATGCCGCCGAGGTCGCCATGCAGGTCAATACCAACTTTCTGGGCACGGTGTTCTGTTGCAAGGCGGCCATTCCGCTGCTGCGGGGCGCCGGGAATCCGCGCATCCTCACGGTGTCCTCGGCCAGTGCCTGGCACACCGACGAGATGGCCCACCTGTCGATTTATGCCGCCAGCAAGGCGGCGGTGGAACGCTTTACCCGCGACCTGCGCGAGGAGCTCCAGGACGACGGAATCGGTGTCACCTGCCTGAGGCCCGGTTCTGCCGAGAGCGGCTTTGCCGGAGATTGGGACCCCGAACTGCTCGAAATCGCCTTTGCCAGCTGGCGGGAGAGCGGCCCTTGCATGGATGTGGGTATGACCAGTAACCATGTCGCTGACGCCGTAGCCTGGGCCCTGTCCCAGCCACCGGGCGTGGCGGTGGATCTGCTGGAAATCCGCCCCAACATGAAAGCGCCCAAGCCCTGATCCCGACCCGTAAAGGCAGTTCGCGAGGTGGCAGCGCCTCTGGCTCTGCAGACGTGATTCATCAAAAGCATCGATAACAAGGAGTAGCGAGCATGGATTTTTCCGACAAGACCATCATTGTCACGGGCGCCGGCGGCGGTATCGGTGAAGGTTATGCCAAAGTGGCAGCTGAACGCGGCATGCAGGTTGTGGTGGCGGAGTTGAACGCCGAGGGCGGCGAGCGCGTGGTCTCCGAGATCCAGGCCGCCGGTGGCCGGGCGCATTTCGTCCTGACCGATGTCGGCGACGAGGCCTCTGCAAAGGCCTGTGTCGCAGAGGCCCTCAAGGCTTTCGGCGGGGTCGACTACCTGATCAACAACGCCGCCATCTTTGGCGACATGCGGGTCGACGGTTACCTGACGGTGGACATGGATTACCTCGAGCACTTCATGCGCGTCAACGCCCACGGCTGTCTGCTGATGACCCGGGCGGTTGTGGACGCCATGGCGCAGCGCGGAGGTGGCGCCATTGTCAACCAGTCTTCCACCGCGGCCTGGATGAGCAGTGGCCCCTACGGTGTCGCAAAGCTGACCATGAACGGCATCACCCAGTCCCTGGCCCACGAGCTGGGCCCGAAAAACATTCGTATCAATGCCATTGCGCCGGGGCCGACCGACACCGGGGCCCTGCAGAAAGTGGCGGGGGAGTATGCCCAGCAGATGCTGCACACCATGCCGATCAAGCGCCTGGGCCAGCCCGCCGACCTGGCCGAAGCCGCGCTGTTCTTGCTTTCCGACGAGGCCAGCTGGATTACCGGGCACGTCCTGAATGTGGATGGCGGGCAGCTGATGCGCCCCTGAAAGCCGGTATTTTGCTGGGCGGGTGGTCGTCACGGGGGCGCCACCCGCTTTTTTTGGGGTGATGCGATGCGCCTAGCTTTCGCTCACTCCCTGAGGTGGTAGACCACCAGGCTGTCGCCGAGCAGCTCCCCGAGTTTCTCGGGCCCCTTGGCCGCGTAGGCGAGCGGGCCGTGCCCCCCCGCGGCAATCGCGATGTACTGCTTGCCCGTGGCGGACAGACGGTAACTCATCGGCGTCGCCTGTGCCGGCGCGGGCAGCACAGACTCCCAGAGCAGTTCGCCCGTGCGACTGTCGAAGGCGCGGAAGCGCTTGTCCAGGGTGGCAGCGATAAACACCAGGCCGCTGGCCGTCTGCAAGCTGCCGCCGGTGTTCGGTGTCCCCCAGTCGAAAAAGCGACCGAGCCCGAGGGGCGCCAGTTCCGCCAGGTTGCCCAGAGGGACTTCCCACAGGGTTTCGCCACTGTCCAGGTCAATACCGGTGAGGACCCCCCAGGGCGGTGCCGTACAGGGCGTATTGTGGGGCGACAGAAAGCCGTTGCGCACCACGACCCAGGGCGTGCCGGCCTGGGGGGCGACACCGACCAGATCACTGCCATCCATGTTTTCCACCTGCTCCCGGGGCAGGAGTTGGACGGTGTAGGGCACGCGCATGGAATTCACCACCATGATGTTGCGCTGCGGGTTGACCGAGACCGAGCCCCAGTTGATGCCGCCACCCAGGCCCGGCCAGATCAGTGCGGGTCGCTCGCGGCCCGGCGGGGTGAAGATGCCCTCGTAGCGGAAGCTGCGGAACTGTTCCAGGCAGGCCTGGCGGTCCCCCGGATAGATGCCCCAGATATCGTCCTCGTTCAGGGTCGGCGGATGTACCGGTCTGGGCAGGGTGGGAAAGGGCTGGGTCGGCGAGGCGGTTTCACCCGGAACCGTGGAAGCCGGTACCGGGCGCTCCTCCACGGGAAACAGGGGCTCCCCGGTTTCTCGGTTGAGCAGGAAGAGGTGCCCCATCTTGGTGGCGGCGATGACCCCGGGGGTCTCCCCGTGCTGCTCGAAGAGTACCGGTTGTGCGGCCACGTCCCAGTCCCAGATGTCGTGGTGCACCGCTTGGAAATGCCACAGGGGCTCGCCGCTGCGGACGTCGAGGGCCACCACCGACGTGCCGTAGTAGTCCATGTCACCGCGTTCGATGCCGCGGTAGTGGTCCGGTTGTGAGCCGCCCGTGGGCAGATAGATGATGCCGCGCTCCACGTCGGCCGACAGGTTGCCCCAGGCATTCGGGGTGGAGCGGGTAAAGGTGGCTCCCTCGCGGGCCTCTTGCGCGGTGACGGGCTGCATGCCGGGAGGCACCGGGTCGAAGGCCCAGCGCAGCGCACCGGATCGCACGTCGAAGGCGCGCACGACACCGCCCGGCGCGTCCAGGCGCTGGCCATCCTTGATAAACGCGCCGGTGATCACCAGGTCCTCGAACACCAGCGGCGCGGAGGTGAGGTAGTACTCCCCGACTTGTACATCGCCCAGGTTTTTCTTCAGGTCCACACTGCCAGCCTTGCCGAAGTCTTTGCAGGGCTCGCCGTTATCTGCATCCACGGCCACCAGGCGACCATCCATGGTGCCGGAGAGAATCCGCGCATTACACGCGCGTCCCGGCCGTTCTCCCCGCCAGTAGGCGACGCCGCGGCAGGTGGGGGTGTAGGCGCCGGTCAGGTTCGCCCGCGGATCGTAGGCCCAGCGCTCCTCGCCGGTTTCCGGGTCGAGGGCGATGATGCGGCTGAAGGGCGTGCACAGATACATGCTGTCATCGACCACCAGGGGCGTGGCCTGGAAGGCGGTGGCACCGTGTGTCGCGGTCCCGGGAGACAGGTCCTTGATGTGGTAGGTCCAGGCCACTTCGAGGCGATCCAGGTTGTCGGCGGTGATCTGTTCGAGGGGCGTGAAGCGCTGCCCGGCAGCCGTGCCGCCCACCACCGGCCAGTCGGCCACCGGCCCACCCGGGCTGACCGGTCCCTTGTCGCAGCCGGGCAATAACAGGGGGAAGGTGGCCGCAAGTATCAGCCAGTGGAGCGTTTTTCTGTTCATCGGCCTTCCCTCAACACATACTTTGTGCAATGTTTTTTATGCTAGCATGCCGCGAGGTGTCGCAACAGCGCAAAAGATGAGCTCTGGCTAGGGGTTTGACATGGCAGACAGTGAATTCGATGTGGTGGTGGTGGGAAGTGGTGCGGGGGCACTGACTGCCGCCTGCCGGGCAGCGGACCTGGGGCTCAGCGTCGTGGTGCTGGAAAAGTGTGCCACCTGGGGTGGAACCTCGGCGAGCTCAGGCGGCGGCTTGTGGGTTCCCTGCAACCACCTGATGCGGAAGGCAGGCATTGAGGATTCCCCTGAAGATGCGCTCACCTATCTGCTGGCACTCACGGGCGAGGACGTCGATCCCGCGCTGGTGCGTGCCTATGTCGAACAGTCGCCGCGCATGCTCGCCTGGCTGGAAGCGCATACCGAGGCGGCCTTCGAGGCGATGACACACTACGCTGACTACTATCAGGCGCTGCCGGGCTCGCGCCCCGGAGGGCGATCCATTGACCCCTTGCCCTATCATGCGCGTGAGCTGGCTGAGAGCTTCGCGACGCTGGGGCTCTCGCACATCCAGACGCGAGTCATGGGAATGATGGGCTACACCAACCTGGAGGGGGCTGTTCTGCTGAGCAAGTCCCCGGGCTGGCTCAGGGTAATCCTCAAGTTGCTGGCGGAGTATGTCAGCGACATTCCCGGGCGATTGCGCGGCCGGCGCTCGCGCCGGCTGGTCATGGGCAACGCCCTGATGGGCCGTCTGCGGCGCTCGCTGGATGATCGCGGCGTGGCGTTGTGGCTCAACAGTCCGGTAAGCGCTTTGCAACGCGAAGGTGGGCGGGTCAGCGGGGTGGTGATTGGCGAGGGTGGGGGAGGCGCCGGTCGACGGGTGCGGGCGCGACGTGGTGTGATCCTTGCCTCGGGGGGCTTTGAACACAGCCAGGCATTGCGCGAACAATACCTGCCGGGGCCCACCCGCAGCGATTGGTCCGCGGCCTGGCCCGGGAACACCGGGGACCTGCTGCAGGCTGCACAGGATATCGGGGCGGCGACACACCTGCTGGACGAGGCCTGGTGGGGGCCGACGATCAAGCTCCAGGGAGAGGATCGTGCGCGCATGTTGTTCACCGAGCGCTCCATGCCGGGCTGCATCCTGGTGAACCGGCGCGGCGAGCGCTTCGTCAATGAGTCGGTTGCCTATACCACGGCGGTACAGGCGATGTACCAGGGAGATAACCTGCCCTGTCATGCCATTTTCGACAGCCGCTATCGACGGGAATACCCCTTCGGCCCGCTGCTGCCCGGTGGCATGCATCTCGACTGGTTGCAGCCCGGTGTCGCTCGCGGTGACTGGTTGCGTCGTGCCGAAACGCTGGAAGCGCTGGCCACAGACATCGGGGTGTCGGCAGACGGTTTGCGGCAGACGGTGGAGCGTTTTAACCAGTTCAGCAGCGGTGGCATCGACGAGGATTTTCACCGGGGTGAGGACAGCTACGACCTGCTCTATGGTGACCAGCGGCTGGCGCCCAATCCCTGTCTGGCGCCACTCGTCGAGGCACCATTCTATGCGGTGGAAGTCCATCCGGGTGATATCGGCACCAAGGGCGGACTGCTGACCAATCCGCATGCGCAGGTGCTATCGGTTGCGGGTGAGCCCATCGCGGGTCTTTATGCCACGGGCAACTGTACGGCGTCGCCCACGGGGCGCTATTACCCCGGTGCCGGCGCTACCCTGGGGCCGGCCATGACCTTCGGTTTTGTCGCCGCGGAGCATATCGCGGAAAAAAGCCATTAAAAATAAATGTTATGCAGCTTGTCAAAGTCGGGGACAGTGGCTACCATCAAAACATTACTGGTGAAATGTTTTGATCAGAAAGAGGATTGTCCGTGACCTATACGCCCAGACGGATGCGCTTTGGTGCCTTCTTTGCACCTTTCCACAATGACCGCACCAGCCCGACCTTTGCCCTGGAGCGGGATCTCGATCTGATTCGCTGGCTCGACCAGATGGATTTTGACGAAGCCTGGATCGGTGAGCACCACTCCGGTGCCTATGAGTGCATCGCATCGCCGGAGGTGTTCATCGCCACGGCTGCGGAGCGCACCCGGCACATTCGCTTTGGCACCGGGGTCAGCTCCCTCAGTTATCACCAGCCGCTGATTCTTGCCGACCGCATCGCACAGCTCGATCACCAGACTCGTGGACGGCTTATCTTCGGCGTGGGTCCCGGCCAGTTGATCGCCGACGCCTACATGATGGGCGTCGATCCCCAGCGCCTGCGTGAGCGGATGGGGGAATCCCTGGAGGTGCTGGTCAGGCTGTTGCGCGGTGAGACCGTGACCGCGAAAACCGACTGGTTCACCCTGCAGGAAGCACGCATGCATATCCTGCCCTATCAGGCAGAGCTGGAGATTGCGGTAGCCTCGGCCATTTCGCCCTCGGGGGCGCGCCTGGCCGGCCAATACGGCGCCGCGATGCTTTCCGTGGCAGCCTCCAGTCCCCAGGGCTTCAAGGCGCTGGCTGACCACTGGGGCATCTGCGAACAGAAGGCGGAAGAATACGGGCAGCGCGTCAATCGCGACAGCTGGCGGGTGGTTGCACCTTTCCATATTGCCGAGACCCGAGAGCAGGCACGCCGCGATCTCGAGTACGGCCTGATGGACATGTTCAATTATTTCCACAAGTTCGGCGGCGAGCTGTTTCCCCAGGTCAAGGACCTCGACGAGGCCATTGAGGTGTGGTGCACCGGCGGCCTGGGGGCCTTCGGTGTCGGCCTGGTGGGTACACCGGACGACCTGGTTGCGCACATCCAGAAGCTGCAGGAGCAGTCGGGGGGCTTTGGCGCCTTTCTGTCACTGGCCCACAACGCCGCCGGTTACGAAGCGACCAAGAAGTCCTACGAGCTGTTGGCGCGCTATGTGATGCCGCATTTCCAGCACTGCAACGACAACCGCACTCCCTCACTGGAATGGGCCGCCTCCAACGCGGATCGCTTCATGGCGGAGTACATGGGTGGCATCCAGAAGGCCATCGACAGTCACGAAGCCGAACAGCGTGAAAAACAGGCCAAGGGGGCCAAGGCATCATGATTCGACACATCACCCTGATCCACTTCAAGGACGATGCCACGCAGGAAGAGAAGGAGGCGGTGCTGGCCGCCTTCCGCAAACTGCCGGCGCAGATTCCCGGTATCGTCGACTTCCACACCGGGCTGGACCTGGGGCTGCTGGAGGGAAACGCCGGCATCGCGGTGCAGGCCACCTTTGCCAACACGGATGACTTCCTCGCCTACTCGACCCACCAGGCTCACGAAAGCGTGATCTTTCCCGTTTGCGGGCACATCATGGCGGGCTATAGCACGGCCCAATTCGAGGGCTGATCGGACCGCACTGTCTTGAAACGCCGCGAGCCGGGCGCGCCGGGCGGACGCTGCCTTACTCCGTGGTGTCGACCGCAATCAGTCGTATCGTGCGGTTGGGGCAGTAGGTTTCCGCCGCCTCCAGCGCTTCGTTGAGTGAGGGGTCCGGGTGCTCCTGCAGTACCCGGACCTTGGAGTAACCGGTGCCCTGATCTTCCACCTCGAAGACACCGGGGCACTCCTCCTTGCACACACCGTGCCCCTGGCACAGCAGCAGGTCGACTTCGACTCGGTAGCGCGTCATCAGGCTTTCCTCCGACGGTAGCGCAGCACACAGGGATCGGAAGGCCGAAGAATCAGCGAGGGCATGATCTCCGCATAGCTGCCGGGCGGCCCGGCCAGGTCGAATTCGTAGTGATGCAAGAGCACCGAAAAGATGACCTTGACCTGCAGAATGGCGAAGGCGTTGCCAACACATTTCCGCTGACCGCCGCCAAAGGGAATCAGGGCAAAGGGATTGTCCGGAGCGGGGCGGTGCGGGTCGAAGGTTTCTGCCTGGGGGAAACTGGATTCCAGCCGGTGGGCGACATAGGGGCAGAGCATGACGTTCTTGCCTTTTTCGATCACATGCCCCTTGTATTCAAAGTCCTCGATAACCCGTCGTGTCAGGGTGTTGAGGGGAGGGTGGACACGCAGGGTTTCCCGGATAAAGCCCTCCAGTACCGACATGCGACGCAGGACGCGCAGATCCAGTGCATCGTCGGAGCCCATTACCTGGTCGACTTCCGCCACGACCTCGCGGGCGAGCTCGGGGTGGCGTGCCAGTTCCACCAGCACCCAGGCGGCCGTATTGGCACTGGTGTGGTGGCCGGCGAACATGAACCAGACGATCATGCCGGCGATCTCGCTGGTGCTGAGATGCCGGCCATCGGAATAGGTGGCGTCCATGTAGACCTGGAGCAGATCGGGGTGAACCTCCCCGCTGGCCCGGCGTTGCTCGACCCGCTCGGTGATGAGTTCCTCGAGCCTAGCGCGCGCGGCATCGCGGGCCTCGTAGGCGGCCTTTTGGGCCTGCGGGTCCTGCAGGCCGCCGGCGTCCGCGGCGGCCCCCAGGGTGTGGTAGAGGCTGGCGAACTCGCCGGTGAGGGAGTTGCGGAACTCGGCCCCGAGCAGGCAGTGCGTCGAGGTCTTGATGGTCAGGTCGGCGAAGCCCTCGTAGAAATCCATTTCTCCCTGTTCGCCCCAGTCGGCGATCCACTGCTCGGTTTCCTGCGCAATCACCGGGGCGTAGTGATTCATCTTTTCACTGGCCAGGCCGCGGGAGTGCATGCGCAGCTGCTGCCGTTCGATATCCAGCGGTGCACCGTACTGAACGCCCTGGCCGAAGATCGGCACCATGAACTGATAGGCTTCGCGGGCGCTGACCTTTTCATCGTCCACCCGGAATACCGCTTCGTGAGCCTCCGGACCGACCATCAGTACGGTGTTGCGTCCGCCCATGTCGAACTCAGCCAGTTCGCCGCATTCCCGCCAGGCGCGCATCAGGAAAAAGGCAGGATGTTGGCTGAACTCCTCGAAATGTCCGCCTTCCTGTGGGGATTTGCCACCGCTCACGAAGGGAATGCCGTTGCTCATGCTGCGCTCCAAAAACATTTATAAATAAATCTTTTGGGTGATTATAGCCTGCGCCACGGGCGCGAGCAAGGCAGCGAAAAGCGTCTTTCCTGGGGGGGGACCCGAGTGAGGCGCGAGTGGCGCGAGAGAGGGCTGGCTATTCGCCAAAAAAAGCATTGCGAATAAATTGTTTTGAATGTAGATTCTCCCGGGTCACGACCTGCATTTGGGCCAGGGCACCTCGATGAGTCGCTCAGGTCCATTCACAATAAGAGACAGACAGGACGGGGTCCCGAATGAAGCACTGGCAGTGCATCGCCATGTTGGATATGGATGAGTTGCCCACCCTGGCCCGGCACGCCGAGGACCTCGGTTTCGAGGGTGTCAGTTTGGGCGAGCACCTGATCACATTCAGTGAGCAATACGAAGACTACGCCTACAGCAAGAACAACATGATCCGCTGGTACCCCGAGACCCACTGGCCCGACCCCTGGGTACAGATCGCCGCACTGGCGCAGGTCACCGAGCGGCTGCGGTTTCTCACCAGTGTTTACGTGCTGCCCCTGCACACTCCCTTTGACGTCGCCAAGTCGATTTCGACAGCGGCGAATATCAGCCGGGGGCGGGTGATCCTGGGGGCGGGGATTGGCTGGCAGAAGTCGGAATTCGAGCTGGTGGGTCAGGATTTTCACACCCGCGGGCGTCGCTGTGACGAAATGCTCGAGGTCATGCAGAAGCTCTGGTCGGGGGAGCCGGTGTCCCACCAAGGGGAGTTCTACCGCTTCCCCAGCCTGCAGATGTCACCGGGCCTCGCCGAACCGCTCCCGATCTATATCGGCGGTTTCTCCGAGGCGGCGATTAAGCGTGCGGCGCGCCACGATGGCTGGATTGGTGGCCAGCACGAGATGGCCGAGGTGGAGGCACTGGTTCCGCAATTGCTGGCCGAGCGATCAAGGCAGGGCCGTGCCGACGATCCCTTTGACATCTGCCTGGGGCTGTATGACCCGAGTCCCGAGAATATTGCACGCTGCGAGGCGCTTGGCGTTAGCAAGCTCTACCGCG
Organism: Haliea atlantica; assembly: GCF_054779855.1. Taxonomy (NCBI): domain Bacteria; kingdom Pseudomonadati; phylum Pseudomonadota; class Gammaproteobacteria; order Cellvibrionales; family Halieaceae; genus Haliea; species Haliea atlantica. The sequence continues at coordinate 174,945 of NZ_BAAGXL010000003.1, read as the reverse complement.
AAGCATTCTGTGACGCCAACGGCATGGCCAGTCGCATGACCCTGGAAGAGAAGCTGCGGGACATGGAGGCCTTTGCGAGCCGCCATCTGACCTAGAGACGCATTCCCATTCGAATAATGAAAAATCCGGCATCGGTCCGGTTTCGGAGGCAAGCATGTCCACACCCCTATTCAGAAGGACCGCCCTCGCTGCGCTGGTGTCGGCCGCGGCCAGTCCAGGCCTTGTGCAGGCACAGTCCGGCGCGACCGCGCTGGAAGAGGTTATCGTGTCGGCCCAGCGACGGGAACAGAGTCTGCAGGATGTCCCCATTTCGATAGCCGCTTTCAGCCGCAATGCGATTGAGACCTACCGCATCGACAACCTGCTCGACCTGAATACCCTGGTGCCCAACCTGTCTGCGGTGGAGGGAGCGGGGGGCACCCAGAGCGTGCTGTTCCAGATACGCGGCCTGTACGCCTCCGGCACGGCCCTGGGCGCCGACAGCGGCGTCGCCATCTACCAGGACGGGGTCTACATCCAGGGCGGGTCCGGGGTGTTGTCCAACTACGCCGACCTGGAGCGCGTGGAGGTGCTGCGGGGGCCACAGGGCACCCTGTTCGGTCGCAATACCTCGGGCGGTGCGATTCATTTCATCACCCGCGACCCCGAGGGCGAATTCGGCATACGTCAGCGGCTCACCTCAGGCAACCTCGATCTGTTCGAGTCTCGCACCCGTATCGACAGCCCCCAGTGGGGACCGATCAGTCTCAGCCTGGATTACACCTATCGCGAGCGGGATGGCGAGATCCGCAATAGCGGGGCGGGTTTCGAGGTCGATTTCAGCCATCAGGGTGGCGGCTTCTACGTGTCCCCGGAAAAGCTGGGCAACGAACAGACCGATGCCATGCTGCTGGGGGTGAGCTTCGACCTGCACGAGGACCTGGAGCTGGTCTACAAGTTTGACTACGTCGATACCACCAACTCCCCGCTGGGCACCGGCATCCTGGATGCCGATGCCTCGCTGCTGCCCCTGATCGGGTCCTCTTTCGGTACCGAGCGTCCCGATTCGGTAAACAATGCCTTCCACCTGAACTCCCACAAGCTCAGCCGGGGGCACAACCTGACGGCGGAGTACGAGATCAGTGATACGCTCACGCTGCGCAATATTCTCTCCTACCGTGAATCCTCCATCGATACCCCGGGGTTTACCCTGGATGGCCTGGGGCAGTTCGCGCCCATCGTGGTGGTCTTTGTTACCAACGGGGGCCGCAAGACCGAGCAGCTGAGCGAGGAGCTGCAGCTGATCTGGAGCGCAGACAGTTACACACTGACCACGGGCTTCCTCTATTACGGTCTCGACCAGTCCGCCGGTGGCTACAACCGCGCGCCGAACGGTTTCTTTGGCTCGGCGCCGCCCAACCTGACTCTCTACCCCGGCAACCAGCGGGCGCGCCAGTCGGAGGTGGAGACCGATTCCCTCGCACTCTACGGGCAGTGGGAATACCACATCACGCCGGAGTGGGACCTGCTCCTGGGCGGGCGTTTTACCAACGACAAGAAGGACTACATCGACCGTACCCTGATGACCGGCGAGGTTCTGGAAGAATCCTTCGATGAGGACGAGACCACCTACCTGGTGGGTTTCAATTACAAGCCCAGCGCCGATCTGCTGTTGTATGCCAAGTATTCAACCGGGTATATCTCGGGCGGCATCGTGTCCGGCCTGATCTACGATCCGGAAACGGCGACGTCACTGGAAGCGGGCCTCAAGTCCAGCTGGCGGGACAACACCCTGCAAGTGAACCTCTCGCTGTTTTCCACCGATTACGAAGACCAGCAGTTTGGAACCGCCGGCAATCTGGTGGACCCTCCAGTGCCCACCTCGCAGGTGATCGTCAACGCCGGAGATACCAGCGCCGACGGCATGGAGCTGGAACTCAGCTGGCTGCCACTGGGTGGCCTGACCCTGGGCATGGATCTGGGCTATCTGGATTTCAGCTTTGATACCCTCGACCTGGATCTCTTGGGCGTGGCGCCTTCGCCGCACCTGCGGCCGGAGTGGAGTGGTGTGTTCCGGGCCGACTATGTGACCGAGCCAGTGCTGGCGGGCGCGAACCTCCGCCTGCACCTGGATGCCTCCTATCGCTCCGAGGAGTGGGCGGCAACCCGGGACGCCGAGTATTCCGATGACGAGGTCAATGATGAAACCTGGCGCCTGAATGCGCAGTTCGCCCTCGAGGGCCTGCGTCTGGGGGATGCCGAGTTCCGCGTCGCCCTGTGGGGGCGCAATCTCACCGACAGCGACCTGCCCGCCAACATGAACGTGCTCGGTCCGATCATCGCCGGTACCTACGAGCCACCGCGGACCTATGGTGTGGATATCACATTCGAGTATTGATCAGGTGCGCTGTCGATTGGCGGCACAGCTGAAGCCCGCATCGCCGGGGTGATGCGCTCCGGTGTGGCGGTAGCCAGCCGGGATAAACACATTGCGGGCGCATTGCTGTCTCAGCTCTGAAGCAGGTGATAAACTGCGCGGGTTTTCAACCGAAGGGGAGAGCGGCATGTCCCAGGAACTGAATCCGGCGGACGTGGAAGCCCTGGGGCGGCAGGCGGCCAAAAGCCGGGCAACCCAGGAAAAGATCATCAACGCGGTGATCGGCCTGATCAAGGAAAAGGGTTTCGCGGCCGCCAGCTCCACCCAGATTGCCAAGCGGGCGGGTGTGACCTGGGGCGCGGTCCAGCATCATTTTGGCGGCAAGGAAGAAATCCTCGAAGAAATTCTGGCGCGCTCCCACGTCAAGTTTCACGAGACCCTGAGTGCTCCCCGCTTCACGGTGGGCACCGCCTCGCGCCGGGTTGGCAAGTATGTCGATGCTGCCTGGCAGCACTACCAGGGGGAAGAGTACATGGCGACCCTGGAGATCCTGCTGGCCACCCGCGGCCACGGCAAGGCGGCCAATGACCTGTCAATCAGTCGCAGCCGGGAGTCCCACCTCCAGCTGGGGCGCAAGATATTCCACGACAGCCAGGCCAGCGACAAAGTGCTGGGTGAAGCCATTTACCTGGTTCACTGCATGCTCACCGGGATACTGATCGAGATTGCCCTGGAACCGCGCAGCTTCAACCCCAAGGTCTACATCCGCCACCTCAAGAACATGGTGATGGAGCTGTTGTACGAGGCGGATTAGCCCGCTCACGGCAGGCTGTCGATTTTGCCGCTCTGCCGAATCCACGTCACCAGGTCCCGGAAGGACTGCTCGGCACTGAGGCGGCGATAGCCAGGGTCTTTCAGGCCCGGGGCGTCATTGCAGGGCACGCTGCGGGTCAGCACTTCCGCGGCTTCCGCGGTCAGGGTGAAGGGGCGCCCGCGAAGCCCGGCGATCAGGTCAGCGCCGCGGCCCATGCCGCGCAGGAGCCAGCCGGGGATGCGCAGTGCGCGGATCTCCTCGCCGCTGACGCGGGAGAGCAGTTGCCGCACTTCCTCATCCAGCAGGTAGTGGCCGCCGCACATGAGGCGCCGCGGGCCGCGGCCCGCTTCCAGCAGGTTGTTCAACAGGTCGGCGACGTCGCGCACGTCGACGTAGCTTCTGCCGCTGTCGCTTACCAGCATGCGCCGGTCGCGCAGGGTGCGGGCGATAATCTGTGAGCCGATACTGAAGGTCGGGTCGTGGGGACCCTGGATGGAGCCCGGGTAGACCGTCACCACCGGCGCCCCTCGCGCCTGGTGGTCGCGGGCGATACGTTCGGCCGCGGCCTTGGTGCGGGCGTACATGGAGCGCGGCTCGGTGACCGGGTCGTCCGCTTCCTGGACCTGGCCCGCCGGCGGGAACAGGGCGATGTAACTGGAGACGTGAATGATCGGATCCAGCTGCGCGGTCACGGCCTGTGCCAGCACGGTGCGGGTGCCCTCCACATTGACCTGTTGCAGCAGGGCTTCGTCCTGTAATCGGTCGGAAAAGGCGCCGGCGCAGTGGATGAGCGCTTCGCAGCCTTCGACGGCCCCTGCGACGCTATCCGCGGCCGTGACATCCCCCGTCACTTGTTCTACCGCTGCGGCACTGCTGCCCAGTGGCGCCAGACAGGAGGCGAGTTTTGTCCGGTCGCGCACCAGGGCTCTGACGTCATGACCGGATTGCAACAGACGGGCAATCGTGAATGCACCCACCAGACCTGTGCCGCCGGTTACCAGTACCTTCATGCTCGCGCCCCTGGCACATCTCGAAAAAAAAGGATTGTAAATGAAATGTTTGTTCGGCTAAAGTCCCGGGAGTCTTGTCCCTTGTGGAGGCCTTGTCATGTCCAGGATCATCCGCCGCGGCGATGTCGCTGCCTTTGACGCCAGCACCGATGCCATTGTCTGCGGCCTTGGCGGTGCGGGTGCTTGCGCTGCACTCGAGATGCGTGCTGCAGGCCTGGATGTCATGGCACTGGAGGGGGCCAGTGCCGGTGGCGGTTCGACGCGCTTGTCCGCCTGCGAAATGTATCTGGGCGGCTCCGGTGGCACTTCTCTGCAGCGGGACCTGGGCATTGAAGACAGCCCGGAAAATTTTCGCCGCTACCTGATGGCCTGTTTTGGCGAGTTTGCCGACCCGGCGCGCGTGGATGCGTTTGTCGCGGGTGCGGCGGCACACTTTGACTGGATGGAGTCCCAGGGCGTGCCCTACCGGCGCAGCCTGTTTACCGGGCGCGATGTGGTTGCACTGACCGGTGACTCCCTGCAATACACAGGCAACGAGCGCGCCTGGCCCTTCCGCGATCTGGCAACACCGGTGCCCCGGGGGCACCTGCCAGCAGACGCGGGGCACGACGGCGGCAAGGTGCTGATGGACACACTGCTGCAGCGGGTAGAGGAAGCCGGCGTGGAGGTCCGCTGCGACCATCGTGTGACGGCCCTGATCCAGGACGACAGCGGTCGCGTGTGTGGGGTTCAGGTCAAGGCCGACAACCGGCTGCACTGTCTCGAAGCGCGACACGGGGTCATCCTCTGCCTGGGGGGCTTCATCATGAACGAGAGGCTGACCCGGCAGCACATCCCGGACCTGGCTGCCGTCTGCACCCGCCACGGCAACCCGGGTGACCGCGGGGATGGCATTCTGCTGGGGGTGGCCGCCGGCGGCAACGCCATTCACATGGGCCAGGCCTTCGTCGGCGTGGCGCATTATCCGCCCGCGCAGCTGACTTACGGTATCTTCGTCAACGCCCAGGGGCAGCGCTTTGTCAACGAGGATGTCTACCTGGCCCGACTGGGTGCCGCGGTATCCCGACAGACCGACATGCGGGCGTGGATGTTTATCGACAATCGCTACTTCGCCCGGCCCGACTACCACGACACCACGGTGATTATCGCAGTCGGCGAAACCGTGGCAGAAGTGGAGGCCGAAGCGGGACTGCCCGAAGGCTCCCTGCAGCAAACCGTTGCCACCTACAACCGCCATGCCCGCGCCGGGCACGACCCGCTGTTTCACAAGGCGGATACCTGGCTGGCTCCCCTGGAGTCACCCCCCTATGCGCTGGTTGACTACAGTCTGGCGCAGTTGCGGCCCACCTGCTTTACCCTCGGCGGGCTCGACACGCTACCCGGTGGAGAGGTCCTGAGTCCCGACCGCGAGGTCATCCCGGGGTTGTTTGCCGCCGGCCGGACCGCCGCCGGTATCCCCCGCACCGGTGAGGGCTACGCCAGTGGCATGTCGGTGGCGGACGCCACTTTTTTCGGTCGCCAGGCAGGCCTGCGCCTCGCGGCCCTGGCGCGTTCCGCCTGAGGGCGGCAGGGGGGGAGCCAGACATGCAGGATTTCGGTGCACTCTTTCAACCGGTCAATATCGCCGGCATGCGCCTGCGCAACCGCATTGCCATGTCGGCCATGACCACCAATTACGGCACGGCGGACTTCGAAGTGAGCGAGCGCCTGATCGCGTTTCACGAGGCCCGCGCCCGCGGCGGCGCCGGGCTGCTGACCGTGGAGATGTGCTCGGTGGATGTCGCCCAGCGCTATCAGCCACAGGCCCTGAGCCTGGGGGATGACCGCTTTATCGCGGGTCACCGCGAGCTGGTGCGGCGCGTGCACGCCCAGGGGGCCTGCATACAGCCGCAGATTTCCCATCCCGGGCCGGAGTCCATGACCGACCCCCTGGGCCCTTCGGTCTGCGTCGCCGCCGGAACCGGCTGGCCTTGTCGCGCCCTCGAGCGGGGCGAACTCGAGGGCATCATGGACCAGTACGCGGCAGCCGCCGTGCGCGCCAGGGAGGCCGGCTACGACGGTATCGAGTTGCATGCGGCGCACGCCTACATGTTGCTGGGCTCTTTCCTGTCGACGCAGCGCAACCGGCGCGAAGACGAATATGGCGGTGCCAGCCTGGAGACCCGCAGCCGGTTGTTGCTGGAAACCATCCAGCGGATCAAGCAGGCAACGGGCAGGGACTTCCCCCTGACGCTGCGTATCTCCGGCTACGAGGGCAGCTTTGACGGCCGCGACCTGACGGAAACCCAGCGGCTGGCGCCGCAGCTTGTAGCGGCGGGGGTGGACTGCCTGCAGATCAGTGGCGGCGTTTCCCACGATCGCCTGGTCGGCCAGATCGTCTGTGGTTCGGACACGCCTGACGGGCACAACGTGGCGGTCGCCGCGTCGATAAAGCAGTTGGTGGATATCCCGGTGATGGTAGTGGGACGGCTGCACCGACCGGAAACGGCCTGCGCTGTGGTGTCTCGTGGCCAGGCAGATATCGTGATGTGGGCACGACCCCTGTTGGCGGACCCGGAGCTGCCAAATAAGCTTCGCACGGGTCGCCGGCGCGAGGTGCGCGAGTGCCTGTCCTGTCAGAACTGTATCGACTCCATGCTGGTGGCCCCCTTTGATGCCAACATGCATTGCGCGGTCAATGGTTTCAGCGGGCGCGAGGGTACACGGGTGCCCGGCAGCGTGGATCGCCCGCTCCGGGTCCTGGTGGTGGGTGCGGGTACCGCGGGGATGGAGCTGGCTCGCCAGTGTGCCGGCAATGGCCACTCGGTGACCCTGCTGGAACAATCGCCGCGGGTCGGCGGATCCCTGTTCTATGCCGCACTGGTACACAGTGACAACGAACCCCTTTTGTACTTCCTGTCGCGTGAGCTGCAGCGCCTGGGCGTGGACTTGCGCCTGAACACGCGGGCCGATGCCAGCGCGGTTCAGGCCCTGGCACCGGATGTCCTGGTGGTGGCGACTGGGGCGATACCCAGGCTGCCGGCAGTGCCCGGTCGGGATTTGCCCCACGTGGTGGATGCCTGGGCGATGCGCCAGGTATTGTCCGGCGTGAATCCGGTCAGGGGTGGTCAGGGCCCGACCTGGATGCGGCTCGCGACGCAAGTTCCCGCCGTCCTGTGGGGTAGCCTGAAGCCGGCTCATCTGCGCCGACTGAGTCGCTACTATCTGCCCCTGGGGCGTCGCGTGTGTGTCGTGGGTGAGGATCTGGTGGCCCTCGAGTTTGCCGAGTTCCTGCTGCGGCGGGGGCGCTCGGTGACGCTGCTCTGCAGCGCCGCCGTACCCGCCCTCGACGTTGGCCCGAAACGGCGGCAGGAGCAGCTGTCACGCTTCGATCGCTTGGGTGGGCAGGTGCTGGCCGAGACTGAACTGGTCGCGCTTTATCCGGGCGGGCTGACCCTGCGCTTTGCGGGCAGAGAGCGCTCGCTGGACGCCGATACCGTGGTTTTGGCCGGGCAGCCGCAGGGCCTGGAGGCCGCAAGCTCGCCGTTTGCGGGCCTCGCGGAGAGGGTCTGGCACATCGGGGACTGTAACGGTCCGGGACTGATTCGACAGGCCATCGATGAAGCCACCGAAGTCGCCTGCGCTATTGGCCGGGTCAGGAAGCGCGAGCCGGCACTTTGAACACACGAATCCAAAACAAAACAAGAGGATGAGCGAGTATGCACGAGGCAGCGATGAATGACCGCGGGAAGGGGGGCTACTGGTTCTCGCCAAACCCTGACAAGGCCTGGGCGGAAAAGTTTTTTCTCACCGTCATACCCTTCTGGTTTCTCTACAACATGGCCATGGTGCAGATGGGCTGGCTGGAGACCGGGACCTTCTGGAATATCATGCAGAACCTGCTCATGTGGCTGCCGTACTGCGTGCTGCTTCCCTGGTTTCTCCGGCGCAACAGCGGCGTAGCCTGGCAGCAGAGCTACTGGTTCAAGTTCAACCTCTACATGTTCTGGTGGATTTTTCTGGCTACCTATTTCCATACCGAGTACTTCTTTGAAATCCTCGGCCTGCGCTACCGCTTTGAAGACGTGAACCTGTACCTGGATTCTGCTCTGGTCGGCCCGGATGAGTCGACGGCGCTGGCGCAGCACATGAAGGTACCGCCGTCCATGTACTTCAACGCCATCGTGTTCTTCATCGTCTACCACGCTAGCGCGGTTATCGTGATGCGGCGTATCCGCACCATGACCACGCACTGGAGCTCCGCCGCGGCGCGGGCCGTGGCCTGGTCCGCGATCGTGCTGGTGGTGGCTTGCTTCTGGGCCTGGGGCGAGACCTACATGTACTTCGTGATGATCGACAATGACGGCAGTAACGTGTGGTACGAGGACCTCGACGCCATGCTGCTTTACGGGTCCTGGTTCTATGCGCTGTATTTTGTGGTCGCCTTCCCCAATGTCTACCGCATGGACGAGGAGGTCGACGGTGAGCGCTGGGGGCTCGGCAGAGTGTTTATCGAAGCCTCCTTTGTCGGTGTCATCAGCCTGTTGCTGATCGATCTGGCCACACACCTGATTGGCGGGCCGATTTACTCGTAGACCGGCCGCTCCGGCAGCGCCCGGTCGTTCCAAACGCGCCCCGGTCCGGGGCGCGAGCCGGGGGAGGCGGGGAGAGCGCCGCCTCAGTCCGGGCTCAGTGCGATATGAATCTCGCGAAACCGTCCCCTTTCAGCCCGGTAGTGCGCCTTCAGTTTCAACTCGAAACTCTCGCCGGCGACCAGGGACTGGCCCATGAAATCTGCGACATCCTCGCGCGCGGTGAAGCGGTCGAGGATGTCAACCTCTGCAGTATCGCCCTGCACACGGATGTCCAGTGGTGTCATGCGGTCCTCAAACGCTGTGACCAGATAGCGGTAGGTGTCCAGGATTTCTTTGCGCCCCTGCATCGACCCCTGTGCCGAGTGCAGTTGGCATTCGGGGTGGTAGAAGGCGGCGAGAGCCTCCGGGTCCTCGCGGTTGTAGGTTGCGTAGTAGCGCCGCATCAGCTCTTCATTCACGGCTTCTCTCCCCCGGCTGGATCACCGACATGGTCCAGACGGCCCCCGTAAAGGGTCGGGGTGGAGACCTGCTCGGGTACGATGGTGACGATAACCCGCTCCGCCCCAGGCTCGTCGAGGTCGAACTCGTAGCCCATCTTCTCCCGGAACATCTTTTTGTTCAGGGCGCCACCGGGGTCGTCCTCCAGCACCGCTCTGCCGCGAATTTCCACATAGCGGGTGGGTGAGCGGGCATCCAGTACGCAGACCGTGACGCGGGGATCCTGTTGCAGGTTGCGGTATTTCACGCGGCTCTTGAGGGTGCTGATACGCAGCGTCTCGCCATCCCAGTCATAGCCGACCGGGTTGGTGGAAATCAGCTGGTCACTGGCGCGTATGGTACTCATGAATGCAAATACGCCGTTCTCCAGTATGTGCTTGTGACTGTCCGGAACGGAATTGCTGACTGGCATCGCGATGACCCCTTGTAGTGTGGCACCCGGGATGCGGGTGCGTGACAGCGAAGATAGAGTTTCCTGTCGCTGAGTCTAAAAACATTCTTTAGGGAAGGCAAATGCACCATCAATGGGTGCATATATGACAGTTGGTGCCCAGTTCACATGGGGTTTCAGGCCATCTTGTTGAGCGCACGTATTATTTTCAGCGAGACAAAAACATTGCGACCAAAATTAAAATGTGCAATAAAGACGCCTGCAGTCACTGCCCGCAATGCCTTTTGCGTGGTGTTTCTGCTGGCCCCAATAACGATAAACAGGGAGCATGTCGTGAAACGAAGCCGATGCTATATCGCCGTCATCGCCCTGAGCGGGTGTGGCGTGGTTCAGGCCCAGAATACCCTGGTGCTGGAGGAGATCACGGTAACCGCCCAGAAGACCACCGAGCTGCTGCAGGACGTTCCGGTCAGCATCAATGCCATCACGGGCAGTGCGTTTGAAGACAAGGTGTCCTTCGATCTGCAGGATCTCGGTAAGCTGGCTCCGGGCTTGAACCTGCAATCCTTCGGCTCGACACAGAACATTACGCTGCGCGGGGTGGGAACCTATATCCAGGGCCCCATGACGCCTCGAACCAACGTGTTCATGGATGGGGCCTATGTGAGTCAGCAGCAGCTGGCATTCTTTACCCAGTTTGATATCGAGCGCTACGAAGTGCTGCGCGGCCCCCAGGGAACCCTGTATGGCACGGCCTCGCCCACGGGTTCCATTGTCATTCACACCCGCAACCCCGACCTGACCCGCAGGGAGGGCTATATTCAGCAGTCCTTCGGCGAGCACCAGCTGTCCAACACCCGTTTCGGCCTCAGTATTCCCGTGATAGAGAACCAGTTGGGGCTGCGCCTGGCCGGGGTCTACGATGAAAACAACAGCAGCGGCTATGAGTACGGCAACCTCGACCGGGACCAGCTCGCCAGGACCGAATCGCTGAGGGCCACGGTCCTGTGGGAACCGGGCAGGGCGGTCAGTGGGCGGCTCAGCCACAGCTATGTCGAGTGGGACAGCAACAACTCCGAGTGGATTTCTGACGGGCGAGGCGTGGAGGCTGCCGACAGGGTCGACCTGAGTGATCGTCCACGGCATATTCGGGCGCGCATGAACCAGACCATTGGCGAGTTGAATGTCGAGATCGGTGACACTGTGCTCACCTCCCAGACCTATCACGCCACCTCCACCAACGATGATGACAAGGACACCGACGTGACCGGGGTGGATGACAGTTGGCAGACCGCCGAGATCAACTTTTCCAAGGTCTTCAGCCAGGAGCTGCGCCTGGCCTCCAGCGGCAATGACCGCTGGGACTGGATAACCGGCCTCTACTACGGCCACAACAACTCGAGTACCACGGTCAGGTCGCGCCAGCTTCGCCTGGGTGGCGCGGTGGACACCACCGCCAACGTGGTGCTGGACGCCTCCTCGGAAAACTGGGGCGTCTTCACCCACAACAACTTTTACCTGAGCGATGACTGGACCCTTACCGCGGGCGCTCGCTGGAGCCGTGTCGTACGCAAGAACCTCAACGCCCTGCGTGTGATGGGCACCGCGAACCTCGGCGGCAGTGTTCTGGACCTGGACATTCCCTACCCCCCGAATTATGCCGAGATCAAGTACATCGACCTGACCGGCACGGTGAAGCTGTCCTACAAGCTGTCGATTGACCAGATGCTCTATCTGACCCTGGATCGCGGTGGCCGGGACGGTGGCACCACACTGGACCTTTCCGGCACCACCCCTGATGCGATCGAGAACTTCGATCATGAAAGCTCGACCAGCATCGAACTGGGCTACAAATCGGACCTGCTCGACCAGCGCATGCGCCTCAACCTGGCGGCGTTCTATCAGACCTACACGGACTTCCACACACAGACACTGGGAGCTCCCCTGGACACCGATGGCGATGGCCTCCAGGACAGTCAGTTCGACGTCATTCAGAATGCCGATGAGGTGCTGGTGAGCGGCGCGGAGGTGGATCTCACCTACCTCTTCAGCGACCGCCTCCGCGGGCAGCTCCTGCTGGCCTATACCGACAGCAAATACGAGGATTTCGACGATGCCATCTGTGCCGATACCAGCGGCCAGCTGGCTTACGTCGGCTCCAGCGGGTTCTGGGTCTGCGACCTGAGCGGCGAGCGCCTGGGCGGCGATACCGGCAACTGGTCAGTGGTTGCCAGCTCCAGCTATGTGGTGCCCGTGACAGACTGGGGCGCGGAGTGGTATCTCGATACGCTTTACAATTTCCACAGCATGCGGGTGGCGCCCATCACCCGGGTCGAGAGCGGCAGTTTCGCCACCCTCGACCTGTTCACTGGGCTGCGCAGCGCGGATGGCCAGTGGGATCTCAAGCTGTGGGTGAAGAATGCCTTCGACAGGGAGGCCCTGCTGATGCAGAACGAGCTGGAAACCCTGCTCGACGCCTCGGTCTCCTCGGGGGTGATTCCCCAGGACCGCGTGATCAAGCCGCGGCAGTTCGGTCTCACGGGTGTCTACCGCTTCTGATTGGATACCGCGGGCCCGCTTCCCGGGATCGGTGCAAGTGCTTGTACCAATGCCCTTAAGGCGCGTGGGGAAAAACATTATCATGCCGCCATCAACCACGCGGGCAACAGTGCGGCGCTTTACTGTTCTGTGCGACTCGCACCTCGCTTCAAGGAGAGTGACCATGGCCAAACCCCGTCCTCCGATGCCGATTCCCTTCGGCTGGTTCGTGATTTCCTACGCGGATGAACTGAAACCGGGCGACTCCCGGGCGGTGCAGTACTTCGGCAAGGAACTGGTATTGTTCCGTACCGAATCCGGGCGGCCTGTGTTGCTGGACGCCTACTGTCCCCACCTCGGGGCGCACCTCGGCTACGGCATCAACGAAAGCAGTGGTCAGGGCGGGCGCATCGAGGGGGAAAACATCGTCTGCCCCTTCCACGCCTGGAAATTCGACCCCGAGGGTTACTGCACGGAAGTGCCCTACGCCAAGAAGATGCCCCCCAAGGTGGACGGCAAGCAGTGCCTGACTTCCTACCCGCTGGTGGAGGACAACCAGGTGATCTATGCCTGGTATCACCCCAAGGGCGAGCCGCCTAAGTGGGAAGTGGAGAGCTTCCCGGAGGCCAACAGCGAAGACTGGGCACCTCTGAAGCGCTTCGAGTGGACCTTCAAGACCGCCTGTCAGGAAATGGCTGAAAACGGCGCCGATTCGGCCCACTTCCGCTATGTACACCAGACCGCCACCTTCCCGGAAACGGATCTCCGCTACGAAGATCACTTCTCCAACATGGTCCAGCGCGCCGACATGGAAACCCCCCGCGGCACCATCAAGGGCAGCATCACCGCTCGAAGCATCGGCCCCGGGCAGGGCTATACCAAGTTTGCCGGCATCGCCGACACCTTCCTGATGGGCAATGTCACCCCGGTTGACGAGGAAACCGTTCACGTGCGCTTCGCCTTTACCCAGCCCAAGGTGGACGGCCAGGTGAAAGAGGGCGGCGTCAACGCGGCGATCGTCAAGGATATCTGCAAGCAGCTCGACGAGGACCGGCCGATCTGGGAGAACAAGATCTACCGACCGGACCCCGCGCTGTGCGACGGCGATGGGCCGATCGCCAAGTTCCGCAAGTGGTACAGCCAGTTCTACGCCGAACCCTTCACCCAGTAGCCGGTTAAGCTCCCCGCGGCATCTGACGATCCGATTAGGTGTGCGGGGGCAACGATACCTCGCACCCGGTGACCCGGAGTTATGACCGAGGGTCAAGGACACGCCGTGAACCCGTCCATGGGGGCTCGGCGCCGGCCGTCCTGGCCGGCGACGGTCCTTGACCCTCGGTCATAACTCCGGATCACGCCCTGACCATCGCGACCTCCCCGGACCACCCCCATCCCGAAATGTGCCTCCTAGCGTGATGGCGTGGCTGGGTTCTTGTCTGCGGGTTTCAGGGTTTTCAGGACACGCCGTAAACCTGTCCATGGGGGCTCGACGGCCGCATCCATGCGGCCGACGGTCCTGAAAACCCTGAAACTACGCCAGAGCACGCCATTACGCTAGTCGCTCCGCTTCCCCTGTCGCCAGGTCGCTACTCAAGCTGAGGGTGATGGCGTGGTTCGGTGTTGTTCCGGGGGATCAAGGACCGTCGCCGGCCAGGACGGCCGGCGCCGAGCCCCCAGGGAGAGCCCACCCCGCTTTACCGGGTGCGGGTTCACGGCGTGTCCTTGATCCCCCGGAGCAACGCCGGACCACCGAGTGCGAATCCTCAGGGGAGCGCGACGGCTTTTTCAGAAGGCGATGGTCTCCCCCCGCGCGGGAATCTGCACCTGGATGCCCTGTTCCTCCCACAGCTTCTCCGCCAGGGTGTCCTGCGCCTTGGCCTCGCCGTGCACCAGCACAAAGCGGGGCGGGCCCTGGAAATTGCCGGCCCAGGCCAGCAGTTCGCGTTGACCGGCGTGGGCGGAGAAGCAGCCAATCGTGGCAATTTGCGCCTTCACGGCATATTCCTCGCCAAACAGTTTGACTGACTGCATGCCCTCGACCAGCAGGCGACCCAGGGTGCCCTGGGCCTGGAAGCCGGCGAAGATAATGGTGTTGCGGCTGTCCCAGATGCGCTGTTTGAAGTGGTGCCGAATTCGGCCCCCGGTGCACATACCGCTGCCGGCGATAATGATCGCGCCGCCCTTGATGCGGTTGATCGCCATCGACTGCTCGGTATCCGGCGTCAGCTGCAGGGTGGGCAGGAAACCCTCCAGGGAGTGGCGGTGGGACTCGCTCAGCTCGCGGATGTCGTCGCCATCCATCAGGTGCAGCCAGCGATCGTAGACCTGGGTGACTTCAATCGCCATGGGGCTGTCGAGGAAGATCTGCCAGGGGTCGAGTTCGCCGGCGTGGTGGAGCCGCCCGAGGTGGAAAATGATTTCCTGCGTGCGCCCCACCGCGAAGGCGGGGATCATCACCGAGCCGCCCCGGCGCCAGGTGTCCGCCAGTACCTCGCGCAGCTCCTCCAGGGATTCATCCTCGCAGCGGTGGTTGCGGTCACCGTAGGTGCTTTCCATCAGCACGATGTCGGCTTCGCTGAGGCTGCTGGGGTCGTTCATCAGCACCGAGCCGGCACGCCCCAGGTCGCCGGAGAAGACCAGGCGCCGCGGGCCGCGCTTCTCCTCCAGTTCCACCTCGACGATGGCTGAGCCGAGAATATGGCCGGCATCGTGGAAGGTTACCCGGCATTTCGGTCCCAGGTCCGCGTGCTTGCGGTAGGGAATGCGCTGCAGGCGCTTGAGTACCGTTTCCACATCGTCCATGTCGTAGATCGGTTCGCGCTCCTTGCGCCCCCGGCGACGGGCGCGCAGGTTATCCCGCTCCAGGTCGCGCAGGTAGAGGCCGGCGGCATCGTGCAGCATGATCGGCAGCAGGTCCGCGGTGGCACGGGTGCAGTAAATGGGCCCCTCGAAGCCGCGGTGGACCAGCAGCGGCAGCATACCGCTGTGGTCGAGGTGGGCGTGGGAGAGCACCACGGCATCGATATCGCCGGGGTTGAAGGCAAAGCGCTCGTTGTGAATGCGCTCGACGGCGTCGCCACCCTGGTGGAGGCCGCAGTCCAGCAGCACTTTGCCGCAGGCAGGGGACTCGAGCAGGTGGCAGGAGCCGGTGACTTCCTGGGCAGCCCCGAAGAAGGTGATGGTGGCCATAGGGTCTCCGCGAGAGGTGGCTGGCGCCCCAGTGTAGCAGGGCCCCGCAGGATTCTGCAGGGCCTGCCCGACTCCGCTATAATCGCCGTTTTTCACCGATTCGCGGAGTGTGCATGTCGGAGCCCAAACTCATCCCGGTGGTGCAGGTGCGCAGTGGCGAGAAGTTTGTCACCGACCGCGGCGTGACCGCGATCAAGGATGGCATCAAGCAGGGCCGCGAAGCCGGCTCGCGCCTCGCCAAGCCCGACTGGTTGCGCATTCGCGCCCGCGGCGGGGCAACCTATGAGAAGGTGCGCGATATCGTCCACGAACACCGCCTGGCCACGGTGTGCGAGGAGGCCAAGTGCCCCAACATGAGTGAGTGCTGGAGTGCCGGCACCGCGACCATCATGTTGATGGGGGATGTCTGCACCCGCGCCTGTCGCTTCTGCGCCGTGAACACCGGCAACCCCCGCGGCTGGCTCGACCCCCAGGAGCCGGACAATACCGCCGAGTCGGTGGCGCTGATGGGGCTCAAGTACGTGGTGCTCACCTCCGTCAACCGCGACGACCTGCCGGATGGCGGCGCCGGGCACTACGCCGACTGTGTGCGCCGGGTCAAGGAGCGCAATCCGGAAACCGCGGTGGAGGCCCTGACCCCTGACTTCCTGGGCGTGCTTGCGGATGTCGAGACCGTGCTCGACTCGGGCATCGAGGTTTTCGCCCAGAACGTCGAGACCGTGCGCCGGCTTACCCACCCGGTGCGCGACCTGCGGGCCGGCTACGAGCAGACCCTGGCGGTTCTCGCACACGCCAAGGGCTACCGCCCGGACGTGCTGACCAAGACCAGCCTGATGCTGGGCCTGGGGGAGAGCGACGAGGAAATCCTCGAAGCGATGGACGATCTGCGCCGGGCGCAGGTGGATATTCTCACCCTCGGCCAGTACCTGCAGCCCACCGCGCACCACTACCCGATCGATCGCTATGTCTCGCCGCGGGAGTTCGAGCGCTACCGTGAGTGGGGGCTGGAGAAGGGCTTCATGGAAGTGGTGTCCGGGGTGTTTGTGCGCTCCAGTTACCGCGCAGAGCAGGTCCTGCAGAAGAACAATGTGGGTCTCCAGAGTTGAAGAGAGCCGGACCGGGAATCAGCGCCCGCGCCGTGTATAATACCGTCCCCGTAGCCGCAAGGCGGAAGGCATGCAGACACGTTTTGACAGGATTGGTCTGGTCGGTCGCAGCCAGCAGGATGGTCTGCGCGAGGTCCTTCAGGAGCTGATAGGGCTGCTGCAGGGCCTGGATCGCGAACTGATTCTCGAACAGCGACTGGCCGAGCTGGTGCCGGAGACCAGCCTTCCCTGTGGCAGCCTCGACGACATCGGCGAGGACTGCGACCTGGTTATTGTGGTCGGCGGTGACGGCAGCCTGCTGAGTGCCGCGCGCACTCTGGCGCGCTACGAGACGCCGGTGCTGGGCATCAACCGCGGGCGCCTGGGCTTCCTCACCGATATCTCCCCCGACGACATGCACAGCCAGGTGCCGGCGGTGCTCGGCGGGGAATTCGTGCGCGAGAGCCGCTTTTTGCTGGATGCCCGGGTGCAGCGCGAGGGGCGCACCGTGGGCCGCGCCGATGCGCTGAACGACGTCGTGGTCAACTCCGGCACCTCCGCCCAGATGATTGAGTTCGAGCTTTCCATCAACGGGGTCTTCGTCTATCGCCAGCGGGCCGATGGGCTGATCGTTTCCACCCCGACCGGCTCCACCGCCTACTCCCTGTCCGGGGGCGGCCCGATCATGCACCCGACCCTGGATGCCGTGGTGCTGGTACCGATGTTCCCCCACGCCCTCAGCAGCCGGCCCATCGTGGTCGATGGCAACAGTGAAATCCGCCTGGATATTCTCTCGCGCAACCGCATCCACCCGCCGGTGACCTGCGACGGGCAGGTCAACATGACCGCGCGCCCGGGGGACACCGTCCTGATCACCAAGAAGCCCCACCGCCTGACCCTGCTGCACCCGGTGGGACACAGTTTCTATGCCAGTTGCAGGGACAAGCTGCACTGGAGCAACGCCCTGGTCAACTGATGTCCGAGATGCTTACTGTGCCGCCTGCCTGGCAGCGAGCGCCCGCCACGCTGGGCCTGCTGGGATTGAGTATCCTCGGCTTCCTGCTGGTCTACCTGCCCTTTCCCTTCAGCTGGGTGAGCTACCTGACCTTCACCCCCTTTGAAGTGCGCGGCGAGATGATTCGTTTCGGCGAGATGGGCGGCCAGTACTGGCGCCTGCTGACGCCGGCCTTCCTGCATTTCGGCTGGCTGCATATCGTATTCAACGGGCTCTGGCTGTGGGAGCTCGGCCACCGGGTCGAACTGCTGCTGGGTTCGCGCATGCTGCTGGCCCTGTTCCTGCTGGTGGCCCTGCTGTCCAATGGTGCCCAGTATCTGTTCAGTGGCCCCGCGATCTTTGGCGGCATGTCAGGGGTGGTCTACGGGCTGCTCGGCTTCAGCTGGGTTGCCGGTCGCCTGCGGCCGGCCTGGGCCCTGGAGCCGCCGCGCCCGATCATGCTGCTGATGGTCGGCTGGCTGGTGGTCTGCCTGCTGGGGATTGTCGAGACCCTGGGTTTCGGTGCCATTGCCAATGCCGCGCACCTGGGTGGGCTGCTGGCGGGGGCGCTGCTGGGTCTGGCAGTGGCCTGGCTCGCCGGGGCCGGCAGGCGAGGGCGGTCCCGGTTATAATGCGCCCTTTGCACAATCGCGGAGCAACCATGCAGTATCAGGACGCCAT
Source organism: Haliea atlantica (assembly GCF_054779855.1). NCBI lineage: Bacteria > Pseudomonadati > Pseudomonadota > Gammaproteobacteria > Cellvibrionales > Halieaceae > Haliea > Haliea atlantica. The sequence continues at coordinate 156,815 of NZ_BAAGXL010000003.1, read as the reverse complement.
CGACCAGATGCCCCCGGAAATCTACGAGCGTCTGCGCCAGGCCGTGGAGCTGGGGCGCTGGCCCGACGGCTCACCAGTTTCCCCGGAGCAGCGCGACCACGCCCTGCAGGCGGTAATCGCATGGGGTGAGAAACACCTGCCGCCGGAGCAGCGGGTGGGTTACATCGACAAGGGGCACAAGGCCGGCGAGGTCTGCGACGACCCCGCGGAAGTCCCCCTGGCCTGGCGCAACAGCCCGGACCGGACATGAGCGCGCCGGCGGAACTGGCCCGGGGCGGGCTGCGCAAAATGCGCACCGCCCTGGAGGCCCCGGTCAGCTATCGTTTTACCCTGGACGATGAAGCCCGGGTGGACCTCAACCCCCTGCTGGGGCAATCCCTGGCCCTGCGCTACCTGGGCGAGATCCACTGCGTGCACTGCGGGCGGGTGAGCAGCAAGAGCTTCAACCAGGGCTACTGTTATCCCTGTTTCCGCCGCCTGGCCCAGTGCGACAGTTGCATCGTCAGCCCGGAGAAGTGCCACTATCACCTGGGAACCTGCCGCGAGCCCGAGTGGGGCGATACCCACTGCATGATCGAGCACATCGTGTATCTGGCCAATACTTCGGGGGTCAAGGTGGGCATCACCCGCCACAGCCAGGTGCCGACGCGCTGGATGGACCAGGGGGCAACCCAGGCACTGCCGGTACTCCGGGTGCAGACCCGCTACCAGTCGGGCCTGGTGGAAACCCTGCTCAAGGCCCATGTCACCGACCGCACCCAGTGGCAGGCGATGCTCAAGGGGCCCTCCGAGCCGGTCGATCTGCCCGCGTGGCGGGACCGCCTGCTGGGCGAGTGTGCCGATGGCATCGATATGCTGCAACGTGAACACGGCCTGCAGGCGGTCCAGCCCATCACCGATGGCGAGGTCGTGTCCATTGACTACCCGGTGCTGGAGTATCCGACCAAGGTCAAATCCTTCAACCTCGAGCGCCAGCCCCTGGTCGAAGGCACCCTGCTGGGGATCAAGGGCCAGTACCTGATTTTCGACACTGGAGTCATCAACCTGCGCAAGTACGGCGGCTATCAGGTCGCCCTGTCGCAGCTTTAAGGAGTCAGCATGCGCGACGCCAACCCCCGGGTCATCTACCTCAAGGACTACCGGCCACCCGCCTTTCGGGTCGAGCACACCCGCCTGCATTTCGATCTCCACGAGACGGAAGCACTGGTTACGGCGGAGCTGCAGTTGCTGCGCAACCCCGATGCCGGAGCCAGGGAGCCTTTGACGCTCTCGGGCCAGGAACTGGAGTTGCTGGAAATTTTCCTCGACGACCAGCCCTTGTCGCCCGACCAGTACACCCTCGACAGCGAGTCCCTGTGTATTCCCGACATGCCCGAGCGGGGCACACTGCGCACCCGCTGCCGGCTTCGCCCCCAGGACAACAGCTCCCTGGAGGGGCTCTACAAGTCCCGCGCCATGTTCTGCACCCAGTGCGAAGCCGAGGGCTTCCGCAAAATTACCTGGTACCCCGACCGCCCCGACGTTCTGGCGCCCTTCGACGTGACGATCGAGGCGGACCAGGCGCGCTACCCCGTGCTGCTCAGCAATGGCAACCCCGGACGCGCGGAGGCCCTGGAAGGGGGCCGTCATCGCATGCACTGGCAGGATCCCTTCCCCAAGCCGGCCTATCTGTTCGCCCTGGTGGCCGGCGACCTGCAGCACATCGAGGGCCATTTCCGCACTGCCAGCGGTCGCGAAGTCACCCTGCGCATCTACGTGGAAGCCAAGGACCTGGACAAGTGCGACCACGCCATGCTGTCGCTGAAGCAGGCCATGCGCTGGGACGAGGAGGTCTATGGCCGCGAGTACGACCTGGACATCTTCAACATTGTCGCCGTGGACGATTTCAACATGGGGGCGATGGAAAACAAGGGGCTGAACATCTTCAACAGCTCCTGCGTGTTGTGCAGCCCGGCGATCACCACCGATACCGGCTTCCAGCGGGTCCAGGCGATTGTCGCCCACGAGTACTTCCACAACTGGTCGGGCAACCGGGTGACCTGCCGCGACTGGTTTCAGCTCAGCCTCAAGGAAGGCTTCACGGTGTTTCGCGACGCCTGCTTCTCCGCCGACCTGGGCTCGCCCACGGTCAAGCGGGTCGAGGATGTGAGCCTGTTGCGCAGTGCCCAGTTTGCCGAGGACGCGGGGCCCATGGCCCATCCGGTGCGCCCGGACTCTTTCATCGAAATCTCCAACTTCTACACCGTGACGATCTACGAGAAAGGCGCGGAAGTGGTGCGGATGATCCACACCTTGCTGGGGCCGGAACGCTTCCGCGCCGGTGCCGACCTGTACTTCGAGCGCCACGACGGCCAGGCGGTCACCTGCGAGGATTTTGTGCGCGCCATGGAGGACGCCTCGGGTGTCGACCTCGGGCAGTTCCGCCGCTGGTACGGCCAGGCCGGTACGCCCCGGCTCAGCGCGCGGGGCGAGTACGACGAGGCAGCCCAGGCCTATACCCTCACCCTGCGCCAGAACACGCCGCCGACTCCGGGGCAGCCCGACAAGGCGCCGCTGGTGATACCCGTCGCCATGGGCCTGCTCGGCAGCGCGGGCAATCTGCCGCTGCGCCTGTCCACGGACCCGGAAAGCCTGGCGCCGGAGGATGTTCCGGAGGACAACACCTCCCGGGTACTGGTGCTCAGCGAGGCGGAGCAGGAGTTCCGCTTCGAGGGCATCAGGGAGGCGCCGGTCCCGGCACTGCTGCGCGGTTTCTCCGCACCCGTGCGCCTGGAGATCGACCTCGACACCGCGGAACTCTGCGCCCTGATGACCCGGGAGGAGGACGGCTTCGTCCGCTGGGATGCGGCCCAGCAGCTGGCCCTGCGGGGAATCCAGGCGCAGATACGGGAGCCCGAGGGCGAAGCGCTGGACGCCACCTGGCTGTCGGCCATCGGTGTCTTGCTCGCCGACGACAGTCTCGACCCCGCGATGGTGGCGGAAATGCTGCGCCTGCCTGGGGAGAGCTATCTGGCCGATCTCGCGGCGGAAGAGGGCGGGGCCGACGTGGATGCCATCCACCGCGCCCGCTGCAGTGTCCGGCGGCAGATTGCCCGCCAACACCGCGACGCGCTCCTCGCCTGCCGCCAGCGCCTGGCGTCGCGGGAGCCCTATGCGCCCAGCGCCGAGCAGATCGGAGCCCGCGCCCTGCGCAATGTCTGCCTGGATTTCCTCGCCGCGGCGGGGGAGGAGGGCCTGGCCCTGGCGGAGCAGCAATTTGCCGACGCCGACAACATGACCGACCGCCTCGCGGCATTGCAGGTCATCGCCTGGCAGGGCGACGCCACCCGCGCTGAGGCCGCGCTGGATCGCTTCTACCAGGACTGGCAGCACGAGACCCTGGTGGTCAACCAGTGGCTGCAGGTGCAGGCGGCCATGCCCGGCGACGGGACCCTGGCGTGCGTGACCCGCCTGCTGGATCACCCGGCCTTCGACGCCCGCAATCCCAACCGGCTGCGGGCCCTGGTGGGCACCTTCAGCGCGGCCAATCCGGTGAGCTTCCACCGCGCCGACGGCGCCGGCTACCGCTTCCTGGCCGACCGCATCGAGGCCCTCGACCGCAGCAACCCGCAGATGGCCTCACGCCTGCTGACGCCGCTGACCCGTTGGCGCAACTACCGCGGTCGCGAGGCCCTGATGAAGGCCCAGCTCGAGCGCCTGGCGGCGCTGCCGACGCTGTCGCGGGATGTCTACGAGGTGGTCAGCAAGGCCCTCGCCTGAGCCAGGCTTGCCCCCCGCCGGTTGCCTCCCGGTGCCACTCACTCGGCGGCCACTGGTGCCACTCGCCGCGACCTGGGTGTGCCTCGCCTGTCGAGACACGCCGTAAATCCGTCCCTGGAGGCTCGTAGGCCGCCTCCATGCGGCCCACGGTCCCGACAGGCGAGGCACACCCAGGCCGCTACTGAGGCGGTTGCGTCGAGTGATGTATCCTTCCAGCTCACCTTGGCGTAGCGAGCGACCTGGTGCCACTGGCTGGCTCTGGCTCAGATCCTGGCTCGGCGTCGTTCTCGTTGATACTCCACAGAAATGGGCGATAGCCCCAACCCAAACTGAAGCTCGCGCCAGACCAGCAGCGGGGCCTTACCGGGCCTCTCTGGACCGTGGGCCGCATGGAAGCGGCCTACGAGCCCCCATGGACGGGTTAACGGCGTGTCCAGGGAGGCCCGGTAAGGACCCGGTGCGGTGCTGCAAGGTGCCACGCCGTGTCCAGGGGGCCCGCTAAGGCCACGCTGGGGCGCTACTGGCTCCAAAGCGAGGGGCCGGCTCCACATCGATAGGTTTGTCGTGCCAGCGGCGCGGGGTCACTCGCCGCCGGGGTAGAGCGCCAGGTCGGGTGCGGCTTGCTGGCGAGCTGGCTGCTGTCGGAGGCGGCGTACCGCGGCGAGCAGGGCGTCACCGCGCCAAGGCGTTGCCACCGGGGCGTAGAGCGCCCGCTCGAGCTCGTCGATGGCCGCCAGCAGCTCGCGATCACCCAGCCGCTCGGCCAGCGTGTACAAGTCCCTCTCGCAGCCAGCCCCCACCTGAGCCTGACACCAGTCGAGCAAAGCCCGGCGCGCCGGGGCCGGACTGTGGCTGGTGCAGGCCGCCTGCAGCTGCCGGAAGGCGCGGCCGGCGTTATTTGCCCCGCTTGCGCTGCCGCTGTGGGGGAGGTTTGCGGCACGGGTGTGGCTGCGCCACCAGAGCAGGGCGGTCAGCAACCAGCCCAGGCCCAGGCCGGCGCTGAGCAGCGGCCATAGCCAGTGTGTGGGGGTGCTGCGGGGGCCAGGTGGCGCCGCGGGAGTGGCGCTGGCAGTGCTGCGCGCGCCGGGTGCAGCGGGTTCAGCCGGCGGCGGGCTCGCGTCGATGCTGCCGGGCAGCACGGTGATGCGCTGCGCGGGAATTTCGGCGTAGCGCACGCGGTCCTCCGTGGTATCCCACCAGGGCACGCGAATGGCGGGCAGGGTGTAGTCGCCGGGTTCGGAGGCCACCAGGGCGGCGCTGTCCTGCCGCAGGCCAACCACGCCCCCGGGGTTTTCGCTGTCTTCTATTTGCGGCTGGTCGGTGTAGTAGCGCAAGCCCTCCGGGGCCTGGAAATCGATCGGCGGCAGCTGCGCGCCCTGCAGGCCTTCGGCGCGCAGGCTCAGGTTGCGGGTCAGGGAGTCGCCCACCTGGAGTGTGTCCGGATCAGCCGACCAGCTCTGTTCCAGGCTCAGGGCGCGGGCGGGCAGCCAGGTGGCGTCCTGGGGAAAGGCCGCGGGCCGGGGTTCGACCTGCAGCGTCAGGGGCTGGCTGCGTCGCTGCAGCTGGCGTCCTCCGAGTCCGAAGTTGATGCCGCTGCGGCGGGTCCGGCTCTCCCGCGCGGTGAAGGTCTGCGGGGGGATCTGCAGCTCGCCGCTGCGCTCCGGGAAGATGGCGAATCGCACTTCGTGAACCAGCCAGGGGCGTCCGTCGAGGGTGCGTTGGAAGGAGCGCTGCTCCAGTGGCACCGCGAAGGCCCGGTCTAGCTTAAGCTCGCTCAGGCTGCGCGCCTCGAGATTGACCGCCTGCTCTATGCGCAGGGTCAAAATGGCCTGCTCCTGCACATAAACCGTTTCCCGGTCCAGCTCCGCAGTGAACAACACGTCGTCGTTGCGTTCCTCGCCGGCAACCGGCTCTGCGACCTCGATGGCGATCGGGGCGGCGCCTCCGAGCGGGGGAATCTCGAGCCTGCCCTCCCGCAGGGGCGTGAGTTCCAGCGAGAGTTGCTCACTGTGGGAGCGCTCGCCGTTGATGATGCTGGTATTGCTGCTCTGGGTGCGCTGCAGGATGGCGAAGTCGGTCTCGAGGGCGCGCAGGTCAAGCTGACGCAGTTCCTCGGCACTGCCGGCGCTGATGATCAGGCTGAAACTCTCCCCCATCGCCACGGCCTGCCGGTCAACGGCAAGCTTGACTTCGGCCCGCGCCGTACCAGCGAACAGGAGGAGGGCGGCCACCAGGGACAGGGCCGCCGCGATGAGGCGCGGGTGCTTACCAGTAGGGTGCATCGTCATTCCTTGGCCGGGCGCGTTGCTGTTGGCGGCTCTGGTGGCGGAATTTTTCCCGCAGCAGGCCGGAGGGATCGTCGGGCACCCGTCGCAGCCACTGCTCCAGTGCCTGGCGGCGTTCGGCTTCCTCGGGTGTAAAGCGGGGCAGTGGCGGCGCCGTATCCTCCGCCTCACCGTCACCTTCCTCGCCCGCTTCCGGGCGTGCAGCGGCGGCCCAGGGGTTCTCCTCCGGGCCCGGGGAGCTTGGCTGCGACCCCGCGCCGCCCTGGTCATCGTCCCCCGGCGTCGGGTCCCCGGGTGGCTCGGCGCCGGGCTTGCCCTGGCGACTGGCCGCGTCGCCGCCGCTGTCTCCGGCACCCGCCGAGCTGCTGTCCTCGCCCGCGTCCGCGTCGCGGTTTTCGGGGGGCTGTTGCTCGCCCCGGGCGCCATCCTGATCCTGGCCCGATTGCGGCTGTTGCGGGTCCTGTTGTTCCTGCTTCAACAGCTCCTCGACCAGGGACAGGTTGGCCTTCGCATCCGGGCTGTCGGGGGCGCGCTGGAGCGACTCGCGGTAGGCTTCCGCCGCCGCGGCCAGCTCGCCCACCCGGGCCAGGGCATTGCCGCGGTTGTACCAGGCGTCCGCTCCGTCCCCGGCGGCGAAGGCCTCGGCCGCGGCCTGATAATGCCCGGCCCGGTAGCTCGCTGCACCGCGCCAGGCGGGGTCCTCAAACAGGCTGGCGGCCCGTTCGGGCTGCCCGGACTGCAGTGCGCGCAGAGCCTGTTGGTCCGGGCGCAGCCACCAGTCCTCCCAGACCGTTTCCGCTGTCCCGGCCGACTCCGGCTGTGGTGCCGCCTGCGCAGCCTCCGGGGAGGGAGTCGACTGTGCGTAGGCTGGCAGGGGGGTGCAGGGCAGAACCAGCAATGGCACGAGAACCAGCAGCCAGCCGCGACGAAAGCCCGCGGCGACCAGGGGCAGCAGCAGGAGCACCAGCCAGTAGCCCTGGTCCTCCCAGGTATCTGCCTGCAGGCTGGTGGCCTCGGCGCTCTCCGCGGCACTGAATAGACCCCTGTCCAGCAGGTAGTCCAGGTCGCCGCCGTCCACCCGCAGTTCGCTGTAGCGACCGCCGCCGACCTCCGCCAGGCGTCGAAGCGGCGCCGCGTCGAGCCCCGGAATCACGATCTCCCCATTGCGGTCCCGCAGGAAGCCACCGCGGGGGAGGGGCAGCGGCGCACCCTCGGGGGTTCCGATGGCGAGGACCGACAGCCGGCTGCCGCTGCCCTCCAGCTGCTGGCGGATCAGCGCCACCTGCTCGGGCTGGACACCGTCGGTCACCAGGATCAGATGGCCCCGGGGTATGCCCGCCGACGCCAGCAGGGTCAGCCCGTGGGAGACGGCCGCCGGCGCATTGCTGCCCGGCATCGGCATCATGTCGGGGTTGAGTGCCGGCAGCAGATTGGCAATGGTGCGATGGTCGTCGGTCAGCGGCGTGACCACGTGGGCATCCCCGGCCCAGGCGACCAGGGCGGTCTGACCGGCGCTGCGGCGCTCCAGCAGGTCAATCAGTTTCTGTCGCCCGCGATCCATGCGCGAGGGGGCGAGATCGGTGGACTTCATGGAATAGGACAGGTCGAGGAGCAGGACCAGGGCATCGGTGGGCTGTTCCACCGGCTGGGGCAGCTGGCGAAAGCTGGGACCTGCGGCGGCCAGACTCGCCAGTACCCAGCTCACCAGAAGCAGGGCCGGCCAGCGGCGACGGCCGACGGGGCCGCTGGCTTCCAGCAGCTCCGGCAGCAGGTCGGCGTCGATGACCTGCTCCCAGCCCCCACTGTGACGGCGGGACCGCCAGAGCAGGCCCGTCAGTAGCAGTCCCGGCAACAGGCTCCAGAGCCAGAGCGGGCGCAGGAAGTGGAAGTCCGTCACCCAGTCCATCATCACAGGCCTCCCCCCACCGCGGGGCGCCGACGGCTCAGCGCGAACAGCGCCAGGGCCAGGCCCATCGCCAGGCCCAGTGGCCAGTGCATCAGCGATTGTCGCGGGCGGTAGACCCCGCGATCCTGCTCAATCGGTTCCAGCTGGTCGAGCAGCTGATAAATGCCGCTCAGTTCCGCCGGGTCGCGGGCGCGGAAATAGCGACCGCCGGTCTGCTCGGCGATCGCCACCAGGGTCTGTTCGTCGAGCTCCGCCGAGGGGTTGACGGTGCGACTGCCCAGGCTGGAACCGAACAGGCCGGGCAGGGTGAGTTCCTCGGCACCCACACCGATGGTGTAGATGCGGATGCCCAGCTGGGCCGCCAGTCGTGCCGCCTCGAGTGGGCGCACGCTGCTGGCATTGTCCTGGCCGTCGGTCAGCAGGACCAGGACGCGCTGGTCCTGGGGGCGGTCCCTGAGGCGCTTTACGGCCAGGCCGATGGCGTCACCGATGGCGGTTTCCTGCCCGGCGAAGCCGATCTGTGATTCGCGTAAAAAGGTCTCCACGGTTCGGGTGTCGAAGGTCAGGGGCGACTGGACATAGGCGTTGCTGCCGAAAAGGATCAGACCGACGCGATCGCCCTGGCGGCGGGCCATGAAATCGGCGCACACCGCCTTGACCGCGTCGATGCGGCGCAGGCGCTGGTCGCCCACCTGCATGTCCTCGACCCGCATGCTGCCGGAGATGTCCATGGCCAGCATCAGGTCGCGCCCGCTGCGCGGCAGCTCCACCGGGTCGCCGATCCACGCCGGGCGCGCGGCAGCTGCCAGCAGTGCCAGCCAGAGCAGACTGAGGAGGAGGGTATGCAGCGGACGTCGAGGGTGGCCAGCTGCGTCTCCGCTGCTGCCCGTAACTCGCTGCCAGAGACCGGCGAAAGGTGCCCGCAAGCGCGGCAGCTTGCCATGGGCCGGTGGGGTGAATTGCCACACCAGCCACGGCAGCGGCAGCAGCAGCAGTACCCAGGGCCACTGCCAGATCATGACTGCGGTCCCCGATGACGGCGTACCCAGAGCTCCGCGGCCGCGAGCAGGGCCGGGGCATCCGGCTCTTCGGGGGCCCTCGCATAGCCCGCCTCGGCGAGGGGCTCCAGGGCCGGCAGCGGCTGGGGACAGCTCTGTTGCAGAAAGGTTAGCCACTCGCCTCCGCTCAAGGGCGCGACCTGGCTGCGCGGCCAGGCGCGCAGACTGGTGGCCTTGAGGATCCGGTTGGTCTGCTGCACCAGGCGCGCCGCGTCCCGGTGCGCCTGCCAGTCGCTGGCGACTGCTTGCAGCGCGGCTGCGGCCACGCGGCGGTAGCGGTTGCGCTGCCAGCGCCGCCAGATCATCCAGAGGCCGCCGGTCAGGGCGAGCAGGAGCAGGCCTGCCAGCACCCACCAGCCCGGCGCCGGGGGCCACCAGCCGGGCTCGGCGGGCAGGCGCAGGGGCTGCAGGGCCGCGAGAGGATCCGGGTTCATCGGCGGTCTCCGAAGCAGGCCTGCAGGAGGCGCAGGGGCGATTCCCGGGTGCTCGCCTGCAACAGCGGAATCCCGAGACGCCCGAGAGTCTCCTGAAGCCGGCTCTGTTCCCGCTCGCGCAAACTCTGGTAGCGCTGGCGAAGCCGCGGGTCAGCGCTGTCCAGTTCCACGGCTTGCACCCCATCGGTCACGGCATAGCGACCCGGCGGCGGCAGCTGTGCCTCGGCGGGATCGGTCACCTGGATGGCCAGCACTTCGGTGTGCTCCGCCAGTCGGAACCACTGCTCCCGCACGGCCTCGCTGTCGGCACCCTGGAAGTCACTGACCAGGTAGACACTGCTGCCCGGGCGCGCCACCCGGCGCAGCTTTCCCAGCATGGCGGCAAAATCATCGGCGCCTGGGCGCGCCGTCAGTGGCAGTGCCGCATTGCTGGCCTGCACGCGGGACAGCAGGGCCAGGACTGCCTTGCGACTGCGCCGCGGCCGGATGTCGTGGTGGTCCGCATCGTCGAAGACCACACCCCCAACGCGGTCGCCTTCGCCCAGGGCGGCCCAGGCCAGCAGGGCGCCGAGGTGGGCGGCGAGCACCGACTTGAAGCAGTGGCGGGAGCCGAAGAACAGGCTGTTGCGCTGGTCGACCACGATCAGCACTGGCCGCTCGCGCTCTTCCCGGAAGAGTTTGGTGTGGGCCTGCCCGGTGCGGGCGGTGACGCGCCAGTCAATGCTGCGCACATCGTCCCCTGGCTGGTAGGCGCGCACTTCCTCGAAATCGATGCCGCGCCCGCGGAAGCTGGAGCGGCGGCCGCCGGCCAGCGCCGCCAGGGCACGCCGGCGACGGCGCAGGGAAAGGCGCGTGGCGGAGAAGCGCAGGCCGATCAGGGTGGCCAGGTCGATCCGGGCGCCGCGAGCGGGCCGGGTGGCGTCGCGCAGGCCGCTCACGCTTAGCCCGCGGGCACCCTGGCCAGCAGTTCCCGGATCACCCGGTCCGGACTGATGCCGTTGGCCTCGGCTTCAAAGCCCAGTATCAGGCGGTGTCGAAGGACATCCGGCGCCACCGCCTGCACGTCATCGGGGGTGACGAAATCGCGACCGCGCAGCCAGGCCAGGGCGCGGCTGCAGCGATCCAGCGCGATGCTGGCCCGGGGGCTGGCACCGAATTCGATCCACTCCGCCAGTTCCGCGGCATAGTCTCCCGGCTGGCGGGTCGCCACCACTAGTTGCACCAGGTACTGCTCCACGGCCTCGGCCATGTGCAGGCCCAGCACCTCGCGGCGCGCGGCCAGGACCTGCTCCTGGCTCAGCAAGGCCGGTGGGCGGGCGCTGTCACCGCCGGCCTCCTCGCGGGTCAGGCGCAGGATTTCGGTTTCCGCGGCGGCGTCGGGATAGTCGACGCGGACGTGCATCAGGAAACGGTCCAGCTGGGCTTCCGGCAGGGGGTAGGTGCCCTCCTGCTCGATCGGGTTCTGGGTGGCCATGACCAGGAACAGCGCCGGCAGGGGCCAGGTCTCGGAACCCACGGACACCTGGCGTTCGGCCATCGCCTCCAACAGAGCGGATTGCACTTTCGCGGGGGCCCGGTTGACCTCGTCGGCCAGCACCAGGTTGTGAAAGATCGGCCCCTTCTGGAAATGAAAACTGCCGTCCTGGGGGCGGTAGATTTCGGTGCCGGTCACATCCCCGGGAAGCAGGTCCGGGGTGAACTGTACCCGGTGAAAACTGCCCTCGATGCCTTCCGCCAGGCTCTTGATGGCACGCGTCTTGGCCAGACCGGGCGCGCCTTCCACCAGCAGGTGTCCATCGGCCAGCAGGGCTATCAGCAGTCGCTCCACCAAATGTCGCTGCCCGATTACCTGGCGGCAAAGCCAGTCTTCCAGAGTCCTGATGTCCGTGGTCGCCACGCGTGCTCCTCGATGCTTTTCCGGCTGTGCGGGCGGGCCGCCCGGCGGGCATTGTAGCCTCTCCCCGGGGTGACTTCACCCGCTTGCGAAAGCCTGTGACGGAGGCGCTGTGCAAAAGTTCCAGACACTTTGCTGGCCCACTGCACTAGACTGGAGGTGACAGGAATCTGGCCAGAGGGAGGCGACATGGCGTGGGACGCAGTCAAGCAGGATCTTCTCGAGGCGCTTGCTGCGCGCATTGAACAGCGCAGTGATGGCGCCGACCGCGCCTCTCTGCACAACCTGGCCAGTGTCTTTCTCAGCCGTTTCCCGCCCGAAGACATGCGGCACCGCACCGTGGAGGACGTCTACGGCTGCCTCTACGGGCTGTTGCGCTTCATGGATGGCTGGCAGGCGGAAGAGGGGCCCCGGGTGCGCATTTTCAACCCCGACGTGCAGACCCATGGCTGGGAGAGCAAGTACACCGTCATCGCCGTGCTGTGCCGGGACATGCCTTTCTGTACCGCGTCGGTGCGCGGGGAGCTGAACCAGCGCAACATCCGCATCCACGCCCTGGCCAGCTGCAACCTGGAGGCGCAGCGCGGGGCGGGCGGCAGTCTGCAAGAGGTCCTGGCCGCGGAGGACGAGGGCCAGCGCGCGGGCAGTTCCCACGAAAGCCTGCTCTACTTCGAGATCAGCCGGCATTCCTTCCCCGACCAGTTGGAGGAACTGCGCACGACCCTGGTGGATATTCTCGATGAAGTCGGGCGTGTTGTGGATGACTTTTCCGCCATGCGGGCCCGCCTGGACCAGGCCATGGAGGCCATTGCCGGCAGCGCCTGTGTGGAGGCGCCCCTGCGGGAGGAAGCCGTGGAGTTCCTGCGCTGGCTTGCCAGTGACCGCATGACCTTCCTCGGCTATGAATACCTGACGGTGTCGCGCCAGGGCCCCGAGGTGCGTGTCGAGGTGGCGGACGAGCACAGCCTGGGCATGCTGCGCCAGCGCCAGACCCGCGGTGCCATGGACCTGCAGGCCGATCTCCACAGCATGGGGCCCGACGAACTCCAGCGTCGTCAGCTGAGTTTCGCCAAGTCCCGGGTGCGCTCGCGGGTGCACCGCCAGGCCTATCCGGATTATGTCGAAGTGAAGGTTTTCGATGCCGACGGCGACGTGGTTGGCCAGCACCGCTTTATTGGTCTCTACACCTTCTCGGTCTACACGACCAATCCCAGCCTGATTCCGATTCTGCGGCGCAAGGTGGCCGAAGTGATCCAGCAGTCCGGCCTCGATCCGAGCGAGCACGATGGCCGCGAGCTGACCCGGGTGCTGGAACAGTTCCCCCGCGACGAGCTGTTCCAGTCCAGTACCCGGGAGCTGTGTACCACGGCGCTGGCCGTGAACCGCATTCAGGAGCGCCGGCAGACGCGCCTGTTCGTTCGTCGCGATGCCCACGGGAAGTTTTTCAGCTGCCTGGTCTACATGCCCCGTGACCGCTACAACACCGAGCGCCGGACCCGGGTTCAGGAGATACTCTGTCGCGCCCTGGGTGCCGAGGAAGCCGAGTTCACCACGCACTTTTCCGAGTCTGTGCTGGTGCGCGTGCATTTTGTCCTGCGGGTGGACCCCACCGCCGAATTGAGCTGGGACGCCAATGAACTGGAGGAGCAGATTGTGCAGGCAACCCTGGCGTGGGAGGACCGGCTGCGCAGCCGTCTGATTGACGAGTTTGGCGAGGAGAACGGCGAGCGCTACACCCGCGAGCTGGGGAACGGCTTCCCCCCGGGCTACCGCGACGACTTCGATCCGCGCGTGGCGGTGCTGGATATCCGTCGTATCCTGCGCCTGCAGGTGGGGGAGCGCCTGGGCATGAGCCTGTACCGGCTGCTCGAGGAGGGTCCCGAGCGCCTGCGCCTGCGCCTCTACCACCGTGGCGACTCACTGCCCCTGTCGGATGTGCTGCCGATCCTGGAAAACCTCGGTCTGCGGGTGGTGGCCGAGCGCCCCTACGGCGTGCGCGCGAGCGATGGCGAACGCTACTGGATCCAGGAGTTCAGCCTGATCTATTCGCTGTCCCGGGACATCGACCTGGAGCAGGTGCGCGACGATTTCGAGGATGCCTTCGCGCGCATCTGGTTCGGCGATGCGGAGAATGATTCCTTCAACCGCCTGTTGCTGGGCACCCGGCTCAACTGGCGTGAAATTGCCCTCCTGCGTGCCTACGCCCGCTATCTGCGGCAGATCCGCTTTCCCTACAGCGTCGACTACATCGCCGAGACCATGGCCAACCACCTGCAGCTCAGCGCCAGTATCGTCGAGCTCTTCCTGACCCGTTTTTCCCCGGTATTCGACGGTGATGAAGCGTGGCGGAGGCAGCGCGAGGAAACCGTGGAACAGCGCATCCTGGATGCCCTGGAGCAGGTGCCCAATCTCGGCGAGGACCGCATTATCCGCGAGTATGTGACACTGATCCGGGCCACCCTGAGAACCAATTTCTTCCAGCAGGGCAGCGACGGCGGGCTGAAACCCTATTTCTCCTTCAAGCTGCGGCCAGCGGATATCCCCGACATGCCCGCGCCGGTGCCGATGTACGAGATTTTCGTCTACTCGCCGCGGGTGGAGGGGGTACACCTGCGCGGCGGCAAGGTGGCCCGCGGCGGCCTGCGCTGGTCCGATCGGCTGGAGGATTTTCGCACCGAAGTGCTGGGCCTGGTGAAAGCCCAGCAGGTGAAGAACGCGGTGATCGTGCCGGTCGGCGCCAAGGGCGGCTTTGTGGCCAAGTGCCTGGCACCGGGCATGGATCGCGAGGCGGTTCAGGCAGAGGGTATTGCCTGCTACCAGACTTTTATCCGCGGCCTGCTGGATATTACCGACAACCGCGTGGACATCGGGGTTGAGCGTCCGCCGCTGGTGGTGGCCACGGACGACGAGGATCCCTACCTGGTCGTGGCGGCGGACAAGGGCACGGCTAGCTTCTCCGACATCGCCAATGCGCTTTCCCGGGAGTACCGCTTCTGGCTGGGGGATGCTTTCGCGTCCGGGGGCAGCGTCGGTTACGACCACAAGAAGATGGGGATTACCGCCCGCGGGGCCTGGGTGTCGGTGCAGCGCCATTTCCGCGAGCTGGGGCTGAACGTGCAATCCACCGATTTCACCGTGGTGGGCATCGGCGACATGGCCGGCGACGTGTTCGGTAACGGCATGCTGCAGTCACCGCACATCCGCCTGGTGGCCGCTTTCAACCACCAGCACATCTTCCTCGACCCGGAGCCGGATACCCGGGCCAGCTACCTGGAGCGCGAGCGCCTGTTCCGCTTGCCGCGCTCGAGTTGGGCCGATTACGACAGCGACCTGATTTCGGAAGGCGGCGGCGTGTTTTCCCGCGCGGCCAAGTCGATCCCGCTGTCGCGCCAGGTGCGCGACCTACTGGCCATTGAGCGGGACCACCTGACCCCGAACGAGCTGATCACCTACATCCTCAAGGCACCGGTGGACCTGCTCTGGAACGGGGGTATCGGCACCTATGTCAAGGCCAGCAGCGAATCCCACGTCGATGTTGGTGACAAGTCCAATGACGCGGTGCGCGTGGACGGCCGCGAGTTGCGCTGCCGGGTGGTGGGGGAGGGTGGCAACCTCGGCATGACCCAGCTGGCGCGGATCGAGTACTGCCTGAATGGCGGGCGCTCCAATACCGACTTTATCGACAATGCCGGTGGTGTCGACTGCTCCGACCACGAGGTCAATATCAAGATCCTGCTGAATGCCGTGGTCGACCGCGGGGACATGACCCGCAAACAGCGGGATGCACTGCTTGAGTCGATGACCGACAGCGTGGCCGAGCTGGTGCTGTCGAACAACTACCGGCAGACCCAGGCGATCAGCCTCGCCGCCTGGCAGTCGGCGGAGCGCAGCGGCGAGTTCCGGCGCTTCATCAGCCACCTGGAGGAGAGCGGCCGCCTCAATCGGGAGCTGGAATTCATGCCCAGCGACCAGGAGCTCGCTGACCGACGGATCCAGGGGCAGGGGCTGACGCGGCCGGAGATCGCTATCCTGGTGTCCTACTCCAAGGCCATTCTCAAGGAAGAGCTGATCGCCTCGGATCTGGGCCGCGACCCGCTGCTGAGCGCCGCCGTGTCCACTGCCTTCCCGCGGCAGCTGGTGGATCGCTTCCCCGAGGATGTCGAAGAGCATCGCCTGCGCCGGGAAATCATGTGTACCCAGGTGACCAACGACATCGTCAACCGGGTCGGCTTCAACTTTGTCGCGCGCCTGCGCAAGGCCACTGGGGCCCCGGTGGCGGACATTGCCCGGGCCTATACCGCTGTGACCCATATCTATGCCGTCGGCGAGACCTGGGACGCGATCGAGGCCCTGGACTACCGGGTGGATGCCGGCGTACAGCAGGAGATGATCTACAGTCTGGTCCGGCTGGTAAGGCGCGCCGCCCGCTGGCTGCTGCGCAATCGCCGTCACGAGCTTTCGCCCAGTACGGCGATTGCCGAGTTTTCCGAGGGGGTGTCCCTGCTGCGCCAGGCACTGCCGGGGCTGTTGCGGGGGCGTGCCGCCGAGCAGTACCGCCATCTCGCCGAGCGCTACATGGCGGCGGGGGTGGATCAGTCGCTGGCGGAACATGTGGCGGCTGCCGCACAGGCCTATACCCTGCTGGGGATTGTCCAGGCGGCGGGGGAAACCGGCGCCGACATGACCGCGGTGGCGGAGCTCTACTTTGACCTCGGTGAGCGCCTGGAACTGGACTGGTTCAGTGGCCTGATTCTGGACAGCAAGGTCGATAACGAGTGGCAGGCCCTGGCGCGTGACACCTACCTGGAAGACCTCGAGTGGCAGCAGCGCACCTTGGCGGTGGGCGTCCTGAGGGCCACGGAGGAAGGGGGAGATACCGAGAGTGGCCTGGCGGCCTGGTCCGAGCGCCAGGGCAGCCTGCTGGCGCGCTGGCAGGAGATGATTACCGAGTTGCACACGACCGACTCACCGGACTTTGCCATGTTTGCCGTGGCCAACCGGGAGTTGCTGGACCTGGCGCAGAGCAGCCTGCGCGCCTGAGTTGCCGGCCGGGCAGGTCACGGCCTGCCCGGCCCCGTGGACGGGATTGTCAGAAGCGGGTCAGGAGGACACGCGCATCTTGTGAACGCCCGACACACCGGTCAGGCCATCCCACTGGTCGACACGGCCTTCGCGCCAGCCGGTAATCCAGGCCTGTCGCTGTTCCTCGTTGCCATGCGGGCAGAGGTCGGCGCTGCGGCCCGAAAGGCCCGCCCGGTAACCCCTGTCGAATGCTCTGGAACCCATGTCGCGCTTCTGTTTCTTCATAGATTTGACCTCCAATCGTCGCATCTTGGTGTGCCCAGGAGGGCACAGCCCCATCCAATCACAGGCCCAGGGGGGGTGTCGACTATCAATTTGGAACAAGGAGCCGGGTGCTTATAACCCCGGCCGGCGGTTCGCCGGGGCTCGCGCCGGGAGCTTCGATGCAGGCCTTGCGGGGAGGTGTTCCCGGCTCAGTCCGGGAGGGTGGCCTCCCCCAGGTAGCGGCGGCGCTTGGCCGGCTTGAGCCGGGTCAGGTCGACCACCACCAGGGCATCGACACAGTCGCCGAAGAGTGGGTCGACGTTGAAGGGGCCGACGCCGATGCCGTCGGCTTCCGCGACCTGAGCGTAATGCTTGAACAGGGTCGGCAGGCCCAGGCCCTGTTCCGCCAGCCAGGTTTTCAGGGCGGCTAGATCCTCGCTCGGCGCTTCCCCGGGGCAAGGCCCCTTGCTCCCGGGCAGTGGATTGCGCGCCCGGACATCCAGTGGCAGCGCACGGTAGTGGCCGGCGTAGTAGCGGGCGATACGCTGGATGGTTTCCTCCCCGTAGAGGCGGCTGATGGAAACTGGTCCGTAGAGGTAGCGAAAACGCGGGTAACGGCGGAGAAAGGCACCGATACCCTGCCACAGGTAATCGAGAGCCTGCCGGTTCTGGTAGCGCGGTTGGACAAAGCTGCGCCCCAGCTCCAGCCCGGCTGCCAGCAGCGGCTGCATGCCCGGTCCGAAGCTGAACAGGCTGTGGCTATACAGGGCCTCGGGGCCGCCGGATTGCAATAGTGCCGCGCTATCGCCAAGCCGATAGGCGCCGGCGATTTCCAGGTCGCGATCGTCCCAGAGCACCAGCTGCAGGTAGTCGCGATCGTGGCGGTCGAGATCGCGGGGCTTGCCGGTGCCCTCGCCAACCGTGCGGAAAGTCAGCTCCCGCAGCCGGCCCAGTTCGCGCATGACGCAGGGCGCCTCCCCGGCGCGCACCAGCAGAATCGACTTGCCGTCCTGGGTTCGACCCAGGTTCTCGCTCAGGGCCAGTTCGCGACGCAGGAGGATCCGGTTCTCCGGTGCCGCGACAGTATCGATGCTGTCGAAGACCGGCCGCGCATTGCGCGGCAGGCGGTACAGGTGACGTCGGAATAAGCGCGCCAGGTGTTTCGGGCTGCCCTCGATGGCGCTGTAGTGCTCCCAGGGCACCGGGCGGCCCAGGCGTACCTCGACCGCGTTGTGGCGCTGGTGGAACATCTCGCGCACCAGCCAGAGGGTGGATAGGGGGCGGGCCAGTATCGAGAGCCCATAGAAGAACAGCGAGTTGCGCCCGCCGACATGCACCGGCAGTACCGGGCTGCGGGTGGCGCGGGCCAGGCTGACAAAGCCGCTTTGCCAGGCGCCGTCGCGAATGCCGGTGGGGCCGAAGCGGGAGACTTCCCCGGCGGGGAAAATGATCAGCGCGCCCTCGGCCTGCAGGTGCTCCCGCAAGCGGCGCAGTTGCCCCCGCGGTGTGCCTCCCTGCAGATTGTTGACCGGCAGCAGCAGCGGCCGCAGGGGTTCAATCGCCGTCAGCAGATCGTTGGCCACGACCTTGACGTCCGTGCGCACGCTGCTGACCAGGTGCAGCAGGGCGAGGCCATCCAGCGAGCCTATCGGGTGATTGGCCACGATCACCACCCGGCCGCTGGCGGGTATCCGGGCGCGCTCGCGGTCGCGCACCTTGAAGCTGAAATCGAAGTACTCCAGTGCCTGCTCGACAAAGTCGAGGCCCTGCAGGTGGGGGTAGCGCTGGCCAAAATCGGCGAATCGCTGGACCCGGAACAGGCGATTGAGACTGCGAATCAAGGTCCTGCCCACACGTTGATGTCGGGCGAAGAAATCCGGGTAGCGGGACTCCAGGGTCGCTTGCAGGTCGAGCATGGCTCAGATCCCGCGCTCGGCGAGCAGGTCGAAGTCATCGCGTCCCAGCCAGGTGACCGGATGGCGCGGCTGATGCCGTCCCGCGGGAGCCTGGACCACGCGGATTTCCCCGCCCTGTCTCAGAAACTCCTCCACCTGGCGGGCGATATCCGCCCGTTCGCGTTCCTTCTGTGTGGCGTGCTGTGGGGTCATGGCAGTAGCCTCCGTCGGTGTGGTGTTCGGCCTCCACCTTCCGTCGCGGCTGTTGCAGGAATGTGATTGCACGGTGAAGTTTTGGTGACGCAGGGGCGCCTGTCACATAACTGTCATCCCGCCATCACGATGCTGTCATACAAGCCACCTAACCTGCGCGTTGTATCGGGGAGGGGCGGATCCATGGCCCCGGATGCCCCACACATTGACAACGTTGCCAGGGAACTCCGAATGAAGCCGATTTTCTCCCGTCACAGCGCCGCCGCCATGTTGCTTTGCTCCGCCTCCTGGATCGCCCACGCGGCGGACGAACTGGTGGTTCAGGTGAGTCAGAATGGCGCCTCCGCCACCGGGCTCGCCGTGGTGCTTGACGGTGGGGAGCGCAAGGTCCTGGACGCGACCGGCCTGGTGCAATTCGATTTGCGCGGTGGTGCCCACAGCCTGCAGGTGCTGGATGGTGATCAGGTGCTGCACTCCTTTCGCTTCAGTGCTGCGAGCGGCCAGTTGGCGGATGTGCTGATTCGCTTGCAGGACGGTCAGGAAGCCACGGCGCAGGTGGAATCCTACTTCACGACGGAAAGTGCTGCACAGCGTGCCCAGGCGCTGCCCGGCCGGGTCCAGGGCCGCATCACCAGTGGCGGGGACCCGGTGTCGGGCGCCACGCTGGAGCTGTCCGGCGGTGTGAGCCGCAGCGTGACCACCGACGCCAACGGGCGCTATCAGCTCGAGGCGCCGCGCGGCGTCTACACCTTGACCATCAGCCACCCGGACCTCGGTACGCGCAGCGTCGAGCAGTACCGGGTGATTGCCAGCGCCGTGAAAGCCTCGGACTTCAGCCTGCGCCGTCGCGAGGGCGGTCAGGTCGCCATTGCCATGCCGCAGATCGAGGAAGTCACCGTGGTCGCCAGCATGGCGGCTACCGGCATGCAGGAGAGCGAGCGCTACGCCACCAACGTCATCAACACCCTGGACGTGGAGGAGCTGTCCCGCTTCGGCGATACCGATGTCGCCGCCTCGGTGGTGCGGGTACCCAGTGTCACGGTGCAGGACGGCCAGTTCATCTTCATCCGCGGCCTCGGCGATCGCTATGTCACCAGCACCCTGAACGGAGCCCAGTTGCCGAGCACCAACCCGAGCAAGCGCACGGTACCCCTGGACCTGTTCCCCAGCAACATGGTCGAGCAGCTGGACATCCGCAAGAGCTACCTGGCCACCATGCCCGGGGAGAGCACCGGCGGCAGCCTGGAAATCAACACCCGTACCTTCCCCAACGAACGCGGCGGCAAGCTGTCTGCCCAGATCGGCTACGTGGATGGCGTGACGCTGGAGGATGCCCTGGTGGACCCCACCAGCGGTGACTGGGATTTCGTCGGTATCGACGACGGCTCCCGGGACCGCCCGATCATCGCCTACGCGGTGTCGAAGGCCCTCGATCAGCCGGAGTTTCTCAACCCCGCCGTGCAGCAGCAGCTCGGCATACTCGGCGCCCAGGCGTTGACCGACAACCTGCAATACGACGAGGAAACTGCACTGCCGGACATGGTCCTCGGGGCCAACTACGGAGACGTCCACGACATCGACTGGCTGGGCGGTGAGCTGGGTTACTTCGTCGCCGGCAACTACCGCAATGAACGCGGCGTGCGCAAGGACGGTGTGCGGCGCACCTACGGCGGCGTCAATGCCTCCCGCGTCCTCGATGATTTCAGCTTCGAGCAGTTCGACAATGTCATCGACATGAACGGCCTGCTCTCCCTGGGATACAACGTCGGGCAGAGCAGCTACACCTCCAATACCATCATCTCCCGGGTCACCGAGGAGAGTGTGCGCTACGAGGAAGGGGTCGATGGCGACGAGCTGAATCCCTCTCTCAACTGGACCATCCAGTGGGAGGAGCGGCAGTTCATTTCCCAGCAGTTTACCGGCGAGCACATTCTCGGCGACGACGAGGCCTGGACCCTGCGCTGGCAGGGCACCGCCAGCAGCGCGCGGCGGGACGCGCCCGACCGTCGCGAAGTGCGCTTTGACCTCCAGGACGGCGACGGGGTCTATAACCTGCAGACCGCCGAGCTGATTCGCCGCTACGACGACCTGATCGACGAGAACTTCGACGGTTCGGTGGACCTGGAATACCTCTTCTCCAACGGTGACCTCGAGTCGACACTCAAGGTCGGCGCCAACGCCATTCATCGCGAACGGGATTCCGATTCCGATACCTACGGTTTCCAGGGTGGCCTGCTGGCCATTGACGACAACGCGCCCAACCTGCGGGTGGACGATGTCATCAACGACCAAACCATCACCGGGGTCAATGCCACCGGCATCAACTTCCTCGACAAGACCCTGCCCAGCGACAGCTACGAAGCCGAGCTCGACCTCAACAGCGTGTTCTTCTCCTGGGACGGACTTTGGAATCTCAAGTACCAGTTCATCGTCGGCCTGCGCTACGAGCAGTACGAGCAGACCACCGACACCTTCTCCCTGGCGGGTGCTCAGGCGCCGGTGCAGTCGGTGCTGGAGGAAGATTCGCTGCTGCCGACGCTGGGCTTCAACTGGTTCATTACCGACGAGCAGCAGCTGCGCTTTGCGGTCTCGCGCACCGTGGCGCGGCCGGACTTCAAGGAGACCTCCAACGCCACCTTCTACGACAACGAGTTCAACTTCCGGGTCCGCGGCAACCCCAACCTCCGGGTTTCCGACGTCACCAACTACGATCTGCGCTGGGAGAAATACTGGTCTGACCAGGAGTCGGTCAGTGTGGCACTGTTCTACAAGGACATGCAGGATCCGATCGAGCGGGTGGTGCAGCCGGCTTCCGGTACCGCGGGAAATTCGCGCACCTTCCAGAATGCCGAATCCGCGGAAATCATGGGCGTGGAAATCGACGGTCGCAAGGAGTTCCCGCTGGATGACAGCTACACCCGCAGCTTCTTCGTCGCGGCCAATGCCAGCTACATCGATTCCGAAGTGACCCTGCAGAATGCCAGCAAGCGCGACCTCCAGGGCGCGCCGGACTACACCCTTAACCTGATTTTCGGTTACGACGACATCGCCAGCGGTCACGAGCTGACCCTGCTGCTCAACCAGAGCGGCGAAACCATTGTCGATGTCGGCGTTTCCGGCCAGCCCGATGTGATTCTCGAACCGCGGCTGGACCTGAACCTGGTGTATCGCTACGCCCTGAGCGACGACTTCGTCTTCCGCGTCAAGGCGGAAAACATCCTCGACGAGGCGGTCGAGTTCACCCAGGGCGGCAATATCTTCCAGGGCTACAAGCGCGGCTTTGAGCTCAAGGCCGGTTTCGAATGGACCTTCTGATGCAGGCCCCCACCGGAGTGTCGGCAACCCTTTCCTATTCAGGCAACCACCCAGGAGTCGTTATGCAACTGAAAAAACTGGCCATCGCCACCGCGGTCGCCGCATCCTTTACCGGTCTCTACGGCTGTTCCGATGGCGACAAGGCCACGGTCAACATCGATGCGCCCACCAACGTTACCAACCCGCCGCCCACCGATGGCGGCAACAGCGGCACGGCATCCGACTGCCCCGAGTGGGCCGCCGCCAAACCGCGCCTGTCCGATGGCACCGACGTGTGTCAGCTGCCCGCCACCATCCTGCAGGACCGTACCCTGACCAGCGACAAGCGCTGGTTCATGGAGTCCCGGGTCACCGTGGGGAACGGCAACCAGGAGATGTCCGTGGATGAGGGTATCCTGGCCAGTGGCGAGAACGTGGTCTCCGCCACCCTCAGCATCCAGCCGGGCACGGAAATCGTCGGTCAGACCGGCAGCTTCGCGAACCTGATCATCACTCGCGGCTCGAAGATCATGGCAGAGGGCACCGCCGATGCACCGATCATCTTCAGTTCCGACGATGACGGCTACGACGGCACCGGGGAGTGGGGCGGTCTGATCCTCCACGGCTATGCACCCCACAACGAATGCCTGATGGCCGACATGGGCGCGGTCGCCTGCAACGTCGACTCCGAGGGTGAATCCGGCTTCGGCGGCGGCTACAGCCCCGAGGACAACAGCGGTGTGCTGCGCTATGTCGTGGTCACCGAGGGCGGCTTCGAGTTCGCCACCGGCAACGAGATCAACGGTATCTCGCTGATCGGCGTGGGCTCCGGTACCGAGCTGGAGTACATCCAGGTCAACAGCAATGCCGACGACGGCATTGAATACTACGGCGGTACCGTCAACACCCGCTACATCGTGCTCACCGGCAACCTGGACGACTCTGTCGACTGGGACGAGGGCTTCCAGGGTAACATCCAGTACGCCCTGATCGTGCAGAGCCCCGACACCAGCGGCAACATCATCGAGGCGGACACCGAGGGCACCCTGGACTTCCTGTCCAAACCGACCCTGGCCAACGCGACTTTCGTGGGTGACGGCGCCAAGACTACCGGCGCGGTCTTCAAGGCGACCTCCGGCGGCTTCCTGCACCACTCGGTGATCACCTTCGCCAACGCCGGTGAAACCACCTGTGTCGACTCCAGCGCTGCAGCCCAGGTGGGTACGGAACTGGTGTTTACCAACGTCGTCGCCGACTGCGACCTGTCGGGGGATGTCAACCTGCTGCCGAGCCTGGTGAGCGATGTCCAGCTGGACGCCAACTACGCCTCGCAGGCTGCCGAGTCCGCATCGGTTGGTGTGCTCGACATCGACAACATCAACAGCACCTATGCCGAGAGTGTCGCCGATCCGGCCTTCTTCGATGCCACCGACTTCGCCGGCGCCGTCGATCCCAGTGCCAGCAGCACCTGGTACGAGGGCTGGACCCTGGACGGCACGCTGTAAACCCCGCACCACAGCCGACCGGAGCCCCTCGAGGGCACCGGCCGAGCCAGCCTTACCCCTTGACGCGCCGGCCCCCTGTCGGCGCTTTTTTTTGCGTTTCACATTCCTGTCATTCTCCTGTCATACAACTGCGGCACACTCGCGGCGTTTTGCCTCAGAGGATAGCCGACCGCCATGCCACGATTTCTTTGTCTCAGTCTCTTGCTGACCAGCTTTGCGCAGCCGGTGCTGGCGCTGGCCCTGGGTCCGGATGAATTCGCCGCGGCCAGGCGCCTGACCTGCGTGCTGGCGCAGGACTCCCTCGGCTACCTGAGCGAGAATGACTACGCCGAACTCACCGATGAGGTGCTGGGCGAGCTGGAGGGGGCTAGCGGCGACGTGGTCTACGCCAAGGCCCTGGGCTACTTCGACGGGTTGATGTTCGGGATATCGGAACAGGACGACCAGGCGGTGGCCCGGCGCCTGCGCAGCTATCTCGACAGTCACGCCTGCAGCTCCCTGAGCGCAGTGCAATTCCGCTCCTGAGGCGGCTTCCCGCCGCCGCGGCGCGCGGCGGGTGATCCTCCGCGGCATACACTGCGTAAGCTGACAAAGTGTTCATCAATGAGGTGACCCATGCCAGCTTTGCGATGGCTGTCCGCGCTGTTTCTCCTGAGTCTTGCTGCCTGCTCCCCCGTGACCGTCCAGGATTACGCCGGGGAGCAGCCGGCCCTGGTTCCCGAGCGCTTCTTCAACGGGCAGCTGGTCGCTCACGGCGTGATCAAGGATCGCGCCGGTGAGGTCACCCGCCGCTTCGTCGCCGACATCGACGCCAGCTGGGAAAACGGGGTTGGTACCCTGGACGAGTCCTTCACCTTTAACGACGGCAGTACCGATACCCGGATCTGGACCCTGCGGCCCGCGGGTGACGGGCGCTACGTGGGAACCGCCGGTGACGTGGTCGGCCCCGGGGAACTGACCCTCGCCGGCAACGCACTGTTCCTGGACTACGTCCTGCGGGTGCCCTGGCGCGACGGCAGCATCGACCTGCGCATCGATGACCGCATGTATCTGGTCGACGAACAGACGCTGATCAATGAATCGGTGATGTACAAGTTCGGCTTTCGTGTCGGCGAGATCCTGCTGGTGATTCGCCGGCTGGAGCCGTGAGCCGTCGTGTTTCAGTGTCGCTCGGTGCCCGGCGCTTGTCGCCGGCTGTCTGAGCGCCTACATTGACGCTTCACTTTTCAGCAGGAGTTCTCGTCCATGCAGACCATACAGGTAGCGCGTCCCGCCGGTCTCGACCAGCTCAAGCTCGTGCAGGGCGCTTCCGCCCGGGCGCCCGGCCACGGTGAGATCCAGGTCGAGATTCGCGCCAGCTCCCTCAACTTTCACGATTATGCCGTGGTGTCCGGCCTGCTGCCCACCGAGGACGGCCGCATTCCCATGTCCGACGGTGCCGGCGTGGTCACCGCCGTCGGGGAGGGGGTTAGCGAGTTCGCCCCGGGAGACCGGGTCTTGAGCTGCTTTTTCCCCAACTGGCTCGACGGCCCGCCCACGCAGAAGAAAACCACCGGGGTGCCGGGTGACAACGTCGACGGTTTTGCCAGCGAAGTGGTCACCATGCCCGCCCAGGGCTTCACTCGCATGCCCGAGGGCCTGGATTTCCATGAGGCGGCCACATTGAGCTGTGCCGGGCTGACCGCCTGGCGGGCACTGGCGGTGGAGACACACCTGCGCCCGGGTGACTGGGTGCTGGTGCAGGGCTCCGGCGGGGTGTCGGTATTTGCGCTGCAGTTCGCCCGCCAGATGGGCTGTCGGGTGATCGCTACATCGTCCTCGGACGAGAAGCTGGCCCGCCTGGAGTCCCTGGGCGCCGAGGCCCTGATCAACTACCGGGAGACGCCCGCGTGGGGGGCTCGTGTGCGGGAACTGACCGGTGGCCACGGTGCCGACCTGGTGGTGGAAGTCGGCGGCTCTGGTACCGTGGCGCAATCGGTCAAGGCCGTGGCCTACGATGGCTGCATCAGCATGATCGGGGTGCTGACGGGGATGTCCGGTGAGGTGCCCACCGCCGAGCTGTTCTACCGAAATGCCCGCATTCACGGCATCACCGTGGGCAGTCGCGCACATCAGGAAGACATGATTGCCGCGGTGGAGGCGGGCGGCATTCGTCCGGTTGTGGACAGCCGCTACCCCCTGGCGCAGCTGGCGGAGGCCTTCCGTCACCAGGAGTCACAGACCCACTTCGGCAAGATCTGCGTGGATATTCCCGGCTGATCACAGCCGCCGCCGAGTGCCGCGCCCGGCCAAGCTGGCACAGGTGCTTACGCGCGCCTGCAAGGTGCCATCAGGCTTGTCGGGCTGCTATACTCGCGGCCCTGTTGCCCCCGTAGCTCAGTTGAATAGAGCGATCCCCTCCTAAGGGATAGGTCCCAGGTTTGAGTCCTGGCGGGGGCACCAGCCTACTAATTTTCCGCCACGCAGTAGCGGTTACGGCCTTCCCGCTTGGCCCGGTACATGGCTTCATCTGCGTGCTTGAGCAGCGCCGTGCCACTGACCGTACCCAGGCGGCCACTGGCGATACCGATGCTCGCGCCGACATGGATGCGGTGTTCGCCGACGGCAATCGGGCGATTGACCGCCTCGATAATATGGCCGGCGATGGCGGTCAATCGCTCGCTGGATACTTCCCCTGGCAGCAGTACGGCAAACTCGTCGCCGCCGAGCCTGGCGACACTGTCTCCGCTCTTGAGTTGACGCTGTATCCGTCGTGCCACGGCCCGCAGTACTTCATCACCGGCGTCGTGACCGTACTGGTCGTTTGCCGCTTTGAACAGGTCCAGGTCGAGCATCAGCACGTGCTGCCAGTCGCCTTCCGCGTGCTGTGCCGCCTGCTGCTCCAGCGCCTGGTTGAAGCCCAGCCGGTTCAGGCAGCCGGTCAGGGCCAGGGTCTCGGCGGCCCGCTGGGCTTGGCGTTGTTCCGTGACGTCGTTGGCGATGCCCTGGTATTGCCCGGGGGACAGGGGAGTGAGGGTCACGCTGATCCAGCGAAGCCCGGTGGCCAGCTCGACAGGGATCTCGCCGCGGACTTCTCGCTGCTCCTCCGATACCCGATTCAGCAGCGACATCATCGCGGTGGCGGCGTCGCGGGGAAGCTCGCTCAGTAAAATACTCGCCGGTGCCGCCTTGCCATCGTCGCGTGTCGGGCTGCCCTGAAACAGGCGTACAAAAGCCGGGTTCCAGGAGACCACATGCCCGCCGATGTCCAGCTGGAAAATCCCGCTCTGTGCATTGTCCAAGATCGCCCGCAGCCGGCGCTCCTCACGCTCGCGCAGGTTGCGTTCACTGCGCTCCCTGCCCAGCATGTCCACCAGGCGGTTGAGAATCCGGTTGATGTCATCCACCAGCCGGCCCAGCTCGTCCTCCCGGTGGCTCGCCGGCGCGGGTACCTGCTCCCCGGTTTCGATGTTCAGGCGGTGCAGGCGCGAGGAAATGCGGGCAATCGGGTGGACCACCAGGAACAGCACGGCGAGGGCTGCGCTGACAGCTGTCGCGGCCAGAAGGGACAGAAAAAGGACGCCGGCAAAGCGCAACTGCCCATACAGGAGGACCGCCATGGCCTCGTGGTCCGGTAGCACGACAACGCGTCCCACAGGGTCCGCGCTGTCGAAGGGCGAGTGCAGCAGGCTCACCCGACTGGTGCTGTCACTGGCAATCTTTGGTGCCCCGGCCAGGAGCGTATCCCCCGCGTAGATGGCGACCTTGTCGATCAGGGCGTTGCCCGCGAGGCCGCGGGCGACCTCCTCGGCGAGGATGGCGTCTTCCAGGAACACCGCCAGCCGCAGGGTGTTGTCCACGGTTGTCAGCAGGTCGGTGATGGATTGTTCGTACTGCGCCTGGTCGCGCTCACTCAGTACCTTTCCCGCCACACTGATGACCCCGAGCCCAACCGCTGAGACCACGGCGATGATTGTCAGGGTCGTGCGCAGGGCGATATTGCGGCGCAGGCGCGGGAGCATGCTTCAGTCACCCAGCAGGTGGACGATCTTGACCCGCTCGTCCACCTGACTCCTGTCGAGATAGCCGACCGCTCCGGGATTGTTGGCCACCACGTCGATCAGCTGCCTGGCGGCGGGCAGGCGCCGGGGCGGGGAGGCGCGCCCCGAGAACACCAGGCGCGCCCAGTAGGAGCGCAATTCCGCCGGTGTCTTGTCCACCAGCTTGCGGTAAAAAGACTCGCTGCTGTCAGCCAGGTCCAGGGGAAAGGCTGGCTGGCCATCGGGAAACTGCTGGTAGCGTCCCATGAAGATATTGATCAGGTCGGCTCGGCTGAGGTGGTCGAAGGTCGTATCGGGGTGCACCACGACGACCAGCTCTTCCGCCAGGCCCGGCGTAGGCGCGCTGGGCACGGCCAACAGGCAAACCAGCAGGCAAAAGCCGAAGACTCGGGGCCAGCGGCGGCTCAAAACACCATCTCCAGGGTTGCCGAGATCAGGGTGCTGTGGCCATCCCAGCCGCTTTTGCCGACCACATAATAGCCGCCGCGGGGATCATCAGCGTGCACCCGGTCCAGCTGCAATTTGGCGGCGACACCGTCGACGATGTCCCAGCGCAGACCGAGGAAGCTGGTCCGTTGCTCGATATTGTTCGCCCGCAATGCGGCGTGCAGGGGACTGCCGGGCGGCAAGACCGCGGGCACATCGGTGTCGCGGGTATCCGAGCTGGCAAGACCGGCGTAGGGGGTCACGCTGCCCAGCCGGTATCCCACAAGCGCCATGATGTTGAAGCCTTCCGGAACGATTCGAGTGTCACTTTCACGCTGGGCCAGGCGTAGTTCGGCGGTGAGGGAACCGGGGTTCCAGTGAGCTTCCAGAGCCCAATTGGTTATGCGGCTGTCAGCCAGAGGCAGTCTGTCGGCAATCGCCAGTAGCTCGGGAAGCTCCGTGGCGAGAAGCGCGTCCTGCAGGGCTTGAATGGTCGCCAATTCCTTGTCCAGTCGGGTGTTTATGACACCGCCGCGGAACTGCCAGTCGCCCACCTGGTAGAGCAGGTAGCCGCCCAGATTGAGGCTGCCGCTGCCATCGTATTCGCCCCAGGGGTCGACCACCCGCTTTTCATTGGCCTGGCCCGCCAGCAGCTTGGCGGTGAGCAGGCCGCCGCCCAGCGGGCGCCGCCAGGTGACATCGAGACCGTCCAGGTATTCGAGCTCGAGCACGCCAAAATACTCGATCGGGGGCCGCACGGGCAGGTGGGCATAGCCGACATGCCGGGAGTCCGAGCCAATGTAGGCATCAAAGCCGAGACGCCCGCCGCGGATCTCCCAGCTGGCACTCGGTTGGAAGCGCGCAAAGGCGAGGGTCACTTGCGGGCGGTAGCCATGGTAGTAATGGCTGGTCACGCCCTGGAGTACCACCTCCCAGTGCTCCGCGGGGGACCAGTTCAACTGCAGACCCAGGTTGGAGTCGGGCCGGCTGCTCCAGCCCTCCCGGGCGCCGCGGGGCTGCTCGAGGCTGCGGATGAAGACGAAGTCGTCCGGGTTGTAGACCACACCCAGGGTGGCAAAACCACTGACCTCGATGGTGTCCGCCTTCACCAGGCTGGCCCCGAGCAGGGCGAGTGCGAAGGTGAGTGTCCTTGAGAATGCCAATCGCCCCCCTGAGAGCAGGCTCTGGGCCTGCAAAAAACCGGTACTTCGGAATCGTGGCACAAGCGATGGCGGGAGGCCAGCCTACAGTTGTGGATTCTCCACATTGATCTGCATCAAGAAAAGCGCACGCCGAGGGGGCGGTGCTTGAAAAAGAGCGAGGCCAGACCCATAACTGCAACAGGTTTCATGGGCAACTACCTTGAAGGAGGTCATCATGTCACTGATTCCACGCAACAGCCTGTTCGACCTGGATCGCTTCTTCGACGATTTCTGGGCACCCGCTGGTGAGAACAACACCATGGGAACCTTTTTCTCCCCGCGGGTGGATATCCGCGACCGCGACGATCACTTCGAGATTTCCGCGGAGCTACCGGGGGTGAACAAGGAGGATATCCATGTGCACCTCAAGGATGGCGTGCTGACTCTGGAGGCCGAGAGCCGTCAGGAGGACAAAGAAGAGAAGGAGGGCCGGGTGATTCGGCAGGAGCGTCGCTACGGTAAATTCCTGCGCAGCTTCAACCTCGGCGGCAACGTCAGCGAGGATGCCATCCAGGCCAGTTTCAAGGATGGGGTCCTGAGGCTGCAGGCACCCAAGGTGCGGGAGCAGGCCCCGGAGCGCCGGCGTATCGAGGTGCAATAGAACGGCGCCAGGACATGGCGGAGTAGTTGCAAAACAGCCGGCTTGCCCTCAGTCTATGGGCCTCGCCACCGGGTGCTGACCCGGCCGGACACTCCCACACGGACTGAGGGTAATCCCCTTGCGCTCAAGCGGCCTGTTACTGTCTTGCCTGCTGTTTCTGGCGGTCCTGCTGCCGCCAGCTGCCCTGGCACAGGGCGATGCAACCCTGGAACGCCAGCGGCAGGCCTACCGCCTGGCCCGGGAGGCCGCGGGTGACCGCGACTGGGCCACTTTTCGCCGACAGCGGGCCGCCCTGGACGACTACCCGCTGGCCATCTATCTGGATTATCTGGCCCTCAGCGCCGACTTGGCGGGGCTGCAGCCCGCTGTCGCGACGGATTTCCTCCAGCGCAGTCGCGGCTCGGCACTGCCCAACCGGCTGCTCTCGCGCTACCTGGACACCCTGGGCCGCCGCGAGCGCTGGGCGGATTTCCTGGCCGTGATGCCACGGGAACCCAACAGTATCGACCTCAAGTGCTACTACTTCCGCGCCCACTGGGCAGGGGGAGACCGGGCACTTGCACGCGCTGGAGCCGCGAGCCTCTGGGTACACGGCGAGTCGCGTCCCAAGGCCTGCGACCCCCTGTTTGCGGCCTGGATGCGCGCGGGTGGACTCACGGATGAACACGTCTGGTCGCGGCTGCTGGCTGCCTTCGATGCCCGCGAACGCGGTCTGCTCAACTACGTCGTGAGCAAGTCCAGCGCCGAGCTGCGACGCGATGCAGAGCGCCTGCGCGCTGTCTATGCCCAGCCCGACCGGCTGCGCAGCCTGGTGCCCGCGGCGGCGGATACCCGCACGGCCGATACCGTCGCTCGCGGCATCGCCTACCTGGCTCGCTACCGCGAGCGGGAAGCGCTCCAGGCCTGGCAGGCCTACCGGCGGGAAATGGCGTTTTCCCCGGAACAGGTGCAGCTGGCGGAGTCCGCGCTGGCCTGGCGCAGCCTGTTTGCCCGTTCTCGCGCCAACCTGGCGTGGCTCGATGAAGCGCTGGACCGCCTGGGGGACGACAATATTGTCGAGCTGCGTTTGCGCTGGGCGATTGCCGAGCAGGACTGGGCCGCGGTCGCAGGCGCCCTGGATAGTCTGTCGGAGAGCGCGCGCAACGAACCGACCTGGCGTTACTGGCGAGCCCGCACACTGGCGGCCTCCGGGCAGCAGGCAGAGGCGGACGCGCTGCTGGAAACCCTGGCCGGCGAGCGCGACTTTCACGGCTTCCTGGCGGCCCAGCGCCTCGGGCGGGAACCCGGGCTGCAGCACCGGCGCCTGGAGGCGCCGGCACCCCTGGCCGCGAGTCTCGAACCGGGGCTCGCGCGGGTTCGCGAGCTGCTCTATCACGACGAGGTCATGCTGGCCCACTCGGAGTGGGCGGCCCTGCTTCAGTTGGCCCCCGCAGAGCAGCTGCTTACCCTCGGCTATATGGCGAGCGAGCGCGGCTGGCACCGCATGGCAATCGAAGCGGCCAGCCAGGCCAGCGCCTGGGACCTGCTCGACCTGCGCTTCCCGCTGGCCTGGCGTGACACCTTTGCGCGCTATGGTGAACTTCGCGGTGTGCCCGGCAGCGAGCTGATGGCCATCGCCCGGCGCGAGAGTGCCTTTTTCCCCCGCTCCCGCTCGCCGGTCGGGGCCCGGGGGCTGATGCAGGTGATGCCGGCAACAGCGGCCCAGGTGGCCCGCCGGCTGGGTGTGCGTCACAGCGAGAGTGCGCTCTACGACGTCGATCACAACGTCATGCTGGCCAGTGCCTATTACCGCGAACTGCTGGATCGCTACGCCGGCAATCGCGTATTTGCCATGGCGGCCTACAACGCGGGGCCGGCGCGGGTGGCCCGTTGGCGCAATGGTGTCGACAAGCAGGTCCCGGTGGACGTCTGGATCGAGAGCATTCCCTTCCGGGAGACCCGCAATTACGTCAAAAACGTGCTCGCCTACAACCTGATCTTCCGCCGTCTGGCCGGGGAGGAGGGGACCCTGCTCAGCGAGCAGGAATGGCGGCAGTCCTACTAGATGGCCCACGCTAGCCCCGGGACTCTCCGCGACGATTCCGTCCTGAGCTTCGTGATACCGATGCTCAATGAGGCCGCGAATATCGGCGTGACGCTGGCCTGGCTGGCGGAGCACTTTCCCGGGGCTCAGCGGATTGTGGTGGACGGTGGCAGTGGCGACGGCAGCGTTGCCGCGGCGCTGCCCCTGGCCACGGAGGTGCTGATCGGGGAGCGTGGCCGGGCACGGCAGATGGACCTGGGCGCCCGGGTTGCCCGCGGCGAGTGGCTGCTGTTCCTCCACGCGGATACCCGTCCACTGTTTTCAGAGCACCAGTTGCGGGCCTCGCTGGTGTCCGGCGCCCAGTGGGGCTTCTGCCGGGTCGAGCTGGCCGGGGCAGGGCCGGGGTTGAAGCTGGTGCAGGCGGGAATCAATCTGCGTTCGCGGGCCAGTGGCATCGGTACCGGCGACCAGATGCTGTGGATTCGCCGGGATGTGTACCGGTCACAGGGCGGCTTTGCGGGCATTCCCCTCATGGAGGATGTCGAGCTGTGTCGTCGTCTGCGCCGCCACTGCCCGCCCCGGGTCCTGCCCCTGCGGGTCAGCACCTCGGCGCGCCGATGGCGGGAGCGCGGCGTGATGCGGACCGTGCTGGAGATGTGGGGCCTGCGTCTGGCCTTTTTCTGCGGGGTCTCACCGCAGCGGCTCCATTCCCTCTATTACGGGCGCCGCTAGGATGTCGGCACTGTTGATCCAGTTCGCCCGGGCCCCGCAACCCGGTGCCGTGAAAACCCGCCTGATTCCGTCCCTGGGCGCGGAGGGTGCCTGCAATCTCCATCAGGCCCTGGTGCGCCACACCTGTCAGCAGCTGCTGCAGGTGCCCCAGGCGCGGGTGCAATTGTGGGTGGCCGGGGACACCGGCCATGCGCTGTTCACCGACTGCCTGGCCGCTGGCGTCGAGTCGGTGCATGCCCAGCGGGGGGCGGACCTGGGCGCGCGGATGGCTGCCGCCTTGCGAGAGGGGCTGGCCAGTGCGCCGCGTGTCTTGCTGGTGGGCAGCGACTGTCCCGGCCTCGACCCGGCCTTTCTGGGACAGGCCCTGGCGCGCCTGGAAGACTGCCCGGTGGTGCTCGGCCCGGCGCGCGATGGCGGCTATGTCCTGGTTGGAAGCCGTCAGCCGGTGGATGCGCTGTTCGATGGGGTTCCCTGGGGGAGTGGCAGGGTACTGGCGCGCAGCTTGATCAATGCCCGCGAGGCGGGTTGGGAGGTGGGTCTGCTGCCGGAGCGCGTGGATATCGATCGGCCGGAGGATCTGCTGTACTGCCCATCGCAGCTGCTGCGTCAGGCGGAAATGACTTCCCGGGGGACAGCCGACTGCTCGACACGGGAGCGCTGATAGAGCAGCCAGGCAATCGCGGTGCAATAGCCGAGGTTGGTTTGCAGTTCGCGGTCGGGGTTGGCGAGAAAGGCGCGCTGACTGGCTAGCCCGCGCACACGGCTGGCGAGGTCGGGCTGGAAGGCCAGGTAGCGGTCCCAGATGTCGCGGTGCTGTGCGGGGGTGATGCGAAACAGGCCCAGTCCTTCCGGGCGATGGGAAAAAAGCCCCAGTTCAGGCGCCTCGTGCAGGGCTTGCAGCAGGGTATCCTCGGCATCGGACGTCCACATTTCCAGGTATTCCAGGGCTGGACGGATGACCTGCTCTCTCAGTTGCTCGCTGCTGGCATACATGGCCCTCTACCTCTCGGGAAGGATCGGGCGCGGTTTCACTCCACTGCCATCTTGTTGTCGTACGCCCGACCAAAGCGTGCCTCACTTTTAGCACGACTTGCCGGGGTTTTCCCATCAAAAGAGCAGCTTACAGCAGAGATTTGAGAACTATTCCCGCTTTTTGCCGCTTCATCCGCCGGCCAGCTTGACCCGGTAACCGCGCGACTCCAGTTCGCCCTTGAGCAGTTCCCGCTGATCGCCCTGTATCTCGATACTGTCCTGTTTGACCGCACCCCCGGTACC
Organism: Haliea atlantica; assembly: GCF_054779855.1. Taxonomy (NCBI): domain Bacteria; kingdom Pseudomonadati; phylum Pseudomonadota; class Gammaproteobacteria; order Cellvibrionales; family Halieaceae; genus Haliea; species Haliea atlantica. The sequence goes on along the minus strand of NZ_BAAGXL010000003.1, from coordinate 122,987 downwards.
GCAGCGTTGCTTGAGCTGTTTGGCCAGTGCCTTCAGCTCGCTGCCGGTCAGGGGCAGGCCGCGTACCACCGTCACCGATTTTCCGCCGCGGCCCTTGCTCTCCCGATGCAGACGGACAATGCCGTCGCCACTGTCCGGCCGGCTCTCGGCGCGGCAGACGCAGTCGTCGACGGGGCGCTGACAGGCGGGACAGTGGCGGCCGCCGTCGGTGGAGTAGACGCGGCGGCTGTTAGCGGATTGGGCAGGGGACATGGCAACTTCCGGTCATTGAGCGCAGCGGAGGAGTATATTAGCCTGCCCGCTCCCTGAGAACCGCAACGAGGTAAACCGTGAGCCTAGGCCCGGATGTACAGGCCCAGCTGGAAGATCTGCAGAGCAGACTGGCCTTCCAGGACGACACCCTGCAGACCCTGCAGGACGCCCTGGCCGAGCAGCAACAGCTGGTGCTGCGTCTGCAGCGCCGGCTGCTCGCTCTCGAGTCTCGCCTGGAGGAGGGCAGCTTGTTCGACCAGCTGCCCGGCGACCCGGCGGCGGAAGTGCCCCCCCACTATTGAAGCCGACTCTCGCTGCACGCGCGCCTGCCACTTGTCGCGCCGGGCCTGTCTGGCCACAATTGCCCCGGCGTAAGCAGCGAACACATTGGCCCGGATAACAGAGAAAGAGGAACACGACGCATGTCTGAAGATGCCCGCAAGGATACCCCCGAACAGGCCGAATTCCGCGCCTGGTGCCGGCAGTGGCTGGCGGAGAACAGCCCCGCTGAACCGCCGGTCCGCCTGCCGCAGACGCCCCTGGAGATCATGACCCGTGAACAGCTGGACTACCTGCAGGCCTGGCAGAAGGCCGCCTATGAGGCGGGCCTGGTGGGTTGTGACTATCCCGTCGAGGTTGGTGGGGGCGGTCGCAAGGACTGCCAGCGTGTCGCCAACGAGGAAATGCAGGCGGCCCGGACGCCGTTTTTCCCCAATGTCATCGGCCTCGGCATGGCGGCGCCCACGGTGTTCTACCACGCCCAGGAGGCGGTGAAGCAGGAGTTGCTGCCCCGGCTGTTTTCCGGCGAGGACATCTGGTGCCAGGGTTTCAGTGAGCCCGGTGCCGGCTCCGACCTCGCCAGTGTGCAGACCTTTGCCGAAAAGCGGGGCGACAAGTGGATCATCAACGGCCACAAGGTGTGGACCTCCCTGGCGCATTTCGCCGAGTGGATGATCATCCTGCTGCGCACCGACAAATCCCACAAGTACGATGGCCTGTCCTATTTCGTGGTCCCGATTCGCGCGGCCCTGGGCAAGGGCGTCACCGTGCGGCCGCTGATCAAGATCACCGGGGAGACCGGCTTTAACGAGGTGATCTTCGACAATCTCGAGGTGGATGACCGCTACCGCCTGGATGAGCTGGGCAAGGGCTGGCAGGTAGCCATGACCACGCTGCTGCACGAGCGCGGCGCCGGCGAGCTGAAAACGCCCCAGGCCGGCGGCATGAAGAATCGCTCCGCCCACACCATTTCCGCCAGCGCGGTGATGGACCTGGCGAAGAACATCCAGCGCGAGGGCCGGGCGGCGTCAGCCGACCCGCTGTTGCGCGACAGGTTGATGGCGCTGCTGATCCGCGAGCAGGGCTTTCGCCAGAACCAGCGCCGCCAGCGGGTGCAGGCACTCCTGGACCACCCCATGCGGCTGCCCCTGCAGCACAAGCTGGTCATCAGCGAGTTGGCCCAGGACCTGGCGGCCCTGGCGGTCGACGTCGAGGGCATGGGCTCGACCCTGTACCTGGCCGACGACAAGGCCCCCGCCGGCGGCCAGTGGCCGCTGTCCTACCTGAACTCCTACGGCATGACCATCGCCGCGGGCACCAGTGAGATCCAGCGAAATATTCTCGGCGAGCGCGTGCTCGGCATGCCGAAGAGCAAGTGAGGAGGAGGGCGACATGACACAACCCAATAATTTCGGTTTCGGCGAAGAGGCGGCCCTGCTCAAGGAATCCGCGCGCAAGTTTTTCAGTGAACACTTTGGTGCCGACCGGCTGCACGCCCTGGTCGCCGCGGAGCACGATCCCGAGCGGGTGCCCGCGTGCCAGTGGGACCGGGAGCTCTGGCAACAGATGGTGGATCTGGGCTGGACCCTGCTGGCGGTGCCGGAGTCCGCGGGTGGCGTCGGCATGCCGGTGGCGGCGGTGGCGGGCCTGGTGGAAGAGGTGGGACGCGCGGCCTTCCCCTGCCCCCTGCTCAGCACGCTGGCAACCACCTATGTCCTCGGCGCCTGTGGCGAGGCGGGCAGTGAAGCCCTGGCGGAAATCGCCGAGGGGCAGGCGGCGACGCTGGTGCTGGCCAACCGCCAGGGCGACCAGCGTCCGGGGGACAGTGAAGTGGAGTATCGCGACGGGGCCCTGTACGGCACTGGCTGGTTTGTCCAGGAACTGGGCAAGGTCGATCGCCTGCTGGTCTGCGCCCGCCACAGCGGTGGCCTGGGCCTGTACTGGGTGGACAAGTCAGCGCAGGGCGTCAGCTGCCACGCCGACGCGATTGTCGATCTGACCCGCGACCAGGGGCATGTGGACTTCCAGGGCGCGGCCGCGACGGCGGTTGCCGACAATGCGTTACCCGCGCTGGATCGCGCCATGCCGGCGGTCTGGAGCCTGCTGGCCGCGGACATGGTCGGCGCCGGTGAGTGGCTGCTGCAGACCACGGTCGAGTATGTGAACACCCGCAAGCAGTTCGATCACACCCTCGGATTCTTCCAGGCGGTCAAGCACCCCCTGGTCAATGTGATGATCCAGATCGACGAGGCCAAATCACTGGTCTACAACGCCGCCTGTGCCTGTGACACCGAAGTCGAGAAGGCCGGTCAGTACGCTCACATGGCCAAGGCCAGTGCCAGTGACATGGCCGCCTTTGCCAGCAGCCGCGCCGTGCAGTACCACGGTGGCATCGGCTTCACCTGGGAGTGCTATGTGCACCTCTACTTCAAGCGGCAGAAGCACTCGCAGATGCTCTGGGGCGATGCCCGCTGGCACCGTGCACAGCTGGCTGAGCTGTTGCTCGGCAGCGCCGCCTGAAGGCAGGGGGGCTTTCGCGCATGAGCTGGAAAACCGTCACCCTGGTCGCGCTGGCGCTGCTGGCAGGTTTATTCACCCTGTTCCAGATGGCCACCCGGCTGCCGGAGCCACCTGCCCACCAGGTGTTTATCAATGGTGAGGTGCTCACCATGAATGCCGACAACCCGGTGGTGGAGGCCGTGTCCGTGCGCGGTGAGCGCATCGAGGCGGTGGGCAGCAGCGACGCCATCATGGCCCTGGTGGACGAGCAGACCGAGGTGATCGATCTGCGGGGCCGCACCCTGCTGCCCGGCTTTATCGATGCCCACGGCCACTTCCCGGGCTCCGGCCTGCGGGCCGTGGCGGTGGACTTGAGCAGCCCCCCCGTGGGCAGCGTGACGCGCATGGAGGAGCTGCTGCAGCGCTTGCGGGAGGTGGCCGAGCGCACACCGGAGGGGGAGTGGGTCAGTGGCTTCGGCTATGATGACACTCTGCTCGCGGAGCAGCGCCACCCGACCCGGGCGGAACTGGACAGTGTGTCGACCGAGCATCCGATCGGCCTGCTGCACGTCTCCGGGCACATGGTCGTGGCCAACAGTCCGGCCCTGGCGGCGGTGGGGATCGACGCCGACACGCCGGACCCCGAAGGCGGCGTGATTGCCCGCGATCCGGTCTCGGGTGAGCCCACCGGTCTGCTGGAGGAGAGCGCCCGCCTCGGGGTTGCCGCCGCGATGCTGGATGTCGGTGTCATGGACATGCTGCGCATGGTGAAGCTGGCCAGTCGGGAGTACCTGGCCCAGGGGGTCACCACCGCGCAGATCGGCGGTGCCGATCCGCGCACTGTCACCGGCATGCACTGGGTCACCCGGCTGGGCATGCTGCCACTGCGGCTGGAAGTCTTTCCGATGGAGAGCGAGTTCCGCGAGCTGATGCGCTCGGGGGAGTACGACCCCGCGGATTATCAGACCGAACGCCTGGATATGGGGGCCGTGAAGATCATCGCCGACGGCAGCATCCAGGGCTACACCGGCTACCTGCGCCAGCCCTACCACAGCCCCTTCCACGGCGATGCCGAGTACCGGGGCTACCCGGCGGTGCTGCGGGAAAAACTGTTCGAGCAGATAGCCTGGCTGCATGCGGCCGGCTACCAGATGGCGGTACACGGCAACGGCGATGCCGCCATCGACGATATCCTGGATGCTTTTGCCGCCGCCCAGCGGGCCCACCCGGTGGAGGACCCGCGTTTGATTCTGATTCACTCCCAGATGCTGCGGCAGGACCAGGTGCAGCGGATGGCGGAGCTGGGTGTGACCCCGAGCTTTTTCGCCGCCCACACCTGGTACTGGGGCGATCGTCACCGGGATATCTTCCTCGGCCCGGAACGCGCGTCGCGCATTAGCCCGGCGGCCTGGGCCAAGGCGGCCGGCTTGCGCTTCAGCTCCCACATGGACACGCCGGTCACCCCCATGCTGCCCCTGCAGGCCGCCTGGAGCCTGGTGTTCCGGGAGACCTTCGGGGGCGACGTGCTCGGCCCCGAACAGCGGGTGGATGTGATGACCGCCCTGCGCGCGGTGACCATCGACGCCGCCTGGCAGATCTTCCAGGCTGACGAGCGGGGCTCCCTGGAACCCGGCAAGCTGGCCGACCTGGTCTTGCTGTCGGGCAGCCCGCTGGAGGACCCCTATCGCATGCGCGAGCTCGAGGTCGAGGGCACCTGGGTCGGCGGGGCCCGCGTTTATCGGCGGCCCTGAGCCCGGCGCTCCCGCCGGGACTGGACAGCGGGCCCCCGCCTGCGTTTATGATGCCCGGGGCGAACCACTGTGTACGGGACCATGATGCCATCCAGCGCGGGACAGACACCGCTGTACGATGCCGATGATCTGCTGCTTTACGCGTCCTCGCCTTTTGCGTTCTGGATGGAGCGCCGGCGGCTGGAGGCGGGTGCGGGGCAGGGACCGGAACCGGACCCAGGAGCCGCGCCACCGGTTTCCTCGGTGTTCTCCCAGGCGGAGCTGCGCGAGCAGTTGCAAGGTTCGGTGGTGGTGGTCGAGCGCGGCCAGCCCGAGCCCCAGCGGCGCCAGGCCACGCTGCAGGCCCTGCGCGCCGGGATCGACTGGGTGATCGACGGCCAGTTGGCCGACCGCGGTTTTTCCATGCCCTGCAACCTCTTGCGCCGGGACAGCGAGGGCGCAGCAGAAGGTCAGCCGCGCTACCTGCCCTGTGTCACCCAGCCCCTGGCCCGGGCGGAGGCCAGGGTTCACCTCTGCCTGGCGGCGGAATTGCTCACGGGCATATTCGGGGAGCCGCCGGGGCAACTGCTGCTGATGCGTGGTAGCCAGTTGCAACAGGCCTGGCTGACCGCGGACTGGCTGCCGCTCTTCCAGGGCTTTCTGCGCCGTTTTCTCGCCGACCAGGCGGCCTTCGACCCCGCGAGCCCTCCGGACCCGACACGCAGTCTGAGCTATGGCCGCTGGCACGAGGAAGCCAGGCGTCAGGCGCAGCGTCGACCCGGGGCCAGCCCCTCCGAAGAGCCTGTCGCGGCGGCGGTCGTGGCGCTCACAAGCGAAAGCGGTGGCGACCCGGATCCGCAGGTAACGCAGGATCCGCAGGACCTGCCAGTTCCGCAAGTCTCGGAGGTCTCGGAGGTCCCGGAGGTTTCTCTGCCCGCGAGTCCGGTGCCGTGGCCCGCGGCGGCAAACCCTGTGAAGGGACATCCCCTGGATACACCCGGCTTCAATATTCTGGAGACCCGCAGCCGGCAGCGCGACAAGGGCCAGCCCGCGCGAACCGCCTCGCCCCTGAGCCCGGTCCTGAATACCCGCGACAGCGCCGACGACTGAGGCCTGCGCCCCACCATACCGCCGCGCTTGCGGCCCGGGCTTGTGGTCTCCCGTGGGTGGCGCCTGTCAGCGCTCGGGGAGCGGCTGGCGCGGGCGAACGAAGAGCGCCTCGCAGCTCGCCGTGAGGGTATCGCCGGCGTACATCTCGCCAGTCACCCGGGTCTTGCGGCCCACATTTTCCTGCAGGTCGGCGTGCAGCCGCAGCTCCGTGTTCAGTGGCGTGGGCCGGTGATAGCGCACGGTGAGCGTGCCGGTCATGCCCGGTGACTTGCCCATGATCTGGGCCATGCCGAGGAACTGGTCGAAGATGGCGGCGACAAAGCCGCCGTGGACGAAGCCCGGCGGGCCTTCATAGCCGTGGTGGCAGGTGACAGTGCCCCAGGCCTCGGTGCCCTCCACCCACATGTTCAGGCCCGGCGACAGCGGGTTGCTCCAGCCGCCCACCGCGTTGAGTTCGTGGTTGACCTCGCCGTGGCGACCGTGCTCGCCGGAGTGCATGAAGGCCTTGACGCCGTAGAGGCGCGGCCCCGTTTCCAGGTTTCGCGTCTGTGCCTCAATGGCCTCGGCCACCTGGCTCAGGTGCTCGGTGGAGGTGTTGCTGGTGACCATCGTATCGGTCAGCTCCCGCAGGGCCTGTGCCAGGCGCCGCTTGGCTTCCCAGTGCGCGGAGTAGGGCGGCGATATGTCTTCGGAGGCAAAGGGGTTGAAGACGCCTTCCTCGTCGGGGGCGGGTTTGTCGTACATGCAAGATTCCCTGTGGTGTCGTGGGGTCAGCGCAGGCGGCGGAAGCAATCGCGCACTTCCCCGAGGAAGAGCTCGGGTTGCTCAAGCGCGGCAAAGTGCCCGCCCCGGTCCAGCTCGTTCCAGTGAATCAGCTGGCTGAAACGTTGCTGTACCCAGCGCTTGCTGCTGCGAAAGATCTCCCCGGGGAAGATGGAGCAGCCGGTGGGCATGTCGATCGGGCTCAGATCGGGCTTGTGGAAGCTCTCCCAGTACAGGCGGGCCGAGCTGGCGCCGCTGTTGGTCAGCCAGTAAAGCATGACCGTGTCGAGCAGTTCATCGCGGGAGAGGATGTGTTCCGGGTGGCGCACACCGTCGCGCTCGCAGTCGGTCCACTCGCGGTATTTCTCGACCACCCAGGCCATCTGGCCAACCGGCGAATCCGCCAGGCCGTAACCCAGGGTCTGGGGGCGCGTGGCCTGCTGTTTCGAGTAGCCGGAGCCCCAGTGCTGGTAGTACTCCATGGCCTGCAGTGCGGACTGTTCCGCGGGGCTCAGATCCTCCAGGGTGTCGGCGGCCGGGCTGACGATCGGCATGGTGATATGAATCCCCGCGCAGTGTTCGCCCTCCGTCTGGGCCATGCTCTGGGTGACCATGCTGCCCCAGTCGCCCCCCTGGGCGACGTAGCGCGTGTAGCCGAGGCGCGCCATCAGCTCCCCCCACATGCGGCCGATACTCTCCACCCCGGTACCGCTTGCCCGCGGCTTGCCGGAGAAGCCGTAGCCCGGCAGGGAGGGCACCACGACGTGGAAGGCATCGGCGGGGTCTCCGCCGTGCGCGCGCGGATCCGCGAGGGCGTCAATGACCTTGCGGAACTCGAGGATGGAGCCCGGCCAGCCGTGGGTCAGGACCAGGGGCAGGGCGTCCGGTTCGGGAGAGACGACATGCAGGAAATGGATGTCCAGACCCTGCAGTGGGGTGGTGAACTGGGGCCAGCGGTTGAGTTCCGCCTCGCAGCGGCGCCAGTCGTAGTCATTCTGCCAGTAGTCCGCGAGTTCCCGGGCGTAGTCCAGGGGCAGCCCCTGGTCCCAGCCGGTGCAGGTCTCGGCATCGGGCCAGCGGGTCTGTGCCAGCCGCGAGCGCAGGCTGTCGAGGGAGGCCTGATCGATCTCGACCCGGAAAGGTGTCGGGGATGCTGCGCTCATGGGGCGACTCCTGCGGTGAAAAAGCTACGGTAGCGTAGCCTGTCGCCGCGGTGCAAGCGCCTTGTTGTCGGCCCTCAGGCCCCGCGCGCTCGCTGCAGCCAGGCCTGCAATGCCGGCTGCAGCTGTTCCCGCTCCCGGGGGTTTTCCCGCGTAGTCTCGCGCAGGTGGGTGGTGCGGGGCTCGCGGTCGAGGAAGAGCTGGCCGCTGACCTTGCCGGCCTCCGTGGCGGCGGCCAGCCAGATCAGCGTATCCGCGCCCTCGGCGGGGCTGCGCAGGATGGGCCGCGTCAGGCGGTGAAAGCCGGGCAGGGCCGCCCGTATCCCTGGGGTGTCGGCCCAGCCGGGGTGCATCGCGTTGACCACAATGCCGCGCGTCGCCCAATCCTGCGCCCATTGTTCGGTGAGCACCATCAGCGCGCGTTTGGCGCGGGCGTAGGCGACGCTGCCGTCGAAGCGGTCGGGGGACATCTCCAGCCGGTCCACCCGCAGTCGCTGAGTGTACATGCCCCCGGAGACCACATTCAGAACCCGGCTGCCGGGCTGCAACAGGGGCAGCAGGGACTCGGTCAGGTGCCAGGGGCTGAGCAGCAGCAGGGCCAGGCTGCGCTCGATCCCTTCGGGGGTGTTTTCGTGGCGATCGAACAGGGCCCCGGCATTGTTGATCAGCACGTCCACCGGTCGCTGTTTTTCCTGCAGCAAGGCGCTCAGACGGTCGACTTCGCTGATCAGGCTGAGGTCTGCCAGCTCCACGTGCAGGTTGCGGTTGCCGGTTTCCCGTTCCAGGTGGCGCAGCAGGTCTCGCGCCTTGTTCTCATTGCGAATCACCAGGGTCAGTTGGGCGCCCCGGGCCGCGAGCGCTTCCGCGGTGGCCAGGCCGATGCCAGAACTGGCTCCGGTGATCAGCACATGGCGCCCGCGCAGGTCTGCGCTCATCGGCTTCCAGCGCCGCTTCCCGCGACGATAGCCCCAGCGGGAGAAGTGGGCCAGGCCGGGAAGCAGCCAGCGGTCGGCGCGGCGGGTGTCGGGCGCTGCCTCCGGCGCGGGAAAGTTGTCCTCCAGGGCCTCCCGCAAACCTTCAATCGAGCGCTGCCCCATGCGCTGCAGCCCTTCCCGCAGTCGCCCCTCGAGGCGGTCCAGGGGCGCACGCAGGGTGAAGCGCGCGCGGTAATCGATGTGGGTGCCGCCGGCGTGCTCGCTGAAGTGTATGGTGTCGTGCACGGACATCAGGCGGCTGTGCCCGACCAACTCCAGGGCCCGTTCGGGTTCGAGGTGGGTCAGCGTGTAGTCCAGTGTCAGGCTGCCCAGGGGCAGGGAGCAGCTGACGCGGAAACCGCTTCCCACCCCGGGAGCGCCGGGCGTGCATTTACTCGCGGCAAAAGCGCTGTCGTCCCACTCCGCGGCACTGCGAAAATCGGCCACGTAGCGGAAGACCTCCGACAGCGGGCGGGAAACGTCGATTTTCTCGTGCAGTTCAATCATGCCAGGGGCCTCTCGTGCAATTGCCCTGTATACGCAGCTCGCCGGTGGCCAGATTGCGCCCTCCTGCGGCACCGGGACGCTCGCCACGGGCGTGCCCCCTGACTACACTGTAGACCTTGAGCACGCACGAGGTAAGGCCATGCCGTTTTTGCTGTTGTTCGCCCTCTGGATTGCCGTGCCGGCATCCGCCCAGTACGACATTGACACGCGCCTGCCCAGCTGCGCCACCCTGCGCTGGTCCGAGGCGGTGCACCGGGCCTACCCCGACGTCGAGAACATCTGCCAGGGGATCTATCAGCGGGATGGGCGCCTCTACGCCAAGGCGAGTATCGAAGTGGTCCGCACCACGGGGAACCGCATTACCATCAGGACCCTGCACAATGACGGGAGCACCGGTCACCAGCGCAGCCTGCGAGTGCCTCCCGACTGGCGGGCCACGATAGACGGGCGCGAATACCGCGCCGGCGAACTGCTCGCCGGGCAGCAACTGACGGTATACATCCCCCGGGAGCGCTTTGACCTGCTGCTGGAGGCCGACCATACCGCACAGCCCCTGGCGAGCGACGAAGCCAGCGCCGGGGCGACTCCCTGAGCGGGCTTACTTGCTGTCGTCCCAAACCCGCCGTACCGGCTCGCCAAAGTCATCGTAGATGACCCGTTGCCGACCGCCGGCATCGCGCTTGCGCACCCGGCGCGCGGGCGGCCGTTGGCGCATCGCCTGGCGCCGGGCCTCGATTGCCGCAATCACGCCATCCACCGGCGTGCGGCTGGGGCGCGGCTCGTTGAACAGGCTGGTGGTGGTGTAGCGGGAGCCATCGGGATCGCGACCGCTGGTGCCGGGTGGCACGCTTTCCACCTGCCCGCCGGCGTTCAGGTAGCGCCGCATCTCCCGCTCCAGGGTGGCGCGCAATTCTGCCTTGGTCTGCGGTTTCTTCACTGGCGCTACAATCAGTCCGGGTTACTGCGGGGCAAAGTGTCTCAGTATAGCGTCTGTGTCATCAATGTCCCGTTGCATTGTGCCGCCGCCGCGCATTCTGCTTTAATGCACGCCTTCTGAGATGCCGAGGTAAGCGCATGATCTGGCTGCTGTTGGGGGCCCTGTTGCTGGGTCTGTGGACCTGGCGGGGACTGGGCGGGACGGACCTGTCCCGTTGGGACCTGCCGCCACCGCCCGCGCCCGAGCACCCGCCCAGCCCTGAACACGGCGAGGTTGTGGCCCTGCTGCGCAGCTTGCTGGGCAGTGCCGCCGGGCTGCGTGGCCGGGCTCGGCTGAGGGCCCTGCGCGAGGCCATGGATCGACTGGGTGGCGAGCGCGAGATTGTCTCGCGGGTGGTCCCGGTGTCCGCCGGTCGGGTGCACGGTGAATGGGTGCTGCCCCCGGACGTCGACCCGGCCTACCGGGTGCTCTACCTCCACGGGGGCGCCTGGGTCGCGGGCAGCCCGCGCAGCCACCGCACCATGACTGACCGCCTGGCGCGCCTGACCGGCGCCGCGGTGCTGGCCCTGGATTATCGCCTGATGCCGGAGCACCGGCGCGGCGACGGCATCGAGGACACTCGCCTGGCCTGGGAGTGGCTGCTGGAGAACGGCCCGGAGGGGCCGTCCCCGGCGCAAAGCCTGCTGGTGGCGGGCGACTCGGCGGGCGGCAGCCTGACCCTGTCCCTGCTGGCCTGGATTCGCGACCAGGGGCTGCGCCAGGCGGATGCAGCCCTGGCTTTCTCGCCTTCCACGGACCTCACCTTCGCCAGCCCCAGCCTGCGCCGCAACGCGGATAGCGACGTCCTGCTGGGGCCCCTGTTCCGACCGCTGCTGCGGGTCCCGCGTCCACTGCTCTGGTGGCTCACCTGGTGGCTGCATCGGCACCGTCCCTGTGTCCCCGAGGTGTCGCCCCTGCGCGGCTCGCTGGCTGGTCTGCCCCCGGTCCTGCTGCAGGTCAGTGAGCAGGAAATGCTGCTGGACGATGCGCGCCGCTACGTTGCCCGGGCGCAGGCCGCGGGCTCCCCCGTGGAGTTGCAGAGCTGGCCGCAACTGGTACATGTCTGGCAGATCTTTACCCCGGAGCTGCCCGAGGCCGAGGAGGCTTGGCTGAATGTCGGCGAGTTCCTGCAGGCGGTGGGGCTGCCCACGCGTGAGGGTGCCGCGACATGAGGTGGCTGCGTTCTCTGCTGGTCTTTATCTGGATTGTGGTCACGCTGGTGCCCGCGGGCTTGCTGCTGGTGCTGTTGTCGCCGCTGGTGAATGACCAGCGCCTGTGGTGGATGATCGCTGTGCCCTGGTTGCGGGGTGTCATGGGCGCCGCGCGCTGGATCGGTGGCGTGCGCTACCGGGTGCAGGGGGCCGAGAACCTGCCCCCCGCGGACGACATGCGGCGGGTGGTTCTCTGCGCCAAACACCAGTCGACCTGGGAGACCTTCTTTTTTCCCAGCATGACCCCGCACCCCCTGGCCTATGTGTTCAAGCAGGAGCTGCTGCGGATCCCGGTGTTTGGCTGGGCGCTGGGGCGTCTGCGCATGGTCCACATCGATCGCAGCAAGCGCAGCGAAGCCTGGTCCCGGGTCGCCAGCCAGGGCAGCCAGCTGATGGACGAAGGCAAGTGGATCATCATGTTTCCGGAGGGTACCCGCACCCGGCGCGGACGCAAGGGCAACTACAAGAGCGGGGCCACGCGGCTGGCGGTGGCCACCGGTGCCTGGGTGATTCCCATCGCAGTCACCTCCGGCCGCTGCTGGCCGGCGCGCACTTTTTCCTTCATTCCCGGGGTCATCGATGTCTCTATCGGCACGCCGGTCTCCGCCACCGGCCGCGAGCCCGGCGAGTTGATGGACGAAATCGAGCACTGGATCGAAGCCGAGATGCGGCGACTGGACCCCGAAGCCTATACCCGCCGCGGTGGTGGCGCTCGGGTAGCAGAGGACGGTGAATCGAAGGCCTAGGCCGCGCGCCGGCAGGGGAGGGTGGTCGTGGACGGGATCAGTCGGGATTGTCGGGTACTGGTGGCCCTGTTGCTGCCGGACACGCCGGCAGCGGAGGCGCTGCGCCAAGCGCTGGCAAGCTGTGCCGCCCTGGAGCGTCGCGGGCCAATGCTGCAGTTCGAGCACTGCGCGAGCCTGGAAGCGACCCTGGCGCTGGCTTCGCGGAGTGGCGAGCTGCAGGCGGTGGTGGTCGACAGCGACGCGGTCAGCGCCAGCCGCGAGGCGCTCGCTGCCCTGCGCATGCGGCGTCCGGAGCTGGATTTGTTCCTGATGACCGGCGGGGCGCCGGGCGAGGATTGCCCGGGGCGGGTGGCTCTGCTGGACCGTCGCGAGTTGCGCCCGGAGCACCTGTGCCGCCAGCTGCGCAACGCCCTGGGGCGGCGGGCGCGCACCCCCTTCGCCGACACCCTCAAGGACTATGTCTACAGCGCCCGGGATGCGTGGCATACGCCGGGGCATTCCGGCGGCGGCAGCCTGCGTGACAGCCCCTGGGTCAGTGACTTCTACCAGTTCATGGGCGAGCACATTTTCAACACCGATCTCTCGGTCTCGGTGCAGTCACTGGACTCCTTGCTCGAACCCCACAGCGTGATTCACGAGGCCCAGGTGCTGGCGGCGGAGGCCTTCGGCGCCCGGCACAGTTTTTTCCTCACCAACGGCACCTCCACCGCCAACAAGGTCATCCTGCAGCAGCTGGTGGGCAACGGTGGCAAGGTGATTGTGGACCAGGCCTGCCACAAGTCGATCCACCACGCGGTGGTGCTGTTCGGTGCCCAGCCGGTCTACCTCGCCGCCTCGGTCAATCCGCGCTACGGCTTCTATGGGCCGGTACCGCGGCAGCGTATCAGCGCCGCCCTCGCGGCGCACCCGGATGCGCGCCTGCTGGTCCTGACCAGCTGCACCTACGACGGCTTCCGCTATGACCTGGCGCCGATCATCGCCGAGGCCCACGCGGCGGGGGTCAAGGTGCTGGTGGACGAGGCCTGGTACGCCCACGGTGCCTTTCACCCGGAACTCAGGCCGACCGCGCTGGAGTGCGGCGCCGACTATGTCAGCCAGAGCACCCACAAGATGCTCTCGGCCTTCTCCCAGGCCAGCATGATCCACGTGGGCGACCCGGATTTCGACGAGCACCGCTTCCGGGAAAACCTCAACATGCACATGTCCACCAGCCCCCAGTACGCCATGATTGCCAGCCTCGACGTCGCCCGCAAGCAGATGAGCCTGGAGGGATTCAGCCTGCTGCAGCGCGCCTTTGATCTGGCGCGGCGGCTGCGCGAGGGTATCCAGCGCAGCGGCGTGTTCCGGGTACTTGAGCTGGGTGACATGCTGCCCGCGGAAATCCTCGACGACGGCATTCGCCTGGATCCCTGCAAGGTCAGTGTGGATGTCTCCGGCTCCGGCCTGGGCGCCCGCGAGATCCAGCTGCGGCTGTTCAACGAGGCGGGCATCCAGGTGGAAAAAACGACCCACAACACCCTCAGCCTGCTGGTCACCCCGGGCACCACCGAAAGCAAACTGCTGCGTCTGCTGCAGGCTTTTGCCCGCCTGGCAGCGGACGCGCCCGGGCCGGCAGGACGCCCCCGGGCAGAGGAGGGCCCGCCGCCACTGCCGCCCCTCAGTGCCGTCGTGATGCCGCCGCGGGAGGCCTACTTCGGTGCCAGCAGTCTGTTGCCCCTGGGCGACGCCCGCCAGGGCCCGAACCCCGCGCTGGAGCAGGCCATTGCCGCGGACCAGATCGTTCCCTATCCTCCGGGCATCCCGGTGTTGGTGCCCGGGCAGCGAATTACCCGGGAAATTCTCGGTTTTCTGCACGCATTGCAGCACAGTCGACGCGGGGTGGAAATCCACGGCCTGGTGCAGCAAGGTGACAGCGGTCCCTCACTGCGGGTGGTGGCCCCGGCAAGCGATTCAGCACGCCTGACAACCAAGGAGAGAGCATGACCATCCAGATGCGAAGCATTGACTACACGCACGCCGGCCGCAGCTACCAGGGGCTGCTGGTCTGGGACGACAGCCACCAGGGCTCGCGTCCCGGCGTGGCCATTGCCCACACCTGGGCCGGCCGCGGCGATTTCGAGGCGGGACGGGCCCAGGCTCTGGCTGAACTGGGCTATGTCGCCTTCGCCGCCGATCTCTTCGGTAGCGGCGTGCGCGGCGAGGGCGCAGAGGAATGCCGCGCCCTGATTGCGCCTCACCTGGAAAACCGCGCCGGCCTGCAGGCACTGATCGGCAGGGCGGTCGAAGTCATGCGCGAGCAGCCGGAAGTCGATGCCGGACGCTGCGCGGCCATCGGCTACTGCTTTGGCGGACTGACGGTGCTGGACCTGGCCCGCAGCGGTGCCGATGTGCGCGGCGTGGTCAGCTTCCACGGCCTGTTCAATCCCCCGGGCAACACCGCGGGCACGCCGATCACGGCGAAAGTACTCTGCCTGCATGGCTACGACGACCCGATGGCGCAGCCGGACACGGTGCTGGCCCTGGCCGCGGAGCTGAGTGAGGCGGGTGCCGACTGGCAGATTCACGCCTATGGCAACACCCTGCATGCCTTCACCAACCCGAACGCCAATGATCGCGATTTCGGGGCCCTCTACGACGCCGCCGCCGACCGCCGCTCCTGGCAGAGCCTGCGCAATTTTCTCGAGGAGGTACTCGCCTAGGCGAGCACTGCCTTGGCCGGGGCGCAGGCAGCGCTCCGAACCCCGCGCCCGGAACGCCGCTGCCCCGGCGCCGCGGGCGCCTGTCATTTCCGGTCAATTTTTTTAGCGGCTGGCATCATTGTCACTGCCTGCCCCCGGGCACAGACTCTCCCCATCATTGCCAACCGACGCTGTCGGCAGCGTCTCTGTCAATCAGGGGAGCCCCATGACCAATACCGCCTACATCTACGACGCCCTGCGCACGCCGCGCAGCAAGGGCAAGGCCGATGGCAGCCTGCACGAGGTCAAGCCCGTCGACCTCGGCGCCGGCCTGCTGCGCGCCCTGCAGGAGCGCCACCAGCTGGACACCGCCTATGTCGACGATGTGGTCTTCGGTTGTGTCAGCCCGGTGGGCGAGCAGGGCGGCGACATTGCCAAGATGATCGTGCAGAACGCGGACTGGGACGAATCCGTGGCCGGCGTCCAGCTCGACCGCTTCTGCGCCTCCGGGCTGGAGGCGGTCAATATCGCGGCCCAGAAGGTCGCCTCCGGCTGGGAGGATCTGGTAGTCGCCGGTGGCATCGAGTGCATGTCCCGGGTGCCCATGGGCTCCAGCGGCGGCCCCATGGGCGGCGACGCCGGCTTCAGCCTGAAGAGCGGTTTTGTGCCCCAGGGGATCGGTGCCGATACCATCGCCACCCTGGAGGGCTGGAGTCGCGAGGACGTCGATGCTTTCGCCCTGGAATCCCAGCGCCGCGCGGCCCACGCCCGGGACAATGGCTATTTCGACCGCTCGGTGGTGCCGGTGCGCGACGCCAACGGCCTGGGCATTCTCGAGCGCGATGATTTCATCAAGCCGAATACCACCCTGGAGGGCCTGGCCGGCCTGAAGCCCTCCTTTGTCATGCCCGGGCAGCTGGGCTTCGACGACGTCATCCTGGCGAAATACACCACCCTCGAGCGCATCAATCATGTGCACACGCCGGGCAACTCCTCGGGGATTGTCGACGGCAGCAGCGCGGTGCTGATCGGCAGTGAAAAGGCCGGCAAGGACCTGGGGCTGACCCCCCGTGGGCGCATCGTGGCGACGGCGGTATTGTCGACTGACCCGGTGATCATGCTCACCGGCCCGGGCCCGGCGGCGAAAAAGTGCCTGCAGAAGGCGGGGCTCACGCCAGCGGACATCGACCTGTGGGAAATCAACGAGGCCTTCGCTTCGGTGGCCCTGCGCTACATGCGCGATCTGGACATCGACCACGCGGTGACCAACGTCAACGGCGGGGCGATTGCCATGGGTCACCCGCTGGGCGCCACCGGCGGCATGCTGGTGAGCATCGTCCTGGATGAACTGGAGCGCCGCCAGCTGCGCCGGGGCATGCTGTCCCTGTGCGTCGGCGGCGGCATGGGCATTTCCACCATTATCGAGCGCGTGTAAGCGTCCGCGGCTGCAGACAAGAGGAAGCGACAGAGATGAGCGTATTCAAGTACGAGAAAGACGCCGACGGCATCGTCACCGTGACCATGGACATGAGCGGTCCGGTCAACGCCATGAACGAAGAGTACCGTGCTGCCATGCAGGAAACCGTCGACCGCCTGGAGCGGGAGACGGGGCTCACCGGGGTGGTCATCGCCTCGGCCAAGAAGGTGTTCTTTGCCGGCGGTGACCTGCACGACCTGCTGGCGGTCCAGCCGCAAGACCAGGACGCCTTCATGGCCCAGAACCTGAGTATCAAGGGCGACCTGCGGCGGCTGGAGAAACTGCCGGTGCCGGTGGTGGCGGCCATCAACGGTGCCGCCCTGGGTGGCGGCTTCGAGCTCTGCCTGGCCTGCAACCACCGCATTGCCTGGGCCGACCGCGGGGTACAGCTGGGCCTGCCCGAGGTGACCCTGGGACTGCTGCCCGGGGGCGGCGGCGTGGTGCGCATGGTCAAGCTGCTGGGTCTGGAAAAGGCGCTGCCCTACCTGCTGGAGGGCACCCGCATCGACCCCGCCAGGGCCCTGGAGGCGGGGCTGGTGGATGCCCTGGTGGAGGGCCCCGAACAGCTGGTGCCGGCAGCCAAGGATTGGATCCGCGGCCAGGCGGGCAACAGCGATGCCGCGATCCAGCCCTGGGATCGCAAGGGCTACCGCCTGCCGGGGGGCGACGTGAAGAGCCCGCATATCGCCCAGCTGATCACCCTGTCCGCGCCGGTGTTGTTCAAGAAAACCCGGGGCCTGCTGCCGGCACCCGAGGCCATCCTCGACTGCGCGGTGGAGGCGGCGCGCCTCGACCTCGACACCGCCCTGCGGGTGGAGGCCCGCGGGCTGACCCGGCTGGTGGTCACGCCAGAGGCCAAGAACATGATCTCGACCTTCTTCTTCGCCATGAACCGCCTCAATCGCGGCGGCAGCCGGCCCCAGGATCCGCCGAAAAGCCGCGTGGAAAAGATCGCCGTACTCGGTGCGGGCATGATGGGGCAGGGCATCGCCTACGCCGCGGCGATGGCCGGCATCGAGGTGGTGCTCAAGGACGTCAGCCAGGAGGCGGCGGAGCAGGGCAAGGCCTACAGCCAGCGCCTGCTGGACAAGCGCGTCGACAAGGGCCGCATGAGCGCCGAGCAGCGCGAGGCGGTACTGGCGCGCATCCACCCCACCGCGGGCACCGAAGGCCTGGCCGATTGCGAGCTGGTGGTCGAGGCGGTGTTCGAGAACCTGGACCTGAAGCAGGCTCTCACCCGCGAGCTGGAACCGCTCCTGGGCGACAACGCCGTCTGGGGCTCGAATACCTCGAGCCTGCCGATCAGCCGCCTGGCGGAAGCCAGCGCGCGGCCCGCCAACTTCATCGGCATTCACTTCTTCTCGCCGGTGGACAAGATGCCCCTGGTGGAGATCATCTGCGGCGAGCAGACCAGCGAAGACACCCTGGCGCGGGCCTATGACTTTGCCCGCCAGATCCGCAAGACACCGATCGTGGTCAACGACTCCCTGGGTTTCTTCACCTCACGGACTTTCGGCACCTACCTGGATGAAGGCGTGCGCATGCTCCGGGAGGGGGTGCATCCAGTGCAGATCGAGTCCGCGGGCAAGGCCGTGGGCATGCCGGTGGGCCCCCTGGCGGTCTACGACGAGGTCAGCCTGGAGCTGACCCGCAAGGCGGAGGAGACCTGGCGCGAGATGGGCGTGCTGGACCAGTTCAGCGACAACCGCCTGACCCGTGAGGTGGTGACGCGCATGGTCGAGGAATTCGGCCGCGGCGGTCGCCACCACGGTGGCGGTTTCTACGAATACGCCGAAGACGGCAGCAAGCACATTTGGCCGCGCCTGTTCGAGCTCTACTACCAGCCGGGCCTGGACGTCGACGAGCAGGATCTGCGCGAGCGGCTGCTGTTCCGCCAGGTGATCGAGGCCCTGCGCTGCCTGGAAAGCGGCGTGCTGCGCAGCGTGGACGACGGCAACATCGGCTCGATCATGGGCATCGGTGCCCCCACCTGGACCGGCGGCCTGATCCAGTTCGTCAATACCTACGGCGTCGACCGCTTCGTCAAACGCTGCGAGGCGCTGGCGGCGGCCTACGGCGAACGTTTTGCGCCGCCGGCGATTGCCCGGGACAAGGCCGCTGCCGGCGAGGTGTTCAGCTAGCGCCGGGGCATGCCTGGAGGGGCTCGATCGAGCCCCGCGCAGGCGGGGCGGTGTTTGTCGTCGGGGTGGCTGCCGCTATCAATGTAACTTGAAGCGCGGTCGCACAAAGTGATTGATCTTCTCGGTCAGCGCCAGCAACAGGGCCCGCGGCCAGCCGTGAATCGCCGCCAGGTGCATCCGGTAGAGGGAGACGTAGGCGAGCCGGGCGATCTTGCCCTCCAGGCTGATGCCGCCCCGCGCCAGGCCACCCATCAGTCGGCCGAAGGCCGTGTATTCGCTCAATGACACCAGCGAGCCCAGGTCCTTGTAGCGGAAGGGCTGGAGGGGCTTGCCGCGACTGGCGGCGAGGATATTCTGCGCCACGGCGCTGGCCATCTGGTGCGCGGACTGGGCGCGCGGCGGCACCCAGCCCTCGCTGCCGTCCGGCCTTGTCAGCGGGCAGCCGGCGCAGTCGCCGATGGCGTATATGGCAGCGTCGCCCTTGAGCTGCAGGGTGGGTTCCACCAACAGCTGGTTGGCGCGGTTGGTCTCCAGGCCATCGATGGCCCGCAGGAAGTCGGGGGCTTTGACCCCGGCGGCCCAGACCATCAGATCGGCGGGAATCGCGTTGCCGTCCCGGGTCTGCAGTCCCTGGGGACTCGCCGAGACCACCGCGGTGTGGACCATCACCCGCACGCCGAGTTTCTCCAGTTCTTCCCGGGCGCCGCTGGAAATGCGCTCGCTCAAGGCTGGCAGCAGTCGCGGGCCGGCTTCGACCAGGGTCACCTCGAGGTGCTGGGGCGTGATGGCAGTCAGGCCGTAGGTCGAAAACCACTCCCGTGCCTTGTACAGCTCCGCGGACAGTTCAACCCCGGTGGCGCCGCCGCCGATGATGGCGACGCGCAGTTTACTGTCCCTGTCGCCGCTCTTCAGGGCCTGGTTGAGGCGGATGAAGCCGTCTACCAGGCGCCGGTGGAAGCGATGGGCCTGGGCCGGGGAGTCCAGGAAAATACAGTGTTCGCTGACACCGGCGACATTGAAATCGTTGGACACCGAGCCGATCGCCAGCACCAGCGTGTCGTAGGGACGCTCCCGCGCCGGCAGGATTTCCCGACCATCATCGTCCAGCAGCGCGGCCAGCTCCACCACCTTGCGCCCGCGATCAATGCCGCAGAGGGTGCCCAGCTCGAACTCGAAACCGTGCTTGTGACCGTGGGCGCGGTAGGTCACCGCGTCGAGGTCGGCGTCGAGGGAGCCCGAGGCCACCTCGTGCAGCAGGGGTTTCCACACGTGGGTGTGGTTGCGATCGATCAGCACCACCTCCGCCTTGTGCTTGCGGCCCAGTTTCCTTCCCAGCCGGGTTGCCAGTTCCAGTCCACCGGCGCCACCGCCTACGATCACGATTTGCATGGCTATAGTCCTGTAAGCAAAGTGGGGCTGTCGTCGCGGAGCCGCCAGAACCTGCGGGCTGCCCTGTGGTCCCGGCGCGATCTACTGTCGGGGAATAAAGCGGATAAACAGCCCCTCGCAGCGACTCACCAGCTCGCCATCACTATAGCAGCGACCACTGGCGAAGATCTTGCGTTCATCGGCGCTGTCGACGCTGGCCTCAAAGCGCAGTGGCCGGTTTAGCGGGGTGGGCTTCAGGTAGTCGACCGACAGGTTTGCGGTGGGACCGGCGGTGCCGTTGCTGACACAGGCCATGGCCAGCAGCTGGTCATAGATGGCAGCCACCCAGGCGCCGTGTACATGCCCCTGGGGACCTTCGTAGACCTCGTTCAGGGTGACCTCCCCAACCACCTGTTGCGCCTCCCGGCGTATCTGAAACGGTGGCGCCATGGGGTGATAGCGCCCGGTCACCGGCGAGCAGGGCAGGATCGCCGCGAGGTCCTCGCCGGGGCTGGCATTGAAGTGCTCCAGCGCGCGCTGGCCGGCGTGGGGGCGCAGGGCCTCATTCAAGGCCCGCAGCTGCGTGTTCAGCTGCTCCAGGGTGGCGGGGTCGCTGTTCAGGCTGACGCTCAGGCGCAGGGTTTCCCGCAGGCTGTCGACCAGAGACTCGAGGCTCTGGCGCTGCTCGGGGGAGAAGTCGGGGTTCAGCTGCATGGGGCTTCCTTGTCTGTCTTAGTCCAGCGGTGTCCGGCAGCCCGGCAGCGGCGACACCGGCAATGGCCTGCTCAGCGCGGCGGCCAGGGCCGGGTCGCGCCCGTAGAGATCCGGGCGCAGGATCACGCGCCCGTCATCATCCACATCCGCGGTCCAGTAATCCAGCAGAATCGGCACCTCCCGGGAAAGTTGCAGCTCCCGTGTCCGCGCGCTCTCCAGGGCGCTGTGCAGACTGCCGGCTTCCCCCTGTCCTGTCTCGACCAGGTAGTGCGCCAGGGTCAGGGCATCCTCCACCCGCACGCAACCGGAGCTGTGACTGCGGTGGGCACCGCTGAACAGTCTCTGGTTCGGGGTGTCGTGGAGGTAGACACTGAAGGGGTTGGGAAAGCGCAGGGCGACCCGCCCCAGGGGGTTGCTCGGACCCGGGCGCTGCCGCAGCATGATGCCGCCGGGTCGCGCCCAGTCGACCGTGGCCGGGTCGAGCACACGGCCGGACAGGTCCAGCACCTCCATGGCATGGGCGGTCAGGTAGTCCGGATCCGCGCGCAGGGCCGGCAGCGTGTCGCGGCGCAGGATGGTCGGGGGGACGACCCAGGGCGGGTTGACCGTCAGCCGCTTGATCGCCGAACGCAGGAGCGGTGTGGGGCGCTGGGGCGTGCCCACCTGGGTGCGCGCCCGCCAGCGGGGGCGCCCGCCCTGTCGGAGCTCAATGCGCGCCCCGGCAATGTCGACCAGAACCCCGTCGGGGAAGGGCTCCGCGCGCCGCCAGCGCCAGCGCTCCAGGTTGACCGCGAGGCGTTCCCGGCGGGTCTGCGGTGACTGGTTGAGGGCCGCGAGGGTGCGGGGGCCGAGAACGCCGTCGGCGGCCAGGCCGTGGCGGTATTGAAAACGACGCAGTGCCGCGACCAGGGCGGCGTCGTAGCGCATGCTGTCGGGGGGCGTGCCGCCGGCTGCGAGATCGCCGTAGTGGTAGAGCTGTTGCCGCAGGGCGGTGACCCTCGGGTCGCGGTCGCCGGGATGCAGCAGCTTACCCGGGGCCAGGGCCGTCCAGCCCTCGGGATGCGCAGGCAGCCCTGCCAGGGTGTCCCGCAGGGCGCTGTAGGCGGGCAGCGCCGGGCTCGCGGCCGCCACGGCCGCTGCGGGCTGGCTGCTGTGGGCAGCCAGCAGGGCCAGCAGTTGGACGCCGGCGTCTGTACTGGGCCGGGTTTGCGGGGCCTGCCACAGGGGCTCGTGGGCATTGCGCACCAGGCGGCCGCGCAGCAGGTGCCACACCGCCAGCGCCCAGCTGTGGCTCAGGCGCAGCTCCGCACAGCTGCCGGACTCGGACGCTGTCGGCAGGGGGTAATCCCGGGGATCCAGCCCGTCGTCCGCCAGCGACGCCAGGGCCTCGGCGAGAGCCCTGCGGCGCTCGGCACTGTCCCAGAGCGGCTGCCAGTCGCGCTGCGCATAGAAATCGCGCAGCAGCGCCGGCGGGAGGTAACGCACACCGCGGTCGGCGCCGACCTGCTCAGGCCCGGCCGGCTCTTGCAGCAGGGCATCGCGCAGTGGCGGTGCGGCGCCGACAGGCAGCACCGGCCCGAGCAGGAGGCAGAGCACCAGCAGGTGCGCCAGACGCGCGCCGGGGCGGGCTTGGCCAGCCCCCCGGGGCTGGGTTACACTGCGACAAACCCCTCGGGACAGACCATGTACCAAGCCTCGCCGGGCCCCCTGTGGCGCGCCTCGATCGTGTTGTTGTTTCTGGCCTTCCTGGCGCAGCCGGCAGGGGCTGTCGACCTGCGCCTCGCCCGGGCCCTCGCGCTGGAGGCGCCGGGTCTGTCCGGTCCGGTGCTCAAGCGCGCCCTGGCCGCGGTCCGCTGCGCCGAGGCAGGAGGCCTGGAGCCGGCGCGAACCCTGGCTGTGATCGATTTTTCCCTGCCCTCCAGCCAACCCCGCCTGTGGATTTTCGACCTCGCGGAGCAGCGTCTGCTGCTGCGGGAGCTGGTGGCCCACGGACAGGGCTCGGGGGGCAATCGCGCCACCCGTTTCTCCAATGTCGAGGGCAGTCACCAATCCAGTATCGGCCTGTTCCGCACGGCGGAGAGCTACGTTGGCAAGCATGGCTACTCCCTGCGCATGGACGGCCTGGAGCCGGGCATCAACGATGCCGCCCGGCAGCGGGCCATCGTGATTCACGGTGCCGATTACGTCGCCCCCGACTGGATTGACCGCCAGGGGCGCATCGGCCGTTCCCTGGGCTGTCCCGCGGTACCCCGGCAGGTCGCCGATCAGGTAGTTGACTCGCTCAAGGATGGACAGTTTTTATTCTCCTGGTATCCCGACCCCGACTGGCTGGCGGCATCCGATTATCTCAACTGCCCGGCGGCCCGGCTCGCCGGACTCGGTACTAATACCGGTTCCTGAGGCGGACGACCGCGTTGCCCGGTCCCGGCCACAGAGTATCATGGGCACCTTCCAACACCCCGCGCACGGACTGTCATGAAACGCTATTTCCTGTTCCTTTTTTCCGCCCTGGTGGCGGGCCCACTGTTTGCCGCCAGCGGCATCTACCCCCTGCCGGCGCCGAATGAAGCGCTGGTCGGTGAGCTGGCGGAGACGGTGACCCGCGAAGAGGACACCCTGGTGGCCCTCGCGCGCAAGTACCGCACGGGCTACGAAGCCCTGCGCGCGGCCAACCCGGAGGTGGATGCCTGGCTGCCCGGGGAGGGCACGCCGGTGGTGCTGCCCACCCGGCATCTGCTGCCGGAGGCGCCCCGCGAGGGTATCGTGGTCAATATCGCCGAGCTGCGTCTGTACCACTACGAGAACAACCCCGAGCGCCCCGACCATGTCGGCGTGTATTCGGTGAGTATCGGCCGCGATGGCCGGGAGACACCCCAGGCGACCACCCGGGTGACGCGCAAGGCCAAGGACCCGACCTGGTACCCGCCGGAGTCGATACGGCGCGATCACGCGGCCCGGGGGCATAGCCTGTCCAAGGTCGTTCCCCCCGGCCCCGCCAATCCCCTCGGCCGCCACGCCATCTACCTCGGGCTGCCGGCCTACCTGATCCACGGCACCAACAATCCCCTGGGCCTGGGCATGCAGGTGACCAACGGCTGTGTGCGCATGTACCCCGAAGACATCGAATCCATTTTCGGGCGAGTCCCGGTGGGCAGCCAGGTGAGCATTGTCAATCAACCGGTGAAGGCGGGCTGGTCGGACGGGGTGCTTTACGTCGAGTCTCACAAGCCCCTGGAGGGTGGCGAGACGGACTGGGAAGCTCGCGTCGCGCAGCTGCGGGAAGCGCTGATGGGGGCCGTCAGTGGCCGCGAGAATGTGAGTATTTCCTGGGAACAGGCAGAGGAAGCTTTGCGGAAATCCAGCGGGCTGCCGGTTCCGGTGGGGTCGGTGTGGTCAATGGCGGGCGAGGGTGAAAGTGCCGTTCAACACGCCGCACAAAAAACCGCGGGCCACTAGGGCCCGCGGCGTGACACCGATTACTTCTGCATGGATTGCTTGAAAGCGCGGTCGATCTTGGTGTTGGCCTCGTCGGCAGCGCGCTTGGCTTCTTCGGCAGTGCGCTTGGCGTCGGCGGCGGTGCGCTCGGCGCTGGCAGCAGACTGCTTGGCTTCGTCAGCAGAACGCTGAGCAGCCTCGGCAATGGCGCGGACTTCGTCCACAGAGGACGTGCTGGCGCAGCCAGTGGCCAGCACGGTGAATGCGGCAATGGAAGCGGCTTTGATCAGCGTTGACTTCATGGTGAAACTCCTTGTTCGTACGATCCTGTCGTGACAGTGTGACCACTTGCGTGGTGAATCTGGTTGGCAAACCATCCCGCTGCCCCGGCTTGGCCGGGCACACAGGACTGGAATAAACTACCACTCTCCCGGGGTTCCGACTACTGGCGTCTATGCAGTTACAGCGACTTTGTGTATTTTTTCTCTCCCTGGCGGCCTCCTGCGTGGCGTTTGCCGTGCCGAGAGCCGATTTCAGCCCCACACTGCTGCCCCTGGTGGACCAGGTGGTGGTGATCAAGTCCGAACGCAAGCTCTACCTCAAGCGGGGCGGCGAGGCCCTGCGCACCTACACCGTCGCCTTTGGGCCGGTGCCCTGGGGCCACAAGGAACGCGAGGGGGACGAGCGCACCCCGGAAGGACGCTACACCCTGGATTTCAAGAATGCCGACAGCCGCTATTACAAGTCGATACGCATTTCCTACCCCAACCGGGAGGATCGCGCCCGAGCCCGGGAGCTGGGCGTGGACCCCGGTGGCAATATCATGATTCACGGCCAGCCGGCGGACGCCGAATGGGAGGCGGAAACCGCCCAGCTGTTCAACTGGACCAACGGCTGCATTGCCGTGAGCAACGAGGCCATGGACGAGATCTGGCAGGCGGTGCCACTGGGAACGCCGATCGAGATCCTGCCTTGATGCCCCCGCGCCCTGCGACCAGCCAGCGGGCGGGGCGATGACCGGCCCCGACGACCTGCTGCAGCGCCTGGCGGACGAGGAGCAGCCGCTGGAGGCGGTGCCGCTGCTGGTCGAGGTGGTCGACTGGCTGCGTCCGGCGGGCGAGCAGTCGGCGCGGGTGATCGCCCGCATGATCGAGCTGCAGCAGGCCCTGGAGTCGAACCCGGTCTGCCATGCTCGCCTGGCCAAGTGCCTGCAGGACTGGCTGCTGGAAGCCACCCCGTTCCAGGCGCTCACCTCCCTCGGCATCCTGTCGCGCCGCGGCTTCCGTCGCGAGTTCGCCGACCGCCTCTATGAGCGCCTCAACCCCGCGCCCCTGGCCATGGACAACATCCGGGACGTTCTGGCGCGGCTTTTCGACCACCAGTCAGATACTGCCTGGGTCAGCGCCATTCCCGACGAATCCTGGGTGCATTTCCTCTCCTGCCTCTGGGTGAGCGATCCCGATCAGTGGCCGAGCCTGCGCCGCAAATTGCACGGCGACCTCCTGTATGCGGTGGAAATGCTCTCGATCTGGGTGGCCGCGGAGGAGCTGGAACCGGAAATCCTGCGCCTGGATGCCCGTGTGGTCACCCGGGATTCGGCCTTCGTGGCCCAGCAGCGGGAGCTTGCCGTCATCCTGCGTGCGCATGAGCAGTGGCTGCAGGAGGAGGGTGATCGCCTCGACGATGACCACGCCCGGGTCTTGCTCGGGCAATGCCGGGAAGGCCTGGCGCGCCTGCGCAAGCGCATGGTGGTAAAGGGCTCCAGCGTGGCGCTGACGCACCTGCTGGAACGCCTGGACCAGACCCTGGCCCGTATCGAGCTGCTGCTCGACATCTGTGGCTACACGGAGCCGGGCCAGCGCACCGAGAGTGCGGCGCGCCTGTTGAAAACCCTGGTCCGTGCCACCGGCGAGCGCAACAGCCTGGGTGCCCTGTGGCGCCAGAACAGCCGCCTGCTGGCGCGCAGCGTGACCCACAACGCCAGCCACCACGGCGAGCACTACATTACCGAGACCTGGGCGGAATACGGCCGCATGTTCGCCTCGGCCGCGCTGGGCGGGGTGATTATCGCCGCTATGGCCCTGCTCAAGATCCAGATCCTGCGCCAGGGCCTGGGGGCCGAGCTGGAAGCCCTGCTGGTCTGTCTCAACTACGGCCTTGGCTTCATGCTGATCCACGTGATCGGCGGCACCGTGGCTACCAAGCAGCCGGCGATGACCGCGGCGAGCTTCGCCAATGCGGTGGAGCAGGGCGAGTATGGCCGGGCCCGGGAATCGCGCCTGGCAGAGCTCTTGCTGCAGGTGTCGCGCTCCCAGTTCATCGCCATTGCCGGCAACGTGCTGGTGGCCATGGGGCTGGCCGGGCTGGCCGCCTGGTACTGGCCCGCCTGGCAGGGTGACAACCTGCTCCAGGGCGAGGAGCCGGCCTATCTCTGGTACCGCCTGCAGCCCTGGCAGAGCCTGGCGGTGGTGCATGCGGCCATCGCCGGCCTGTGGCTGTTTGTCTCCGGGCTGGTGGCGGGCTATGTCGACAACCGCAGTGCCCGGGTGGAACTGGAGTCGCGCCTGCAGCATCACCCCCTGCTGCGCCCCTGGCTGCCGGTCGGCCTGCGCAAGCGGGTGGCCCACTACCTGGCCGAGAACTACGGCGCCCTCGCCAGCAATTTCGTGTTTGGCTGCCTGCTCGGCAGCACCGCCTACCTGGGCGGCTGGCTCGGGCTGCCCCTGGATATCCGCCACGTGGCCTTCTCCTCGGCGGAACTCGGCATGAGCGCGGGCACGCTCTGGCCCGGTCCCGGCGCCTGGTTGCTGGGTTGTCTTTTCGTACTGCTGATTGCCGCCATTAACCTGTGGGTGAGTTTTTCCCTCGCCCTGGCGGTGGCCCTACGCTCCCGGGACACCCGTATCAGCCGCTTCCCGGCCCTGGCGCGCGCCCTGTGGCGGGCCGTGCGGGAGCGCCCGGCCTCGCTGATCCTGCCCCCGCGCGCGGCTGTCGCCGAGGACGACGGGGATGCCGAAGCGACGGGCGCGAGTGGCAGGGAAAATGACCGCCCGGCCTCCAGTTAGCTCTCGGTCAAGGTCATCAGGGAGGCATTGCCGCCGGCGGCGGTGGTATCCGTGCTGACCGCCTTCTCATGCAGGCTCAGTGTCAGCAGATCCTCCGCCAGCAGGCCACAGAACAGTGGCAGCAGTGGTCCTGGGTGCCCGGGGCCGCCCGCGCCGGCCTCTGCGACTCCCTCCTGCTGTCGCTCGGCCAATCGGGACGCCACCGCGGCCCGGCGGGGGCTGTCCGCGGCAATCCACACGCCGGCCAGTTCCGGCAGCAGGAGGCTGTCGCCCAGCGCCGCCAGGGGCAAAAGCTGGGCCGCAGCCGCGGGCAGGCCCGCCTCGCTGGCCGCGTCCAGGCGCTGCTGCCAGCGCGCACGCTGCGCGTCGTCCGCCGCCAGCAGCACGGAATTGCCCCCCGCCAGGCAACTGACCAGGGCCAGCAGCGCCTCGCCCTCCGGGTCCGGCGTGTCCGCCACCAACAGCAGCAGACCGCGGGGCTCGTACCGCAGGGTATTCGACTCACCGGTGGGGCCGGGCAGGGTCAGTGGAGCGGACAGCTGCTCCCGGGCCCGGCGCAGCAGGCGGAGTATCCGCTCCAGGGACCGGTCACCCTGCAGATCGAGGGGACCAGGGCCAGCCGCTTCCGCTACCCCGGTGAGTGAGGGGGATTGCCCGGCCAGGATTGCCACCAGTCGCCGCAGGCAGAGAAGGCGCTCCTCCAGGAGACGCCCCGACCAGGTCGCGGCGGCGGACCGGGAGACCGCCTCGAACAGACGTTCACGCTCGCCGCCGGCAGGCAGCGCAGCGCTGCCCGCTACCACAGTCGGCGCCGGCGCCCGCCGCAGTCGCCGCAGGTAGTTGGGGCCGCCGGCCTTGGGACCGGTCCCGGACAGGCCGCGACCGCCAAAGGGCTGTACGCCGACAACCGCCCCGATCATGTTGCGATTGACATAGATGTTGCCGGCGGCCACGCGGGCGGCGGCGCGCTGACAGCTGCGCTCGATGCGGCTGTGCATGCCAAAGGTGAGGCCGAAGCCGCTGTTGTTGATGTCCGCCAGTACCGCATCCAGGTTTTCCGCGCGATAGCGGATGACGTGAACGATGGGCCCGAACACTTCCCCCTGCAGCAGTGACAGCCGCGGAATTTCGTAGAGCCGGGGGGGAAAGCCCAGGGGGCCCGCAGACGGGTCCGCCTCACAGGCGTAGAGCAAGCGCGCCGTGGCGTCCAGATAGTGCACATGCTCCCACAGGCGCTCGTGGGCGGCGCGGTCGATCACCGGCCCCAGGTCACTGCTCAGCCAGGCGGGGGAGTCCAGTCGCAGCTCGCGCATGGCGCCTACCAGCATGTGGATGATGCGGTCGGCGACATCCTCCTGCAGGTAGAGTACCCGCAGTGCCGAGCAGCGCTGTCCGGCGCTCTGGAAACCGGACGCCAGGACATCCCGTACCACCTGCTCGGGCAAGGCCGTGGAGTCCACAATCATGCAGTTCTGGCCGCCGGTCTCGGCAATCAGCGGCACCGGCGCGTCCGGACGCGCCGCCAGGCAGCGGTTGATGCGGTGGGCCGTGGCCGTGGAGCCGGTAAACAGCACGCCGCGGATGCGCGGATCGGGCAACAGCTGTTCACCGATGGCGCGGCCCTCGCCGGGCAGGATGTTGATCACCCCCTCGGGGAAACCCGACGCCCGCAGCAGTTCGCCGGTACGCAGGGCGAGCAGGCTGGTCTGTTCCGCCGGCTTGGCAATGACCGTGTTGCCCGTGGCCACCGCGGCACTCAGCTGGCCGAGGAAGATGGCCAGGGGGAAGTTCCAGGGGCTGATGCAGAGTACCACCCCGAGGGCTTCGCCGCGGGGCTTTTCCCCCTCGAGGGCTTCCGCCTGCAGGGCGTAGTAGCGCAGAAAGTCCACCGCTTCGCGCACCTCCGCCAGGGCGTCCGGCAGGGTCTTGCCCGCCTCCCGACAGCACAGGGTCATCAGCGATGGTGCCGCGTCCTCCAGGCGCGTGGCCAGGCGCCGCAGGCAGGCGGCGCGTTCCCTCGCCGGTGCAGCGGACCAGGCAGGGAGGGCGGCAGTCGCACGGGCCAGGGCGGCCTCCGCCGCCGCGGCATCGGCGAGGGAAAACTGCCCGATGACCTCGCCGGTGGCCGGGTCGCGGGCGACGCAGGCGCGTCCCGGCCCCGGGTAGTGCAGGGGCAGTGCGGCATCGGCGGCCATCAGCGCGGGCCGCAGGCGTCGCTGTTCCAGGGGATCCGTCAGGTCCAGGCCACGGGCATTCGCTCGCGCAGAGCCGTAGAGCGCCGGGGGCAAGGGAATCTGCGGGTGGCGCGCCTGCTGCCAGTCGCGGGCGAGATCCACCGGGTCCTCGAGCAGTCGCTCGACCGGCACATTGTCGTCGTAGATATGATTGACGAAGGAGGTGTTGGCCCCGTTTTCCAGCAGCCGCCGCACCAGGTAGGCCAGCAGGTCGGCGTGAACGCCCACGGGTGCGTAGATGCGGCAGGCGACCGGCTCGTCGGCCAGGACTGCCGCGTAGAGCGACTCGCCCATCCCGTGCAGGCGCTGGAACTCGTAGCCCTCGCGGCTTTCGTCGAGCTCCAGCAGGGTCGCCACGGTATAGGCGTTGTGGGTGGCAAACTGGGGATAGACGCGGTCGCGGGCGGCCAGCAAGCGGGCGGCGCAAGCCTGGTAGGAAATGTCGGTCGCGGCCTTGCGGGTAAACACCGGGTAATCCGCCAGCCCTTCGACCTGGGCCTGCTTGATCTCGCTGTCCCAGTAGGCGCCCTTGACCAGGCGCACCATCAGCCGCCGCCCACTGTGGTCGGCCAGGGCCACAATCCAGTCGACCAGCCACAGGGCGCGTTTCTGGTAGGCCTGGACCGCCAGGCCCAGGCCCTGCCAGTCCCCGAGGGCGGGGTCGTGGCAGAGGGCGCTGATCAGGTCGAGGGAGAGCTCCAGCCGGCCCGCTTCCTCGGCATCGATGGTCAGGCCGATATCCGCCTCCGCTGCCGCCAGTGCCAGTTCGCGCAAGCGTGGCAGCAGTTCCAGCATGACGCGCTCGCGCTGGGCCTCCTCGTAGCGGGGGTGCAGTGCCGACAGTTTGACGGAAATGCCCGGGCTGTCGATAGGCCCCCGTCCCGCCGACACCGCGGCAATCGCGGCGATGGCCGACCGGTAGCTGCGGAAATAGCGCTCGGCGTCCGCCCCGGTGCGCGCCGCTTCCCCGAGCATGTCGTAGGAGTAGCGGTAGCCCCGGGCTTCGCTCGCTCGCGCCCGTGACAGGGCCGCGTCGATGCTGTCGCCCATGACAAACTGCTCGCCCATGATCTGCATGGCCTGGCGCACCGCGGCGCGGATGACCGGCTCGCCCAGCCGGCCGAGGGTGCGCTTGAGCAGGCCCAGGCGGCGCGGGTTGTCGGCGTCGTTGTAGTCCACCAGGTGGCCGCTCAGCAGCAGGCCCCAGGCGGAGGCATTGACAAACAGGGAGTCGCTGTTGCCCAGGTGCGCACTCCAGTCCCCCGCGGCCAGCTTGTCGCGGATCAGGCGGTCGGTGGTGTGGGGATCGGGGACCCGCAGCAAGGCCTCCGCCAGGCACATCAACACCACGCCTTCCTCGGTGGACAGGGCGTATTCCTGCAACAGCGCATCGATGCCGCTCTGCTGGTGGCGGGTGGCGCGCACGGCCTCCACCAGTGCCCGGGCGCGGGCCCAGGCGCGACTGCGGCAGGCGGCACTGAAGGTGGCGTGGGGCAGGAGGCTATCCAGTACCGCCGTTTCACTGGCCCGGTAGCGCAGGCGCATGTCCTCGCGCAGGGCGTCGCCGTCTCCGGGGGGATGGCGCAGCAACACGCAGTCGCCTCAGCCGGTGGCTTCGAAGCGGTTGGCGGCGAGGTTCTTGACCACCCGGTGAGCCTCGAAGACCAGGCCATTCATGGCGATGTAGACCCCCGGCGGCCGGCTCTGCACCGCGCCGATGGCGCAGCCGATATTGAAGATGGCGTCGCTGTCGGCAAAGGCCGCGGGCTGCAGGGCGCCGGTGAGGACGATGCACTTGTCGGGGAGACCGGCGAGTGCCCGCGCGGTGGCCACCATGCCATCGGTGCCGTGGGTAATCAGCACGCAGCGCTCGTCGCAGGCCTCTGCCAGCCGGCGAATCAGCGCGCGGTCCGCGTCATCCATATCCAGGCTGTCCTTGCGCATGGCGGACTCCACCGTAAAGGGAAAGCCAACCCCCATGCGTTGCAGCAGCTCGCCAATCACCGGCTCGCCGACCTGGTAGTCGCTCTTGGCGTCGAAGTAGATCTTGTCGATGGTGCCGCCGGTGGTGATGATGTGCAGTTTCATGATCCTCCCGTGGATTGCACGCCGCCTGTCGACTGTCCAGACTATAGCGTAGGCGGCGGGCAGGCGCATGGCTATAATCCCGCGTGGCGAGGAGTCGGACGATACATGGGTTTCTACGAAAACAGGGTGCTGCCCCATCTGATCAATTGCGGGTGTGGCAACGCGGTGATGATGCGGCAGCGAGAGAAGGTGGTGCCGCTGGCCCGCGGGGTGGTGCTGGAGGTCGGCATCGGCACCGGCCACAACCTGCCGTATTACGACAGCAGGCGCGTTGAGCGACTGATCGGCGTCGATCCCTCCGAAGCCTCCTGGCGGCTGGCCGGTGAGCGGGCGGCCAGCGTGAGCTTCCCGGTGGAATTCCTCGGCCTGTCGGGTGAGTCGATACCGCTCCCCGCGGCCAGTGTCGACTGTGCCGTGATCACCTTCAGCTTGTGCACCATTCCCGACCCCGCGCAGGCCCTGCGCGAGGTGGCGCGGGTGTTGCGGCCCGGGGGGCAGCTGCACTTCTGTGAACACGGCCAGGCTCCCGATGCCGGCGTGCGCCGCTGGCAGGAGCGTCTGGATCCCCTTTGGCACCGGGTCATGGGGGGCTGCCACCTGAACCGGGACATCCCCGGCCTGCTGGCAAACGCGGGCTTTGCCTGCGGGGATCTGGCCACCGGCTACCTGCCGCGCACCCCGCGCATTGCCGGCTTCAATGTCTGGGGCAGCGCCGGACTTCATGTTGCCTCGTAAGGGCTGGCGGGCGGGCCTGTGCCTGCTCGCCAGCCTGGTGCTGTGCGGCGCCCGGGCCGAGGAGCCACTGTTGGAGTACCGCGTCGAGGGCGTCGACGGTGCCCTGCGGGAGAATGTCGAGGCCTGGCTGGGGGAGGCGCCGCAAAGCCCCTCCGCCCGTGCCAACCTGGTCGCCGGCGCCCGCGAGCGTATCAACCGCAGCCTGGAGGCCCTCGGTTATTATCGCGCGGATGTCGACCTGAGCCTGGACCGGGAGCGCGAACCCTGGCAACTGACGGTGCGTATCGACCCCCGTGAGCCGGTGCGCATCCGCGAGCTGTCCCTGGCGGTGACCGGCGAGGCCGCTGAGGACCCGGCCTTCCAGCGCTTCCGGGAGACCCTGCCCCTGAGCGAGGGCGAGG
The DNA here is from genome assembly GCF_054779855.1 of Haliea atlantica. NCBI lineage: Bacteria > Pseudomonadati > Pseudomonadota > Gammaproteobacteria > Cellvibrionales > Halieaceae > Haliea > Haliea atlantica. Next base: position 90,445 of record NZ_BAAGXL010000003.1, on the reverse strand, counting down.
TGTTCCACCACGGTGAATACCAGTCGATGAAGAATGCCCTGTTGACCCTCGGCCAGCGACGCGGCTACTTCGACGCGCGCCTGCAGCGACACCGGGTCGAAGTCGAGGCCACCGGCGGCAGCGCAGACATCGATCTGCTCTATGCCAGCGGCACGCGCTACCGTTTCGGTGCCATACAGCAGGAGCCCGCCGACCTGCTGGCGGTGCGTCACCGCCAGGCGCTGCAGCCCTTCGAGCAGGGCGAGCCCTTCAGCCTGGAGGCCCTGCAGACTTTCCAGTCGCGCCTGCAGCGCACCGGCTACTTCTCCGGTATCACCCTGCGCCCGGAACTGGACGAGCGCAGCGACGGCGAGATCCCCCTGCGCCTGGAGCTGTTCCCGGCGCCCCGGCACAGCATCGATGTGGGCCTCGGCTACAGCACCGACACCGAGGAACGGGTCTCGATGGTCTGGCGCACCCCGCGGATCAACCGCTACGGCCACAGCCAGGAGACACGCCTCGAGTACTCGGCGGTGAACCCCAGCGGCCGGGTGACCTGGAACATTCCCCTGACGCACCCCCTGGACGATGTCCTGCAGTTGCGGGCCCGGGTCGAGGAAAACGAGTTCGGCGATCTCGACAGCCGCCAGCAGGAACTGGCGGTGCGCCGGGAGCAGCGCAGCGGCGAGTGGGTGCGCAGCCTGTCCCTGCGTTTCCTCAACGAGCGCTGGGATGCCGATCCGGTGCGCGGCAACGAGGACTACCTGCTGCCCGGGATCAGCCTGGCCCACAAATGGCGGGAGGGCCCGCTGGTCAATCCCGAGCGGGGCTTCAGTCAGTACTACAGTCTCGAAGGCGCGTCGGAGTCTCTCGGGGGCACACTCGACCTGGTGCGCCTTCACGCCCGCTGGGTGCACGTGATGTCCTTCGGCGACAGGCACCGCGTGGTCAGCCGCGCGGAGGCGGGGGCGGTCTACCTGGACGAGGAAGACCGGGACCGCCTGGCCCCCTCCCTGGGCTTTTTCGCCGGCGGTTCCCAGAGCCTGCGCGGTTTTGCCTACCAGTCCATCGGCAACCCGCTTCCGGTGCTGACCCGCGACGGCCAGCGCCGGGATATCGTGCTCGGCGGCGACCGCCTGCTCCTGGGCAGCCTGGAATACCAGTACCGGGTGCGGCCCGACTGGCGCCTGGCGGTCTTCTCCGATGCCGGGGACGCCTTTAACGAGGGTGAGCTCGACCTCAACTACGCCCTGGGCACCGGCCTCCACTACCTGACCCCCGTGGGGGCGCTGAAACTGGAAGTGGCGCGCAGCCTGAGCAAGGACCAGCCGGGCTGGCGCCTGCACATCAACATCGGAGCCGAATTTTGAGACGCCTGGCCCTGGCCCTGCTGATACTCATGGCCCTGCCACTGTTCGCGCTGGTAGCGGTGCTGTTCACCGCCGCCGGTACCCGCAGCGCCATCGCCTGGTTGCCCGAGTCAGTGCCGGTGGCGATCGACTACCGCCGGGGGCGGCTGCTGGGAGAACTGGCGCTGGATCGCGTCCAGTTGACCCTGCCGGCGCTGTCAGTGGAGCTGCGGGACTGGCGCAGTGTGGTGAATCCCCGCTGCCTGTGGCGCAGTACCCTGTGTCTCGAGCTTCTCGAGCTGGGTCAGGTCGCGATTGAGCTGCGCGGCGAGCCCGAACCGGACGAGGCGAGCGCCGACAGCGTCGGCTTGCCGGCGGTGGTCAACCCGCTGCCACTGGAGCTGCGACAGCTGCGCCTGGGGTCCCTGCGCGTTTCCAGGGAGGGCGATGAATGGCTCCGGCTATCGGGGCAGGCCGGCGTCTATTGGCAGGGCGTGACCCTTGCCCTGGAATCCGTGGACCTGTACGCCGAGGGCTTTGGGCGCGCCCGCGGCGAGGGTGAGCTGCGCATGGCGGAGCCCTGGTCGGTCGACTGGCGCGGCAGTATCACCCCTGCAACGGAGGCCCCGCTGCCGCTCAGTTTGCGCGAGCGGGAAGTGTCCCTGCTCCTCGACGGCAAGCTCTCCCGACTCCAGGTTGAGCTGGCCCTGGACAGCCCCCTGCAGGTACAGACTCGCCTGCGCCTGGATGCCCTGGCAAGCGAGCTGCCCTTTGTGCTCGAGGCGCGGGTGGAAGCGGTCTCCGCCAGCGCACTGCAGACACTGCCCGAGTGGCCCGAAGACCTGCCCGCACCGGGTCTGCCCGAGGCCCTGACCCTGCACGTCGAGGGTGACCTCGAGGAACAGTCGGCGCGCATCGAGGGGGGGCTGGCACTACCCGGTTATCCGCAGCTCTCCCTGGTGACCGCCCTGCGTCACCGGACGGGCCAACTGAGCCTCGACCAGTTGAGCCTGCAGCAGGGCCCCGCCCGGCTCGAGCTGGCGGGAGACCTGAACTATGCCGAGGAGGGCATTGCCTGGCAGCTACAGCTGAACAGTGAAGCCCTGAAATTACCGGATCTGAGCCAGTACCTGCAGGGTCAGGTTCAGGGCGGTCTGCGCACTGCGGGTCACTGGCGCGGGGAGAGCTGGGCGCTGAGTATCCGCGATGCCGATCTGGCGGGGGATATCAATGGCCTGCCTGCCACCCTGCGTGGCGACCTGGAGGTCGACAGCGAGGCCTGGATCCGCGAGGGACGCCTGCTGCTGGAGGCCAACGGTGCCAGCCTGGCCCTGGCCGGTGCCGAGGGCGAGGACAGCGCCGCCGCACTGGCACTCAAGGTGCCCGAGCTGGGCCGCTGGCAGCCCGGGGCCCGCGGTCGCCTGCAGCTCCTCGGCGAGCTTTCCGGGGGGCTGGGCACGCTGCGACTGGAAGGCGATGCCGAGGGGCTTGCCTGGGCCGGGAATCGCCTGCCCTCCGCCAGCCTCCAGGCCGAGCTCGCCCTGAACCGGGAGGGCATGCAGACCGGCACGCTCTTGCTCGAGGGGCCCGAACTGGGCGGACTTGCGCTGGAGCGCCTGTCCCTGCGCCTGGAGGGCCCGGCCACCGCGCCGCGACTCGCCCTGGAGAGCCGCGGCGTGATCGAGGGGGAACTGTCGTTACAGGCCCGTCAACAGGACGCCGGCTGGCAGTTCCGCCTGCAGTCCCTGGCCTTCGACACGCCCCTGGGGCCCCTGCGCACGGATCCCGAGGTAAGCCTGGACTGGTCGCAATCCCGTGGCGAGCTGGCGGCCCACTGCTGGTACCTGCCCAGCCTGTCGCTCTGCAGCGAGGCCTGGACCCTGGGTCCGGAGGGGCAGGGCCGAGTGCAGCTGGACGGCGAGCTCGCGGTACTCGATCCACTGCTGCCCACCCGGCTTACCCTGGAGGGCCCACTGGAAGGCGCACTGTCCGCGTCCTGGCGTCCCGACCGGCCCCCGGTGCTGGAGGCCCGCCTCGGCAGCGAGAACGGCCAGTTGACCCACTGGCTGCCGGAAGGCGAGTCCGCCAGCTGGTCCTGGCAGCGCCTGGCCGGCACCATCGCCCTCCGGGATGGGGGGGTGGCTGTCACGGCGCAGCTGGTGGAGAACGGCAGCCCGCGGGTCTCGCTGCAGGCCACCCGCACGCCCGGCGAGGCGGCGGAACTGCGTGGCAGCCTGGAACTGGACGCCCTCGAACTTGCCCCCTGGGAGCCCCTGATCACGCCCCTGTCGGACCTCGCGGGGCACCTGGATGGCCAGCTGCAACTGGGGGGAAGCCTTGCCTCGCCGCAGCTGGATGGTCGACTGCAGTGGCGCGAGGGGCGGCTCAGCCTGCAGGGCAATCCGACGGCCCTTCTCGCGGCGCGCAGCGAACTGGTTTTCCAGGGACGCAGTGCGCGGGTCAGCGGGGAGGGCAGCCTCGGCGAAGGCCCCCTGAACTGGCAGGGGGAGCTTGCCCTGGAGCCCGAACTGCAGGCGTCACTGACACTGCGGGGGGAGGGCAACCGGCTGCTCTATCCGCCGGACACCGAGGCCACCATCAGCCCCGACCTCTCCCTGGGCTGGCGCCCGGGGCTGGTGACCCTGCGCGGGGAAGTGGAGGTGCTCGAGGGCGTACTCGCCTACGAGCACCTGCCCGAGGGCGGCGTCGATCTGTCCAGCGATGTGGTGGAAGTGGACTACAGCGGCGAGGTCATCCGCGAGTCACAGGGGCTGGACCGGGATGTCCGCCTGCGCCTGCGCATCCGCGACCGCTTCCTGGTGCAGGGCAAGGACGTGGAGGTTCGCGTCGGGGGCGACCTCAGCCTGCAGCAGTCCCCGGGCAGCCCCCTGCAGCTGTTTGGCAACCTCAAGGTGCTGGGCGGCGAACTGGAAGCCTATGGCCAGCGGCTGTCGGTGCAACCCGGCCGGGTGGCCTTTTCCGGGTTGCCGGGCAATCCGGAGCTGGATCTGCGCGCCTCCCGGGAGATCCGCGCCGAGGACCTGCGCGCGGGGGTGCATGTCACCGGCACCCTGGAGCAGCCCCAGCTGGAGATCTACACCGACCCGGTGACCTCGCAGACCGAGGCGCTCTCCTACCTGGTGCGCGGCCGGGGCCTCGACGCGGGCGGTGGCACCGACGGCAGTGCCCTGGCCCTGTCCCTGGGGACCGGCCTGATCAATCGCAGCGCCCTGGTATCCGGCCTGAACCGCCTGCCCGGGGTCAGCGAGATCGAATTCGGCACCCAGGGCAGCGAGGAGAGTACGGCAGCCACGGTCAGCGGCTACCTTGGCGAGCGTCTCTACCTGTCCTACGGGGTGGGGCTCTACGAGCCGGTCAATGTGCTGACGGCGCGCCTCTACCTGCAGACGCGCCTGTGGCTGGAAGTGGTCAGTCGCCTCGAGAACTCGGTCGACCTGTATTACAGCTTTGATATCGATTGAGGCGGGGCCCCGCGAGCGGGGCCCCGGGGCAGGGCTCAGGTGCGGGGCTCAGGTGCGGGGCAGGATGTGCAGTTCGACGCGGCGATTCTGCGCGCGTCCGGCTTCGCTGCTGTTGTCGGCGATCGGCTCCTCGAAGCCGCGGCCTTCCACCAGCATCCGCGAGCGGTCCACCTGCCGGGTGACCAGGTAGTCGGCCACGCTACCCGCGCGGCGTTCCGAGAGTTCCTGGTTGAGGGCACGTCCCCCGGTGTTGTCGGTGTGTCCGCTGACCCGCAGCGTCGTGTCGGGATACTTGGTCACCACCTCGGCGACCGAATTCAACACCGGGTAGAACTCGCTGCGCAGCGTGTGCGAGTTGGTAGCGAAGGTGATGTTGCCGGGCATGATCAGGCGGATATTGTCGCCCTCGCGGCTGACCCGCACGCCGGTTCCCTCCAGCTGCTGACGCAGCTTGGCCTCCTGCACATCCATGTAGGCGCCGACCCCGGCGCCCGCCAGGCCGCAGCCGAGGGCGGCATTGCGCGCCCACTTGGAGGATTCGATCGAGCCCACCAGGGCGCAGGCGACGGCGGCACCGGCGCCATAGGTGGCGGCCTTGCTGGCCTGCTGGTTGCCGGTGTAGGGGTTGACGGTACAGCCGGCCGCGAGCGCGGCGAGACACAGACTGCTGATGATTCGCATGGACATGGGCAATGCTCTCCCTGTTGGTGACGTGCCATTGACACTGGCCGCCAGTGTAAACCAGTGCCACCGACAAGCGAGCAAAAAGCCGGGAAAAACCGGATAATGGCAGAGTCAGAGACAGGAGAGCAGCAGTGGATCCCTTGACCCAGGGCGTCGTCGGCGCCGTCGTACCGCAGTCCTCCGCCCGGCCGCGACAGGTTGTCGTGGCGGCCATCCTGGGCCTGCTCGGGGGCATGGCACCGGACCTGGATGTGCTGATTCGCTCCAGCAGCGATCCCCTGCTGTTTCTCGAGTACCACCGCCAGTTCACCCACGCCCTGGTCTTCATTCCCGTGGGTGGCCTGCTCTGCGCCCTGGTGCTGCACCCGCTGATCGGTCGCCGCGGTGGCCTGCGCTTCTGCCAGAGCCTGCTGTTCTGCACCCTGGGCTATGCCACCCACGGCCTGCTCGATGCCTGCACCACCTACGGCACCCTCTTGCTCTGGCCCTTCAGCGATCAGCGCTTCGCCTGGAACAGCATCTCCATCATCGACCCCCTGTTTACCCTGCCGCTGCTGGCACTGGTGGTGCTGGCGGCGAGGCGCCGGCAGCCCTGGCTGGCGCGCCTGGGCGTCGCCTGGGCCGCGTGCTACCTGGCTCTGGGCTGGCAGGCCCGGGACACCGCGGTGGAGCTGGGCACGGTGCTGGCGCAACAGCGCGGCCACCAAGTCCTGCGGCTGGAGGCCAAACCCGGCTTTGGCAATCTGCTGGTGTGGAAGGTGGTCTACGAGACTCCGCAGGCCTTTCATGTCGACGGCCTGCGGATCTGGCCCACGCCGCGCTGGTATCCGGGGGAATCGGTGCCGAAACTGGCGCCGGAGCGGGACCTGCCCTGGCTCGACCCCGACTCCCAGCAGGCCCGGGATCTGGCGCGTTTCACCTGGTTCAGCAACGGCTACGTGGCACTGGACCCGCGGGACCCGCAGCAGGTCATGGACGTGCGCTACTCCATGCTGCCGAACGAGATTCGCCCGCTGTGGAGCATCCGCCTGCGGCCGAATGCCGAAGCGGACGCGCACGTGGAGTGGCTCACCCAGCGCGAGGGTGGCCGCGAGCGTGCGGGCGAGCTCTGGGCGATGATCCTGGGGGAGGGCGTCGAGGCGCGCCCACTGGCGATCGGGGGCGGCTAGCGCAACCCGGATTCAGTGGTGCGCGCTATCACTCAATTGTTGCTGGCAAAGAACACCAACAGCAGCATGTCTTCCTCGACTTCGAAGAAGGAGTGCTCGGTGGTGGCGCTGACGTAGAGCAGTGCACCGGGGCCGACCACCTTCTCGGCGTCGTCGCCCAGGCGCATGCGCGCGCGACCCTCCAGCACCAGGTAGACTTCGTCGTCGTCGTGGGGCGCCTGCATGTCGCGGCTGCCCGCGACCAGACGATAGAGCCCGCAGCTGAGTGCGGGCACCTTGAGAAACTCCTGGTATTCCACCGGCTGGCCCTTGAGCCGCTGCCGAATCTCCGCCAGGTCGAAGACCTTCCAATTATCCTTGCTCATTCACCTCACCAGGCCTTGGAGGAAAAGGGGACAGGCCCCATCGCGAAAAGGGAGCCTGCCCCTTGCCTCCGCTCTTTATATCACAGGCCCAGCTCCCGGCGCACCCTGGCCTGGGCCGCGGCGATGCGCGCCACCGGCACCCGGAAGGGGCTGCAGGAAACGTAGTCCAGGCCCAGATCGTGGCAGAACTGGATCGAGCGCGGGTCGCCGCCGTGTTCGCCGCAGATGCCGTACTTGATACCCGGCTTGCGGGCCCGGCTCTCGTGCACCGCCATCTCCATCAGCCGGCCCACGGCGCGCTGGTCGAGGGAGACGAAGGGGTCGCTCTCCACCAGCTTCTTGTCCAGGTACTGGGGCAGGAACTTGCCGACGTCGTCGCGGGAGAAGCCGTAGGTCATCTGGGTCAGGTCGTTGGTGCCAAAGCTCATGAACTCCACCTCCGGCGCCAGGCGATCCGCCCCCAGGGTGGCCCGCGGTGTCTCCATCATGGTGCCGATCTTGTAGGGGATGGAGATGTGCTTCTCCTGCATCACCGCCTGGATGCCGCGGTCGATGATCTCGCTGATCAGGCGGATTTCACGCACGTTGACCACCAGCGGGATCATGATCTCCGGCAGCGGCTTGAGGCCCTCTTCGGTGGCCCGCACCGCGGCGCCGATGATCGCCCGCACCTGCATCTCGGTGATTTCCGGGTAGACGATGGACAGGCGGCAGCCGCGGAAGCCCAGCATCGGGTTGACTTCGCTGAGGTTGGCGGTGATCTCGCGGATTTTCTCCACCGGTTTGCCCAGGCGCTCGGCCAGGGAGCGCATGTCCGCCTCGTCGTGGGGCAGGAACTCGTGCAGCGGCGGATCCAGCAGGCGCACGGTGACTGGCAGGCCGTTCATCACCCGGAACAGGGCCAGCATGTCGTCTTCCTGGAAGGTCAGCAGGCGGTCGAGGAAGCCCTGGCGCTCCTCGCGGGTCTCCGCCAGGATCATCCCGCGCATAACGTCGATGCGCTCCGCCTCGAAGAACATGTGCTCGGTGCGGCACAGGCCGATGCCCTCGGCACCCAGTTCCCGGGCCTTGGCGGCGTCCTCGGGGGTTTCGGCATTGGCGCGCACCTTCAGGCGGCGGTGCTGGTCGGCCCAGGACAGCAGGGTCTGGAAGTCTTCGCTGGAGCTGGCTTCGGTCTTGGGCACGTCCCCCAGCATCACCTCGCCGGCGGTGCCGTCGAGGGTGATCACGTCACCGCGGTGAATCACCACACCGCCGGCGGTGGTCGCCGTGCCCTCGGCATAGTTGATGCGCAGACCGCCGGCCCCGGTGATGGCGCAGACGCCCATGCCCCGGGCCACCACCGCCGCGTGGGAGGTCATGCCGCCCAGCTCGGTGAGGATGCCGGCGGCCACCTTCATGCCGTGGATGTCTTCGGGGGTGGTCTCCCGGCGCACCAGCACCACGCTGTGGCCCTTGGCCGCCTCCTCGACCGCCTCGTCGGCGGAGAAGACCACGCGCCCGGTGGCGCCGCCGGGGCTGGCGGGCAGGCCGGTGGCGACCACGTCGGTCTTTTTCTCCGGGTCCACCATCGGGTGCAGGAAGGCCTCCACATGCTCCGGCGAGACCCGCATCAGCGCCTCGCTCTCGCTGATCAGGCCCTCGTTGACCATGTCCACGGCAATCCGCACCGCGGCGCGCCCGGTGCGCTTGCCGCTGCGGGTCTGCAGCATGTAGAGCACACCTTCCTGGACCGTGAACTCCAGGTCCTGCATGTCGCGGTAGTGCTTTTCCAGAATTGCCTGGATGCGGAACAGCTCCTGGTAAGCCTCGGGCAGGCGCTCCTCCAGGGCGGCCACCGGCAGCGGCGTGCGGATACCCGCCACCACGTCCTCGCCGGCGGCGTTGAACAGGAACTCGCCGAAGAATTCCGGCTCGCCGGTGGAGGGGTTGCGGGTAAAGGCCACCCCGGAGCCGGAGGTGTCGCCAAAATTGCCGAAGACCATGGCCTGCACGTTGACCGCCGTGCCCAGGCTGTCGGGGATGTTGTTCATCTCCCGGTAGACATGGGCGCGGGGAGTGTGCCAAGACAGGAACACCGCCTCCACCGCCAGGCGCAACTGCTCGAAGGGGTCCTCGGGGAAGTCCACCAGGGTCTTGTAGATGGCGATGATCGCCTGCCAGTCCTCGGCGGTCATGTCGACGTCGGTCTGCTTGCCGTGGGCGGCCTTGTATTTCTCGATCTCGTGCTCGAACTGTTCGCCGTCGGCGCCGAGCACCACGTCGGCAAACATCTGGATAAAGCGCCGGTAACTGTCGTAGGCAAAGCGCGGGTTGTCGGTGCGGCGCGCCAGGCCGGCGGCAATCTCGTCGTTCATGCCCAGGTTGAGGATGGTATTCATCATCCCCGGCATGGACACCGGGGCGCCGGAGCGCACGGAGAACAGCAGGGGATTCTCCGGGTCGCCGAAGCGGGCGCCCATTTTCTTTTCCACCAGGTCCAGGGCCACCCGGTACTCCTGTTCCAGCAGGCGCGGCAGCTGGTTGCCCGCCTCGAAGAACTCGCGGCAGGTGGGCGTGGTGATGACGAAGCCATAGGGGACCGGCAGGCCCAGGGAGGTCATCTCGCACAGGTTGGCGCCCTTGCCGCCGAGCAGGTCGCGATCGTCCTTGCTGCCTTCGTTGAACAGGTAAACGCGTTTGGCCATGGTGTCTCCGCTTGCATGGAATGGGTGGCTGCCCGAAAGGACCGCGGGAGTATACCCCAGCCACCCGGCTGCCGGGAGTAAAAATGCCTTGTGAAACAGTAGCTTGTAGTCAAACTACCGGTCCGGGGGATTTTTCCCGGGGCCCGCCCCGCCGAGCGGGAAAACCGGTAGTAATACTACCGGGCGGCCCGCCGTGACCGGCGGTGCGAGGCGACCCCGGTGAGCGACCCGGCGGGTGAGTTTCGCGGGCGGGGCGGGTGAGCGCGCCGCTCAGCGGCGCGCGGCGACGACCTCGGCCAGGCGGTCTATCTCGGCGAGGTCGGCGGTCGCCGGCACCAGGAAGACCTCCTCGCAGCCCGCGGCCTCGGCGTTGTCCAGGCCCTCGCGCACGGCGTCGGGGCTACTGCGGCTGACCGAATTGGCCATCCACTCGGCGATCTCGTGGCCGGCGATGGCCAGGTAGTCGTAGACGTAGTCGTGCAGGCGCTGCTGGGCATTGTCCGCCAGGCTGCACCAGAAGCCCCCCAGGCGGTAGGGACGGCCGCCGCGGCCGGCCTCGTCCCAGGCCTGGTCGGCGCGCTGGAAGGCACTCTCCAGCTCGCCGCGTTCGGCGTTGCCAGACCAGGCATAGAGGCCGTTGGCCCAGCGCATGCAGCGGCGGATACTCTTGGGGCCGAGCACGCCGGCGAGCAGCTCCGGGCCCTCCGGCTGTTCCGGGCGCGGCCCGATGGGCCCGCCGCCCTCGATGATTTCCTCGCCCCGCCAGACCCGCCGCAGCGCCTCCACCTGGCGGTCCATGCGGCCGTAGCGGCCCTCGAAGGGGGCCTCGAGTGCGGCATAGTCCTTCTCGCGGCCGCCGTAACCGACGCAGACCCGGTTCACCCGCCCCGGGGCCAGCAGCTGCAGGGAGGCGACCTCCTTGGCCACCCGGGCGGCACTGTGCATGGGTAGCACATAGAGTGTCGGGGTGATCTCCACCCGTTCGGTGCAGGCGGCAGCTGCCGCCAGCAGGACCCGCATGTCCACCGTGGGGCCGTGCACCCGCTCGCCGCAGGAGAGGCTGTCGAAGGGGCCCTGGTCGATACGCCGGAACCACTCCAGGTACGTCGCCCGGTCGAGATCGGCTTTCATGTAGGGAAGACAGACGCCTATTTTCATTATGGTCTCCGATTGCTTGCCTGAGGGGGCATTATGCACCGCTGGCCCCAGAGCCGTGGTCCAGCGCAGTGAACCGCCCGCGCATGCTGCGGGGCAGTGAACATTTTCGACAGCGAATCTGGCCCCCGCGCCTGCTGCGACAGCGGGGTGGCCCGGGCTAGGATGCGTCAGACAGCGGGAGGAATGCGCATGGACATCCGTTTCAACGCCGCCCAGCGCGCGCTGCGCGACGAATTGCGGGGCTACTTTGCCGGCCTGATGACACCGGCGCTGCGGGCCGAATGCGAGCGCGACATGGGGGAGGGCGGAGGCCCGCTCTGGCGCGAGGCACTGCGGCGCATGGGGGGGGACGGCTGGATAGGCCTGGGCTGGCCGGAGTCCCTGGGCGGGCGCGGGCTCAGCCCCCTGGAGCAGTTCATTTTCGTCGAGGAGGTGATGCGCGCGGGCTATCCCTTCCCCTTCCTGACCACGGAGTCCGTGGGGCCGATGCTGGCGGAACACGGCAACCCCTGGCTGCAGGAAACCCTGGTGCCGCGCATTTTGCGCGGCGAGCTGGTGATTGCCATCGGCTACTCGGAGCCCGAGGCCGGCACCGACCTCGCTGCCCTGCGCACCCGCGCCGAACGCGACGGCGACGGCTGGGTCATCAACGGTCAGAAAATGTGGACCTCCCTGGCCCACTTCAGCGACTACATCTGGCTGGCGGCGCGCACCGACGCCGACGCCGGCCGCAAGCACAAGGGCATTTCCCTGTTCCTGGTTCCCACCAGCGACCCCGGCTTCAGCTGCCGTCCGGTGCATACCCTGGGCGGTGTCCGCACCAACGCGACCTTCTACGACAACGTGCGGGTCAGCGACGCCCACCGGGTGGGTGAGCTAAACGGGGGCTGGAAGCTGATCACCGGGCAGCTCAACCGGGAGCGCCTCAGCCTGATCAATTTCGGCCCGGTGTCCGAACTGTTCAACGCCGTGCACCACTGGGCCGCCGAAACCGACGCGGCCAGCGGTGGCCGGGTCATCGAGCAGGCCTGGGTGCAGCAACACCTGGCCCGCTGCCGCACCCTGATCGAGTGCATGAAGCTGATGGTCTACAAGCAGAGCTGGGCCATGAGCACCGGGCAGCTGGGCATGGCCGAGGCCTCGGCCATCAAGGTGTTTGGCTCCGAGGCCTTTATCGAGATCTTCCGCCTGCTGGGGGAGGTGGTGGGTCCCGCGGCTGTGCAGCGGGCCGGCAGCCCGGGTGCCAACGCCGTCGGCGGCCGCCTGGAGCGCCTCTATCGCACCGCCTCGATCATCACCTTCGGCGGTGGGGCCAACGAGATCCAGCGGGACATCATCGCGGCGGCCGGGCTATGGATGCCCCGGTCGGGCCGCTGAGAGGAGAAGCAGAATGGACTTTGCCTTCAGCGATACCCAGACCGCCATCCGCGAGCTGGCGGGGCGCATCTGTGAAGAGGGCGTCGAGGCAACGGGGCTCGCCCGCTACGACGAGTTCCGCGACTTGCGCTTTGATGCTGGCCTCTGGCAAACCCTGTGTGATGCGGGGCTGCCGGGTGTGGCGGTGCCCGAGGAGCTGGGGGGCAGCGGCCAGGGCCTGGTCGAGCTCTGCCTCCTGTTGGAGGCGGTGGGGCACAGTCTGGCGCCGGTGCCGGCACTGGCCCATACGGTGACCGGTCTGCTACCCCTGCAGCGCTACGCCACCCCGGCCCTGCAGGCGGCGATACTGCCGGCGGCCTGCCGCGGGGAGCGTCTCCTCACCGGCGCCTTCTGGCAGGCCGCGGATACGCCCCCAACCAGCCTGCAGGCGGAACTGCAGGACGGCGCAATTCGTCTTTCCGGCAGCTATCCGGCCCTGCCCTGGGCGGCCCAGGCGGACCACCTGCTGTTGCCGGTGCGCTTGCAGGGTGAGCTGGCGGTGGTACTGCTGGACCGGGACAGCCCGGGCCTGACGCTGACACCCCTGCAGCTGACCCATTTCGAGCCCCAGGCGGCACTGGCGCTGGAGGGCGTCTCACTGCCCCTGGAGCGGGTGGTGTGCCGGGAGGAGGCCCACGCGCTGTGGGACTGGGTGCGCCTGCGCTTGCGCGCCGGGCTCTGCGTGCAGCAATTGGGCGCCGCCGAGCGGGTACTGCGTATGAGTGCCGGCTACACCAGCGAGCGCCACCAGTTCGGCGTGCCGGTAGCCACCTTCCAGGCGGTCGGCCATCGCCTGGCGGACGCCTTTATCGACGTCGAGTGCCTGCGCCTCACCAGCTGGCAGGCAATCTCCCGGCTCGCTGCCGGGGAGAACGCCGAGCTGGAGACCCGCATGGCCGCGGTGGTCGCCGCGGATACCGGTCACCGGCTCAGTTACGCCGCCCAGCATGTCCACGGCGGTACCGGCATTGACCGCGACTATCCGCTGTGGCGCTACTGCCAGTGGCTGCGCTACCAGGAAATGGTGCTCGGCGGTGCCGGGCAGCAGCTCGAGACCATCGGCCGGGACTTGGCCCGGGGCGAGGGGCTTTTTACCTGAGTCGGGGCTCTGCCCCGCTCGCGGGCTGGGTTACACTGCGCGCCTGATGATGACGCGCCTGCTTTTGCCGATTGCCCTTGCCTGCCTCACCGCCTGTGCCAGCGGCGGGGGAGGGCTGTCCGCCACCCCCCATGCCGGGGTGAACCTGGCCGGGGACTGGTCGCTGGACTACGCTCGCAGCGACAATCTGCAGCAGCGTGTCAATGTGCTCCTGCGGGAGTTGCGCGAGCAGGCCGAGCGCCGCGCCCGGGCCGACATGGACGGGCGCGGACCGGTTCTCGCTGCCTCGGTCGGCGGGGTGTCCGATCGCGGCGAGGCGATCATCGCCCTGGCGCGCATGGCCGACAAGGTCAGCGGCAGCCCCCTGCTGAACATCGAGCAGGACAGTGCGCGCCTGCGCATTCACCGGGAGAACGACTTTACCCTGCGCTGTGACACCGGCAGTGGCAGCGCGCCCCTGCGCCGCGACATGCTGGGTGCGGAGCGCTGTGGCTGGGACGGCCACCAGTACGTGCACAGCATCCAGTTGCCCGATGGGCTCAGTATTCACTACCGCTTTACCCTGGGCCCGGCCGGTGACTGGCTGCACGTGGCCACCAGCCTGAGCTCCCGTCAGGTCTCCGCCCCCTTTACCGTCAGCCGCGTCTACCAGCGCTTCGACCCCGAGGCCGCCGGGTATCACTGCGAGCAGACCATCACCCGAGGCAAGGTATGTACCACCGCCGCCTCGCCCTGAGCCTGCTCCTGCTCTGCCTTGCCGGCTGCGCCGCCCCGGGGCCGGTGTCGCCGCCGCAGGCCGACCTCGCCGAAAACTGGCCGCCGCCGGTGGGGGAGGTGGTCCTGCAGGTGCGCGACACAGCGCTGACACCCCTGCTGGATGTCGGGCTGGTGGTCTTCGAGGCGGGCCTGGCGGAGGAGGCCACCGCGGCCGACGGGGTGTTCCCCGGCATTCGCCGCCACGAGACCCGCCTGCTGCCGGTTCGCCTGCGCCAGGCCCTCGAGGCCAGCGGCGCCTGGGGCGCGGTGCGGGTGCAGCCGGATGCCCGGACCAGCGCCCACCTTCAGGTGCGCGGCCGCATCCTGCACAGCGACGGAGAGCGCCTGGTGCTCGCCCTGCGCGCCGAGGATGCCCGCGGCCGGGTCTGGCTGGATGCCACCTACCACGACATCAGCACTGCCGGGGACTACCCCGTGGCCCCCGGGCGCGACCCCTTCGCCGACCTCTATCGCGCCGCGGCCAATGACCTGCTGGCGGCCCGGGCAGCACAGCCTCCGGCGTCCCTCGTGCAGCTGCCCCGGGTGGCGACCCTGCGCTATGCCGCCAGCCTGTTGCCGGGCGCCTTCGAGGATTATCTCGCCCGGGGTGCGGCGGGGGAGTGGCAGCTGCGCCGCCTGCCCGCGGCGGACGACCCCATGCTGGCCCGGGTGCAGATGATCCGCGACCGGGAATACCTGTTTGTCGACACGGTGGATGAACAGTACCTCGAGCTGGCGGAGGCCCTGCAGCCCGCCTACGACCTCTGGCGGCAGTTCACCCGCGAGCAGTCGCAGTACCGGGCCGGCTATCGCGCCCGCCTGCCGGAGCGCGAGGCCGCCGGCCCCCCCGGCAGCTACGCCGCCATGGAGCAGGCCTACAATGCCTTCCGCTGGAGCCGCATTCAGGAGCAGGACCTGGAAGAACTGGCCCGGGGCTTTGTCAACGAAGTCCGCCCCACCGTGCTGTCGGTGGACGGCCGCGTCTACCGGCTCAGCGGCAGCTTGTCGAGCCAGTACGCGGAGTGGCGGAATATTCTCGGCCGGATACTGGCCCTCGAACTCGAAACACCACAGGAGACCCATTGACGTGACAGAGCATTCCGCGACACCGGCGCCCGGCGCGTCCCGGACCTGGTTCGCCACCTGCCCCAAGGGCATGGAGCAGCTGCTGGCCGAGGAGCTGAGCGCCCTGGGAGCCAGCGAGGCCCGGGAAACGGTGGCTGGCGTGCACTTCGCCGGGCCCCTGGCCCTGGGCTACCGCGCCTGCCTCTGGTCGCGCCTGGCCAACCGGATCCTGCTGCCACTCGCGCAGATTGCCGCCACCGATGCCGACGGTCTCTACCGCGGACTGCGGGAGGTCGACTGGGGTGCCATCATGAGCCCGCGGCAGCGCTTTGCCATCGACTTCAGCGGCGAGAGTCCGGACATCCGCAACACCCGCTTTGGCGCCCAGCGCAGCAAGGACGCCATCGTCGACTGGTTCCAGGCGAGCCTCGGCGAGCGACCCACCGTGGACCGGCAGAAACCCGACCTGCGCTTCAATGTCCGCCTCGGCAAGCAGGGCACCCTGCTGGCATTGGACATGGGGGGCGGCAGCCTGCACCGGCGCGGCTACCGTCTCAAGGCCGGCGAGGCGCCGCTGAAGGAAAACCTGGCCGCGGCCATTCTGTTGCGGGCTGACTGGCCGGGCATGGCGGCCCGCGGCGGCGCGCTGATCGACCCCATGTGCGGGTCCGGTACGCTGCTGCTGGAAGCGGCGATGATGGTGGCGGATATCGCCCCCGGCCTCGGGCGCCGGCACTGGGGTTTCAGCGCCTGGCGCGGCCACCAGCCGCGGCAGTGGGAGGTGCTGCTGCAGGACGCCCGCCAGCGGGCGGATCGCGGCCTGGGCGCCCAGCTGCCGGAAATCCGCGGCTACGACGCCGACCCCGCGGTGGTCCGGCGGGCGCAGGAAAACGTCGCCGCCCTCGGTCTCGAGAAGGTCGTAAGAATTAGCTGCAAGCCACTGTCTAAATTGAAAAAACCGACCCATCGAGAACTGCCAATCGGGCTGCTGGTGTGCAACCCGCCCTACGGCGAACGACTGGGGGAGCGGTCCAGCCTGGCCTACCTCTACCGGGAGCTGGGTGAATGTATGCTGCGGGAATTTCCCGGCTGGCAGGCGGCCATCTTCACCGCCGATGCCGCCCTCGGGCGCGCCACCGGCCTGCGCAGTCACAAGCAGTACAAACTGTGGAACGGGGCCCTGGCCTCGCAGGTATTGCTGTTTGATCTGCAGGACAACCGCCTCAGCGACCGTCGCCCCGACGAGGCTTTGACCGCCGCGGGGCTGGTCGACGATCAGCCGAAGCGAAAAGCGGGTGGTGCGGCCCGGGCGGCTGGGTCGGATGCCGCGAGCGAGGCGGGTGGGCCGGGTGCCGCGAGCGCGGCGCCGGGCACGGTGGCGGAGGCGACGCCAGCCGCACTGACTCCCGGGGCGGAGATGTTTGCCAACCGGCTGCGCAAGAACCGGCGCAAGCTGGCATCCTGGGTCAAGCGCGAGGGCATCGAGGCCTACCGCCTCTACGATGCCGACATGCCGGAGTACGCCGTGGCGGTAGACCTCTACGGCGATCACGTGCACGTGGCGGAATACCAGGCGCCGCGCTCGGTCTCCGAGGCCCAGGCCGAGCTGCACCGGGAAGAGGTGCGCCAGGCCCTGCCGGTGGCCCTCGGGGTACCCCCGGCGCGCATCGTGTTCAAGACGCGCCAGCGCCAGCGCGGGAGCGAGCAGTACACCCGCCAGGACCACCGCGGGGAGCTGCGCTCCGTGCGCGAGGGGCAGGCGCGTTTGCTGGTCAACCTCACCGATTACCTGGATACCGGCCTGTTCCTCGATCACCGCCCGCTGCGCTTGCGCCTCGCCCGGGAGGCGGCCGGGCTGCGCTTCCTCAACCTGTTCTGCTACACCGGTACCGCGACCGTACACGCGGCCCTGGGGGGCGCGCGACAAACCACCAGCGTGGACCTCTCGAACACCTACCTGGGCTGGCTGCGCAAAAACCTGGCCCACAACGGCCTGGATGAAAACCGCAATCGCCTGGAGCGTGCCGACTGCCTGGCCT
Organism: Haliea atlantica; assembly: GCF_054779855.1. NCBI lineage: Bacteria > Pseudomonadati > Pseudomonadota > Gammaproteobacteria > Cellvibrionales > Halieaceae > Haliea > Haliea atlantica. The sequence continues at coordinate 73,197 of NZ_BAAGXL010000003.1, read as the reverse complement.
GGCTGGGGCAAAACCGCGACACCTTCGACCTGATTCTGCTGGACCCGCCGTCCTTCTCCAACTCGCGCCAGGTTGCGGACACCTTCGACGTGCTGCGCGACCAGGTGGAGCTGGTGCGCCTGGCCATGGCGCGCCTCGCCCCCGGCGGCACCCTCTACTTTTCCAACAACCGGCGGGGCTTCAAGCTCGCGGCGGAACTGGAGGCAACATTCCACTGCGAGGATATTTCCCGGCAAACCCTGGACCCGGACTTCCAGCGCAACCCGCGCATCCACCAGTGCTGGCGGATTCGGCATGCGCCGGCCTGATGCCAGTGCCGGACGGCTCCGGCACAACCCGGGGCGCCGCGGCGGCAGTGGACGGCTCACCTGCGCCAACTTGTCCACAATGCGGCGGGGGTGGCAAAGCGGGTCCATGGCCTGTTCCACGCGTAATGCAGTGGCTTAGAAATTTTACCCAAGCTATTAATAAATAGAATTTTTATGGACTTAATGTTCTGCGTGAAACTCGCCGATGGGCCGTGGATAAGTACAGCTTGCCCAGAGGCTGCCCCCAGAGTTGTCCACAGCGGGCGCCACGCTGACCCAAGGAGGCCGATGTGCTGATTGTGTACTACAGCCAGAGCGGCGCCAGCGCGGCGCTGGCGCGCGCGGCCTGGCAGGGCGCGCTGGCTGCCGATGCCGGCGAGGTCAGCGTGCTCCGCAGCTGGGACGCCGGCAGCCGCGAGCTGCTGGCGGCCCGCGGGCTGCTGCTGGTGGGCGCGGAGAATGCGGGCAGCCTGAGCGGCGGGCTGAAGGATTTTCTCGATCGCACCTTCTACCCGGTCTCGGCGCGGGAGCACGTAATTCCCTACGCCATGGTGATCAGTGCCGGCAACGATGGGCGCAACGCGCGGCGCCTGGCCGAGACCATGCTCTCGGGTTACCCTCTGACCCGGGCCACGGACACGCTGATCGTGCGCGGCGAGCCCGATGCGACGTCCCTGCAGCGGGCCCGGGAGCTGGGCGAGGCCTTTGCCACCGGCCTGGCGATGGGGATTTTCTGAATCAGGCAAGGGCTGCGGGTTGACCGGCGGTCCCGTGTAGGAGTCGCCATGGCGGCAGACGAACAACAGCAGGCGGGCGCGGGGCGCGATGCGGTCCCCGCGGGCTTCCAGCGCGTGCCGACAGGCCTCGGGTTTACCGATGTGCTGCAACCCCTGTATCGCTCCCTGGAGGGAGACCGGGTACGCTTCGGCCTGCGTGTCATCGAGGCCCACGCCAACATCATGGGCATCTGCCACGGCGGGGTGCTGGCCACCCTGGCCGATATCACGGCCGCCACCGGGGTCAACCACGCCCGCGGCGAGCGCGCTGGCAACCCCACCATCAGTTTGTCGCTGGACTTCATCGGCGCCGGCCGCCTCGGCGACTGGCTCGAGGCGACGGTGATGCAGGTTGACGTCAAACGCCGCTTTGGCTTTTGCAGCGGGCTGATCGAGGGTTCCAGCGGCGTCGTGGCGCGCTTCAATGGCACGATCTATCTGCCCGATCACGCCGGCATCTGGAAGCGGGAGCGTCCGGCGGCGGATCTGCTCAGCGATCCGCCGGGGGAGTAGGCGGCGCCTGTGCGCCATCCTCCAGGGTGGCCAGAAAGGCCTGGGCAGCCCGGGACAGGCTTCGCCCGCGGTGGTAGATCGTCCCCAGGCTGCGGGCCATGGTCACGCCCTCCACCTCCAGGCTGCGCAGGGAATCATCCAGCATGCTTGCCGGCAGTACCGTCCAGCCCAGGCCCACCGAGGCCATCATGCGCAGGGTTTCCAGGTAATTGGTGGCCATGGAGACCTGCAGTGCCAGGTGGTGCTGGCGGAACAGGCCCTTGACGATCTGCCCGGTGTAGGTGCCGAGCCCCGGCAGTACCGCGGGGAAGTCGGCCAGTGCCGCCAGGGTCAGCTGGGGCGCGCTGGAGAGGGGGTGGTCCGGGGCGACCATGAAACACAGGGGGTCGTGCCAGACCGGTCGCGCAATCACGCTGCCATCCCCCCCGGGCGCCAGGGTGACCACGGCCAGTTCCACCTTGCCCTGCTGAATCAATTCGTAGGCGTGCTCCGAGTCGAGGAAGTCGATATCGATCTGCACCTCGGGATAGTGCCGGCTGAAGCGACTGAGTACCGGCGGCAGTCGGTGCAGGCCGATATGGTGGCTGGTGGCCAGACGCAGTTCCCCGGCTACGCCACCGGAGAGGTCGCGCACGGCCTGGGTCGCCTGATCCAGCTGTTGCACGATCCGCCGCGCATGGGGCAGCAGGGCGCTGCCCGCCTCGGTCAGGCTGACATGCCGGCCGATGCGGTCGAACAGGCTGCACTGCAGCTGCTGCTCCAGCAGCGCGATGCGCTTGCTGACGGCGGGCTGGGTCAGGTGCAGGCGCTCCGCCGCGAGGGAAAAGGAGCCCTGTTCCGCCACCAGTAGGAAGGTCTGAAGGTTCTGGGTATCCAGCTTTAGATTCCCCCAAGGAATGCATCGAATAAAAATAATAAATTTGAGTTATCCTTGGGTCAAGCGGTAAACTGCAGCTGTTTTCCCGCACACGAGGACACCGGCGCATGGCCGCACTGACCCTGTATGACAAGCTCTGGCGCAACCATCTGGTGGAGCAGCGCGACGACGGCTCCGCGCTGGTCTACATCGATCGCCACCTGATCCACGAGGTGACCTCGCCCCAGGCCTTCGAGGGCCTGCGCCTGGCCGGCCGCCAGCCCTGGCGCCGCGACGCCAACCTGGCAGTCCCCGACCACAATGTGCCCACCGAGAGCGCCGAGCGCGCCGGCGGCGTGGCCGGGATTCTCGACCCGATTTCCCGTCTGCAGGTGCAGACCCTGGACGACAACTGCCTGGCCTTCGACATCACCGAGATCCAGATCAATGACCGGCGCCAGGGGATTGTGCATGTCGTGGGCCCGGAGCAGGGGGCCACGCTGCCCGGCATGACCGTGGTCTGCGGCGACTCCCACACTTCGACCCACGGCGCTTTCGGCGCCCTGGCCCACGGCATCGGCACCTCCGAGGTGGAGCATGTGCTGGCCACCCAGTGCCTGGTCCAGAAGAAGATGAAGAACATGCTGGTGCGGGTCGACGGCCAGCTGCAGCCGGGGGTGACCGCCAAGGACGTGGCCCTGGCCATCATCGGCGAGATCGGCACCGCCGGCGGCACCGGCTATGCCATCGAGTTTGGCGGCGACGTGGTGCGCGACATGAGCATGGAAGGGCGCATGACCCTGTGCAACATGTCCATCGAGGCCGGCGCGCGCATGGGCATGGTGGCGGTGGACCAGGCCACCATCGACTACGTGAAGGACCGTCCGGGCGCCCCCCGGGGCGAACTGTGGGACGCCGCGGTCAGTGCCTGGGCTGACCTGCACAGTGACCCCGACGCGGTCTTTGACCGCGAGGTGGTGCTGCGCGGGGCAGACATTCAGCCCCAGGTGACCTGGGGTACCTCGCCGGAAATGGTGTTGCCGATCGACGGCGTGCTCCCCGACCCGGAAAGCCAGGACACTGCCTCGCGCCGTGCCGCGGTGCAGCGCGCACTGGAATACATGGGCCTGACACCGGGGATGCGCATCCGCGACATTCGGCCCGACCGCGTGTTCATTGGCTCCTGCACCAACTCCCGTATCGAGGACCTGCGCGCCGCCGCCGAGGTGGTGCGCGGCCGCAAGGTGGCGGCGTCGGTCAAGCAGGCCCTGGTGGTGCCGGGCTCCGGGCTGGTCAAGGCCCAGGCCGAGGCCGAGGGCCTGGACCGCATCTTTATCGAGGCCGGCATGGAGTGGCGGGAGCCGGGCTGCTCCATGTGCCTGGCGATGAACGCCGACAAACTGGGGGCCGGGGAGCACTGCGCCTCCACCTCCAACCGCAATTTCGAGGGCCGCCAGGGCATGGGGGGGCGCACCCACCTGGTCAGCCCGGCCATGGCTGCCGCCGCAGCCGTCGCCGGTCACTTCGTCGACGTGCGCCGCCTGGAGGAGGAGCTGGCATGAAAGCATTCACCGTACTCGACGGCCTGGCGGCGCCCATGGACCGGGCCAACGTCGACACCGACCTGATCATTCCCAAGCAGTTCCTGAAATCGATCAAGCGCAGCGGCTTCGGCCCCAACTTGTTCGACGAGCTGCGCTACCTGGATGAAGGGCAGCCGGGGCAGGATTGCAGCCAGCGTCCGCTGAACCCGGATTTCCCCCTGAACCAGGACCGCTATCGCGGCGCCAGCGTGCTGCTGGCCCGGGAGAACTTCGGCTGCGGCTCCAGCCGCGAGCACGCGCCCTGGGCGCTGGAGGACTACGGCTTCCGCTGCATCATTGCGCCGAGCTTCGCCGACATTTTCTACAACAACTGCTTCAAGAACGGCATCCTGCCGGTGGTACTGAGCGAGGCGGCGGTGGAGCAGCTGTTCCGCGAACTGTATGCGACCGAGGGTTACCAGCTGCAGGTGGACCTGCCGGCACAGACGGTGACCACGCCCGCCGGCGAGGCCTTTACCTTCGAGGTGGACGCCTTCCGCAAGCACTGCCTGCTCAACGGGCTGGACGACATCGGCGTGACCCTGGAGAGTGCGGAGACCATCCGCAGCTTCGAGGCGCGCTGGCAACAACAGGCGCCCTGGCTGTTCGGCGCCGGCAACAGAGGACACTGACACGTGGCTAGACGGATACTGGTATTGCCCGGGGACTACATCGGTCCGGAAATCATGGCCGAGGCGGTCAAGGTGCTGGAGGCGGTGAACGATCGCTTCGACCTCGGGCTGAGCCTGGAACAGGGCCTACTCGGCGGCGCCGCCATTGACGCCGAGGGCACCCCGCTGCCGGAGGCGACCCTGGCGGCGGCCCGCGCGGCGGACGCCATCCTGCTCGGCGCCGTGGGCGGCCCCAAGTGGGACACGGTCGAACGCCACTTGCGCCCCGAGCGCGGCCTGCTGGGTCTGCGCAAGGAACTCGAGCTGTTCGGCAACCTGCGCCCCGCGCTACTCTACCCGCAGCTGGCCGAGGCCTCCTCGCTCAAGGCGGAGCTGGTCGCGGGCCTGGATATCCTGATCGTCCGCGAGCTGACCGGCGGTATCTATTTCGGCGAGCCCCGGGGAATCCGCACCCTGGAGAACGGCGAGCGCGAGGGTTTCAACACCTATGTGTACCGCGAGTCGGAAATCCGCCGCATCGGCCACCTGGCCTTCCGCCTGGCGCAACAGCGCGGCGGTCGGCTATGCTCGGTAGACAAGAGCAATGTCCTCGAGGTCACGGTGCTGTGGCGGGAGATCATGGAGGAGCTGGGCAAGGAGTACCCGGACGTCGAGCTCAGCCACATGTACGTGGACAACGCCGCGATGCAGCTGGTGCGCGCACCCAAGCAGTTCGACGTGCTGGTCACCGGCAACATGTTCGGTGACATCCTCTCCGACGCCGCGGCCATGCTCACCGGGTCCATCGGCATGCTGCCCTCGGCCTCGCTGGACAAGGACGGCCGCGGCATGTACGAACCCTGCCACGGCTCGGCGCCGGACATCGCGGGGCAGGGCATCGCCAACCCGCTGGCCACCATTCTCTCGGTGGCGATGATGCTGCGCTACAGCCTGGCGGAACCCGCCGCGGCGGAGGCCATCGAGCAGGCAGTCAGCCGTGTACTCGACCAGGGCCTGCGCACGGCGGATATCGCCACCGCGGATCAGCAGGCGGTGTCCACCGCCGAGATGGGCGCCGCGGTACTCGCCGCCCTGGACGCCTGAGCCAGCCCCAGTATTCAACGCAAACAGGAGACTACTATGAGCAAGCTTTATGATGTCGCCGTCGTCGGTGCCACCGGTGCCGTGGGCGAAACCATGCTCGCCATCCTCGAGGAGCGCAATTTCCCGGTCGGCAACATTTACCCCCTGGCCAGCGCCCGCTCCGCCGGCAAGACCATCACCTTTCGCGGCAAGCAGGTGACCATCCAGGATCTGGCGGATTTTGACTTCAGTCAGGTACAGATCGGCCTGTTCTCCGCCGGCGGCAGCATTTCCGAGGAGTTCGCGCCCAAGGCCGCCGCGGCCGGTTGCGTGGTGATCGACAACACCTCCCAGTTCCGCCGCGAGGCCGATATTCCTCTGGTGGTACCCGAGGTCAACCCGGACGCCATCGCCGGCTACACCACGCGCAATATCATCGCCAACCCCAACTGCTCCACCATCGGCATGCTGGTGGCGCTGAAGCCGCTGCACGACGCCGCCCACATCGAACGCATCAACGTGGCCACCTACCAGGCGGTGTCCGGCACCGGCAAGGAAGCCATCGAGGAGCTGGCGGGGCAGACCGCGCGCCTGCTCAACGGCCAGGAAATCAGCTGTGAAGTCTATCCCAAGCAGATCGCCTTCAACGCCCTGCCGCACATCGACACCTTCCAGGACAACGGTTACACCCGGGAAGAGATGAAGATGGTCTGGGAAACCCAGAAAATCCTCGGCGACGAGTCGATCTTGGTCAACCCCACCTGCGTGCGCGTGCCGGTGTTCTACGGGCACTCCGAGGCAGTGCACATCGAGACCCGCGAGAAGCTGAGCGCCGAAAAAGCCCGCGAGCTGCTCGCCGGGGCCCCCGGCGTGGTCGTGATGGACGAGCGCAAGGACGGTGGCTATCCCACCGCGGTGACCGAGTCGGCGGGCAAGGATCCGGTCTTCGTCGGGCGCATCCGCGAGGACATCTCCCACCCCCGCGGCCTCGACCTGTGGGTGGTCTCCGACAACGTGCGCAAGGGCGCGGCCCTTAACAGCGTGCAAATTGCCGAGGTGCTGATTGCCCGTTATCTTGATTAAGCCACGGGCTTAAAACATACTTGCTGTGGTATGGTCGTCCCGGGGACTGCTGAAGTTTCCGGGGCAACAGTCCGTCGGACTGGAGCAGTCAGCACGACGGGCAGGGGGAGCCAGCTTGAGGACGATAACAAGGCGGGGTTATGGCGCGTAAACGGACTTTGGCAGCAGCCCTGGCCACAGTGGGTTACCTGCAGGTGGCACCGGCCTGGTCGCTCGGCCTGGGTGAGATCACCCTGCATTCCTTTCTCAACGAGCCATTGCGGGCCAGTGTCAACCTGATCAACGCCGGCAACCTGCACGAAGACCAGATCCGGGTGCGTCTGGCGACCAGCGAGGATTTTGATCGCCTGGGCGTGGAGCGCGCCTACTTCCTGACCAGCATCAAGTTCGAAGTCCGCCTCGACGAGCAGGGCAACAGCGAGATCCTGCTGACCTCGGAAGACCCGGTCCTCGAACCCTACCTGGACTTCATTCTCGAGGCGCGCTGGCCCGCCGGCCGTCTGCTGCGCAACTACACCGTGCTGGTGGATCCGCCGGCCCAGCTGCCGGGCTCGCGGACGGTGTCCGCCCGCGAACAGCTCAAGGAGGAGGAGCCCGCCGCCCCGGCTTCTGCTTCCACCGCCGTGCCCGAACCCGCTCCCGCCGTGACCCGCGGCGACCGGGTGGATGTGCGGGAGTCGGGACTGGCGCCGGGTGAAATGCCCCGGCGCCCCTACAGCGCCGGTACCGCGGACGCCCCCCAGCCCGGGGCGCGCTACATGATTCGCCGCGATGAAACCCTGTGGACCATCGCCCAGCGGGCGCGGCCCGAGGGCGCCTCGGTGCAACAGACCATGCTGGAAATCCAGCGGCTGAACCCCGAGGCCTTTATCGACGGCAACATCAACCGGATCAAGGCCGGTTACATCATCTACCTGCCCGAGCGCGACGACATGAGTCGCGCCGACGTCGAGGCCATCCGCGAACAGATCCGTCAGCAGAACGCCGACTGGCGCGCTGGCCGGGCCTCGGATCCCGAGGCCTCGCGTGCCGCCCTGCGCCTGGCCTCCGGTGACGATGGCGCGGCCACCCAGCCCCCCGCCGAACCGGCGTCGGCGGCCGTGCCCGCGGGACAGGCCAGCGACGGGCGCGATCCCGCGCGCGAAGAGGCGCCTGGTGCACCTGCAACCGCCGCCAGTGCAGCGGCGGAGGAGGCTGCCGCAGGCGCGCCGCCGCAACAGGAGGCGCAGCTGGCCCGTGCCGAGCAGGAACGGGATGCCCTGGCGTCCCAGTTGAACAGTCTCGGTGAGCGGCTGGCTTCCCTCGAACGCATGGTCACCCTGCGCGACGCCCAGATTGCCGAGCTACAGGCGGCCCTGGCCGAGGCCCAGGCCCGGCCCGCCACCGACACCGACACCCAGGTGGTCACTCCCCAGCAGCAGCCTGTGGTAGAGGAGGCGGAAGAGGGCAGTCGCCTCTGGTGGTATGGCCTCGGTGCCGCGGCGATTGCCGCGCTACTGGGCTTGCTGGCCTGGCGCCGCCGGGAAGCGGATGAGGACAAGGCCGACACTGCCACTGCCTCCGGGGGCCTCCGGGCCGCCGCCGGGCAGGGTGCGTCCAGCTCCGACGCCTTTGCCGGTGTCGAGCTGCGCGACCAGGACGTGGAACTCGACCTGGACGAGGAAATGGCCGCGGCAGCACCTGTCGTCGCCCCCGGTAAGCCCACCGCCGGCCCCCAGCGCGGCTACGGCGAGCGCAAGCACGATCAATACGCGGCCGATGTCGAGGCCAGCGATGCACTGGCAGAAGCGGATATCTATGTCGCCTACGGTCGCTTTCCCCAGGCGATGGAGCTGCTGCGCAAGGCCATCAGCGCCGACCCCGACAACGCCGCCTTCCGCCTGCGCCTGCTGGAGCTGGCGGTGGAAACCGGCAACCGGGCGGAGGCCGAGGAGCAGCTCGAGGCCCTGCGTGGAATCGGTGACGGTGGCAGCATCGAAGCGGCGGAAAACCTCATGCTCGGTGGCGCGGTCTTTGACCACCGGGGTGTCGCAGCCGGGGCAGAGCCAGCGGAAGCCGCCGAAGCGGACGACCTGGCCGCCGACCTCGCGGCTGTCTACGGCGCCGCGGAGGACGCCGGGCCGGGCGCGGGTGCGACGGGAGGCGAGCAGGCCTTTGCACGGTCGCCAGCGGCCGATTCCCACTTCCAGGGCAACCTGAGCGAGTACGGCAGCGGCGAGGACCCGGTCGAGGATCTGAGCGAGGAACTGCCCGATCTGTCCCCGCCCGGGGACGGCCTGGATGAGCAGGTCCCGGCAGTCGGTGACGACGAACCCGAATTCCTCGGGCTGGAGATCGAAGAGGGCGACGAGGAGCTGGACCTGACCCGGGACAGCGGTCCCGCCACCAGCGACGAGGACGACTTTGTTTTCGCCGACGACGGTGATCCCATCGCCACCAAGCTGGACCTGGCGCGCGCCTACATCGACATGGGTGACGAGGAGGGGGCCCGGGAAATCCTCGAGGAAGTTCTCCAGGTCGGCAGTGCGGAGCAGCAGCAGGACGCCCGGACGCTGCTGGACCGGCTTGGCTGATCTCCAGGCCTTCCCCCAGTTCTCCCCAGACCCTCTTCCCGCCGGCACCCGACTGGCCTGTCGCGTGGAGTACCACGGCGGGGCCTTCCGGGGCTGGCAGGCCCAGGGGGAGGGGCGTACTGTCCAGCAGACCCTGGAAGCGGCACTGACGCGGGTAGCGGATGCACCCGTGCGCGTGCACTGCGCCGGGCGCACCGATGCCGGGGTCCACGGGCATGCCCAGATCGTGCATTTCGATGCGCCCAGCGCGCGCAGCCCCAAGGCCTGGGTCATGGGGGGCAACAGCGCGCTGCCCGACGACCTGAGGCTGCACTGGGCGCAGCCGGTCGCGGGGGACTTTCACGCGCGTTTTTCCGCCACCGCCCGCCGCTACCGTTACCTTATTCTCAACAGCAGCGTACACGCGGCGGCCCTGACCGGTCGGGTCACCTGGCAGCGCCATCCACTGGACGCCGCGCGCATGCACGCTGCCGCCCAGTACCTGCCGGGGGAGCGTGACTTCAGTGCCTTCCGGGCCGCGGCCTGCCAGTCGAATACGCCCTTCCGCTGCGTGCACGAGGTCAGCGTCTGGCGCCGCGGCGCGCTGCTGTGCATCGACATTCGCGCCAATGCCTTCCTCCACCACATGGTGCGCAACATCGCCGGCAGCCTGATGCTGGTCGGACGCGGCATCCGGGAGCCGCACTGGATCGCCGAGCTGCTCGCCGCCGGCGATCGCACCCGCGCCGCCGACACCGCGCCGCCGGACGGGCTCTACCTGGTGGATGTCGACTACCCCGCGGGCTTCGGCCTGCCGGCAAGCCCGCCCGGGCCGGTCTGGCTGGGGGACTAATGGGAGCGGGATGCGCGGCACCGGGAGACAGTCGGCCGGCGCCTCTGGTATCATGCCGCTTTTAGCGCTTGTGTCCTCCTTCCACCGTGCAGCGAACCCTGATCAAGATCTGCGGCATCACCTCGGTGCGCGACGCCCGGGTGGCGGCCGACGCCGGGGCTGACGCCATTGGCCTGGTATTCTACCCGCCGTCACCGCGTGCGGTGAGCCTCCAGCAGGCCCGGGACATCGTCGCCAGCCTGCCGCCTTTTGTCACGGTTGTGGCCCTGTTTGTTGACGCCAGCGAAGACGCGATTGATGGCATTCTGCGCGCCGTGCCGATAGATTGGCTGCAGTTCCACGGCGAAGAGTCACCGGACTTCTGCGCCGCCTTCCAGCGGCCCTGGATGAAGGCCCTGCGGGTGGCGCCCGGCCTGGACCTGTCCGCCGCGGCTGGCAGCTACGCCGGTGCCAGGGCGCTATTGCTCGACAGCTACCGGCCCGGGGTGCCCGGGGGAACCGGCGAGCGCTTCGACTGGTCGCGCGTTCCGGCGCAGCTGCCGCGCCCCCTGGTGCTTGCCGGGGGCCTGGATGCCGACAACGTCGCCTCGGCGATCGCGCAGGTCCGACCGGCCGCCGTGGACGTAAGTGGTGGGGTAGAGGCCCGCAAGGGCGTCAAGGATCCCGCCAGGATTCAGCAATTCATCGCCGCGGTGCGTGCCGCGGATGCCAGCCAGGGACAGCAGCAATGACTATGCAAACCAGCAGTAAGCCCTACGCATCAGTGCCCGACGCCCAGGGGCGTTTCGGCGTCTACGGCGGCCGCTTTGTCGCCGAGACCCTCATGTCCGCCCTGGACGAACTGGAGACACTCTATCGCCGGCTCGCCGCCGATCCCGAGTTCCAGCGCGAACTGGATCGCGACCTGGCGCACTACGTCGGCCGCCCGTCGCCGCTGTATGAAGCCGAGCGCTGGTCCGACCGCATCGGGGGCGCGCGCATCTGGCTCAAGCGGGAAGACCTCAATCACACCGGCGCCCACAAGGTGAACAACACCGTGGGCCAGGCGCTGCTGGCCAAGCACATGGGCAAGCGGCGGGTGATCGCCGAAACCGGCGCCGGCCAGCACGGCGTGGCGACGGCGACCATCGCCGCCCGCCTGGGCCTGGAGTGCCATGTCTTCATGGGCGAGGAAGATGTCCGCCGCCAGGCGCTCAACGTCTACCGCATGAAACTGCTGGGGGCCACCGTGGTACCGGTGACCTCCGGCTCGCGCACCCTCAAGGATGCGATGAATGAGGCGATGCGCGACTGGGTCACCAATGTCGACGACACCTTCTACATCATCGGCACCGTTGCCGGCCCCCACCCCTATCCCATGCTGGTGCGGGACTTCCAGTGCGTGATTGGACGCGAGGCCAGGGCCCAGAGCCTGGAACTGACCGGTCGCCTGCCCGATGCCCTGGTAGCCTGCGTGGGTGGTGGCTCCAACGCCATCGGCCTGTTCCACCCCTTCCTCGAGGACGAGGGGGTCGCCATGTACGGCGTGGAGGCGGGCGGCCACGGTGTCGACACCGGTGAGCACGCCGCGCCCCTGACCGCCGGCACCCCCGGCGTCCTGCACGGCAACCGCACCTACCTGATGCAGGACGAGGACGGCCAGATTCTGCACACCCATTCGGTGTCCGCCGGTCTCGACTATCCCGGCGTGGGCCCCGAGCACGCCTGGCTGAAGGATGTCGGGCGGGTCAACTACGTGACGGTGAACGATGACGAAGCCCTGCGGGCCTTCCACGACCTGACCCGCACGGAAGGCATCATGCCGGCGCTGGAGAGCAGTCACGCCCTGGCCTGGGCGGGGCAGCTGGCGGCGCGCATGAGCCCCGAACAGAACATCGTGGTCAATCTTTCCGGCCGTGGTGACAAGGATATCCACACCGTAGCCAGTATCGACGGAATCGACTTCTAAGGAGCAGCAGTGAGCAGGATTGCGGGACGCTTTGCACAACTCGCCGCCGAGGGGCGCAGGGCACTGATACCCTACATCGTCGCCGGGGACCCGTCGCGGACGGCCACCGTGCCCCTGATGCACGCCCTGGTGGGTGCCGGTGCGGACATCATCGAGCTGGGGGTTCCCTTCTCCGATCCGATGTCGGAGGGGCCGGTGATCCAGCTGGCCCACGAACGGGCGCTGACCCACCATACCCGCCTGCGGGATGTGCTGGCGATGGTGGCGGAATTCCGCCAGCAGGACCCCGACACCCCGGTGCTGCTCATGGGTTATGCCAACCCGGTGGAGCACATGGGTTACGCGGCCTTTGCCGATGCCGCCGCCGAGGCCGGAGTCGACGCCGCGCTCACCGTCGACCTGCCGCCCGAGGAAGTGGCCGACCTCAATCGCGAACTGCGTCGGGTGGAGATGGACAACATCTTCCTGGTGGCGCCGACCACCCCCGAGGCACGCATCCGCGCCATCGTCGAACAGGCCAGTGGCTTTATTTACTATGTCGCCCTCAAGGGCGTCACCGGCGCGGGTCACCTGGATGTCGATGACGTCGCGGAACACCTGGCGCATATCCGCGCCCACACCGAACTGCCACTGGCGGTCGGCTTTGGCATCAAGGACGCCGACTCCGCCGCCCGCATCGGTCAGCTGGCCAATGGCGTCGTGGTGGGCAGTGCCCTGGTAAACCACCTGGCGGCAGCCGTCGCCGATGTCGATGCCGAGGGCCAGGAAGCTGCTTTGCTGGATGCCGCGAGCGGATTGATGGGCTCGATTCGCCGGGGACTGGACAGCATCGCTTCCTAGAGCACCGCTGCGACGTTTATACTACGCCCTCGCAAGCGGGAGATGCCATGAGCTGGATTGACAAGATTCTGCCGTCCGGTGTGCGCAGGGAGGGTGCCAAGCGCTCCAGCGTGCCGGAAGGCCTGTGGAAGAAATGTGTCAAGTGCGAGGCGGTGCTCTACCGTCCCGACCTGGAACGCAACGACGATGTCTGCCCCAAGTGCGACCATCACATGCGCATTGGCGCGCGGCGCCGACTGGACATCTTTCTCGACCGGGATGGTCGCGAGGAAGTCTTCACTGACATCGAGCCGGTGGACCGGCTCAAGTTCAAGGACAAGAAGCGCTATCGCGACCGCCTGTCCCAGGCCCAGAAGGAAACCGGGGAAAAGGACGCACTGATCGCCATGCGCGGCACCCTGGCGGGCCAGCCGCTGGTTTGCGTGGCCTTCGAGTTCGCCTTCCACGGCGGCTCCATGGGCTACGCCGTGGGGGAGAAATTTACCCGCGCCGCCCAGCTGGCACTGCGCGAGCAGATTCCCCTGGTGTGCTTCTCCGCCTCCGGCGGGGCGCGGATGCAGGAGGCCCTGATCTCGCTGATGCAGATGGCCAAGACCAGCGCCGTGCTGGAGCGCCTCAAGCAGGCGGGTGTACCCTATTTTTCCGTACTCACCGACCCGATCTATGGCGGTGTGTCCGCGTCACTGGCCCTGCTGGGCGACGTCAACATCGCCGAGCCGGATGCCCGGGCGGGCTTCGCCGGGCCGAATATCATCGAGCAGACCATCCGCCAGAAGCTGCCCAAGGGCTTCCAGCGCAGCGAGTTTCTGCTCGAACACGGCGCCATCGACATGATCGTGCACCGCAACGACATGCGCGACACGATTGCCCGGCTGCTGGCCAAGTTCGCCGGCACGCCGGTAGTCGAGCGCTCCAAGAGTGACAGCGACAGTGAGGACGATAGCGCCAGCGACGAGGCCGGTGAGGCCGCGGTCGACTACCTGCCCGACGACCGGGATGACTGACGCCTCCCTGGCGGACTGGCTGCGGCACCTGGAGTCGCTACACCCCCGGGAGATCGAACTGGGCCTGGAGCGCGTCGACGCCGTGGCCCGGCGGCTGGAATTGCTGCCGGTCAAGGTGCCGGTGATCACGGTCGCCGGCACCAACGGCAAGGGCTCCGTGGTAGCGGTGGCCGAGGCCGGGCTACTGGCGGCGGGGCGCCGGCCCGGCGTGTATACCTCGCCCCACCTGCAGCGTTTCAACGAGCGTATCCGCATCGCCGGCATCGAGGCGGACGACCGGGGCATTGTCGAAGCCTTCGAGGCGGTGGACGCCGCCCGGGGCGAAATCTCCCTGACCTATTTCGAGTTTGCCACCCTGGCCGCCCTGTGGCTGTTTCGCCGCGCCACGGTCGATGTGCTGGTGCTGGAAGTCGGGCTCGGGGGGCGCCTGGATGCCGTGAATATCGTCGACCCCAGCGTCGCCGTGATCACCCGGGTCGCGCTGGATCACCAGCAGTGGCTGGGGGACACCCGGGAGGCCATTGCCTTGGAAAAGGCCGGCATCCTGCGCCGCGAGGCCTGGGCGGTGCTCGCCGATCCGGAGCCCACCGCCTCCCTGCGCGAGGCGGTCGAAGCGGCCGGCTGTCAGACCCTGTGGCTGGGAGAGGCCCTGGGGGTGGCGGAGTCGCCATCGCAGTGGTCGGGCTGGGTACAGGCTGCCGAGGGGCGGCGGATCGAGTTGCCGGCGCTGCCGCGCGGAGCACTGTTGCCGGTCAACCTCTGCGCGGGCTTGCAGGCACTGGCCTGCCTGGATCTGCTCCCCGCGGCGGAGGACCTGCCCGGGCTGATGGCCACGCTGTCGCCCCCGGGGCGTCGCCAGCGGCGACAGGTGGACGGCCGCGAGTGGCTGCTGGACGTGGCCCACAACCCGGAAGCGGTTGAGAAACTGCGCGAGGAATTGGAGCTAAGCCCCTGCGAGGGAAGAACTATTGCCGTGTTTTCCAGCATGTCTGACAAGGATATTCCGGGCATGATTCGCGCCGCGGGACGGGTCTTCGACGCCTGGTTCCTGGCCGACCAGCCGGAACTTCCCCGGGCCGCCGCCGCCGCCGACATTGCGCGCTTGCTGCACGCGGACGGGCAGGGCATGATCAGCGTCAGCCGGAACCTGCGCCAGGCCCTGTCCCGGGCCCGCAGCCTGCTGGGCCCCGCGGACCGCCTGGTGGTCTTCGGTTCCTTTACCACCGTGGGTGCCGCCCTGGACGCGCTCGATCGACAGGCCCGCAAGGTCAAGGCATGAAGGAAGTGGTCAAACAACGCCTGGTGGGCGCCCTGATTCTGGTGGCGCTGGGGGTCATCTTCTGGCCCATCATCTTCGTCGACCCGGATACCGACATCGACATCGAGACCCTGCAGATGCCGCCGCGCCCGGCGCCCCCCGAGGGTTTCCAGGCATTCCCGGAGGAGGGCGACGAGGCCGCCCCCGGCAGCCGGGACGACGCGGCGCTGCCGGAAGCGGAACCCGCGCCGGGGGAGGCGCTGCCTGCCGAGGATCCCGGGGCGGCGGCTGCGGCTGACGCGGTCGAGCCGGCAGCCGACTCGGAGCGCGACGCCGACGCTGCGGATACGCCAGGCGAGGCCGCCGTACCGACGCCGGGGGAAACACGCGAGGCGCCGATTGCCGAGCCGCAGATGGACGCCCAGGGCCTGCCGGTGGTCTGGACCCTGCAGCTGGTTACCCTGAGCGACGGCATCAAGGCGGAGGCCCTGCGCCAGGACCTGATCGACGACGGCCACAAGGCCTACGTCAAGGCGGTCACTGTGGCGGGCAAGCCCCTCTACCGGGTGCACATCGGCCCCAAGGCAGAGCGTGCCCAGCTGGAGGCGCTGCAGGCTGAGCTGGACGCGCGTCTGGGGGTCAAATCGATGATCCGCCGGTACCTGCCGTGAGCGAGGGGACGGCGTGATCAGCTGGCAGGCATTTACCTGGATGGACTGGGGCTTCGTGGTCATCGTCGCCCTGTCGACCCTGTTTAGCCTGCTGCGAGGCTTCACCCGGGAGGCGCTCTCCCTGCTCGGCTGGGTGGCGGCCTTCGTGCTCGCCAACCTGTTCGCCAGCAGCGTGGCGAGCCACCTCAGCGAGGCCATCAGCAACCTCAGCGCGCGCTATATTGCCGCCTGGCTGCTGGTCTTTGCCGCGACCCTGGTGGCGGCGACCCTGCTGGCCGTGCTGGTGGGGCAGGTGGTCCGCGCGACCGGGCTCGGCGCCCTGGACCGCCTGTTGGGCATGGTCTTCGGTTTCGCCCGCGGCGTGGTGATCGTGCTGGTACTGGTGTTTCTGGCCCGCGAGCTGCTGGCACCGCGGGACCAGCAGTGGCTCTACCAGGCGCAGCTGATGCCGCAGATTGACGCATTGATGAATTGGGCCCTGCAGCTGCTGGGGCGGTGGGACATGCCGCCGCCGGCGCTGACGGGTGATACATGAGCAACAACGAGGACAGCATCGCATGTGTGGCTTAGTGGGCCTGGTGGGCCGGGGAGATGTCGCCGCAGACATCTACGACGCCCTCACGGTATTGCAACATCGAGGCCAGGACGCGGCGGGTATCATGACCTGCCTGGACGGTCGTTTTCACCAGCGCAAGAGCGAGGGGCTGGTGCGCGATGTGTTCCGGCAACAGCACATGCAGCGCCTGAAGGGACCGATCGGCATCGGCCACGTCCGCTACCCGACCGCCGGCAGCTCCGGCCCGGCGCTGGCGCAGCCCTTCTACGTGAACTCCCCCTACGGGATCGCCCTGGCCCACAACGGCAACCTGACCAATTCCGAGCAGCTCACCCGGGAGATCTTCCAGGATGACCTGCGCCACCTGAACACCGATTCCGACTCCGAGGTGTTGCTCAACGTCTTTGCCCACGAGCTGCAAACCCTGGGCAAGTTGAGCCCCGGCCCGGACGACATGTTCGCCGCGGTGACCGCGGTACACCGGCGCTGCCGCGGCGGTTATGCGGCGGTGGCGATGATCGTCGACCACGGTGTCGTGGCCTTCCGCGATCCCCTGGGTATTCGCCCCCTGGTGGTTGGCCGGCGCCAGACCGAGGCAGGGGACGAGTATATGGTCGCTTCAGAAAGCGTGGCGCTGGATGTGCTCGGTTTCCGCCTGATCGACGACCTGGCCCCGGGCGAGGCCGTGTTCATCGACCGCGAAGGGCAGCTGCATCGCCGCCAGTGTGCCGAAAACCCGCGCCTGCTGCCCTGCATCTTCGAGCACGTGTACTTTGCCCGTCCCGACTCCATGATGGACGGCATCTCGGTGTACAAGACGCGTATGCGCCAGGGGGAGGCCCTGGCCCAGAAAATCCGCCGCTTGCGCCCGGAGCACGACATCGACGTGGTGATCCCGATCCCCGACACCAGCCGCACCGCGGCGCAGTCGATGGCCCACGAGCTGGGCATCAAGTTCCGCGAAGGTTTCATGAAGAACCGCTACATCGGGCGCACCTTCATCATGCCCGGGCAAAGCCAGCGGCGGAAATCCGTGCGCCAGAAGCTCAACCCGGTTCCCCTGGAGTTCGAGGGCAAGAACGTGATGCTGGTGGACGACTCGATCGTCCGCGGCACCACCTGTCGGGAAATCATCCAGATGGCCCGGGACGCCGGTGCGCAGAAGGTCTACTTTGCCTCCGCGGCGCCGCCGGTGCGCTACCCCAACGTCTACGGCATCGACATGCCCTCGGCCCGCGAGCTGATCGCCCACGACCGCACCGTGGAGGAGGTCTGCGAACTGATCGGCGCCGACTGGCTGGTATACCAGGACCTCGAGGACCTGATACGCTGCTCCCGGGAGGGCAACCGCAAGGCCAGCGGCTTTGACTGCTCGGTCTTCGACGGCAACTACGTGACCGGGGACGTCGACCGCGACTACCTGGACCGCCTGGATGCCCTGCGCAATGACGATGCCCAGAACCGCGAGCGCGCCAAGACCCTGGCCGACGGCGCGGTGGTGGGCCTGCACAACGACGCGACGTGAACCATGCTGCACGATGATCAGGACCCCCTGAGCGGGGCGGGGATCGACACCCTGGCGATTCGCGCCGGCATTCACCGGAGCGCGGAGGGGGAGCACGCGGAGCCCATCTACACCACCTCCAGCTACGTGTTCGGCAGCGCGGCGGAGGCGGCGGCGCGCTTTTCCGGCGATTCGCCGGGCAACGTCTACTCCCGTTACACCAACCCCACCGTGCGCACCTTCGAGGAGCGCATCGCTGCCCTGGAAGGGGGGGAGGCCGCCGTGGCCACCGCCTCCGGCATGGCCGCGATCCTCAGCACCTGCATGGCCCTGCTCAAGGCCGGCGACCACGTGGTCTGCTCCCGGGACGTCTTCGGCACCACTAGCAACCTGTTTGGCCGCTACCTGGCCCGCTTCGGCGTGGCGGTGGACTTCGTGCCGCTGCTCGACCGCGCGGCCTGGCGGCAGGCGCTGCGCCCGGAGACCGCGCTGCTGTTCGCCGAGACCCCCTCCAACCCGCTGTGCGAAGTGGCCGACCTGGCGGAGCTCTCGGCTCTGGCCCGGGAGGCCGGTGCGCTGCTGGTGGTGGACAACTGCTTCTGTACCCCCGCGCTGCAGCGCCCCCTCGAACTGGGGGCGGATATCGTGGTGCACTCCGCGACCAAGTATCTCGATGGCCAGGGCCGCTGCGTCGGCGGCGCCGTGGTCGGCCGCCGGGAGGACATGCAGGAAGTGCTCGGCTTCCTGCGCACCTGCGGGCCCACCATGAGCCCCTTCAATGCCTGGGTCTTTCTCAAGGGCCTGGAAACCCTGCGCCTGCGCATGGAGGCCCACAGCCGCAACGCCCAGGCACTGGCGGAATGGCTGCAGAAGCAGCCACAGGTCGAACGGGTCTACTACGCCGGGCTGCCCGATCACCCCGGTCACGCCCTGGCGGCGCGGCAGCAGCGGGCCTTCGGGGGCGTCCTGTCCTTCCAGGTCCGCGGCGGGCGCGACGCCGCCTGGCGCTGCATCGACGCCACCCGCATCCTGTCTCTGACCGCCAACCTCGGGGACGCCAAGAGCACCATCGTGCACCCGGCGACCACCACCCACGGCCGGCTGACCCCGGAGCAGCGCGCCGCCGCGGGCATCGCCGACAACCTGATCCGGGTCGCGGTGGGCCTGGAAGACGTGGAAGATCTGCGCGCGGACCTGCAGCGGGGGCTGCAGGCAGCGGGCTGAACCCGGACGGCCAGGAGGGCGCCCATGCACCAGCACCAGGCACTGATTGACCGGGCCGTGGAGGAAGTGGGCCAGGTCCTGCTGGGCAAACAGGCCCAGGTACGGCTCGCCCTGTGCTGCCTGTTTTCCGGGGGGCACCTGCTGATCGAGGACCTGCCCGGCATGGGCAAGACCACCCTGTCACACGCCCTGGCGGACGTGCTGGGGCTGTCCTGGAAGCGGGTACAGTTCACCAGTGACCTGCTGCCGGCGGATATCCTCGGGGTTTCCGTCTACGACCCCAAGGACGCCAGTTTCAGCTTCCACCCCGGCCCGGTGTTCACCCAGCTGCTGCTGGCCGACGAAATCAACCGCACCACGCCGCGCACCCAGAGCGCGCTGCTGGAAGCCATGGCCGAGAACCAGGTCACGGTCGAGGGGGAAACCCGCCCGCTGCCGCAGCCCTTCTTTGTCATCGCCACCCAGAATCCCCTGCACCAGTCCGGCACCTATCCGCTGCCCGAAAGCCAGCTCGACCGCTTCATGATGCGCCTGCAGCTGGGCTATCCCGACCCCCGCGCCGAACGCCAGCTGTTCGAGCAACACAATGCGCAGGGCAACACCCAAAACCGCGTGCCCCTGCGCCAGTGCATGGACAGCAACCAGCTGGTCGCTGTGCGCGAGGCCATCGGCAGCGTGCACTGCGCCGACGCGCTGCTCGATTACCTGCAGCGCCTGGTCGCCCGTTCCCGCGCCGGTGGCGAATTTGCCGTCGGGCTCTCGCCCCGGGGCGCCCTGGCACTGCTGGATGCGGCCCGCACCTGGGCCTACCTGGCCGGCCGCCAGCACGTGGTTCCCGAAGACCTGCAGGCGGTGTTGCCGGCAGTCACCGGGCACCGCCTGGTGCCGGGGCACGAGTACGCCGGCGACGGCGACGCCCTGGCCGCCTTGCTGCTGCAGACGGTGGACCCGGTGCGGGGCTGACCACGATGCCTCTGGCGGCGTTGGCAGAGCCCCTGCGAACAGCCTGGCGCAAGCGCTTCGGGCGCTGGCTGGCAAGCCGCAATCCCCGCGGGCGGCGCATCCTGCTTAACCAGCGGCGCTTGTTCATCTTCCCCTCGCGCATGGGGCTGCTGTTTGCGCTCCTGCTGCTGCTGATCCTGCTGATCGGCATCAACTACCAGAACAACCTGGCCTACGCCGTCGCCTTCCTGCTGGCCTCCCTGTTCGTGGTCGCCGTCCTGCACACCTACGCCAACCTGGCCGGGCTCTCCGTGGAAGCGGTGCGCGCCGGGGCGGTTTTCCCGGGGCAGCGCAGCCGTTTCTCCCTGCGCCTGGGGCAGCGCGAGAACCGGGCGCGCTACGCCCTGCGCCTGAGCTGGGCCGACGGCGAGAGCGAAGAGGTCAACCTCGGGCCCGGCGAGCACCGGCTGTTGCACTTCTCCCTGCCGGTGGCGGAGCGCGGCTGGTTCCATCCCGGCCGGCTGCTGGTGGAAAGCCGCTACCCGCTGGGCCTGCTGCGCTGCTGGACCTGGCTCGACCTCGACCTCGCCGCGGTGGTCTACCCGGCACCCCGGGACACCGGTGAGACGGCGCTCGGCGCCGCGGTCGACGGCAGTGGCGGCAGCAGCCTGCCGCGGCCGGGCAACGAGGATTTCCAGGGCTTTCGCGACTACCGTCCCGGCGACTCCCTGCGCCACGTGCACTGGAAGGGACTGGCCCGGGGACAGAGCATGCAGAGCAAGCAGTATCACGCCTGGGCCAGTCGCGAGCGCTGGCTGGACTGGGAGGACTACCCCGGACTGCCCCAGGAAACCCGGCTTTCCCAGCTCTGCCACCTGGCCCTGCAGTGGCAGCGGCGCGAGCAGCCCTTTGGCCTGCGCCTGCCGGGGAGCACCCTGCAGCCCGACCGCGGTCCGGCCCATCTCGAGGCCGTGCTCACCGCGCTGGCCCTGTACCGCCGCGAGGCGCCCGGCGAATGAAGGCACGAAAGCGCTGGTTCCCGCCACGGGCCTCCCGCACCGGGCAGCGGCCGGCAGGGCGCGCCCCGGGCGCGGCGATCCCCCGCAACGCCCTGGTGTGGATCCTTCTCAGCCAGTTCGCCTTGCTGTTACCGCACCTGCCGCAGTTGCCCATCTGGGTGGTTCCGGTTTACCTGTGCACGGCGCTCTGGCGCGGCATGGTCCTGCGCGGGCAGTGGTCCTGGCCCTCCCGGCCCCTGCGCCTGGCACTCATACTGGCCGGTTTTGCCGCGGTCTGGTTCAGCTTCGGCAGCCTGCTCGGTCTCGAGCCCACCGTGGCGCTCCTGCTGACCGCCTTTGCCCTCAAACTGCTGGAATTGCAGCGGCGGCAGGACGCCTACGTGCTGATCTTCCTCGGCTACTTCATCGCCGTCACCGTATTCCTGTTCAACCAGGACCTGCTGCTGGTTCTCTACATGGTCGGCTGCCTCTGGCTGCTCACCAGCGCCCTGGTCGCCCTGCACCGGCCGGGTGAAGATCGCTTCAACTGGCGCAGCGGCCGGCTGCCCGCGATCATGCTCCTGCAGGCCGTGCCGGTCATGCTGGTCCTGTTCTTCGTCTTCCCCCGCATCGGTCCCCTGTGGAGCGTGCCGCTGAAAACCCAGGCTGCGACCACCGGGGTCAGTGACCATATGAAGCCCGGCGACGTCGCCAGCCTCAGCCAGTCGGATGCCGTCGCCTTCCGGGTGCAGTTCGCGGGGGAGATTCCCCCGCGCGGCGAGCTGTATTGGCGCGGACTGGTCTTCAGCGTGCTGGAGGAGGGCGCCTGGCGCAGCCTGCGTTACCAGGAAATCCCGCCACGGGAATGGCGCCTGGCGCAGAAGAACGGCGCGGGCAGCGCACTCGACTACCAGGTGCTGATGGAAGCTACCCAACAGCACTGGCTCTATGCCCTGCGCTATCCACAGCCGCTCGACCCCGGCGTCATGGCCATGGGGGACTACCGCTTGTATTCCCCCGTGGAAGTCGAGGAGCGCTTTCGCTACCGCGTGCGCAGCTGGCCCGAGCTGCCCCTGGACCCGGTGCTAAGCGACTGGCGCCGGGAAACCGAGCTGCGCCTGCCGGAGCAGGGCAATCCGCGCACCCGCGCCCTGGCACGGGAGCTGCGGCTCGGGGCCGAGAGCGATGGCGACTTTGTCCAGCGGGTGCTCGACTATTACCGCAACGGCCCCTTCGTCTATACCCTGCAACCGGGCGTGCTGGGGGACGACCCCATCGACGAATTCCTGTTCCAGCGACAGCGCGGCTTCTGCGAGCACTACGCGAGCGCCTTCGTCATCATGATGCGCGCCGCCGGCGTGCCGGCGCGGGTGGTCGCCGGCTATCAGGGGGGCGAAATCAACCCGGTCAATCGCACCGTCATCGTGCACCAGTTCGACGCCCATGCCTGGGCGGAGGTCTGGCTGGCGGGGCAGGGCTGGGTGCGTGTCGACCCCACAGCGGTTGTCTCCCCGGAGCGCGTGACCCTGGGGCTCGAGGAGGCCCTGGCGGAGGAGGGCAGTTTCCTTGCCGAATCGCCGCTGTCGCCCCTGCGCTACCGCGGCATCGACTGGATCAACAGCCTGCGACTGCGCTACGACGCGCTGACCTACCGCTGGCAAAGCTGGGTGGTGGGCTTTGACAGCGAGCAGCAGCTAAACCTGCTCCAGCGCCTCTTTGGCGAAGTCCGCGCCCGCGACCTGGCCCTGCTTCTGCTGGGCAGCGCGGCCCTGGTGCTGGCTCCGGCCGCCTGGTGGCTACTGCGCGGGGGACGCCCGCGGCGCCTGCCGGAGGAGCGCCTCTACCAGCGGCTCTGCCGGCGCCTGGCCCGGCGCGGACTGGAGCGGCACCCGGGGGAGGCGCCGGGGCACTTCGCCGAACGGGTTGCGGCAGAGCGGCCCGAGCTGGCAGCCGCCGTGCGGCGGGCGACTGCGATCTACAGCGCGCTTGTCTATGCGCCACAGCAGCCTCCCGGGGAACGTGGCGAGCGGCTGCGGGAGCTGCGCCGGGCGATCGGTCAGCTGTAAGGCTGCGGGTTCTGTCGCGGTTGCTGGCGGGGTGTGAAGCCAACCGGGGCTGCGTGTGTTCGGGACAGATGCGATGCCGCGGCCTGCGGCCTGCGCACTGACTGTTGGGTGACTGTGAGGCTCCGCGCCCGGTCGGGCCCGTGAGCGGATTTGATAGAAAACGGAACTTGGATGCTGAGCTTGCGTTAACTAGCCTACTGTACAGGCATACAGTCATGGGCTTGAATCGATGGAGATACCGGCATCCACGGAAACCAGGGCGCAGCAGGAAAACGGAGAGCGGCAGGGCGATGGCATTCGTCTGGGCCAGGCGATTACCCAGCTGTCGACTCAGATCCATACCGCAAACTGTCGCCTGCTGCGATTGATCGGCGAGTTTGATCGCTGCGGTGGCTGGCGCCAACAGGCCACGATGCGCTCCTGCGCCCACTGGCTGGCCGCCCACTGCGGCATCACCCTTGGCGCCGCACGCGAGAAAGTGCGCGTGGCGCGGCAGCTCGAGTTCTTACCCGACGTCGAGGAAGCTTTCGCCGCGGGCGAGCTCTCCTACTCCAAGGTGCGCGCCGTTACCCGGGTGGCGCGACCGGACAACGAGGCCTTTCTCCTGCACCTGGCACAGAAGAACAGTGCCGGTCACCTGGAAAAGCTGTTGAGCCGCTTCGAACCTGTCCCGGAGCCTGGCCTGGAAGACCTCCTGGATAGCGACCCGGGCCAGTCGCTGGCCAATTCGCCCTGGCGAGCTGGCGATCCTGGGTGTGGCGGAGATGCGGGCGAGCTTGCGGCACACGGCGCAGGCGCGTGCGGGAATGCCGGGAATGCCGGGAATTCTGTTATCGGAGCCAGTGAAACTGAGGAGGCAGGGGGTTCCCAGGGACAGCCGGAAAACGCTTCAACCGGCGCCGACGGCCAGGCTGCGGTCGCGCCTGAGCAGAACCCGGCGGCAGCGAGTGAAACGCCGCAACTGGACCCCGAAATCGCCCGGGAACTCGCCCGCGAGGCTTACTGGTTCCAGGACAAGGACGGCATGTGGATCATCCACGCCAAACTGCCACCAGAACAGGGACAGCTGGTCATGAAGGCTCTGCAGGCCGTTGTCCGACCCATCGAGGAGGCGCGCCAGGATGCCTGGAAAGCCAGGCAGAAATCGCGCATGCAGGCCGTGGCGCGCAAGTTGCTGCAGCGGTATCACGCTGTGGCGGGGCTCGGTGGGAAGTCGGGTACGACGCCGATGGCTACAGGGGATGGGGATGTCGACAGCCTGGTCAGGGAGAGCCGGGAGGCAGACAGTTTTGCTTCCGCCCCGCTGGGCGTAGACGGCCCTGGACATGACCGGGAAATCACGGGCAGCCGTCCTGCGTCGCCTGCGAATACCGATTCGAGAGTCGCGGCGCCAGAAGCTGTCACGCCGGAAGTCGACCCCGATACCGGTGCCTGGGTGGACCAGGATGGCAGCCGCTACATGCCCTTGCCCAACCATCTGTTGTACACGCGCGCCGAGGAAAAAATCTCCGCGGAAACCTTCTCTCGACACATGGACCAGGTGCGGGCCGATGCGCTGGTGGCGATGGTCGAGCACTTTCTCGCCTCGGCGCCGGATTACGCGGCGCTACAGGGGCTGAAAGGCGCCGAGCGCTGTCAGGTGGTGATGCATGTCGATCTCAATACACTGCGTGAACAGCGCAGTGGGGCCTGCTGCACCCACAGCCGTGCGCACTTTGAGGACAAGCCATGGCTTTCAGCAGCCACGGCCCGACGTCTGAGTTGCGACGCATCGCTGGTGACTGTGCTGGAAGACGACGCGGGCAAGGTGCTCAATGTCGGCCGACGATCACGGATAGTCCCGGCACCGATTCGGCGCGCCTTGCGCGAACGGGATGGTGTCTGCCAATACCCCGGTTGTCAGGAGTCCGAGTACGTCGATGCCCACCATATTCAGCACTGGTCCGAAGGTGGCGAGACGCGCCTGGATAATCTGGTGACGCTCTGCCGCTTTCACCATCGGGAGTTGCACCGGGGGTGCTTCGATATCCGGCTGAAAGGCGATACCGCGGAAGTGTTTCGGCAAAAGAGCGCCGGCACCCCGTCGAGCACTGGCGCGACCGGAGCAAATGCTACCGCGCAACCATGCGGCAAGGGTGAAAACGCCTCCGCGGAGTGGTTTGATCGGGCCCAAAAGCCCTCATCAAGCCGACACCGCGGCGATCTCTCGAGGGGCAGCGGGAGTCAGCGCGCTACCCCTCAGGCGCTGAACAGACCCGCGACCTAGAGAAACAGCTCACCCTGGCGAGCGCGCTCGACCAGCAGCGCAGGTGGTGCGAAGGTATCGCCGTAACGCTCGGCAAGCTCCCGGGCGCGATCGACGAAAACCTGCAGCCCCACTGCGTTGATGAACTGGAACACACCGCCGGTGTGGGGCGGGAAACCGATGCCCATGATGGAGCCGATATTGCCGTCCGCGATACTGGTGATCGTACCTTCCTCGAGAATGCGCACCGCCTCCAGACTCTGGCTGTACAGCAGACGATCGCGGATATCCTGGTAGGGGATCTCGGTCCAGCCATCCGGCGCGAAGTGCTCGCGGAAACCGGGCCAGATCCGCTTTTGGCTGCCCTCCGGGTAGTCGTAGTAACCACCGCCATGGCGTTTGCCCTTGCGCTTCCATTCATTGACCATCCGGTCCATCAGGCGGCTGACAGCATTGTCTTCCCAGACTTTCCCCTGCGCTTCGGCGTCGGCCTTTGCCTGCAGTCCGTTCTTGTATGCGGTTTCCTGGCTGATTTCGTCCACTGCAGCCAGCGGCCCCACAGGCGAACCGTTGTCACGTGCAGCTGACTCAATCAGCACCGGATTGATGCCTTCGGTGACCAAGATCGCGCCCTGGGAGATGGTCTGCCCGATCACCCGCGTGGTGAAGAAGCCCGGAGCGTCCTGCACCACGATCGGTGTCTTGCCCAGCTGCTGGCTGAAGTCAAAGGCCAGCGCCAGGGTCTCGTCGCTGGTCTCGCGACCGCGGATGATCTCCACCAGCGGCATTTTCTCCGCCGGGGAGAAAAAGTGCATGCCGATGAAGTTGTGCGGGCGTGAGCTCGCATCGGCCAGCTCAGTGATGGGCAGGGCCGAGGTATTGGAGGCGAATACCGCGCCTTCTGCGAGTACCGCCTCGGTATCCCGGGTTACCGCAGCCTTGACCCCGCGATCCTCGAACACCGCCTCGATGACCAGGTCGCAGTCCGCCAGTGTCGCGTAGTCGTCGGTGACTTCGATTCGGTTCAGGTACTCCGCCGCTTGCTCCTCGCTGACCCGGCGGTTCTTGCCGTAGGCCAGCTCGGCATAATCCTTGGCCTTCTCGGCATTAGCCAGACTGATGTCCTTGACCACCACCGCGATGCCTTTCTGCGCGGCGACCGTGGCGATCCCCGAGCCCATCTGACCACCGCCGAGAATACCCAGCTTGCGCACCTGGCGCCGTTGCACGCCCTGCGGGCGGCTCGCCCCCCGGTTGAGCGCCTCCATCTGCACGAAGAAGGCGAGCATCATGTTGCGCGCGGTCTGGTCCAGCAGCAGGCTCATGAAGTAGCGCGACTCGATCTTCTGGGCGGTATCGAAATCCACCCGGGCCACGTCAGAGATACAGGCAAAGATTGCCTGCTGGGCCGGCATCAGTCCCTTGGTCTGGGCCATCACATTGCTGGGGCCGAAGAACAGGAAGCCCTGCAGGTCCTGGCGATGCTTGTCCTTGGGCGAGCCCCCGGGAAGCTTGAAACCCTCTCGATCCCAGGGCTGGCTCGCCTCGGGGTTGGCCTTGATCCAGGCCCGCGCCTGGGCATGCATGGCCTCTTCGCTCTCGGCCAATGCGTCCAGCAGCCCCATTTCAAGCGCCTTCTCCGCCTTCAGCCGCTTCCCCTGGGCAATCAGTGGCAGCGCTGCCTGGATGCCCAGCAAGGACGTCAGCCGCACCACGCCGCCGGCACCCGGCATCAAGCCAATCTGGACTTCAGGCAGGCCCACCTGCACGCCTGCCAGGGCGATGCGGTGGTGGCAGGCAAGGGCGATCTCGAAGCCACCGCCGAGGGCCGGCCCGTTGATCCCCACGACGACCGGCACACCCAGGGTCTCCAGCTCCCGCAGGGGACGCTTGGTCCCCAGCATGGCCGCGAACATGCGCTCGCGTTCGGCACTGTCCGGGTCGAGATCCATCTCCAGCATCTGCTTGATGTCGCCCCCGGCAAAAAACTGGCCGGGCTTGCCGCTGCGGACATAGACGCCGCTGACCCCGCCCGCGGCAACCTGCGTCCGCAGGTCCGCCACGGCAGCACGCATGGCCTCGTCGTATTCATTGCCCATGGTGTTCACGGACTTGCCGGGCTGGTCGAAAATCAGTTCCACGATGCCGTCGGCGTCGCGTTCCAGTCGAATGTAGCTCATGGTCTCTCTCGCTCGTGGCGCCCCGCCCGGCCATCGCCGGGACGCGCGGTTCAGTCGTGATGCGCGGCTGCGTGCAGGCGGGCGGTGCCCGGGCTCCTCACGTCGCGCGGTTCAGTCAGTGTTCAAACGCGTTCGATCACCGTCGCGATGCCGATCCCCCCGGCGGCACACAGGGTACACACCCCGCGGCGCAGGTCGCGGCGTTCCAGCTCGTCCAGCAGGGTGCCCAGGATCATGGCACCGGTGGCGCCGATCGGGTGCCCCATGGCAATGGCACCGCCATTCACGTTGATCTTCTCGTCGGGAATGCCCAGCAGCCGTTGATAGCGCAACACGACCGCGGCAAAGGCTTCATTGAGTTCGAACAGGTCGATGTCCGCCACGGACAGACCGGCCTTGCGCAGGGCCTTCTCGGTCGCCGGGGCGGGACCGTTGAGCATGATGGTGGGCTCGGTGCCAGTCAGGGCGCAGCTGACGATCCGCGCCCGGGGTGTCAGCCCCAAGTCCTTGCCGGCCCCTTCGCTGCCCACCAGCACCAGGCCCGCGCCGTCGACGATGCCGGAAGAGTTCCCGGGGGTGTGCACGTGATCGAAGGCCTCGACCTGGGGGTAGCGCATTTTCGCCACGGCGCCGTGGCCGTAGTCGGCAAACATCTTGAAAGAGGGCTTGAGCCGGCCAAGGTCCTCGAGCGTCGTGTCCGGGCGGATAAACTCGTCGTGATCCAGAATGGTCACGCCATTCAGATCGGTGACCGGCACCAGGGAGCGGAAGTAGCCCTGGGCCCGCGCGTCGGCGGCACGCTGTTGGCTCATCAGCGCATAGCGGTCGACATCCTCGCGGGTGATGCCATCCAGGGTCGCCACCAGGTCCGCGCCGAGCCCCTGGGAGATGAAGTGGGTATGCATGGCCACCCAGGGATCCGCCTGGGCAGCGCCGCTGGCCCCCATGCCCAGGCGGGACATGGACTCCACGCCCCCGGCGGCAACCAGGTCCTCGAAACCGGCGGCGACTTTGGCCGCGGCGAGATTGACCGCATCCAGGCCGCCTGCACAGAAACGGTGCAACTGTGCACCGGTGGTGGCATCGTCCCAGCTCGAATAGGTCAGCGCGGTCTTGGCAATATTCTGACCCTGTTCATCCACCGGCTCCCCGGTGGCAACGATCAGGTCCTCGACCCGGGAGGTGTCCAGGTCGTGACGGCTTTTCAGGGCCTCCAGCAGGTTGGTCAGCAGATCGATGGGCTTGACCTCGTAGAGGCTACCGCCGGGTTTGCCCTTGCCACGGGGCGTGCGTATGGCGTCGTAGATATAGGCTGAATCAGGCATAAACGGCTTCTGGTGTCGGATGTGGCCGGACGCCTGACGGCACCGGCGATGGATGGAGGCGTCAGTGTAGCCGGCGGCAGGGCGCGCTCAATGACGTGAACGGTCAAGTTCGCTGATGAATATGTCATGCCCCGGGCCTGGCCCAGCCACTGTCGCGGCATTCACGGCACCCAGCAGGCCATGGCCGAGCCTGGAATCTGCCCCCGAGCACGCAGTGGCCCGGAACTTGCAGCAGACGACTCGTCACATAGCGCAAGGAAGGTGATGTGTCCCAGCCGCCGACTCTGGATGCCCTCTGGCTGCTCTTTTCCGCCGTACTGGTATTGGTCATGCAGTGCGGGTTCCTCTGCCTCGAATCGGGGCTGACGCGCAGCAAGAATGCCATCAATGTGGCCCTGAAAAATGCCCTCGACCTCCTGGTCACCAGCGTACTCTATTGGGGGCTGGGCTTTGGCATCATGTTCGGAGCGCACCGTGCGGGTGTCTTCGATACCGGCCTGATCGCCGCGGACTTTACCCACGGCGGTGTCTGGGTCGCGTGCTTCTTTCTGTTCCAGCTGACCTTCTGCGCCACCGCTGCGACTATCGTCTCCGGCGCCATCGCCGAGCGGAGCCGCTTTGTCACCTACGTCGCCCTGACGGCGCTGCTGGCCCTGTTGCTCTACCCGGTGTTCGGGCACCTGGCCTGGGGCGGCGCCCTGTCGGGGCTGCCCGGCTGGCTGGCGGCGCGGGGCTTTGTCGATTTCGCCGGCAGCACCGTCGTGCACAGCCTGGGCGGCTGGGTGGCACTGGCGGCGATCATCGTGGTCGGCCCGCGGGATGGGCGCTTCGAGGGCGGCGAGGTACGCGATATCCCCGGCAGCAATTTGCCCTTTGCCATGCTCGGCATGCTCTTCTTCATGATCGGCTGGATCGGTTTCAACGGCGGCAGCGCCCTGGCATTCAGTCCGGCAATACCGGCGATCATCGCCAACACCCTGCTGGCGGGTGCCACCGGGGGCGTGATCGGCATGTTGCTCGGGCACCTGGGCAGGCCGGGACAGGGGCCCGCGCAGACCATCAACGGGACACTGGCCGGCCTGGTGGCCATCACCGCCAGCTGTCACGCGGTTACCACCCCCGAGGCGCTGGTCATCGGCGGTGGCGGGGCACTGTGCATGCGCTTTACCGAGCAGTTGCTGCTGCGCTGGCGCCTGGACGATGCCATTGGCGCGGTGCCGGTGCACCTGGGTGCCGGCATCTGGGGCACCCTGGCGGTGGCCCTGTTCGGCGACCCGGCCATTCTGGGCACCGGACTGGGCTACCTGGGTCAGCTGGGCGCGCAGTTGCTGGGCATTGTGCTGTGCGGCCTCTGGGCGCTGCTGCTGACTCTGCTATTCCTGCGCATCATGGGTCGAATGACGCCCCTGCGGGTTTCCACGGAGGCGGAACAGGAGGGTTTGAACAGCTCCGAACACGGCGCGACCACGGAGCTGACCCAGCTCCTGCAGGCGATGAATGAACAGGAGTCGACCGGCGACATGCGCTTGCGTGTGCCGGTGGAGCCCTTTACCGAGGTCGGTCAGATCGCGCGCAAGTACAACCGGGTCATGGCCAGGCTGGAGCGCATGGTCAAGCGCACCCACCTGATTCTCCGGGACATGCGCGACGGTGTCATCACCTTCAGTGAGCTGGGCATTGTCACCAGCGCCAACCCCGGGGCCGAACAGATTTTCGGGCGTCCGTCGCAGCAGCTGATCGGCATACCGGTCGCGGACTTGCTGCACGAGGATTGCAGGAACCTCTACCCGAACATCGCCCGGGAAAACCTAATGACGGTGATCGCCGCCGGCCGCCGCGAGGGGCCCCACGAGATTGCCGGCCGCTGCAGCAGCGGCGCCGCGGTCCCGATCGAGGTGATCGCCACCGCCAGCCCCACCGGGGAGGGCGTGCAGTACAGTGCGGTGCTGCGCGACATCAGCGAGCGCAAGCGCATGGAGGCACAGCTATACCAGCACTCACAGCTGGCCCAGGTGACGCTGGAGGCGATTACCGAAGCGGTAATCACCTGCGACGGGCAGATGCGCACGGTCTATCTCAATCCGGTGGCGAGCCTGCTTACCGGCTGGTCCAACAAAGAGGCCTTTGAGCAGCCGGTGGAGAACATTCTCAAGCTGCGAAGTACCGGCAACGAGCCGGTCAGCCTGTGGTCCCTGCGCGACCGGGGGGAGGCCGCGGAGGCCGGGCAGCTGGAACTCACCGGTCGCCAGGGGGAGCGGGCCATTGTGCAGTGCAATCTGGCGCCGCTGAAGGACACGGGCGGCAAGAGTATCGGCTGGCTGATCGCCCTGCGCGATGTCACCCACAGCAATGAACTGCAGGCACGCCTGACCTTCCAGGCGGTTCACGATGCGCTGACCGGGCTGCTCAACCGGCGGGAGTTCGAGCGCCGGCTGGAGCAGCTGATGATCGCCGCCCGCACCGACCTCAGCGAGCACCTGCTCTGCTACCTGGACCTCGACCAGTTCAAGATTGTCAACGACACCTGTGGCCACCGCGCCGGGGACAATCTGCTGCGACAGCTTTCGCGCCTGATTCGCGAGCACCTGCGCCAGAGCGATACCTTTGCCCGCCTGGGTGGCGACGAGTTCGGCATCCTGCTGGCCAACTGCCCGGCGACACGGGGCCTGGAGATTGCCGAGCAGATTCGCACCACGGTGAAGGACTTCCGCTTTTTCTGGGACGAGCAGGTGTTCTCCGTCGGCGTCAGCATTGGCATGGTCCCGGTGAACGCGGAAAGCGGTTCCCTGGACGAGTTGCTGAGCACCGCCGACGCCGCCTGCTATGCGGCCAAGGACGGGGGGCGCAACCGGGTGCATTTCTATGCCAGCGGCGACGAGGAGTTGCAACACCGCAAGGGCCAGATGCACTGGGCCTCGAGTATCCAGCAGGCGATCGATGAAGACCGCCTGCGACTGTTCTACCAGCCAATCGAGCCCCTGGCCTCGCCCTCCCGGGCGCCGCACTTCGAGATCCTGGTGCGCATGCTGGACGACCGGCAGCAGACCATCCCGCCGACCACCTTTATCCCCGCGGCGGAACGCTACGGGCTGATGCCGCTGATCGACCAGTGGGTGATCCGCAACACGCTGGCCTGGCTGGGGGACAACCTGCGGGTAAACAACCGCCAGTTGTGCTGCTCGATCAACCTCTCGGGAACCTCGATTGGCAGCCAGGAGTGCCTGGACCTGATCAAGCAGCTGATCGAGCAGCACCGCATCCCGGCCCACTACCTCTGTTTCGAGATCACCGAGACCGCGGCCATGAGCGACCTCGAGGCGGCCCGCCGTTTCATCCGCGAGCTGACCTCACTGGGCTGCCAGTTTGCCCTGGACGATTTCGGCAGCGGCCTGTCCTCCTTTGGCTACCTGCGCAGCCTGGACGTCGACTACCTGAAAATCGACAGCATTTTCGTGCGCGACCTGTGCAAGAGCGAGGTCGACCAGGCGATTGTTGCCTCGATCAACAATATCGCCCACA
Source organism: Haliea atlantica (assembly GCF_054779855.1). Classification (NCBI taxonomy): domain Bacteria; kingdom Pseudomonadati; phylum Pseudomonadota; class Gammaproteobacteria; order Cellvibrionales; family Halieaceae; genus Haliea; species Haliea atlantica. Next base: position 40,699 of record NZ_BAAGXL010000003.1, on the reverse strand, counting down.
TCATGGGCCTGAAGACGGTCGCCGAGTTCGTGGAGGACACGGGCACCCTGGAGCTGCTGCGGCAGATCGGCGTGGACCACGTGCAGGGCTATCTCCTGGGCAAGCCCCAGCCGCTGGAGCACCTGGGGCAGCTGCGCATGATGCCGCGCTAGAGGGGTGGCACAGCCGGTGAAAGCCGGCGGGACGGGCCGCCACCGCGGGTGCCCCGGCGGGGGAGGGGCTCTCTACAGCAGGGCGCCGTAGTCCGCCTCCAGCTGATCAAAACTGAGGGAGGCGATAAAGCGGGAGAAGCTCATCCAGGTCGCCAGCCCCTTGAGGTCGGCGAAGTGGGGCGGCAGGAAGCGCGGCGCCTGCACCACGCCGTCCTCCACCAGCATGCGCCAGGTGGCGATATCCTCGAGGGTAATCTTGCCGCAGAACAGCACCGGCAGGCTGTCCAGGCGCCCCTCGCTGATCGCCAGGCGCAGGAAGTTGAAGGTCTGCACGAAGCCGCGCATGTAGGCGAGATCCTTGGTGAAGGGGCTGCCCTCCGGTGTGCTGCCGCGGAAGACCCGCATGGCGATGCTCCAGGCCTCGTCGTCGCTCATGCGGTGGTCGCGCAGGTAGTGGAAGACCTCGAGAAAATTGGCGCCTTCCTCGGCCAGGGTCACCGCGCGCACCCGGTTGATCAGGCGATAGAGCCGGGAGGGGCTGGACTTCAGGGTCAGGATCTCGGTGAGCACCGCCAGCCCCTCCTGGGTGGTGGTGGCAGAAGGGGTGCCCTTGCCGAGGAAGGTACAGGCGGTCTGGGCGCTGCCGTTGAGGGTGGTGCCCAGGTGCACCCAGCCCTCGTGGACTTCGAGTACATCGATATCCAGGGCATTGAAGCGCGCATCGCTGCGGATCTTCAGGTAATCGGAGCCGGCGGCGGCGTCGGCGGTCATCTGGTCGTTGAGCAGCACGCGGATACCGGCGTCGGGAAACACTTGCAGCAGCCGCTGGTTGAGCATTTCCACTGCCTCCGCCGCGGGGATGTCCTTGGGCGCCTCCTGCATGGAGTCGTTCTGCAGCAGGTTGCGCAGGGTACCCTCCATGACCGTGCCCAGATCGGCCAGGGTGGGGTCGCCGGCGTGGAAGACATCCGAGGAGGAGCCGTAGAGGTCGATGGAGAGGGCGCCGAATTCGGCTTCCCCGCGCACCTCGAGCAGGCGCACCACGGTGCGGTAGTCGCGGCACATGCGGCGCATGATCTGCGCCAAGGGGTTGAGCTGGCCCAGGCGGCGAGCGATGTCCCGCTCGATCTGCTGCAACTCCTGGCGCTTGGCAGCGGGGTCGAAGTCCAGCGGGTTGTGGCGGCGGTAGTAGTCGGCGTCCACAGCGGGCAGCTCGCGACAGCCCGCGGCGAAGAAGCCGCGCTTGATGTCCGGGCGCCACTTGATCGCATCCAGGATGCGAATCGGCCGCTGTGCCTCGACGATGCGGTCGGAGAGCTCGCGCACCAGCGCCAGGTAGTCGGGGTCGGGCGCGCTCATGTGGATGGTCCTGGATATATCACCACCGCGGTGCGCAGGCGGTTGCCGCCGAAGCGGCTCATGGCGGCGAAATCCGCCCGGGCAATGGGCAGGTGCTGACAGTCCAGGGAGGAGCGCGCCTCGCCGCGCTGACGCGGGGGGCCGGTATCCTCGAGGTCGGGGTCGTGCACGTAAAGGCAGTCGTCGTCGTGCCCGCTCATGACCACCCAGTGGGGCGCCTTCTTGCTGTCCAGGCGATAGGTCGAGATCAGGATCAGCACATTGGCGCCGGCATCGAAGGCCTCCACCAGCTGCTGCTGGTCGACTTCCTGGTGGTGCACGGCGATGCCGGCCGCCGCGCAGGCCTGGGTGAAGCCCTGGTGGGCCAGGCTCATCACGCGTTTCTTTTCCTCGTCCCGCACGCCCTCGAGGAACAGCGGCCCCTCGAGATTGACCCAGGCCTCGGCGCGGAAACCCCGTCGCCGGGCGGCGAGTGCCAGGCCCAGGGGATGGCAGCCACCGTGCCCGGAGGTCATGTAGATCGTCGTGGCCTCGCGCCAGATCTCGATCTCCTCCAGGGGTGTCGGCGTGTAGCGACTGTCGAGGCCGGCCATGGCCATCATCAGCGCCGCCGGCCCGCAGGTGAAGGGAGTGGTCTGGGCAATCCAGGGGATCACCCGGGTGTCGCCACTGGGCTCGAAGGGGCGGATGCACTTTTCCATGCGCAGGGCATCGCCGTGGTCTTCGTAGTAATCGTGATAGAGGCCGAACTGGCTGTAGCCGAGTTGCCGGTAGAGGCGGATCGCCGGGGTATTGTCGCTGGCCACCTCCAGGCGCAGGTAGAGGGCGCCGGCTTCGCGCGCTTCCTTTTCCGCCCGCAGCAGTAATTCACGCGCCAGGCCGCGACCGCGGGCGGCGGGGGACACCGCAAGGGAATACAGTCGCGCCAGGCGCGTGCCGCGGCGCAGCAGCACCAAAGCATAGGCCAGCAGCTGGCTGCCTTCCCGCACGACCAGGAACACCCGGTCCTGCCGGCGCAGCCAGCGCCGAAAACTGCGCCGGGACAGCCGGTCGGTGGCAAAGCAGTTCGCCTCCAGGGCCAGCAAAGCCTCGAGGTCGTCCGGCGCGGCGGCGTCAATCTGCGCGGCGCCGGCGGGCGCAATGGCGGGGGAGGGGGAAGACACGGCAGTACCCTTGATCGTGGACGCCCACACTATAGTGGACAGGGGCGGCGCGGGACCAGCATCCTCCCGGCGCGTGGTTGAAAACTACCAAAGGCGGGGGGTAGGCTGGTGACTTGTCGCCAGGCCGGTACTCGCGGTGTGAGCGCCCGGGACCAGATGCACTACACTGCTTCGGGCGACGCGGGACAACAATTTGGGCGGCGTGAGGCCGCAATTTTCCCTTGCGTTTACGCGGGGCGGCCCTAGAATTTGCCGCTCCCCGGCGCCGGCCGGACACCCCCATTCACTCCACAGGGAGGCTCCCCTATCGTGCACAACTCCTGGACCGTGGCCGACAGTGCCGAACTCTATGGTGTCAACGCCTGGGGCGCCGGCTATTTCAGTGTCTCCGAGCAGGGGCACGCCCAGGTCACGGTGCCCACGGAGGACGGGAAAGCCACGGTCTCGCTGATGGACATCGTCGCCGGCATGCGCGCCCGCAGCCTGGAAATGCCCGTGGTGCTGCGCATCCGCAACCTGCTCGACCACCGCATCAAGGTGCTCAACGAGACCTTTGCCGGGGCCATCGAGCGCGGCGGCTACCAGAATGTCTACCGCGGCGTGTTTCCGATCAAGGTCAACCAGCAGTGCCACGTGATCGAGGAAATCGCCACCTACGGTTCCCGCTACCACCACGGTTTCGAGGCGGGCAGCAAGGCGGAGCTGATCATTGCCCTCAGCCAGCTGCGCGATACTGAGAGCCTGATTGTCTGCAACGGCTACAAGGACGCCGAGTTCATCGACCTCGGCCTCTACGCCCGGCGCATGGGCTACCCCTGTTTCTTCGTGCTCGAGTCCCTCGGCGAGCTGCGCATGATCATCGAGCGCAGCCGCGCGCTGCAAGTCGAGCCGCTGATCGGCGTGCGCATGAAGAGCTCGGTCAAGGTGGACGGCCACTGGAGCCAGGACAGCGGCGACCGCTCGATCTTCGGCCTGTCGACGCCGGCGCTGATCACCGCGATTGACGAGCTGCGCGAGGCGGGCATGCTGCACTGCCTGCAGATGCTGCACTGCCACCTGGGCTCCCAGGTGCCGAACATCCGCAATGTGCGCAACGGCGTCCTCGAGGCCTGCCGCTTCTACGCCGGGCTGGTGGAGGAGGGCGCGCCCATGGGCTACCTCGACCTCGGCGGTGGCCTGGCGGTCGACTACGAAGGCGCCCGCACCAACAGTACCCACTCCATGAACTACCAGCTGGAGGAGTACTGCGTGAATATCGTGGAGAGCATCCGCGAGACCTTCGACCCGCTGGAAATTCCCCATCCGGTGATCGTCTCCGAATCCGGGCGCGCCACCGTGGCCTATTCCTCCATGCTGCTGTTCAATGTCCTCGACGTGCGCAGCTGGGAGCCGCAGCTGCGCAAGGCCTCCCTGCCCGAGGACTGCAGCGAGGCCCTGAAGAACATCCAGGAGGTGCTCTCGGTGGTCGGCCGGGACAACTTCCAGGAGTGTTACAACGACGCGCTGTTCTACCGCGACGAGGTGCGCGAGCAGTTCCAGCACGGGCAGGCCAGCCTGCGGGAGCGGGCCCTGGCGGACGATATCTGCCTGGCCATCCTGCAGCGCATCGCCGCCCTGGTGCCGGAGCTGTCGCGGGTGCCGCCGGAACTGGAGAACCTGCCGGAACTGCTGTCGGATATCTACTACGGCAACTTCAGCCTGTTCCAGTCACTGCCGGATATCTGGGCCATCGACCAGGTTTTCCCGATCATGCCCCTGCACCGCCTGGACGAGGAGCCGGTGCGCCGCGGCATGCTGGCGGACCTGACCTGCGACTGCGACGGCAAGATCGACAATTTCTCGCTGCCGGAGGGCGCGGTGAGCACACTGCCCCTGCACCCCCTGCGCGACGACGAGGACTATACCCTGGGGGTGTTCCTGGTGGGCGCCTACCAGGAGACCCTGGGCGACCTGCACAACCTGTTTGGCGACACCAACGTGGTCAACGTCGCCATCAATGCCGACGGCAGCTTCGATTTCGCCCGGGAGTTCCACGGCGACAGCATCGCCGATGTCCTCAGCTACGTGGAGTACGAACCCAAGCACCTGCAGGAGCAGTTCCGCCAGGTCGCCGAAGGGGCGGTGCGCAGTGGCCGCATCTCGGTGGCCGAGCGCCAGGTCATCCTGCGCGCGTTTCATGATAGCCTGCACGGCTATACCTATTTCGAACATCATTGATGACAATTGCCGTCGGGTCGGGATTTGCCCCGGCCCGGGGCAGGGAACCCTTAGCCGGAATGTCCCGGGCCCCGCGGGCAGTGCACAAGCGCATTGCCCGCAGGCGGGCCGGGCACAGACACTCTGATTGAACGGGATGCCACAGGAGGAACCCGAGATGTCCAAGGTCATGATTATTGGCGCCGGCGGCGTGGGGGCCGTGGTCACCCACAAGTGCGCCCAGCTGCCCGAAGTCTTCAGCGAGATCGTGCTGGCCAGCCGCACCGAGGCCAAGTGCCAGGCGATTGCCGCCCAGCTGTCGCGCCCCATCCGCACCGCGCAGGTGGATGCCGACAACGTGCCCGAGCTGACCGCGCTGTTGGAGCGGGAAAAGCCCGAGCTGGTGATCAATGTCGCGCTGCCCTACCAGGACCTGACCATCATGGACGCCTGCCTGGCCGCCGGCGTGCACTACCTGGATACCGCCAACTACGAGCCGCCGGATACCGCGAAGTTCGAGTACAAGTGGCAGTGGGCCTACCAGGAGCGCTTCGAGCAGGCCGGCCTGACCGCCATCCTCGGCAGCGGTTTCGACCCCGGCGCCACCAACCTGTTCACCGCCTATCTGGCCAAGCACTACTTTGACGAGATCCACGAGCTGGACATCATCGACGTCAACGGCGGTGACCACGGCTACCCCTTCGCCACCAACTTCAACCCGGAGATCAATATCCGCGAGGTGAGTGCCGAGTGCCGCCACTGGGAAAACGGTGAGTTCGTGACCACGCCGCCGATGTCCAAGCAGGCGCGCTTCGAGTGCCCGGACGAGGTGGGCAGCTACAACATCTACCGCATGTATCACGAGGAGCTGGAGTCGCTGAGCAAGCACTACCCCTCGCTGAAGCGGGCGCAGTTCTGGATGAGTTTCTCCGACAACTACCTGAAGCACCTGGAAGTGCTGGAAAACGTGGGCATGACCGGCATCGAGCCGGTGGACTACCAGGGCCAGAAGATCGTGCCCATCCAGTTCCTGGCCAGCCTGCTGCCGGACCCGGCCAGCCTCGGCCCGCGGACGAAGGGCAAGACCTGCATCGGCTGCATCGTGCGCGGGGTCAAGGACGGCCAGGAGAAGCTGATGTACCTCTATAACATCTGCGACCACCAGGCCTGCTACCGCGAGGTGCAGTCCCAGGCAATTTCCTACACCACTGGCGTGCCGGCGATGATCGGGGCCAAGATGCTGCTGGAGAACCACTGGAAGCGCCCCGGCGTCTGGAACGTGGAGCAGTGCGATCCCGACCCCTTCATGGACGACATGAACCGCTACGGCCTGCCCTGGCAGGTGGTGGAGCTGGACCCGGCCTTCCGCCTCGACGTGGTCAAGGGCCAGGACCTCTGACACAACCCCGAACAGGACCTCCAAGATGCAGATCCTCCAGTTCACCGATTTCAGCCGTCTCGACCTGGCGCGTCTGCCGTCCCCCTGTTACGTGATCGACGAGGTGGCGGTGGAGCGCAACCTGGCGATCCTGCAGGATGTGGCAAAGCGCAGCGGGGCGAAGGTACTGGCGGCGCTCAAGGCCTTTTCCTGCTGGAGGCTGGGTGAGCTGACCACGCAATACCTGCACGGCACCTGCGCCAGCGGCCTCTACGAGGCCCGCCTGGGCCACGAGTACTACCGCCGCGACGACCAGCCGGGGGAGGTGCATGTCTTCGGCGCCGGCTACCACGAGCAGGACCTGCGGGAGATTCTGCAGATTGCTGATCATGTGGTATTCAACAGCTGCGGCCAGTGGCTGCGCTTCCGGCCCCTGTGCCTGGAGGCCCAGCGGGAGCGACCCAATCTGCGCTTCGGCCTGCGCATCAACCCGGAGCACTCGGAAGGGGACGTGCCAATCTACGACCCCTGCGCCCCCGGTTCGCGCCTGGGCATTCCCCGCTCGCAGCTGGACGAGGCCAGCCTCGAGGGCATCAGCGGCCTGCATTTCCACACCCTCTGCGAACACGACTTTCCGCCCCTGCAGCGCACCCTGGCGGCGGTCGAGGAGCGCTTTGGCGACCTGCTGCCGCGCATGGACTGGGTGAATTTCGGTGGCGGTCACCACATCACCCGGCCCGATTACCAGGTGGATGCCCTGGTCGACTGCATTCGCGACTTCAGCGCCCGCCACGGGGTGCAGGTCTTCCTGGAACCCGGGGAGGCAGTGGCGATCGGCACTGGCGTACTGGTCACCGAGGTACTGGATCTGGCCTGGAACAGCCTGGACCAGGCGATTCTCGACTGCTCCGCCACCTGCCACATGCCCGACACCCTGGAAATGCCCTACCGGCCGGAGGTCGCCGGGGCAGGGGAGCCCGGGGAGCACCCCCACACCTACCGCCTGGGCGGGCTCACCTGCCTGGCCGGGGATGTGATCGGCGACTACAGCTTTGCCGAGCCCCTGCAGATTGGCCAGCGCCTGGTCTTCCGCGACATGGCCCACTACACCATGGTGAAAACCAGCACCTTCAACGGCACCCGCCTGCCGGCGATTGCCCTGTGGAACTCGCGCAGCGACGCGCTGGAAATTGTCCGCGAGTTCGGCTACGACGACTTCCGCCTGCGCCTGGGCTAGCCCGCCAGCCGGCTCTCAGCGCCCACCGCTGCACACTCGATCTTCCGCCAGCGCGGGTCATCCCGGGTGCGGCCTTGTCGCCGTCGCATCCTCCAGCAGCTGCCGGACCGCGGGCAGCTCGAACTGGCGTCGGGCGGTGATGGCGAAGAAGCGCTCCACCACATCCTCGAGCACGCAGTAGCGGGTCAGCCGGCCGCTCTGCAGCTCGTCCTGTACCACCACCTCCGGCACCACCGCCAGCCCCCCCGAGTCCCGGGCCAGCAGTCGCAGCATGGCCATGTCGTCGACTTCCGCCCAGGGATCGACATCGATACCCCGCTTCTCGCAGAGCAGGTCGAACTGGCTGCGGATGTCGCTGCGGGTGCCCGGCAGCAGCAGGGGCAATTTACCCAGGTCCCGGGCGAGATCGAAGTCCGCCGCCAGCGTGCCCGGCGGGCCGACAATGCAGACACTCTGTTCGGCGATCTGGCGGCAGCGCCAGGGCGTCGAGTTGTCGGCGGCCACGGCGCGGTTGGACAGAATCAGGTCAAGCCGGTGCACCCGCAGCTGCTCCAGCAACTCCTCCAGGCTGGCCGAGCGGATCACCAGTTGCACCGCCGCCTGGCCGATGACCGGGCGCAGGAAGTTCTCCTGGAAGTTCCGCGACAGCGTCGCCACGGAGCCCACCCGCAGGTGCTGCACCTGCTGTAATTCGCCGCGCTCGGTCAGGGCCAGCAGTTCGCTGCCGAGACTGAAAATGCGCTCGGCGTACTCCAGCACCAGGTGGCCCACTTCGGTCAGCTGCAGGCTGCGCCCCTCGCGGGTAAACAGCTCCTGGCCCAGCTGCTCCTGCAGCTGACGGATCTGCGAGGAGAGGGCGGACTGGGACACGTGGAGCTTCTCCGCGGTCCGGGTCAGATGCCCCTCCTTGGCCACCATCCAGAAGTAATACAGGTGGTGAAAGTTCAGCTGTCGCATGGGCCCGCTCCGATTTAGTTCACTTATAAAGAACGATAATACACAAACTATATATTTTACAAAATTATTGCCAGCCCCGAGGATAGCGCCCCATCGAGACCTGAAGCAGAGGAGACAGACATGACAGGCGAACTGGCAGGCCAGTGGTTATGGGTGATCTATGCAGTGGGCTTCGCCTGCGCCTGGGGCGCCGGGGAGCGCCCCTGGTTGCCCGCGCGCTGGACCGCGCGCACCGGTCTCTGGGCCACCCTCCTGCTGATCCCGGCGGGCTGGTTGTGGTCGACCCGGGGCGGGCCGGCGCTGGATCCCCTCGGCCTCACGGCAAGCGCCCTGGTCGCCGTCCTCGGCTGGGCCATCGTCCGCTACTCCGCGCGCTATCTGGACGGCGACGCCGGCCAGGCGCGCTTTGTCCGCGCCATGCTCTTCACCCTCTGCATGGTCGGCATCCTGGTCGCCAGCGCCAACCTGGCGGTGATCGTGCTGGCCTGGAGCGGTACCAGCATCGGCCTGCACTACCTGCTCACACACTACCCCGAGCGCAAGGCGGCACAGGTGGTCGCCCACAAGAAATTCCTCGTCAGCCGCCTGGCGGAGGTCTGCCTGCTGATCGCCCTGGGGCTGATCTACGCCGCCGTCGGCAGCTTCTCCCTGGAGGCCCTGGCCGGCCACCTCGCGGGCGCCGACAGCCTGCCGGCCTCCCTGCACATCGCCGCGCTGCTGGTGGCCCTGGCGGTCATCCTCAAGACCGCGCAGCTGCCCCTGCACGGCTGGCTGATCCAGGTCATGGAGGCACCCACCCCGGTCTCTGCGCTGCTGCACGCCGGCGTGGTCAACATCGGCGGGCTGGTGTTGATTCGCCTGGCCACGCTGCTCAACCTGGCGCCGGCGGCCCAGACCCTGCTGGTGCTGGTGGGCAGCATCACCGCGGTACTCGCCGGCCTGGTCATGCTGACCCGGGTCAGCATCAAGGTGCGCCTGGCCTGGTCCACCTGTGCCCAGATGGGCTTCATGCTGGTGGAAATTGGCCTCGGCCTCTACGAGCTGGCCCTGCTGCACCTGGTGGCCCACTCCCTCTACAAGGCCTACGCCTTCCTCGCCGCCGGCGAGACGGTGCGCAGTGCCGGTCTGCGCAACTACCTGCCGGCCGACGCCAGCAGCACCCGCTCCCCGGCCTGGTACCTCGGCGTGCCGCTGCTGACCGCGGCACTGGTGCTGGGCTTCGTCGCCGCCTGGCAGTGGCTGCTGCCGGCTCTCAGCGTGCCCCCGGCGGCCCTGGTGATCCTGGTACTCGGCCTCACTGCACTGCTCTGGCTGGAGCAGGGCAGGGAAGCCCGGCTGATGCTGCGGGCCAGCCTGCAAGTGCTGGCACTGACCCAGCTCTACCTGCTCTGGCACACGCTCTTCGCCGGCCTGGCGCCGGCGCCGGCACCGGCCCATCCGGGGATGGTGGCCTGGGTCCTGCTCAGCTTCGCCGCCCTCTACGCGGCCCAGATCTGGCTGCGCTACCACCCCCGCGGCCGCATCGCGCGCACGCTGTTTCCCTGGGCCTACGCCGGCTTCTACCTGGATGAAGCCTTCACCCGGACCACCTTCAAGCTCTGGCCGATACGCCTGAGCCCCGCCCAGGCGCAAACCCTGGTCAACCGTCAATCCCTGCAGAAAGGAGAGTTGCTGTGAACGCACCCGTGCACGCAGACGTCACCGCCACGGCGGAGGAGAGGGCGGCCCTGGCGGCGGCCATCGACGCCGCCACCGACAGCATCGCCCCCAGCTGGCCCCTCGATCGCATGATCGCGGTCAACCCCTACTGGGGCCATATCGGCAAGCCTTTCGCCGCCACCGCCGCGACCATCGCGCGCCTGGGGGGCTCGCCCATGACCGCCAGCATGGCGGACTACCGCGAGGCCTGGCAGCGGGGAGAAATACGAGCGGAAGACCTGCAGCTGGCGCTCCGCGAGGCCGGCGCCGACACCTCCGCGGAGACGCTGATTGCGGCCCTGGACAGCCACTGGCCGGCGCCGACCCCGGTGCCACTGCTCTGCGACACCCTGGACCAGCAGCGCGACCTGCACAGCCAACCGGCCTGGTGCGACACCATCACCCACCAGATCTCGCAGTTCTGCGCCGCCTACTTCGACTGCGCCCAGGCCGACTGGCACCCGGACCGCGAGGACCGTCTCTACGCCAGCTGGCGCAGCTCACTGGCGGACGACCACAGTGTCGCCGGCCTGATGCGCGTGCCCGGCTTCAATCACCGCGCCGGGCAACTGGCGCCGGCTCCGGAGGCGCAAATCCATCGCGCACTGCAGCAATTGGGCGTCGCCCCGGCAGAGTGGCCGGATTTCCTCGAGGCGGTCCTGCTGCGTATCGGCGGCTGGGGCGCCTGGTGTGCCTACCGCCGCTGGCAGGCGCGCCTGGCGGGTGGCGAAGATCAGACCCTGGTCGACCTGCTGGCCATCCGGCTGAGCTGGGAGGTCCTGCTGGATGACGGCAAGCGCGACAGCGACAGCCTGTGGGCCAAGTGGCAGAGCCTCTGGGAGCAGGGCATGCGCCGCAGCGCCTGGCAGGGGCTCGAGCTACACCTGCTCTGGCAGCGGGCCCGGGAAGCCGCCTGGCAGCGCGAATTGCGTTGGCGCCTGCTGCACTCGCCGGCGCCGGCCCTGCCCAGCGTGCCGGCGGTACAGGCGGTGTTCTGCATCGACGTGCGCTCGGAAGTCTTCCGGCGCCACCTGGAAGCCTGCTCCCCGGCCATCCAGACCCTGGGCTTCGCCGGCTTCTTCGGCCTGCCGATTAGCTACGCGCCACTGGGCACCGATGCCAGCCGCCCGCAACTGCCCGGCCTGCTGGCACCGGCCCTGGCGCTCTCCGACTCCAGTGGCGACCCCGAGCGGGACCAGGCCATCAGCCAGAGCCGGGTGGGGCGCCTGCGCGGCCTGCTCAACTGGCAGACCTTCCAGTCCACACCGCTGTCCAGCTTCACTCTGGTGGAGTCCATGGGTCTGGCCTACCTGGGCAAACTGGTCCGGCGCAGCATGCCGGATACCCGGGCCGCGAGCTCGGATGACCATATCGGCCTGAGCCAGGCCGAGCGCTGCGCCCTGCGCCCGCAACTGCCTGGCAGCCTGGCCAGTCGCAGCCAGCTGGCGGCCCAGGTTCTCACGGCGATGAGTCTGGGGCAGCCCTTTGCCCGTCTGGTACTGCTGGCGGGGCACGGCAGCCAGAGCCGCAACAACCCCCAGCGGGCGGGCCTCGACTGCGGCGCCTGCTGCGGACAGACCGGCGAGGTCAATGCCCGGGCCCTGGCGGCACTGCTCAACGACGCCGCGGTGCGCTCGGCGCTGGTGGAGCAGGGCATTGAACTGCCGGACACCACCCGCTTTGTCGCCGGGCTGCACAACACCACCACCGACGAGGTGCAGCTCTTCGACACCGACCTGCTGCCCGACAGCCACCGGGAGGATCTGGTCGCGCTGGAGGCACACCTGGCCGCCGCGGGGGAGCGGACCCGGCGGGAGAGGGCGCCCAGCCTGGGCCTGGCCCACCTGGTCGAGCAGCCGGAAAAGCTCCAGCGCAAACTGCGCCAGCGCGCCAACGACTGGGCCCAGACCCGCCCCGAGTGGGGCCTGGCCAACAACGCGGCCTTTGTCATCGCGCCCCGGGCGCGTACCCGCGGGGTCGACCTGCAGGGGCGCAGCTTCCTACACGACTACCAGCCGCGCCGGGACAGCGATGGCAGCATTCTCGAGGCCATCATGGCCGGCCCCATGGTGGTGACCCACTGGATCAACATGCAGTACTACGCCTCCACGGTGGACAACCGCCGCTACGGCAGCGGCAACAAGACCCTGCACAACGTCGCCGGCGGCGGACTGGGACTGTTCGAGGGCAACGGCGGCGACCTGCGCATCGGCCTGGCGCTGCAGTCCCTGCACGACGGCCAGCGCTGGCTGCACACGCCGCTGCGCCTGAGCGTGGTGATCGACGCGCCGGCGGAACGCATCGACCGGATCATCGAAAAACACCCGATGCTGCGGCAGCTGGTGGACAACCAGTGGCTCTACCTGCTGCGCTTCGCCGGCGAGTCACTGCAGATCCGCCGCGACGGCCGCTGGGAAGACTTTGAACACCGGGCGGACACCGACCGGACCTGTGAAAGCAGAAGCGGAGATGGTGTGATGACCACCGAGCTTGTCAACGCAACCCCGCAACACCCCGACGATATCCGGGAGCAGGGCCACGACCGCGCCAACCTGACACCGGCAGAGGCGGGCAGCTATTCCCTGGTGCGCGGCACCTTCAGCGCCGAGGAGGCGCGCGAGGTTCTGCTGAACCTGATCGAGGACAAGATCACCTTCCACCGGCGCTACCTGTGGAGCCGTCGCGAGCGCTTCGGGGAGGAAAACGACCCGGCGCGCGAGCAGCGCATCGAGGAGCTCTTGGCCACCAAGGGCCGCATCCGCGAGGCGATTGACCGGGCGGCGAGGGCAGGGCAGTCGCTGGAAGTGCACTGCGACATCCAGTTGCGGCCCCTGGCCGACTGAGCCGGCCGCCGCCGCGCCCCGGTCGGGCCCCGGCTCCGGTTCCCCCCGGCCCGGTTCCTCGCGGCCCGGTTCCTCGCGGCCCCGGTTCCCCGCGGGCCTGGTTCCCCGCGGGCCTGGTTCCCCGTGGTGCCGGGTGCCGGGTGCCGGTGCCGGTGCCGGATATCGGGTGCCGGAGTAGCAACTTTACCGGGTAGCGGCGGCCCAAACCTGACCACCAGACCATGATATGCTACAATTTGGTCTCTGGATCAGGGAGGACCACCCATGCAAGCATTCGCAGCCACCAGCCTGGCGTCCGGCTCCCCGTCAACGGCGGGGCTCCGAACCGCCATTAACATTCTGGAGAAATGGGGCGCCGGCGGTGATACCGGCTCCGCGATACTGCGAGTGTCTCGCAGCACCTATACCCGGGCCAAGCGGGGCGAAGCCGTCAGCCTCGACCGGGACCAGCTCACCCGAGTCAGCCTGGTGCTGAACATCCACGCCGCTTTGCGGGTCCTGTTCGACAATCCCGAGAACCTCTACGGTTTCATGGGCATGAAGAACCACAACCCCTTTTTTGAGGGCCGCTCGCCGCTTGAGGTCATCGCCGGGGGCGACTTTGTCGCCCTGTATGAAACCTTCCGCCGCCTCGATGCCCTCAGGGGTGGCCAGTGGTAGCGGCCTCGGCCTTGCCGGTACTGCCTGGCCGTCGCGTGACCGGCCACCGGGTGGTCAATTCAAAGTTCCCGCCCATCGCGATCTTCGACGATGTCGCCAGCCCCGAAGATTTTGCGGCAATCTATGAAATCCAGGCCCTCACCAATCCCCGCCTGCGCAACCTGGCGGGGGATCTGAGCCTGATTTCCCAGCGGGAGATTCCCTTCGGCATCCCGGGCTGCTCCTACGCCGTGGCGCCTTTTACGCACGTGAACCCCGACGGTTCCCGTTTCAGCGACGGCAGCTTCGGCGTGCTCTATGTCGCGGATGAAGCGTCGACGGCACTGGCGGAGGTGGCCTATCACCAGGGCCAGTACTGGGGCAGGGTGCCCGAACTGCATTTCGATCGCATCGTGCTGCGTGGCCTGACTTGCACCTTTGACCAAGGCGGACTGGCCGATGGCCTGGTTCTCGACGCCGCGGACCCCGTCTACGCCAGTGACAGCTATACCGCCTCGCGCCCACTGGGTAGCGCACTCAGGGCGCAGGGAAGTCCGGGACTGCGCTACCGTTCCGTGCGTGCGCCGGGGGCAAGCTGCTGGGCCTTGTTCACGCCGAAACCCGTGGAGTCCGTGGTACAGAGGGTTGGCAACCAAAACGTAAAATCCGCTCAAAAATCGCCTAAGCCACTGTTTTTAAAATAAAATCGAGATTATAGCGTGACTGAATCACCTGCCGCGACAGGTTCAGGGTATAGTCCCCGAAGCGGTTGATGTGGTCGTATTCAAGACCAAGCCTGCACTGGCGATGGAGCAGATCGAGGCAGCGCTGGCTGCCGGTTATCCGCGCGGCATCGTGCTGGCGGATGCCGCCTACGGAGATGAAACGGCTTGGCGCGAGCGTCTGGTCGGCCATGGTTTGACCTGCGCGGTGGGTGTCCGCCCCGGCACGACGGTGTGGTGGGGCGAGCATCAGCCCTTGACCGAACCTGCATCCGGCGGCCAGCGGGACCGACCGCGTCGTCGCCTGCAGCGTGATGAGAGTCACCAGCCCATCACCATAGCGGAGGTGGCTTGCGCCTTGCCGGGGCAGGCTTGGCGGAATGTGACGTGGCGCGATGGTACATCGGGACCGCTGAGTTCGCGCTTTGCCCGGGTACGGGTTCGTGCCGCCCATCGAGACCAGCCCCGTTGACGAGGAATGGCTGATCATCGAGTGGGCGGAAGGCGCCAAGGAGCCGGCTCACTACTGGTTCAGCAATTTGCCCCGGCGCATGGCCTGGTCAGAGATGGTGGACACGGTGATGAGTCGTTGGCGTATCGAGCGAGATTATGAGGAACTGAAGCAGGAACTCGGGCTGGGGCATTACGAGGGCCGCAATTGGCGGGGCTTTCATCATCACGCAAGTCTCTGCATAGCAGCTTGCGTATTCCAGACCAAGCCTGCCACTGATTCCACGCGAAGCCTGCCACCCATTCCACGGCAAAGCTGCCACTGATTCCAGACGAAGCCTGCCACCCCGGCAGGCAGCCTGAGGTCACTCAACAGAGCGCCCTGACTCGGGATAACTAACCGGTACTCTGCGCCTTTCCACACGGAGGGGAACAGATGCCAGCAAAGAGGTTATCCATGTAATGTTGCCGTGCGCGTTATGTGTCCATCAGGCCTGTAAGCTCGCAGCAATCGGGTGGTGCCCTGGTTTTTGGCAACATTACCTTCACAGTGAATCGAGCCATTTCAACAAGGCCGCATCATCGCGCCAGTGTAGTTTTCCGAGTGATAAATCGGATGGCTGCGTCGGTGGTTCGCACTGTGCCAGAGCTTCGGTCTTCATCCGCAAGGTCAGCTCGGCATAGCGATTAGTGGTCTCCAGGCTGACATGCCCCAGCCACGCCCGTATGACGTTGACCTCGACACCCGCTTCCAGCAGGTGGACCGCTGTGGAATGTCGCAGACAATGGGGGGAAATTCGCCTTGGTGTCGATGGTTGCTGATCCCTCAGAAACTGCGTGTGCTTGCAGACGATTTTATAGATCCCGAAGCGGGTTAGCGGTTGTTTCTGGGCGGAAGCGAAGACGGCTTGTTCAGGATGCGTGATCGCACCTGTCTGCTCCAGCAGCTGTCGCAGCAGTTGGCTGGTCTCCTCCCACAATGGGCAGACACGCCATTTATCGCCTTTGCCGTGGAGGTGTACGCGCGGCGGGGCGGACAGTTCAAGATTCTCCGTGTGTAGTTCCGCCGCCTCCTGGACCCGCGCACCGGTGTTATAGAGGAACAATATTAACGCGCGGTCACGAAGTGCAAAACGCCCCACCCTCGGTAGCAATGAGAACAACATCTCGATCTCATCACGCTCTAAGAAGCCCGTAACCGCCGGTGCCACCCGCTTGCGCGGTATGGCCGCCACGCGCTCCGCTTCATGCAAGGCCTCCGGGACACGAGAGGCCAAATAGCCGAAGAAGCAGCGGAGTCCCGCCAGACGTTGGTTGCGCGTACGGATATGGTTGCTGCGCTTGAGTTCTATCTCGTTGAGGAAAGCGGTTACCCGGTCAGCGGTAAGATCCGACACGGTCAGTCGGGTAATCCGGTGACCGCGGTCCTCTGCAACATACCCCAAAAACAGACGCAGACCATCGCGGTAGCTCTTGATGGTGGCCGCACTCAAACCCTTCTGGCAGACTAAGTAATCTTCGAAAAAGCTACGGATCAGCACACCGACTGCTGGCGTGTTCATGGCTTTACCTCCAGCAGTATCGGGGCCGCGAATTGCTCAAAACGTAGGTTCGCGCACTGCAACAGCTCTGATGTGATCGTTAGGTATACGGCAGTGGAGCTTGGACAGACATGCCCCATAAATGTCGAGAGATGGATCAGGCGTGTCGCCGGATCGATCCCTGTCCGGTACCAGTGCAACAGGGTACCGACGGCGAATGAGTGGCGCAGGCAGTGCAGATGCGGCGGTGAAACACCGGGCGGGATGTCGAGTGCGATTCCCGGCATTAACTGATGGAATGTCCAGCTGATCGTGTTCGGGTTGATCGGCCGGGCCGTGGCTCTGGAGAACGAGAACACCGGCTGCTCCGGTGCCAATCCGCCGTATTGCTCTGTCTGTAGCCAGATGTAATCCCTTAGTGCCGTGCGCAGGCGTGGCCCGAAGGGTACCAGCCGGGTCTTGGAAAACTTGGTCTCACGGACGACCAGCAAATCACGCTGGAAATCAACGTCATGAACCTGTAGCCGTGTAACTTCGCCTACCCGTAGACCAAGCGCATACAGTAAGGCAAAGATCATGCGATAGGTCGCACCACGGTTCGGCGCGGTTGATCGGGTGGGTAGATGCGCGGCGGCGTCCAGCAACAAGCGGGCTTGGTCTGCATCGAAAATGAAGGGGGCCTGGTGAACCGTCACGCGCCGTGGTGGAACGCGCACGGGTGAGCAAGTGATCAGCTTGCGAAGTTCCAGCCAATCGAACAATCGGCGCAGAACGCTGAGTAGCTGGTTGTAGCTCTTCGACGAATGGCGCGGACGGGAAGCCAGGAATGACTCGATCAACGCAGGTGTGATGAGCCCCAACGCCTCGACTTTCTGTTCAATCAGGTAACGGTCCAACAACCGCAGTACCTTCTCTTCACATATGAAGCGTTTACCCAGCGCCCGCTTTGCTGTGAGAAACTCAATAATCTGCCCCGCCAGGACGCTCTGAAATTCATGATTGTGGCCCGTGTTCATAGCACACTCTCCCCTTCGCCAAGGGCGACAGCGCGCAGGGTCTCGATCGCTACTTTGGTATAGACTTCGGTGGCTTCAGGTGAACGGTGCCCGACATAATCGCCAATGGTCTTCAACGGAAACTCGGCATCAACCAGGCGCTGAACGCAGGTATGGCGCAGCGTATGGGCACCCGCGCGATGCACGTGAATACCGGCATGACGAAGGTGGTGCGTGACCCGCTGGGAAATAGCGGACCAGGCAAGCGGCCGGTATGGCGCCATCGCGCGGAAGAACAAGTCGCGTCCTTGGCTCGCCGGACGCCCGTTCCTGATGTAGTCGATGATCGCTTCACCCACCACGGGAGAGAGCGGATAGGCCGTGTTATGACCAGCCTTACGTTCGGGCACCAGCAGGCGTTCTCGCTTCCAATCGATCGAATCCAAGGTCAATGCCGCCACTTCCTTGGCGCGAAGGCCATAGGTCACCAAAAGCAACAGTAACGCATAGTCTCGTTTGCCCACGGCGGACCGCCGATCCACACTCTCCAACAGACACCGGACCTCCGCCCACGAGATCGATCTGGGCACGTTTGCCAGCCGATACCTCTGGGGTGCTTCGATACTCACGGCAAGCTTCTCAGTGATTAGGCGTTCCCGGTAGAGATAGCCACAGAAAACTCGTAGCACGCCCACTGTATAGCGCAGACCGTCTTTACCGAGATGGCCGCTGCTCTCGGTGATGAAACCACTGACTACTGGGATCGACAGGGCATGCAGCTCCGTCAGTTCGAGCCTCTCAAGATAATGCTCAAAGAGGCGTAGGAAGTGCCGGTATTGACTAATGGTTGTTTCCTGAAGCCCTCGCTCCTGTTGTAGGTACGAGAAGAACCCCGTGACCGAGACCGTGAACGGATCGGGCATTGTCTGTCGTGTGTGCAAGGTATGACCGGGGAGAATGAGCCGGATCAACTGCATGAGGGGGTTACGCGCAGCGTTCTCGACGCATCGTCGATCAGCTGCGTTCCGGCACCATCGACTGTGCTTCTGAACCCAATCGGCAACAAAGCCATCTACGTAATCGGGCAACTGGTCCCATGACGACGCCCCATGACTCTGTGCGAACTCGCCAAACTTCATCAACAATGGCACGCGGGAATGGACGTTTCTGGCCGCATAGTTGTTCTCATGAAGCCAGGCCACATACTGCTCGATCGGCTCACCCAGCCAAGCATTGCGAACCCGGTCGACGGTCTGGGGGCGGATGAAATAGTGTTCTAACATGACAACCTCCGTTCTGACTGAACTGAATGGAGGTCTTCGAAGCTGTCGCGATTTAATATGTGCCGTGTGCCGCGAAAAACCTCCTGTTTATCAGACAAGTCGGAGTCCAAAGCCACATAACGCGGGCGGCAACATTACATGGATTATGTGCCGAGGCACATAATCCATGCGTAAAATCAAAGAGGTCCTGCGCCTTAAATGGGCCCAGGGCATGAGCAATCGCAAGATTGCCACCAGTTGCGGCATTGGCCGCCCCACCGTCAGCGAGTATCTGCGCCGCGCTGCCGACGCCGGTTTGAGCTGGCCGCTGCCGGCCGATCTTGACGAGGCTCGACTGGAACGGCTGCTGTTCCCGCCACCACCTGACTTACCCGCCGAGTCGCGCGGCATTCCTGACTGGCAACACATCCATCGGGAACTCAAGCACAAGAGTGTCACCCTGTTCCTGCTCTGGCAGGAATACCGCCAGGCCCACCCCGACGGCTACCAGTACAGCTGGTTCTGCGAGCACTACCGTAGCTGGCAGGGCAAACTGGATGTCGTGATGCGCCAGGATCACCGCGCCGGCGAGAAGCTGTTCGTCGACTACGCTGGCCAGACGGTACCGGTCATTAATCGCGCCACCGGCGAGGTGCGCGAAGCACAGGTCTTTGTCGCCGTGCTGGGTGCCTCCAACTACACCTACGCCGAGGCCACCTGGAGCCAGGGCCTGCCGGACTGGATCGGCTCCCACGTCCGCACCTTCCGCTTCCTCGGCGGTGTGCCCGAGGTGGTGGTGCCGGACAACCTGCGATCCGGCGTCAGCAAAGCCCATCGCTACGAGCCTGACATCAATCCCACCTATCAGGATATGGCGTCCCATTACGGTGTGGCCGTGCTGCCCGCCCGGGTGCGCCGACCGCGTGATAAAGCCAAGGCGGAGAATGGTGTGCTGGTGGTTGAACGCTGGATACTCGCCGCCCTGCGTCGCCGCCAGTTCTTCTCCCTGGCAGAACTTAACGCCGCCATCAGTGAGTTGCTCGGTGCACTCAACCAACGCCCCTTCCGCAAGCTGCCGGGCTGTCGCCGGGACCACTTCGAGCAACTGGACCGGCCGGCGTTGCAGCCCCTGCCGGCAGAGCCCTACGTCTACGCCGAGTGGAAGAAGGCCCGCGTGCATATCGATTACCACGTGGCCATCGACGGGCATTACTACTCGGTGCCCTGTGCACTGATCAAGCGGGAGGTCGAGGTCCGCATCACCCGCAACACGGTGGAGTGCTTCCACCGGGGCAACCGGGTCGCCAGCCACCGTCGTTCCGAGCAAAAGGGGCGCCACACCACGGTACCTGCCCACATGCCGGAGTCGCACCGCCAATCCGGCGAGTGGTCGCCTGAACGGTTGACGCAGTGGGCCGCTAAAACCGGGCCGGCCACGGAGAAGCTGATCCGCACCGTACTCGCATCGCGCAAGCACCCGCAGCAATCCTACCGGTCCTGTCTCGGCATCCTGCGCCTGGGCAAGGCCTACGGCGATGAACGCCTGGAAGCCGCTTGCCGGCGAGCACTGACCCTGGGCAGCTGCCGCTACAAAAGCCTAGAGTCGATCCTCAAGCACCGCCTGGACGAGCAGCCTCTGGAAGAGCAGCAAGAGCTCTCGCTGCCCGACACCCACGACAACATCCGCGGCCCCGCGTACTACCACTGAAGGAGCAAACCATGTTGAAGCACCCCACCCTGGACAAGCTCCAGACCCTCAAACTGACCGGCATGGTGGCAGCACTGGCGGATCAGATGACCTCGCCCGAGATCGATGAACTGGCCTTCGAGGAGCGCCTCGGCTTGCTGGTGGACCGGGAGATCACCGAGCGAGAGAACCGGCGTATGAGCAACCGGCTGCGCCGGGCCAAACTGCGACACCAGGCCACTCTCGAGGACATCGATTACCGTAATCCGCGGGGCCTGGACAAGGGACTGATCCAATCACTGTCGGCCTGCCAGTGGGTGAAAGAGCACCTCAATGTCCTCATCACCGGCCCCACAGGCGCGGGCAAGACCTGGCTGGCTTGCGCGCTGGCTCACAAGGCCTGCCGGGAGGACTACACCGCGCAGTACGTCCGCCTGACCCGCCTGCTGCGGGAACTGATGATCGCCAAGGGCGATGGCAGCTACCCGAAGCTGCTGACCAACCTCGCCAAGGTCGATGTGCTGATCCTTGATGACTGGGGCCTGATGAAACTGAGCGCCGAGAACCGGCGCGACCTGCTGGAAGTACTGGAGGACCGCCACGGACTCCGCTCCACTGTTGCCACCAGTCAGTTACCCATTGAGGAATGGCACGGCGTCATCGGCGACGCGACCCTGGCAGATGCGATCCTGGACCGGCTGGTGCACAACGCCTACAAGATCAATCTGAGAGGAGAGTCCATGCGAAAGCGCCAGACCAAGTTGACGGGCACCACCGCTTCCGAGTAACAATGCAAACCCCGCGTCGCTACGCTCCGTTGGGTGGCAGCTTTGCTCCGGTCCGGGTGGCAGCCTTCAAATGGAATGGGTGGCAGGCTTCAGCGGTATACGCAGCAGCTTATGGATTTTTGATGTTGGAGCGGCTCTCCGGCAGAAAAAAAACGCCGCTCGATTCAAAGCGTCTGTCCTACCCAAAGGCTTTCAACCGCGCGGGGCTGGGACCGATGCAGCGACATGAGCCCACGTCGATCGCCAGTTGCCGGTTTCGCCTGGCTCGCGCAATTGCCAGAACCCTGCACTGGTGTCCCTGCTGCGGACGCGGCAGGGAGGGGCCAATTTTTTAACACAGTAGTACTAACAGCCTGCTAACTTGTTTGTCGAGTCTTATGATCGTAGAGTCGATTGGACAACTCTTTCTGCATTGTATTCGATATATTGAATCTGTGAACACAATACATTGCTGCTACTCCGGAAAACACAATCATAAAGCTAGTAGTTACTGCGAGTTTATTTATAATCTCGGTGGAAACGCTGCTGACCTCCTTTCCTAGCGGAAAGTCGATAATATCGAGAGTCAAACCACTGATGATATTGACTAGGCCACTGGCTAACTTCAGGGAAAAGAACGACAGGCCGGATATTAGTCCCTGCTGAGGGCTGCCTGATTGCAGTTCGTGTTCGTCGGAGACATCGGCGGTGACAGAAGCCAGAGCGATAAAAAAGATGCCGTAACAGAGACCCGCGCAGAATTTAAGTCCTATCAGGCAGTAGGTCGTGGGAACGCTGCCAGGTTCGGGAAAAAAATTTACAAGCGGAAGAAATATGGCGAGGAACAAGGAAAGGGAAAAGCCGCAGCCACCGAAGTACATGATGTGCTTTTTTTCAAATTTTAGCGCCCAATAGCGGCTTACTACTGCTCCGGCAAGCGTGCCAGGAACCATAGCCATATTCATGTACTTGATGCTGTCGGAGTCCAGCTTCCAAAAGTAGGTACTCAGATGTAACGTTAGTATATTGACGACTGCCAGCCCCATGGCAAAAAGAATAGTAGTTAAGATGACCCAGCGCACATTCGGGGTAATCTTCAATGCTTGCGAAGTTTGCCGAAAGAAACTGCCAATAGAGATTTTGGTTGGCGTATGTCTAGCCTCCATACGTTCAAGTTGAAGTAAAGGTTTATAGGTTCCTAAAATGGCCAAAACCATAGTGAGGATGATGATTAGCGCCGCAGTTAGGCCAAACGGGGGATAAGCTGAGAGGTTCATCTGCCCATTGGGGAACTGCTCGGACGAGAAAAAGAAGAAAGTGAATGCTATGTAAATCAACGCAAATCGCGAAAGATTGCCGATGATAGTTCTAAAGGACATCAATGTCGGGCGTTCAATAGGACAGCGGCTCAGTTCGGTTCCGACTGCGTAGTATGGAATGGTGTACAGCGTAATACCCACCCTGGCGAGGACCGCGAAACAACACAGCCAGGCGAATAGTTGTAATTGGCTGAGGTCCGCTGGTGGACTGAATAGAAAGTAGATAGAAATCAAAACGGGAAGGATCGATGCAGCCATCAAAGTGTGTCTTCGCCCGAGTCTGGTGTTCTGCAGGTTGTCGGAGATCATTCCGGTTAAGGGATCGCTGATGGCGTCGATCGCTAGAGAGATAAAGATCGCCAATCCTGTCAGGCTACCAGATAGCCCCAGCACCTGACTGTAATAGAACAGTACGAACATATCCCAGGCAGTGTTCTTTATCGTTTCGGGAATACCACCAATACCGTAAGCAAGGCGAGTTCTTATTGTGTGTCGTGACGAAAACTGCATAGAGCTATTCCACGGCTAGCAATACCGCTGCCCGAAGTGGGCAGCAGAATCAGAATATGAAGCCACTATCAAAAGTAATAACTCACGGACACGCCAACAGTACGGGGCGGATTCAGGAAACCACCACCAGTGATGCTTCCTGGAGTAACGCCGTTCATAAAGTACTCCTCGTCAGAGAGATTTTTACCATATAGATTGACTTCCAGATCGCCGCCCAATAACGCCAGTGAAGCATTGGCGTTGACGATACCGAAGCTATCTACCGAACGAAGATTGGTTTCATTGATGAAGAAGTCATCGGTGTGGGAGTAGGAAGCTCTCAGCGTCAAGTTTCCGAAGTCTAGGGGCACGTCGTAAACCGTACTCAATGACCATGTCAGCTCCGGAGCGTTGGTAAGTTCCAGCTTCTTAGCCTGCTGGGGATCGGGGATGCCATCACCGGTGATATCAATATTGTATTCGTCGTAGGAAGCATCGGTATAGCCTGCGACAGCCATAATGACAAATGAATCGGTAACCGCAAATGTGGCGTCTAGCTCAAGTCCCTGTATGGTGGCCGAAGCTGCGTTATCGATGGTATTTTGAAGATCTCCGCTACTAGTAATTTGCGCAGCAGAGCGTTGTAGGTCCTCGTAGCTATTGTAGAAGTAAGCTAGATTGGCACGTACTTTCCCATCGGCGAAAGCGCCTTTCAGTCCAATTTCAAAAGCTTCTACTGACTCCTCATCATATGGGCCAATACCATCAGCCGCTGAGGAGGGGCGCAAATTAAAGCCACCACTCCTGAACCCTTTAGTGAAAGAGGCATAGATGTTGAGATCATCGTTGGGTTGCCAGCGAATTCCTACCTTTGGGGACAGTGTGCTGAAGCTGGCGTCATCTTTCAGTATAAAGTCGCACTCCGAAAAGGCTGGATTGCCGTTGCAACTACCAAAAGGCGCAACTTTTACATCCTTGGTTTCATAGCTGTATCGCGCACCAACAGTGGCGATCCAGTTGTTATTCAGATGGAAATCACCTTGGGCGAAAACTCCTAGCGTCGTCTGATCCTGAATACCCCTGCTCTGGCGATCACTAAATGAACTCACAGGAATCAGGCGTTGGTCGGAATATTCCATTTCCTGAGAGAAGTAGAACAAGCCGCTAGTCAGGTCGATTGTCTGAGTGATTGGACTGGAATAGACGAATTCCTGAGACCATTGCGATTGATCAAGGCCGCTTGCCTCGGACGTATGGAACAGGTGAGACGGTGAGCCATCGACATCCAGGGGGAAGTTCTGTTCGATTTCGCGGTAACCGGTTATCGATTTGAGAGTGCCTTCACCGACGTACCACACAGAATCAAGAACGGCGTTAGTCCACTCCGATTCTCCATTGCCAATGAAGTCGTTTGCAACCTCGAATTTTCCGAGCCGCCCGATGCCGTTAGCAAGCAAGCTACCGGTGACAGAATTGACTCTGTCCTGGTCTGCTTTAAGTGCCGGCGAGTCAAATTTTTGCTTACCGAACTCGGTTAGAAGCGTAAATTCCCAGTCATCGCTGGGGCGGAAGGTCAAGCTCGGTTTGATGACATTGGCTTCCAACTCACCTATTTCGGATTCTACATCGATACCCGCATCGGCTGCTAGATTATCGTAGTAACCCTCGTTTTCACGGTGAAGGACGGTTATCTTTCCGAGAAGTTTATCTTCAATCAATGAACCTGAAACCGAACCGCTGAATCCGTAGGTGCCATAGTTACCAACATCGACCTTGATGCGCCCTTCAAATTCCTCTGTTGGTCTCTTACTGTGGATTAACACCGCGCCACCTGTGACATTTCGACCAAACAGAGTGCCCTGTGGACCACGAAGTACTTCCATACTTTCGATATCGG
Source organism: Haliea atlantica (assembly GCF_054779855.1). Taxonomy (NCBI): domain Bacteria; kingdom Pseudomonadati; phylum Pseudomonadota; class Gammaproteobacteria; order Cellvibrionales; family Halieaceae; genus Haliea; species Haliea atlantica. Next base: position 15,948 of record NZ_BAAGXL010000003.1, on the reverse strand, counting down.
ACAACTCCAGTAACATGCCCCAACTGACGCCATAATATATTCCATCCACGAACAGTCCGACTGTTGGGTCGACAGAGGGAATAGAACTGATGGTGCCCATGCCGCGGATTGTAAAAGCAGCAGCACCGGGAACGGTGCCAACGCCTTTGAGCCTGACATTGGGCATCCGAAAGCTGATATCGGTCAGGTCGGTAGCGCCAACGGCTTCTATCTGGGCACCTGATACTGCGGATATAGCGACAGGTATATCCTGGATTTGCTCTGCGCTACTTTTTTTCTGGGCGTACACAGTGACTTCTTCAAGTAGTGCTGATAGCGCTCGCGGCGACGGCTCCTGGCTTTGAGCCAATGCCCCACTATTACCAAAGCCTATAGTGGCCAGCACGACGGAAGTGTAAATGTGACTGTGATGAAACATCTTATGCTCCTCCGGATAGACCCTGAATAGAAACTTCCAGTGCAGGGCGCACCGATAATTGATTATATTTAAACGCGGCGGGACGGCCATCTACAAAATGAGCATAACTCATTTATAGCTTTCGTAGCAAGCCCTATCGCGCATCGCCTGGAGGTTGGTTCTGTTTTATAAGTCACTTGCCTGTTCTTGTGAGGATGACGAGGTGGCTCACAATGATTTGGTCGCTGGTTCCGCCTCTGCCTGGGGGAGGGTGGTGTTAACTGAAACTAATTCTGGCTTGTAACTGGCGGTGTCTTTCTCTGATGGCTCGGATTACTGCCTAAAGCTCAATCTTCTTTATGAAGGAGTAGATTGAGCTTATCTTCAATGGATCTGAGTGCGTCCTTGTGATTATGCTTGCCTAATCCGTTATAGAGGACTTCAATCAGGTTATCGACATACTGATCGATCATTGCCTCGATTTCAGTCCTGCTGGATATGCTGTCGTAATGACTCATTGCGAAATGCTCGATCGCACCGAGGAGCATGTCTCGAAAAATGCGAAAGGAAATGTCGTCACGAAACTTCTCTTCATCTATAAGAGAATCGAAGATGCGCTTAAAAATAGCTAAGAATTGGCGGTTAAATTCGTCAAATCTGCTCCTTATATCTGAGCTCTTGTAGCGTGAGGTGAGGGCTATGCGCTTCACCAGACCCCACTCTTCCCATAGCTCCATGCAGCGAAAAAAAAGGAAGGCACGTAAGCGCTTTTCGGGGTCTTCATACCGGGCGACCAGCTCTTCGGACTGGCGTACTAACTCGCTGTAATGCATCTCCATAACCGCCAGCATAAGGCCTGCCTTGCTCTTAAAATTCAGAAATACCGTCCCCTCAGCGACGTTCGCCAGGTGGGCAATTTCAGACGTTTTCGCATCATCGTAATCGTTTTCTGAAAACACCTTTTTTGCTGCTGAAAGAATGGCTTTTCGATTTTCCACGGTACGTCGCTGAAGCTTCCGTTTGCCGCTGAATGTGTCGTTCATCGCGCTAGTTGTCCATTCCGCAAATTGTCAATTGGTTTCGCGTCTTGCCACTCACAGTACCGGGAGGTGCTGCGGTTGGGTCAGAGGCCTGTCAGTGTCTAGCTTTGACGTGAACGATACAAGTCAGATTCTTCAACAAGTCGAGGTGGAATGGCTTGACATTCGATATTTAAATGAGTAAAACTCATTTTAGTGAGCTGTTCAGGATTCGGTGCTCACAATAAATACAGACACAGAGGTGCAGCATGCATTGTCCAGAGTTAAATCATGTCAGACTCGAGCAAAATGGCCCGGTACTGACCATCACCCTAAATCGTCCAGAAGTGCGCAATGCCATCAATGCTGCGATGAGCGAAGAGTTGAATGAGGTGTTGCAGTTGCTGCACGGTACCGAAGAGATTCGCGTGGTTGTGCTTCGCGGCGCCGGCGGAAATTTCTGTGCTGGTGGCGATTTGGGCTCAATGGGCAAGATGAATCACGCGGGACAAAAGGACCGTGAGAGCATAGCTGCATTCAATGCGGGTTTCGGTCATATGCTGGGCCGCTGGATGAAACTGCCGCAGGTTGTCATCGCCTTCATTGAAGGTGGTGTAATGGGTGGCGGTGTCGGCTTGGCTTCCATCTCGGATGTCGCCATTGCCGCTCCAAGCGCTAAATTCAGCTTGACGGAAACTACTCTGGGGTTGCCGCCGTCACAGATCCTACCTTACGTCTACATGCGCACGGGCCTAACCCAGGCCCGCGCACTGGCCTTGACCGGTGCCAGGCTCAATGGTGAAGAGGCCTTGAATGTTGGCCTGGTTCACTACGCTGAAGATAGCGAGGAGGCAGCGAGATTTCGAGTGGCGCAATTGGTAAGGCGTAGCCTGAAAGCCGCGCCCAAGTCTAATGCATTCACCAAGGCCTTGCTGGTTGATATTGCCAAGGCAGACTTTACTGCACGCGCAGATGAGCTCGGAGCAGGTTTTGCTGACGTGCTGCTCGCCGAGGAAGCTAAAGAAGGGATTGCCTCGTTTTCGGAACGTAGAGCGCCGGCCTGGCACGTGGATATCGATTACCAAGCATAGGAGGGAACATGGCCGTTACTATCGGATGTGCTGCCGGCATGTGGGGGGACTCGAGTCACGCCACAGAACAGCTGCTGAGAACAAACAAACTGAACTATCTGGTTTTCGAAGCCCTCGCAGAAATAACAATGGCAATTCTTACACGGGCGCAGCAAAAATCGAGTGATCGGGGCTACGCGATCGACATTATCGATCCGGTAATCAGCCGTGCGTTACCAGAGATAAAACGTCAAGGAATCAAAGTGATTACAAATGCCGGTGGGGTCAATCCCAAGGCGGCAGCTAATGCGCTAAAAGAAATCGCTTTAAAACAGGGCATCGACCTGAAGATAGCTGTGGTGGAAGGCGACGATCTGCTACCATCATTGGGGCAGCTTCGGGACAGAAACATTACGGAGATGTTCAATGGTACCCCCCTGCCTGAGGACATCATTAGTTTCAACGCATATTTAGGTGCCTTTCCCATTGCTGAGGCATTGCGTGCCGATGCCGAGGTGGTGATTACTGGTCGATGCGTTGACAGCGCCCTGGCACTGGGGCCCCTTATTTATGAATTTGGTTGGCAGCCCTCCGACTACGACAAGCTGGCCCGAGGCAGTCTTGCAGGGCATTTACTTGAATGCACCAGCCAAGCCACAGGTGGCTTGATTACTGACTGGGCATCAGTACCCAGTTGGGTCGAAAGCGCATTTCCCATTGTCGAGTGTGAGAGTGACGGCAATTTTACCATCACTATCGCAGAAGGCACGGACGGGACGGTCAACACGAAAACGGTTACTGAACAGATTCTCTATGAAATCGGCGATCCCAGAGCATATCATCTGCCGGACGTTGTCTGCGATTTTAGTCAGGTAGCGGTCGAGCAGTTAGAGCGTGATCGGGTGCGTGTTACTTCAGCCACGGGCCGGGCACCAACGTCGTTCCTGAAGGCCTGCGCTCACCAACAGGAAGGTTATCGAATGTCGAGCATGTTTTTTATTGTCGGCCCGAATTCGAATCAGCGTGCACGGCGAGTCGGCGAACAGATGTTGGAGAGAGTTCGTCGGGCTCTAAAGAGAGACGGTTTTAGCGATTTCGAGAAATGTCTTGTTGAAGTGGTGGGTGCCGAGCAGTGCTACGGCCCCCATTCGCGAGTTGATAATTGCCGGGAAGTTCTGCTGAGAGTTAGTGTGCATCACATGGATAAGGCTGCACTCGTACTCGTAGCAAAGGAATTCCCCGCGGCTGGATTGTCTACGGCTCAGGGAATCAGCGGGGGAGGGATGGGTCGGCCTTCACCGACTCCCTATATTCGTCTGCACTCCTTTTTGGTAGAGAAATCTATGGTAGAAGCAAGAGTGTTTATCGAAGGGGAAGAGCTTTCGCTCCCAGGTCATGATCGCGCTCTGTGTGAAGAGAATATGTTTCCTGAAGATTGGATTCCCGAGTGTGCAGCGGTCACGCATACGCAAAACACGGTGAAAATGCCATTGATGGCGGTAGCATATGCTCGTAGTGGCGATAAAGGCGATGGCGCTAATATTGGCCTCGCAGCCCGACACGAGGATTTCTATCCTCTGCTGGTAAGCCAAATTACTGCCGACAAAGTGAAGCGATATTTTACCCACTTGGTCGAAGGCGAAGTCAAGCGCTATTTCCTGCCGAAACTGTATGCAGTTAACTATGTCATGACCGAAGCCTTGGGAGGGGGCGGAACGGCTTCATTGCGCTTTGACCCACAAGGCAAAGGCTATGGTGGTATGTTGCTGGATATGGAATTGGAAGTGCCGCTTTCTCTGATGGATCACCCCGATTTAGTTCACAATGTTAGCTGATCCCACTTTCCCGGTTTTACAAATAGGTAGGTAGTCAATGTATCAACTACTAAAAGGCGTCAAGGTTGTCGAGCTTGGCCATATCCTGCTGGGGCCCTACGCGACGCAGATGGCCGGTGACTTCGGCGCCCAGATAATTAAAGTGGAACCTTTGCAAGGTGACTATTACCGATCAGTAGGTATTAGCAGGCATCGTGGTATGGGGGCGCCATGGATGAATGTAAACCGTAATAAGCGAAGTGTCGCTGTCGATTTAAAGTCTGATGAGGGAAAAGATATATTGCGATCATTGTTAAAGGGAGCCAATGCTTTTGTTCATAATATGCGTCCTCAGGCCCTGGACCGTCTTGGATTTTCCTACGACGAAGTCAAGCGAATCAATCCAAACATTGTGTATTGCTTTTCTGCAGGCTACGGGCAGGATGGTCCGTATCGTGACAATCAGGGCTTTGATGATGTGATACAGGGATATTCTGGAATGGCGGGCGTTAGTATCACCTCGCTGGGAAAACCTTCGCTAATTCCCATTGCGATGGCCGATATTTGCGTCAGTCTCACTCTCGGCCAGGCACTGCTCGCGGGCCTCTATCAGCAGAGAAGTACCGGAGAGGGCGCTTATATCGAAGTGCCAATGTTTGAGACCGCAGCGAGCATCGTGCTCAATCAACATCTCAACGGACAGATGTTCGACCCTCCACTGGGTAGCTATGGCTACAAGCGTGTATTGACTCCCTATCGCCATCCCTCACCCACCAGAGACGGCTACATCATTCACGGTGTGTATAAATACTCTGATTGGCTTACTTTTCTAAAGCACCTAGGGCGCCAGGATCTATTGGATGAGCAATACCTGATAGATGAGGTCGCGTTGGCTAAAAATATCGACAAGCTCTACCACATCATGACAGAGGAAATTTTACCGCAGAAGACCACCGATGAGTGGGAGCAAGTTTTCGATCAGCTTGGCATTGCTTGTGCTCCGGTAAATACTTTAGAGGATCTTGAGAACGACGAACACCTCAATGCTGTCGGAATGTTTGAGCATTACCGGCACCCTAGTGAGGGTAAGCTTAAAGCGTTACGCTCTCCGGTTAACGTACATAATGTGGAAAAACTAGCCGATTTGCATCCCCCTAAGCTTGGTGAACACACATTGGAGATACTTGAACAAGCGGGTTTCAATCAGGAACAGATTGCGCGTCTGGTCAATGACCGGGTGGTACGCTCATCCTGAAAGTGAATCGCCTCGGCATTTCCGGTGACTCAGTTGTTTGAGCTCGGGATTTGCTATTCACGCTTTTGAGGTGCTAGCAATCTGTCGATGAACTCGTTTTTTACACTGAGCTCTGCTTCCAGTTTAGTAAATGCCTCTGTGAGTGATCGATGTTCGTGAGACAGTTTTTCATGGGCGTCGGCTTCTGATTCATTGTGAGAGTGTAACGCATTTAGTTCATCACGAAGCTCGTGATTTTCTCTGATAGCCGCTTCTTGCGCGACGTCAACTGCCTCAGACTTTGCTTCAAGATCGTGAATGGTATTTTCCGCCCTTTGAAACTCCTTCTGTGCTGCACTGCGCTCGGCAACCAGGCGCCCATTGTCTTGGTTGAGGGACAGAATCTCCGATTGCTTGATCGACAAGGTCTGGTTCAGCTGACGGATCTCGGCCTGCAATTGTTGAACCTGGTGTTCATGCTGGCGGGTGGTCTGCTCACGTTGTTCTTTGGCCGATTGGCGGTAGTGTGCCAGGGCCTCGCGGGCATGGACGTGCTTTTCTTCCAGGGAGGAGACTTGTTGGCGCAGCTCCTCGACCCGGACTTCATACTCCTTTGCTAATTGCCGGGCGGATTGGACCTCTTGTAGCTGGGCCTCAGACTGATCGCGCAATGCCTGAATGTCCGCCCGAGCCGTCTCCAGGTCGGCCTGTTTTGCAGCTAATGTTTGCTCTGCGGCCTGCAGGGCATCGACTTGTTGCGCGTATCGCGCCTCCCAGTCCGCAATAGCTTCCGCATGGCGCTCACTCGTCTCATCGATTTTCTCCTGGGCTTCTTGCTGCAATCGAGCGGCCAGCCGGCCGATGAGGTCTTTGATGGGCTCGCTCAACAGCGCGACATCATCCAGCCGACTGGCATCACCTTCTTCCAATTCTTTGAGATAGCGATGGATGGTCGATTTGGAGCCGGTATTGCCCAGCTCGACTCGCACAGCGTCGATGGAGGGGTGCTGGCCGCGGGCCAGCAGGGCCGCGCGGGCCTTCTCCACCAATGCTCGATTAATGCCGCCGCGGGCCATGGGCAATCTCCGTCGATTTCGTAGTGTGGTATGTATTATGTATATACGTATCTGAATGAGTCGTCAAATTGGCGAAACATTGTTTAATATACACATGTAATAATCCCGATTTATCCCTTGTGAGGGCCGTCGAGGTGCCTATAATGGTCCTCACACGGTACGATGCCGCCATCGGCGGCGACTGAGGCGATTCGATGGGCCGACCGGCAACCCGTACACGGTATGTACTTCCTCCGGAACCAGGCGGGGCGGTGGTGCGGTCGTCAACTTGCCGGGGCGGCCTATGAGCGCCATCGACCGCTATGTCCACGCGGCCACCCGCGACAACACCCGGCGCAGCTACCGCTCGGCGATCACCCATTTTGAAGTGAGCTGGGGCGGGTTCCTGCCGGCCACCCCGGATAGCGTTGCCCGCTACCTCGCGGACCACGCCGGGACCCTGTCGGTGGCGACGTTGCGGCAGCGCCTGGCGGCCCTGGCCCGCTGGCACCGGGACCAGGGCTTTACCGACCCGACCCAGGCGCCGGTCGTGCGGGCGGTCCTGAAGGGCATCCGCGAGGAACACCCACAGACCGTCCGCCAGGCTCGCCCCCTGCAGCTCGACCAGCTGCGGGCCATTGACCAATGGCTGACCCGGGCGATTGCGGAAGCCTCTACCGCGGGACCGCAGCGGCTGGCGGCCCTGTACCGTAACCGCGCGCTGATCCTGCTCGGCTTCTGGCGGGCCTTTCGCAGTGATGAACTGTGTCGCCTGCAGATCGAGGATCTGTCGATCACACCGGGCGCCGGCATGGCGTTGTTTCTGCGGCGCAGCAAGGGGGATCGGCAAGCCAAAGGCCGCACGGTCAAGGTGCCGGCGCTGCAGCAATGCTGCCCGGTGGCGGCCTGCCAGGACTGGTTAGCGCATACCGGCCTGGCGCGCGGGCCGCTGTTCCGACGCGTCGATCGCTGGGGGCATATCGGCGACCACGGCTTGAATCCCAACAGCCTGATCCCGCTGTTGCGCCAGGTCATGCAGGCGGCGGGGTTGGAGGAGGTCGAGGCCTTTTCCAGCCACTCTCTGCGGCGCGGCTTCGCTACCTGGGCCCATGCCAGCGGCTGGGACCTCAAAGCCCTGATGACCTATGTGGGGTGGCGCGATGTCCAGTCGGCGTTGCGTTATGTGGAATCGGCTTCGCCTTTCGAGCACGCGCTCCAGCAAATCCCGGATGCATCTGGCCTGGGGCAACCCCTGCTGGGTGCCCCCGACACCGAGCCCGTCTTGACCCTCCAGGTGTACCTTGAACTGGCGCCGCACCGCCCCCGCAGTCGGAAGCACCACCGGGCGCGTGAAATCATTGAGACGCACTGTCTCACACCCTTGGGCATGGAGCGCGGTGCCGATGGCGACTATCGTATCCAGCTGCTCGCCGCAACCGAGGAAGTGCAAGATGAGCGACTGTACGACCTGCTGGAGGAGATCCACCACCTCGCCGAGGACCAAAACTGCTGGGTCGAGGCCCACATCACCGATCCAGTGTCGGGGCGGGTCTGGGATTGAAGCGGTAATCTGACAGTCCTGTGCCTGCCATCCAGGACACTGCCTATCCACGCTTCCGCTCCGACATTCCAGTGGAGGAACTGGCCGCTGCGTACACACCCACTACCGCGGAGCGGCGATGGGCCGACAAGCGGGTCAAACATCCCCGGCAGCGGTATTACCTGCTGCTCCACTTGAAGGTCTACCAGAAACTCGGCTATGTGATCCCGACCGACCAAATCCCTGAATCCCTATGTGAATTGGTGGCCGAAGCGATCTCGCTGACCCAATCGCCCTCCAAGCGCGAGGTAAAGGCATTCGACAGCAGCAGTACCCGCCGGCGACATGCCGCCTGGATACGCGACTATCGAGGAACTCGGCTGCTGGCGGATTCGGATCGTCAGTGGCTGAGCATTATCGCGGTCAAAGCTGCAGAATCTAGGGATATTCTCGCCGACATTATCAATATCCTCCTGGAAGAACTCGTGCGTCACCGCTTCGAGCTGCCGCCGTTTTCGGTACTGGTCAAGGCCGCTCGAACCGCACGCAAGCAACTCAACGACCACTGTTTCCAAAGCATTGGAGCTGAACTCACCCCAGAAGGCCAAGCGCAAATTGATGAGCTATTGGCCTCCACATCTGCCGTCCTCAGCGGCTGGCAGCGACTGAAGCGGGAGCCCCGAAAACCCACCAATAAAGAAGTACGGGGTTATCTGCAGCACCTGAAATGGCTCAAGGGCATGGCACTGGCCCTGCCCGGCACGCAGAGTGTACCCGACACCAAGCGCCGACAATTTACGCATGAAGCACGGGCGCTGAACCTTGCCCAGATGCGCCGTCTGCCGCGGCAAAAGCGATATGCACTCGCGGTGATCTTCATCCGCGCCCAATATGCACAAGCGCTGGATGATACTGCGGAACTGCTGGTTCGTATGATGCAGCAGGTGGAAAACACCGCGCAGCTACATCTACGGGAGTACCAGCTTGCCCATCAGGACCGCGCCGATCGCCTGGTCGGCGAATTGAAAGCGGTCTTGCAAGTCCTGGAGACGGAGCCCGGCTCGGTCGACGCGATTCGGGCCGCGCTTAGCGACGAGCATCAACACTTGCTGGTGGCCTGCGAGGAACACCTGGCCTACGCCGGCAACAACTACTTGCCCTTCATGTTGCAGCCGTTTCGGGCAAAGCGCAGCTTACTGTACAACTGCCTGTCCATCCTGGAACTGCACAGTACATCCAATGACACCGTGTCGGTGGAGCTACTGGATTTCCTCCAACACCAGCGACGGAGAAAGGAGGCTACCATCAGCCTGGCGACCGAAGCACCCGATCTCGCGCAACAGCTCGTCGATGCCAAATGGCCGCCAGAAAAATGGCGCCGCCTGGTGTTTGTCGACAGTCAATTATCCGTTGTGGACCGGAAATACTTTGAGCTCGCGGTGTTCACGCTTGTGAAGCAGGAACTGCGGTCCGGTGATCTCGCTGTCCGGCACAGCGAACGCTATGACGACTACCGTGAGCAACTGGTCGATCAGGACACGTTCGAAGCCGAGCTTCCGCAGTATGGCCAGGAAGTAGAGTTGCCGGTGGAATCCCAGCTGCTCTGCCGCCACCTGAAGGAACAACTGACACAAACCAGTCGGTCGGTGGATAGCACCTTTCCGGACAATAGCGAAGTAGCACTTGTCGAGGGGCGTTTGAGGATCAAACGCGCCAAAGCCATGGCACTGCCGTCAGACTGGCAGGCGCTGGATGACCAGATCACCCAGCGCCTGGGCAAAACCAGTATCCTCGACGTGCTGGTGGATACTGAGCGATGGCTGGACCTGCATAAAGGCTTCGGGCCACTATCCGGACACCAGCAGCGGCTGGACGACGCCCAGATGCGGTTTATTGCCACGGTGTTCTGCTATGGCTGTAATCTCGGGCCATCCCAGACCGCCGACTCTATCAAGCAATTGAGCCGCCGACAGGTCGCGTGGCTCAACCTGAGCCACGTCACCGCAGACCGCTTGGGCCGCGCCATCGTCAAAGTCATTAACGCCTACAAAAAATACGAACTGCCGGCGTACTGGGGCACCGGCCGACATGCGGCCGCTGACGGGACCAAATGGAACCTGTATGAACAAAACCTGCTGAGCGAGTACCACCTGCGATATGGCAGCTACGGCGGTATTGGCTACTACCATGTCTCCGATACCTATATCGCACTGTTCAGCCATTTCATCCCCTGTGGGGTCCACGAAGCCGTCTACATCCTGGATGGTCTACTGAAAAATGAAAGCGATATCCAGCCGGACACGGTGCACGGGGACACCCAGGCACAAAGCTACCCGGTGTTTGCCCTGGCGTATTTGCTGGGTATCAAACTGATGCCGCGGATACGGAACATCAAGGACTTACGCTTTTTTCGGCCAGACCGACGATTTCGGTATGATCACATCGACCCCCTATTCAGTGGCCAAATCGACTGGAAACTCATCGAGCGTCATGTCCCGGACATGCTTCGGGTGGCGGTATCGATCAAGCTTGGCAGGATATCCGCTTCCACCATTCTACGGCGCCTGGGTACTTATAGCCGGAAAAACAAACTGTACTTTGCCTTCAAGGAGCTGGGGAAGGTCGTTCGGACCATGTTCCTATTGGAATATATCAATGACGCACACATGCGCCGGACTATTCACTCAGCGACCAATAAGAATGAACAGTTCAATGGTTTTACCAAATGGTGCTTCTTCGGCGGAGAAGGGGTGATCACCGCCAACCTGCAACATGAGCAGCAGAAGGTGGTGAAGTACAACCACCTGGTGGCGAATCTACTAATCTTGCATAACGTCGCGTCCCTGACACGGGTGTTGCGGGAAATGGCGGACGAGGGACTGCCGATCACCGAAGAAGTATTGAAGACGTTGTCGCCGTACCGAACCAGCCACATCAACCGCTTCGGAGACTATACCCTGAACCTGTCGCGGCAGGTGATACAGCCGCGCTATAATCTCGATTTCGATTTTAAAAACAGTGAGTTAGGCGATTTCTGAGCGAATTTTACGTTTTGGTTGCCAGCCCTCGTACAGACCCGTCATTACGAAATGATCTGGAACGGCGCGGTGTCATCGCTTCATCGGATCACGGCCTGACACAGGAGCACATCAAAGTGCCTGACTCCGGAAGATCGGGCGACCGATGGGTCTCTACGATGAAATGATTGCGGGGCACGCTCGCAAGGGCTGATCGTTGTTACGAATAACTTGAAGCAATTTGAAAAGGCGCCAGACATACGCTTGGCAAACTGGGTGAAGTGATTTGGTGGGGTCGCAAAACCCCACCACCAATAGTGGCAGTTGTGCCACTAAAGCCGATTCCGGCAGAGTGGGCTATAATGGATCGTCAGGCATTGCGCCAGGAGGGGTTATGAGCTCAGAAGCAGTGAAAGTAGCGGGCAACAGCCCCGAAGAGCAGAAAGCATTCCGCAGGCAGCGAGAGGTGGTTAAAGAACTGGATTGGCTTGAGCCTGCAGCACTGCTTCGAACCAAGGGCGGTAGTGAGTTTGGTCGTCAGATTGAGGACGCTATCGACGAAATGAATCGCGATACCGGTGTCGTGCGCCTCAAACTGCGCAAACGGGATGCTGCAGTCGTGCTCACCATTTCTCATTACGAAGAGCTACTCAAGCTGAAGCAGGAATACAATGAACTGCTGATGCAGGTGAAAGAGCAGGCAATTTCCCGGGCCAGCGACGAGTACGACGCCTTGTACCAGCGCATCACCTCACAGGCCTCACGCCGTGCCTCTGATGCCCTGTTTTCGGCCGACAGTGAGGATCTGAGGCAATCCTACAAGCCCGGGCGGACAGAAAACGCGTGATCACGGTCATCGCTGGCGTAAACGGTGCAGGTAAGAGCTCCGTGGCAGGCGCCTACCTCCGTCAACAGGGGGCTGACTACTTCAATCCGGACGAAATCTCCCAGCAGCTACGCGCTGAAAACCCTCAGCTGTCAAAGACCAAGGCCGACGCCGAGGCCTGGCAAACAGGGTACAGGCTATTATTACGCGCGATCGAAGAGGGGCGAGACTATATCTTCGAAACCACCCTTGGCGGCAGCACCATCTGTGAGACCCTGCACCAGGCGATCGACCAAGGAGGCCAGGTAAGAGTCTTTTTTGTTGGACTGGAATCCTCGGATTTGCATGTCGCACGAGTAGCTGCACGAGTTAGCAGGGGTGGTCACCGAATCCCAGAGGACAAGATTCGGCAGCGCTGGGTCACGGCAATACACAATCTCATGGGCCTGATCCCACGCTGTGCGGCTGTGACCGTGTTTGATAACTCTGCGCAAGATACCGGGGAAGGCCCATTTCCAGTTTGTCTGTTTTCCCTTCAAGAGGGACAGTTCAGCAGGCCCCCTGTAGATCCGATGCCAGACTGGGCGAAGCCTCTGGCGGTGGTAGCCATGAAGCATGTAAGTCGCGTTTGACGACACCGATGCACAATTTAACATAATATACATTATGCGCACTTATGGATTTACCCACAGATCTCTTACTGGCCTGCTCTGTGTCGATAGGCAATCAGGCAATCAGGCAATCAGGCAATCAGGGACGATACTGCTGGTTGAACTGGTCGCGTGCTCGCATTTTCTGGTTAACACACTCAACCGCATGCCGCTCCGAGCGCGGGTTCAGACATTCGGGTGGATCTTGATAGTAGGCTGACCACGCGGCACGCTTTGCCGATTCAGCCGCGGCTTTTCGTGCCTGCTCTTGTCGCTGCGCCCGTGCCTGAGCAAGTTTCTGAGCTTCGATCTGCAGCCTGCGGCGCTCGGCAATCTGTCGGGCGTGCTCGGCTTCCTGCTGGGAAATCTCGAGCGTTTCTGTAATGGCCTTGGCACCCTGATGCACCAGAAATGCCGTCAAGGCCCAGCCACTCAAAGTAAGCAGACTGAATGCAAGCACCAAGGCCAATGTCATCTGCAAAACGAGCTTCACGCCGCAACCTCCCCCTGAAAGCCCGCAAAACTATAGGCAGCGATTTCAGCGGATGTAAAACAGCCGCTGCGAAAGTGTGAAACGGGTCCTGAAACCCTGGCGGGGGCCAGCGACGCCTCAGTTCCGCGCCCAAAGCACCCCCTCGCGCAGCAATTCCTGCGGATTGCGCAGCTCCAGCATGCCCAGATAGCCGCCCTGGTCGGCAATCGCGTCGTGGACGCCGTAACCCAGCAGCCGCTGGGCCCGCGGCGAGAGTTCCCGCGCCTGCCACGGCGGCACCGCCAGCAGGTTGTTTTCCTCCGTGCGCAGCCAGCCCAGGGAGTAGCTTAGATGAAACCCGGTGCGCCACTGGTCCGCGGTGCTGTTGGTGCCGCCGGCGTGAATGGTCGATCCCAGGTAAATCACCGCGGAGCCCGCGGGCATCTCGGCGTAGACCAGCTCCTCGGGCCTTGCCTCGCGTTCCCGAGGCCAGCGATGACTCCCGGGTACCAGCGCGGTGGCGCCGTTCTCGCGGGTGAAGTCCACCAGTGCCACCACCGACGCCAGCTGTAACTCCGGGTGCGGCCGGGGCACATGGATCCAGATGTCCTCGTCCCGGTGCAGCATCTGCTGCGGCGCGCCGGGCCCGCGGTCCATGACATGGGCGAGATTCAGCAGATAATCCGCGCAGTTCGGCAGCAGAAAGTGATCGCAGAGTGACAGGAACAGCGGGTGGCACATCACCTCCTCGGCAAACAGCTGCGATTTGCCGGCCATGCCGCTGATATGCCGCACCCGGTCGCCGAAAAACGCGCCAATCACCGGGTTCAGATGCTCCATCGCCGGGTCGGCGGCGTCCAGCAGTGGCTGGAGGTCGGCGCCCAGGCGGGTCCGCAGGGGCTTATCCAGCAGGCCGTGAACGATCACGGCGCCCTGCTCTTCCAGACTTTGCACAATCTCCGAAATACTGTCGGACGCCTCAAACGCCCTCAATGCTGCTGCCATGGTGCTTCCTCTCTCTTATTGTTCTCGCGATGACGGGCGCGGGAGCGCCACCGCTGCCAGCATAAGAGAGCTACCTGCCCCGGGCAAACACCTGCCCTGGCAATCCGGCGGGGGCGGTGCCTGATCTGCCCATGCGAATCACACGACAAGGGGGGCTTCGGCCCCCTTTTTGCCTTTATACTGGCAGCATGAACCTGTTGCGCAACCTGCCCAATCTGCTCACCGGCCTGCGCCTGCTGCTGGCCCTGCCGGTCGCCTGGGTAATCCTCGAGGAGCGCTACGACCAGGCCCTGCTGCTGGCGGCGGTGGCCGGTATCAGCGACGCACTCGACGGTTTCCTGGCCCGGCGTCTGCAGGCGGAATCGCGCCTGGGCGCCCTCCTCGACCCCATCGCCGACAAACTGCTGATCCTCGCGGTCTTCGTCAGCGCCGCGGTGGTGGGGCTGCTGCCCTGGTGGCTCACCGGCCTGGTGATCCTGCGCGACCTGGTCATCGTCGGCGGCGCCCTCGCCTACCGCCTGTTGATCGGCCCCCTGCAGATCACCCCGACCTTGCTCAGCAAGGCCAACATGGCGCTGCAGATCGGCTTCCTGGTGCTGCTGCTGGCCGGCGCCCTGCTGGGCGGGCTGCCGGTGGCGCTGCTGCAGCTGCTGATGGCAGTGGTCGCCGGCATGGCCCTGGGCAGCGGCCTGCAATACGTGCTGCTGTGGAGCCGCAAGGCGCGCCTGGCCGGACGGAGGGGCGCATGACCGCGACGGCAAACGCCCGGGCAATGCAGGCCGCACCGGCGCCCCAGCGCGAGCTGCGGGTGCTGACCTACAACATCCACAAGGGCTACTGCACCGGCAACCGGCGCTTTGTGCTGGACGCGATTCGCGAGCGCATCCAGGAAACCGGCGCCGACATCGTGTTCCTGCAGGAGGTCCACGGCACCGCGGTGAAGAGCGCCGCCAAGCGCCGGCGCTTCTCCTACCCCGACCAGCCCCACTTCGAGTACCTGGCGGATCAGGTCTGGCCGCACTACGCCTACGCCCGCAACGCCATCTACCGGAAGGGCGACCACGGCAACGCCATTCTCAGCAACTACCCCTTCCTCGACTGGGAGAACATCGACGTCTCGATTTTCCCGCGCTCCAGCCGCAGCATTCTCCACGGGGTGATCCAGCTGCCGCACCTGAACACCCGGCTGCACACCCTCTGTGTCCACCTGGGGCTGCTGGAGCAGGAGCGGCGCGAGCAACTGCAGACCCTGGCCCAGCGCATCGAGGACCACGTGCCCCACCACGAGCCGATGATCCTGGCCGGGGACTTCAACGACTGGCGCCGCCGCGCCGAGCATCACCTGCAGAGCAGCCTGGAGATGCGCGAGCTCTTCGTCACCCTGCAGGGCCGCCACGCCCGCACCTTCCCGGTCTGGGCACCGCTTTTCCCGGTGGACCGGATCTACTTCCGCGGCCTGACTCCGCTTGCCTGCGAGCGCCTGGGCAAGGGGCATTGGCGCGATCTCTCGGACCATGCGGCGCTGCTGGGGCGCTTTGCGTTGGATGGATCCCTGGGTCAACCAGGACTGGATTAAGCCGGGGACAAGCAGCCGGGCGCGTATCCACCCGGCATACAGCCTGACAGACATCACATTTCGCCACGGCCGTGCCTGACAGCGCGGCGGTGAAGCGCTATGCTCGAGAAAATTAGAACAGGGGGCGATCCGAAGCGGCGGATATCGTATTCGGCCAACAGTCCTCTTTTGGCTGCAAGGGGACACCCGTGACAACAAGAAAATGCCTCACGGGGGTCCTAGGGATTTTGCCTCCAAATACTGCAAAAACCTCCGAAGCCCCCGTGTTTGCTA